>NZ_AYPQ01000020.1 GCF_000633635.1 Enterococcus crotali | reverse complement strand
TCTCACTCTAAACAGAGTGAGACTAATCAGCAACAAGCTATCTTAGCTAGTAATGGTGAATTTCAATCCACTCACTCTAAACAGAGTGAGACCCTAAAGGTGAAAACTTGTTCGTACGTGCTACTTTATTTCAATCCACTCACTCTAAACAGAGTGAGACCTCTGCTCTTTGAAAACAGGCATGATATTCCTTATTTCAATCCACTCACTCTAAACAGAGTGAGACGGTAGCCGCGCTAACAAAAGAGCTAACGCTCAAATTTCAATCCACTCACTCTAAACAGAGTGAGACAAACTCCCACTGGGCCGCACCACTATCACTAATCATTTCAATCCACTCACTCTAAACAGAGTGAGACGGTAGCGATAACATAGTAACCTTAGTTTCCACTTATTTCAATCCACTCACTCTAAACAGAGTGAGACGTTTGGTAATAAAATCCAAGCTGCCTAATGCTGAATTTCAATCCACTCACTCTAAACAGAGCGAGACCAGATGCTCTTAAAGGTAAAACATGGAGCGTTAAAATTTCAATCCACTCACTCTAAACAGAGTGAGACAAAACCCCGACACCTTTTGCGATGTCGAGGATAATTTCAATCCACTCACTCTAAACAGAGTGAGACAACAAGTTTGTTCCTGTGCTTCATACTTTTAGCAGATTTCAATCCACTCACTCTAAACAGAGTGAGACTCGTGTTTTTTTGGGTAAACGTCACTTTCAGAAAAATTTCAATCCACTCACTCTAAACAGAGTGAGACAAATATTATAAACTTTTTGGCTATGAATTTAACATTTCAATCCACTCACTCTAAACAGAGTGAGACCAGCTTTTCAGTTGCTAAACGATTACAAGTTCGACATTTCAATCCACTCACTCTAAACAGAGTGAGACAATTCTTTAGCTATTCGACTAGGTAAATTGATAAATTTCAATCCACTCACTCTAAACAGAGTGAGACTACATAAACTCATACTATTTATATCTGATAATCCTATTTCAATCCACTCACTCTAAACAGAGTGAGACTTTGGTGGCGGAACGCAAAGTTTGTCTCTAGCTGATTTCAATCCACTCACTCTAAACAGAGTGAGACACCTAGTCGTAGATACGTGTAATGTTCATATCCATATTTCAATCCACTCACTCTAAACAGAGTGAGACCTAGGTATTAAAATAGGCGAAGGTCAATCTGAAAATATTTCAATCCACTCACTCTAAACAGAGTGAGACTGTGAAAATACA
>NZ_AYPQ01000019.1 GCF_000633635.1 Enterococcus crotali | reverse complement strand
GGGGGCAGGATTTGAACCTACGACCTTCGGGTTATGAGCCGACGAGCTACCTGACTGCTCCACCCCGCGATAATATATAGTCTTTATTGACTATAGAAAGGTGATAACTTTTGGTGATTTCTTAACAAAGGAGGATAAGGGATTCGAACCCTTGCACGGTTTTACCCGCCTGACGGTTTTCAAGACCGTTCCCTTCAGCCGGACTTGGGTAATCCTCCGGAATAATTATTAAAATGACCCGTACGGGAATCGAACCCGTGATACCGCCGTGAAAGGGCGGTGTCTTAACCGCTTGACCAACGGGCCTTGTGAAACGGAGAAGGAGGGATTTGAACCCTCGCGCCGGTTTCCCGACCTACACCCTTAGCAGGGGCGCCTCTTCAGCCACTTGAGTACTTCCCCAAGAAAATAATTTAAAAATGGGCCTAAATGGACTCGAACCATCGACCTCACGCTTATCAGGCGTGCGCTCTAACCAGCTGAGCTATAGGCCCATAAAGCGGGTGACGAGAATCGAACTCGCGACAACAGCTTGGAAGGCTGTGGTTTTACCACTAAACTACACCCGCAATACTTGAAACGGTCTGGACGGGACTCGAACCCGCGACCTCCTGCGTGACAGGCAGGCATTCTAACCAGCTGAACTACCAAACCATCGTTATTGTGTTGCGTCACTAATAACTGTTTGCTTATTTAAAAGCAATTGCGGGGGCAGGATTTGAACCTACGACCTTCGGGTTATGAGCCCGACGAGCTACCTGACTGCTCCACCCCGCGATAATATATAGTCTTTATTGACTATAGAAAGGTGATAACTTTTGGTGATTTCTTAACAAAGGAGGATAAGGGATTCGAACCCTTGCACGGTTTTACCCGCCTGACGGTTTTCAAGACCGTTCCCTTCAGCCGGACTTGGGTAATCCTCCGAAATAAAAATTACTACTAGTTAAATCGTCACTACAATGGACCTTGTAGGACTCGAACCTACGACCGGACGGTTATGAGCCGTCTGCTCTAACCAACTGAGCTAAAGGTCCTTGGCTCTTAAAAAATAATCGCGGCGAAGGGGATCGAACCCCCGACCTCCCGGGTATGAACCGGACGCTCTAGCCAGCTGAGCTACACCGCGAAAATAATAAAGTACTAATGGAGCCTAGCGGGATCGAACCGCTGACCTCCTGCGTGCAAAGCAGGCGCTCTCCCATCTGAGCTAAGGCCCCTTAAAATAAATCGGGAAGACAGGATTCGAACCTGCGACCCCTTGGTCCCAAACCAAGTGCTCTACCAAGCTGAGCTACTTCCCGTATTTACAAATGCACCCAAAGGGAGTCGAACCCCTAACCTCTTGATTCGTAGTCAAGCACTCTATCCAGTTGAGCTATGGGTGCTAAAACAAGGAACAAAGTCAGATGCATTCATCTGCTTCGTACTTGTCAACATCTATTCTGTCAATTTTAGAATTGCCATTCATAGTGTTTCAAAGCAATGCCGAGGACCGGAATCGAACCGGTACGGTGATCACTCACCGCAGGATTTTA
>NZ_AYPQ01000018.1 GCF_000633635.1 Enterococcus crotali | reverse complement strand
CACCGTTCCATCCGCTCCTGTTTTGATACTCGCTATGACTGGTTTGCCTTGACTATCGCTGACGCGATACTCCGCTCCTGACAAGACTGCTTTACTTTCTTTATCCAGTTTCTTGATCTTTATGCGCCCCTGGCGATTATTCGTGAACGTTAGCGTCGCTGTTTGGTTTCTCACTACTTCTATCGTTCGATTATTTCCTTCCACTGGTGTCGCTACATGCCCCGTTGGGGCTGCTGTTTCCAGAACGGTGTATTTTCCGGTCGGTAAATTCGCTACTGTATAGAGACCAGTGGCGTTAGTTTTACCACTTCCTACTTGAGTACCTGAAGCGTTTTTTACGATGTATTTAGCTCCGGCTAGCCTTTTTTTCGTGTCATCTTGTTTGATGATCTGTAAACTGCCTTTTTGACGTTGGTTTTCAAACACGACTTCTGGCGTGGTTTCTCCCATTTTTACCGTTACTTCAACGCTTGATSGCGTCGCTAATTCATAGTTTGTCGGRGCGGCACTTTCTTGGACTCGGTACTTCCCTGCTGGYAAGTAGCCTGTTGTCACCGTTCCATCCGCTCCTGTTTTGATACTCGCTATGACTGGTTTKCCTTGACTATCGCTGAYGCGATACTCCGCTCCTGACAAGACTGCTTTACTTTCTTTATCYAGYTTCTTGATCTTTATGCGYCCYTGGCGATTATTCGTGAACGTTAGCGTCGCYGTTTGGTTTCTTACTACTTCTATCGTTCGATTATTYCCTTCCACYGGWGTCGCCACATGCCCCGTTGGGGCTGCTGTTTCACTTACTGTGTATTTCCCCGTTGGTAAATTCGCTACTGTATAGAGACCAGTGGCGTTAGTTTGACCACTTCCTACTTGAGTACCTGAAGCGTTCTTTACGATGTATTTAGCTCCGGCTAGCCTTTTTTTCGTGTCGTCTTGTTTGATGATCTGTAAACTACCTTTTTGGCGTTGGTTTTCAAACACGACTTCTGGCGTAGTTTCTCCCATTTTTACYGTTACTTCAACGCTTGATGGCGTCGCTAATTCATAGTTTGTCGGGGCRGCACTTTCTTGGACTCGGTACTTCCCTGCTGGCAAGTAGCCTGTTGTCACCGTTCCATCCGCTCCTGTTTTGATACTCGCTATGACTGGTTTGCCTTGACTATCGCTGACGCGATACTCCGCTCCTGACAAGACTGCTTTACTTTCTTTATCCAGTTTCTTGATCTTTATRCGYCCCTGGCGATTATTCGTGAACGTTARCGTCGCCGTTTGGTTTCTTACTACTTCTATCGTTCGATTATTTCCTTCCACGGGGGTTGCCACGTGCCCCGTTGGGGCCGCTGTTTCACTWATSGTRTATTTYCCRGTCGGWAAATTYRCYACTGTATAGAGACCAGTGGCGTTRGTTTKACCACTTCCTACTTGWRTKCCTGATGCRTTYTTTACRATATCTKSGCGTYMGGCYARYCTYTTTTTTCGTRTCRTCTTGTTTGATGATCTGCAAACTRCCTTTTTGRCGTTGGTTTTCAAACACGACTTCTGGSGTSGTTTCTCCCATTTTTACYGTTACTTCAACGCTTGATGGCGTCGCTAATTCATAGTTTGTCGGCGCAGCACTTTCTTGGACTCGGTACTTCCCTGCTGGCAAGTAGCCTGTTATCACCGTTCCATCCGCTCCTGTTTTGATGCTCGCTATGACTGGTTTGCCTTGGCTGTCGCTGACGCGATACTCCGCTCCTGACAAGAC
>NZ_AYPQ01000017.1 GCF_000633635.1 Enterococcus crotali | reverse complement strand
GCAAACAGGATTAGATACCCTGGTAGTCCACGCCGTAAACGATGAGTGCTAAGTGTTGGAGGTTTCCGCCCTTCAGTGCTGCAGCTAACGCATTAAGCACTCCGCCTGGGGAGTACGACCGCAAGGTTGAAACTCAAAGGAATTGACGGGGGCCCGCACAAGCGGTGGAGCATGTGGTTTAATTCGAAGCAACGCGAAGAACCTTACCAGGTCTTGACATCCTTTGACCACTCGAGAGATCGAGCTTTCCCTTCGGGGACAAAGTGACAGGTGGTGCATGGTTGTCGTCAGCTCGTGTCGTGAGATGTTGGGTTAAGTCCCGCAACGAGCGCAACCCTTATTGTTAGTTGCCATCATTCAGTTGGGCACTCTAGCGAGACTGCCGGTGACAAACCGGAGGAAGGTGGGGATGACGTCAAATCATCATGCCCCTTATGACCTGGGCTACACACGTGCTACAATGGGAAGTACAACGAGTCGCTAGGCCGCGAGGTCATGCAAATCTCTTAAAGCTTCTCTCAGTTCGGATTGTAGGCTGCAACTCGCCTACATGAAGCCGGAATCGCTAGTAATCGCGGATCAGCACGCCGCGGTGAATACGTTCCCGGGCCTTGTACACACCGCCCGTCACACCACGAAAGTTTGTAACACCCGAAGTCGGTGAGGTAACCCTTGTGGAGCCAGCCGCCTAAGGTGGGATAGATGATTGGGGTGAAGTCGTAACAAGGTAGCCGTATCGGAAGGTGCGGCTGGATCACCTCCTTTCTAAGGAATATTACGGAAACTTACACATTCGTCGACACTTTGTTCAGTTTTGAGAGGTTTACTCTCAAATTAATAAGTACCACGGGGCCTTAGCTCAGCTGGGAGAGCGCCTGCTTTGCACGCAGGAGGTCAGCGGTTCGATCCCGCTAGGCTCCATTAGTAACCTTTGTGTTGCTAGTATTGTTCATTGAAAACTGGATATTGAAGTAAAAAAAGTAATCAAAACAAACCGAGAACACCGCGTTGAATGAGTTTTTTAAGTAAAATAGTTCGAATGCTTATTTTATTGGTGACGCCTCTATCGCTAGAGAAACGAACCAAACAATTGACCGTAAGGTCATAAGGTTAAGTGAATAAGGGCGCACGGTGGATGCCTTGGCATTAGGAGCGATGAAGGACGGGACTAACACCGATATGCTTTGGGGAGCTGTAAGTGAGCTATGATCCAGAGATTTCCGAATGGGGAAACCCAACATCTTTTATAGGATGTTACTTTCCAGTGAATACATAGCTGGTTAGAGGTAGACGCAGAGAACTGAAACATCTTAGTACCTGCAGGAAGAGAAAGAAAATTCGATTCCCTGAGTAGCGGCGAGCGAAACGGGAAGAGCCCAAACCAACAAGCTTGCTTGTTGGGGTTGTAGGACTCCGTTGTGGTAGTCTGTCAAGATAGTCGAAGRACCTGGAAAGGTTCGCCAAGTGGGTAATAGCCCCGTAGACGAAATGTTGGCAACACCTAGGAGGATCCTGAGTACGGCGGAACACGAGAAATTCCGTCGGAATCCGCGGGGACCATCCCGCAAGGCTAAATACTCCCTAATGACCGATAGTGAACCAGTACCGTGAGGGAAAGGTGAAAAGCACCCCGGAAGGGGAGTGAAATAGATCCTGAAACCGTGTGCTACAACAAGTCAAAGCCCGTTAATGGGTAATGGCGTGCCTTTTGTAGAATGAACCGGCGAGTTACGATTGCATGCGAGGTTAAGGTGAAGAGCCGGAGCCGYAGCGAAAGCGAGTCTGAATAGGGCGAATGAGTATGTAGTCGTAGACCCGAAACCATGTGATCTACCCATGGCCAGGTTGAAGGTGTGGTAAAACGCACTGGAGGACCGAACCCACGTACGTTGAAAAGTGCGGGGATGAGCTGTGGGTAGCGGAGAAATTCCAAACGAACTTGGAGATAGCTGGTTCTCTCCGAAATAGCTTTAGGGCTAGCGTCGAAGTTAAGAATGATGGAGGTAGAGCACTGTTTGGACTAGGGGCCCATCTCGGGTTACCGAATTCAGATAAACTCCGAATGCCATTCATTCATATTCGGCAGTCAGACTGCGAGTGATAAGATCCGTAGTCGAAAGGGAAACAGCCCAGACCACCAGCTAAGGTCCCAAAATAACTATTAAGTGGAAAAGGATGTGGGGTTGCACAGACAACTAGGATGTTGGCTCAGAAGCAGCCACCATTTAAAGAGTGCGTAATAGCTCACTAGTCGAGTGACCCTGCGCCGAAAATGTACCGGGGCTAAATAGTTTACCGAAGCTGTGGATTACACCTCTGGTGTAATGGTAGGAGAGCGTTCTAAGGGCGTTGAAGGTCGATCGTGAGGACGGCTGGAGCGCTTAGAAGTGAGAATGCGGTATGAGTAGCGAAAGACGGGTGAGAATCCCGTCCACCGTATGACTAAGGTTTCCTGGGGAAGGCTCGTCCGCCCAGGGTTAGTCGGGCCACCGCCCATTTTTCAACGGCTACTGGAATCAACGTTAAACCAATAACTGTAATGACCGTTCCTGTTACTAACGGTGGGAACAATTTCTTGATTTTCGAGAATATCCCTGAAACCAATACCACAAAAATACC
>NZ_AYPQ01000016.1 GCF_000633635.1 Enterococcus crotali | reverse complement strand
GACTTACCGCTGGTGTACCAGTTGTTCTGCCAAGGGCATTGCTGGGTAGCTATGTAGGGAAGGGATAAACGCTGAAAGCATCTAAGTGTGAAGCCCACCTCAAGATGAGATTTCCCATTTCTTTAAGAAAGTAAGACCCCTGAGAGATGATCAGGTAGATAGGTTGGAAGTGGAAGTGCAGTGATGTACGGAGCGGACCAATACTAATCGGTCGAGGACTTAACCAAAGAAACGAAATAAAAAAGGTTTTTTCGGAATTTGATTACYTACTTCAATCCAGTTTTGAGTGAATAATCACTCAACTTAATAGTTACAACACCCAGTGTGGTGGCGATAGCGAGAAGGATACACCTGTTCCCATGCCGAACACAGAAGTTAAGCTTCTTAGCGCCGATTGTAGTGAAGGGTTTCCCTTTGTGAGAGTAGGACGTCGCCACGCTAATTATTCCGGCATAGCTCAGTTGGTAGTAGCGCATGACTGTTAATCATGATGTCGTAGGTTCGAGTCCTACTGCCGGAGTAAAAGAACGAAAACTAATTAGTTTTCGTTCTTTTTTTGTTTTATAGTAAAATAAATTTTATTATTTGATAGAATCAGCAAAAGGTGGAATAATGATAAAGAAGAGTAAAACTAATTATTTTCATCTAACAGTTTTGTCATGTGAAGGATCTATTTTGTTGAATAATGGCTTTGTTGCGTTGTTTTTTGATATAATACTTATAAGCTATTTAAAACTAGGACCTTAGATTGAGTACGGGCTCTTTAACCTATGCTATAATAATTTAAAGAAGTTAGGAGGAGTGTTGTGAAGGTTTTATTATATTTTGAAGGAGAGAAAATATTAGCGAAGTCTGGAATAGGACGAGCTTTAGACCATCAGAAACGAGCACTCTCTGAAGTTGGGATAGAATATACATTAGATGCTGATTGTACAGATTATGACATTTTACATATTAATACTTATGGAATCAACAGCTATAGTATGGTAAATAAAGCAAAAAAAATGGGAAAAAAAGTTATTTATCATGCACACTCAACAGAAGAAGATTTCAGAAATTCATTTATTGGATCGAATCAGGTTTCTCCGTTAGTTAAAAAATACTTAGTTAGTCTGTACACGAAAGCAGACTATTTGATTACACCTACGCCATACTCTAAAGATTTATTAGAAGGATACGGTATTACTGTTCCAATCGCATCAATCTCAAACGGAATTGATTTGAATCGATTTAAACGTTCTGAAGCAAAAGAAAAGAAGTTTAAAGAATATTTTGAAATCAGCGAAGGGCAAAAAGTGATTATTTGTGTAGGTCTTTATTTTGAAAGAAAAGGAATCATTGATTTTGTTGAATTAGCAAGAAGATTCCCTGAATATCGATTCATTTGGTTCGGTCACACACCGATGTATTCTATTCCTAGAGCGATTAGAACAATAGTCAAAGAAGAGCACCCTGTAAATGTGGAATTTCCTGGATACATAAAAGGGGATATCATAGAAGGTGCCTATTCAGCAGCAGATCTCTTTTTCTTCCCTTCCTATGAGGAAACCGAAGGAATTGTCATACTGGAAGCATTAGCCAGTAAGCAGCAAGTTTTGGTGAGAGATATTCCTGTTTATAAAGGTTGGCTTGATGATAAAGTAAATTGCTATATGGGAAAGACTAATGAAGAATTTGAATTTTTAATTAAAGGACTTGTCGAAAAGACATTACCTGATACTCGATTGGCTGGCTATAGCGTTGCTGAAGAAAAAAGTATCGAACGGATTGGTCATGAGTTAAAAGAAGTTTATGAGACAGTTATCAGCAATGAACTTTCAGAGAGAAAAACGTAGATACATTTAGAAGATTAAAATTAATGGAGGGGAACAAGGTGAAATTTGGTTTTTTTACAGATACATATTTTCCCCAAGTTAGTGGGGTTGCAACATCTATTAAGACACTTAAAGAAGAATTAGAACAAAAAGGACACCAAGTTTATATTTTTACGACTACTGACCCAAATGCAAAAGAATTTGAAGAGGATGTCATTCGGATGCCTAGTGTTCCTTTTGTATCATTTAAGGATCGTAGAATTGTAGTTCGTGGTATGTGGTATGCTTATCTAATTGCTAAAGAGCTAGACTTAGACTTGATTCACACGCACACTGAGTTCGGTGCTGGTCTACTAGGTAAAATGGTAGGAAAGAAACTCAAAGTCCCTGTCATTCATACATATCACACGATGTATGAAGATTACTTACACTATATCGCAAAAGGAAAAGTTGTTCGTCCGACACATGTGAAGTATTTCTCTCGATTTTTTGCAAACCATACGACGGGTGTAGTTTGTCCAAGTGAAAGAGTAATCCAAAAATTAAGAGAATATGGTGTAACATCTCCAATGAGAATTATACCAACTGGAATTGATATTGATAAATTCGAAAGACCTGATATTACAATTGACATGAAAAAGGCACTTCGTAAGGAACTGGGGTTAACGGATGATAATGTCATGTTATTATCTTTGAGCCGAATTTCGTATGAAAAAAATATTCAAGCAATTATAAATGGTTTGCCAGCTATTATTGAACGTTTTCCAACAGTTAAATTAGTCATTGTGGGGGATGGTCCATATGTTGAGAAGTTGCGCTGTTTAGGGGAAGAATTGATGGTAAGTGATCATCTTCAATTTATTGGTGAAGTACCTAATGATCAGGTTGCTATTTATTATAAGGCAGCAGATTACTTTGTTAGTGCTTCAACTTCAGAAACACAAGGGCTTACCTATACAGAAGCGATGGCTTCAGGTGTTCCTTGTGTAGTGGAAGGTAATGCATATTTGAATAATTTGTTTGATCATGAAAGTTTAGGAAGAACGTTCAAAACAGATGCAGATTTTGCACCAACATTTATTGAGTATGTTGAGTCAGGAATTAAACCCGATGAAGCTGTTTTACAAGAGAAACTTTATGAAATTTCAGCAACTCGTTTCGGCAATGTAATGCTTGAATTTTATGAAGACATGATCAAGTATTATGATCAGATCATGATAGAAAAAGAAGCTGCAGCATCTATTGAGCGTATTAAAGTCAAGTTCACATCTTTAAGAAAATAAATGTTAAATCTTCTGTTCTTGGTTTATACTGAGAATAGAAGATTTTTTCATTAATCGAAAAATAGAAGGAGGATAATTATGCCACAAATTGGATTTATTGGAACAGGCGTTATGGGCGCTGCAATAGTTAAAAACATGATGAAACAAGGGCTGCAAGTGAATGTTTATAATCGAACTAAAAGCAAAACAGATGAATTAGTAGCCGATGGGGCTGTCTGGAAGGATACGCCTGCTGAAATTACGGCGAGTAGTGATATTATCTTTACAATGGTCGGTTTTCCCAAAGATGTTGAAGGGATCTATTTTGATGAGAGTGGGATCTTCTCAGTGGATATCACAGATAAGATAATTGTTGATTTGACTACAAGCACCCCCACATTGGCTGAAAAAATAGCAGTGAGAGCCAACGAGTTAGGCGGTGCCACTCTAGATGCACCTGTATCTGGAGGTGACCTAGGAGCTAAAAATGGCACTCTGACAATCATGGTTGGTGGTGAACAAGCTACTTATGACCAAGTGCTACCTATTTTTAAAACTTTCGGGACAACTTATACACTCCATGGTACTTCTGGGAAAGGTCAGCACACTAAGATGGCTAATCAAATTATGATTGCAGGTACAATGACTGGGATGACAGAAATGATGGTTTATGCTAATAAAGCTGGCTTGGATCTAGATAAGGTGATTGAAACCCTATCTGGTGGAAGTGCGGCCAACTGGTCATTAAGTAATTATAGTCCAAGAATCTTAAAAGAAAATTACTCTCCAGGCTTTTTTGTAAAGCATTTTATAAAAGATTTAAAAATTGCCTTAGACGAAGCTGAGAAAATGAATCTTGATTTACCAGCGACGAAATTAGCAACAGATCTGTATGAAAAGCTTGCTGACAAAGGGTTTGAAAACGATGGCACACAAGCTCTGATAAAGCTTTGGTGGTCTGATGGTAAGCAGCCGAAAGCTAAAAATTAAAGAACAGCAAAAAAATTAAAAAAAATGACGAAAAATCATGCAAGAAAGACAATGTTTTGATACAATGGTACAGAACTAGTTTTTAAAGGGAGGCCCATTTATGAAACATTCACAACTTGTGGCGATTATCAAGCGACTTGAAGCGATGACTGAAGCAACAGACAACGAAATTCAAGTTCGTCGTTTTGAACGTGAAGGTGCAGAAAAATGCATCGTAAACTATGATAAATCTACTGAAACATTTGAATTAACGGAAACTGATTCTCAGCAAAGCTATCAATTTGATAATATTGATATTGTTGCAATGGAAATTTATGATTTAATTCAATAATTATAAAATTTCAGTAAGTATTTAACACGAATTAATGATAATAATCGAAAATCCTGTGGCGTACAATTTTGTACGCCACAGGATTTTTTTATTTATACGGTTGTTGATGTGTCAAAAATCATTAATAGCAGCTGCTCCTTTGATTGGTGTACAGTGAAACGTGGGCCTATTTGGATAATAGAGTACCCTAAAGGATTTACTATTTTCTTGTTGTCATCTTTTTAAACATTTAATAACACTTCACTCTCTTTGTTAGAAGAGTGAAGCAGTGCAGAGTTTTTACAGCTTCTTTCTCTTTTTATAGAACACAGTAGGCAAAAGATCGATGTCAGACAGTTCCTACTAAGTTTATATATCTTCATTCCTGCTTATGACGGGAATTTTTGCTACAAGTATATCTATTATAATAAGGCGCTAAAGACGGGCTCTATAATAAATGGGACTGGTGAAAGTAGAAATACTTTTCTCAGTCCCATGTTCATTTTTATATAAAAAAACATATCGTTCTCTGATAGGATTAAGTTACCACACAAAATCTAATGGAAGGAACGATATGCTATGCTTCATACTATCAAAAAAATGCTCCGAATCATAGACAAAAATCTTACGATTTTAACTGTTTCAGAACAAAAAATAAAA
>NZ_AYPQ01000015.1 GCF_000633635.1 Enterococcus crotali | reverse complement strand
TCCGGCTGAAACAAGATCGATACAGCCCCATGTTGTATACCCTAATAGGTCTACGCCGTCAAGTTCTACCGCATCTTTCATCGCTTGGATATGTGCGGCTAAATACTCGATACGATAATCATCGATCACGTTGCCATTTTCGTCTGGTGTATCTACTGCTCCTAAGCCATTTTCAACGATAAACAATGGTTTTTGGTAACGATCATATAAGTCATTCATTGTTGTACGTAAGCCTAGTGGATCGATTTGCCAGCCCCATTCACTTGCTTCCAAGTATGGATTCTTCACTGAGGCAAAGATGTTTCCAGCTGTTTTTTCATTGATCGCAGGATCAGTTGATTGAACACGAGATGAATAATAAGAGAAGGAGATGAAATCCACTGTGTRTGCTTTCAGTAATTCTAAATCACCGTCTTCGATCGGTAATTCAATGCCTTCACGTTCTAATTCTTTYAACGCATAAGCTGGGTATTCTCCACGAGATTGCACATCGATAAAGAAGAAATTCTCACGATCAGCCTTGCGYGCTGCCCAGACATCTTCGGGTTTACATGTATAGGCATAGTTTGTCCCAGCCGCTAACATACAACCGACTTGGTTTTCTGGATCGACTTCATGAGCRATTTTGGTTGCGATGGCACTTGCTAGTAACTCGTGATGTGCCGCTTGGTATTTRACTTGTTCTTTGTTTTCGCCTTCTTCAAAGTAAAGACCTGCGCCCATAAATGGTGCRTGTAAAATCATATTGATTTCGTTGAACGTTAACCAGTATTTTACTAAGCCTTTATAACGGTTGAARATCACGTTACATAGATTTTCGTAAAAACCAACCATTTCACGACTCCGCCATGCGCCATATTTTTCTACTAAGTGCATTGGACAATCAAAGTGAGTGATCGTTACAAGGGGTTCTATATTGTATTTGCGGCATTCTTTGAACAAATCTTCATAGAACTTCAAACCTTCTTCATTTGGCTCTGTTTCGTCTCCTAGAGGGAAAATACGGCTCCATGCGATCGATAAACGATAAGTTTTAAAACCCATTTCGCCAAATAATGCGATGTCCTCTTTGTAACGGTGGTACATGTCGATCGCATTTTGAGCTGGGTAAAAATGTTCGTCATCAAACGCAAACATTTTTTTCTCCCCTGTGATCACTGGAAAACGATCTGGTCCTACTGGTGCAAGATCCACGTTCGCTAAACCGCGTCCACCTTCGTTATATCCGCCTTCACATTGATTGGCAGCTGTCGCGCCGCCCCATAAAAAGTCTTTTCTAAATCCCATATCATTAAAATTCCCTTCTTTTACAAGCTTACAGCAACATGTGGCAAACGTTGCTGCAAGCTAATTTTTCTCTATAATTTTTAAGTTAATCCTGTAATCAAAGTATCATTTGAAGTAACTTCTCGTTCTTGTGTCTCTACAATATCTAGATAGTCACCCGTATTCGTAACAATGACTGGCGTTTCTACACTATATCCAGCAGCTTTGATCGCCTCAATATCGAATGTCACTAACTCTTGTCCTTTTTTCACCTTATCTCCTTGGGCTACTTTTGCTTCAAAGCCGTTTCCTTCTAGTTGAACCGTATCCATACCGATATGGATCAATAACTCCATCCCTTGATCTGATATCAATCCAATTGCATGCAATGTTGGGAACAACGTCATTACAGTTCCATCAAAAGGTGCTCTAACAACGCCTTCTGTTGGTTCAATCAAAACACCCTTACCTAAGGCACCTTGTGCGAATGCTTGATCACTTGCTTTACTTAATGGTAAAACTCGTCCTTTAACTGGGCTCAAAACAGCTTCTTTAATTGCCTTTTGTGCTTTCTTATTTTCGGTTACTTCTTCCACAACTGTATCATCTTTCCAGAAGAAGAATGTCAATGCAAACCCGATCACTACTGCGATCAAGATGGATACAAATGAATGGATCATCCCGCTTGCATCATCACCATTAATAAAGTTTAAAACACCGAAGATTCCTAAACCACCCATGGTATATGACGTTACACCATTGATCATCAAATACAATCCACCAGCTGCTGCCCCGATCATTGAAAAAATGAAAGGCGTTTTTTTAGGTAATGTGATTCCGTAAATTGCCGGCTCAGTTACACCAAAAATTCCTGAGATGATTGCTGGCGGACATAAAGCTTTCATTTTTGTATCTTTCAATTTGAAGAACATTGCCATAACAACTGCTGTTTGAGCAAAACTTGCAGCAAAAGAACCAACTAATACTTGCTTGCGCCTTCTTGAGTAATTTGCATAATAGCTAGTGGTACAACACTCCAGTGTAAACCAAAAATAACCAATACTTGCCAGAAGAAACCAAGAATAACGCCATATAATGCTGGTGAGAAGCCCATTAAAGCTTGGAAACCGGCACTTAATAAATCTGTCAGCATACTAATGATTGGACCAATTACTAAGAAACCAACTGGTAATGCAATCAGTAATACAAAGAACGGTACCAAGAACGTTTGAACAACTTCAGGAATTAATCTCTTGAAGAGTTTTTGGATTTGAGCTGCAAAAGCAACAATGAATATGATCGGTACTACACTACTTGTATAACCAGCACCAACCCATGGAATACCTAAAAACGTGTCATAAGCAGGTAAGCCTAACAAACTATAAGGAGCAGCTGCTCCTGCGCCTGCTGTTGTTTCAAAGGCTGCTTGTAAGGCACTCCCTTGCACCGTAGGGTAACAAAGAGCTGCTCCAATAACAATTCCTACCATTGGGTTCAAATTGAATTTTCGAGCTGCTGTATAGCCTAAAATCACTGGCATGAAATAAAATATTGCATCGCCAATACCATTTAACATCGTATATGTTCCAGAAGTAGCTGAATATAATTTCAAGAAAACAAGTAACGCATTTAGTCCTTTTACCATACCGGCCGCAGCTAATGCACCTAAGAATGGTTGGAAACAGCCACTTAAAATATCGATCAAACGATTAAATAGATTTCCTCCAGCAGATTCTTGCTCCGCATCTGCTGAAATTCCTGCGATGCTTACGACATCTTCATAAACGGCAGGTACATGATTTCCGATCACGACTTGATATTGTCCGCCACTTTTCATTACCGTCACAACGCCATCCATATTTTTTAAGATATCGTCGTTTGCTTTTGATTCATCTTTCAGCTTAAAACGTAAGCGCGTAATACAATGTGTTAAGCTATTGATATTTTCTTTTCCACCTACGTTATCTACAATTTTCTGTGCTAAATCATGATATTTTCCCATTTTTTGTTCCTCCAAAGTTTCGTTTTTTTAATACATTACATTTGAAGGTTTAGCCAACTTAATGTCACTATCCAAGGGGGCTTGCTGTAGTTGCTACTGTACTTCTATCCACCTTTCATTCCATTATTAATCTATACTAAGATTGAATAATCTTGTTAACCATTTGTCTGTACTACTCGTGCGATATGAATGATCAAATACATTTTCTCTTCTTCAGAAATCATATAGTCATAACGTTCAAATAAAAATTCAGAAATCTTATTCACACAATTATACGCATTACGATACTTCTTTTTGATTACTTCATATAATTCTCCATCTTCTTCATCATGAAATTCTTTATGATTTAATAAGCGATAAGCAAAAAATTTTAAATGAGTACTAAAACGATAAAAATAGACCGAGTCTTCATTAAAAGTAATCTTAAAATGATATTTAACAATATTTGTAATTTCCTGCATAATTTTTGTTAGTTCATAAACATTACCAACTTCTTCATCCATTTCAGCATTAACTAAATGTAAAGCAATAAATCCTGCTTCATCTTCTGGCAATTGTACCTCAAACTTCTCTTTGACCATCTCGACTGCTTTATTTCCAATGAAATATTCATCTGCAAAAAAACGCTTAATGTCCCATAATAAAAAATTCTTCACTTCAATTCCCTGTCTCATCCGCTCCAAAGCAGTATGGAGATGATCAGTTAAGGAAATAAAAATAGTATCATTTAGTTTCCTACCTAGTTTCGTCTTAGCGTATGTGATAATCTCATCAGACAGCTGCATTACTTCTAAAGGCAGTTCACCCAATAATTCTTGGAATTTCAAAGAAGTATCCTGGTTCGCTAAACGAAACACTTGATCAACTTGCTCCTCCGGGATAAAATCACCAATTTTCTTTTTAAATGCAATCCCCCGTCCCATTACGATTTGTTCCTGCTCATTTACATCCAACGTAATCACAACATTATTATTCAAAATTTTTTGAATAACCATTTTTTCGCTCCCTTCTTCATGCTTCACTCCTTTAATTGTAAAAAAAGAAAAACCCAACCTTTCCAAAAAAGAAGAAACTCTCCTTCATTGGAAAAATTAGGTTTAGCTTGTATTTAAACAATCACTATCCATTTATTTACTTGTTGTGTACAAGCATAGAATACCTTATTGCGGCTAAAATGTCAACGTTTTCATAGAAACATTTTATAAAGAAAAAAACATTCAGCACAAAAGCTAAATGTTTGCAAACATGACCCGTACGGGAATCGAACCCGTGATACCGCCGTGAAAGGGCGGTGTCTTAACCGCTTGACCAACGGGCCTTTTAAAATTATGGGCCTAAATGGACTCGAACCATCGACCTCACGCTTATCAGGCGTGCGCTCTAACCAGCTGAGCTATAGGCCCTTAAAGAAAAAAAGCGGGTGACGAGAATCGAACTCGCGACAACAGCTTGGAAGGCTGTGGTTTTACCACTAAACTACACCCGCATGTTTCTTCTTTCAATGGCGCAAGACAGAATCGAACTGCCGACACACGGAGCTTCAATCCGTTGCTCTACCAACTGAGCTACTGCGCCAAATAATTATAATGATAACGGTCTGGACGGGACTCGAACCCGCGACCTCCTGCGTGACAGGCAGGCATTCTAACCAGCTGAACTACCAAACCATCGTTATTGTGTTGCGTCACTAATAACTGTTTGCTTATTTAAAAGCAATTGCGGGGGCAGGATTTGAACCTACGACCTTCGGGTTATGAGCCCGACGAGCTACCTGACTGCTCCACCCCGCGATAATATATAGTCTTTATTGACTATAGAAAGGTGATAACTTTTGGTGATTTCTTAACAAAGGAGGATAAGGGATTCGAACCCTTGCACGGTTTTACCCGCCTGACGGTTTTCAAGACCGTTCCCTTCAGCCGGACTTGGGTAATCCTCCGGAATAATTATTAAAATGACCCGTACGGGAATCGAACCCGTGATACCGCCGTGAAAGGGCGGTGTCTTAACCGCTTG
>NZ_AYPQ01000014.1 GCF_000633635.1 Enterococcus crotali | reverse complement strand
CTTGATAACTCAATCATGGAGAACTTCTTTAGTCTTTTAAAACAAGAAATTTATCACGGGAAAACCTATTCTAGTTTTAAAGAACTAAAAACGGCAATCGATAACTATATCTATTATTACAACAATGAACGAATGAAAAAGAAGCTGAACTGGAAAAGTCCTGTACAGTTTCGAATAGCCAAAAGTAAAGCAGCCTAATAACGAATAAAAAAACGGAGTAGATTTCTCTACTCCGAAAAAAGTCTAACTTTTTGGGGTCACTACAAAGCATTCTCTCTTTCTTTGTCTAAATATTAAGCACTTTATCCAAGAAATCTTTCGTCCGTTCATTTTGCGGATTTTCAAAGATTTGTTGCGGCGTACCATCTTCTAAGAAATTACCGCCATCGATAAACATGACACGATTTGCTACTTCTTTTGCAAACCCCATTTCATGGGTAACGATAACCATTGTCATTCCTTGTTTTGCTAATTTTTTCATGACATTCAATACATCGCCAACCATTTCAGGATCAAGAGCAGAAGTTGGTTCATCAAATAACATGATATCTGGATTCATTGCTAATGCACGGGCGATTGCTACACGCTGCTTTTGTCCGCCAGATAATGATTCAGGATAACTATCTTTTTTATCAGCTAAACCAACCGTATCTAAAAGTTGAATAGCTTTTTCTTCAGCTTCTTTTTTTGAAAGGCGACCTAAATCAGTCGGAGCCAAAGTAATATTTTCTAAGATCGACAGATGAGGAAAGAGATTAAAGTGTTGGAAAACCATTCCGATATGTTGACGGATTTTATTAATATTTGTGTTTTTATCGGTTAAATTTGCGCCATCGATAATAATATCACCACTTGTAGCTTCTTCAAGTTGATTCAAACAACGAAGAAAAGTACTTTTGCCAGAACCGGAAGGGCCGATGACACAAACCACATCGCCTTCTTGGATAGATACGTTGATATCGTTAAGAACGGTATTATCACCATATTTTTTTACTAAATGTTCTACTAGAATTTTTTCAGCCATATTATTTCACCTTCTTTTCCAAAACTTTAGCCAATTTAGTCAACGCTGTGATCAAAATCAGGTACATCATTGCGATTACAAAGTAAACCATGGTACTTTGTAAGTTTCTAGCAACAATGATTTTCCCTGTTTGTAATAGTTCAATCAAGCCGATCGCAGAAAGAATTGTTGTGTCTTTTAAAGAAATAACAAATTGATTGACGAAAGAGGGAATCATGATTTTAATTGCTTGTGGTAAAATGATTTTTTGCATTGTC
This sequence comes from Enterococcus crotali, assembly GCF_000633635.1. Classification (GTDB taxonomy): domain Bacteria; phylum Bacillota; class Bacilli; order Lactobacillales; family Enterococcaceae; genus Enterococcus_L; species Enterococcus_L crotali. The sequence continues at coordinate 9,164 of NZ_AYPQ01000014.1, read as the reverse complement.
CGATTATAAGAAAGTCCTAAACTACGAGAAGCTTCCATTTGTCCAACAGGTACTGCATTGATCCCACCACGTACGATTTCAGAGATATACGCACTTGCGTTTAATGTCAGAGTAATGATCCCTGCAAGAAAAACAGGAATATTGAAACCTAAAATGCCTGGTAAGCCAAAATAAATGAAGAAGGCTAATACCATTAAAGGAATACCACGAATGATGTCGACGTAAATCGTTGCTATCACGCGTAAAGCTTTTGACGGAGAAGCACTGAATAATCCTAAAATCACTCCAACGATCAAAGCCAAAATAAATGAAATCAGTGTTAATTGAATCGTCATCCATAATCCACTTAATAAACGTTTCCAGTTATTTTGGATCATTCCAACAAAGGTTGATTCATCTACTTTGTTTTCAGTAGAGCCGTCTTTTACATATTTTCCGATGATTTCATCGTACTCACCAGTCCGTTTTAATTCAGCTAAGCCTTCATTAAACATTTGAATCAGTTCAGGATTTTTCCCTTTTTTAACGGCGAAACCATATTTTCCGCCTTCTTCACGTGGAATCGGTGTCTCTAATGGTTGCTTTTGTGCTACGCCATAGCCAATCACAGGATAATCATCCATCATAGCATCGATCTCTCCGATTTCAAGAGCGCTGTATAATGCATCAGTTGTATCTAAATATTTGATTGTATAACCATATTTATCTTTATTGGCTTCAAGGAAATCAGCACTTTCAGTCCCAATTTTAGCGCCAACCTTTTTGTCTTTTAAGTCTTCATAAGAATGAATGCTATCATTGCCTTTTTTAACAGCGATTTGAATGCCGCTATTGAAATAAGGAGTAGAGAAATCAAATGATTTTTCCCGCTCATCTGTAATTGTCATACCTGCAATCATTGCATCTGCTTGACCAGATTCAACAGCTTGAACAGCAGAGCTGAAGCCGATAAACTTAAACTCGATAGTAAAGTCTTGTAATTCAGCGATTCGTTTTACTAAATCAACATCGATTCCTTCATACTTGCCATCCGCATTTTGAAATTCAAATGGCGCAAATGTAGAATCACTAGCAATCACATACGAGTCTTTTTTTGGTTGTATCTTTTTCATTTTACTATTCGTTTCGGTTTCTGATCCAGTAGAAATATAGTTGCCTACGATTTCTTCATACTTGCCAGAGCTTTTTAGTTCTTTCAAACCAGCATTGAATTTTTCAAGCAATTCTTTATTTTGCCCTTTTTTGACAGCAAAGCCATAAGAACTACCCGTTTCTTTGTTACCAACTAATTGAAGTTTTTGACCATTCGTTATAGCATAGCCTAGTACTGGATAATCATCAAAAATCGCATCAGCTTCCGCATTTTCAAGAGATTGATAAAGACCAGTTGCATCATCGAAGTTTTTGATTGTGTAGCCATACTTATCTTGATTTTTCTCAAGGAATGTTGCACTTTCAGTTCCAACTTTTGCGGCAACAGTTTTTCCTTTTAAATCATTATAGCTTTTGATTTTGTCATTGCCTTTTTTGACTGCCATCTGTAGGCCACTATCAAAATAAGGCTCAGAGAAGTCAAAAGATTTTTTGCGCTCATCAGTGATACTCATGCCAGCGATCATGCCGTCGACCTGTTTTGATTGTACGGCTTGAATTGCGCTGTCAAAGCCAAGTGGTTTTAAGTTTACTTTAAAATTTTGATCTTTAGCGATTGCTTTTAGCAAATCAACATCGATTCCCACGTACTCTCCTTTAGAATCTTGAAATTCAAAGGGGGCAAAAGTCAAATCTGTTCCTATATTATATGTTTTTTCCTCAGCCTGAGCAGTCTGCCCAAGGGTAAATGTCAGTAGACTTGCCATCATCACAATGAATGATAGTAAAAAGTGTTTCCTTTTCATAAAATACCTCCTATATTTGCATATTGGATAATTATATAGTAAAAAAAGGCAAAAGCACAAGTCATTCACTATGATAAAATCAAAAAAAAATCATTTTCTAACATTTCATGTAACATTTCCTTACATAACCAGAAGGTAAATAGGTACTTGGAGCCAGTTGATCGTTCATGAATGCTATAGTAATAGAAAGCAAACAAATGATTAAATAAAATGTAAATTGACATAAATTGCGTATACGAAATCCATTCTAAAACTAGCGAAAATATGTTCGGTATGTTAAAATAATTACAGGACTTTCCTCTTGGTTTTGAAGCTGGAATTTCTAGTAAATAGACTGGCTCATCTGAGCCAAAAGCTAAGAACGATGTGGCTTTTATCTGGTCAATAGCCATTTTTTAGACAGATTCGATTTATTGTTTTTTGCAATAACCCACTCATTAAATAAAATCAAAGGAGGATGTCGAATGATAGAAAGAGAGACCTCCAATACATTTGACCTAGTATCAAAATATAAACCGGAAGGAGATCAGCCGGAAGCAATCAAACGGTTAGTTGAAGGAATCGAAGGTGGAGAAAAAGCACAGATTTTACTGGGTGCTACAGGAACTGGGAAAACATTTACGATTTCAAATGTAATAACCGAAGTGAATAAGCCAACCTTGGTCATTGCTCATAATAAGACACTAGCTGGACAGCTTTATGGAGAATTTAAAGAATTCTTCCCTAATAATGCGGTCGAGTATTTTGTTAGTTATTATGATTATTATCAACCAGAAGCGTATGTCCCTTCAAGTGATACATATATAGAAAAAGATGCCAGTATCAATGATGAAATCGATAAGTTGCGACATTCGGCTACGAGTTCTTTATTGGAAAGAAACGATGTGATCGTCGTTGCCTCCGTTTCGTGTATTTTCGGATTAGGGGATCCTAAAGAATATAGCGAACAAGTTGTGTCTATTCGTGTAGGAATGGAGCTGGATCGAAGTCAATTATTGACAGATTTAGTGAATATACAATTTGAGCGCAATGATATTGATTTTCAGCGTGGGCGCTTTCGTGTACGAGGTGATGTAGTGGAGATTTTCCCTGCATCAAGAGACGATCATGCTTTAAGAGTTGAGTTTTTTGGTGATGAAATTGAACGTATTCGGGAAGTAGATGCATTGACAGGTGAAGTCATCGGTGAAACAGAACATGTCGCGATTTTTCCAGCTACCCACTTTGTGACGAATGAAGACCATATGGAGCATGCGATTTCTCAAATTCAAGAGGAATTAGAGGCTCGTCTAACCGTTTTACGAAGTGAAAATAAATTTCTAGAAGCACAACGTTTAGAACAACGGACCAATTATGATATTGAGATGATGAGAGAAATGGGCTATACATCAGGTATTGAAAATTACTCTCGTCATATGGATGGACGTTCAGAAGGAGAACCACCTTATACGTTGATTGATTTTTTCCCAGATGACTTTCTATTGGTGATCGATGAATCCCACGTGTCTATGCCTCAAATTCGTGGTATGTATAATGGGGACCGAGCTAGAAAACAAATGCTAGTGGATTACGGTTTCCGTTTGCCTAGTGCATTGGATAATCGACCGTTACGTTTAGAAGAATTTGAAGAACATGTTCATCAAGTCGTCTATGTTTCTGCAACGCCTGGGCCATATGAGCATGAACAAACGGATACTGTGATTCCGCAAATCATCCGGCCAACTGGGCTATTAGATCCGTTGATTGAAGTTCGTCCGATCATGGGACAAATTGATGATTTGGTCGGTGAAATTCATGATCGTGTAGAGAAGGATCAACGTGTGTTTATCACTACTTTAACGAAGAAAATGTCTGAAGATTTAACTGATTACCTGAAAGAATTGGGAATCAAAGTTAAATATCTTCATAGTGATATCAAAACGCTAGAGCGAACAGAAATCATTCGGGATTTACGTTTAGGTGAATTTGATGTGCTGATCGGGATCAACTTGCTTCGTGAAGGATTGGATGTACCAGAAGTATCATTGATTGCGATTTTGGATGCAGATAAAGAAGGATTCTTGAGAAGTGAGCGTTCGTTGATCCAAACGATTGGACGTGCTGCTCGTAATTCAGACGGAAGAGTTATCATGTATGCCGATAAAATTACAGATTCCATGCAAAAAGCAATGGATGAGACTGCACGCCGCCGTTCGATCCAAGAAAAATATAACGAAGAACATGGGATCACGCCAAAAACAATCATTAAAGAAATTCGTGAATTGATCTCGATTTCTAAAACAAATGAAAAAGGTGAGCCATTCAAAATTGATAAGGATTATCATGAATTGACTCGTCAAGAAAAAGCTGATTTATTGATGAAATTAGAAAAAGAAATGCGAGATGCAGCGAAAGCATTAGACTTTGAAACAGCTGCGACTTTAAGAGATACGATTTTGGAATTGAAAGCAGCAGAATAAAGAATACTCGCTGTGTTCCACAGCAAAGGAGATAAACAATGGCAAATGATAAAATCGTCATTCATGGCGCACGCGCACATAATTTAAAAGATATAGATGTTACGATCCCTCGTGACAAAATGGTTGTAGTCACTGGATTATCTGGTTCTGGGAAAAGTTCATTGGCTTTTGATACATTGTATGCAGAAGGTCAGCGTCGTTATGTGGAAAGTCTTTCTGCATATGCTAGACAGTTTTTAGGACAGATGGATAAACCTGATGTTGATAGCATTGACGGATTGAGTCCAGCGATTTCTATTGATCAAAAAACAACAAGTAAAAATCCTCGATCAACAGTTGGAACAGTAACAGAAATCAATGATTATCTAAGACTGCTGTTCGCTCGTGTGGGGCATCCGATTTGTCCTAACGATGGGACTGAAATCACTAGTCAATCCGTTGAACAAATGGTAGACAAAGTACTTGAATTGCCAGAAAAGACCAAACTTCAAGTATTGGCGCCTGTAGTCGTGAAGAAAAAAGGCCAACATAAAAAAGTTTTTGAAATGATTCAGCGTGAAGGTTATGTGCGGATGCGTGTTGATGGTGAAACTTATGATGTCAGTGAAGCACCAGAACTTGAGAAAAATAAAAAGCATGATATTGCGATCGTTATTGATAGAATTGTTGTAAAAGAAGGGATTCGTTCTCGTTTATTTGATTCATTTGAAGCAGCTTTACGTTTAGCGGATGGCTATGCTTTAGTTGATATAATCGATGGAGAAGAAATGCTCTTTAGTGAGCACTATTCTTGTCCATACTGTGGTTTTACAGTTGGAGAATTAGAGCCCAGATTGTTTTCTTTCAATGCACCATTTGGGGCTTGTCCAGATTGTGATGGCTTAGGTATAAAATTGGAAGTTGACCGTGATTTAGTTATTCCCGATCCGACTAAAACACTGAGAGAAGGGGCTATTGCACCGTGGAATCCAATCAGTTCTCAATATTATCCACAAATGTTGGAACAAGCTGCTGATAGCTTTAATATCGACATGGATACACCATTCAATGAGCTTCCGGAAGAACATCAAGATATTATTTTAAATGGATCGAACGGGGAACCTTTCCATTTTCATTATGAAAATGATTTCGGCGGAGTCAGAGACGTGGAAGTACCATTTGAAGGTGTTTTAACGAATATCAAGCGTCGTTATCATGAAACAAACAGTGACTTTACGCGGGATCAAATGCGTTTATATATGACTGAATTAACGTGTCAAACATGTAAAGGATATCGTTTGAATCCTCAAGCTTTGTCAGTCAAAATTGACAATACCAATATTGGTCAAGTAAGTGAACTAGCTATCAAAAATGCGGTTCAATTTTTTGAAACAGTTAAATTATCTGAGCAAGAACAAATAATTGCCAAACCAATTTTAAAAGAAGTCGAAGATCGTTTGAACTTTTTGAAAAACGTCGGCTTGGATTATTTAACACTTAGCCGAGCAGCTGGGACTTTATCTGGTGGAGAAGCCCAACGTATTCGATTAGCAACTCAGATTGGATCAAATCTATCAGGAGTTTTATATATTTTAGACGAACCATCAATTGGTTTACATCAGCGGGATAATGATCGATTGATTGAATCGCTTAAAAAGATGCGTGATTTGGGCAATACATTGATTGTAGTCGAACATGATGAAGATACTATGCGGGCCTCTGATTACCTGATTGATGTAGGACCGGGTGCTGGACATTTAGGTGGAGAAATTGTAGCTTCTGGAACACCGGATGAAGTAGCGGCTAATCCCAAATCACTGACTGGTCAGTATCTTTCTGGGAAAAAAGTGATCCCAGTACCTAAGAAACGCCGTAAAGGTAACGGGAAGAAGATCAAAGTAACTGGAGCAACTGAAAATAATTTAAAAAATGTTACAGCAGAGTTTCCATTAGGAGAGTTTGTTGCAGTAACGGGTGTTTCAGGATCAGGGAAAAGTACCCTTGTCAATCAAATATTAAAAAAATCCTTAGCTCAAAAAATCAATCGAAACTCTAATAAACCTGGAAAACATAAGAGTATTACTGGTTACAAACACATCGAAAAAATCATTGATATCGATCAAAGTCCGATCGGACGGACACCGCGAAGTAACCCAGCGACGTATACAAGTGTATTTGATGATATCCGTGACTTATTTGCAAAAACAAATGAAGCGAAAGTCCGTGGGTATAAAAAAGGTCGCTTTAGTTTTAATGTTAAAGGTGGTCGTTGTGAAGCGTGTCGTGGGGATGGAATTATTAAGATCGAAATGCATTTTTTACCAGATGTTTATGTTCCGTGCGAAGTATGTCATGGTAAACGATACAACTCTGAAACATTGGAAGTACATTATAAAGGCAAGAATATTTCTGATATATTAGATTTAACTGTTGAAGATGCAGTGGATTTCTTCCAGCATATTCCAAAAATTCATCGTAAGTTGAAAACAATCGTCGATGTAGGTTTGGGTTATGTCACCCTTGGTCAGCCTGCTACGACATTATCAGGTGGAGAAGCCCAACGGATGAAACTGGCTAGTGAACTTCATAAAAATTCAAATGGTAAAAACTTTTACATTCTTGATGAACCAACAACTGGATTGCATACCGACGATATTGCCCGCTTGCTCGTTGTCTTAGAAAGACTTGTTGAAGCTGGAAATACGGTACTTGTCATAGAACATAATCTAGATGTAATCAAATCAGCAGACCATGTTATTGATTTAGGTCCAGAAGGTGGAGATGGTGGCGGCATGATTGTCGCAACAGGAACACCAGAGGAGATTGCAAAAGTCAAAGCGAGTTATACAGGGAAATATTTAAAACGAGTTTTATAAATTGGTATACTCCATTTTGAAAGTATTATCACGGTTTTTTAAGAAAGTCTGAAGTTTAAAACAAAATTGTTTATTGCTATTGATTTCCTTAAACGATTGAAGTAGAATTTCAATAATAAAGATATATGGTTCAACCTAATTGGTATATATCTTTCCTTCTATAAATAATCCGTTCAAAAAAGAAAAACACAGCCTTCATTATTAGAAGGTTGTCTTTTTTTTAAAAAAATCTTTTTTCACTTCTAAAAAGAAACTAATAATAAGTATTCAGTAAAAATAAATGAGAAAAAAATAATAAAATAAATAAAAACGTTTGTTTTTTAATCACTTTGATCTAAAACTAGTCAAAAAAAGAAAAAATCCATACGTAAATTGAATGATTTTTTTTGTAAAATCATGATATCCTATACATACAGTAGAGTATGAAGGGATGATTATTTTTGGAAAAAAGAGAAGTGAAAATTGGTGCACATTATGTTTGTCATGGCTCAAATTTTTCTTGGTTTTTTGTAGGAGAAGCTATTTCCAAAAAAGAAAAAGATGTTCAGGTTAGAGTTGTTAAATGCCATCCTAGCGATCGTCCAGTCATAGGTTGTGATGATCCTATTTTAAACCTTGATTACTTTAATGTAATTGAAGATGCGTAACATGATAAAGTATTTAACTTGAATCATCTGATTTAAGTCAGATGTGTTTCAATACACAGATAGAGTGAAAAATGATAGTGATAGAAATAAGAATCCTGACAAAACATTTCGGCTCTATAATAAATGGGACTGGTGAAAGTAGAAATACTTTTCTCAGTCCCATGTTCATTTTTATATAAAAAAACATATCGTTCTCTGATAGGATTAAGTTACCACACAAAATCTAATGGAAGGAACGATATGCTATGCTTCATACTATCAAAAAAATGCTCCGAATCATAGACAAAAATCTTACGATTTTAACTGTTTCAGAACAAAAAATAAAAGGTGTACAGACAGTGGTCATTAAAGCCAAACTAGCTCCTTGCTTTTCTCATTGTCCCCACTGCACCTGCACAAAGGAGCCCTTTACTGAAAAACAAGCGGTCATTAAAAACGGAACAAAAATCAGTCGGGTTCGATTTGATTCCTTTAATCATTTACCTCTCGTTATGGAACTGGCAAAACAACGTTATTTCTGTCGAGCTTGTATGCGTCATTGGACAGCTCAATCCTATTTCGTGGCTCCTCATTGTTTTATTGCCAAGCATGTACAAACTAAAATTCTAGCTTTATTAAAGGAAAAAATTTCTCTTAGACTAATTGCTTCTCTGTGTCATGTCTCTATTACAACAGTCATTCGTGTCCTTAAAAGTATAGAAGCGTATCTTCCTACGCGAAAGCAACCCTATTTACCTTCGGTATTGATGGTGGATGAATTTCGCTCCCATACATCCCTTGAAGATAAAATGAGTTTCATTTGTGCCAATGGGGAAACAGGACAGTTGGTTGATATTCTTCCTTCTAGAAAATTGAACCACTTGGTTTATTCCTTTCAGAAATGTCCAAATCGAGACAACGTAAAATTTCTAGTAACCGATATGAATGCCGCTTATTTCCAATTGATTCCACGTGTCTTCCCTCAAGCGAAGCTTGTCATTGACCGATTTCATGTTGTTCAACACCTTAATCGAGCCTTTAATACCTTTCGCATCAAAGAAGTTGCCCGATTAAGGCAAGAAAATAAGCACAATTTAGCGAATAAATTGAAAAGTAATTGGCGATTTTTATTGAAAGATCGAGCCAACATTAATCATTCCATGTACAAAACATGGCGCAGCTTTAGAGCACCTAAATTTCCTTATCTGACAGAAGCATGATGATTGATCGACTCCTTGATTTTTCTCCAGCACTGCGTTTTACGTATCAAGTATTTCATGAATTAACAGAAGCTTTCCGAAGGAAGATCATGAACAATTCTTTGAA
>NZ_AYPQ01000013.1 GCF_000633635.1 Enterococcus crotali | reverse complement strand
GTCTTTTAAAACAAGAAATTTATCACGGGAAAACCTATTCTAGTTTTAAAGAACTAAAAACGGCAATCGATAACTATATCTATTATTACAACAATGAACGAATGAAAAAGAAGCTGAACTGGAAAAGTCCTGTACAGTTTCGAATAGCCAAAAGTAAAGCAGCCTAATAACGAATAAAAAAACGGAGTAGATTTCTCTACTCCGAAAAAAGTCTAACTTTTTGGGGTCACTACAAAAGGGTCTACTCTTTTTTTGATTTAGCTAGTCAAAATAGGTGCGGTCAGATTTTAAATACTAGCTCCGCCACCGCCGGAAGAACCGCCTCCTCCAGAGAAGCCACCTCCACCGCCGAAGCCACCTCCACCGCCGAAGCCTCCGCCTCCACTTGAAGAGCCGCCACCGAAACCGCCGCCGCCCCAATACCATGGACCACTGCCGCGACCACCACGACCGCCACGTCCTCCTCCAAAAAGAAGGAAAGGCAAGAGAATAAGAAGTACAAAGAAAATACTGAAAAAACCTTCTCCATCGGAGCTATCGTCTGACGCTACTTGATCGATCTCATCATCTGATAACGCATTTTTATCTGCAGGATAATCGTAATGTTTATCGATTAAAGTAGTGACGGCATTAAATGTATATTGTAGTCCTTTATTGATTGAAGCGTCATTAGTTGATTTTAAATCGTCTTTAGCATGTTGTAAAATATTTCCAGCAACGCTATCGGTAATGACATCTTCTAAACCGTAACCGACTTCGATCCGAACATTTCGTTCACCGTCATTGAGGGCATAAAGGATCAAAACACCATTATCCTCTTTTTGATTCCCAATCTTCCATTTTTGGAAAAGGTCGGGTGCGTAACTATCGACACTATCACCTTCAGTCGAATCGATCACAGCTAAAACAACTTGAGGAGCTTCTGATTTTTCTTTATAAAGCTCGCCTTTTCTTTCAACTAAATTTTTAGTTGTCTCATCAAGGATTCCTGGCTGGTCCAAGTAAAAACGATCTGGTGAAGCGGGTAATTCAGCATATGCTGGTGTTTGAAAACTGACAAAAAAGATGACAAGGAAAAATAATACGCTAGGCAATAAACCTCGTCTAAAAAGTTTCATCGATCATCACTTCCCACTAGAGGTACTAGTAGAATTATCAAAATTCACAGAAGGCACAGTGCTGGCTGTTGGATCAGCTTTAAAGTAATCCTTCTTACCTAGACCCATCATATTTGCAAAGATATTTTTAGGGAAAGAAACCACTTGTTCGTTGTATTCTTTCACGACATCATTGTAACGTTTTCGTTCAACTGAAATGCGGTTTTCCGTTCCTTCTAATTGAGTCATTAACGTTTGCACATTATCGTTTGATTTAAGTTCTGGATAATTTTCATTGATAACATTGATCAATGTTCCTACAGATTGATCCAACTCTTGGCTAGCTTTGATTTTATCGGAATCATTGTTAGCGGATCCATATGCTTCACGGGCCTTAGCGATATCACCAAAGACTTTTTGTTCTTGTTGCATACTCCCTTTCACACTGTTGACTAAGTTAGGAACGAGATCGGCTCTACGCTGCATCACATTTTCCACTTGACTCCATTGTGATTCGACAGATTGTTCTTTCTTTGCTAATCCATTGTATTGGCTGATTCCGAATACGCCGATTAAAACAATGACGATCACAGCGATCAAGCCAAATTTTGTTTTGTTGTTTTTCATAAATTTCTCCTCCTAAAATTTAAAAGCTGAACGAGCTCTTTAAACTTGATGTAATGATATTGTAATGTTTCTGCAATGTTTTGACATCCATCTTAAGACCTATTTTTTACAAATAAATCGTTCTATACAGTTAATTATAAGGATTTCTAAGCGATAAGCCAAAGAAACCGACTTTTATAAAAACTTCTTTAGCAGAAAAACAGATGATTTGTCAGTGGCTAGAATTTGTATTAGGGTAAAAGAGTAAGCTGGTCTTACTTTTTTACTAGCAACAAATTCATAGGAGGAATCAAGATGACAGAAAAAATCGAAAATCCGTTAACAAGATTCTACGATGGAAAATTTGAAAAACAATCACAAGAAGCACCTGCGTTACAACAAAAAATGACGCCTGTACCTGACTGTGGAGAAACATCTTACAAAGGATCAGGTAAATTGGCAGGTCGTAAAGCATTGATCACAGGTGGGGATTCTGGTATTGGACGCGCGGCAGCTATTGCTTATGCAAGAGAAGGTGCTGATGTTGCAATCAATTACTTACCTTTTGAAGAAGCAGATGCTAAGGAAGTTAAATCGTTGATTGAAGCAGAAGGCCGTAAAGCCGTTTTATTACCGGGTGATCTAAAAGAAGAAACATTTACTCGCAAACTTGTTCATGACGCAGCGAAAGAGTTAGGTGGCTTAGACATTTTAGTCCTTAATGCAGGTATGCAACAATCTGTGGACAATATCAAAGACTTATCAACACAACAAATCATGGATACTTATACAACAAATATCATTTCAATGTACTGGACAGTACAAGAAGCGCTAGATTATTTGCCAAAAGGTGGTAGTATCATCACAACGACTTCGATTCAAAGTGCAGAGCCAAGTGCAAACTTACTAGATTATGCAGCGACAAAAGGAGCGATTACATCCTTTAGTAAAGGATTATCCGCGCAATTAGCATCTGCTGGTATTCGAGTAAATACAGTAGCGCCAGGACCAATCTGGACAGCATTGCAAATTTGCGGCGGACAACCACCGGAAAAAATTCCTGAGTTTGGTCAGAAAGAATCAATTGGACGAGCAGGTCAGCCAGCTGAATTAGCAGCTGTGTACGTATTTTTAGCTTCTAATGAAGCAAGCTATGTCACAGGACAAGTCTATTCGATCACAGGTGGAAGTTTCTTTGCATAATGAAACGTATTAGCTAAGGAGATGAGTGACCATGCCATGGGATTTAAAGGATTATCCCAATTCATTTAAAAACTTTGAACCGTTGTTAAAAAAGAAAGCTATTGAAATTGCCAATGCGCTAGTGAGCGAAGGCTATTCCGATGACAGAGCGATTCCGATTGCCATTTCTCTGTCTAAAAAGTGGCTAGAAGAAGCAACGGATAAAGAAAAAAATGAGTTTAAGAAAGAAGCCGATCCCAAAAAAACGGACAAACATAGCGATAAAAAAATCAATACCGATTTATTAGATAATGACGTTCTAGTTTACTTCAAGGAAAATCGCTGGTACGTTCAGACGAAAAATGCTGAAAAAGCGGACGATTCATTTACAACGAAAGAACAAGCCGTGGAACGAGCGAAAGAAATCGCTAAAAACAAAGATTCAAAAGTAATCGCCTATAAAAAAGATGAAGTACCTGATAAATAATGAAGAAGCGCCTAAAACGAGTATAGTATGTGCTGGTTTTGGGTGTTTCTTTTTCTATTTCGCTAAAAAGAGAAATTATGTTAGAATAATCTGCAAAACCAAGCCAAAAGAAAAGGGGAAAATCAATGGCTATTTTTTTAGAAATGCCGACCTTAAACCCAGAATTTCCTTTCAGAATTATTTTAAATGATGGAAATATCTTGACTACACCTCACTGGCATCGAGAGATCGAGTTGATTTATGTGACAAAGGGGAGTATCAATTTAGGCATCAACGACCAACCGTATACCTTATCAGAGGGAGAACTGGTAGTGATCAACGGTGGGGATATTCATTATGTGCTCGCTTCACCTGGTAGTGAGCGAGTCGTTTTTCAATTTGATCTTACGTTTTTTGCTACTCTAAATACAGATGAAATCAATTTGAATCATTTTTTGAAGTAGTCGAACCATTGAGTCCAAAGTGGGATAAAGCAACAGAGGCTGCTGTTAGAGATATTCTAATAGAAATGTATAACGAAGAACAAAACCAAAATACTGGTTTTCAATTTCAGTTAAAAGCCGATTTACTGAAGTTACTCGTGTATCTTTTGAGAAATGTTCCTCAAAAAAAAGAAATGCACACAACCCATGAAAAAATTCAGAGCAAAGATATCCTTGAAAAGCTAGACCAAGTTTTTAGGTATGTCGAAAAAAACTATACGAAGAAAATTACACTAGAAGAAGTCGCGGCTTCGATCGGATACAGTCAATTTTACTTTACTAAATTTTTTAAACGGAATACCGGGAAGACGTTTATAACGTTCTTAAATGATTATCGTATTGATAAGGCCAAATGGTTATTGATCAATTCGCCAGATACCGTTTCTGACATCATTAGTCAAATTGGGATTGAAAGTGATAAAACATTTTATCGCTTGTTCAAGCATTCAATGGGCATGTCGCCATTGAAATATCGGGAAAAAATGAGTATAGAAGTCTGATGAGGCAAAACTAGTTACTGGTTTTGTCTTTTTTTGATACAGCAAAATATGAGAATGATAAGGCAAATTCAAGGGATTGAAACCGCTTCTAAATCTTTTATAATCAAGGTGTGTTGAAAACACGTGTATAAACAAGCGCTTATAAACAAAAGTAAAAAATGATCATAGTACTATTTTTGAGAATAGAGGGAGACAGATGCAGGCACAAACAGGATTTTTATGGGGCGGAGCTATTTCAGCTGCTCAAACAGAAGGAAATTATTTAGTGGATGGTAGAAAAATGTCAAATTTCGATTATCTTCCATTGAATGATCAACGGTTAAAGCCCGTCTATTTAGATCAAGAGCATTCAATTTTAAATCCAGAGAAAGAGGAAATCTACCCGAGCCGCACAGCAATTGATTTTTATCATACCTTTAAAGAAGACATCAAATTGTTAAGTGAACTTGGTATCAATAGCTTTCGCTTCTCGATTTCATGGTCACGGATCTTCCCAACAGGAGAAGAAACTGAACCCAATCAGAAAGGCTTGGATTTTTATGAACAAATTCTAGGCGAGCTTGAAAAATACCAAATCGAACCGATCGTGACGATCAGTCATTTTGATTTACCATTTCATTTAGTGGAAAAATACAATGGGTGGCAAAGCCGTGAAGTGGTTGATTTGTATGTAAAGTATGCAAAAACGCTCATGACGTATTTCAAAGGGCGAATCAAGTATTGGATTCCATTCAACGAGATGAATATGGTACTGCATATTCCTTTTATTGGTGGCGGTATCACGTTTAATTCAAAGGAAAATCCATTGCTAATCCAATATCAAGCGGGGCATCATCAATTACTAGCGAATGCACTAACGATCAAAGTTGGAAAAGAAATTAATCCAGACGCTCAATTTGGTGCAATGCTGGCAGCTGGTAAAACATATGCGTATACGTGTGATCCAGAAGATGTATTCGCTGCACTCAAAAGTGAGCGGGAGAATTTACTCTTTTCAGATGTTCAAGTTTTTGGAGAATATCCTAAGTTTACTGCAAATTTCTTTGAAGAAAACCATATTCAGCTAAACGTGACAGAACAAGATAAGTACGTTTTAAAAGAAAATACGGTTGATTTTGTTTCATTTAGTTATTATTCCAGCGCCTGTACGTCAGCGAATCAAGATGGCTTAGAAAAAGTTGCAACAAATGGATTTATGACTGTTAAAAATCCGTATTTACCAGAAAGTACTAGTGTGTGGCAAAATGATCCATTAGGACTTAGAATCACGTTAAATCAGTTATATGATCGGTATCGGAAACCACTATTCATTGTTGAAAATGGTTTAGGAACCCAGGATGTATTAAAGGATCAAAAAATTGATGATGCGTATCGAATCGATTATTTAAAAGGACATATTCAAAATTTATTGCTGGCATTGAATAAAGACGGCGTGGATTTAATTGGTTATATGATGTGGGGAATTATTGATTTAACAAGTGTGAGTGAAGGGCGTATCAGTAAACGCTATGGTGTAATCTACGTTGATTTGGATGATGAGGGCAACGGAACCGGAAATCGATTGAAGAAGGCTAGTTACGATTGGTATCAAAAAGTTGTGAAAACCAATGGCGCTGCGGCATTTAATGATTATTAGAGTTTGTTGAAAAGATCAGCTACATGTTTAAACTGAGAGGGGAAAGAAACATGACATCAAAAGACAATTATAATGAATTAGCGCAACAAATCATCGAAAACATCGGCGGAAAAGAAAACATTGTATCTGCTGTTCATTGTGCAACTCGATTACGTTTTCAATTAAAAGACGAAAATAAAGTAAATGAACAAGCGTTAAAAGAACTTAGTGGGGTCGTGGACATCAATCCAACACCTACACAATTTCAAGTGATCATTGGCAGTCATGTAGCCAAAGTATTTGCAGCAGTTATCGATCAAGGAATCGTTAACGGAGATTCTGAAAACAATGACACTCCAAGTGAAAAACAAGAGACAGGGATCTTCAACAAAATCGTTGATACGATCACGGCTTGTATGACACCGATGATTCCAGCACTTACGGCGGCTGGGATGATCAAAGTGATTTTATCGTTAAGTACGACTTTCCATTGGTTGTCCAATGAATCGAGTACATATCGTGTATTAGATTTTATTGGAGATAGTGCCTTTTACTTTATGCCGATCTTGTTAGCGGTATTTGCTTCACGTAAGTTTAAAGTGAATACATCACTTGCGGTAATTGTTGTAGGAATTTTATTGCATCCTAATTTCACTACCTGGGTTGCAAGTGGGGATCCGATTTCATTTTTAGGTATGCCGATTCAAGGAGTGGGCTATGCGGCTTCTGTTATTCCAGCTTTATTAACTATTTGGATCATGTCTTATATTGAACGCTGCGTAGACAAAATCACACCTAGTTCTCTGAAAATCATTTTAAATCCGACGTTGGTCTTACTAATCACAGCACCTTTGGCATTGATCGTGATCGGTCCTTTAGGAAATTATGCTGGTATGGGACTTGCTTGGTTGATCAATTTACTAGAAGGAAAATTAGGTTTTATTATGGTAGCGCTTCTTGCTGCAGGTATGCCGTTTATCGTAATGACTGGTATGCACCATGCGTTGACACCGATTTTTGTGGCTTCATTTGCAGCGACAGGAACTGAATCATTGATCTTGGTGGCTCAAGTTTGTGCGAATCTCGCTCAAGGTGGTGCATCACTAGCGGTAGCGTTGAAATCAAAAGATAAAAGTGTTAAATCAATTTCCACTGCTGCTGGAATTTCAGCTATCATGGGAATTACGGAACCGGCTTTATATGGCGTAACGATGAAGTATAAAAAACCATTGATCGCAGCGGTGATCGGTGCGGGGATTTCTGGTTGTTTTGCAGGGATCATGCATGTTACGCTGTATGTACCGCAAAATAGTGTAATGGCGATTCTTGGATTTTCTGGGGATAAAGGCGTAGCGAATGTGATTGCAGGAGTATTGATGATGGGCATGTCACTAGTCATTCCATTTATTTTGACATTGTTTTTACAAAAAGAGTCAAAGCCGAGTGCTTCTAGCAAAAAAATAGAAACAAAAACAACTGCTTCTGCTATTTAAAAAAAGAGAAACAAAGGAGAAAATAGATGAATTCTGAGTATTTGCTGACGTTAAACGATCTTAATAATCAAAGTCCTGAATATATTGAAACCTTGTTTGCATTGAGTAATGGTCATTTAGGGATCCGTGCATCCAGTGTTTTAAAGGGTAAAACAACAGATGGCAATCCTGGAACATTTATCAATGGATTTTATGATACGCATCCTATTGTTTATGGAGAATGGGCCTATGGTTATGCGAAAAATCATCAAACGATCGTAAAACTGCCTGATATAAGAAGCCTTATTATCGAAATTGATGGAGAAAAATCAAACGAAACAGATTGGTTTGTGGAACAAACCGATTTTCAATTGAATATGAAAACAGGTATGCTGGAAGAACGCTATGACATCGAGACATTGAGCGGAAAGAAATTTTCACTAGCGCTTTGTTCATTTCTTTCTTATTCACATTCTGAAATCAGTGTTTTTCAGTATACGATCGAAGCGTTGAATTTTTCTGGTGAGATGGTGATCACTAAAAATATAGCCTTTCAGAAAGAAAAAACTAATGATGAAGGGTCGATCGATCCACGAGTTGCTTCGTCTAAAAGTAAACTTAGAATGGAGCCGTTAAATGGCGAGTGGAGCGAAGTGAAAACCGAATTCAGTGGACAATCTGTTTTGATTTCTCAAACATTGAAGACCTCTGATGGCGCGAATGAAGTCGGAAGCCAAACGGTATCAAAACGCATGGTTGTTCAAAAGAATCAAGCAGTCACTTTGACAAACTATGTTGTGCTGTCAAAACCTCTCGCAACGGAGAATGGTCAAGTCATCAAGACAGAAAAAGACAAGTTGACTGAAATTAGGAACAGCCTATCAATGGAACAGTTAGTCAAAGAACAGGTACAGCATTTTTCTGACTTCTGGCAAGCAAGTGACATCGAAATCACAGGGGACCCGATTCTCCAAAAAGGGATTCGTTTTAATTTATTTCATTTATATCAAAATGCGGGTCGCGATGGTCTAACGAATTTTGCAGCGAAAGGATTGACTGGAGAAGGGTATGAAGGACATTATTTCTGGGATACGGAAATGTATATGTTGCCATTCTTTATCTATACACAGCCGGAAATTGCGAAACAATTATTGAATTATCGGGTCTCGATTTTGCCCAAAGCACAAGAACGTGCGAAGGAAATGGCGCAAGATAGCGGAGCTTTATTTGCTTGGCGGACGATCAATGGAGAAGAAGCCAGTGCGTATTATCCAGCTGGAACAGCTCAAATTCATATCAATGCCGATATAGCCTACGCTTTTCAACTATATGAACGGGTAACAGGTGATCATCAATTTATCGCAGAATCTGGTGCTGAAGTGATTGTTGAAACCGCACGTTTTTGGTTGAGTTACGGTAGCTGGGTCGGTAATGAATTTTGCATCAATGGTGTGACTGGACCGGATGAGTATACAGCGTTGGTCAATAATAATTACTATACGAACAAAATGGCGCAAAATAACTTAAGATATGCCGTTACTTTAGCACAGCGATTGAACGTAGTTTCAAAAGAGGAATGGTCTGCTTGGCAAAAAGCGCTGAAGGAATGAAACTGCCATATGATCATGAAAAACAACTGATCAAGCAAGATGATACCTTTTTTGAAAAAGCGAAATGGCCGTTTGAAGAAACACCAAAAGAGAATTATCCGTTATTACTACATTACCACCCGATGATCATTTATAAACATCAAGTATGTAAACAGGCGGATGCCTTACTAGCTGAAATGTTGTTCCCACAAGATTACTCAGTGGAGCAAATTCAAAGAGATTATCAATTTTATGAGGAAGTTACGACCCATGATTCTTCATTGTCACGTTCGATATTTAGTATTCTAGCTAGTCGGACGAAGCAACTAGACAAAGCATATAGCTACTTTATGGATACAGCACTGATGGATCTAACGGATTTACAAGGAAATGCCAAAGATGGGATTCATGCAGCGAATATGGGCGGTAGCTGGTTAAGTATTATTTATGGTTTTGCTGGCTTATCAAGTGCAGGTCAAACGATCCAACTTGAAAATCATTTACCAAAAGAAATTGAAGCCTTGGCATTTAAGCTAACGATTCATGGGACACAAATTAAGGTTACAATGAATCAAAAAGAAGTGAAAGTAACACTTTTAGAATCAAACGATCGATTATCTGTAGAACAAGTGTCTGAAAATAAGGTGATCGTTGCAATCAACTAACAAAATAGCTATGGAGTCAGTAATCAATTGACTTCCATAGCTATTTTGTTATTTTTTAATTGAGTCCAATCATTTTGAAAAGTCAAAAACAGATTAGACCCAACGTTTCTTTGAATTGTAGCGTTTACATTATATAGTGAGTACAGGAGGGACAAGATGATTGATTATCGAATGAGTTATCTTATCAATAGGCCGCACAGCGTGGGTTATGCTATTCAAGAAATCAATGAAATTACAGGATTACCTACAGAAACAGTGATCGATCAACTAGGAAAGCTCAATGAGCAGCTGCAGCAATTTTCCTACGAACCAATTTATTTGGAAAAAGACAAAATTTATTTTTCAAAGCAAGTAGCCGATAAATGGTTGGAACTTCATTTTGGCAAGCTGGAAACAGACATCGTTTATTTGGAAGATGAAAGGCAAGCCTTGCTTTATCTGCTGACGTTTATTGCAGAAGAGGATTTATCTGTTTATCATTATCAAGAATTTCTTCAAGTCAGTAAGAATACAATTTTAGCGGATATCAAAAAGTTGCGTAAACATTTAGCTAAGCAGCAAATCAGTTTGGATTATTCACGAAAAAATGGTTTTTATTTGTCTGGATGTGAAGGGGCTATTCGGATTCAAGCCCACCAGATGATCGCAAAAATAGTTTCATCAGTTTCAGGAAAATGGGGACTGAAAAAAGGATTGATAAAGTATTCAAAAACGTTTGAAGCAGATGTCCGTTCTCACCTTTTTGAAGCGATCAGGCGAGTGAACTAGTCATTGTGCCAAGTCGAATCGAAGAGACGATTTATTTTATGGCCTATGTGTTAAAACGAGCAAAAGCGTATTCGTTTAGGTTGGACAGACAAGCGAAAGATACGTTAAAAGAGCTGAATGCTTTTAATGGAAGTCAGCTGTTTTTAGCTAAATTTCCTGAAATCCTTGAGCCTGAAAATGAGCAATTCTATTTTACGCTAATTTTTATGACGATCACACAAGGAGAAATCCGTGATACAGCGTTGGAATTTTTACTAGAATGTGCAAGTCAGATCATTCATGAGATGGAACGTTTAGCGGCAATTGAGTTTAAAGCGTATCGAAAATTATTACTCGACCTTTTTTTTCATTTAGTGCCAGCTTTTTTTAGGATCAAGTATCATTTTTCGCTAGCGAATGTCTTGACTGAAGAAATCAAAGAACAATATGGGGAACTATTTGCTTTAACTAAAATAGCACTGCATCCTTTAGAACTATTGATAGGTCAACCAATTCCAGATGAAGAAGTTGGGTACTTCACGATTTTATTTGGTGGTGAGATCGGCAATCAACGGGAATTAAATCGGGTGATTCGTTATAAAGCGTTGGTTTTATGTCCTAGCGGCATCAGTTCGTCGTTGATCATGCAATCGGAGTTGAAGGAACTGTTTCCAACGATCGATTTTAGTTTAACCACAACGGTGGATCAACTAGAAAGCATTGCGGAATCTGACTATGATGTGATTTTTTCTAGTGTTCCGTTGACTACACCTAAAAAAATGTATCTGGTCAATCCAATCATGTCGCAATTGGAAAAGAACAATCTGATTCGTTGCGTGCAGGAAGATTTATTGATTCCAGGAATTATCGTCCCTTCTATAGACGAAATTATTGAAACTTTATTACCTTATATCGACTTAAAAAAAGGGGTTACCAAAGAAAAAATTTACCGTATCTTAAATCGAAAAATGATCAAAAAACTGAAAGCGAAAGAAGATGAGAAGCCAATGTTATCAGAGTTGCTAACGACAGACATGATCCAATTGACAGATAAAAAATTAACATGGGAAGAAGCGATTGCTTATGCGGCCCAACCTTTGAAAACGCAAGGGAAAATCACAGAGGACTATATAGAAGCCATGATCCAAAAGGTCAAAGATTATGGGGCTTTTATTCATATTGGCAAAGGAATCGCATTGCCTCATGCAAGACCCGAAGATGGCGTCAAACAATTAGGGATGTCCCTTTTGAAAGTGGAAGAACCTGTTTTACTTTTAGATGATCCTAAGCATGAAATCACTATTTTTATCTGTTTAGCAGCTGTTGACAATGAAATGCATTTAAAAGCGTTGGCGAGCTTAACAAAAATTTTATCGAACAAAGAGAATTTAGAGCAGTTATTAGCGGCAAAGGATCAAGAAACAATTATTCAGTTATTAAAGGAAGGAGAATCATTATGAAAATGGCAGCAGTTTGTGGATCTGGCTTAGGATCTAGTTTTATGGTGGAAATGAATATCAACAGTGTGTTGAATGAATTAAGTGTAACAGGAGTAGAGGTCTCGCATTACGATATGGGCAGTGCAACGCCGGATTTGGCAGATATCTTTTTTGTAGGGGGCGATTTAGCAGATAGTGCGCAGCATTTAGGGAATGTGGTTGTTTTGGATAGTATTATCGATATGGATGAACTAAGAGAAAAAGTCAGAGCCGTATGTGTGGATGAAGGGTTACTCTAAACTAAAGAAGGTGGGAGAAAAATATGAATAGTATCTTAAATATATTGATCGATATTGCAAGTACGCCAGCAATTCTGGTAGCCTTGATCGCAGTTCTCGGATTAGGGTTACAGAAAAAGCCGATTTCAGATGTTGTCCGTGGCGGAATCAAAACCTTTGTTGGGTTTTTAGTGGTAACAGCAGGAGCCGGTGTGATCGAAGGCTCACTAGCTCCGTTTGGTGAAATGTTCCAGCATGCGTTTAATATGCAAGGGGTGGTGCCGAATAATGAAGCAATTGTTGCCTTGGCACTGACGAAATATGGGACGTATACAGCACTTATTATGTTAGCGGGAATGGCGTTTAATATCT
>NZ_AYPQ01000012.1 GCF_000633635.1 Enterococcus crotali | reverse complement strand
TGATTTTGGCGTTTTCGTAAAAGACCTTCTTCACCGAATTCTTGATAAGCATTGATCCACCTATGCACTTGTTCCATTGTTTTAACCCCATGCTTATTTGCTAAAGCTTGTATTCCTCCTTTCCCTACCAGATATTCTTGAACAATTTTTAGTTTAAGTTCAAAGTTATATTTAGACATAAAAATACCGACCTCCAAAAAATTAGATTTTTGGTCTAACTTTTTGGGGTCGGTTCAAGCCTATAGTTTATCTAACTCTTTTTTTACTACGTCAATACTAAACGTATATTCAGGTGTCATACTACGATATGGCGTTTTAGCAAGGAATTCCATTACAGACGTCTGTAGTCGTGAATTCAGGTCAATGTCTTTAGGATAAGCTTTTAACATTTGAATCATGTTGTTGTTAATGCCGCTGATTGAACGATTATAGGAATAAGAAATTTCCATTCTGCCAGCTCTAAGAAAATATTTTTTTAGTTGATATGGTTTGTCTGTACTATAACCAAAAACATGTTCAACGCCTTCTTTTATGTAAACAGAAAGCTGTTGTTTGTTTTTAGCGTTAATATCAGCTAAAACGATTGGAGAAAAGGACAGATCATTTACCAAAACTAAAACTTTTTTCTGTCTAAAGCAAAATAATTTGCATGCCAAGAGAAAAAGGATCGTTCAGTTGAGCTGGATGTAGTAGTAGAAACTGGAAATTCACTAAAAAGTGGTAATGATTTTTTCGTAGGGACAATTATCATAAATAAACTCCTTTGACGTTAATCATGAGTACAGTATAACATACACAGAGAAAATGATTTAAAGTACAAGGTGTACTTATACCAAAAACATTCGTTTTAGGTATAGGTGAACTCTAAAAAATATAAATTTTGAAAACCTCTTTATATAGAGGTTTCTATTTTTACCAAATATCACCAAAACTTATACCTAAATCTATATATCTATAACCACCGTTTATGGTATAATTTAGTAGAGGTGATCTAATGAAATATACTTATGGTTATGCGAGGGTGTCAACTCAATCGCAAGAATTAAATCGGCAGCTTGATATTTTAGAAAAATATCAATGTGATCAAATATATACAGAAAAAATTTCTGGAACAAAATCCAGTCGTCCAGAATTGAACAAATTAAAAGATAATGTTCGAGAAGGTGACACAATTGTTGTTGAAAGTTGGAGTAGGTTAGGGCGTAGCACAAGAGATCTGATTGATTTAGTAGAATTTTTCGATAAGAAAAAGTGAATGTGATTAGTGCAAAAGAAAAATTTGATACGTCAACCCCTCAAGGTAAATTGATGTTGACTGTGTTTCAGGCTTTTTCTGAATTCGAGCATGATCTCATTGTTCAGAGAACAAGAGAAGGACTTAAGAGCGCAAGAGCAAGAGGTCGAGTAGGTGGACGTCCTAAAAAGTCTGAGAAAAAAATTAAACAGGCTTTGAAGCTTTATGACTCAAAGCAGTATTCTTTGCGAGAAATTAAAGAAATGTCAGGTGTCAGCACAACAACACTATACAGATATCTCGAGAAAAGAAAATCAGGTGACTAGAGAGCGCTTCCAAGGTCATTTCAAATTTTAACTAAGGCGGTTATCAATAAAAAGGATCGATGGCAGCATACATGAGTTCCAAAATGTTCAGTTGCAGCTTTTAGTACGAATAAAAATCAGAAAGGTAACTAAGCGATGAATAATGAAATGGAAATTACAGAATGGCTAACGGTTTGTCCAGATTTTGAATTAAGTAAAATAGAAGAAAATTCAATCATTGAAAAATCTTTGGTATGGGGGAAGTTGCCTAACAAATCATTTAATGGTGTAACATTCGCAGGACTTAAACGTTAAAAGAAAGTAAATAGCTAGTTTTTATTTGATTAACTAGTCATAAAATAATCGTTCGTAAAATGGAAGAAAATTCTCCGGCTACAGCTGCGGATCTTCCATGTTATTTTTTAAAAGCGAACGGTAAAAATTCCTAAAGCAGAAAACCTTATATTAGGAATTGGAGATAGCTTCCAAAAAGGATTTATAAAGGAGAGGAATAGAAAATGAATTTAGAAGAAGAGTTAGAAGTAATTGGCAAGATATCCAATGGATTTAAACCAATGGAGCTCTTGGCAGATTCAATAGCGGATAGATTTACGGATGAAGAAATAGAAAAAATATCGTTTAAATTATTCTTATCCGAGGTCTATCAAAGAAGAATGGTTGCCGTTTTTTTATTTGGGAAACTAGCACCTAAAAATAATGTAGTTTTAGATTTTATGAAAAAAAATGTGTCAAAAGACGATAATTGGAGAGTTCAAGAAATACTTGGTATGGCTTTTGATAATTTTTGTAAAGAGACTGGTTATGAAAAAGCATTAGACACAATAAAAGATTGGCTTACATATAAATATTGTAATACACGGAGGGCAGTATCAGAAGGTCTTAGAATTTGGACAAGCCGTCCTTATTTTAAAGAGAACCCGGATGTAGCTATCAAGTTATTATCTGAACTTAAAAACGATGAAAGCGAGTATGTAAGGAAGTCTTGCGGAAACGCATTAAGAGATATCAGTAAAAAATATCCTGAAAAGATTGTGTCTGAGTTGTCTGATTGGCAACAAAGCAAAGAAGAATTACAAATAAAGAAAATAATCTTAAAAAACAAAAAATTGGAAAGCTATCTTAAAAAGGATAGTTTAGATTAGTGGAAAAAATTTCGACAGCAGCAATGGACCTGTCAATACTATAATTATAAGAGAAACAACAGGTATTTTGTAATGCTAAAATTAAAAGGTGGAGACTAATGATAGAAAAAATAACTTTGAAAAAATTCACAAATAAAATAGCTCTAGATATGGGGCGAAAAATAATAGAACTTTCAGAATCAAGAAATCAGGAAATTGCAGTTGAAGTACGTCGGTTAAATCATACAGTCTTCCTATATATAGGTGAGACATTGCCAGCTGACAAGCACAATTGGCTAAGGAGAAAAGCGAACGTAGCAATATTATTTGAAGAAAGTTCATTAAATGTAAAAATGGATTTGGAAAAGGGAAGTATGAGCTTAGATAAAACGTTCGCACTGAGAAATAGTGATTACATAGCTAAGGGAGGGGCAATTCCAATTTTTGTTGAAAACGCAGGAATGGTGGGGGCTATAACAGTATCTGGATTAAAAGATGTTGAGGACCATCAGATAATAGTGGATGCATTAATGGATAGCTACATTTAGAATGTTTCTTCTTTTCTAAAAGGATAAATAGAGGTGGTGGTGAGTCTAATGTATCTAACAGTAGGTTAAAAGATAATGGAATCAAAATGAATCCCCCAGCATTTAGGAAAGCTATCCGATTAGGGCAACTTGAAGGAGTCATACTTGAAAATAAAAAAGAAGGGTAACAGATCTAAAAGAAAACTTAATTATGTTTATGTATATTAAAAAGAGAGATTTTAGAAGTATTTACAAGTTAGAATATGAAAGAGGTTTGAAGAAAGGTCTATCACTTTCTACTTCACGCAAAAAGGATTAGTAGGAGGAGAAATGATAGAATTAATAACGAGTCAAGTAGGCATATCTTACATGAGATGTATATGTCAGACTACTTTGAATCTGAGGATTTAGAAGAATCATTACAGCAACTTATAGACGATACAGAATCAACAGTTGGTATTACTATCCAAATTGGCTATTGTAAATATTTTGCGTCCTATTTCCAGCTCCTTTCTTAATTCACATTATCGACCTGAACCACAAAGGCGTACTATGCGTATCATGTAAGGATAGAAAAACTTTTACCATCCCA
Organism: Enterococcus crotali; assembly: GCF_000633635.1. Lineage (GTDB taxonomy): Bacteria > Bacillota > Bacilli > Lactobacillales > Enterococcaceae > Enterococcus_L > Enterococcus_L crotali. The sequence goes on along the minus strand of NZ_AYPQ01000012.1, from coordinate 19,917 downwards.
TTTAATAGAAATAATATCGACATTTTTGATTTTAGGTTTTTTTCGCAACATTTCTTTTGAAAACAAATACATCAATGTTTTAATAGCAAAAGCATGAGTAACGATCAGGACGTTTGGATTATTCAAGTGAATCAAATTATCACCTGTCTCTTTGAGAAAGCTTTCCAATCTATCCGTAATCATATGAAACGGTTCAACCATACCTGTTATGTCGGATTTATAAATAATCTCATGAACTTCCGGCAGACGGAAATTAAGTTCTGAAAAATCATTTTGTATCTGTAATTCATTCATCATACTGGAAATAAACGTATTATTATTTTCTGCTTCCCAGCAGCCCAAACACCACTCACGGAGCCTTTTATCAGGAATAACTTGTAGTTCATTTTGCCCCTGTGCAGTTAATATGGTTTTTCCAGTCTGTAAAGCTCTGGATGTATCACTGGAAAATGCAGACGAAAATTGGACATTTTTCAGTTGCTGTCCTAATTGTGTTGCTGCTTGGATTCCACTTTCAGTTAATGGGGAGTCTGCCCAGCCTTGTGCTTTATGTAAACGGTTAAGTAATGTTTCCCCATGTCGAGTAACATAGAAAGTAACTGTTGAATTCATATTTTATCCTCCAAAATAATCATATGTAATGGCTTCACCTTATCGGCAATAGTCGAACTAAGAAATTACTAACATCATATCAGAACCACCCGCCCAAAACAACGCTAAAGTAAAAGCGTAACGACGGGATGTAGATATTAGAAGGAGGATGTAGAATATTTAGACAGAGTAAAAATAAGAGAGCATGCCTTGTTAACTTATCAATTAATTAGTAAGTTAGATTATAATATTGATTTTGTCGAGGTTAATTATAATAATGGATGAAGTACTCAAACAATAAATGTAACGTCTAGGGGTTACATTTACTAAAGTAATAAACGATAAGAAAGAAGGAAAACATGATAAAAATATTTAAGTATGGATTTTACAGGTATGTTAAAGCAATTCTTGTTTTATTGATGTTGATAGGAGCATTTTTCTTTGCATACAGCAATGAAATGTTGAATTTTGAAACAATAGGTTTATTTATTCTAGTTTCCGTTTTTTTCCTGATACTTATTTGGTGGCAATTATCCAGTCAAATCATACTCAAAGTGGGAATCATTACTGTTAAGTGTTTTGGAATGAATATTAAAGAAATAAAGATAAATAGCACAATATTCAAACTTAATGGATATGAAGATCCAAATAGCTATCATTCTTTGACCAGCAAATCGGAACCCTATTATTGCATAAGTACTACAGATAAGAAGTCAAAAGACCACTACGAAATAAAGATATATGACAAGGAAGACTATCTTACTTTTTCGAGTGTACTTCAAAAGATAGTAAAATTTACTTAGTTCTCAAAAAGGATCAACAACTAAAGGAGACAATATGAAAATATTTCGAAACTATTATAAGCTTATTAATGATTTTTATAATGGAAGTTCAAATGTTATTAAGTTATCAATACTTATCTCTACCTTTATAACTTCATTACTAATTAAAGTAATGTTATTTGAAAATGTTGGTGGTATATTTGGTTATGCCCTTGGTCTGCTATCATACTTGGTGCTATTTCCTTTATTCTCATTTTTGTTCTATAAACTTAATTAATAGTTGTATTTTGTGTCAAAAAGGATAAAAAGTGAAGGAGAAAATGATGAATCAAGCAATGAAATTAGATAATATTATGGCGTTTATAAAAGAAACGAATACCGAATCAATTGAGGATAAAAACTTTATATTTGGTTATATTGAGCCAAAATTTTCAAAATATCTATTGTTTCAAGCTGGAGCAGTAGCAGATTTAAAAAACTTTCTTGTGTTCTTTACAAATGAAGAAATTATTTTGGTAGAATTAAATCACTCAGGTGATTTTACTGGCCGAATCAATCATTTAGAACGAAAAAAAATTGCGGACTTTAAATACAAGAGTGGACTTACACAAACGAAAATTATTTTTAAGTACGATGATATAAGGTTGGTGCTAAAAACACCACAAGTTGTATTGACTTCAAAATGGCAAATGACTAATTTGAAATATCTGAAAGAGAAAAACTTTTTCTGGAAATAATTTCCCGAAAAGGATTATATAAAAGAAGGGAATAATAATAATGAAAAAGACAATTTTTTTAATTTTATTTTTTAGTGTGGTACTAGTAGGTTGTACTGGTAAGCAATCAGAAGAAGTAGTTACTTCAAAGGGTAAAAGTCTCGAATCAGAAAATTCAACTACAACTATATCAACAGAAAATGTAACGGATGAAAAGACAATAGTGTCTACTGAGAGCAATGAACCAAATTATACATTACAAGCAATAAGAAAAATGACAGAAAATAGTGCAGATTTAGATACTACGATAATCGATCTTTCTGATACGCCTGATGATTATAAAATATTAGCAGAACCGACTCATGAAGAAGGTTCATACAGCTTTATTAGTGGTCCTGCTAATGGAGAACCTGTTGTTTACACTGAAAACAAAGAAGACACAGAAAAATATAATTTAACTAAAAATCCAAAAGCAACTTCGATTAAAGAAGTGAAGCAATTGATAGAAGAATTGAAACAGGAACGAATACAAAATGAATGATAAATCGAGAATTTAAGTGTAAAAGATAATGAGAATCGTATACCAGATCTCAATGAGCGACAGCTTGCATTTAGTGTCATTAGTGATATGTATGCATTGTTGCTAGGCACAAGTCCCAAAAAGGATCGCTCAGAGAAATAGGTCTATTGTCCAACTGCAGTGTGAGATCTACCGGAGAAAATGATCAAAGAGACGATCAATCGATAATATCAGGACAATGGCCGAACTCAGAATCACGAACTATGTGTCAAAAGGATCAGTACTGAAGGAGGCTTGAATATGTTTTTTTTACTAATGCCAGTTTTTGTTTTTCTAAAAATAGGAGTAATTCACTTTTTAATATACTATGTAACTAATAAGCTAAGGTGGAAGTTAAGTTTTGGACTGAGCCTATACTTCACTGGAATCATAGCTGGATTGATTAGTTTTGTAATAGATTGGAGTGGTATTTATTCATTTCTGTTTACTAAATCGGATGAGGGATTCATGATAGGATTTGGATTGTTTTTGTATCTGTCCTGGTTAATAGTACCTGTATGTTATTTGGCATTTTTGAGTATTTTTTATTTGATTAAAAAAAGTGCTAAGAAAAAATTGCAAGAAGTGGCTGAATTTTAAGTCTTAGAACATGACTGAACTAAAAAAATAAACGATGAACCAAAAGGATCAATTGAGGTGGTGTAAAAGAATGCGACAAAATCATAAATTAGGAGATTATCTTTATAAAAATGGGAATGTTTATAAAATAGTTCCACATTGGGATGATATGTTCGCTGTTGGTGGACTTGTGTCTATTTTCTTGCAAGAATCTACTGATACAATCTTTTGTAGTCCCTACTTAATTGAAAAAAATGATTTTAGCTATATTTCTGCGACGAAAGAACAAATAGATAAATTTGATTTGATCGAAAAAGAATATCGATGATTTTGCATCTAACGGTAACAATCGTAAGGTGATCATCAAGAAACTAGTTAAACAATCAAGAGAACGCCCAATAACGCTAAGGTAAAGCATTTGTTTAATTATTCTTACTACATAATAAAGAAAAATATTTTTAAGGAGAACAAGATGAAAATAGAACGTATGTTAACCATTATTGTGATGTTACTGAATCGAAATCGTGTAACAGCAAATGAGTTGGCTGAGAAATTTGAAGTGTCGGTTCGGACTATTTACCGTGATATCGAAACGATCAATCTGGCTGGTATTCCCATCATTTCCCACTCTGGAAACAACGGTGGTTTCAGCATTTATGAGCGTTATAAATTAAATCATCAAGTACTGACTCTTAATAATTTGTCCTCCCTTCTTTCTGTCCTCAAGGATATCAATGCCACAGTTTCGGATATTGAATTAGAATCATCTATAGAAAAACTACAAAATATCATCCCTAAAAACAAGACAGATTATCTAAAGTTGCATATGGAGCAAATCATCATTGATATCCATCCTTATGGAGACTCTCCAGATCAAAAAGCATTAGTTAAGACGCTAAGAAAAGCGATTACGCAGACTAATTTACTGACGATTGACTACAGAAATTATGATAATATCATCAGCAAAAGACAAATTGAGCCTATGTCTCTTGTATTTAAAAATTACACTTGGTATTTATTTGCTTATTGTCTTTTAAAAGAAGACTTTCGAATATTTAGAGTTTCCCGTATCAGTGATTTACACATTGAAAACCAATCATTTGAACGTCGAGAAAAATCGTATCACGAGATTACGGCATTATTAAATGAGCAAACAACAATGACCACCATTGTCTTGAAAATTTCCCCTAATATGAAGTCTCGTGTGGAAGATGTTTTTAATAAAGAAGATGTTAAAGTGTTAGACACAGGTGAATTTCTTATTACTGCTACATTCCCCGAAAAAGAATGGTTATTCTCTCTTATATTTAGTTTTGGAGAGCATGTGGAAATCTTAGCACCAAAAGAAATGCGGCAAAAAATGGCTGCCAAACTCAAATTGATGGCTGAAAAATATCATTAAGTGCATTTTTCAAAGCTGACAGACTGTTGTCAAACCTCCATGATAAGATTGTTTTTGTAAGACAGTTTTATCTAAATCAGGAGGATATTAAATGAAAAATAATAATGAATTTCCAACACCATCACTTATCTCAGTGAATGGAGTAGAGCTAGAGATTTTTGAAGCTGGACAACAAAATTTTGGGCGACCTATCATTCTCTGCCACGGCTGGCCAGAGCATGCCTATTCTTGGAGACATCAAGTGGCTCCACTTGTAGAAGCTGGTTATCATGTGATCATTCCTAATCAACGTGGATATGGAAGATCTTCTTGTCCCAAAGAAGTCACACAATATGATATTGAACATTTAACGGGTGATCTTGTTGCTCTCTTGGAGCACTACCAATACAAAGATGCTATTTTTATGGGGCATGATTGGGGTGCAAGTGTTGTTTGGAGCATGGCTTTGCTACATCCAGAACGTGTTCGTAAAATGATTAACTTATGCTTGCCTTACCAAATTAGAGGCGAGAAACCTTGGATTGATTTTATGGAAGAATTTTTCGGAGATGATTACTATTTTGTTCATTTTAACAAACAACCAGGTGTTGCAGATGCTATATTGGACGAAAATGCCTCACAATTTCTTCATAATTTATATCGCAAGAATGCGCCAGCACAAGCTCCTGGTGAAGGAATGGAAATGATTCATTTAGCTAAAGCAGCCAAACCATTAGGTGAATCTGTTATGAGGGATGAGGATCTTGCTGTTTATATCACAGCCTTCAATAAGACAGGATTTACTCCAAGCATCAATTGGTACAGAAATTTAAATCGTAATTGGCATTTATTAGCTGATGTATCGCCTGTCCTTCATCAGCCAACATTGATGGTTTATGGTGAGAAAGATATTATTCCGCCACTTCCAAACATAACAGACTTTGTACCTAATATAGACATTAAGAGTTTAAATGCGGGTCATTGGATTCAAGAGGAAAGACCTGTTGAGCTCAATCAAACGATTTTAGAATGGTTGAAAAATGAGTGAAGTTCTATTTTTCAGTAATCAAACAGAATTCATTGATTGGTTGACTATTCATCACCAAAGCGCTAGTGAAATTTGGGTAGTTTTTTTTAAGAAAAAGACGAATAAAGCAAGTCTCACTTGGCCTGAATCAGTAGATTGTGCACTGGCATTTGGCTGGATTGATGGGATACGAAAAACGGTTGATGAAGATAGCTATAAAATTCGCTTTACACCACGTAAGCCTAACAGCGTTTGGAGTAAAGTCAATGTACAAAAGGTGCATAAATTGATTGAGCTTAATCAAATGCGGCCTGAAGGGTTAGTTGTTTTCAATCAAAGAAGTGATCAAGTAGGTTATTCTTCAGACCAAAGGAATGTTACGTTAATGAAGGTATATGAGGACGAAATCAGAAAAAATCCAAGGTCGTGGGAATTTTTTAATCAGCTTCCGCCTTCTTACAAAAGAGATGCTATTTGGTGGATAATGAGTGCGAAAAAGGAAGACACCAGACTAAGAAGATTGAATCGGTGCATTGTTTCCTGGGAAAGGGGTGAAATGTTAAGACCTTAGATTTTCGTTTTGCTTCATAAGAGGAGACTTAGGAAGTACCTCTCAGCTTGATTAGTGCTCAATGTTAAGAAAGATGGCTTTTCGTGTTAACTCCTGTATTTACAAATAAAAAATGTCCATATTGTAGCAATTTCATTCACTACTTAAATGAATATTTTGTAAATTCATTAGGTATTCTTGATCTTTTTTTTACTCTAAATGAGTGATTGGTTAGGATGGATGAGGATTTTATAGGAAAAGACTGAATTTTCGGTCATTTTTTTCAAAATTTTTCATATTTTCATGAAAAATACGGAAACGAGCGTTCTTTTATGATAGAATAGTTATATTACGAAAGGAGTTTGTTATGAAAAAAATATCAGAAGAGGGAAAAGTTTCTTTTTCTCAATCAGTAAAAGATTTTTACGCAGGGTACTTTGATTTTAGTGGTCGTTCTACAAGAGCTGGGTATTGGTGGTTGACACTTGCTATTATTATTTCTTATGTGGTTCTAATTATACTTACAGCAGTTGTTTCCGGTGGCAGAGAATATTATGAATCTGCTGTTAGTCCTGTTATGATTTTTATTATTGTCATATTCACACTATCATTGATCGTCCCTTCTTTAGCGTTGTCAGTTAGACGGTTAAGGGATGTCGGTTTACAAAGTAAAACAATTTTGAGTATCTATGTTCTTTATTATGCTCTTTACGGAACAGTCATGATGAGTTTTTATTCATCTATGTTCAATTCACTGTCAACTATGGCGTCGGCATATTCTAATTATTCTGATTCATACATGCCAACAGCTAGTATGAATTTCTCAGGTTCACCTATGTTTACATTTCTGTTTGGATTAGTTTCCTTTTTCCTTACTATTAGTATGTTTCTACCTACAGATATGTTAGCTACTAAAAGTAACAATGCTGTATTGACATCTATTTTTAGTAAAAAAGTTTAAAAGCTGATGAGACAGGAGAGCTTGCTTTTGCTCTCACCGTTTATCTGAATTCTGCGTGAGTGGGACATGACCCTTCGAGTCATGTTCCACTCCTTTTTTCATCTTTATTTATGTTTTGAATGCACAAAATAGTGTATTCCTATTCATATCTGTTCCTTTGTTTTTTTACCTGTATTTTGTAGAATTCATTTGATTTTCTATGATATGATAAAAAGTGAAGAACTGACGAGGAGTGAAAGAATTTGGCAACAATTCTAAAGGCGGATCATATTTCATATGAAATCGAAAATAAGCAAATCATCGACAATATCAACATGGAAATCGAGCAAGGCAGTCACCTGACGATCACTGGTCCATCAGGAGGAGGGAAAAGTACTTTACTGAAGCTATTTGCTTCTTTATTAACAGTAACCAAAGGCAATATTTTTTTTAAAGGTGAAGATGTGGTAACGCTAACACCGGAAAATTATCGGATGCAAGTATCTTACTGTTTTCAACAACCATCCTTATTCGGTGAAACTGTGCGAGACAATTTTATGTTCCCATATGAAGTGCGCAAAAAAGACTTTCAAGAAAGTCATGTATTAGAGTTACTAAAAGAAGTACAGCTACCTGAAAACTATCTCAACAAAACTATCACCGAATTATCTGGTGGCGAAAAACAACGTGTGGCGTTGATTCGTAATGTAATTTTTCTTCCTGAAGTCTTGCTTTTGGACGAAGTTACAGCTGGTTTAGATGAAACGAGCAAGCAAATCGTTAACCAATGGCTGTTACAGCTAAATAAAGAAAAGAATGTTACCTTGATTCGTGTCACGCATGATACAGAAGAAATTGCCCAGTCCACAATTGTCAAAAAAATCGTAGCGGGAAGATTGGAGGAGGAAAAATGAACTTAGCAGTGAACGATCTTTCGCTATTATTTGCCAGTATGTTAGTCATGGTTGCATTACTGATTAGTTACAAAGAAAAATTAGGGTTTACCAAAGATATTATTGTGAGCGTCTGTCGTGCGATTGTTCAACTGATTTTAGTTGGTTATTTGCTTAAGTATATTTTTCAAGTTGATAATAAGCTATTGACGATCGTCATGGCGGGAATCATTATTATCAATGCCGCGTTGAATGCTAACAAGCGCAGCAATCATTTGAAAAATGGTTTTCTGATTTCTTTTATTGCGATTGCTTGCAGCACAAGTGTGACGATCGGTGTACTGGTCCTTTCAGGAGCGATTCGTTTTATTCCTTCGCAAATTATTCCGATCAGCGGAATGGTTGCGAGCAATTCGATGGTAGCAATCGGGTTGTGTTATCGAAATATGGATAGTTTGTTTCATGATCAACGACAAGCTGTACTTGAAAAACTCGCTTTAGGTGCGGATATCAAATTGGCTTCACGCTCGATCGTTAGGGCAAGCATTCGAACAGGAATGGCGCGACGATCGATTCTGCTAAAACAGTTGGCATTGTTAGTTTACCTGGGATGATGTCAGGGTTGATTTTTGCTGGTGTTGATCCGGTACATGCGATCAAGTATCAGATCATGGTGACCTTTATGCTGCTTTCGGCAACAAGTATTGGTTCGGTACTTGCAACGTACTTAGCGTATAAAGAATATTATAATGATAGGAAGCAATTGATTGTCTGAACAAGATCATTATGATAGACAAATCGCCTTTGTCAGGAGTTATTCGTTCATGACAAAGGCGATTTTATTGGGCATCAAATAGTAGGTTGTTCGAGCACAAAGTTCTCATAAAAACCGTTGAAATCTTTGATCAAACCATTTTTACACAGTTCTGCTTTTTGAAACGCAGTACTATTTTTTTCAAAAGGATCGATTCCAATGATCGTTCCAATACCGGCATTTTTAGCAGCAATCAACCCTGAGTAGGCGTCTTCGATAACGAGACAATCAGCAGGGGATAATCGCAGTTTTTCTGAGGCAATCAAAAAAATATCAGGAGCTGGTTTGCCTGGAAAGGAACCATTGTCGTAAACGACTGTTTGGTAATCGAACCAGTTGCTTAAATTAAAAATATCAAAATAAAAGTCGAGATTCTCTTTGACTGTAGCTGTAGCTATAGTCATTGGAATGGCGGCTTTTTTTAACTGTTCCAATGTTTCGATCAAGCCGTCCGTTAATTTTAATTGAGTAGGATTTTGTGTACAAAGCTCACGATAAAAAGCTTCTTTTTCATAAGATAGTTGTTCGATTTCTGATTGCGTTAAACGATCTGAAATGAAATAGGTCAAAATCTCATTATTTGTCCGTCCGTGAACGTTTAGCAAAATATCCTCTTCGTTAAGATTGTTATCTGAGTATTTTTGAATCATGTGAAGCCAAGCTTCTTCATGGAAATGAGAATCTTGAAACATGGTTCCGTTAAAATCAAATATAAGGCCTTTCATAGTTGTCATTCCTTTTTGTATGCTGCATTTTCAGCGATTTTTATTTCTACATATTGTTCATAATGCTTTTGGACATCTTCAATTATAGCGTCATCGGTAATCAAGTAATCCATATCGTGTAAATTGTAAAATACGTAAAAATCATCTCGGTTTAACTTTTGATGATCTGCTAAAATAAATTTGGTCCGAGAGTTATTTAGAGCAATTTGCTGCGCTTCACCTTCTTCGATATTATAAGTAGAAATGGCTTCGTTATGAATCCCATTGGCACTGATGAATGCTTTTGTAAATTTTAGTTTTTTTAAGGTGTCGTTGACGATAGGTCCGACAAAGGCACCGGTGTTTTTACGATAATCACCGCCAACTAAAATGATATCTGCAATCTCATGTTGGGCTAAAATATCAAATACAGGATAATTATTGGTAATGATCCGAATTCTTTTCGTGGAGATCAAAGCAGCTACTAATTCCATCGTTGTTCCCGGTCCTAAAAAAACAGTATCGCCATCTTGAACATAAGAAGCTGCTAACTGAGCGATTTTACGTTTTTCATCCATTTGCACCGCTTTTTTTTCAGTATGAGATAATTCTTTATCAATAGAATAAGAAAGGCTTTGAGCACCGCCGTGGATTCTAAGGATTTTTCCAGCCTTGTCCAGTTCATCCAGATCTCTTCTAACCGTCATATCTGAAACGGACAATTCTTGAATGATCTCGTTTACGGTGATGATTCCTTGGGCGTTAGCCATTTCGATTATTTTAAGTAGACGTTCTCTTTTAAGCATACATTTAAGCCCTTTCATTCAATTTTACAAACAATTTACCATAAATTAGAATCTAAGTCAAACGAAACAAACAAAAACGAACAAAAAATGTTTGGTTTTGTTTTTTGGAAAGAGTGAATAATTTTTGGATAGTCTATTTAATTAGTTGACAATATGGAATTCGCCGAGTAATATAAAAGCAAGAAACGAACATTAGTAAACTTGAAAACAACAAAAAAGAACTTTTTAATAGAGAATGGGGAGGAATCATCATGATAAGGAAATTACCAGAAGATTTTATTTTTGGCGGAGCAACTGCTGCATATCAAGCTGAAGGCGCTACCAAAGAAGGCGGCAAGGGACCTGTAGCATGGGATGCATTTTTAGAAGAACAAGGACGTTTTAGCCCTGATCCGGCGAGTGATTTTTATCATCAGTATCCTGAAGATATTCGCCTATGCGAACAATTTGGTGTAAACGGTATTCGTTTATCGATTGCTTGGACGAGAATTTTTCCAGACGGCACCGGCGACGTAAATCAAGAAGGAGTCGATTTTTATCACAACGTATTTAAAGAATGTCAGAAAAGAAATGTAGTGCCTTTTGTGACGCTTCATCATTTTGACACACCGAAACGCCTATTTGATAATGGTGATTTTTTAAATCGCGAGACAATGGAAGCGTTTGTATCTTATGCAGTGTTTTGCTTTAATGAGTTTTCAGAAGTGAAGCATTGGAGTACTTTTAACGAGATTTATCCTGTCGCTACTAATCAGTATTTGCTAGGAACATTTCCGCCATCAATCAAATTTGATTTTACGAAAGTGATTCAATGCTTACACAATATGATGGTCACACATGCCAAAACAGTCAATCTATTTAAAGAAAACGGGTATGAAGGCAGATCGGTGTAGTTCATTCGCTGGAAACAAAATATCCAGCAACAGATTCAAAAGAAGATCAGCATGCAGCTTTCTTAGATGATGCGCTCTCTGTACGATTTTTACTCGATGCAACCTATTTAGGCTATTATTCAGAAGAAACGTTAAGTGCTTTAGCAGAAATTTGTGAAGCAAATCAAGCGAGTTATGAGTTTTTAGAAGAAGATTTTGAGATCATGAAAAAAGCCTCTACTCGCAATGACTACCTAGGAATCAATCACTATCAGTGTCATTTTGTAAAAGCATATGATGGAGCAAGTGAAATCTATCATAATGGCACTGGTGATAAAGGAACTTCTGTTTATAGAGTCAAAGGAATCGGTGAACGAGTGTACAAAGAAGGGCTAGATAGGACCGATTGGGATTGGTTGATTTATCCACAAGGGATGTATGATATATTGCTTAGGATCAAACAGGATTATCCAACATACAATCAGATTTATATCACAGAAAATGGTATGGGCTACAAAGATGACTTTGATGTGGGTGTTATTATGGACGGCCCGAGAATCGATTATTTACGCGTTTATCTAGAAGCCATCAGTGAAGCCATTGAAGCTGGAGTGAATGTAAAAGGGTACTTTTTATGGTCATTAATGGACTTATTTTCATGGACAAATGGCTACAATAAACGCTACGGATTATTCTATGTTGATTTTGAAACGCAAAAACGTTATCCAAAAGAATCTGCGTATTGGTATAAGTTTGTCAGTCAAACAAAAACGATTATTTAACGAAGAAAAGCGAGGTAAGGATATGAGTACAAAAGAAGAATTACAAATGTTAGGGTTTGAAATCGTTGCTTATTCTGGAGATGCTAGAAGTACGATTTTGAATTTATTAAAAGAAGTTCGCGGTGGGAACTTCGAGCATGTTGACTCAGCGTTACAAGAAGCGGATGAAAATTTAACTTTGGCTCACAATGCTCAAACGAAGATTTTAGCCGAGGAAGCAGCAGGAAGCGATTTAGATTTAGGATTTATTTTTATTCATGGACAAGATCATTTGATGACCACGCTCTTATTACGAGAATTAGTACAAGACTTTATTGCACTTTATAAAAAAAATCAATCACTTTAACAGGAGGCAAGCGAAATGAATGCGATCATTAAACAGATTGAAAAAGGCAAACCGTTTTTTGAAAAAATTTCCCGCAATATATATTTAGGTGCTATTCGTGATGGCTTTTTAACAGCGATGCCAGTTATTTTATTTTCTAGTATATTTATTCTGATCGCAGCAGTTCCAGAAGTTTTAGGCTATGCGTGGCCGGATGCAGTCTCTGCTTGGTTGTGGAAAGTTTATGGCTTTTCAATGGGCGTTGTTGGCTTATTGGTTACGGCTACAACGGCACGTTGCTTAGCTGAATCAATGAATCGAAAAATGCCGAAAAACAAAAGCATCAATGCAACATCTACGATGCTTGCTTCGATTGTTGGTTTTCTTTTATTGAGTGTGAATCAGATTGAAGGCGGTTTCTCTGTCGATTATTTGGGAACAAAAGGGTTGATTGCAGCCTTTATTGCGGCTTTTATTACAGTTAATGTGTATAAATTCTGTGTAAAACATAATATTACAATCAAAATGCCAAAAGAAGTCCCAGGGACAATTTCTCAAACGTTTAAAGATGTGTTTCCGTTTGCTTTTTCAGTGTTTGTGATGGTTTTGATCGACTTAGTTATGCGAAATATCTTCAACGTTTCTTTTGCAGAAGGAGTCATTACTTTACTTCAACCGCTATTTTCCGCAGCGGATGGTTATGTGGGTATTTCGATTATTTGGGGAGCGATGGCATTATTCTGGTTTGTGGGCGTACATGGACCATCAATTGTCGAACCTGCGATTGCGGCAATTATTTATGCCAACGTAGAAACGAACTTGGAGCTTTTCAATTCTGGTGAACAAGCATCTAAGGTACTGACAGTTGGTTTAGGTAATTTTGTTGGCACGATGGGCGGTACTGGGGCAACGTTAGTCGTACCATTTATTTTTCTGCTATTTGCTAAATCCAAGCAATTGAAAGCTGTGGGAAAAGCATCCGTTGTGCCAGTCTGTTTTGCTGTAAATGAGCCATTGTTATTTGCAGCGCCGATGATTTTAAATCCGTATTTCTTTATTCCGTTTTTGATCACACCGATGGTCAATGTTTGTTTATTTAAATTCTTTGTTGATGTGATTGGCATGAATAGCTTTATGTACGTGTTACCGTGGGCTACTCCAGCACCTTTAGGCTTGATATTGGGGACTGGTATGGGTGTGTGGGCCGTAGTTTTAGCCGTTGTGTTGATTGCGGTCGATGTTGCAATCTATTTCCCGTTTTGTAAGGCTTATGATGCAGAATTGCTTGAGCAAGAAGCGCTAAAAGCAGCAGAATTTGGGTTAGAAGCAGAGTTAAACGAAGAGTCAAATTTAGTGATCGCAGTTGCATCAGATGGTTCTGCAGTGATTGCCGATGTAGAAGTGACCGCTGAAAATGATCAGTATGATAAAGAGATCAATGTATTAGTTCTATGTGCCGGTGCTGGAACAAGCGCGATGCTGGCAAATGCGTTAAAAGAGGGCGCAAACACTTATGATGTAGCGATTACTGCTGAAGCTGGAGCATATGGTTCTCATTATGATATTATGGAAGATTTCGACATGGTAATCTTAGCACCTCAGGTAAACTCACATTATGAAGATATAAAAGAAGATACGGATCGTTTAGGGATCAAATTAGCTGGAACTAAAGGTGCAGAATATATTCAATTAACACGAGATCCGAGAAAAGCGGTGGATTTTGTTTTAGGTCAATTTGATAAATAGTAAATTGGAGGTTCGAGAAATGAAGAAGAAAGCAATGAGTTGGGTTTTTTCATTATTCCTGTTGGTACTAACGTTTACTTGGGGTTCAAAGGTTGTTCAGGCAGAATTTATTAGTGGTGCCGATGTTTCGATCTTGGCGGATATGGAAAAATCAGGCGCAAAATATTATGAAAATGGAACGGCTAAAGATGCGTTACAGATTTTGAAAAATAATGGAGTCAATTACGTTCGTTTACGTTTGTGGAATGATCCTTATGACAATTCTGGTAATTCCTATGGAGCAGGAACGAATGATATCACAACGACGATTTCACTGGCTAAACGTGCGAAAGCGTTAAATATGAAAGTACTTTTGGATTTTCATTACAGTGATTTTTGGGTAGATCCGGGAAAACAAAATGTGCCTAAAGCTTGGCAAAATCATACTTTTGAACAAATGAATACGGCTGTCTACGAGTACACCAAACAGGTACTGATTCAAATGAAGACAGCTGGCGCCTATCCTGATATGGTACAGATCGGAAATGAGTTAAATAGTGGTATGCTTTGGCCATATGGTAAGAGCTGGGGTGAAGGCGGCGGTGAGTTTGATCGCCTAGCAACTTTCTTAAAATCAGGAATCAAAGCAGTAAAAGATACCCAATCATCTGCTGTTCCAATTATGCTCCATGTAGCTGACGGGGGGATTATGATTTGTTCCAATGGTGGTTTGATGAAATTACCGCACGAAATGTAGAATATGATATGATCGGTATTTCTTATTATCCTTATTGGCACGGTACGATGGCTGATTTACAAAAAAATATGGATAAAATTAGTGCACGTTATACTAAACAAGTAGCAGTAGTTGAAACGGCGTATGGGAACACGACTAATAATGCGGATAGTAAAATAAATGCTTTTACTGCTGTAGAAGCTGCAACTGCAGGGTATGAAGCGAGCACGAATGGGCAATATCGTTATTTAACAGATTTGATTACAGCAATAAAAGAAGTGCCTAATAATAAAGGAGCAGGATTTTTCTATTGGGAACCACTTTGGTATAACGGAAATGTTTCTTGGGCAAGTTCAGCAGGAATGAATTATCTTGGCGTCACGGATGAAACTGGAAATGAATGGGATAATCAGGCGATGTTTGATTTTAAGGGGAATGCGTTGGCTAGTCTGAAAGCTTTTGGAGTAGGAAATGCGGCGACATCGGTAAATTATGTAAGTAATCCAAGTTTTGAATTAAACGGTTTTACCAATACACCAAGTAATTGGACCAACTGGTACGGAAGTGGAGCAACTATTGGAACGATCAAAACGGAAGCAACAGATTTTGCTGGTAGTTATAAGCTAAGCTTTTGGGCAAATACAGCTTATGAAACGTCGACTTATCAAACATTGACAAACATACCGAATGGAACTTATACATTATCGGCTTATGTAATGTCAGATGGCACATTTGCTACAAGTCAATTGTATGTGAAAAATTATGGTGGAACAGAATTGACGACAAAAACGTCTGGTCATAGCCCTTGGACCAGAGTAGAAATCGGAAATATAAAGGTAACAAACGGTACGGCGGAGATTGGTTTTTATAATAAAGCTTCGGCAAATGCTTGGTTGAATGTAGACCGAGTTATACTGACTAAAAATCCATCGTAGGAAGAAAATAAAGCTGGAAGGCGACTGGGATGTAGCTCGTAGAGTATGTTTCGGTTGCCTTCCAGTTTTTTATCATTTACAATGGACGATTTTTAAAATTAAAAGTATAGACATTTGTATGTTTTAACATTATAATAATAGAGAATATAGCTCTTTATTATGTGAATGAAAGCGGGTAAAATTATGACAAAGAAATTCAAAGATGACTTTTGGTGGGGGGCCGCGACATCAGGTCCGCAAAGCGAAGGAAGATTTAAGAAGAAACATGCCAATATGTTCGATTATTGGTATGAGATCGAACCAACAGACTTCTATAATCAGGTAGGTCCAGATGTGACTTCTAATTTCTACAATAGTTTTAAGGAAGATATCGCATTAATGAAAGAAATCGGCTTAAATAGTGTGCGGACATCGATTCAATGGACACGATTGATGGATGATTTTGAAACAGGAACAGTCAGTGAAGATGCCGTTCGTTTTTATAATGCTGTGATCGATGAGTTTCTTGCAGCTGGGATTCGACCTGTAATGAACTTACATCATTTTGATTTACCTGTTGAACTGTATCATAAATATGGCGGCTGGGAATCAAAACATGTAGTCGAGTTATATGTGAAATTTGCTGAAAAATGTTTTGAATTATTTGGTGATCGCGTGAAAGATTGGTTTACGCACAATGAACCGATCGTAGTTGTTGAAGGCGAATACTTACATCAATTCCATTATCCGAAAATCGTAGATGGAAAAAAGGCAGTGCAAGTTGCGTATAATCTAAACTTGGCTTCTGCAAAAGCGATCCAAGCTTTCAGAAAAATGGGGCTGCAAAACGAAGGTGGCAGAATCGGGATTATTTTAAATCTAACGCCGACCTATCCGGCCTCTGATTCACCTGAAGATTTAGCCGCAGCGAATATTGCTGAACTATTTAATAATCGTATGTTTTTAGATACAGCTGTTCATGGGGAATTTCCACAAGAGTTGGTCGATCTGTTTATCAAAGATGGTGTCCTTTGGGAAAGTACGCCAGAAGAATTAGCGGTGATCAAAGAAAATACGATCGATGTTTTAGGGGTCAATTTCTATCATCCAAATCGTGTCAAAGCACCAGATATCGCACCTAATAGTGTAGGTGCTTGGTTGCCAAATCGCTATTTTGATGAGTACAATATGCCAGGACGTCGAATGAATATCGATCGCGGTTGGGAAATTTATCCGAAAGCATTGTATGATATTGCTATCAATATTCGTGACAACTACAATAATATTGCGTGGTTTGTCTCTGAAAATGGGATGGGGATTTCTGAAGAGGAACGATTCATGAATGATGCTGGTGTTGTTGAGGATGACTATCGGATTGATTTTATTCGTGAACATTTAGAATGGGTTCATCGAGGAATTGAAGAAGGATCTAATTGCTTTGGCTATCATTTATGGACGCGATCGACTGTTGGTCATGGGCGAATGCCTACAAAAACCGCTATGGCTTTATTTCTACCAATATTCATACACAAATCAAAACCATCAAAAAATCAGGGCATTGGTTTAAAACCGTTGCTCAAACAAATACAGTTATAGATAAATAAAAAGAGGTTGGGTCAGAAGTGTTTAACCCCGAGAAATAAGAAGAGATTCACGAAAATTGCTCTTCAAATTTTTGTGAATCTCAGCTTATTTCCGAAGGAGTTGCTTCTGATCCCACCGTTTATTCGGATTTAGAGTCCGAAACAAAACTGATTTTCAGTTTCGCCTCACTTTTTTATTTACTAAGCATAATCAACATTTAAAATAGAATAACTTCGTTGATCATACCGATTCCGACTACAAGAAAACTCAATAGGACGTCCATTTTTAGAATAGACAACTTGCTGTACTTCAAGAACAGGGTCGTCTTTTTTGCACTTTAAATATTCTTGATCATATTCATCGGATTTATCTGCTTGAATATTTCGGTAGGCTCCAGCAAAATCAAGAGATAGCTGTTCTTTGACATACGTATAAATAGAATCTTTTAGAATATCCGTTGTAAGTCCCGGCACCAAATCACAAGGCATATACGTATGTTCCAAAATAAAAGGCTCATCTTCAAGAATTCTAAGACGGATGATTTTATAAACAGGTTGTTCTTCAGAAATAGCTAATCGTTCTTGAACTTCTTTGGAAGGAAATTCAACTTCAAATAAAATCACTTGGCTTCTCAACTTTTTATGGCGATCATGCATTTGTTTGCTAAGACCATCATATTCATTGGCAGGTGAAGTATCCTTATCCCAAAAAGAGCGATTCAATACTTTGGTTCCAGCACCGCGTTGAGAGTATAGAAGTCCTTCCATGACTAAAATACCGATCGCTTTTTTGACAGTCATTCGACTGACATTAAATTCTTTTACCAAGTCTGTTTGGTTTGGGATTAGAGTATCTGTCTTGTAGACATTATTTTTTATTCGTTCACGCAAGGTATCTGCGATTTCTTCATACTTTGGCTTCATATCGTTACAACCTCCTCATGTGTATTGTAACTGATTATGAATGTATAGACAATTAAAGAAAAGAAAGTGCAATTAAATCGCACTTTCTTTTTCTTTATCCAATAGGCGTAGGAATGGAAACCAAAGTAGACCAACAATGAGTAGATCGACAAGTTGCAATATACCGCCTAAGATTGAATTTGTAGCTAACATACCACTAAAGAAAATCGGCACAGTCCATGGAACCGATACGCCAGTTGGCGGCGGCACAATACCGGCGGCCATAACAAGATAGTTAAGCACCGTAACGATCAATGGCGCTAATACCCACGGAATAAGGATCGTCGCATTTAAAACGATCGGTAAGCCAAAAATAACAGGCTCATTTACGTTAAAAATACCTGGTGCTAAACTTAGACGACCGATATCTCGATACTGTTTTTTCTTCATAACAAACGCCATGATCAAAATAACAGCTAAAGTCATACCAGAACCGCCAAGTCCGACAGTAAAGGTTTCCATAAATGGTTTTGTAATGATATGAGGTAATTTTTCCCCAGCTTTATACGCATCTAAGTTTTCCAACATCAAGGTATTCCAAATAGGGTCCATCACCGAATTGACGATAATTTGACCGTGTAACCCGAAGAACCATAAGAACTGCACAAAGAATAAGGCAATCAAAGTTGCAGGTAAACTACTACCTAAACCAACTAATGGTTTTTGAATAACATCATAAATAACATCATGAAGATTGGTTTTGAACAAGCCAGTAACGATTGCGTTGATAAATAGAAAAACAGATAAAGTTAAAATAGCAGGGATCAACGCAGCAAATGATTTGGCAACAGCAGGTGGAACACCATCAGGCATTTTGATCTGCCAGCCTTTTTTAGTTACTCTGCAATAAATTTCCCCAGCAAGAAAGGCTGCGATCATCCCAATAAACATACCTTTAGCGCCTAAACGATCTAAAGATAAGACACCAGAAACTTCTGTGCCATCTTCAAGTGTCATCATGAAAGGCGTTAAAAGGAGAAAACTAGCAAATGAAACTGCTCCGCCAAATATTCCTTCAACATCATAGGATTTAGACAAATAATAGCCAATACCAAACGTAACGAAGACGGCCATGATACTCATGGTCGCATTTTGACCATTACCAAATAAAGAGGATAGAGTTCCTTTTGTAGCATCACTGAAAAAAGGTAAATTATTGATAACAACAATGATCGATCCGAACATCGTTAATGGAAAAGACAACATAAAAGCATCTCTCAAAACAGAGAGATATCGATTTTGTCCAAGCTTATTTGCAAGCGGCATAATCTTTTCTCCAAGAGAATCCATAAAACCATTCATACTAATCAGTCCTTTATATTCTATTTGTAATCGATTACAAAAAATAATATACCACTTTATCCATTAAATGTCTATACTTTTGTATTTAAAGAATATATATATATGTGTGTGTGGGGGGGGGACGCAAAAAAAGAGTAAACCGAAATGAACCGACCCCAAAAAGTTAGACCAAAAATCTAATTTTTTGGAGGTCGGTATTTTTATGTCTAAATATAACTTTGAACTTAAACTAAAAATTGTTCAAGAATATCTGGTAGGGAAAGGAGGAATACAAGCTTTAGCAAATAAGCATGGGGTTAAAACAATGGAACAAGTGCATAGGTGGATCAATGCTTATCAAGAATTCGGTGAAGAAGGTCTTTTACGAAAACGC
>NZ_AYPQ01000011.1 GCF_000633635.1 Enterococcus crotali | reverse complement strand
AAAAATATTTAATCTGGAAATTAAATATTTTTTTGGTGATGGTCTAGGTATGATAATCAAGGAAAAAGGTGCTAAAATCATTTATACTTACCAAAATGATCGTATGAAAAAACAAGCCTTAAAATCGGCTGAACCAACATGTTTATTAGTTGAATGTGATGTTGCTTCTGATGACTCTATCGCTCAAGCCTTTCAGACAATTCACAAAAAGTTTGATAAAATCGATGGCGTTTTCCATGCGATTGCCTTTGCCAATAAAGAAGAGTTAGATGGCAATGTCATCGACATCAGTCGCTCACCACACCATTCTTAAATCCTGGTTCTGAAATCGTTAAGATAACTTATCTAGGCTCAGAAAGAGCCATTCCTAACTACAACATGATAGGAATCACAAAAGCTTCTTTAGAGGCGGCTGTAAAAGATCACGGTCAGCTAATCAAATTATCTGAAGGCCGCACGCCAGATAAAGCCGGTGTTACTATCGAAGAAGTTGGAAATACCTGTGCTTTCTTAGTAAGTGCATTAGCAGCCGGTATCGTAGGTGGTATTATCTACGTTGATAGAGGGTTACCTGAGCAGCTACAAAAAACGTTGTAAAAATACAGACGGTAACAGACTTCTCGGAATCCTAATGTGGCTTCATTGTACAAAATAGCTTCAGCGTTTAGCTTAAATTGCGGTCTCGTCTCACATCACTCCCAGTGATATAACGATACCTAAAGAACAGCAATATAAAATCAACCGATGATTTTAT
Organism: Enterococcus crotali; assembly: GCF_000633635.1. GTDB lineage: Bacteria > Bacillota > Bacilli > Lactobacillales > Enterococcaceae > Enterococcus_L > Enterococcus_L crotali. Next base: position 47,015 of record NZ_AYPQ01000011.1, on the reverse strand, counting down.
ATCGCTGTTCTCTGTGGATGCTATAAGAAAAAATTAGTATAGCTGTCTGTTTTTTCATGACAGAAGCGGATGAGCTTTTCGCGATCTTCCGCTAAGCTATTAATGATATTTAAAAACATTCGCAGCTTTTGTTTATCCTCTTCTATCGCTAAGTGTAACAATAGATAGTATTCTTTCCCACCCAGCGATTGGTCTTCTGTTTTAGGAAAAGAAAAAAGCTGGAAGCTTTCTGTCTTAGCAGAAAGATCGAAGTAAATATGAATTTGCGTGTGTCCTTTTAGCTTGATGTGTTCATAGGTGCTTCCTTCTTGAAAATACTCCTCAATCGGAAAATGCTTAAACTTATACTTTTGATCCATTTCAATAAAAGCAATACTCGGCATGACTTTATCGTAGTCAAAAGCATCTAAAAAAATATGGCGAAAAGAATCTACATATTCAAATTCAGTCATGTCCTCTTCGGCAAAATAAATTGGTGCATAGTTGATATTCATATTTTTCCCATAATTTGAGCATAAATAATAATCGTAGGTTTGTTCATTCAAAAAATCCAATTCGTAGAGAACCCGTGTTTCAATTTTCTCAATGTATGCGGAAAAGTGATGCTGCAGATTAAACTTCAATTGCTGCGTCCCAAGTCGACCATCTATAGCGATAATCGCCAGTTTAAGCTTACGATGCTCCAAAATAATCCGATTAAGTGTGCCTAAAAAGGTACTAAACAGAATATGCTGTTCTCTAACAGAAAACTTATAGCCGTATTTTAAATAAAATTCATCACACAATTTCAGCATATAATGCTCTAATACAGGCTCGTTTTCATAATCTCGGATATTTTCATAGCCTAGATCGATACTGTCAGAGACTTTTAACTTAATTTTCAAGCTGATTGGCAGCATGATTTTCAGTAAGTCTTTAATGCAAGTATAATCGTCAAAAATATCGATTTGTAGATACTGCGAAAGATTTTTTAATAAAAAATTCCTCGTTTCTTCCGCTAATTCCAAAAGACTACCGTAATTTTCTTTGGTGCAATCTTTAAAACGATAAAGATCGGTACTGATAATTGCTAGATACGTCAAAAACTGAATGATTTTTTCGGAAAATTTAAAATCTGAAAATTGATTTCTTAATTTTTGGATAATCTCAACGACTAACGCATATTCTTCGGTATCCCTATACTCAAAATCCAGCTCTGGAAAACCCAAGTCGCTACTCTCCAGCTCAGCATTGTTGTTTCTAAAATAAATCAGATAGACAAAAAAACGCTCCGCGTTGATGTCAGAAAAAACTACTCTAGATTTAATCATGGTTCGATAAAATACTTTCCTGATTTTTTCTTTTTCCTGCTGATGACAAAAAAACAACTCATTGTATTCCGGTATCCCAAAATCTGGATTTGCAACTTTGTTGAAATGCTTATACACTCGAATAGTCAGCATCACTTTTTTAAACGCAGCGCCTTGAATCAGCATCCCATAATGAGGTCGAACCATCAACGTCAAGTCATAATCTGTCAGCAGTTCTTTCACTCGCTGAAGCTCTTTACTTAACGAATTGCTGGTATTGCTGTTTAGCTCTTTTTGAAGAGCTTCCATTTTGACTGGCTCTTTAGCAATCAACAAACGTCTTAAAATATATTGAACTCTCGTATCAAATTCACTATCAATCGTAGTGGATTGATAAATTTGATAAAACTCCTTAATGCTGTTTTCATACTCTTTATCGGTAATTTTTAGCTTATACCCTTTAGATCTTTTAGAGATAACTGTGATGTCAATTTGTGCTAGTTCGTCTTTTAATGATTGAATATCTGTCTTGACCGTTCGTGACGTCACCCCAAGCTCATCTGCTAAGCTGTCGCTTTTAACATAATCTTCCGAACGAAGCAGGAGCAAAAAGAGTGCTTTAAACCTAGCTTTGTTCTCTAGAAATTCCATGGTCTTTGATAGTCCCGACTTCATCTCTGCCCCTCCGTACATTCGTTTTTTATGCTTACTCCAAATATTGATCTTTCATCGATTCAATCATTTCATTCGTTAAACCCAGTTCTGCTACAGCATAGTCTCTAATCGTTCCGTAGCTTTTTTCAATTTCATTAATAGACTCTTCGATAAACTCTGCTCTTGTTTCAATCAAGGAATATAAATAATTTAAAACATCTGGATCACTAGTTAGCTTTTTATAAGCCGTCATCTTCACCTGATTTCGCTCGACACGATTCGTATACGTCAGCATATAATCAGCGATTAAATCTTCTTTAGCAACACCGAGAACGCCTAAAACCAGCATCGCGCCAAAACCAGTCCGATCTTTTCCACCACGGCAATGCTGCACCATCGCCGGCGTTTTCGGATCAGCAGTTATTTTTAACAAACTACTGAAGGCTTCTTTCGATTTTTCTTTATTGACAAAGTTTTTATATTGCTCCATCACGATGTCATAGCGGCTAACTAATTGACCATTTTCTTTTTGTTCGATAATTTTATTAATTAAACTGCTGTCTTCATTATCTTTCGATGATGTAAACTGCGCCGACAACTCGGCCGCATGTGCATTGGGATCAAGCTGAAACGTGTTGACCTCATCTGTAATTTTTTTATTCGGGTATTTTTCAATTTCTTCATCGCTACGATAATCGATAATCGTTTTGATATTTAATTTCTGTAGGTAGCGGATACCACTTTCCTTTGCGTTATGAATATGGTCTGAGCGATACAACATGCCCCATTTTACTGTTTTACCACTATCTGTTTCGTAGCCGCCCATATCTCTAAAGTTATTCATTCCGTCAACTGGAAGTGTTCTTTGCGCAACTATTTTCTCAGTATTCTCACCTTTCAATAAAAAGTACGGACGAAAGTCAATTTCGCCGACATTCACTTCAATAGGATTTTCAGCAGTCTTCAATAAAAATTTTGGCTGATTATCTGTCGGTGTTTTCTTTAAGTATACCTCTATTTCACCACTTAAAAAAGCTGGTTTTTCAATGATAAAAAGATTCTCTTCTGATTGCGTTACTGTATATTCTGCTGTCATATCATTTGCCCAATACGCCAACCATCGTCAAGAGAATAGAAATAACCATAATCCCTAAAATCAACAGCGGTGCGTGCTTTCCATTGGTTTTCTTCAAAATTTTATAAACGACGATAATGACTAATAAGCTAAATAATCCCGGCATAACTTTATCAAACATTTCCTGGAATTTAATGACATTTTCCCCAGCTGAAATTTCTGCAACAATATTTACTTTCACTACCGAAGCAATCAATGCGCCGATAACCATTAAACCTACTACATTAGCCATGTTTGATAGACGTTGTAGGACATTCCCGCCAGCGCCATTAATCATTTCCATCCCTTTAGAATAGCCTAAATGAATACCATAATATTTAGAGCCAACATTCACAACATTATAAAGTAAAAACATCAAGACGGGACCTAGTAGACTACCATTTAAGGCTAAAGAGGCACCGATACTTCCACAAATCGGTAGCCAGGTGAATTTCAAAATACTATCGCCAATTCCGGCTAGTGGTCCCATTAAACCTGTTTTTATCGCTGTAACAGTTTCTTTTTCGTCTTCTGTCGTGGTTTCTTCAACTGCTGCTGCCACTCCTAAAATCAATGCATCCGCATTCACATGACTATTAAAAAATTCAAGATGTCGTTTCATCGCTTTTTTCTTCAGCTCATCTGGCTCATCAGCATATAGCCGTTCTAAAACAGGTGTAAAGCTAGATAAAAAACCAATCGCCTGCATTGACTGAAAGTTATTCGTTACATTTAATAGCTGCATCCGCCAAAATACGCGATTTAAATCTTTTTTCGTTATTTTATTCGTTACGTCTAAATCGTTCATAGATCGTAGTCCTCCTCATCATCACTCATATCTCCACCAGCATTTGCTTGAACAGTGACAACTTTTTCTTGTGTTGCCAAGTCATAAATCAACGCAATCGGCAAGGCGATTAGTGTAATCGGCAATACGGATAAATCTAAATACACGGCTAAAGTAAAACCAGCAATCAAGAATGTCCATAGCTCACCTTTTTTAAGCATCATTAACATTAACAAGCCAATCCCAACTGAAGGAATGATTGAGCCTGCCACGCTTAAGCCGTTCATAATTGACTCTGGCAAAGCTTCTACGATTTTATCAATTGCTCCGGCACCAAAATAGATTGCTAAGAATGTCGGTACTGCACGAATCATGAATGCAATCATCATCGGAATATAATTTATCTTGAACACTTTTTTGAAATCACCAGTATTGGCAATTTTATCTGCGATTGGATTTAAATAAACGATCCCTGATCTGTATAAAATCAATAATTGCTGTGCAAGTAAAGACGTCGGTACAGCCAATGCAACAGCTGTCGCTGTCCCACCAGATGCGATTCCAAGAGCTGTTCCAATCGCTGTTCCTGAGATAATATCTGGAGCTGAATAGGCACCAACATTTCCGACACCCATCCACATAACTTCCAAGGTTGCACCAATCACCAAACCTGATTTAACATCTCCCATGATAAAACCAACTACCGTCGCAATTAACAACGGTCTTCTGATCATCTGGGTCCCAATATCATCGATGGCACAAATTCCCGCCCAAGCGGCAACAAGTAATGCTGTCAGCATCAGATAACCTCCTTTAAATCAACTTTGTCATCGTTCGGTACCATTTGAACTGTAATTTCCATTCCTTGATCCAGCAAGCCTTTAAACGCTTCTTTCTCTGTCGGCGTAACAGCTAAAGCTTTGGTCAATCGTTCTCTACCTTCTTGATAACGCATACCACCGATATTTAATTTATCGATTGGAACTCCTGCATTCACAGCTGTTAAAACGTCGACGCTTGAAGAAAACAGCAGCATCGTTCTTCTCGTTATTTCTGTGGTCTTGATTATTTCACCAAATTTTTCAATTGGAAACGCTTTGACCTTAATGCCTTGCGGCGCTGCCATCGCTAAAATATTTTTCTGTGTTTTATCGTTAGCGATCTTATCGTTTAAAACAATTATTTGTTCGATATTGTACATATTGACCCATGTAGTTACTACTTGACCATGAATTAAACGGTCATCTATTCTGCTAAAGCAAATCATCTTCATCATCTTCCTTTTCTAAGTCTTTATTTGTTCTGATCGTAACCCCTTGCTCATAAGCTGCCATAATAATTGCATGAAGCTCATCCAAGGTTTTATGACGATTCATCAGCACTTCAAGTAAAATAGGTAAGTTCATTCCTGAAACAAGCATCGTTTCTTCTTTAGCAAGTAAATATCCCGCTAAATTTGCCGGTGTACCGCCGATAATATCCGTTAGTATCAATAACCCTTTAGTTGTATCTAGGCTTTCAACCTTTGCTAACATTTCCTCTTTTAATGCATCTACTTGATCTACTACAAAAACGCTAAGTGTTTCATAATTAGTTTGTGTTCCAACAATCAACTGGGCACTTTCAATTGCCGCTTTACCGTAATCGCCATGACTCATAATCATAATACCTAAATCATTCATTTCACTTTCTCCTTTCACTTAAACGACTGTGCGTTTATTATGTTTTCATTTTAGTTTCAATGAAAAGCGTTTTCAAGTTCATTTTTTTCACCATATATAGTGAAATCACATAGAGGTGTTAGCTTATTTATGCTATATTTTCAATATACAAGACACAGCGTCTTGTTCTTTCTATTTTTAAGTTAGTTTAAATTTAATACCAAAAAAGCAAAAAAAAACTGCGTAAGCACCTCTTTATGATTAGCTACTTATGCCGTTTGTTTTTTTATTAAGCATCTCTAAAATAATTTGATCTTCTTTCAATGATTGGATAAACATGCTGGCAGCTAATAAATCAGCACTGCCCCCTGGGGAAACATGGCGCTCTTCACAAAAATCAACCAACTGAAGGAAGGCTTGATTAGGCAATCCTTCCTGATTTGCATTCTTAGCTAAAGCTTGAATTTTTTCCAAAGAAGCTTGGTCGCTTCGATACAAAATACACGTATCATCAAGCGAAGCAATAATGGCTAAAAGCATATGCAAATAACGGTTTTCAGGCACTTCTGACGAATGCTTTCGATACTCTTTCAACGCTATTTGAACATGCGGATACCCCGCCAGCGCTTCTCCGTAAGCTCCTGATACATTAAATTGCTTTTTCACTTTCAAGCCATGAGTTTCTTCTTTTTCATGATAGGCTGTATCAGGTAAAGCGGCTAATTTAGCCACTTCCGAGAAAAAACACTTCCTATCAAGCTGAGTTTGTATACTGAATTGATTCGCAGCAACGCTAACTAGTAAGCCCAGTGCCCAAATAGCCCCTTTGTGCGTGTTGACCTGATTTGTTGCTTGATACATCGCAGCCTCAGCTTTGCGACCAATTTTAGCAATTGCTTCTCTTAGCCCTTGATTCAATGGACGGTTCCAAGCGGCTTTCGCCATTTCATAAAAATAAGGTGTCAGACTATGAGCGGATTTAATAAATAGCGCATAGTTCATATCATCATGCGCCCCGCTATTTTGACGATCTACTAAGCCCGGTTTCGGTGTTAAGCTGGCTTCTTCAATCAACGCTTTTTCCACCATTTTGGCTAACAGCCAGCAAATAGATTCACTTTTTTCACTAGATACACTCATTGTCAGAACGCCTTCTTTTTTATTTTTTAGCTAAGCCTTTGATCCATGACCAGACGCTGTGCAGTAGGTAGCTGAGTAAAAAGGCACAAGCAGCCGTCGTTAGATAGGCTAAAACAATCATAATTCCTGATGGTAGTTTCAACCAAGTATCTTTAAATAGTAGCAATAACGTTTGAAAAACAAACACGTTGGCCAAATAGGTCCGATACGCATAGGTTGACAGCCATTTGAAAACAGGTAAGCTGGGTGAATTTTTCAAAATCATTTTTGAAGCAAATAAAATTACTGAAAGAACAATTAATAAACTGTACAAGCTTTGAACTGTATTTAAATACGGCGCATTAGCGAAGCTAACCTCACCTGACACTGATAACAGCCCTTGGATCGCAAACATAGTCAAGACTAAGGCAACAGGAAGCAGTGCATAACGAAGCTTATTCAGCACATTGTACAGTACTTCATGATAACGAAAAGCAGCTGCACCATATACACCATAAATCATAAAACTCAAAACAAACCGATCTAACAAATACCAATCCTCATGATGTGCACCAGTCAAGACCTGATTTTGATAAAAAAGATACCATAAAACATACAACACTGTTGCTAAGAAAAGAACGGGCAACACCCTTTTTTTCTCAAACACTTTGTAGCCTAGCCAAACAAAAAACGGCATGAATAATTGAATCTGCAACATCATTACCGTATACCATAAATGTGGTCCGCCATCACCTGTTACATACTTCAATAAGAAGGAGCCTGCGTCTGTATATGGTGCCTTTTGCTGAACCGCTGGAAAAACAAACAGATAGGCTGTTGTCCATAAAACATATGGCACAACCAGCTCAAAAAATTTTTCCTTTAAGAACTCGACATAGGTTAACTGCTGACTTGTTTTTACCATATTATAAACAATTGCAAAAATAAACATCGGTGCCGTGTATTTAACAACCACATAAAAAGCACCAATAAAAGTAGCTGTCGTTTCATTCGTTGTATTTGCCAGCGCAAAGGTCAAGATTGTCTGCATCATTACCGCTGTTACAGCGAATACTTTTTGAAAATCACTTACATTGATCTTGATTTCTTTATTTTCAAACATTTTTTTCCCACTTTTCTCTGTTTTTACCACAGCTTATCCGTCAAGATAGGCCCCGTAATCGTCTTCAATAGAATTTTTTTATTGGGGTTTTGTAGATATTCTTTTAAGGAAAAACCACCTTTTTTTGTAATAACCTGCGTATCCCATTGTGAAAAAAGGCTAAGATTCTGCCGAATCACCTCTAAAGGCAATTCAGCAGACTCTTTTACATAAATCAATACATCTAAGTCACTAGTTTCTTTAATGGTAGGATAATCTGTAGCTAGCTCAAAGCCTAAGCTGCCGCCAACACCCCACGTAGTCTCCTGCAATAGTTTTCTTGCTTGAATATACGCTTGGTAAGCTGAAAAATCAGCAACTTCCTTTTGGCGAAAGCTGTCCTTTTGAATCAGCTCCCACGGATGAATGACTTCTTCCACTGCCGTTACAGGAAGTTCAAACGCAAACCGTTGATTTCGTTGCTGTCCTCGTAAGCCGACAGGAATCACTTTCTCGTTTACCACAGCCCGACGTACGGTAGCATATAGTCTATCTGTTGCTTTAAACCAATCTGGCCATTCTTTCGTGGACATAAAGGAGGGATGAATGCGAACAATATCGTGTGCTTCTATCATCTAAGCATTCCATTCTTCCGCCATTTTTGTACGGACTTTATTTGTTTCTACACGCCCATTTTTGACAGCAATGTCATTGGTATAACGAGCAGTAAGCATTGTATCCGCCGTTTTTCTGACGTCTTCAATTGCATCATTAACAGCTGCTATAACTTTTTCAACACTTTGTACTGAGGTTTCTTGACTAGTGATTTCATCTAAGAAGCGATAGACAGCACCAAGCTTATTAAAGCTGCGAACATCGTAAGCAATCGCTGGTACTTTTTCGGCTGCCGCTTCAATTTCTTCAATTGAACGATTCGTGACACGACCGGCACTGGCTTTAGACATCGCTTGAACGCTAATTTCATTACTGTTTAAGGCAATTAAACGAGAAGCCTGCAAGCCATGAGCCAGGAACGCACCAGAAATCGCATTTCCAGCAATTACACCGATAATTGGATGACCTGCTTGACGTAATTTAGCATAGCCCGCAGCGCTATTCGCTAACGCAACGTGAATACCGATTAATTCTTCGTTGTAGCCGTAAGCTTGACTTGGTACATCGATCACTGCAATGATTGGACGTTTCACAGACTTGTCTTTATCCTCTTGATAAACGGCTTCAAGAATTTGCCCCATGCGGAAGCCTTCTATTAAACCAACCTCACCATTGCGAACCCGGTACATGGGATTTTTTTCATCTGAAATAATGCTAGTAACAACTGCTTCTTCTACAAATTTACTTGAAGGACCATAGTAAACTGTACTAACAGACGATTTTGGTTGATGGTAATCTGATAACGCTTGAAACCAGTTGTAACCCACACTATTGCTGACTGCTTCTTGTGTTTCAGTTACAATCGGAAGCGCCACTTCTTTCATTTGATGATGTTTCAATGCTTCATTATACGTTTCAATAGTCATTGGTTTAGACAAATCAAGTTCTGAAAGCAACGATAGGTAAAAAGCAGAGCTTTCACTTCTGTGGCTGTCTTTGCGCTCTTTCATTTCTGTAACGACAGCTGCTCGAATATCTTCTACTGAATCAGTAACGATTTCATCGACAATTCTGGCATTTAGACGTTGACGTGAACCAATTGTATTCCAAATTAAATCCTTATCACTGGAATCAAATTCACGGGCACCAGCTTCTTGCTCAATAACTTCCGGGCCATTTAAGCAACTCTAGCTTTTTTAGTAGAAATTAGATAGCTCATTAACGCAGACGTAATTGACATACCGCCGAACGAGCCGACACGACCGGGAACTACGCCGATTACTGGTACATATTTTTTCAGCGCAACAATTAGATTGCCGATTTCAGAAATTGATAGTAAACCGTAATTCGCTTCTTGTAAACGAACGCCGCCTGTATCTAAAATCAAAATAGGAATAAGTTCATTTCCTGCTTGATTTTCTTCTAAAGCATGTGTCAAGGCTGCAATGATTTTGGCACCAGAAACTTCACCAATTCCGCCACCTTGAAACTTCCCTTCTGTCGCAATCACAACGACAGCTTGCTTATTAATAGTTCCGCGAGCAACAATAATTCCGTCATCACTTTCTGGAACAATTCCTTGCGCTACTAAGTTTGGCGCGATCATTTGATCGAAGGGATCAATCAATTCACGACCGCTGTTTTCATCTAATAATGCATTTACGCGTTCTCTTGCTTGTAGTTCTACAAAACTATTTTTCATCTGAAATTTCCTCCATTGCTTGCGTCAAGCGTAAGTAAACGACTCCAGGTGTTGCACCAAAATCATTAATTACAATATCTGACAAAATAGGATACCGATCAAAAAAGCGGGTTAAAACGTTTTGCCATATTTCTTGGAAGCCATCGCTTCCTGTACATACTTGAACGGTTGATTCTGATTTAGTTGTTGGAAACATAAGGATCTCTAAATCACCTGAACCAACGACTCCAACGTGAATTTTTTCTTTAATTGGTTTTGTTGCTGGATATGTGTATGATAATTGTTCCATTTTTATTATCTCCTTTTTATGACCAAGTTCTAAATTTCATTGGCGGTTCGTATAAGCCGTCTGACCATTCAATCAAGTCATCAATTGTTTGAGCTGCTAATAATGAACGTTTTGCATCGCTACGTTTAATGCCTAAATCTTCTGGTAACTTAACGATTCCAGCTTTCCGAAGTTCGTCTAAGGATTCTTTGGTGCTTGTCATACCAAGTGGTGTGACGCCACCGATGGCTGCAATGGCTGCTTGTTTTTCTGCTTTATTTTTTGCTTTAAATAAATAAGCGATTCCTTCTTCTGTCACAATATGAGTGGTATCTTCGCTGTAAATCATTACAGGTGCATTAGCAAGACCTGCCTGTTTTTGAACCTCAAGTGCATCAAGGGTTTCAACAAATACTGGTTTTTTATTGGAGCCATAGGTTTCAACCATTTGAACAACTAACTTTTGCCCTTTGCCTAAAGGATTATTTTCATCTCTTAATGATTGCCAAGCTGGCGTTGAGTGACGTCTTCCACCTGGGTTATGTCCCATATTTGGCGCACCACCAAAGCCGGATAAACGACCCTTAGTTACTGTTGATGAATTTCCTTCATAATCTAATTGCAAGGTCGAGCCGATAAACATGTCAGCTGCATATTGCCCAGCAGTTTGAGATAACGCACGATGCTGCGCATGGTTCCGTCTTTTCCGACGAAGAAAATATCGGGACGAGCTGAAATATATTTTTCCATACCGACTTCGCCGCCGAAGCTATGAATACTTTCAACCCAGCCTGATTCGATTGCAGGAATCATGGTTGGATGTGGATTCAATACCCAATTTTTGGCGACTTTGCCTTTAATTCCCAGCGTTTCACCATAAGTTGGCAACAATAATTCAATAGCTGCTGTGTTAAACCCAATCCCATGATTCAATGATTGAACCTCATGTTCAGCATAAATTCCTTTTAAGGCCATCATCGCCATTAAAATTTGCAATTCAGTAATATTTTGAGGATCACGGGTAAATAAGGCTTCTAATTGATAAGGCTCATCAGCTGGAACAATTATATCAATCCAATCAGCTGGAATATCAACACGCGGTAATTTATCCACCACTTCATTTACTTGAACGAGAACAATTCCGTCTTTAAAGGCTGCAGCTTCAACAATTGTTGGTGTTTCTTCGGTATTGTAACCTGTATAAAGATTGCCGTCTTTGTCCGCTTTATCGGCTGCGACTAATACGACATTTGGAATCAAATCGACAAATAATCGTCCGTATAATTCTAAATACGTATGAATATCACCTAATTTCATCGTACCGTTTTCAATCATTTGTGACACACGAACACTTTGCGCTCCAGCGTATGAGAAATCCATTTTACTGGCGATTCCTTTTTCAAAAATCGTTAAATGTTCAGGTCGAGAAATACTAGACATGATAATATGCAGGTTATTGACTTTACTTGTATCAACTTTTTCTAAATTTTTTGATAAAAAGCTGGCTTGTTTTTGGTTATCGCCTTCTAAAACGACTTTGTCACCTGGCTGAATGACTTTTTCTAACACCTCTACAATTGCTTCTGTCGCAACGTACTTCCCTGTCATTAAATCACTGATACCAGCCATGATTTTCGCCTTTTTCTCACGTTTGCTGGCCCAATTTCTTTTTTCTTTTTCCATTATCAAATTCATCTCCATTTTTCATATAGAAATACAGTATCTTCAATCCCATGCTGCTCGATATTAATGGTGCGGATTTCTTCACCAAATTTATTTTGATACAGCTTCGTTAAGGTATTACCTGGTGGAAATTCAATGCCAAGCGTCATGCCTAATTCTTTTGAAACATCCATCATTTGATTCCATTGAACTGGATGTGCAATGTTCGTTAATAAGTCTTGCTTGATTTCTGTAATGTTATCTGTGGAACGACCATCTATGTTTTTTAAATATAAACAATCCGGAGCTTTAAAATGCAACTCGTTGATATATGGAGTAAATTTTTCCACCGTTTCGTCCATTAGTTGACAATGAGAAGGAACTGGAACTTTCAGCAGCTTTGCTGTTTGGGCTTGCTGTTTTTTTGCTTGATTCAAGGTGTGCTGCATTCCTTGAAGGCTTCCCGAAATCGTTTGTTGTAGCGGACAATTTTCATTAGAAATATACACTGGCTGCGCCTCATCAAATGTTTCTTCAACTAGCTTTGTCACCTCGGTTCTCGTTAAGCCACTAATAACACCCATGCCAAAGCCTTCTGGATACGCTTCTTTCATGAGACAAGCCCGATGGTAAACAACCGACAGGACTTCTTCAAAAGTAATCGTCTTACAGGCAAGTGCTGCTGCAAAGGCACCAATCGAGTGCCCAGCTACAAGTTCAGGCTGAATTTTATTTTTTGCCATCTCATCAATAAAGTAGGCCGCTTTGACAATGAGCGCTAATTGAATAAACACAGTATCTTGATATGCGGCTTCTGTTTCGATCAGCGCCATACCTGTTACCTCTCGACATTTATCCAAATAAGCTTGCGGTACTTCTTTCAGCATGCCTAAACGCTGACTGCCTTGACCTGGAAATAAGAATCCATTACTCATGCTGCACTTCCTTTCAAAGGATTTACTTTTTCTACAACTATCTTAACGGATATTTGCTATAATGATAAATATCTATATAATAAAAACCTATAACCAAAAGGTATCAATGGAGGGAAGCTGGATGAACTACCTACATCTGCGCTATTTTAAAAAAGTTGTTGAGACCAAAAATATCACTCAGGCAGCCAGAGAACTTTTCATTTCACAGCCTGCATTAAGTCGTGCTATGAAGAATTTAGAGAAAAGTTTAGATTTGCCTTTGTTTACTCATTCTGGTCGAAATATCGAATTAACTGTCTACGCAGAAACCTTTTATCCCTATGTCCTTAAAAGCTTACAGACGCTTGATGAAGGCTTACAGACTATTCATGCAATGAACGAAAATACGATTTCCTCCATTGTCCTTTATCCAGAGGTGGCGTCGATCTCCATTCCTAGTTTGGTGCAAAACTTTATGAAAAAACATCCGAACATCCAGTTGACTATCATGCAGCATGATGCCTTTCCCGATTACCATCAGCAAGATGTACTCATTCTCACATCAGAGAAGAAGAAAGGGCTAATTAATATCCCAATTATCACGGAGCCTATTTTTATCGCCCTACCTAAAACACACCCACTGTCTAAAAAAGAAAAAATATATCTTGCGGATATTTTGCCGTTGCCGTTAACTATGTTGTCGAAAAAAAATGCCTTTCGAAAAACCATTGATCAAGCCGCTGAAGGTAAAGATATACAGCTTTCGATTACATCAACAACCGATGATCCAGCAACCTTGCGTTCCTTACTACATCAAGGCTTAGGTGTTAGCTTTTTCCCTACCATTTCTTGGTCGTATGAGGCGGCAGATTCCTTTTCTATCAAACCGATTGAAGACTTTCCTATAGAAAGAACAATCTATCTTGCTTCAAATTTATCAGAAGATAATCCTTTAGCGAAAACAATCGTTACAACCTTAGAAGAATTTTTTTATGCTCAAAAAGAAGCAAAAAATGAGACAGGAGCATAACTCAAAGAGTTATGTCCCTGTCTCAAGGAATTCAACTAAACGGTGGGAGTAAAAACAATTTGTTCAGAAATAAGCTTCTGTCCCAAGCTCTGTCCCATTTCTCTAAATAAATGATAAATTAATATTTTCATTATCCTTAACGATTGCTTCAACAATTTGGTACACCGCTACAACGTCATTTAAGCTAACTAGCTCTACAGGAGAATGAGAATATCTACGAGGAACGGCTAAGGTCCCTGCTGGCAAACCGCCGTTAGCTCTTGTTAACGCTGCACCATCAGTTGTATAGCCACCACTTACAATAGCAACTTTTTGCAACGGAATCGATAACCCTTCCGCTTTGTTTTCAATTACTTGACGAATTGCAGGATGAATAAAACTAAAGAAGCGATCTCCAACACCATCAGCCACAGGTAAGCCTGGTCCTTGATTTAAACGAATCGGCAATTCTATTTCCGTGTTAACCTCTGGCGTATCCCCGCAAGGAATCGTATCTAATGCAATTGCATAATCTGCCGGCACACGATAAACAGCTGTTTCCGCGCCATATAAACCAACTTCCTCTTGGACTGTAAAGACCCCGTATAAGGTTCCTGCAAAGTCTTCTTTTTTTATATTTCGGAATAATTCAACTAAAATGGAACAGCAAATTCGATCATCTATCGCTTTTGTCGCAATATAATCATTATTATGCATTTCCATAAAATCACTGGTCCAAATAATTTGATCACCAATCCGAATACCTGAAGCTTCAACTTCTTCACGAGAAAACATCGCCACATCTACATAACATTCAGAAGCCGATTTTACGACTTTAGCTTCTTTAGGTGATTGAAGATGCCCTGGCTTATTCCCAATCACTCCGGGAATTTGATTTTTTCCAATCACTACTTTTCTACCCGGCAATAAATTATCTGGAACACCGCCGATTTTTTCAAATAAAATAAACCCATTCGGCAAGATGTTTTTCACAATCAAACCGATTTCATCTGTGTGAGCCGCAAACATCAAGTTAGGTCCTTCTTTGTATCCTTTTTTAAGGGCAATGATATTTCCTTTAAGATCCACACTAACCTCATCTACATAAGGCTCAATCAATGCTAAAACAGCTTTAATCACCGGCTGCTCTTGACCTGAACCGCCATTGACCTGTGTTAATTCCTTCAGCAGACTTCTTAAATTTTCTTTTACCACGTTACATTCCCCTTTCTAAAAACCTCACACTTTTAGTTTAACAGTTTTCCTACTACCCTATAAATGCTTCTTTGGTTTTTATCAATACCAATCTGGTTATGTAATTTTTGACTTTCCTTCATTTTTTTTCGTTTCAATAGAGAAAAAAACGTTTAAACATGATTAAAGAATTTAAAAATAGCTTTATGCAAACTTCATTTATTACAACTGTTTGGAGCGTATTATTAGCCACTATCTTTTTACCAAACCAATTAATTGATGTTACTTATGGATTTGGAGGTCTAGCGCCTTATTCGCTACCACTCTTTCAATTTGTGCACGCATATATTATCGCAATAGTATGATTAACCTTGTTTAGTCACATATGCGGCCTGTCACTTTTAGTCTAATTTTTTGACTTAATGACCGTTCTCACCGCTTCTTTTTTTAGAATTAACTTTTTGATCATATTTTTCCTCCAAAAAATCATAACATTAGAAAAAATAATCAAAAAGAGATAGATTGAAATAGTGAGAGCGATCATTTCTTTAGACTGGTTCCAAATTGGTTTAATAACCTGCTTATGAGAGTATTTTGTATAATAGCCAATTGTCGTGTGCAAAATTAAGCCGATACTATTCAGCCATCGAATAATATTCAGCCAATCTAAAAGTTTGAGACGCTTTTTTGGTGGTTCATGAACCCGATTAACATAGAAAAACATACAGAGAATAAATATATTTAAAAACACGGGAATAAACCACGAACGCGTAAAATCGACAGGATAGAATAAATAAGCTATGCCAATTGTTAAAAAACACATTAAAACAATATCTACTAACGCACCTAAAATCTTATGCTTTTCAAAAAATAATACATTCTATTCCTCTTTCTTATTCTTTATAGAGTTTAGCTATTTTGATTTTGATTCTTTAGAAGCTGCTATTGAAAATAGGAAAAACGCTCCATCCAGATGCCCGTTTTTTTTACAAATTCAATTAGATAAAAATAAAGAGCCTGTTCTAGACAAGCTTACTTTACAAATACTAATAGAAAAACTATGAGACTGGGACATAACTTTAAGAGTCACATCACAGCCTCAAGGAGTTCGAATAAACGGTGGAAGCAAAAGCAACACTTTTGCCCCAACTGCTTTTCTTTAATTGTATACAGAGCTTGAACTAATAGTCAGTATAATTCCAAAAACCAAAATGATCCATGTCCAATATTTATTTGGTATGAAAAATAGAGATGAGCGATCTTTTACTTGAATCCGTTCACCAGTTTCTTCATCAATAAAAATTTTAACGTTGTCTGAAATAAACTTTTTTGTAAATAAATGATTGACAACTGCCACAACGACTGTCATTACTACTCCTTCTAAGATATATCCCGCTTTATACCCAGTATCTATAGGTAGAAAACCAAAAATCACAGTAGTAACCATCGCACCTAGAATTAACGATAAAAATACTAATCCGCCTTTACCTTGCCATATGATCAAATGAACACTTCCTTTTTTTAATACATATAATATTATCTCTATTAAAGTTAGAAAGTCAATATACTTTCAAGCTATAATTTATTTAGTTTATCCCTACTATTATACGTGACGTTCGTAGTTTCTTACGTTGCGTTTCAACTCATTTCTAGTATTGAAAACCGACTTGTCATTGCTTGTTTTAATAGCATCATTTACGTCAAAAAAGGTGCCCTAAAAGCGTATATTCGACTTTTAGAGAGCTGAAATATAACTCTTCGAATTATATCTCAGCTCTCTGTTATTTATACAAGTTAGTTTTCCCAAATTGTATTTATTCTCTCAAATCGGTGATTGTCATGTAGATTTCTGATAGTTTACTATCTTCATTGTAAAAAACACTTAGTTTTTTATTAAATATCGCTTTTTTCTGTGCCATTTCTGTGTGATTGTAGATGATTACTTCTTCTTTTTTTAGCTTTTCTGGATCGGCTGTCGCTTCTTTAAATTTTTTCAATAAATCATCCATATCCTCAAGCTTCAAGCTAGCACCTAATTTATTCAGGGTTTCTTCTAAATCCTTGCCCTTAAAACCTTCTGTTGCTACTGAATTGAAGATTTCAACACTGTTGCTCTGCAATTTCACCTTATCCAGCTCTTTTAAATATTGGTACTTAGCGGTAACTCGACCATAGGAAGAATATTGCCCTGTAGTATCTTTAAATTTAATTAAACTGGAAAAAGAAAACTCCGTACCTTTAGCTAGCAACGAAAATTCTTCTGGCTCTTGTGCCACATCCGGAATCAAAAAATCTTCTTTAATGATTTGACGGGTATCATTGAACACAGGTACCACTTCTAAATCGAATTTATTCTTTAAATCTGTAAATGCTTCTTGTCCATTTTTCAGCATATAGTCATAGCTGCCAAACTGCTTGAAACGCTCTGACCACCAAATGAAACTTTCATCTGATTTAGGCAGTTTTTCTTCTACAGTTGAAGCCTTTTTAGCACTGCAGCCAACTAAAAATAGCATCAAGCTCAGCAGCAGTAGTCCTTTACTCACTCGTTTCATTTAGTTCCTCCTATCGCTCAATTACCCACTCTATCGGCTCATTATTCTTTTGCTGGTCAGAAAAAATTACAAGCTCAGCTGTTTCTGAAGTCAACGCGTATACAACTGCACTTTCCACAATGTCCTCAGTCGCTAAAGATGCTTGTCCTTGCTCCATTAAATAGCTTAAATCAGCATCCTCCGTTGTTAATTGCGTGACTGGTTCTAGCGTTTGTTTAGCTTCGGTTACAGTGATCAGCTTTTGCCATTCAGTCAAAGGAACCAGCTCAGCTTGGCTTTTATTCGTAAAAACATATCTAATAATCAAGTGCTGTTTTTCAATTTTGTAGCCTGTTATTTGAATAGATAGCTGCTCATTTTCAATTTGCTGGATACCATTTTTACTAGTATCCTTCTTTTCTTCTGATGATGATTCACGCTGTGAGCCACTACTTAATTGCTCTAAGCTTTCAACTGATTTTTTGAGGGTTTCTTGTTGCTGCTTAGCACTACTACCTTTTGGGCGATAACATTGAATATTGATCAGCTGCGTCTTCGTTGAGATAAAATACATATCCAGCCAAACTGCTTTTCCATCATACACACCAGGCATTAAATAATGAATTGCAGGAAAATCCTTGACCTTGAATTCTGCTACTGTTCCTTTTTTCACATCGTAATGCTGATTAACTTTTTGATCGGTCGCATCCTTTAGCTGCTTTTGATTCATTAAGGGGCTAGATTCTCCACGAATAAATAAAACAGCTCGGCTATTTGTATCCACTGCTCCAAAAACGGCGGCTTCATTAAAAACAGTTTGATACTCCTCTTCAGCTTTCCAGCCACTTGGCAATTGAAAACGATATTCACTATTACCGACTGTAAAATAATCCGCATCTTTGCTTACCCCTTTGCTTTGACAACCACTCAACAACAAAATCAAAAAACAAAAACCAATCACGTTTACTATCCGCTGTTTATTCATCTATCTGCTCCAAACTATTTTTTTCCTGATGCTTCCGTGCCAACCTTTGTTGTCTATTTAACCACCAAAGATAACCACTAAAAAGGAAGAGACAGCTGCCAAAAATACTAGCACCAATTACAAAGCCTTGTGGTAAAAAGACAAACTCAATTTGATGCTTACCTGCTGGAACTTGCACCGACAAGAAGGCCTCTTTAAATGCTGTAACATTAGCTTTTTCACCATCAATCAGCACTTTCCAGCCACGATCATAAGGAATTGTCGTCAATAATACTTGATCTTTTACCAATGAAACTTCGGCGGTGGCTCTTCGCCCAGTAGTTTGCATGTCAATGCCGTTTTCACGAATTTTTTCTACTGCGCTACTGAAGCTTTCTGTATCTAAAAATACTGCATCTGGTTTAAACAGCATTAGTTTTTGATTGTCGCCATCAGAAAAAGTCGTTGTAACTTTGACTGTTGTGGTTTTTTCGTAATAACCTAAATTATAGTATTGTCCTGTATTCACAAGTCCTTTTTTGCGCTGAACCCCATTTACACTAACATTGATTTTTACACCCATCGCATCCGAAAAGTTTTTAGGAACCAAGCTAAGGTAGCCTTGTGATTTTCCTGGGACTGTCACTAACCAGGTCACCTCTCTAGGCAAATTAGGTTCAGTTTCACCAATTGTTACACCATCGTCATCTGACACAATCGCATTATTAACGGACACTCTCGTTGCTTCACCAAAGCTGAAAAATTCACCGCTGGTTCCGGCAAGGTGATTGAATAATTCCGTCTGATTTTTGACTGCCTCCGGCTCGTAAATACCATTATCTGTCATAAAGCCTAATGGCAAGGCGTACTGATTTTCATAAAGACTGTAATTTCCAGCATTTTTGATTTTTTTATACCCAAATTTCATAATATCCTGCTCAGCTAAATTATATTTCATGCCAACTAAAGCATCTGCTAATAAGGTATTATTCATGTATTCGATATTAAGATTGGTCCCATTTGAGCGAAAGCCTAACGCATTTAAATACTGGGAGGAGTTTCTATTACGAATTGACGAAAACATTTCTACACCATGATAGCCAAAATTAAAGCTTTTATTTGTCGTTTCTCCATCTAATTTTTCAGTGCGGAAGAAGCTCGTATTTTGTTGCTTACTGAAATCAACTAATTCTTTAATTTCAGCATAATCTTCGGTATACAATGAACGAGCAGGGTAATTCCAGTCAACAAGAATCCCTTCCACCATGGCCTTTGCGTTGAAGCCCGCCTCGCCAATCATTAAAACGAGAACAATGAACGGCAGCCATTTTTTCCCCTTGTTCGTTGAAACCCAAAACAGCCAAATACCTGCATAAATAATTAAGAAGACAAATGTGATAATTAAAGAGTTCATTGTAATAACATCGTAGCGTTTTTTATTAGAAAGCAGCATAAAAATCAAGAAAACCCCGCCGATTCCAATCACGCCGTTCACTAAACGATTACTTTCAGAAGCTTCAAATTTTTCTAAGCCATAGCCTGCAAGTAAAATCAGTAAAAATGAAAATAAAAAGCTAAAACGATATAAAAACATGTTAGGAATGTGCATCCCATGCCAAAATAGGTTTAAGGGATAGATATAGACGCTGGCAATCAATAAAGCGAATAGACTCCCGTAACCTAGCTTGTCTTTCCATGAAATGTGTTTACTTAAAAAATAATAGACACAAAAAATCAAAGGCACTAAGCCGATATAAATAAATGGCATACTTTCATATTGAGACGTATCATACACACCAACCATACTTTTAGCGACAAAATCCCATGCACCAGTATCTGGAGTCAATAATGTATAAATACTACTAAGATTTTCACCATTATTCTTTAAATCGAGAAGCGTCGGTAAAATGGTCACCATTGAAGCTAATCCTGCTAAAACAGATGTAAACAAATACATAGGAAACGCCCATTTTGTCTGATTGGCTTTTAAAATCGTCCGAATAAGGGCGTATAAAAAGGTAAAAACACCAATCATAAAGCCCATGTAAAAGCTTGTTAAAAACAGTAATAAATAACTAACAAATAATAACGTAGGCTTTTTTTGATCTAAGACTCTATGAATCCCTAACACAATCAACGGCAAATACACAAAGGCATCCAGCCACATAATCACTTCTGAATAACCAACAGTATAAGACATTAAGGCATAGGCAACGCTTAATCCAACAATCAGCCATCGATTTAACTTAAAAGTTGCATTGGCGAAAAACCAAAAAGATAAACCAATCGCACCAAATTTAATAATCGTTAAAAAGTAAAGTGCATCCGGCATATTACCATTATCAAAAAAAGCGACCAATGGTGTGAATAGTCCATTTAAATAATACGCCGCTAACGCCCAATAATTTAAACCCAAAGAGCCTGACCAAGTATAAAAAATACTCTGCTTTCCTTGTAATACATTATTAAAACTAGCATGAAAATTTGCATATTGCGCAAAGGAATCTGTCGCTAAAATACTACGTTCACTGCCAGGATAAATCCCAATCAGCCAATAAACCACAATCATAACCACAGCTGGAATGCTAAAGCTTAACAATATAGTCAAATAATGCTGTTTAGTAAATGTCCAAATTTTTTTCATCAATGCTCTCTCTTTCTCTCAACATTTTAGTGAACCATGCCCATTTTATTAAAGGGATAATAGCGATAAAGCACCACGCCTTCAATCTGTTTTTTATTGATTAAACCGTAGACACGACTATCATCTGAATGCAGTCGATTGTCTCCTTCAACAAAGTAATAATCCTTAGGAATTCGTTTATAGCTGACTAGTTCATTGATGACACTGTCAGCGATCAAACTCTTAATGGTTCCATCAATTTGATCGTTAGCTAAGTCAAGGTCACCCTTCGTTTCATTTTCCTTCGGTAAGAGAAACAAGGCGTTTCCTAACAGCTGAATCCGATCACCTGGCATGCCAATTATTCGTTTCAAGTACGATTCTTTCTTACGATTTTTAGGTTCAAAAGTAATAATGCTGTATCGTGTCGGCTCACTGTTTTTAGCAATTAAAATACGATCTTTCGTCTGAAATGTTGGCTCCATCGAATGACCATCTACACGATGCGTTGAAAAATTCCAGAAAAAAAATACTACGGCTATGAATAAAACCAGCAAAGCAGCATTTCCTTTAAGATTGTCAATAGAAAAAAAAGTTTTCAGCTTTTCTTTCAGTGTTGCAGTCTTTAGCTTATTTTTCTTTGGTTTAACTTGCTTGCGTCTTTTCCCGGCGGCTTTTTTTCGTTTGTTTTTTAATCGTTGCGCTGTATTGACAGACTTTTCTTTGATTTCAGCTGTCGGCACATTCCTTCGTTTTTTCATCATTTTTCCCTCTGCTCATTCCTGTTAAAATTGGCGCATATCATATAATGGAAAAATCCTCGCCTTAATGACACCATAAACCTGCTTTTTTTTAACAAAGCCAAAATAACGGCTATCTGTCGCGTATGTCCGATTATCACCTAAAACAAAATAGCTATCTTCCGGTACTTTTTTCATCTTCGTCACATTGATTAAGGTGAAGTCTTCTGTTGGAGCTGCCTCTGCGAATTCATTGCCTTGATTCGAAAGAAAGCGTTCTGGAATTTCTACTCCATTAACTATAAGCTCGCCATTCTTATAAGATAGCTCTTCACCTGGAAGGCCGACTACTCTAAGTGCTGAGGCTTCTTTACCAGATCTTTTGAACAATATCAAACTGAAGCGCTTGATCTCGCTTCGCTTAAAAACAACGATACGATCTTCATCATTTAAAACCGGAGTCATTGAATAACCACTTACTTTTGCCAGTTTAATCGTAAATAAAAAGACCATGCTTAAAAGAACAAAGGAAATACCCAAGCTAAAAAGAAGCTGCCTCACAAACTGTTTATGCTGCTTCGCTTTAGCTGATTTTCGGGCTTTCGCACGTTTTGCTTTCTTTCGCATGGTGGATTTTGACGTACGTTTTTGAGTGTTTTTTCTAGACACAGGTTTAGCAGGATACTTAGTTGAAATGGCTTTTTTCTTTTTTCGATTCGCTTCCTTTAATAGAACCTTCTTTTTTTTACCCATGCATTAAACCTCTAATTGTCTTTGTTATTTTTTCCGCTGTTTTAACGCAGCTTCATTTACATTAAATCGTTTAAATACTTTTTTCTGACTCTCTTGAACTTTTTTTATATCCTTTAAATACGTTTCAACTGTTTCATTATTTTCCAGCGTTTCAATACTTTGAGCATTCAGGTTTACACCAAGCTCCCGCAAAGCTGTGTAATGTCGATTTAATAGCAATTGTCCGTCTTCCTTTAGTGTCAATGCTGATTTACGCGCACCATAGCTTGCTAAGCGAGAAGAAATTTCCTTGATATTTTTCATTGATTTTTGTGGATTCTCTCCTGTATTTACATTGTTTATCTGAATCACAGCATCTTCAAGTAAATAATAGCTCTGTACTAAGGCACCAGAATCTTCTCCTTGTAAATGATTTTGCTGATAATTACGTGAATAAACACCACTGCCCAACGCAATTATTGTCAAAATAAGAAATAGAAGTGTCTTTAGCCCTTGTCCTTTGCGTTTTTTCATCAGTTGCTTACGTAAGCGTAGAAACTTTCGACGCTTTTTTTTGTTTTTGGGCGCCTGTTTTTTCTTCATCTGCTTATATGTACGATTCGTCCATAGAAACAGGACTAAAAAGACTACTGTAAACAGGAAAAAAAGAAGCCCGCTAGAGAGTAAAATAACAAATGACCAGTCTAATATCCCCATTCTTCTTTCTTCCTTTCAATTTTTACGATTTCTTCTTCGCTTTCAGCTTTTTCTTTCTGCGCTCTTCTTTGGCTTTCACTGCTTTTCTTTTACCCACTACACGAACGATGACAAAAATCACAACGATAAACACTAAAGCGCCACCAACACCTAAAGCAACCAACAGCCAGTTGATGCCTTCTTCTTGGACTAACTCAACATCCTGCCCATTATATTTATCTGCTTCTTCATCTGTAATAGTGAATTCTTGATCCCAGTTCCATTTTTTATCCCCCGAGCTAGCAACAATCTTTGCCCGATAATCTCCTGGCACCATTTTTTCTCCATTCATAGCCACTGGAAAATCCAATAAGCTGTTCGGAGCTACGCGCATATCTGCTTTTTTCGTTTCATACAATACTGTATCGGCAGCTTTTTCCATAATTTGAACTTCTAGCGTTAAATCATCTAGATATGCTGCTTCTACATTCGATAAATTCACAAAAATACTGTTTCGATAATTGCTTAAGCCTGCATATACTTTGTTTAATTCTAAATTAGGTTTTACTTCAGTATCTGTTTCAGTTAAAAGCATTCCAATCATAAATGCATATTCATTAACAACACCTGTTAACTTTTTCTTCGCTTCTTCATTCACTTTTTCTTTTAATTGAATCCCACCAGAAATTACACCATCATAGCTTACTGCCGGCATTGAAATGTCAATTTTGACAGGTATCGTACTTTTAGCTGGTATCGTTACTGTTTCAGGTGCTTTAACAATATCTACGAAATTATATTTTAATGATTTATCAATATCTAATTCACTTGGTCCGTATTCAATCACACCATTATTATTGGTTTTAGCTCCATTTAGTGATACGACAATATCCTTGGGACTTTCAGCAGCATTCGATAGCTCGATTTCAACAGTTTGTTTGGCTCCAGGTGTCATACGTAAATCAAAATAGCCCACCTCCGGGTTAATCTGATTTTCTGGTTGATTAACTTTATACGTGAATCCCAACCCACCTCCAGCATTTTGTTGTTCAGAATTATCTGCATATGTAGGGACAATATTTAGTCCCACGCTTCCTGCTATGTATAAAATGACTATAACTATTTTTATTAATCGTGTCTTCATCCTCATCGTTCCTTTCGCTCTTCATAAAATAGGTTCATCGGCTCATAAAGCCGATGAACCCTCCATACGTTAAAAATTTACTATGCGTTATTAGATAACGTCAGATAAAGTCCAAGTGATTGTTGCTTGGTAATCACCAGTACCAATAGCTGTAGATGTTGGAATGTTCAAAGTAACTGCTGATTCAGCTGGTTGTACTGCATCGCCAACTTTACCAAAGTTTAATTCAAACTGTCCGTATCCTTTACCGTTTACACCTGAGTTGTTGATAAACTCAACTGGTGAACCTACTGAAATAGTTCCTCCAGCATTTTTAACACCATCAGGATCTAATACAGCATCACCTGTTTGTGTAGTGTATACGCTTGTATAGTTGATGTTTGCGCCATTTAATTCAACGCCAGTTGCTGTTTTAAAGTTTTCAGTTAACTCTGCTGATAATTTGTAGTTGTGTGTTGCAACAGCACGTAAATCTTGATATTTAACAAAGTTTTGTACTTGGAATTCAGGTGCATCAGCATCTACACTACCTGCATTAGCTGCAAAAGGTAATGCATTATAATCACGTTTTTTAGAAGCTGTTAAGCTATCGTGTGAATCAAAGTCTAAAGGTGTTACAGCGATGATCCCAAATTCTCCTGGGTTTTTAACGTCTGGAATGTTAGTAATTTTTGTTCCATCGCTTACGCCTGGTTCAGTTGGAAGAACATCTTTAGTATCTGTTCCGATTGTGAATTTGATTGTACCAGCACCAGAACCTGTATCTTCTACTGCTTTCGTTGTGTTTGGTGCAGCTAATGCTACCCCAGCTAGTGCTACTAAAGTAGCTCCGCATAATTTGTGTGTTAATTTCATTTGTGTTTCCTCCTAAGTTTTTGTTTGTATCAATCTATGGTAACTCGGCTAATGTCCAAGTTAGCACCGTGGAATAAGCGACCGGATCTTTTTTCGTTGTACCCGGTACTGACAACGTAATTGCATTATTCTCATAAACCTGCTTGTTAGCGAATGTTGCGTCTAGAAGTGGTTTTCCCTCTAAATCATTTTTAGGATTTAAAGTATTCGTCAACTCATTGGAATTTTCATCAGAAGCTCCAAATGAAATTGACCAAGTACCTGAACCAGCTCCTGTACGTGCCTCAGCTAAGTTATAAGTAGCACCAATATTATCTAAACGAATGACTTCTTTAGAAACAGACGGTGCTTCATCTGCTCCCATTGTAGAACTCACCCACGATTTATCTAGTGAAAGATAGGCTCCATCTAATTGGCTGTTTGCTGTTTCCGAATTTTGAAACTGTGTTTCTTGTCGAACTTGCAGCGTCCAGCCTAAAGCTGCTCCGCGATAATCAGATACTTGGATAAAGTTTCCCCTAGCCGCCGTATCATCATGAAATAGCTGAGCATTAACTGGATAAACCATGTCTTTATCAGAAATTTTATTCAAACTAGTAAAACGGAATTGAGGAACAAAATCAATTCTCAGCTTGCCAGTAGTACTCGGACTTTCCCCAGGATCAGTAACGTTTCCTGGGTTTTCTGGATCTTGAACACCGACATCATCATAATCACCTGTAAAGCTAATCGTGCCTTTACCAGATCCACTATCTTCTGCAAAAACTGTTTGATTGGCTGAAAGAAGAGCCGTGCCGCATAGCGAAACCAGCAGCATTGCATTTAACATTGCTTGTTTCATTCTTTCGTCCCCTCCTTTTTGCGTTTAAACAGGAACCAGAACACAACGATTAAGACTAGAGCTATACCGCTGATAGATAAACTACGTTTAACCAGCTCACCTGTTGACGGTAATTTCCCTTTAGGCTTGATCTTTGGTTCTTCAACCCCTGCGCTTGAAGATGATGTTGATGGTGTTGGTTCAGACGGTGCTGGCGGATCCGGAACTGCTTCCTTATAAAATCCAATTTCCCCATTCGTTTGAACGGCGCCACCTACTCCTTCTTGAGCAAAAGCAGGTTGACTAATTGTCATTAATAATCCCACCCATACAATGGAGGTTAATAATAAGTTTAGTTTTCTTTTCACTTTCATTCCTCCATCATTAAGGTGTATTACTTAGTGTAAATAATAAGGTTGCTCTATACTCACTGGTTGCACGATAATCGTTTGCTTTCAGCGACATTTTAAAGCCGTCACCTTTTTTCTTCCACTCTTCTTCACTGACATCATAAACACCTGTTACAGCATTTTTATGTGCCAAAATGACTACTGGTTCATTCAATCGTAAAACAGACTCAGTCGATCCAGCTTTATAAAGTAGCGCATTTGGTAATTTCAAAGAGGTATCCGTTTGAGAAGTCATGACTTCTACTGTTTTGACAGATAATTCCCAGGCAGCCGGTACAACCCGACTATCACCAACAACAAGCGGCTTATCATAAACTGGATTATCCGCTGTAACCGCACCGTAGCTTCCGGTATTTTTCAGCCCAAAATCAATTTCATCTGGTGTGGATGAAAAATAAAGGATCCCCCCAAATTGGTAGGTTACTGCTGAACCACCTTGAATCACTTCAATCCCAGTTTCTGGGCTTGGTGCTGAAGTCAATTCATATTTACGATCTTTAATATCTACTAAAGCAGCTTGAACTTCCGCTTGTTGAGTCAAATCGATTTTACTACCAATTTTCCCCGTAATTACAATCGGTTCGTGTAGCTTAGAGCCTACTTCATTGACAAAGCTAACCGTTACATCCGCTTCACTTGGAATCACTGTGACATTAATTACTTTAGTAACTGCTGACGCGCCTGTTCCGTAACTTAACGTCACTGGATAAGTGCCTAAAGCAGGCTCACCGTTTAATGGATTAGGCAATTTACTTGTATCGATCGAAACATTGCTAACATCCATCACACTACCTGGGAACACATCCCATAAGGTAACTTCTGCGCTGTCTCTAACTAATTGCGTTAGCTCAGTAGCCGTTTTAGGATATAACATATTCTCTACTTCAAAGTCTACGCCTCGAAGAGCATAGCTTTTATCCTTACTTACTTCTGTATCTGTATCTTTAATGAAAATTGGTACATCAACAGTTGTACTGTGCTTCGCTTCATCAGTAACAGTTACTTGGAATTTTGGTAAAACAGGACCCATCACTGTTAAATCCGGTTTAGGTACTGTACCGTAATCAATCGTCATTTTAGGCTTAGAGGTATTCAATGATTTATCCCAAACATTCGTTACCATTGTATCTGCTGTTGGAAATTGAGCTATTGGAGTATCTTTATCGATAATCGTAATCACAGGATCCGCACTCGGATCGGACACGTCCACTACCTCTGTTTTGACTGGAGGAGCTGTACGGAAGTCATAAAATACTTCTACATTAAGACTTGTGTATGGTTTAATGTAAGCCCCCGTTCCATCAGCTCGATCAGGAATTGGAATTGAATAGTTGCCTTGACGGTCAGCAACACCAGTTAAGACTTTCTTCCCTTCACCATCATCGTAAGTTATCACAACATCGCCATCTATCGTAGCTGTTCCGGTAATCTTATCATCTGCATCATTTACACCATTAACGGTTACTTCAGGTGTAACTCCCATTGAAATAACTTTTAAGGCAGTAAAGTTCATTGCTGCTGAATCAATCGTTAACGGATTTGCATTACTAACAACAGTTGTATAGTTGGTAGGACTTACTTGTGTAACGTCTGCTGAAAACGTGATATACGATCGATCTGGGAATGAAAAATGATTATCTGGTGTAAAATTGACCTTCCCAGTCGGAACATGACTACTCCATAAATTCATACTTTCTACCTCAGCATTTAAATTATTTGTATAGCCATTCAAGGTAGAACTCATAATTCTCCCTTTTGGGTTATAGATAAGAACACTCTTTGCCTTATCTATATTAATTCTAGAGCTAGAGCTATAGAATCGGAAGAATTCATCCGCCTGACCAGCACTTGCTGACTCATTGTATAAGTAGAAACGTGCGCCTTCTGCCACATTAATATTTCCCTTCATTTTAAATGAAGGTAATGCATTATCTGCCGCATTAGACGAGGTCGTCCGAGTAATCTT
This sequence comes from Enterococcus crotali, assembly GCF_000633635.1. Taxonomy (GTDB): domain Bacteria; phylum Bacillota; class Bacilli; order Lactobacillales; family Enterococcaceae; genus Enterococcus_L; species Enterococcus_L crotali. The sequence goes on along the minus strand of NZ_AYPQ01000011.1, from coordinate 18,441 downwards.
CAACGACGCATTTTTCGCCACATCAATTTTCTTCAATGCACGACCAGAACTCGCAGCATCATCTCTGACTAAGCCACCACCGGTAACGATGTCGACATTGGCATTCTCTTCAATTTCAAAAATCCCATCTTTACTTTCAAAGTAGAAGAAGCTGCGGCCAACCGAGGTGATTTTAACATCCGCATCTTTTTTGATTCGGAAATGACCATCAACACCACGAACATTCCCACCAAATCCAATCCAGACGATACTATGACGACCTTCATGAAATAGGTTGAACTTGCCATAAATTTCTACATAGTGACCTTCAACGAGCTCTTGTGTTTCAGTAGATCCTGCTTTAGTAGGCGGAATAGTAATATCCATATTGTTATATTCCGTCGTTCCATTCAGATTATGCGTAATTTGCGGTCCGTTATAAACAACGTTTGTATAATTTAAAGTGACACAATACGAGGAATCGTTTACGTTAATTGGTCCATAATAGTTATACCCATCAATCTTGATATCCTCTAACCCATAACTTGTCACTTCATTTTGAGTAGTTGTATTGTTCACAAAAATATTATCCCAGCCACCAGCTGTTTTTGATTCCGTTAATGTATGAATTTCTCCAGTTGTTGGATCCTTACCCGAAATCTTCATATATTTTTTAGCATAAGGAATCTGAGCTGAGTTAGTGATCGTAATATTACTAGCCATGTAAATATAATTGATATTGACATTTAAAATCGCCGTTCTCATTTCTGCCCAAGTCTTTACAACTGCGGTATTGGTTGCCGTTTCTGGAATGTCTAAATCACGAAACATCGGTTCATTTACATCTTGACCATAATTAATATTACGTCCGTCACTGTATTGCGGATAGGTTGCATCTTTAGTACTTACCTCTTTAGTCGCTACTTCATTGGTCTCAGATACACTCTGATCTGTTTCAGTCGTCGCTTCAGTCGCTTCGTCTGTCACTGTTGTTTTATCTGATGCTTTGGTACTTTCTTCATTAACGCCTTCATTAGCTGAAATTGAACTACTTGAATAATAGGTAGCTCCTGCTAAAAGTAAAAAAGTAACTGCTCCAAATAATAACCAACTTTTTTTCTGCATTATTTTTCCTCCTTTCCTCAAAATTTATATGTATCCTTTTTTAATTGAATACAATATATTTCAATTTCCCAACCTATCAATTACTTCGTCTCACACATGTATTCTGAAAAACAGCATACACGCACATGAAAAAAATTATGTAACTTAGCAATCAATACGCCGGGAAAGAGAAAACCTTTTTATTTTTCTCTTTAATACTTCACAAAAATCATCCAGTATTTACTCATTCAGTATTACTGTTGTTCAGTTTCTTCTTATAATAAAGTTAGTTGAGTTAGTAGGAATTTCCTACCTGCTTTTTTACAGGTTCAACATGTAGCCTTTTGACCGAACAGTTTTTATGTATTGATGTTCACAACCCTCATGTTCAAACTTTTCTCTAAGTTTAAAAACTAAGTTCGTTACGCGATAAAGTTTCTTGCCTTGATGATCGTTCCAAACATTCTCATATAGCTCATCATAGGTAACAACTTCCTTGATATGTTGATATAAAAATTCAAGTGTTTTATATTCTAATCTCGTCAAGCTGATTTCATTATCATTGCCTATCTTCACACTAAAATTCTTTGGTACTAGTTGAAAAGATACATTCTTTTTTTTAGTTTCATCTTCTTTTTGTTGAACCATTTTGATTGTCTCAAGCCGCTGCAATGTATTCTTTATGATCAAGGAAATTTCTTCTTTGTCGACATTATAGTTAATTAACCCCGCCGCACCTAGCTTCAAATAAACAAGTCTCGTCGTCTGTGAGGTCTTTTCAATTGAAGTAATAATCCACACTGGAATATCCGAAATTTTTTTTATCTTTAATAGAACATCACAAATTTTGCTCATATCCGTATGTTTACTATCTTCAATAACTAATCCATCTAATTGATCCAGATCACTTAAATCATTTTCTATTAAGTGAATTATTTGATAATCATCTGTTGCTAATTTCTCTTTGCTTTCAAATTGCTCTTTTGCAATGGTTAAATAGCCTAAATTATACATAGGTTTCTTTCCATCCCTTCCTTAATAATTGATTGCACACCAAATAACACTCGTATATTTTCCAATTTAAACAAAAAAATAGTAAAATAATTATATAAAGAAATAGTATTGACTTTATCTTCTTTTCAACAGAGTCTTTTTCTCATTTCTTCATTTTCTTATTTGTATTTAGAACAAGTCAGAACTGATCAAACGCTTGATCTAATTGGTTATATCCGATTGTTGACGGCTTTATTGACGGCTTATTTTTTTGAAGCTACTATTTTTTAGAAGCTTGAAAGCTTTTCAATTGCTCTTATTTCTTCTTTTAGTGAAGAATGGGTGTAAATATCCAGTGTCATTTTTACTGAACTATGCCCTAGTAAAGAGCTAATACTGGCAATTGTGATTCCAAATTCTAAGCATCTTGTAGCGAAGCTATGACGTAAACTATGGAAGCTAACTCCTTTAATTTTTGCTTTCTTAGCTAACCGCTGGAAATGATAGCTAAGTAATCGTGGTTCAGTCCATTTATTTTTTTTGCCAAAAACGTAGTCACCTTGTTTCTCTTTTCGCTTAGATAATAGCAATGCCTTTAATTTTTTAGACAATGGTATAACTCGTCGTGACATGATTGTTTTAGGACACAGTTCGATAATTTTGGTATACCCATTCCCCATTGGCAAGCGTTGGAGTGTTCGATTAACGTGTATTTGCTTTTTAGAAAAATCAATATCTGACCATTTCAGACCACTGATTTCTCCGATACGCATCCCAGTTTCCAAGGCCATTAATATAGGTAGTCCTTCAGTATCCTCTTTGGCTACATCGCTTAATACTCGTTGCTCTTGTTGATCTAAGGCTCTTGCTTTAGAAGTCATAGCTTTAGGCAAACGGATATTATCTGTAGGATTATTGGTTATTTTATTCTCTAAAACTGCGTGCCTAAAACAGGTTCGTAAAACTCTAAATACGGCATGAACAGAGCTTGGTTTCAACTTTTTTTCCAGTATACTAAACAATATTTGAATATCATCTTTCGATATATAGGCTAATTTTTTATCACCTAAAGCAGGAAGTAGATGCAGGCGAAGTTTATTTTCATAGCTGACATAAGTACTTGGCTTAGTACTAGGAACGACACTTCCATTAAGCCATTCGTAAGTCCATTCACGAAATGTTCCTGCATAATTCCCTGTATTTTGTTTCTGCTCATAAGAAAATTCCAATTTTTTCTTTAGTAATGATTGTTTAACTTCTCGATACTTTTTACCATAAATATAGCCATAACGAATGACACCACCTTCTTTACGTTCTTTAATATAACGACCTTCCCAGCGTCCATCTCTTCTTTTATAAATATTTTCTCCTCTACGTGACATTATAAAACCTCTTTCTTAGTTAAAATTTTTGACGGCGGCATTGACGGCGAAAAAGAATAATCAATTATGTTTTTTTGATTAAAATACAATTTCATAATTCAAATTTTCCTCTTTTTTCTCATTTTTTTATATAATTCGTGAAAAAAATGATATTGACTTGAGATAAAATCGAATGTAGTATGTAAATAGTAAATTGATATTTAATTTTTTCACAAAAAACTTCTTGTTCTAAATACAAACAAGAATAACTTCAATTAAATAGTAAATCTAGAATTTTTCCACAAATTACATTTTAATATTTTACCCTAAAAAAATATAGACTTTTTCAGGTTTATATTGAAAACATTTCGGTTTTATACAATAACATTGAATATAAAAATTAAATTCATTTTAAATAAACAAATTTTAACAAGAAATAGTTCAATCAAGAACTTTGCAAAAAATCATCTATTTGCAAGGTTATTTTGCTTACCTTGTTTATTAGCTCTATTTCTCTAACTACATTAACTATTCAGTTTTTTTTATATATACACGAGGCGTCTTCAAAAATAGGCCGAAATTCACAAAAATAGGAAGAAATTTTTTTATACATTCCTTCTTATTTGCTGAAAAATCCTAATATTCGGATTTTTCACATTTATTACTTTTATAATTTATTTTAGTTCCTCTAATGGATCTCCACTTTTTTAATTACATTTCATCGACTAATCAGACTTTCACAAAAAACAAATACTTTTTCTGAATTATTTGTTTTCTATAACAATGACAATAAAAAAATTCTATACGAAAGGTAGCTCTTGTGAAAACAACTATTAAAATTGTTTATTCGACAACTGGTAGCACGTTTTTTACTATTCACCAACTGGCACCGACAGTTGAAAAGGGGCTTGGTCTCTTAAAAGCAGAGCTTTATCTACACGGAAAACAAGTTTATTCTCGTGTCTAAATCTATGCTGCGAAATATCGAAGCAATTAAAGCTATTTCTCCGTCGCTTAGTGGACGCTTTGAAGCCTTACTGCTTAATCAGGGAAAGGTGGCAATTTCAAGAAATATGTCTTTGAATTAAAAAGAAGTCAAAAAGAAGCTAGGAATTACAAAGGATTATCCCAAGGAAGTTCTTGTTCCTTTAGTAATTTTAGTGGTATCTAGTTTGTTTTTTTTAGTATCGCACTTCGTTACTTTGTCGTTCACTTCATTCGTGATGTAACGACTTTCTTTGTTATCAAACATTCTATTTCCCTCCTTACAACACAAAAATAGACCAACCATCGATTAAGATGATTGATCTTCATGAATATAATATATAGTTATTTTTAAGCTAGATACATTTCCTTACAACTGATTTACATCGTTTTCCTTAATAATATGAAATTTCGGGTGTATTCTCGTACTTCCTATCCCAGGAATCAACCACTTTTTTCATTTTTTTTTAATTCTCTCTATTTCTTCAAAGTGTTTATTGGCTTCTTTTTCTGGTTTCAACTGGCTTGCTAAACTTTTGAGTTGGGCACTCTGTCCAATTTCACGAATCTTTTGACGTTGTTCTTCCTTGCGCAGTTCTAATTCTTTATCATCCACTAGAAGCATACCTTTTTCTATTGCAATTAAAATTTATCTAGCATTTTTCCTTGTTCATCTAAAACTTGTGTTACTTTCTTTCCAAACTGCCCTTTTACTGTTTCCCCTAGACCACTTGTGGCAGAAGTAATGGAACTTTTTGCACTTTCTGATTCCGTTTCTCCAGATTTTTTTGTTTTTTTCACAAAACTATCTTTTTTTTGAACAAGTGCCATTGCAGTGGCTTGAGCGCTCGTTTTTTGTAAATTCTTTTTATATTCTTTTAATAATTTTTCGATTGCTTCTAACACGTAATCATACTCCTTTTACGGTTTAGTTTGTTCTTGAAGTTTTTTACGATAGGCTTGTTCTGCTTCGTCTTCTTTTAACGAAAGGGTCCGTTTCTCTCTGTCTAATTCTGAGAAAAAGTCTTCTTCAAGACGTGATAGCTCACGTCTTGCCCATTCCATAGGCTCATTTGTTTCACCAAATCGTTGTACTTGCCGTTGCATTTCAGAATAGGTATCATTCGTTGCTTGTTCCGCTTGTCGCCTAATTCTTGTCAATGCGTCAGATTCTTCTTCAAGTTGTCGTCTCGTTTGTTGATAATCCGCTAATGCTTGCTCTTCTTGATCCATACTCGTATCTCTCCCTTTTTTAGGCAAGTTGTTTCGCTAACTCTTGATCTCGTTGAACTAATTCGCCTATTTTGGCAGTAATGTCTTTGGTTAGGGTACTGAATTTACTACTCATTTGATGCGCTAAACTTAGTTTTTCTTGAAATTCTTGTGAAGGGATCGTCACCATTGTTTGTTCTGTACAATCCATGACTTGCATGGCTACTAGCACTTCTCCATACGACAATTCAGGACAATTTCCTTGAATCGTGGAAAGTCCCTCTTGCCACAATTCTTCTAACTCCTTAATCGCATCTTTATAGAGCTTTACGACGTTCTCCATTGCTAGATCAAATTTTGAAGACGCAAGCTCTACAATGGTTAGCGCCTGACTATCATCTAAATAAATTTGTTCATTTCCAGATAAACCGCCACCACTAGCAGTAAATTTTTTACGTAAGACATTCAATTTGGTAAAACTATCAATTTGAGTTTGAAGCCACTCATTTTCTTTTTTTAATTGTTGGTACTCTTTTTTACTGCCACTTTTATGTACACCATACTGTTCTAATCTGCGCATTTGCATATTATTTTCAACGATGCTTTGCGCTAAAAGAGTTTGTTCAATCGAAATACCGCCATTTAAATCTGAATAAACCACGATATCTCCGTATTTGTTAATATAATTCCCTTTTTTATCTACTTGAAATTGATCTAATGAATGTCCGGCTGTTCTCCACCAAGGGTTATCGATACCGATACTCAAAAAAGGGATTTTTTTCCGTCCGTCTGTCAACACACCACTTGTTACGGCATCCGTTGTATCGAAAAGATTCACAATCGTTCCTTTATACTGTTTAATCTGTTCATCCGTTAAACCTGATCCAGCAGCACCATAAGTGAAGACATTGTAGCCTAATAATATCGCAACATAAATGGCTTCTGCCCCACCTAATGAATGTCCATTCGTACCGATGGTAAAGCCGTCATTTTTGGGATATTTCCGTTCGATTTCTCTAGCGTATTCTACAGAGGTATCAAAAGCCCCTTCGGGTGCTTTTGCGCCTAGAAAAATTTCACCAACGTTTGTTTGCCAATCTCGTTTAGTTGAGGTACCTGCATAAACAATTGTGACGTCTTTTTTTACGACCGATTCCGGATAGCCAGGTACCGTTTTTAAATCGGCATCCACTTTATTTTTATACTCGTCTTTAATTTCTGCCACAGCCATCGCTTGCATACTATTTTTCCGAGGTGCTTGATCTATCTTTAAACTGTCTTTGTTCGTGTCAATGGTGTCAAGAACAATATAATCAGTGTCCTCAATTCGTTTGTCTTTTTCCACTTTTTGTTGTTCAACATCATATACTTTTTTTGATAATGTTCTATACTGATCCATTAATACCTCCGTCATAGTATATAACAAGATTTTTTGGAACATCTAAATTCGTTGGATTCTCTTTTTTATCAAGATAAAAAGGACCATCTCCGTCATTTGTCCCCACACTATATATTAATTTGTTTGTTTCAGCAGAAATTGTATCTAAAGACGTTTCTTTTTCTATAACATTATTTATCATATAATTCACCTTCAACGTTTTCATAGGACCTACAGAAAATCCTGTAAATTCAATTTTTTCGATATCCGAGTATTCTTTAAGTCTGTCTAATTTATCAAAGTATTCTTGCTCCGTTATACTTCCTTTTCCTTTGTCAAATTCTTGATAAATTATAGCTACCTTTTCTTCGTCCCTTGTATAAAGTCGATAATTGTTATACAAATAATTGGCTAAATCTGTTTGAATATCATGTAATTTTGCTAAATCTTTTTCTCTTTTCATGTACCATGCTCCTCCAATTACTACTAAAATTATTATGGCTAAAACTATGTTTTTTTTTGTTTCATTCGTTTCTCCTTAAAGTAAAAGTAATCTAATTATAACATAGCGATTAGATTCATAAAACCACGTAATAGGGTGTCACCGGAAAATCAATACAAAAAATAGCAGTAGAAACCCGAACAACTATAAGAAAAAAGTAGTTGTTCGGGTATTTTGTGTAGTTAAACAGTGTTTATGATTCGCTTGTTACTGTCTTCAACAATAATTCCTTCACTATTATTAATAAAACAAAGATTTAATTGTTCTGTATACTGTGCTTCTATATACTTGGTAACTTTACTAAAAGGAATGTCTTTATAGTGTGGTACCATAATTATTCCACCCCTTTATTGTTGTAGATAATGTTTTCTTCAGCCATTTTTTTGTTAGTGCTTTTTTCTTTTCGTTCTAAAATATACCCATTTCGGTTATTCATAGAATTGAAGCTGTACAACCATTTCCCTGTTTCTGCAGAAATGGTACTTAATGACGTATCGTCTGAGTACACATCATTGATTTTAAAATCAACGACTAAATCTTTCATTGGTCCAACAGAAAATTTAGTAAATTCCACATAACTAGGCTAATCCAAGCAATAATATATTGTATACTAAAGCGTTTTTTATAACGCTTATACCAATTTGTTGAGATGGAACGGTTTTCCCTTTTCGCTTTTTTCATTGTCTTCCCCCTAAATACATTCAGATCAAGAATATTACTTTAATATCCCTCGACAGGTTCTTCCTATTCTGCCCCATTATCCATAACTTAATAATACCTTTCTAGGTATCCTAAGTAAATGATATCCTTTCCTAATCTATGTTTATTAAAAACCTCCAAATAATATTAAATTATTTGGAGGTTTTTTATGGATTATTCAAAACAAATCAAGCTTTTAGAAAATGCAATAAATAAATCGATAGAACTCAAATCTGACTATGTAGTTCTAATGGTTAATACGCTATTTGACGAAAACATAAATATGTTATCTGCTTCTGTATCAGAACAAATTTCGGTTTCAGATCTATCTTATAAAGATTTACTGCAAATAGAAACTAATTTCAGAATGTCCTGCGAATACTATAGATTTTATCATAGTGCTGCTGAGTTTTTAGGTTCAATTTTACTTGGCGAGCTAGATGTTGAAAAAAAATTATTATTATATGCTACTACGCACATTGATAAGACAAACAATGGTCGTTCAGTATTACCACTTATTGCTAATAAACAAAATGTGATAAGTCTGACTGGAGATACATATGCTCTTACAATTACAAAAAATAAGCATGATTATTTTAGAATACTTGAAGGAATAGTTCCTATCCCTGTAACTTACAAATATGAAGAAAATAAAGAATATTTATTGAAATATCCCGCTATTGTAAAACCAACATTAGAATGTTGTGCCAAAGGAGTTACTTTAGTTTCAAATTTTAATGAACTAGTAAAAGAATGTGAAAAACTTACGAATAATTTAAATCAAAATATTATCATTCAGGAATTTATTGATGGTATAGAAATAAATGTTCCCATACTCAAAATGAATGAAGAGTATCTACCATTACCTCCGACAGTTATAGCTCCAAACAATAACTGCGATATTTTAACAGAAAAAATAATTAAAGAAAAAAATTATCATTATATTGAACCAAAGGACCAAGGTTACCCGTTGACTAGTGACATCATCAAGTTAGTTCATAAATATAGTATACTGATTTCTAAGCAATTAAATCTAGGTGGGCTAAGTAGAATTGATTTCCGTCTAGATAAAAAAGGAGAAGCTTATGTTTTTGATATAGCCTCTATTCCATATTTAACTCAATCTGATGCTTGTTGTCTTTCTATAAAGCATTTATTTCCTGAAAATCCATTAGCATTATATCAAGCACTTATTGGGTCAGTTCTTTAATTGACCCAATAAGTAATATTAGAAACAAGTAAGGGACGAAAATAAATATCAGAGTTATTTTTCATTGATCCAGCAGAAGCTGGATCTCTCATTGATTTTCGAAAATCAGTAATTTTCCTCTCACTTTTTATAATTTCATTTATTGCCTCTTCCCTTTTTTGCACAAAAACTTGATCAAAATTAGGTATTCCAGCATTAATCAATGCTTCAATTTGTTTGGAAGATTCTTCAACTTTAGTTGTGTCGTCATAGCTATATGCTAGTACTCTTTTATTAGTAGTTAGTAAATATTTATTATAATTATTGATTCCAACTGTCGTTAGTTGTTCATCAATAAGAAATAAAGCTTCGTCGATTTGGTCTGAATTTGCTAAAAACACTGCGTGATTTGACAGATGGATATTAGGTTCATGCATCTTTTCAAAGATTTCTTCTGTATTAATCAGATACGAGTTCCCTTCTAAAATGGGTTTAATCTCTTTATTTTGAACATAGTCAACTACTAATTTATTATGTTTTATGATGCCCCAATGACTGGAAATCCTTTTGTCAGTTATAAACTCAATTGCTTTTTGCAATACTTCCTCACAAACGGAATAATTTTTTTCCCATAAATTTCTACCTGAAAAATTACACGCTGCTCTCAAATATTGATTCGGTACGTTTTCCCTATGAAGGAGAAGCGTTTTATAGCTTTTTTCAAATAAAGGCATCTTATCTTCCGGAATATCAATCATATCTATTTTACTTCCAAAAATAGCTTGTCTTAGCTGCCAGAAAAATCTATTCTTTTTACTCCCAATACGAATTTGTTTTGAATAGAAGTCTAGAATTGAGAAATAAGTTTTCGCAGCCGTGTCTGTATTTTCTTTCAATCCCCAGCAATCCCAAAGAAAAAATTTTGCTTCTTTTAAGCGCATAGCTAATTCAAGATTACCCAATTCAAGTATAGCATCTATATACTTCTCAATCTCTATAAGATCACTTTCTTTTAGATACTTTCCTCTGTCCTTCAAGCGACCTAAACTTAGACTTCGAAGATAAATTAATTCTGCCCAAATTTCTGAATAATCGAAGTGGTTAGGATGTACTTTTAAGAATGAATCCAACACCTCAAAACAATCAAAATATCTTTCATTTGTATAGTAACTATAGGTCTTCTTAATAATAGGCAAGTAATCACTTGAATCTTCATTATTTATAAAATTCAAAAGCTCTTCAGAGTATTTAGAATTTAAAACGATATTTTCTCTCTGAACATAACAATATGCTAGAACCCCATTGATTTGTACATCATCCATATTTCCTAGAAGTTGATTATAATGGAATTTTTCAAGATAATTCTGAGGTGTATGGATTTCTAAATAATTTAAATAAATATCAGAACGATTTTTTTTGATGTACGAAGGCGTTACCTGTTCAAGTTCAGCAGATACTTCTTCTAATAACGTGACGATTAAATTATCTTGACTGTCAGTAGTCGTTTGAATAAGATCCAATTTTTCCAGACGTTTTAGATGAAACTCTATCTCATCAAAAGTGTACTCTGGAATACTAGCATCAAGTTGCATCAAATTAATTGATTCGTCAAAAAGTTTCAGCGTTTGCAAAATAATTTTTTTAGTGATATTCCCGGCAATTGTTTCATGAAGAGTTTCTTTCAATGATTGTATTTTTATAGCCTTCAACGCTCCAGATTGATTACTCAATCTCACCTCTCGAACTTTTTCATTCGTACCTAATTCATTACGATCTTTCTCAGTGAAGTCTTGCATAGTTAATATTTTAGTTGTTTTCCAAGGTATAATTTGTTTTTGAAAAGAAGGACTTACAGATAGATCGTCATTGGCAATAATTAATACTTTAACACTACTATTTGTCTGATTAGAATAATCTATTATATATTTAAATAATAAGAGAGAACTTAAATCATAGTATAAAAGTTCATCAAAGACGAAAAACAGATGATATTTTTGGGCTTCTGATAGTATTAATTCAAGTATTTTATTCATATCTGATTTAGTCGCCTTGTTAAATAAAGCATCAACAGTATTTGAGAAGTCGATATTACTTGAAGGAATAAAAAAAGAAGCAGCAGTATTAAGCGCTGAATTCGTAGAATCTTTCACAAAATTTTTTAAAATCTGTCCCTCTATATTGAAATCATCTAGAAATGCACCAAATTCTTCGTGCATTTTTATATAATTTCCCTTAATAAAAAATTTTTTATAATTAGTCAGATGAATTTTTTGCCCTAATACAGATTTTCCAATACCAGAGTGATCTCTTAAAATAAGCATATTTTCATCTTGGAAGCTCTTTTTTATAGTATCTATAGTATTTTCTTGAAATTCTAAGCACTTGATATTTTTCAAAACTAAACCTCCAAATAATTTAATATTATTAGTAGTTTTATTATATCATAAGTAAGATATAATAAAACAAACATTTTGTAAGGAGACATAATGAAAAACTATATTAATAAATTTATTGAACACAAAAAACTACAAAATTTATCAAAAAAAACAATAGCTGCCTATTCTATAGATTTAAACCAACTTAACCAGTATCATACTGATTCTAATACTACAATTAATCAGTGTCTATGTGAGTATATTCAAGTTCTGGTTCAAACAGATAGATATAAATCTAGTAGTAAAAAAAGGAAGCTTATTACAATAAAAATGTTTTGGCAGTTTTTAAGAAGGCACCATATTATTGAACTTGACGAATTACCTCAAGTGGATATCCGAAGAGAAAAAAAGCTTCCCAAAACATTAAGTAGCTTAGAACTAGAACAATTAATAACTACCGTTGATAATCATATTCCATCTACACCAAAAAAAAGAAGAGATCATACTAGAGATACAGCTATACTAGAAATTATGATCAATCTGGGCCTGAGGATCAGCGAAGTTAGTAATATAGATATTACTGATTATAATGAGGGGCATTTGGTTATTCATGGTAAAAATAATAAGGAGCGGCTTCTTTTTTTAACTAGTCATTTATCAAAAAGAATTATACAAGACTATTTAATTATTAGAACAGAATATAATCCTCTAATTAGTGAAAAATCATTATTTCTAAATAAGTATGGCCAAAGATTATCCATCTTTGGTATTTCCAATATCTATAAAAAATTTAAAAATATGGCTAAAATTAATTTATTATCTACACCTCACTACTTAAGACATTCCTTCGCCACTCAGCTATTAAATAATGGCGCGAATCTAAGAGATATTCAAGAACTACTTGGGCATTCTAATATTTCAACGACTGAAATCTATACCAGTGTTTCATCTACAAGAAAGGAAATCGTTCTTTCGCGTTATGGTTTCAGAAGCAATATACAAAATACTAAAAATTAAATAGTAATTTCTAAAGTTTTTATGCACTTTTAAAACACCTCCCCCAACTATTGGTGTGAGGTAACTGGGGTCCCATTACTTCTCACATTTCATCAATATTATGTCAGGAATCAAAGGTTTTCTAATTCTTTCTAGTAATTACGCAGTCCGTTCCCAATTTTTATAGCTGGTTCTATAGAAAATAGCAATCATCCATTAAGACGATTGCTATTCAGTATACATACTTTTTTCACTAAAATTTATTCTCTATTAAAGTTCATATAACACTCAATACCGTATGATATAGAAAGTTCCGTTAGTTGCCACCACGTAATTTTACATCAGGCTCAATTTCATCGAAAATACTCGTGAATGTTGTTCTAAAATCATCCGATAAAATTGACATAAAAAATAAGCAGTTGAAAGATTATTTTTCATCTTTCAACTGCTTAACATCATCATTAATGTTCACTAAGCTATTGACATTACATTCTACATCAAGTTCTGTCCTCTATATCAATAATTTTATGTTACATCAACTTTCTTTTTATGATAAAACAACATTTAACGCACTATCTTCTGGTAAAAATTATTACTAAAAAATCTATCCTATTGCTCTAATACAAATCGCGTACTTTTAATATATTTCGTATACTTCCCTTCTACCTCTAATTGCTTGCTCTCTTCCCAGCCATCACCATACACATGGTCTAACCGTCCTAGATCGTCAAAGGTAAAAACCAGACTTACTTCATAGCCGTTCTTCAAAAATAATGTTGGTTCACCATCTTTCAAGCCACTACTCTTTTCCATATCCATGTAGAGATCTGTGTTGATTAAGTCTTTGGACATATCCAGTGATAAGCGATCATTTACTAATGAGCGGAGATTATCACTAAAATACTCATCATATTTTGCTAGATTTTCTTGTTTTTCACTGGAAAATAATATATATCGAATAAAAATTTTTACCGCCTCTTCGTAATCAACCACTTTAAGAGGTGCATAATAATTGTTACCTTGGAAATTCCAACTATCACCAACTAATCCATTGATTTTTGGTTCATTATCTCCAGGATAAAATCTAAGAGTACAAAACGGAGCATCTTTATAACGAATATAGACTATTTCTGAGACATCATTATCCGCTTTTCCCTTCGTTATAAAAGAGAAATCTGACATAGAACTATTCACATAAGGTTTAGCTGGAACAAAATCAGTCATCCGTTCTCTTAATAAATTATCATAAGTAAAACTAACTTTAAAAATGTCTTTCAATAACTGGTTATTTGTACTATAAAAAATGTAAATAAATCGTTCAGCTACTGAACTAAACGGTATATCTAAATCATCAAAATTCACTGGAGTAAATTGCTCTATTCGCTCCCAGCCTTCTCCATAAATTTGATCTATCTTCTGGTTGTAATCATTTATCCTAAGTAGATTAATAGGTTCGTCACGATAATAGATAATGGTGTATTCTGTTGATTCATTTTTTTGATAGTAAAATCACTTAATGTTGCCTGTTCGAATTTTGGTTGCGCATTTAGCTGTGATGCTGCTTCAATTGATACATTTTCCTCCATATAATCAATTTGAAACTGTTTCTGCTGCTCTAATTGTTTGGTTAGGTAAAAAGCATCAATAAATGTTCGCTCGATTAATTCCTCATTTAAATCTTTTTCTACATAACTATCTTCTTCATCTTCCAACGAACTAGCTAGCTGTTCAAGAAGTTTAGTTTTTGAAACTGTATGGGAGGTATTAGGACCAACATTATTAAATAGAGCAAATATGAAAAACATAACGATCAGAACAAGTGAACAGAAGAACATTATTTTAGAAGCTTCACTGCTCTTTCCTTCCTTTTGTTTTATGTTTTTAATTTCATTTTGTAGGTACAAATAGTCTTGTTTATGTGTACTCCATAACTGTTTCTTCATTTCCTTTAAAGCATCATCCAAATAAACTATTTCTTGTAATGGAAGCTTTTTCCACATCTCAAAAGCTATTACGTATTTATGTTGGAAAAAAAAGACATACCCTTCCAACAAGTAATAGAGCTGTTGAGGGATAATCAATTGAGCCTTCTTCCAGGTAATCGTTTCTTGGACTACTTGACTAGCTTGATTTTTCTTTAGCGCTTGAATATATTTTTTTAAAAATTCTGTTGTCTCATTTTTTTGATTCTCTTCAGTGGATAGCAGAGCATGTTCAATTTTCGTTAAAATCATCTTATTTTTTATATTGCCATGATACAATTTTAAACTAGTCAGAACATACAAATTTGAAAGATCATTATCATTCGAAAAAATAAGCTTCGCTCTGTCTAATTTTTTCTCGATTAAATGGACATTTGTATCACTTTCAAGCATACAATAAATAGAATAGCGTAAATTGAAATATTCTTCTCGACTGTTTTCATCAATATCTTGCGCTACTTCAAATGAAAATGGTGGAACATGATATATTTTATATTTTAAAGCGACAAAGTCTCGGTATACATAATTTTCTTGTCCAATTTCATCACGAAAATCTAATAAATCAAACGTATGAAATAAAAAATGAATAATTTCTTTTGCTATAATTGTAAAGTGATCTACTAGAAACACTTGAATGCTATACGTATTTGCCATAAATTCATCAATAGGCCATTCATTGCTTGGTTCTACTAGCTTCTTCCAATGAGCTAGATTATAAAAATAATCTTTTTCGTCAACGATTCGTTGTAGCTTTGTCGAAAAAGGAATATCAAAAACACTACCATTCCCTTGATCATCTGTTTGATCTTGTCTCGCTATCTCCGAAGTTACTCCTTCTTTATCTTTTATAAGAATTCCATCAGCGGATGCTTTCGCTATCGCTAACGCCGTATCAAAAGCTGATTTCAATGCTTGAAATTCTTCTGGTTGTTCATCAGGAATGATCAACTTCAACTTTTTAGAATAAGCTTTCTTTATTTTTCTACTATCTGTTGTATATTCAATTTCTAAAACTTCCCATGGATTCATATACACTTATCACCTTCAAAATTAGATTTCTAGTATGTATTGATTTTTTTTTTTCGAGGACTTCCTTAAGCTCTACTGTCAGCTTTTATCTGGGAGCTTGTTTCACTTCTACAAAAAATCAATCCAATTTCGCCACCAATACTTCATTTCCTAAATTATCCTTATTCTATATTTTGAACTCTCCATTAATCTATTAAACTATCTAATCCATGTGAAACTGTCACCGACACGTTAATTACGTTAGTACTAAATTAATAGGACTAAAATACTATGCTCTTTGTTATAAATTAAGGCAATAAAATTATACCATAGGAATTTTTTAGCTTTCGTCAAATTATTTTATTTCTTTAAAAATTATTGATAATGAAGACTTATTAATGATTTCCTTCTAATCAATTGGGTAGATAACTTATCTGCTTAGATCTTGATCTTTTATATTAAAGAGAATTTTATCATGCGAAGCTGTCATACCATTCGCCTCACTTATTGTTATTTCATGCTAGTTTTTTGGTGTTAGTATTCTAAATTAAACACAACTATTTTTAGGGATAGGTAGTCAAAAATCATTTCGCTTTAATTTTTTTTATCATTGGATAGCCAGCAATACAGTTGGATTTCTTTTGTACTTGTTCGTTCACTCCTTGAAACACAAAAATAGTGATTGGACACAACTCTCTGAGTCATATCCCAATCACATAGGATCTGTATAAAAGGTGGGAGCAGAAGCAATCTCTACGCTTCGATCACATCAAATTCTAAGTGCTAAAGCACTAAGATTGAAGGCTTCGGAAATAAGCCGAAATTGCTGTAAAACACAACAAGGAATGAGTTGATGTTGCACAGTACCTACTTGGTCACAAAAATTTGAAGAACAATTTGCGTAAATTCTCTCTTATTTCTCGGGGTTAAACACTTCTATCCCATCCTCATTTTTAAATGTGTCCTACTACTTTGTGAGGGATATAAGGTTCTTCTAGGTAAAGAACATCTTCTGGGCTTCTACGGCACCCACCGCTGTTTCAATATGATTCATTTTAGTTGCCCCAATGACGGTGCAACTACTGGATTTTTTGGTAGTAACCATCTTAAGGCAATATTCACTTTATTCGTCTCATATTTTGCAGCCAATTCAGCAACTTTATTGACATTTATCCACTTTTCAAGTATTCTATTTCTTCATCTGACCATCTTTCATGAAGCTTTTTCTTCAATTCATCAGACAATTCAAATATATCTAGCCACTCAGAACTTTGTCTTACACTATAAATGTTCCACAAATCTTTATTATCAATATTTAATATTTTTTTTCTGAGAAGATAAGCCTTTTCTTCAATCTCTTCATCAATTAATCCATTCTTTTTCAGCTCAATTAAATTATTTTTACTAAAAAAAGAAGTAACACCCACAATTAAATCTTCAAAAATAAATGTTTCTATTTCTTTATCAGATAAATTTAAAATAAACAGGCCACTTTTATTCAAAGTATCTATAAACCAATCAAACTTTCCACCTAAAGATAGTTTTTTCAACTACTATTCACCTCCAAACTTTATAAAAGTTGCTTTATCATTTGAAAAATCTATATAATCTTCTCCAACAATTTTAACTTTATCGGTGTCTCCCGTTGAAAAACCATAATATGAACCTCCATGTATTCCGTCGCCGGGGTGATAGAATACCATCCCATCACCATCATTAGTAAACTTCCAACCAGTACCTGCTGAACCATATGACGCTTCAGTCCATCCCTCTCCTAGGATAGATTTGATTTCATTTTTAGTACTTCCGTATAATCTTTCAGGATTAGAAATAATATCTTCTAACGAGTTAGGTTTCCAATTAACTTTTCCAGCACCATATTTATCTTTAAAGTAATCATTCCAGTCTTTTCCAGAGACAGGATTCTCTGCGCCAAAATCTGTTTTAGTAGGGTTAGTCCCACTGGTTTTCTTAGGTGTATTTTTTTTGTTGGACGTTAACCCTTTCCCACCATAATAAGCACCAATAGCAACTACAGATATGGCACTCAATACGGTTGACCACCGTTGGGCCTTTTCTAAATCTGTTAACGGTTTCCCTGTTTTTGCATTAATTCCTGTACGTAATTCTTCTGCCATTGTAGCAAAATAGTCGTCCAGTATACCATTTTCTTTCGGATTCATCAAAATTGCAAGATAGTCTTTGTATGTCTCATTAAATTCAAAATCTGCCTGTGATACTCTTAACGGATCTTTTACCCACATCCATTCATAGACACCTGGTGCTATCTGAACACGGACATATCTTCTCCCTTCCATAGCTTTTTTAAATTTAGCCGCATGCTCTTGTTCCATTTTTTTTGCTCTTTCATCCCATCGACTAGAAATAGCTTTTGCCCAGTTCATATCTAACTTACTGATATCAAAAGTCCCTGTAGAGGCATTCCACGCTTTACAATCCTTTACTTGATTAATCGCTGTATTCAATTCTTGTTGAGAAGAATTATATTCACTAAAAAAGCTTGTTGACTGAGCGCTGTATGCCCGTAATTTCTCCAGTTTTTCTTTTCTCTTTTGCATGGCCTCATAAGCGTTCATAGAACGTCTTTCTAAGTCTGGTCGAGGTCTTTTCGCATCCCGAATCAAGTCTCAATCGTGTGTAATAACTCTTGATATTGAT
>NZ_AYPQ01000010.1 GCF_000633635.1 Enterococcus crotali | reverse complement strand
GAGAAAGGGCGTCTATCTGCCATGCCAAAAAAAGAAGAAAAGACAAAGAACCATTCAATTAAAGAAACGCTAGAAGAGCAGAACCGCATCAAAGAATTAGAAAAGCAGGTTCGTACTCTTCAAATTGAAAATTCCTTTTTAAAAGAACTGAGGAAGCTGCGAAAACAGGGAGCTCACCAACGACGAGTGAATCAATCGCGCGAATCATCGCAAGCCTCCGAGGACAGTTCAAATTAGTTGAGCTTCTTAAAGCATTGAATTTTCTAAATCAACCTTTATGTATTGGCAAAAACGGTTTGACCGAAAAAATCCAAATCAGGAAATTGAAACAGAGATGCTTCATATTCGTCAAAAGCATAAAGATTACGGCTGTTTACGAATGACGAACGAACTAAGGAACCGAGGATTCCATGTGAATAAAAAGAAAGTTCAACGCTTGATTCGAAAGCTAAGGATTGAAGTCCGCTCTTATACACGGAAATCCCGTCGCTATAGCTCGTATCGTGGAAAAGTTGGAACGATTGCCAAGAACCGAATCCGACGTCGCTTTTACACGAGTGTTTGTCATCAAAAAATGACGACAGATACAACAGAATTAAAGTATTTTTACTGTGATCCCAAAGGGATCATTCGTCAAAGAAGTTATACTTAGATCCTTTTATGGATATGTATAATAGTGAAATTCTTTCTTATCGTATCTCAGAAAAACCAAATGCACTGGCAATAATGGAAGGATTAGAAGAAGCAATCAGGCTGACGAATGATTGTCCTTATCGTCGCACCTTTCACTCAGATCAAGGTTGGGCGTATCAAATGAAAGCTTATAGCTATAGACTGAAGAAACAGAACATTTTCCAAAGTATGTCTCGAAAAGGCAATTGTCTTGATAACTCAATCATGGAGAACTTCTTTAGTCTTTTAAAACAAGAAATTTATCACGGGAAAACCTATTCTAGTTTTAAAGAACTAAAAACGGCAATCGATAACTATATCTATTATTACAACAATGAACGAATGAAAAAGAAGCTGAACYGGAAAAGTCCTGTACAGTTTCGAATAGCCAAAAGTAAAGCAGCCTAATAACGAATAAAAAAACGGAGTAGATTTCTCTACTCCGAAAAAAGTCTAACTTTTTGGGGTCACTACAAAAACCTTATCTCTTTTTTACTCTAAATCTAAATAAACGGTAGGAATATAAGCAACGACTGTCCTTATTTCTCGGAGTTAAACGCTTCTGTCCTTCAAAAAAAGGGAAAGTCTTCCACCTCAACCACTCAATCTTCTACTTACTTTTTTATGAAACATGACAGAAGCGTGTTTAGAATAAATAAGGTATACTATTAGTATTAGACAGATAAAGGAGGTCAAATAAATGGTTGAAAGTTTTGATAGTGAACGTAGTCGTTATGCTTCTTTAGGTGTGGTTGAAAGCATGCCAGCAGCTTTGATCGATAGTATCTGGCTGATTATTGATTTAGATTTAAAAGGCGTTATTCCACTTACGAATATGCTGTATTTCGATTTGATCGATAACGGTGGGAAAGTAACTGTTCATTTTTCACAAGAAATCAGTGACGTCCAAATGGCCGTTGATTTACCTTTTCCTTATTCTGAAAACTATCCATCTCAAGTTTTTGCTTTTGATGATGGAAACAAAGAGACGATTTTATTACCAGCTGAAATGTTGGAATAATTACAATGACATACCTAAATAAAAAATAGTTCTGATAGGTATTGTAACCTATCAGAACTATTTTTATTAAGCCATTTTTTTTGCAATAAATGAGTAAATAGCGATACAGATTATAGCACCGATCAATGCAGATATAATTGGAAATCCTCCGATAATTGGACCAAAGTTTCCTAGTAACATCGTTCCTACCCAACTGCCGATAAACCCGACAATGATATTCCCGATGATACCACCTGGCACATCTCTACCTAAAATTGCTCCGGCAATGGTACCTAGCACACCACCGACAATTAATGACCAAATAAAACTTAGCATAGTAATCTTCCTCCTCGTAATAGACACCTACTAATTATTGTAATGTACGTGTGTTATTTTCTTGTTTTTTATCGTTTTCGTTATCATCTTTTTTCTTGTTTTCAAATTTTTCTTCATATTGCTCTTTTGACATGACATCGTCTACATTCATGTTAAATTCGATAACATCTAAACCAGTCATATTTTTCACTTCATCCGCAACTTTTTTCGTTGCTGTATCAAATACTTGGGCAATATTTTTACCATACTCCCCAATGACATCTAGATCGATTGCTACTTGTTTTGTTCCAACTTCTGCACTGATCCCTTTTGTTGGGTTGTTTCCATTTGTAAATTTGTCGGTCAAGTTGGTAATTGCATTTCCGCTTAATCCCAAAATACCAGGAATTTCTGATACGGCGATACCAGCAATTTTTTTCACGACTTGATCGTCAAATGTTAATTTAGTTTTGATACCATTTCCATTTGTTCCTTCAGTTGTGTTTCCATTTGCTTTGTTATCCATTTTCTTCTCAACCTTTCTGATTTTGATTCAATTTATTTTTATCTTTCAAAAAAAGCTTGTATAGAAGCTAAAATTGAAGAGATAGAACGTTGTTCGTCTTGCGTTTTACCGATAAAATAACCGATTCCTGTTAAAACGACAAGTAACACTGTTTTCCAAAACCCAATTGTCATCAAAAGAATAGCAATTAGGATCGCTAACGTTGTAAAGATCATTTGATTGCGATAAGGTGCGAAAGTCTTTAATTTTTTCACCCTACTTCCTCCTTTAAACTACGCGGGACTCTTTTTTGCTGTTTGACAACAAAGAGGATTCTGCTTTTTTCTTTTTGAAAATAACTTTCGTCTTATGCGTCTCAAGCATAGCCATTTTTTGTAGAGCTTGCGGAATCTGTTCTTGAATTTGTTTTCCTCGACTTATAAAAGATTGTTGTTGCTCATCTGCAATGGTTACTTCTACATCTGCTGTTTGGCTCTTGGTCAGTCTTACTTTTGTCTGTATAGTCTCACTATCAGCAATTCCATGTAAAGAGGATTTAGCAATGGATTCTAGCGTATTGAGCGGCAGATTTACCTGACCTGTATCTTTTTTTAAATGGATCTGTTTTTTGGTGATTGGTTTAAATACAACGATCAAAAACAGCAACAGCAATAGAGCTAATAGAGCAAAAAGAACAATCTGGTAAAAATAAAATACCCCATCAAATCGAACATACAAATCATTGAAAAATGTGCTCACAATACCTAAATCCATCATCTGTGAATACAATCCCACGATTCCAAAAATACCAGCTATTAACAATAAAGAAACAAGTCCTTTGATTACTCGCATAGTTTTTCCCTCCAACGTTGTTCGGACTTTTGGAAAATATTTCTCCTGTCTATACATTTTATGTTAAACGCATTTTCCAACAATTACAAAAGATACGCACGAGCAAAATTGGATTTCCAACCTTGTTCTATATCTTTATTGTCTTCTAGTCACTTGTATAAGAACGTTTTGTTCATAGTTTTTACTATAAAAAAACAAGTTGCAATTAAAGAAATTTTCCTTAACGTGCAACTTGCTCTTTGCTTTAAATACTAATCAACATAAGCCAAACGATAAGAAACGGTTCGTCCAAAAGGAAAAACTTGTAATTCTTTTAATCGATCTGCTTTAAGATATCCGATCGCGCCTTGGTATAAAGGCAAGACAGCGGCATCTTTTTCAATTAATGTTTCTTCTAATTCTTTTAATTTATCCCAACGTTTTTCTGGTTCATTTGCTAATGTGATTCTGGCATCATTCAACCCTTTATCGTATTCAGGATTGTTGTATCCTGCTGTATTCAATCCGCTTTTAGAATCATAAAATTCTAGGAAATTGATTGGGTCGGCGTAATCTGGTGTCCATGTACCAAAAACTAAATCAAAGTTACTAGCTGTTTGTAAGTCTAAACGATTTTGTAATGGTACTGATTTTAAATTGATTTTTAAGCCTGGCAAATTTTGTTGTAATTGTCCTTGCACATACTCAATCGTCTTTTTCGCAAGAGCCGAATCAGCCGAAAGCAACTCTAATTCGATTTCATCTTTGCCTAATTCTTTTTTAGCTGTTTCCCAGCTTTTTTGTGCGGCTTTCAAATCATATGGCAAAAAATCACCATTTTCTTTACGGAAGTCCTCACCATCTTTAGGGTCTTTAGCAAAGTCTTTTGGTACAAAACCATTAATAGCAGTCGAACCATCACCTAAAATATCTTTGGCAAAGGTTTCTTTATCGATTGCTTGTAAAATTGCTTTACGAACATTAACATTGCCAGTTACTTCTCGTTTATGATTTGGGCTTAAATAACCCACCATAGCTTTAGGTGTAAAGTGCGCTTGAGGTGAATCTTTATATTGTAATGCGTAGGTATCCGCTAACACAGTGTAATCTAAGTCACCGGCATCAAACAAATTCGTTCCAGTACCGATTTCTTTGACGACTTGCACATCGATCGTATCCAATTTGACATTTTTTTGATCCCAGTAATCTTTATTTTTCGTCAATTTCCAGTTCTCTGTATTACCATCCCAACCAGAAATCAAGAATGGACCATTACCGACAAAATTATCTGTTGAAGTCCCGTAAGCTTCACCTTTTTCTTTAACGAATTTTTCGTTTTTCGGCATAAATGGTGTACCAACCAATACTTGAGCTAAATAAGGAATCGGGTATTCCAACGTCATTTCTAACGTTTGATCATCAATGGCTTTCACACCAAGCTCATCTAATTTTGCTTGTCCTTCACGAATTTTCCGGCCATTTTTGAAAACATCCATTTGGTTACTACTACTTGAGCCAAAGCTTGGATCGACAACATTTTTAAACGCAGACACAAAATCACCTGCTACGACTGGATCGCCATTGCTCCATTTTGTCTCTTTTAATTTAAATGTGTAAACTAATCCATCTTCACTAACGGTAGGTTCACTTGCAGCAACAGCCAATTCAGGATCATGATTTTTATCCATACGGTAAAGTCCTTCCACCACTTGACCGATCATATCTGAACTGTAAACATCTGTGTAATGAGCACTATCTAATGTTGATAATTCTCCGCCAGAAGCTACTTTAATGACTTGAGTTTGTGCTGTTTTGTTACCGTCTTCTTTTTCCCCAGTTGAACTTGTCCCACTGTTGCTATTACATGCAGCCAGCAATAGACTTGCCGCCAAAACAAAAACGCCTAATCTTTTCTTCATTATACAATTCCTCCTCTTTTTAAGCTGAATAATTTATAATTCTTTGACAACATATTGAAAAACAGCCATTTCTTGTTCTAAATACTCATAGGCAAAATCAGGATGCCACTGAACCCCTAAAAATGCTAAACTAGGATCCTTGCTTTCCACCCCTTCAATGATGCCATCTTCACTGAGCGCTGTAACTCTTAACTCTTCCGCTAATTTCTTTACTGCTTGAAAATGAAAAGAGTTAACAGTCGTTGCTTTCCCATATATTTCACGTAAAATGCTGGCTTCTTCCGTTTGGATCTGATGCGTTGGAATTTCTCTTGCTATCGGTACTTGCATATGGGCAATATTTTGCTTATTCAAACAACTGATATCTTGGTATAAACTGCCGCCAAGCGCTACATTAACTAACTGTAGCCCACGACAAACGGCAAAAATCGGTTTCTTTTGTGCAATTGCTTCTTCGATCAACGCTAGCTCAAATTGATCTCGTTCATTAGATAGCTCAGCCTCTTCAACCTGAATCATTTCACCATATAGTGTTGGTGAAACATTTTGCCCCCCAGCTAGAATTAATTTATCAATCTGAGCAACATACGCTTTTGCTAGCTCAGGAGAACCGACAGGTAAAACCAATGGCAAACCACCAGCGTTTTGAACGGCCTTTACATAACCGCAAGGAGTATAACTGATTGGTAAATGATATAATTTTGCTCCTGCGTCCTTGATTTCATTTGCTGCAATTCCAATAATCGGCCGCTTCAATCGCCACCACTCCTTTTTACTTTCCGACAATAATTGTACATAGTTTATCAGATATATACGCAAATGGATAGTACCAAAAGGACCAGTGCGATAGTTTCTACCTATCACAATTCACTTACTTTTTAAAAGGAAATAGCTATGTTCATTTTAACTCAACTTCGCTGAATCAGTAAGTTTTATGCTTAAAACATAGTATTTTCTGAATTTTCTCAACAATTGATTGTTGACAAGTGGAAAAACTGGTGGTAAAGTTATAAAAAACAAAGAACAGAAGAGTACCTTTATCTTTTTCTTAAAGAGAGTCTTTGGCTGGTGAAAAAAGACAGAATGATAAAGCGAACCACATCTGGGAGTTAACTTTTTGAACAAAAGAGTAGAAAAGTTCGGGAATGCCCGTTATAGCATTCGAAGTCTACGACTTCATGAGGTTATCATTGTGAGATGATAACGAAAAAAGGTGGAACCACGAATTTTACGTCCTTTGGCTTAATTGCCAAAGGACTTTTTGTTGTTCAACACTTGACAACCTAAGCGAGAGACGTTTCATTACTTAGAATCGTCAAGCTTCTTACTCATTAACCACAATTAGAAACAAGGTACTAAGACAGTTTCCGCTAATCATTTGAATAAACACAACACACATAAACAGAACAAGTAATCACCGACCATTTCCTGACAGAGACTTTTTTATTCGCTGAGAAAAAAAGCGGGAAACCTTTGATGAACACACCTGTTTCAGTCATCTTCTGAATCAAGTAAGAAGATGCGGCCTTCTCCGTTACCAGAAAGAAATCTTTTGTTATGCGAGAGATTTTATGAGGTTAATACTGTGAGGTATTAACAAATTGAGGTGGAACCACGATTATTTCGTCCTCTTGGCTATTGCAAGAGGACTTTTTGCTTTTATCTACAAACTTAAAAAAATTGGAGGAAGAAACATGAACTACATTTTAGAAATCATGCCGGCTTTATTAGACGGAGCACTTATGACATTGAAAGTATTTATTTTTACACTATTGGGTTCGATCCCACTTGGAATTTTAGTTGCCTTTGCCTTACAGACAAATTTTAAACCTTTGAATTTTCTGATCAACATCTATATTTGGCTCATGCGGGGAACGCCATTATTACTACAACTCATTTTTGTTTTTTATGGCTTGCCTTTGATTGGAGTTGTCTTTGAACGATATGATGCTGCGTTGTTTGCCTTTATTTTAAATTATGCGGCTTACTTTGCTGAAATATTCCGCGGCGGGATTCAGTCAATTCCAGAAGGGCAATATGAAGCGGCTAAAGTGTTACGTTTGACAAAGTTCCAAACGGTCTCAAGAATAATCTTGCCGCAAGTGATCAAAGTCGTTTTACCTTCTATTGGTAACGAAGTAATCAATTTAGTTAAAGACACCTCATTGATTTACGTACTTGGTTTAGGTGATCTACTGCGTGCTGGAAAAATTGCGATGAGTCGGGATGTAAGCTTATTGCCATTAGTTCTAGTCGGAGTTATTTATCTACTGTTGACCGCCGTGTTGACTTTAGCTTCAAAAAAATTAGAAAAGCACTATCAGTATTATAAATAGTCAGTGCTTGAGGAACGTTGTCACCATTTTTATTTAGGAGGAAGATTATGTTACGTATAAAAAATTTAACCAAAAGTTTTGATGGTCGTCGGATCATCGATCAATTGAATTTAGAAATCAAAGATGGAGAAATTTTAACAATTGTAGGGCCTTCTGGTGGAGGAAAAACAACTTTGCTGCGTTGCTTAGCAGGGTTAGAAACCATTGATTCTGGTGAGTTGACTATGGATGGCGTGCCTTTCAATCCTGTTGAAATGGATAATGCAGACCAGGTCGTGGGAATCGTGTTTCAAGATTTCCAATTATTTCCTCATCTTTCAGTACTAGATAACATTACCTTAGCACCTATCCTTGCTTTAAAACAATCGAAAGAAACTAGTGAAATAGAAGCTGTCGATCTACTAACCAAGTTTGGTTTAGGGGGAAAAGAAAAACTCTATCCTTACCAATTATCTGGTGGTCAAAAACAACGAGTTGCACTTGCTCGGGCTCTTGCAATGAAACCAAAAGTATTAGGTTATGATGAACCAACTAGTGCACTTGACCCTGAACTTCGTCAACAAGTCGAAGATGTGATTTTAACACTAAAAGCGCAAGGCATGACTCAAATCGTTGTGACCCACGACATGAACTTTGCTGAAAATATTGCCGATAACTTACTAACAGTGTCACCTGTTCAGTAGAAAGGACATCTTATATGAAGAGAAAAAACTATCTAATACTCACCATTGCTACTTTATTGGCCATCGTATCGATTACAGGCTGTGGCAGAAAAAAAACAGACACAGATCAATGGTCGCGAATCAATTCTGAAAAACGAGTGATCGTTGGTTTAGATGATTCTTTTGTTCCGATGGGCTTTCAAAACAAAGCAGGTGAAATCATTGGATTTGATGTGGATTTAGCTAGAGCAGTCTTTGATTTATATGGAATCAACGTTGATTTTCAACCCATTGATTGGTCGATGAAAGAAAATGAGCTGCAAAATCAGACAATCGATTTAATTTGGAACGGCTATTCTAAGAATGCTGAGCGAGAAGAGAAGGTTTTGTTCAGTGATGAATACATGAAAAATGAGCAAGTCGTAGTTTCTTTAAAAAAGAATGCTATCAACAGCTTTGTGGATATGAAAGGAAAAGTTTTAGGTGCCCAGAATGGTTCTTCTGGCTACAATAGCTTTGAAGAACAGCCTGAGATTTTAAAAAATTTGGTAAAAGATCAAACGGCCATTTTGTATGATGCTTCAATGAAGCCTTTATGGATTTAAAATCCGGTCGCATCGACGGATTATTGATCGATCGTGTTTATGCTAATTATTATCTTTCCCATGAAGATAATTTAGCTGATTATTCCATTGTTAGCGGCGCATTTGAAAGTGAGGCATTCGCTGTTGGACTACGGAAATCTGATAAACAATTAGCTGAAAAAATTAACATGGCTTTTGAAAAACTCAGAAAATCTGGCAAACTAGCGGCTATTTCTAAAGAATGGTTTGGAGAAGATGTAACTAAGTGAACACTCACTTTAAAAATGAACGACAAAAAACATACTAAGTTTACGCTCTACTCTTAGTATGTTTTTTGTCGTTATCCGATTAGCTTAAATATTTACTTGTGACATCCACTAATCGTTTTGTTTGATCTTGAATCGCTGCTTTGACTTCATCAGCTTTCAACATATTGCCTTCACCATCGATTGAAGCACTTGTTCCATAAGGGTTACCACCCGCTGCAAAAGTTGATGGGTTTACATATCCTGCAGGAACAATAATAGCACCCCAATGTTGCATAACTGTATAAATCCCTTGAATCACTTGTTCTTGTCCGCCATTTGGATTTTGAGCTGAAGAAAAAGCTGTAACAAATTTATTAGCTAATTTACCTTGTGCCCAAAGTCCACCTTGTAAATCAAAAAATTGTTTTAATTGACTTGCCATCACACCAAAACGAGAAGGTGAAGAGAAAATATAAGCATCTGCCCATAACAGATCATCACTCGTAACTTCTGGAATGTCAGCACTCGCTTCCACATTTTTGCGCCAAGCTGGATTTGAATCAATCGCCACGTCTGGTGCAAGCTCATGAACTTTTCTTAAACGAACTTCAGCACCATTCGCTTCAGCTGCTTCTTTTGCCCATGTTACCATTTGTGTACCAGTCCCTGTAGAACTATAATATGCGATCAATAATTTAGTTGTCATGTTTTTTTCCTCCAATAACTGTTGTTTTCTATCTACATTCAAATACTAACAAATAGTAAGTGAACTGACAACTTATTTGCTTACTAAAAATAAGTGGGATATGACTCTTGGGTCATATCCCACTCACACGGAATCCAGATAAATTGGTAGGAACAGAAACAATCTCTTCAGAAATAAGCTGAAATTATTTTAAAATACAACGAAGTACGAGTTGATACTTCTCGCCAAAGACTCGTCGCAGATAGACATTGTACCTACTTGGTTGTCGGGATCACCCACTTCTTCAGCTATAACTATTGACCTTGCTTTCTCCATCCCAAACCGACATACCTTCAGATACAGAAATTACATTATAGCCATAATTCTCAAGAAAAGAACACGCATGTTCCGAACGAACACCGTGCTGACAAATAACGTAATGTGGCTGCTCCCGATCGATTTCCGACATTGCTTCTGGTAATGTGGATAGCGGATAATTCTTGGCAGTAACAATATGTCCATCAGAAAATTCCTCTACTTCTCGAACATCAATGATCGAAACTGGTTCATTGACTGTTAATTCGATTAACTTTTTTAATTCCTTGACTGATACTCTTTTCATCTTATCTATTATTCCTCCTGCAGCTTTTTCAGCCAACTGATTACTGCTTCTTTATTCTGTAATCAGTTAATTCGTCTCATTAGCAGTATACCACTGTTCCTTATTACTACAACATTTTACGCTCTTTTTGCGCCTTTTATTAAAAAAGACTTACTTCAAATGATTGAAATAAGTCTTAACTCTTTTATTCTTCTATGCCATTTGCTGCAATCAATTTTTTATACCAATAAAACGACTGTTTTCTAGAACGATTTAATGTACCATTACCTTCATCATCCATATCAACATGAATGAAACCATAACGCTTTTTCATTTCTCCTGTTCCAGATGAAACAACATCAATGCAGCCCCAAGGTGTATAGCCAATCAAGTCGACTCCATCTAACTCGATCGCCTCTTTCATCGCAGCAATATGCTTACTGAAATAATCAATACGATAGTCATCTTGGATCGTGCCATCTGCTTCAACTTTATCAGCTGCACCAAACCCATTTTCTACAACAAATAATGGAACATTATAGCGATCATACAATTTACACAAAGAAATACGTAGACCTAGAGGATCTACAGCCCAACCCCAATCCGATTCCTTTAAATAAGGATTTTTGACCGCTGGCATTTGATTTCCACCAACATACTTTACCTCTTCCGGATTAGCAGCAGAAACCGTTGACATATAATAACTAAAGCCAATATAATCAACCGTTCCTTCTTGTATGATTTCATCATCACCCGCTTCTTTTTTGATCACAACATTTTCCCGTTCAAATTCTTTTATTTTGTGTGCTGGATAATAGCCTTTAACCTGCACATCAATATAAAATTCTTGCTCACGATTAAATTTGATCGCTTCCATCACATCTTCTGGATTACAGCTCATTGGGTAGCTTGGAATATATGCGACCATCATCCCTATATTGAAATCTGGATTGATCTGATGACCTAACTTAACAGCTTTAGCACTCGCTACAAATAAATGATGAGCAGCTTGGTATTTCGCTTGTTTATCATTTTGATGGATACCGATTTGTGTCCAGCTGCGTAAAAAATTGATTTCATTAAAAGTCATCCAATATTTTACTTTATCTTTATAACGTTTAAATAATGTTTCACAGAAAAACAAGAAATAATCGATCACTTTTCGACTTGACCATCCGTCTAATTCATCGGCTAAATACATTGGAATGTCAAAATGATTGATCGTTACGATTGGTTCAATCCCATAACTCAATAACTCATCAAACACTTTATCGTAAAAGGCTAACCCTTCCTCATTGATTTCTGTTGTTCCTTTAGGACAAATTCTAGACCAAGCGATCGAAAGTCTAAAACATTTAAAGCCCATTTCAGCAAATAAAGCAATATCTTCCTTATAATGATGATAAAAATCGGTTGCTACATGGCTTGGGTAATACTGTTCAGGATCAATATAGCCAACTGCACCTTCTGGTAGCGTTGCGTCTCTTTTACAGGTTTCAATTTTACCTTCTTTTGTTTTATAAGTGATCATTCTAGGACTTGTATGACTACCACCTGTGATCGCATCTAGCGTACTTAGTCCTTTGCCACCAGATAAATAGCCACCTTCATATTGGTTGGCAGCTGTAGCCCCACCCCATAAAAAATTTTCTGGAAATACTGATTTACTCATTGATTATTTCTCCTCATTCTAATAATTCTGCTGCTGCCTCATCTAGAACAACCGTTAAATGCGGATGCATTTTCAAAATAGAAGCAGGTATTTCAGCAGTGATTGCGCCTTCAATAAACGCTTTCATAATTTTCGCTTTCTTTTCACCACTAGCAAAAAGAATCAAGTGTCTAGCGTTCATCACACTTCTTGGTCCCATTGTAACATAAAAATCAGGTGTTTCAGCACGATCTTCAAAATGCGGCGCGATTCGCTCTTTCATTGCCTCATCGCAAACAACCTTCGTTGTGAAGTCACTAAAGCTTGTTGTCCCTGGTAGATTGCCACAATAGTGCCCATCTGCACCGATCCCAAGTAAAATCGCATCAAGACCGCCAGCTTCATCTATCCGTTGATCCTGCTCTTTGTAGTTTTCTCCATCTAGTATATGGATTTGTTCATCTGAAATATCTGCAGGTGTAAAGTACAGCTCTCTTAAGTCGCCGATCGTCACACCTTCACGCCGCCCTGACTTATAAGGAATCTCATCAAAATTATAGTAATGTACATTATCAAAATAGTCCTTGTCTTTCACTTCAGCCACTAATTTTTCATACATCCCAATTGGCGTCGTCCCTGCAGTGATTGCCAAATTCACTCGCTCATGGCGTTGAAACATTTCTCCAATCAACAGTTGTGCTGCAACTTTACTTAATTCATCATAATCCTTCGTCAAAATAATTTTCATACCATTTCCTCCTAAATTTAAACGCATATCGGGCTCGTCCAGTCTCGTAGAAAAATAGAAAAAATTGAGTGCGCTCCTTTTTTGTATCACTTCATTTTCAGCTTTTTTCATAGAGAATAGCCCGTAAAGCTCATTTCATTTTTCTAAAATCGACAACTAAATCAGTCTTACTTTCTCCTCCTACATCATTCCACAGCTAACCCCACTTCGCTTCTATCATGTGTCACCCCAGGAACAATCGTGATCAATGCCTCTTCTTCTTGAATCTGCTTTTGATCATCCATTGTTAAAACTGATAAATAGTCATCCGAATTAGTAACAACCACGATCACACTTATATCATAGCCCGCTTCACTGATCTTTTCATGGTCAAATCGAAGCAGCGGAGTTCCTACATGAACCGTTTGCCCTTGCTTACACAGCAACTCAAAATACTGTCCTTCTAATTCCACTGTATCTAATCCCACGTGGATCAACATTTCAATTCCTTCTTTTGAGGTCAAACCAATCGCATGTTTCGTCTTAAACGCAATCGTCACTGTCCCTTCAATCGGCGACACGATCCTGTCAGTATCAGGCATGATTGCAATGCCCTTTCCAACTAATTCTTTTGAGAATGTTTGATCTGCCACGTCACTGATCGGATAAACTGTTCCAGAAACTGGTGCATTGATAATCACAACGTCCTGCTCCTTTTCTACAGCACTTGTATTCAATGAACTCACTGCTTTTTCTGGGCCCTCTTCTATTTTCATCACACTTTTCGCTAGTAAAAATGTAATCACAAAAGTAGCGATCACCGTTACGATCAAGGCAATAATAAATCCGGCAGCTGCATCATTTAAAAAAACAGGAATCGAAAGAATACTCGGCATTACAGGCGCCATTGATTTAGCACCCAAAACTGCACCGATAGCACCACCGATCCCTCCACCTAACGATGCACCGACAAATGCAGCTTTATATTTTACTAAAACACTATACAACGCAGGCTCAGTAATTCCTAAATACCCGGAAACTGTAGAGGACAAAGCCACTTGCTTCATTTTTTTATTTGAAATCAAGAAGTAGACAGCAAATGCTGCTGTCGCTTGGGCCATCGTACTCATAAAATTCATTGGTCCCATTGTCGAATAACCGTATGTTGCGATTTGTTGCTGCGTAATCGGCCGAATCGCATGATGCATCCCCATTAATACTAATAACGGACGGCTTGCACCAATGACAAAACCTGATACTAGCGGAGAGAACTTGATCAGTGCTTCGATTCCTTGAGCAATATATTCTCCCACATAAAACCCGATTGGGGCCAAAACAACTAACATGATCGGCACTATCAAAATCAATGTTAACAACGGCGTAAAAATCACTGTCACCATACTAGGTATGACTTTTTCAAAGAAGCGATACACATAACTCAACAGTAAAACAGCTAAAATAATCGGTAAAATCGAACTACTGTAATTAACGATCGGAACAGGAATAAAACCTAAAAACTGAACTTTCGTCAATTCCCCTGCTATTGCAGCATTGATCAACGTTGGATACATCAATACACCAGCCAAACTTAACGCCATGTATTCATTGGTTTTAAATCTACGTGCACTACTTACTGCCAATAAAAACGGGAAGAAATAAAACATGGCATCCCCAGTCATATTCAAAACAAACATCGTGCCACTTTCAGGATCTGCCCAACCCAAACTTGTCAGCATGAATAAAAAGCCCTTTAGCATCCCGCCACCAACAATTGGTGCCAAACTTGGGACTAAAATTGCAGATAAAGTGTTGATCAAACGGTTTATCAACGAATCTTTTTCGCCATTTGGCGCTTCTTCACTCGTGTTATCATCTAAACGCGGGATAAGTTTAATGATTTCTGCATACACTTTACCGACTTTCCCACCAATGATCACTTGATATTGACCACCTTGTCTTTGAACACCCATAACTCCTTCAAGCTCTTCCAACACTTTTGTTTGAGCCTTAGACTCATTCTTTAAATTAAATCGTAGTCGTGTAACACAATGAGTCAAACTGCTGATATTTTCTTCTCCACCAACAAGCATAATGATTTTTTCAGCTAAAGCCTGCATTTTTTCTCCTCTTTTCTATTTAATATTTTTATTTATTACCCAAATTTTGCAGTTAGTTTTCTTTAAGAAAAAAAGACCTGCTCAAAAAATTATTTTCTTTAGAAAACAATTTTTTTCAAACAGGTCTTGCCAGCCTAACTGTAACGAATCCTTGTATTGATATTTATGAATGCAATAAGCGAGCCAAATGTAAGGTTAAGTATAATTGTTCATCAAAGGTTGCTGTCTTTTTGTACCTTTCTTCCAAATAACCACTGATTTTCAGGCTACATTTGAATTCTTTCGGATATTTTTTTTTGACCGTTAAAACAATTTCTTCATTATCAAGAGAGTTCACAGTCTCATGCGTGTTCAACCGCATTAAATAGTAACGCAGATGATTCAAAAAACGTTGGTAATTGATTGAGTTTTCATCTAATTCTACTTGAAAATAATAACGGACAAGTTGAGTAATATCTCCCATCGCTTCCATATAGTCCATTGTCGTTTCCATTGATTCTTGATCAAATTGGTAATTTACAAAATGCATGGCAATAAATACTGCTTCTGATTCTTCTAAAGCAATTCCTTTTTCCTTTTCAATCAACGAAAGTACTTGCAGACCAACCTCAACTTCTTTAGGATAAAACTGTTTGATTTCCCACTCGATCGGACTCCGTATTTTTAACGCTTCTTGGTGACGCTTAAATGCGAATAACAAATGATCTAGCAAACTAAACAAAATAACCGGATTGATTTCCCTACCAAGTTTCTCTTCTCCGATTTTTACTATTTTCTCCACTAACAAAATTTCCTCATAACTTGCTTCATTTAATAAAACAGCCATTTGCTTAACACTCATTTTTTCTGTAGGCAGATACACTTGCTGGATCAACTTGGGATCAACAGGTTCATTAGGATATGCTTGAAATCCCAAACCTTTCCCAACAACAATAACTTCTAACTCCTCATCAACAGCCAACACAACATTATTATTGATTCGCTTTTTTATATACATGTTCCACCTCCTTACAATAAAAGCTAAAAGAGCTCGTTCAGTCTCGTTGAAGAATAAGAAAAACCATAACATAGCAATCACGATAAAGAAGCCTTTATCATCTTTGCTATATTATGGTTATGCCTGAAAAATCAGTAACAATTCCATCAACTACGATTAATATAGCACGGAAAGAAAACGCTGTCAATTCCTTTTTTATTTGTTTTTATTTTTTCATTTAAGCTATTCTAGTATTATATCTATCAGTTGTTATCACTTATAGACTCCTAGCTCTTAGATAAACATAAAGAGAGTGGAACTTAACTCTTCTAGTCAGGTCCCACTCACACAGAATTCGGATAAACGATGGGAGCAAAAGCAATCCCTTTTGTCCATCCTCTATGCTTATTATTATGAATAATTTTTTCTATGTGCTTTCCATCTACTGAGAAGTAGATAAATCAATAGTAATACGAAGCCAATCGGAGTGATTGTTTCGATAAGGCTCCCCATATTCGGAAATTTTCTTAGTTCTATGTGCGTTTGTTCTGGTTGTGCTAATTTTGTATCTGGTTCTTGCTCTTGTTCTTTTGGCGGTTGTGAATTGGCTTTATTTCCACCGATTTGCCCACTTACCTCAATTTCAGCAGTTGAAGCATAAACAGACTCTTGATAAAAACCAATATAGCCGACCAAAAGAATGAACAAAATGATGTGACAATTAAATCGTTTCATTGATTATCACAGCCTTTTACTAAATTATGGAGTTACACCAAGTGTTGTACCGTCTTTTTGGATCGATGTGAATTTCAATGTCAATGTGTAGTTTTCAGGAGTTGTCGCTTGTTCAACATTTGCTGGTAAATCAGCAACCGTTGTACCTGTATAGTAGAATTTTGCAGAATTCGCATATGCTGAAGCCGCATCTGTATCAATATTTAAGCGTCCCTCTTTATTGGCTAAACGCATCCAAACAGGCGCGCTTGTCAAATCAGCTAATGCATTACTTTCCACTAAATTAGTAGCTGCAGGAGTCGCAACTAATCCATCTCCTTTGGCATTGATTGTCAATGTATCAACATATTTAGGCGTTCCGTCCATTTTGTTCAACGTCACCGCAACACCGCGACCTGAATTATTGACAATGCTGTAATCAGCAGACTCGATGTTTTTGTGGGCACTTGCTGTTGTCGTGTGAAAGGCTGTTGCTGTATCAACAGTAACATTGATCCATTCATCAGAGCCTTCCGGAATAGTAGTATCTGGATCTGTATTATCTAATTTACCGATCGTTCCATTGATAATAACGTCTGCTGAATTTTCTCCATCGATTGTTTCAGCTGACGCTAGTTGTGTTAGTCCTGATACGCTTAGACCTAGCATCATTGCAGTAAGTAAAAAGTTCGTTTTTTTCATATCGTTTCTCCCTTATGTGTTAATGATTTATTTTTAACAGAAAACCTGTTAAATAACGTTATTAGTTGTTGACACGAATGGTGATTCCAGCTTGCACTTGACCACGTTTTTTATTGGTTTTTGAATCATAAATATCAAATGTGGCTGTTGCTGGATGATCTCCTTGGGCAAGTTTTTTATCTAGTTTTGCTCCGTTTATTTCATAGCCTGGCTGAATTGCACCAGAAGAATAAATTTGTTCATTATTGTTATCTAAACGAATCACTACATTGATTGGATAACCGTTTTCGACTGGGTTTTGAATATAGAGGCTGCCCTCACTATCACCAGTCTCAAAAACTGCAAGCGATTTGATGACCATGTTGAATTTACTGGCATCAACTGCTTTTTGTTCAGCTTCTTTCACTTCTTTATCACTCATCTTCTTAGCACCTTTAGCATCTGGTAAATACTCTCCAGATACGACTTGGATCGGTTCGGTTTTAGTTGAATAATAATAGTATAATCCTCCTGCTGCTACTGCGAGTATAAGTAGTAATAGCAAAATCAGCAGGCGTTTCTTTTTCTTCTTTTCCTCATTTGTTTGGTTCGTTTTATCCATAAATTACCTCTCATTCTTCATTTCTTTCCACTTTAAAAGTCATTTTATAGGTTGGGAAAATTGCTTGGTTCGTTGCATTAAAGTACTTTCCTCTAAGAGTCAGACTTTTCTGTTCGTTGGGATCCAACACGCCGATCGATAATGGGGAGTGAATTAAATCATTCGTCAAAAAGAGCGTGTTTGACTGATCATTATTGATAAGCATTTGCAGCGCAAGTTCATTTTGACCTGCATTTCCTGAAAGGTTATTCAATAATAGTAATTGATTGGCATCCGCATTTTCTTTACTCAGATTAGTTAAAGAAATTTTTGTTGCCGTGTTGCCTTTGTTTACGACTTGATATTCCCCAGAGGAGACCTCGCCTTCTTGTGGCGTGCCAATATCTTGATTTTGTGTTTGAAAAGCCATTTCAATCGGTATTTCCACTTTGATGATTTCCGCTACCGTTTGAAATTCCGTAAGAGGCGTCATTGCTAAAACAACTTCTTCCCCATAAACGCCTGCAACATTCACTCGAACATAATACGTAACATCTTCTTCAAGCCCTTTTAATTTCGTACTAAATTTTTGATTCTTATCTCCTGAAAGATCAGCAATTTGATAGTTTGTTTCATTTTCCGGAAAGGTCTTATTTTTGCTATATTCAACTGTGACTTGGCGATACTTAGCACCAAAATAAGCTGGTTGATCTGGGATTGCTGCAGCTTCACCATTTGAATAATCCGTCCACTTCCCTGTATCACTTGCTAGTTCTCCATTGATAATGGCAGTAGTAGTTGTGACATCAGCTGTGAGATTGCTCAACTGCGGTTTTGTAGCAAAAAGTTCCGTGTCAGAAAATTCACTTTCTCCCGCTTGGTTAGTAACAACCATTTGAGCCCAATAAAGAGTGTTTGGATTTAGACCATCCACGACAACATTATAATATGACTTGAGTGCTGTGTTTATTTGACCATCAAATGAGTTTAACGTAACGATTTGTCTTGCATTCCTTAAATCATTTGCATCTTCTTCTGCAGAGAAAATGAAAAATTTCACCTCTGTTGCTGGGCTGCCATTATTCACAGAGCTTCCAGATAACGAAATGGATGTATCTGACGCATCAAGCGCAAAAAGGTCTAATTGATTAGGAACATCTATAAACTCACTAAACACAATTTTCTGTGAGTTTCTTAAAGCAAGTATTTCTGTTGCGTTGAATGGATCACTAGACCCTGGGATATTCGTAAAGTTCGTTCCTTGAACACTCAAATCGGACGCTGTCTTGAATATTTCTTGTGTTGGTGTACTACTCGTTTTACTGGAATAGGTCTCTATTTTTTGTAGATAGTTGCTAGTGAAAGACAAATTATTGACACCACTGGCGCCATTTAACCCAAGAGTTCCCAGACTCGTCCCTGCAAATGACACTTGCTTTGCCTTATTCATATTGATAGCAAATGTACTGGAGCTAGACGTTGTAAAGACATTACCACTTGCAACATCTATTGAAACATCAGCATTTTCACCAATCGTCATACCGCCTTTAGCGGTATATAGATTAATCGGCAAAGGTAATTTAAAGTTCACTTGAGCATTTTCTTTAAAGTCAAATGTAATTGGTTGGGTCAGATTAGCAGCAAAAAATCGATTTCTAGAACTCGTTGATGCTAGTGTGACTTTGTCCAAATTAAAGATACCATTTTTTTCAACAGTGTAACTTGGTGAAAGAGAGCCATACATGACATTTCCATTCGTTTGTACATCCAGTTGTGCATCTTCTCTCACTACGATTTGAGAAGTTCTCGCATGTGGATTGGCTGAAGACGTTCCCGATGACCAGATGAATGCCTCTGTTGTACCTGAATGTTGGATTGACGTATGACCACTTTGAATTTCTACATAATTGATTTCTGCCCATTCCTGGGAATATGTACTCGTACCTCGTTGATCGATTCTATTTTGCCCACGCATGATGACCGATCCATCTATGTTATAAATCATTTGACCATTTGTAGAATAATAATCGACTCCATCAAAAATGAAAGTCATATTTGCTGCTGATATTCCAGATATGATCCCATAATAACCAACTGCGCCTGAACCATCACTATTACCAAATTGTGTGTTGCGTATCTCGATAACCGCATTTGCTTGATTTGCATAAAAACCACTGGCAGCTGTACCGCCTTTATTATATGTAATAATATGATTTGCACCATCTATGATCATCTTATCTTTAAGCTGATAACCACTTGAACCCAAATTGATATCGTTTGTTAAACGAAAATTTAATTTTTGACTATCTTTTAAATACTCAGTCAAAGTAGCAGCTGAATCAACTAGCCAAAAACCATCTTCATCTTGGGCAGCGATCCTTAACCTATTCTCACTGCTCATTTCAACTTCGTTTTCATCTGAAACGTTATTTATACTTTTACTATTTGTTATATTATCTTTTTCAATGAATTCTTTTTCTTCCGTTGATTCTTGTGTATCTGAAGCATCAGTGCTAATCAGCTCCGATGAATCTAAGACTAATTCTTCCTCCGTTGATTCTGTTAATTCAGTGGTCGATAAAGTTTCCTCGTTTGGTTGCTCCATTTGGACTTGTTCTACCTCTATAGCGTAAGACCAATCAATCGGAAAAATCATTACGATGATATATGTAATTAAAAACAAACGAATATTTTTTTTCATGACAGGCCTCCCCTACTTTTTAATAGAAACTAAGCAAATAATTTTCCTCACGTATATCATTGTATTGTAATTTGCAACTAATATCAATTTAATAACGTCAGTTTTTTATTGTTTATCTATTTATTTTATCAATTACTTATTTTTTTAAAACTTTTTATAACAAATCCGCTCTTTATCTGCTCTCAATTTTCTTTTCATAAAGATTAAGTTTTTTTTAAGCACTGACATCTTCTTTTCATTTTGCTCTTTCTTGTGGGTAATTACTTCAATTTTAAACACTAGGAAAAGAGAATCTGATTAAAAGGTGAGGGCAGGTTTAGATTGAGTGAAACGTATATCCCCTTGAGAAGTAAGGAAGAATTCTCAAAAACTACTCTTCAAATTTCTATGACCAAGTAGATATTGTGCAATATCAGCTTATTTCTGAAGGGGACGTTTCTTGGAGTTAAATGTTTTTTGTAAGTATTTCTAAATATGTTCCTGTTTGTTTCCTTACCTTAAGTTGGTCAACGATCAAAAATGTATCAAACATCTTTTGTAAAAAATAACGATCATGGGACACAACTAATAGGGTTCCTTTAAACGATTCTAATATTTCTTCGATTTCTTCTCTAGTTTCGATATCTAAATGATTAGTTGGTTCATCTAGCACTAAAAAATTCACTTCATTATGCATCAGTTTAGCCAATTCTAAACGAATTTTTTCACCACCACTTAAAAACCGAACCTGTTTCATCACATCTTCACTATAAAACGAATATTTTGCCAGCGCTTGGCGGCTTTCTCGTTCTGGCAAAGAACAACTTTGGCTGAATGAAGTTAAAATTGTTTGATTAGGCTGCTCATAATCAATGACCTGAGGTAAATAACCGACTTGAAGATTCGCTCCTTGTTTGATTTCGCCACTGTCCGCTGATTCTAATTCCAATGCCAGTTTTAACAATGTGCTTTTTCCGACACCGTTTTCGCCTATAATGGCTGAATGCTCTTGCCAAAATAACGAAAAGTCGATTTGATCAAACAAGCGGTGTTCAGCATAACGCTTGCTAACAGCCTTAAAGTGAAGCACCTCTTTCCCAGAACGGTCAGCTTCTTTGAATTTCTTTCCTAATTTTGTGGTTTCATCTTTAGGTTTAGGAATTTTTTGAATCTTTTCTAAACGTTTTTCCAGTTCTTTAGCCTTTTTGAAGAATTTTTCATTATCACCTTCGTGACCCCACTGACGAAAACGACGAATTGCTAGTTTAATTTTCTGGGTTTCCTTTTGCTGCTCTGCAAAATCTTTTCTCAACTTTTCAAGCTGTTCTTCCTTTTGTCTCTTATACGCTGAATAATTCCCTTTGTATTCCTGCAGCTGTCCTGATTCTAGCTCTATAATTTTATCTACTGTATGATCTAAAAATAAACGATCATGTGAAACAATCAAATAAGCTGTTTTCTCATGTGTTAAATAACCTTCTAGCCAAGTGATTCTTTTAGCATCCAAATGATTGGTCGGTTCATCCAATAAAACCAATTCATTCTCTTGTAATAATATCCTTGCTAGAGAAACGATCGTTTGCTCACCACCGCTTAGCTCTGAAAGTTTTTTCGACAACAAATGAGTGATCATTAAACCGTTAGCAATCATTTCTAGTCTATTTTCCATTTCATAGCCGCCAGCTTGTTGGAATTCTTCTTGCTTTTGACCATAGCGAGCTAATATTTTTTCTAAATCACAGTCTGGATCAGTCATGGCTTCTTCCAAATGTGTTAATTGATTTTGAATCGAATTCTGTAATGTAAAAGTTTCTAACAGATACGTTTTGACTTGTTGTTCATAGACTTCTGGCATTTGAGCTAAATAGCCAATACGAATATTTTTTTTACAGCTGACCGTCCCTGAGTCAACTGGTTCACGTCCTGTGATAATCCTTAACATCGTTGATTTTCCTGATCCGTTGGTACCGATCAGTCCGAGCTTTTCTCCTTGATTTATTTGTAGATTTACTTCTTCAAAAAGTGGAACACTTCCATAGTTTTTGGTTATCTTTTGTAATTGTACTAACATAT
Source organism: Enterococcus crotali (assembly GCF_000633635.1). Taxonomy (GTDB): domain Bacteria; phylum Bacillota; class Bacilli; order Lactobacillales; family Enterococcaceae; genus Enterococcus_L; species Enterococcus_L crotali. The sequence goes on along the minus strand of NZ_AYPQ01000010.1, from coordinate 37,662 downwards.
CGTCCTCTTTCTGCCATTCAGACAGATAAACAAAACGAAACACTCTTGCTTTTCGTTTTCCTTTGACCTACATTTTTTCTAGTTATTTGGTATACACAAAAAAGCTGAACGTTTTTCTTCGTTCAACCTTCATTATTTACTGTTAGATGCAAAGTTAGCTCCTTTATTTTTTAGACGGGAGCATGTTCTATTAGCAAACATCATGTTATTTTATGACTGATTGTTTTCTAAGTAAATAAGTCTGAATGGTCTGTTTTATTCAATTGATCAACCTTTTTGGGCACACTCGTCCCTTGAGTTAAAAAATCGGAAATAATAACATGACAAAAAGCCAGGTACTCCATTGTATATGAAAAGCTAACTGTTATTTTTGACATGTTGACCATTGTACTTATTCACCACCTTCGTCATTTCTTAGAAACATTGTAGCATGATTTTCACAATTGAGCAAAACTATTTTATGAACGATCGACCTCTATGATTATTTTTGTTTTTAAAAAGTAAAAAAACATTTACATTTAATATAACATAATATATAATATGAATTATCTCAATCGCGATGAGTAAAAAATGAAAGAAGGTTGATTGATATGAAACTAAAAAAACTTATGTTGGTATTTTGTTCTACATTGCTAGTTGGTACTTATGTTGTCCCTACTTCCCAAGTATTTGCGAATGATAACGTCGCCACTGAAAAACATCTAAATTATGAAAATGAAATTTACTCTGGTTTATCTGATGAAGGTAAATCCCTATTTGAAGATAAACAAAATAATCCAAATGATCTACGCCCTCAAGCCAGAGGTCTTAAGAAAAAAGCGATGGTTTTGGCTTTAAAATATGGTGGAAATTTACTTAGCAAAGTTGTTGGTATTTTAAGTAAAAAGAATGCAAATTTACTTAAAAAACATGCATTTGCACTAGGCACATTTCTTGAATCAATCTCCACTTCTATTGAGGCTCGACTAGTTTCATTCATGATACACGAACTAAAAATACCAAGTTCTGCTGCTCGCACTATAGCATGGGCAATAAGTCAGTTCCTATTTTAAAATGAGGTGCAAAGTTGGATAATAATATCAAAGATGAATTGTCAAAAATTAAATACCATCAAAAATTACTACTCATAATTGCTCTTGAAGAAAACAAAGAAGAGACCTTATTTTTTCAAGGGATCATCGACTTTGATTTAAACGAGAAACAAGTCAAAAAGATTATATCAATCGTGCAAGATGATGAAGTTGAAGATCTCGAAAATTATCTCTTGAATGAGAATATAGATTTCGAAATCCATACTTTGTTGAAATCTATGATTAGTCAATCTATACTAATAGACAATTCCCAAAAATTTTTACACAACCTAACTTAACTATGTATAGGAGTGAGAAACAATGATCAGATTGGATTCTGCCCATTGTTCCTCACTCCATTTTATTAATTCTTCAAAATAGGTTACTAAATAAAGCTATATTAATTCAACAAAATAAAAAGACTGGAGCGGGAAAACACTAAAAATTAGTGTTATTTCGTGCTCTAAACCCGAATAAACGGCGAGAAAAAATAGCTACTAAGCTATGCTTCGATCACATCAAATTCTTTGAGAATTGAAGGCTCCGAGAACTAGGTAGGTATTGTTCTCGAAGCTAAACACTTTTATCTTGGCGTCAGCCAATTACATTTTTATAGGTAATTAATTCGCTACAATATTCACCAGTTTATCTGGTACAACGATCACTTTACGTACTGTTTTTCCTTCAATAAATGCTTGGATTTCTTCAGCAGCTAGTGCTTTTTCTTCTAATTCTTCTTTGCTCAAGCCTCGAGCGATATTTAGTTTTGTACGAACTTTTCCATTCACTTGGAAAACAACTTCGACCTCATCTTCAATCAATGCAGCTTCATCATATGTTGGCCAAGGTGCATTCGTTAAACTTTCGTCATTTCCAAGAATCGCCCATAGCTCTTCACCAATATGCGGTGCGATTGGAGCTAATAATTGAACAAATCCCTCAATATAATCGTATGGCAAAACATCAACTTTATTGGCTTCATTGACAAAAACCATTAATTGCGAGATTGCCGTATTGAAGTGTAGATTTTCCATATCTTCTGTCACTTTTTTGACAGTTTGATTATACACTTTACTCAAACGTCCATCATTTATTGTTGTAATACGATCACGCATCTTGTCATTTTCATCTACGATCAAACGCCACACACGGTCTAAGAACTTACGACTACCTTCAAGTCCATTTTCACTCCAAGCAATCGATGCATCGAGTGGGCCCATGAACATTTCATACATTCTTAATGTGTCTGCTCCGTATTTTTCAACAACATCGTCAGGATTCACGACATTTTTCAATGATTTACTCATCTTGGCTGGAGCCTCTTCAAGTGCTTCACCTGTTTCGATGTTTACCCAAATACCATCTCGTTTTTCAACCATAGTTGTAGGAACGAGTACACCACGACTATCGCGGAAACTTTGGCCTAAGATCATTCCTTGATTGTATAGTTTTTGATATGGCTCTTTTGTTGGTACAACACCGATATCATACAAGAATTTGTGCCAGAAACGTGCATATAACAAGTGGAGTACCGCATGTTCAGCCCCACCAATATAAATATCTACTGGTAACCAACGTTCTAATTTTTCATAGTTGGCAATTTCATTTTTATTATGTGGATCGATATAACGTAAATGGTACCAAGAGCTTCCAGCCCATTGCGGCATTGTATTGGTTTCACGTTTACCTTTTTTGCCTGTTTCAGGATCGACTACATTGATCCATTCGGTAATATTTGCAAGTGGTGATTCACCTGTTCCACTTGGCTTGATATCATCGGTTTTGGGCAAGGTCAAGGGTAGGTCAGATTCCGGCACTGTCGTTGTTGTTCCATCTTCCCAATGAATCACAGGGATTGGTTCCCCCCAATAGCGTTGACGAGAAAATAACCAATCACGCAAACGATAAGTGACTTCTTTTTTACCACAGCCGTTTTCTGTCAGCCATTGATACATTTTTTCATTTGCTTCATCTTTTGTTAGACCATCTAAGAAACCAGAATTGATATGAAGACCATCTCCAGTGTATGCTTCTTTCGTGATATCTCCACCTTCAATAACTTGAATCATTGCGATACCAAACTTATCAGCAAACGCGTGGTCTCTTTCATCATGAGCTGGAACAGCCATGACAGCACCCGTTCCATAGCTTCCCAAAACATAATCTGCGATCCAAATTGGGATTTCTTTGCCGTTGACTGGATTGATTGCATAGGCACCTGTAAAGGCTCCTGTTTTTGTTTTAGATAAATCCGTACGATCTAAATCAGATTTTTTACTTACTTCTGCTTGATAAGTTGTTACTGCCGCTTTTTGCTCAGGTGTTGTAATCTCATCAACTATTTTTAATTCAGGCGCAATGACTAAATAACTTGCACCGAACAATGTATCTGCACGAGTTGTGAAGACTGTGATAGTTTCATTACTTCCTTTGACTTTAAAATCAACGTTCGCTCCTTCAGAACGTCCGATCCAGTTGCGCTGCATATCTTTGATATTCTCTGGCCAATCGACCAAATCTAGATCATCTAGCAAACGATCTGCATAAGCTGTGATTTTAAGCATCCATTGGCGCATTGGTTTTCTAACAACGTCGTAGCCACCACGCTCACTTTTGCCATCTATCACTTCTTCATTTGAAATAACTGTACCAAGTTCTGGTACCCAGTTCACTGCTACTTCCGCTTCATAGGCTAAGCCATGTTCATATAGCTTGGTAAAAATCCATTGTGTCCATTTATAATACTCAGGATCTGTCGTATTGATTTCGCGATTCCAATCATAACTGAAGCCTAAGGAGTTAATTTGACGTTTGAATGTTTCAATATTTTTTTTTGTGAATTCAGCTGGATCATTACCTGTGTCCAACGCATATTGTTCTGCCGGCAAGCCAAAGGCATCCCAACCCATTGGATGTAAAACACTGTATCCTTGGCTTCTTTTCATACGAGATAAAATATCTGTTGCAGTATAACCTTCTGGATGCCCAACATGAAGCCCTTGTCCTGATGGATACGGGAACATATCTAAAGCGTAAAATTTCTTTTTACTCGGATCATCATGGGTAGTAAAGCTGTTATGCTTAGCCCAATATTTTTGCCATTTTTTCTCAATTTTCTTGTGATCGTAACTCACGTTTTTCTCCTCCTATTTTATGCAACTTTTTATTAATAATTTCTGCTGGTGATCGGTTTACCTGTCTCTTAGGTTCGCCTTTTTCACTTTGTTAAAGTGTTGGCTTGGCGATACTTCATAAGTTAGATAACGTCTCTTCCCTTTGCCATCAAAAGTTGCCCATTCATCAGCTCTATAAGCAATTGCTGTGACTTGCAACAAAAACGCCCTACAGGAAAATATTCCTATAGGACGTATAATCGACAACGTGGTACCACCTAAGTTCACTTGTATAAATACAAGCCTCAACATTATAACGACTGCCGCCGATTTTACTTAATAAAGTGAAGATGATTGTCGTTGAGCTGTTTCTGCCGCTCATCAAAATCGAAAAGAATCTTTATCTGTCACTAATTCAGTAAAATAACTCAAAGGCGAGTTCAAAAGCTTCTGTACGTATTTTCACCAGCCATACGCTCTCTAAAACAGGGTTCTTTCTACTATTCCTTTTCACTGTTTGTATATCTATTGTGTGCTACTATACTACCAAACATTGCCAGCAATTTCAATCGTTTTATCTAACTTTCAATTTTTGACCAATATAAATGATATCACTTGATAAGCCATTTAATTGTTTGATGTTTTGAACATTTGTGCCATATTTTTGAGCCAGTCCCCACAAAGTATCACCACTTTTTACGGTATGTGAACCTGCTGTTTGAGTGTTGCCCTGATTGCTAGAAGAACCAGAACCGCCTTGACTCTTTTTAATAACTAGACGTTGACCTGGCTGAATAATATCACCACTCAAGTTATTCCATTGACGTAAATTCGCTATACTTATACCATTTGCATTGGCGATCGCCCATAGCGAATCACCTGATTTTACTGTGTAATAACCAGCAGCTGTTCCGGAATTATTTGAACTGTTGGCATTTCCAGTTGAACCGCTATTGCCGTTGTTGGTATTGCCGCCAGTACTTCCTGAACCTTTTTTCACGACTAGTTTTTGACCTGGGTAAATAATGTCCCCATTTAAGCTATTCCATTGACGTAAATTCGCTATACTTATACCATTCGCATTGGCGATTGCCCACAGCGAATCACCTGATTTTACTGTGTAATAACCAGTAGCAGTTCCGGAATTATTTGAACTGTTGGCATTTCCAGTTGAACCGCTATTGCTGTTATTGGTATTGCCGCCAGTACTTCCTGAACCTTTTTTCACGACTAGTTTTTGACCTGGGTAAATAATGTCCCCATTTAAGCTATTCCATTGACGTAAATTCGCTATACTTGTACCGTTCGCATTAGCGATCGCCCACAGTGAGTCGCCTGATTTTACTGTGTAATAAGTGTTAGATGCTCCTGAACCGTTAGAACCGCCTGAATTTCCTGTTGAGCCACCAGTACTTCCACCTGTGCTGCCTCCGCCAGTATTTCCAGAACCTTTTTTCACAATCAGTTTTTGACCTGGGTAAATGATATCTCCACTTAAACTATTCCATTGACGTAAATTCGTTATACTTATACCATTTGCATTGGCGATCGCCCACAGCGAATCACCTGATTTTACTGTGTAATAAGTATTTGAGGTCCCTGTGTTTCCTGAGTTTCCTGTGTTACCAGAACCACCAGTGTTCCCGTTATTATTACTTCCACCTGTACTTCCAGAATTTCCTGTTCCTTTTTTTACAACCAGTTTTTGACCTACGTAAATAACGTCACTAGAAAGATTATTCCAGCTTTTAATATTAGCAACCGATGTACCATATTTTGCAGATAGTGCCCATAAACTATCTCCAGCTTTTACTGTATGAGTCACGTCTTGGCTACTGGTTCCTCCGCCCGTATTATTACCAGTATTTCCACCTGTATTACCACCTGTATTACCACCTGTGTTACCTCCGCCAGGCTTGCTTTCTCCTGTACTTCCGCCGCCAGATGAAGGAGTATCATATTGAGTTAAGTTATACGTTGTAATAATATTATTTAACTTCGTATTATACCCTGGATCTGTTGCGTAGCGTCCAGTCAGCCAAGCCGTTGCATCTCTATAGGAATTCGTATTGCTTTTCCATGCGCCTGAATAATAGTAAACACCAGCTTGAAAAGATGTCGTTTTCAAAACATTGGCATTATTAATGAATGATTCTGAATAAGAAGGGTACTTTCTAAATGCTGCATCTACTTGAACCCACTGTCCATTTATAACTTCCCATGTTTTCATGGTAACAGATTGTCCTTGATAACTTCCTTTGATTCCAAATAAGTTATGATTTGGTGGTGCAGCTAAAGTACTTCTTCCCCAATCGCTCTCAAGAATAGCTTGGGCCATCATTACAGATGCATATAAATCGTTCGCTGCTGCAACAGAACTTGCATGTCCAGCAATTTCGGCGATGAATGTACTCGGGCTGACACTTCTAGATTGAGCAAATGCTGAACGCATCATAAGATCCGGCGCTATTGATTCTTCTGTTTCTTTTTTAGTCGTTGAAGAGTCTGTTGTTTCAGTTGATTCTTCTGTAGACTCAGTTGACTCAGTACTTTGTGTTGTTTCTGATGTATTTAATTCTGATGATTCTAGTGTTTCAGATGTCCCTTCACTTGAAGATGTTTCAGGCGTTGTTGTCTGAGTTTCTTGTGTCATCGAATCGTTTGAATCAGTCGTCGTTTCTGCTTGAACGGCTTCTGTATGTGTAATTGTATCTGAGTAACTTACCTGTGCGCTTGAACTTTGATCTTCTGCTGCTTCTGCTATTTTTGGTGCGGCAATCGGTGCAGCGATCGAAGAAACAACGAGTGCTGAGCTAAGCACAGTGGTTCCTTTTTTGAACTGACCATAAGCAAGCTTGTTTTGTTCGGCTTTCCTCCGCTCTTTTCTTGATATTACGTACTTCTTCATAATATATCCTCCGAATTTTCTAAAAAAGTAATCCTTGATTTATAGTATACCCTTTTTTTAAAGAAAATAGAAATATTTTTTTATTTTCTTTCATTAATATGCAAATAAAAATGTAAAACATTTCCAACTATTTTTATTTTGCTTTTTTCTACAATCTTTTACTATTTCTTTGATATTCTGACTAGGTCTAAAGGCTGATACCTCCCTTTACCTTAGGCTGATTTTTTAATCAAAGGCTTGTTATTACTCCAAAAAAAAATTATAGTGGAGAAGAAGTAAACGGACGATAAAATGAAATGGGGGAAAATAATGAATAAAGAACATTTTTTAATCGAATTGAAAATCTACCTTAAACCTCTGACTAACCAACAGCAAGCTCTTATCTTGAATAAATATGAAGCAATTTTTGAGGAACGCTCAGCTACTGGTGAAACAGAAGAACAAATCGCTAAAAGCTTAGGAAAACCACGAGGAATCGCTGAAGAGATTTTACAAGAATTTGATATCTCCGTTCCTGAAAAAAGAATTGAGCGTGATGGTTGGCAAGAGATTCAGCCAATTGTGAACAATGACTATTATTATGAAGAAGAGCTTGAACATCCTTATGATGATGCTTACCGTTCTTATGAACGTCCACACCATGGCGGCTTTACAAGATTCTGTCAAATTGCTGGAGTGCTGTCTTTTAACTTTCTCTTTATGTTTTGGATGATTTTTGCTGCCATCATGGTCTTTTTCGCTTGTTGGCTAGTTGCTGTTGTCTTCTTATTTTCACCTATCTTAGCAGGAATCTCAGTCTTTGCTGGCTTCAACGATGCAGCGATGTTCCAGTTATTTGCTAGTATTTTTCTTTCTGGTGCTGGAATCGTTGGGATAGTGATTCTACTGCCCTTAACAAAATTTTTTGGAAATTGTTTGCGACGTTATCTACAATGGAACGTTCGTGTCTTAAGAGGAGAGGTTTAATATGAAAAAGACAACTACATTTTTTCTAACTATCGGTGTTTTAGCATGATTATCGGTGGAATAGGCGGTGCTGTTTATTTTAGTCGTGCTGAAAATTCTATGGTCGATGAAAAAAAACAAACGTATGATATAAAAAATAAACAAAGTAAAAAAGAAATCCATCTAAACCTTTCTGGCAATGCTGAATTTTATGTCTTGACTGACAATTCGGATAAGGTTGTAATGAACTCTCGCAGTTCTTTACCAGTTTCTTTAAAAAGCACCTTAGATGTTAAGGAAAAAAATGACCAGTTATTGATTTCAGTAAGTAGCGATCAGAGAAAAAAGGAATTTGAAGGACTAAAATTTGGTTTTTTTGATAGAGGTTCGGCCGTGACACTAACGATTCCAGAAGACACCGAACGGTTGATTATTGATGGTAAATCTGATGGTGCTATCCATCTTTCAAATGCAGCGACAAAAGATTTAGCCATTTCCTTTACCAACGCTGATATCGATGTTAATGATGTCAACGCTGAAAAACTAGCGATTAAAACAACAAATGGCTATCTTAACATCTTTAATGACGTTCGTGCAGACGAAGCTACTTTCCAAACGACCAACGGTGATATCAACGTAAATGATTTTACTGCTTCAAAATGGTCTGCTAGCAGTACCTCTGGTGACATTTCTTTAAATGAAGTCAAGGGTGTCGCTAACATTGAGACGACCAATGGTGATATTCAAGTGTCCAATTTAAAAGGTGAGGCACAAGCTAAAAGTGTCAATGGCAGCTTTTCATTATCTGGAACAGAAATTCCTAAAAAACTACTGGTTGAATCTCAACAAGGAGACATCGAGATACACACAGAAGAAATTTTGTATGATATAACAATCAAAGCAAAAACTCAATTGGGTGATCACACGATTTTTGGGAAAGAAAGAACTTCTTACAAACGTGGAAAAGGGACAAAATCATTCACATTACAAACAAATTCTGGAGATATTTCAGTTGAAGGACCTTCCGATTATGATGATGGAGAAGACGAGTAATTCTCTTCTTATTTAAAAGCTTATATGAAACTTTTAAAGTTTTCATATAGGCTTCTTTTTCTAGTTTTTCAGATGTCTTCTTATTTATTTGATGTTATAATAGGCTTTATCTAATTTTGAAAGGATCTTTTAATGAAGAATAAATTATATTATCAATTTGCAGGCAGCTGTTTTTTGGTTGTTTTTATGTTTTTAGGTTATGTAGTACGTTTTTATCCAGATTGGTTAAACGGTTTTGATCAGACGATCACAACGCTCGTAAGAACGCCGTATCCTTCTGCTAATCAATTTTTTATCTGGTATACAAGATTCGCTGATCCGTTGACTGTCGGGATTCTTACTCTAGCAATTGCTTTTGTATTATTTAGAGGAAAATATTATGCCGAGCTTCTTTGGCTATTAATCAATACAGGATTAATTGCTGGCGTAGCAAATCCTTTGATCAAGTTATTATTTATGCGCCCACGCCCAACATTGAATCATTTAGTAACAGAACATAGTTACAGCTTTCCAAGTGGACATTCTACTGGAAGTGTCTTGTTATACGGAACGATTATTTTATTATTACCGCAATTTATTAAACAAAAAAATCTTTGTTTATTTTTACAAATTCTTTTAGGTTTAGGAATTTTTCTGATTGGTATCAGCAGAATCTATGTAGGTGTTCATTTCCCTAGTGATGTTGTAGGTGGATTCTGTTTTGGATTAGCTTGGCTGTTAATGACCTATCCAATTTATTTAGAAAAACGCTTTGTTTGGCGCTTCAAAAGTAAACAACAATAGAAAGAAGAATGAAAATGTCTGAGTTTCCATATACAGAAGATCCAAATAAACGCTACCACACATGGAATTATGCGTTACGCCAGCAGTTTGGCGGAAAAATTTTTAAGGTCCCGTTAGACGGTGGATTTGATTGCCCCAACCGCGACGGGACTGTTGCAAAAGGTGGCTGTACTTTTTGTAGTGTATCAGGATCAGGTGATATGATCGTTGCACCGCAAGATCCTTTGCCGATTCAATTTCAAAAAGAAGTTCAAATGATGCATAAAAAATGGCCTCAAGTTGATCAATATATCGTTTATTTCCAAAATTTCACCAATACTCATGCACCTGTTGAAGTGATTCGGCATCGTTTTGAACAAGTAGTCAATGAAAAAGGCGTAGTCGGTATTTCAATCGGCACACGTCCTGATTGCTTACCAGATGATGTTGTTGACTATTTAGCAGAATTGAACCAGCGTTATTATTTATGGGTCGAACTAGGCTTACAAACCACTTATGAAAATACCAGCAATACAATTAATCGGGCACATAATTATCAAATCTATTTAGACGGTGTAGCGAAACTACGGAAACATGATATCCGTGTTTGTACTCATTTGATCAACGGTTTACCCGGTGAAAATCTAGAGATGATGAGAGAAAATGTTCGTCGGACGATCCTTGACTCAGATATTCAAGGAATCAAATTGCACTTATTGCACCTTATGACGAATACACGGATGTTGAGAGATTATCATGAGGGACGTTTACAATTGATGACTCGAGAAGACTATGTCACTGTTATTTGTGATCAGTTGGAAATGATTCCAAAAGAGATTGTGATCCATCGCTTAACAGGTGATGCACCTGTTGATTCATTAGTTGGCCCAATGTGGAGTTTAAAGAAATGGGAAGTGTTGAATGCGATTGATAATGAAATGAAACGTCGAAATAGTGTACAGGGAATTTATAATGTACGTAAGGAGGTTCTTGCCTAATGCTGCAAACCGCACTTCATTTTAGTCACACACTTTTAAAAGAAGTGATAGAACAAGGTGATTCCGTTGTTGATGCTACGATGGGCAATGGAAATGATACAGCTTTTCTAGCACAGCTTGTTGGTTCAGAAGGCTTAGTTTACGCATATGATGTACAAGAACAAGCCTTGATAAACACTGAAAAAAAGCTCATCGAATTAGACTTGAAAAAACAAGTTGTTTTATTTCATCAAGGTCATGAAACCATTGAAGAGACGATTCCGACAGAAACACGTTTGGCTGCCGCTGTCTTTAATCTAGGGTATCTTCCTAAAAGCGACAAACAAATTATTACAAAACCAGATACAACAAAACAAGCCTTAGATGCTTTGCTGATTAGACTACGATCCAAAGGACGGATTATTTTAGTTGTTTATTATGGACACACGGGCGGCGAAGCAGAATTATCTTTAGTCCAAGATTATTCTCAAAAACTGCCTCAAGACGAATATAGCGTCTTGACTTACCAATTTGTCAATCAGAAAAACAATCCGCCAATTTTGTTTTGTATTGAGAAAAAATAGTTAAAAAAGACAGTCCGAAATCATTTAAATGATTTTCAGCCTGTCTTTTATTTTCTCTCATTTTTAATCTCTTTTTATTTATTCAAACACGAACTGATTATGATACAGCTCTGAATAAAACCCATCTTGTTCCAATAATTCATGATGGTTTCCTTCTTCGATCACTTCACCGTTTCTTAAAACAACAATACGATCTGCATTCAAAATCGTTTTCAAGCGGTGTGCAATCACAAAGCTAGTTCTCCCCTTGATTGCTTCATCCATCGCTTTTTGGATTTTTGCTTCTGTTACAGTATCTACGTTACTCGTTGCTTCATCTAAAATCAATAGTGAAGGATTTGTGATGATCGTTCTAGCAATGCTGATCAATTGTTTTTGTCCTGTACTGAAAATATTGTTTTCCTCGGTAATTTCAGTAGCGTAGCCATGTTCTTGTTCCATGATAAACTCGTGAATATTCGCTTGTTTAGCTGCTCCGATGATCTCTTCTTCAGTTGCTTCTGGTTTACCAAATGCAATATTTTCCCGAATCGTTCCAGAGAATAAAACTGAATCCTGCAAAACAATTCCAACGTGACTTCGCAAACTACTCAATTCAATTTCACGAATATCTGTTCCGTCAAATGTCACTGAACCACTATTTACATCATAAAAACGATTTAGTAAGTTCATGATCGTTGTTTTACCAGAACCCGTTGGCCCCACTAGAGCAACCATTTCACCCTTGCTTACATTAATTGACACATCTTTTAAGATCGGTACCTCAGGATCATAGCCAAAATCAACATGATTCAAAGAAACAGAATGATCGATACCATCAATTTCTTTGCCATCTTTTGGATTGATTTCATCGGGCTCATCAAACATTTCATTCAAACGGCGAGCTCCTGTGATCGCTAACTGGATCATACTGTATCCTGAAGAAATCTGCATCAATGGTTGGTAATATTGTTGTGAATATTGAACAAACGTGACAACTAAACCTAATGCTACAGTTTTTTCTAACTCTCCATTTAATGCTAGCCAACCACCAAAGAAAATAACGATAGCGGTATTTACAAGGGACATTCCCTGCATCATTGGAAATAGTAGACCTGAATACACTTGTCCTTTGAATGTTGCTTTACGTACTGTTTCATTATGTTCTAAGAAACCATCGATTGTTTCTTCTTGTAAACCATTTGTGATGATCACGCGTTGTCCGCTAATTTTTTCATCCATATAGCCGTTTAATTTACCGACTTCATCCTGTTGAATATCAACATATTTTCTTGCTTTACTGATAACAACTACAGCAATCAGGATCGCTACAGGCGTAGAAGCAATCGTTGCCCATGCCAATTGCACATTTTGACGGAACATCATGATCAAGATTCCAACAAATAATGCCGCATTGGTCAACACTTGAAGTAAAGCTTGATTCAAACTATTTTGGATATTATCTAAATCACTAGTAAAACGACTTAAAATCTCACCATCTTGATGAGAATCAAAGAAACGGATCGTAAGTTTTTCTAGCTTATTAAATAAACCAATACGCATCCGGTTTGTTGATTTTCCAACAACTTGGGTAAATAGTATGCTATAAATAAAATTAGCTGCACTTGTCAGTACATAAAAAATCAATAACTTCCAGATAATATCGATAAATTTGCTCTTATCATCTGTTCCTTGCGCCAAAGCGCCCACATAATTAGCTAATTCTTGAATTGCTTCACCAACAAATTGCGGTGCTTTCACTTGTAAATACGTCGCAATGACGATCGTCACAAAGATAAACAAGAAGGAAAGTTTGTATCGTTTTAAATAATGAAAAAAGAATTTACTTGCTCTTATTAAATCAGTCATTATTTTCATCCTTTCCTTTTTGTGTTTCATAAATTTCTTGATAGATTGGATTTGTCTTCACTAATTCTTCGTGCGTTCCTTCACCCACTAATTGTCCTTTATCTAAGACTAAAATACGGTCTGCATGAACAACAGAAGAAATCTTTTGCGCAATCACGATCGTCGTTGTATCGTTTAAATCTCTATCCAACGCTTCTCTCACTAAACGTTCTGAACGGGCATCTAAGGCACTTGTACTGTCATCTAAGATCAAAATCTTAGGATCACCGATCACTCCTCTTGAAATAGACAAACGTTGTTTTTGTCCACCAGAAAAATTGTTGCTTCGTTCAGCAACTGGCGCTTCATATTGTAACGATAATTTCTCAATAAATTCTTTTGCTTGCGCAATTTCAGTTGCCCGAGACATATCAGCTTCACTAGCATCTCGTTTTCCCTGACGTAAATTTTGTGAAATCGTACCAGAAAAAAGAATCGCTTTTTGTAATACGAAAGACACAGCTTTACGCAAACTATGTTCATTGACATCCTTCAAGTCAATTCCGCCAACTTCCACTTTCCCCTCAGATGGATCAAATAATCGTGGAATCAATTGTGCCAAAGTTGACTTACCAGCACCAGTAGCCCCTACGATCCCGACCATTTCACCAGGTTTGATAGAAAACGATACATCTTTCAACGTATCTGTATCATCTCCTGGATAACGGAAACTAACATGATCAAAAACGACACTACCATTTAATTTTTGTTCTGGTACATCTTTATAGGTTAGTGCTGGAACTGTGTCCATGACTTCCTTGATCCGCTTGATTGAAACAGCAGCACGAGAAGTCATCATCATCATCATTCCTCCAATAATGATTGCCATCATGATCTGCATCAAATAACTCATAAATGAGGCAATGCCTCCGATAACTGTTGGATCATCTTTTACAAGATTACTTACAAGAAAAATAGACCCAACAACAGCTAAATTGGCTGCCAACATAAATGATGGAATCATCACAGAAAATAGGGTTCCAACAATCAAGTTGTGTTTCGTCAATTCTTCACTGACTTTGGTGAAACGGTTTAATTCATTCTTTTCCTGAACAAATGATTTAACGACACGAATCCCTAACAGATTTTCTTTAGCTAAACCATTTACTTTATCGATCAATGTTTGAATGATCATAAAATGTTTACCCATTTGTGAAAATGACAGTGCAGTAATAATGAAGACTGCTACAACTAGTAAAACGATCACCCACCACAACTGCGGTAACGTCATCATCGCTAAAATAAAACTACCAATAAACAAAATGGGAATTCTGAATAATGACTGCAATGCGATCATAATCACATTTTGGATTTGAGTTACATCATTCGTCAAACGAACAACTAAATTCCCGGCTGAAAATTCTTCAATATTGCCGAATGAAAAGGTTTGGATCTTACGAAATGTTGCTTCACGAATATCAGCACTCACTCCTTGTGCGACTTTAGCAGAATAAATCGTATTAAACACTCCTGCAATCAAACCAAGACCTGCAATCCCGATCAAATATAATCCTAGTTCTTTCATTTGACTCTTATCTTCTTTAATAATTGCTTCTAGCACTTTTTGTAATAGTTTAGGCTGCCATAAAGCCGACATGACCATGACAACAACAGTAATCAAGGCGATTGAAACTTCTAGCTTGTACTTTTTGACATGTTCCATAATAATACTCACTTATATCCCAACTTTCTTTGTAAAACTAGCCGTCTTTGATTCGTTGTGCAACTTTCAACGATCATTTAATGTTATTATGTGAGAATAAACGGATAAATAAGACACGTTTTCCATTGTTGACTTCACAAACTTAACACTGTAAAATTAGGCCGCATAACAATTTACCATTTTTAGAAATGAAATTCAAGAAGTTAGCTTCTATTTTTATATAAAAGGATGAGAAATTTGGAAGAAAAATTATCAAAAACAAGAATCGTTCAAGCAGCATTTGAATTATTGGCAGAAAACCCTGAATTAGAAAAATTATCTATGCGTAAAGTAGCACAAAAACTTAATATTCAAGCCCCTGCGATCTATTGGCATATAGAAAATAAACAGGCCCTACTCCAAAGTATGGCCGAAGAAATAGAGAATCATTTTATACCACCAAAGCAGAAAGAAACTTGGAAAGAAACCATCTATGCCTATATGGAAAAATATTATGAATTGTATCAGCAATACCCTTGTGCTATCGAGATCGAAATTCAAACGATCCCATCTTACCCCTCTCGTTTAAGAAATCTTGATGCAATTTTAGGTATTCTTAATGAAGCTGGTTTTTCTATTGAGTTGAGTTATATGACGATCACTTCTTTACAGCATCTACTCTTTGGCATGTTGATGGATTCTTCTGAAGAAAAAAAACTATACAATAAAGTCATGGCAGGGGATGATTACTTAAAGACACAAATCATCTTGATGAAACAATATGTTCAAGAACATGAGCTTAATAATATCAGCGAAAGTATTCAATATCGGCAAAAAGAAAAACAAAAAGATTTCTTTATGAAAACATTGCGAGTGTTTTTGAATGGGTTAGATACGTTCGTCTAATAGTAAATACGCAAAAAGCTTAGACATTTTTTATTTGTCCAAGCTTTTTTTCTTCATTTATCTAGCGGTAACCACTTTAATACCCGTTGAATCCACTCATCCCAAAAGATCCAATCATGGTTACCCGGGCCTGTTTCAAATGTATGTTCAATATTATAAGCTGTAAGCTTTGTCGCCATTGTTTTATTTCCATGTAAAAGCAAGTCCTCTTCCCCACAGCAAAGAAATATATTTGGTGCATTTTCTCCACTTGAAACAAGCTGATCAAGTAAAAACATTGGGTCATTGGTCGATCCTTGGACATTTTCTAGAGGACCAAAAATCCCTTCCCAGAACTTTCTTCCTTTAATCGCTAATAGATCTTCTATTCTGTCAGCAAGATTCACAGCACCGGATAAAGACGCCACTGCTCCATAGTTTTCTGGTTTAGCTAATCCAAGTTTTAAAGCCCCATATCCGCCCATGGAAAGTCCTACCGCAAATGTTTTTTCTCTTTTTGTTGTCAATTGTGGAAATAACTCATGACATATATTTGGTAATTCCTCAGAAATAAATGTCCAGTAGTTCATTTCATAGGTCGTATCCGTATACCACCCAAGATCTGTAGATGGCATGATCACAGCTAAGCCTAGCTCTGAGACATAACGTTCTATTGATGTTCGTCGTTCCCATACACTATGATTTCCACCCATTCCGTGAAGTAAGTACATTACTGGGACATCTGTCTCCTTCCCTTTTGTTGCTGTACCGATTTTTTTCTCTGTTCTTTGAGGCAAAATTACGTTCACTGATACTTCCATCTCTAATACATTTGAATAAATACTCGCTTGCAAAAAAGCCATTCAACATCCCTCATTTTCTGTTTTCTATTATTGTAGCACTAAAATCATTATTTTTTGACTAAATATATAAAACAAAAAAACTCGTTCTTCTAAGAAGAACGAGCAGAGGAGGAGTTAAAAATGAAAATACATTACTTAAGTTATTTGCTTTTGGTATATCAATATCATACAAAGTAAGTATGAACTTTTTACGTCAAAACTTCGTATTCTATTGTCATTTTTTGTAAAGAAATAATGACTCCTCTAATTCGTAAGTTTCTTTTTAACACTTGCATTTAAAATGATCGCTGCAATAATCAAACCGATTCCCACTAAATACACATTATGCAGTCCTGCATATAGCATACCGCGTAATGGTCTCAGTAAATCTGCTGGGATCGTGTTAGCCGTATGCGGATTAACCAGCTGATTCATCACATCTGGATCGACCTGTAAGGTACTTTTTGCTAATTCGGAACTTGTTACTGCATTGATAATGACACCAAAAATCGATACCATCAACGTTTGTCCAATTGTTCTTGCTAATGTATTGAATGATGTTGCAACACCCATTTCGGATGGATCTACACTGCTTTGAGCGGTCACAGTAGTTGTTGTGATCGTAATCCCAAAACCAATCCCTAAAACAGAAGAAATCGCAAAGAACCAAACAAATGAAATCGATGCCGGAACCAACACTAGGAAAATACCGCCTAATAAAGTAATGCTCAAGCCGATCGTCAGCACTCTTTTCGTTGTATGTTTTTCCATTAAATTACTGGCGATGAACGAACCTACCATCCATAAAATCGACATTGGCGCTAAGACAAGCCCGCCGATTCCTGCACTTTTTCCTAATACTCCTTGCATCCACATCGGGATATATACTTCTACCCCCATCAAAAATCCACTGATCAAGGCAGCTACAATATTGACGATTACAAAGGTGGAATTTTTAAACAACACCAAATCAATAACAGGATCTTTCGCTCTTTTTTCCACAAAAATAAAGCCAATAAAAAATAAAACAGACACTCCTAAACATAAGAACACTTTCAAATCAAAACCACCATCACCAATTAATTGGAAACCTAATAATAGTGTTAATAAAACCAGCATCAGCTGAATACTGCCGAGAATATCCATGGGTACTTTGTTTTGTTCTCTTTTTGGCTCCACCAAAAAGTAAGCAATCAAGCCCATCAAAACAAGACCAATCGGTACATTAATAAAGAAAATCCAGTGCCAACCTACAGTATCTACAATAAAACCTCCTGCAAGTGGACCAAAAATACTCGCAATTCCCCAAGCTGCACTATTCAACCCTAGCATTTTTGCACGTTTATCGATCGAATAAATATCAGCTAAAATCGTTAATGCAACTGGCATGATTGCCCCTGCACCGATTCCTTGAATTGCCCGTGCAATAATCAATGTGATCATATTTTGTGCTAAACCACAAAGTGACGAACCGATAATAAAAATAATAATTCCAATCATAAATATTGGTTTGCGTCCGATTTTATCCGCTAATTTCCCATAAATCGGTGTCAACATAGCATTTGTTAATAAATAAATAGAAAAGACCCAGTTCATGATTTCCATGCCATGTAAAGATCCTACGATTGTTGGCATGGCTGTTGAAACGATCGTTCCTTCGATTGCTGTCATAAAGGTTGCAACGAAAACACTGATCGTTACAAGTTTGACGTTTGTTTTTCTTTCCATGTATCTCCATCCTTTTGATATTTTTGGTTTAATAAAGTTACTTATGAATTTATTTACAGAGGTTTAGTGGTACTTTTGTGATATTTTACATTACTATCAGATTTTTTAGTTTTGCTGTGATCTACTCATGACTAATTTTGTGGATTGTTGACTTTTATTTGTTGTTTGGTTTCTGGCGTATGGTGGTTACAGGCACTTTGATACTAGCTTTTATTGATTGCTTGGGATTACAGCGTTTGGTGTTTTCAAGCACTTTGGTTGTTAACTTCTATTTGTTACTTGGGATTATAGTGTTTGGTGTTTTCAAGCACTTTGGTTGCTAACTTCTATTTGTTACTTGGGATTACAGCGTTTGGTGTTTCACTAGTAAGGTAACTACGCTCTCTTTGGTCGCCTAGTACTGCTCATCATCTACTCTGCGCTGCAGTCGCAGTGATTTGCAGCAAAACGGCGCCACTAATTTTCATTAGTAGCGCCGCCTCGTTTACTCCATCAAGCTTTTCTTGATTGCCTCGACTTTATCTGTCTGCTCCCAAGGTAGTTCAATGTCTGTACGACCAAAATGACCATATGCCGCTGTCTGTTTGTAGATTGGACGGCGTAAGTCAAGCATTTCTATAATCCCTGCTGGACGCAGGTCAAAGTTTTTACGAACCGCTTCAATCAGTTTACTTTCAGCTACTTCACTTGTTCCAAATGTATTGATTGAAATCGATACAGGTTGTGCGACACCGATTGCATAGGCTAATTGAACTTCAACTTTTTCAGCTAAGCCAGCTGCAACGATGTTTTTTGCAATATAGCGTGCTGCATAACTTGCAGAACGATCGACCTTAGTCGCATCTTTTCCTGAAAAGGCACCGCCACCATGACGAGCGTAGCCACCATATGTATCTACGATGATCTTACGTCCAGTCAAACCGGCATCCCCTTGAGGTCCGCCAATTACAAAACGGCCTGTCGGATTTATAAAATATTTTGTTTCTTCATCTAGTAATTCTGCTGGGATCACTTCTTCAATAACGAGTTTTTTCACGTCTGCTTGAATCTGCTCCAGCGTAGCTTCTTCATCATGTTGTGTACTGATCACGACTGTATCCACACGTTGTGGTTTGCCATGCTCATCATATTCCACCGTCACTTGTGATTTTGCATCTGGACGTAAATAAGGAAGTTTGTCCTCTTTGCGTAATTCTGCTAAACGGCGAACGAGTTTATGGCTTAAAGAAATCGGTAAAGGCATTAATTCTGGGGTTTCATCAACCGCAAAACCAAACATCAAGCCTTGATCTCCAGCACCAATATCATCTTTAGTATCTTTTTCACCACGCGTTTCTAGTGCGTCGTCCACACCTTGTGCAATATCTGGCGATTGCTCATCAATTGCAACTAAAACAGCAACAGTGTCTCCATCAAAGCCATACTTAGCTCGAGTATAGCCAATATCTTTCAGCGTTTGACGAACGACTTTTTGAATATCTACATAAGCTGTCGTAGATATTTCTCCAAAAACTAAAACCAAACCGGTTGTAACACTTGTTTCACATGCCACACGGGCTAGTGGATCTTGTTCTAAAATCGCATCTAGTATTGCGTCACTTACTTGATCGGCAACTTTGTCCGGATGTCCTTCAGAAACAGACTCTGATGTAAATAAATGTCTCTCTGTCATAATGTATTCCCCCTAAGTTTATTCGGTTACAAGGCATCTTTGTATAAAATAAAGCTTCATTCACTTCCAATTCAAAAAGAATCGTTCTGCGAAAAAACTATAATTTTACAACAAATCCTTTCGGGAACTTGTAACGCTTATTAGTATAACAGATTTATCAAGAAAAAACTTACTTTTTATTCTTTTCAAGTAAAACTCTTCGTATCTTCCTTACTTGTATAAGACCGATTAATCTCTAAAATAAAAACACCTATCAATTGACAAAAGTAAGGTGTTTTCTATCATTCTATTAAAATTTTTGTAATTTATGTAACGGTAAAATTCTCATTTCTACCGTACCGATCAGTTCTTTTTCATCTACTAACTGATAGTAACGGCTATCCGTTGCATAAGGTCTATTATCTCCTAAAACCAGATATTTATTTTTAGGTATCCTAGACTCACCTGTCAATGATTTTAGCGTAAAATCATCTGTAAACATCATACCATCTTTTTCAAATTGATTTTTATACTCTGCGATAAAACGCTCTTCTTTTTCCTCTTCATTGATAAACAATTGACCGTTCTTATAGTACAGACTGTCTCCAGGACGACCGATGATTCTTCGAATTGATTTATCCTTAGAATTTGGGACATGGATATAGACAAGATCAAACTGTTTGATTTTTGCTAATTTATTGACAACGACAACATCATTATCTTCAAGTGTATCACTCATAGAGTAACCTTCTACCCTTGCAAAAGAAAAGGTAAAAAGAGAAAGAATATAAACAATGCCAAAAGTCACAAACAAGGTCAATGCTATTTCTAAAAAAAGAACATTCAATTTCTTTACTCTTCTTTTTTTCTTCTTTATTTTCTTTCGCTTTTTATGCACTTTAGTGGTTTTCATAGGTGGCTTTTTCTTTGTTGTCTTTCGTTGCCGATTTGAGGTCGGTCTTTGATTCGGTTGTTTCTTTTTTCTTTTTTTATGCGTTGCTTTTTCCATAAAATCACCGAGTTATTTTTTATTTACCAACGCTTTTTCATTGATTTTGAAGTAGCTGACAACCGCTGCTTGGTTTTTCTTGATTGTTGCGAGGTCTGCTTCAAATTCATTTAAAAGAGCCTCATCTTTGAAGAATCCATCTGTTTGTGAGGAGACATTGATCCCTAGTTCCTTCAATGATTTATAGTATTTATTCAACACTTTTTGCCCTTGTTCTGTATTTCTTATCGTGGCTTTATAGATACCATAACTTGACAGTTGCCCTGCTAGTAACTTAATATTTTTCCCTGCTTTTACGTCATTGTCAGTTGTTTTAGCTGCTTTTAATTCATTCTCAAAATTTTCCACAAGATAATAGCCTTGAATAACAGCCTTAGAATCTTTCTGGCTCAAATGCATGGATTGGTAATACAATGAATAACCTGCAGTTATACCTGAGACTACAAAGAGGAGACTTAAAACGATTCCCCACGTCCGCTGCTTTTTGCTTTTATTTCTAAGCTCTCTGATTTTTCGTCTTTTTTGTTTCTGTTTTTTCTTTTTGACTTTCGTTCTTTTTACTTTTTCTAAGGCTCTTTTTGTTTTAAACATCAGATAAAAGGAGATCCCAGCAAACAATACCCCTATACTTGCCAAGGACAAAGAAACAATAAAAAACCAATCTAATATCGTCATTTCTTTACCTCCATAATTTTTTTGTTTGCAAGAGCTCTCTCAGTCTAAACTGAAAAATAGAATCTGCTGGTTCAGCCACTATTTCTTAGGTCTCTTTTTTCTTGCTTGTTTTTTCTTCGCTTGTTTTTTCTTATTGATGGTTCTAATTACAAGAAAAACGATGATTGCTAATACAAGTACACCAGCCACGATTCCGGCAATCAGTTGCCAGTTGAATGTTTGAACATCTTCTAAACTAGCATCTTGATTATTGAATTTATCTGCTTCTTCATCGGTAACCTTAAACTTTTCATCCCATTCCCATTTTTTGTCGCCAGAAGTTACTAAAATTTTAGCTCGGTAATCTCCTGGAACCATTCGGTCGCCTTCCATGCTCACTGGAAAATCGATCAATGAATTAGGGGCCATTCTCATACCAGAACGTTTTGTTTCATATAAAACTTCATCACTACCGTCTTTCATGATCTGAACTTGTGTAGACATATTTTCGAGATACGCTGGTTGGACATTTGAAAAGTTGATAAAAAATGTATTTCTAAAATTATTCAATTCTGCATATACTTTATTTAACTCAAGATCAGCTTGAACTTCTTTGTCAGTTTCTGAAAGAATCATCCCAATAACATAGGCGTATTTGTTGATAACACCTGTCTTCTTTGGTTTTGATTGTTCTTCTTTTTCGATTTTTTGAAGTTGGATCCCACCTGAGATTACACCATCAAATGATGCTTCCGGCATTGTTATTTCTATGTCGACATCCTGTTCACCGTTTGCAGGTATTTTAACTGTTTCTGGAGCTTTAACGATAGTTTCAAAATCATATTTTAATGATTTATCTTTCTTGATTGTTGTCGGCCCATATTCAATAACGCCATTAGCATTTGTTTTCGTCCCGTTCAGTTTGACTGAAACTTCTATTTCTTCTGAAGCTAGATTTTTGATTTTGATTTTAACAGTTTGTTTTTGTCCAGGTGTCATCTTTAAATCAAAGTAACCGACATCTTGACTTTTTTGATTATCAGGCTTGATTGTTTCATATGTAAATCCAGTTGCGTTACCGCTACTGCTGTCTTGCGCAAATGTCTTGGTGGGCATAAGCACACTTAAAATGACCATAACTACTAAATAGAATAGATGCTTTTTCTTCATCGATTTCCCTCTCTTTAAAAAGCTGAGACAGAAATTTTCTTTCTGTCTCGCCAATTATTTGAACACGACTACTTAAAGTATGCTATATAATTCAACTTATTATTCAGTTTAAATTATAATACTTCAGCGATTGTCCAAGTGATTTCAGCTGTGTATTCGTCAGCCAATAGAACGTTTGTGTTTGGTACAGTTAATTTAACAGATTCTGCAGTTGTATCAGCAGTTCCGTCACCGTATTGTCCAAATTCGATAGTGTATGTTCCGATACCTTTAGAAGCATCTTTGTTGTCTAAAACAACTACTGATGAACCAGCACCTGTTCCAGCTGCATCCGCTGCTAATTGGAATCCTGCAACAGTAGTTGCTGGCCATTGAGCTGCTGGATCTGCAGATGTGATTACTGCATTTGAATAATCAATTGTAGCTGATTTCAAAAAAGTTCCAGCATTTGCATTTGCTTCAAATTGTTTTGATAATTGTGCACTTACTTGGTATTTATGGTTTGCAACACCACGTACGTCTGTAAATTGTACGAAGTTTCCACGAGTAACATCGCCATCAGCTGTTGTTACTGGAATTGCTGCTGCAAAATATTCTGGGTTAGAAGCAAAAGCTTTTACTTTATCTTCACCAAAGTTTAATTCTGTTACAGCGTCAATACTGAATGAACCACGATCTGGGTTAACGATGATTGGTTCTTTTGGATCTACAACTGGTTTGTCTGGATCTTCTGGGTCTACAACGTCTTTAGGATCGTTGTCTTCTGTAAATTTGATTTTACCGTTTGTTGGTAATGATTTTGCTTCAGCATTAGCTGCAGCTGGGGCTGCTAAGCTTACTCCTAATAAAGTTAATAATGCTACTGAACATAATGTTTTTGTTTTCATGTGTGTTTCCTCCTAGTTTTTGTGTGTTTGTGTGTGTGTTTGTATTTCTATTTATGGCAACTCGGCTAATACCCAAGTTAACACCGTAGTGTAAGGTACCGGATCAACGATGGTTGTTCCTGGTATCGATAATGAAACAGCTTTATTCAAATAGATTGGTTTGTTGTCAAATACTGGGTCAAGAACTGCTTGACCATTTTTATCAAGCCTTGGTTCCAAAGTATTCTTTTGGTTGCTCTGATTTTCAACAGATGCCCCAAAAGAAATCGTCCATGTGCCCCCGCCTTGTCCAGTATTCGCTTGCGCTAAGTTATATGAAGCGCCAACGTTGTCTATATTGATGATTTCTTTTGATAATTGAGGAGCATTGCTAAGGTCTTTTGTTGAATTTACCCAAGATTTATCTAGCGATAACATGGCTCCTTTTATCTCACTGTGTTCAGTATCTTTGTTTGTAAATTGCATCTCTTGACGCAATTGTAAGGTCCAACCTGTCGGTTTTTGTCTCAAGTCAGTCACTTGTACAAAATTCCCTCTAGGTTTTGTTGCACCAAAGAAATTTTGTGCATTTCCGTAATAAATTTCGTCTTTATCAGAAATTTTATTCTGGTAAAAATCCAGTTTTGGAACAAAGTCGATTCTCAAGTCTCCCTTTAATTGGGGCGTTTCTCCAGGATCAACTATTTCTCCAGGTTTTTCTGGATCAACAATATCTTGCGGGTATTCGCCTGAAAATTTGATCTTGCCAGGCCCGCTCAATGATTCTGATTCGGCAGATGCATTGATACTGTTCAATGCAAATGTAGAAATCATAGCAACGGGTATAACGAGAAATTTAATCATTTGGTTTAATTTTCTCATGTGTTATCCCGCCCTTCTTTCTCTTTCTTGCGTTTCCAGAAAAATAGCAGTAAGCCGATAATAATCAAGGCTGCTCCACTGAATACAAGACTTGTTTTTACCATTTCACCCGTACTAGGGTAACGACCAGCTGGTTTTTTGGTTGCTGGCAAACTAGTGGAAGTTTCAGTACTTGATGAAGGTTCTGTGGTGCTTGAGGGCTCTGTTGATGAACTAGAACTCTCTTCGTAAAAGCTGATCACACCACTAGTCTGCACCTCTCCTCCATTATTAGCCGCTACATTCAATGGATTACTGATTGCTAGCGTTAATACAAAAGTAAAGGAGAGTATTAAAAAGCAGATTATTTTTTTCATACGTAAATCTCCTTTACTTTTATGGAGTATCCCCTAATTCCCATAGGATTTCACCTTGATAATCACCAAGTGCTTTCACATCGGCAGCAGAAACCTCAAACTTAAATCCATCTCCAGTTTCAGACCAAGTATCACTAATGTTGTAGGTAGCACCCTCGGTCCCTCCGCCAACAACAGCATCTTGGACCATAATATCTTGAGCTCCACCATTTAGCGTAATTTCTCGGTTTTTATAAACATATTTGAGTGCTCCATCCAATGTATAGACTGGAGCATCTGGGGTCATGCTCTTCATTGGCGTCACCATTTTTGCAGTTAGCGACCAACCTTTTTTGTTCGCTCGACTATCTTTGACAATCAAGTCAGCACCACGATGCTCAGCAGCGTTTATACGAGTCTGTTTCCCTTGGTATTTCACGCTTCCAAAATCAATTTCACTTGGTGCAGAAGCTAATTCTAAAACACCAAAAACGGTTCCGCCGGGGTTATCTACACCCAGTGACTCTGCTGAATACGTCTCACGTTTTGCATCAGGATCAACAGGTCCTTCAACAAATGGCGTTTCCCTTGGAGATTTACCAATTGCTTCAGCTTTATTTGTAATAATCGAACCAACCGCATTTGCAGCAACTGTTGCTTTGAACGTTACTTTAGCTGAAACACCTGTTGCTAAATTGCCAACATTGACTGTTAACAAACGAGAATCAGCGTCATACGTATAATCAGTTGGACTCACGGCTGCGATATCGTTGATTTTGACTTCTGCAGTTTCTGGATCGAAGTCTAGGCCAGTAGGAAGCGTGTCAGTAATAACAACTTTCTCCCAATCTGTGGTATACGATTCTGGTTTATTATTTTTAGCAGTTAATGTGTAAGTCAGGATATCGCCAACTTGTGTCGTTTGCCCACCAGAAGAAATAACTGTTTTTTCTATAAACGGTTTATCTGGTAATACATCTTCTACTGTGTATTTGGTAGCTGCCTTAAACGTTGCATCACGATATTTCATTTCAGTTGCTGGGTTGATATTACCGTTATCGCTATTCGTTGAAGGAGCTGCTGGAGTAAGAGCTTCTGTAATTTTTCCAGCATTATCTTCTAAGAATATCTGAACGGTTTCACCTGTATTTAAGTAACGAGGTAAATTATATGCCAAGTGCCATCGTCATTGACTGTTCCCACTGTTGCTTGACGGGTACCATTGATATCAACGTAGATTTTAGCTTTTGGTTCAGCATCTTTACCAACTAATTGTTTCATGGCATTGGTCACTTTATCGCCAGTAACAATTGCTGGTTCTGGTGGAGTGACATCCAAAACAGGAGTAACTGGATCAGTTTCAGAAATCCATGGACCTCTAACAGCATGAGCTTTAATTTCTTTATTACTGATATTAAATTTTGTATCCGTCATTATTGAATAACCTTGTGCATCAGTAGGGACTGTATGTGTGTCTCCATAAGTGTCTGTATAAGTTACAGTTGCTTGACCAGCTCCAGCATAAACAGGTTGTAAAACAACATTTCCATTTTCATCAAAAGTATCAGTCGGGGTCATCCCAATTTTTACTCTAGCTTTATAGGTTTTATCTGCATCTGTTACAGGAACCCATTCAACTTCTGGATTGGCATTCATCCCAGCAATACGACGATATTGAGTTGCTACAAAAGTAGATAAACCCGGTTCAGTTGTCGTTACGTTTGATGCACCACCATTCGCTTTGGCTGAAAATTTCTCAACTTTTGCATAGGTTTGTTGGGAAGGCCCCATCAATTCAGATCTCAATGTCCACAAGTCGATATCGGAGTCATTGATCGTAAAGATATTAGTAGCAACATTTGTAGTAGAAACAGCAGGACTGTTGCTTGCAGTTCCAGTATTTTTATTACGAATATCAAATCCTTTTGGTGAATTCATCGTAAAGGTTCTATTCGAACCACCTGTTATATCAACAACAGGACTTGTTGTTGAACCAACGATATAAATACTTCCACCAGGCTCTAAATTAAACGCAGAGTTATTTGCATTGAATTGCATGACAGAACCACTACCACGACTGAGCAAGTTAACTGTTGCATCTTTTTTAACAGTCATAGAGGAACCAACATTATCAAAACGAACAGAGTTTCCGTTCATATTTGAATTGTAGATAGAGTTCTCCCCAACCGTTAGATCTGAATAATAAGAATAAACCGCAGGATATGTTGTTCCATTTGTTGAGTTCTTTAAAACTACCTGAGCGTGTTTACCGATCTCAAATTTCTGTGCAGCCCCTGTATCAGTGCCACTTGAATTTTGTTCATACCAGATGACTGAATAATTTGAACCTGTGTCTTCACCATACCAATTTGTTCCATCTTCGATAATTATACTTCCAGCATAGAAGTTTTCAGATGTCGTGATCAAATTCATTTTACCGTAAACCGTTATTTCAGCACGTGTTCCCCTTATTAAACGAATAACTCGTTGACCATTCTCGCGAACCGTATTGATATTACCCGTCCGAAAATACCAGTTTTGTGAATAAGGTGTTCCGTTTGTTGCATTAACAAAGGCCCACATATTTCCACCTAGACCATTTCCTTCATTTGCGGAATTTTTTGCTGTCATATCATGGAAATGAAAATATCCTATACCATCAGTTGGACGAGTTGCCATCCTCAATGTGTCACTATTCATATCTAATATGAATCCCCCACCGTCAATTTCAATTGACGTTTGGCGAAGAGCTAAATTACTAGTTCTACTAATATCAGTAGTCATGATAATTTTAGTAACACTCTGATCGTCATAAGCTGCTTTAAATTCAGCCCATGTACTTACGCTTTTGACATTTACTAAAGGATCGAAACCAAACCTAGCATTTGCAACATCATTTGCTGCAGCAATTTCCTCTGGTGTTGATGGAACTGGTCCAGTTGTGTCAACATCTCTAGTTTGACCAACTTTTGGCAATTGAACTGGAGATAAACTTTCTTTAATCGTCTTTTCAACTAATGGAGATGGTTCATCAATAAACTTAATATTGGCTGAAGCCAACTCTTCATCTTTTACATTGGATAAAGTTAATTTACCTTCTGCAGCCTGAGCTAAGCGACTAACTGAAATTTGGATTTCCAAAGGATTGCTGTTCTCTTTAATATTCAGCGTTTTATCATCAGAACCCTCTATATCTTCAATTGATATATATTCTTTTTGCTCATCAGAAATACCGTCTAATAGTTCTTTAGCTGTTATTGCATTGATTCCTTCATATGAAAGTTTCAATTTTTCATTCACTGGTTTAGAAATTGTCAAAGTTACTGGGAATTTCCCAGATTCATTTATCGTTTCCGTTTTAATGGAGTACGCTTCTTCTGATGCTTTCAATGGTGTTAATTTATGAAAGATGACAGCAGAGAAAAGCCCCATCAACAAAACTAGTCCCAAAACAAAGTAAGACTTTTTTCCGATTTTCATATATTCTCAACTCCTCCCTAAGACATTTTTTGTACGCCTGTCTTAAAAGAACGCACAATCTATTTCTATTTTTCTTGCCAATTGTCTAATTTTTTGATACATTCACAATGCAGGGGAAAATTAGCACTCGATTTTTGTTTACTCACCCGTAGAGAATGGCTGTTCTCTATTCAGGTTATCAACAAATGAGTACTGATTTTCTCTATTTTGTTTATGCTTCATCAATTAGCAAAAAAAGAGAAACCCTATTTACCTTCTTTTTGTCACCGTCATTGTCTTTATTTCTTCGAACCAACCGCCATGACATGTTTGTTTCAATAATTCCATCGTTTATCGTTTTATCAAAAATAAGTTTATAAAGTTAATTTGTACCCTTTTGAGCGAATGGTTTTAATGTATTTAGGATGAGCAGCATCCTTTTCAATTTTCTGCCTTAAATGAAAAATCAAGTTTGATACGCGGTATTGTTTATCCGCTCCTTCATTTTTCCAGACATTTTTGTAAATTTCTTCATAAGAAACAGCCACACCTTTTTGTGTTTGCAAAAATTCAATTGTCTTAAATTCCAATTTTGTCAGATTGATTTCTTCTCCATTCAATAAAACACTGAAATTGCATGGTCGTAGCTGAAACTCAGAAAGTTGCGTTTTTTTGTCAGCACTTTCTTCTGTCATCGTTTGAATTTGTTTGTATCGTTTGAATGCATTTATCATTATGAGCTTACGTTCTTCGACATCAGATTTATTATCGAAAATGCCATCCACACCAAGCTGTAAATAAACGATATGATTCATTTTATTAGCCCGCTCTGAAATTACCCAAATAAACATATCGTATTTTTTCTTTAGTAGAATGATCAATTCGCAAATCGCTCCGATATTTTGTGAGTCACGTTCATTAATAATGAATCCATCATAATTATCCATTGTTTCAGCAATTTCTTCTTTACTGATTGGGTGCACATCTAACTGAGTACTTTTTAGTGAATCTATAGATTCTTGTTCATTTGTATTGTCAAGCAAGGCAAATCCTATATTGTACATCTGGTGTTCCCCTTTATCATTTTGTTAGCAAGTATACATCCAAATAACATATCATCTAAATCTCATTAATATATACTAATAAATATAAACAAGATAAAATATAGATATATTTCTAAACTAAAATCAGTTTAATCTATTTCATTTGGTTAGTCTACAAAAAATCAATCATTTATTTATCATGTTTTTGATAAAAAACATAAATATTTGAGAATTATGTGAATTCCATCTCTTTTATTATTAAATTTCATAGAATTTATTTTGAATATAAATTGAAGTAATTGGCGATTTATAACACTTCTTTAATCGTGTTTCACTGGCTTAATACATGTGTTAGAATAATTAAAAAGGAGAAAATTTATGAATAAAATCAAACAACTTGCTAAGCTGTCCACTGTTTTTAACGAAGAAAAAAGATTTATTAAAGACGGCTACTATAGACTTCGAAAGCTTGATGAAAGAACCATTGAGTTGGCTTATCTAATTGCTGGTCCTTGCGGTGAAAGCACGGTTCATCCTCAAATCACCGTTGCTCTAGACGACACACGAGCAACCGGTATCAAACTAATCGACATGGCTTCTTCTCCTCCACTTTTTTTATCTAGAGATGAGGTCAATGCTGCCAAAATTGATTGTGCATTAGACCAACTAATAGAAAAATTTTTGCAGAGAATATAAAAAAATAAGCCCAAAGCAAAACAATCAGGACTGTTTTGCTTTGGGCTCTAAAATTGAATAAAGACCGTACTTAATTATTCAAAAAGGGAAAGATCTTCATCTGTTTGGATAGTTCAAAATAAATAAAAATTACACATGAAAATATGAGATACATATTTCTAACACAATTGTTCTAACAAATTAAATTTCTTTTTTCAAAAATAAATTATAGCAAATTCATTTTAAACGATCAGCTTACATTTTATGTACACTATGTGCACTTTGAATTCCTCCACAAGCTTCCTTGCAGGCTTGATTGATCAATCTAAATGAACTTTCAGTACGATTCAATCCACGTTTGTATTTGATTTCATCAATTACTTCACATTTATCATTTAAACCTTCTAACCAGAAATAAATCCCTTCTTTATAAGCATCTAGACCTTCCAACAAAATCTTTGTTGCTTCTTTTTCGCCATAAAATACTAAGTTTTTTCTGAAACTTGCTTCTTCTACGAAGAACCGATTAACATTGGTTCGACAAAATACATAGGTATCTTTGCCCCTTCTGTTAATGGCTTTGCTGCAGCTGTTCTCTTGTACTTCCTTAGAAATGGCATTAAAAATCTCATTGTAGACTTCAACTCGCTGCATTACTGACAAAATCATATCTGTATAACTAAACATAATGCTCTCTCCTCCCATAACTAAGCAGCTAAAACAGCTGACTTGTATTTATTATAGTATCTCTCAATCTATTATATCAAGTAATATGCTATTAAAATAAATTTTTTTGTCATTTTTTTCATCCCTATATCTATTTTTTTTAGACTTTAAAACAAAAAAAAAGCCCCATCCCACAGCCTTTTCAAGGGATTAGAGCAATTTTCTTCTTTTTTTATTTTTTCACAAAATTATTTTCCAGTTCTTTTATTAGATTTTTTTATTTTTCTAAATAAATGCTTTTTAGATTATTCATTCGAGCAATATTAGTGGAGACTACTGTAAAATTATACACATTATTCTACATAAGCTAAACAATAATGCTCATTAAAACATATTTTTTTAGTCTTTTGATTTATGACTATCTGCTCTTATTTTCAAGTGTAAAATTGGATAGGCTCTACCTGCGTCATCAACTTCGCTGCGTTCATATGATTCAAACCCCAATGCTTGGTAAAAATACTTCGCAGACAGGTTTTGTTCATTAACATCTACTAGTTGTATACCACTTTCTTTAAGTAACGTGCTAACTATCTGCTTACCATACCCTTGACCAATATATATCGGGTCTAAAAAAAGCATTTCTAATTTATTCCCAGCTACACCAGAAAAGCCAATTATCTTCTTTTGATCCGTCCAAACCTTTACATCTAAATAAGGAAAATACGTTGCTAATTCTTTTTTTATTGCTATGAAATCTTCTCTTTGTAAAAAATCATGTGTTTGTTCAACTGACCTTGCCCAAATTTCTACAAGCGTGCTAAATTCATTTTCGGTTACTTGATGATAATTCATGTTATGCTCCTACTTTTTTCTATTGATGCGATTCTACTGTGCCAAGTCCTTGCTTTTTGATCAATCTCTTTTATAAAAGTATCTTTCCCAGCAACATACGATTCAATATCGTATGGAAATTTTTTAGCCAAGTTGATTTTTAATTGACTGTAGGCCTCAACTTGTTCAGGATGATGATTCATAAAATCTCTAAAGACTAAATGACGTTTGATTTCTGAGTTTCCTTCTTGAAATACATGAAGATGATGCGTTCTGTTCTCCCCGCCCTTGGCAAAAAATCGACGTTCAGGAATACCGTTTTCTCCTAAACATTCATAACCTATTTTTTCCAACGCTAGATTATAACTATCGATTTTTTGAATTGCCTTTACAACCATCAAAAGATCAATCACAGGTTTCGCGCTGCTATTTTTGATTGCTGTACTGCCAATATGTTCAATGCTTACTATTTGTTGGGTAAATATCCTTTCTAAGCGGCTCTTTTCTTGTTCAAAGCATGTTAACCAATTTTCTTGAGGGGCTATGACTTCTACTTTTCTAGGCATTGTTGTTCACTCATTTCTTTGTATTCAATTCATTGATTTGTTCCTGTAATTCACCTAACAACTCGATTTGCATATGTTGCATTTGAACTAAATGCTGCCACTGACTGTTGATCAGATAATCCATTTTTTCATGCAGCAAATTGACTTCTATTTCAGCTTTTAAATTTACTTTATAATCATTATTGGCCTGTTCACGATCTCTAGCTTCTTGACGATTTTGACTCATCATAATGACCGGTGCCTGAATGGCAGCCAGACACGATAATGCCAGATTCAACAAAATAAATGGGTAGCTATCAAATGGTTTTCCAAATAACTGAGTTGAGTTGATAACGATCCAAATAACCAAGACTGCAATAAATAAGAAAATAAATGGCCAACTTCCACCAAATTTTGCAATTTTATCTGCTGTTTTTTGTCCTAAGGTTAAGTTTTTTTCCACAGTTGTATTTAAATTATTGGAGATAGTTTCGTTATTTTTGATATTTTGGACAATATTCTCATTTAATTTTTCCATTGTTTGTGAGTCACTTGTGATCATTGCTTTTATATAATCTAATCGATAATTTAAAAGTTCAGGAAAAAGAATGATTGAATTTTCGGTTAAATCCGGGTGTTGCTTTAAGATAAACTGCTGAATTTCTTCTTCGATATTTTTTAATTGAATTTCATTGTTGTCACTTTGCTTGTTATGTATTTGCTTAGACATCGGCTTCACTCCTAATGCTTTTTATACTCCTATCATACAACGGTAACGTCATTTCAGATATTAATATGGCTAAAGAAGTTGGCAAAACTGTGATTTAGTTTTGCCAACTTGCTTTCGTCTCATTTTTTTTTACTAATTTGCTTCTTTATAGACATCTTTTAATGTTAACGGAGCTGCAAAAGTGTGATAACTCAGCCCTTTAACTTGCTGATTTTGTAAAACAGATTGCTGGTTTTGACTGATGATGATCATACCAGCCGTTGTTTCGATTCCTTCTTTTTCAGCAGCAATCAATGTCTCCCAACGTTTTTCTAGATCGGTCGCATATTTCTGTGAAGCGTCATCTAATAATCCGTCATACGTAGCATTAGAATAGTTACGATCATTTCCTGTCCGCAACATACTTAAGGTGGAGATCGGGTCTTGATAATCTGGTGTCCAATAAATCAGGAACATGTCGTAGTCACTCTCACGACTAAGGTTTAGCGCTGTTTCAGTTGGTAGTACAGAAACATTGATGGTCAGACCAGCGAATAATTTTTCTAAACTTCCTTGAAGGCTTTCTCCCATTTTTTTATACGAACCATCATCTGTTACCATTAAATCTAGTGTGATTTTGTCACCTAATTCCTTTTTAGCTAGCTCCCAATATTTTAATGCCTCATCTTTATTATAGGTCATTAAATCTCCAGCTTCTTCTCTAAAATCTACTCCGGTTTCAGGATTACTTACAAAGCCTTTTGTTATTGCACCATATAATGGCTTGGAACCATCAGCGATGATATTATTCACTAGGTTTTCTTTATCGATTCCCAGTGCCAAAGCCTTTCTTACATTTTCATTTTTTAAAGGTGTGTCTTTCCCTTGACGTTTTTGATTTAAGCGGATGTAATTCATTGTTGCAGTTGGGTAAGAATGGTAATCTGGGTTGCTTTGGTTTTGTTTTGCTAATTCTCCAGTGATAGTCGCCACATCCAACTGCCCATCTTCAAAAAGGTTCAATGCAGTCGAAGCTTCTTTGACTACTTCATAATGGATCATATCTGATTTTACATTCGAACGATCCCAGTATTTCTCGTTTTTCTTTAAGTCCCAACTTAAATCCGTTTGCTTCCAATTTTCTACAGTAAAAGGACCATTATAAACTACATTTTCGCTTGTCGTTCCATAGTCTGCACCTAATTTCTCAACAAATTTTTGATTTTGCGGGAAAAAAGTTGGAAAAGCTAAAACAGACGTAAAATATGGTTTTGCTTCTTTCAATTTTATTTCTAAGGTTTGATCGTCTAATGCTTTTACCCCAAGTTCATCTACTGCTTTTTTCCCTGCTGAAATTTCCTCAGCATTTAAAATCGTGTCGACTACTAAAAAGCTATAAACAAAACCATTCTTAGGATCGATCATTTTTTTCCAAGCATATTCAAAATCTGCTGCTGTAACTGGATCATCATTGGTCCACTTAGCATCTTCTCTTAGTTTGATCGTATAAGTTTTTCCGTCTTCTGAGATTACGGGCATTTCTTTTGCAGCCGCTGGAATCAATTGGTCTTTGTTGTCTAGCGCATATAATCCTTCAAACGCTGCTGTTTGGACGATTGCATCTGGAAAATCCAGCATAACGGAAGTATCTAAAGTTGTTAACTCTGAAGGTGACATTAAATTTAAAGGCTTGGTTTCTTGTGTTTTTTTTGCTTCTTGACTGCCAGAACATCCCGATATAATAGTCATCAGCATAGCTAAGCCGATGATCGATTTAAGTGTTTTTTTCATACATTTCTCCCCTAAACTTGTTTTATGTGCGTTCCACTAATAGCCAAACAACAACTGCATCCTCAGTTCCATCATTATAATTAATATGACCTTCTCCTGCTTCGATCAACTGTGCATCCCCAGGTTTTCCTACCAAATCTTGTCCATCCTCTAAAATTGTGTGTGCTTCACCTGAAACAACATATGAGTATTCATCTTGCTCATGTCTTGCAAAGCCTTCCAATGGTCGTTTTTCTCCTGGCTTTAAAATAACCACACCCATCTGTACATTTTCATTTGGTTGATTCTCTGCATCGAAAAAAATCGTCATTTCTTGCGGCAGTGATGGTTTAATCATCATTATACATATCGCCCCTTTTATTTTTTTATAAGTGATTTTATCTATTATTGCCTTAACCTGTACAGATGTCAATAACATTTTGGAAAATTCTGACATTTTACTTTCTATATTTTTCTATTAAATAAAAAGTAGAAATGATTCAAGAAAATGAATGATTTCTACTTTTTATTAATCCCAATAACCTTGATGAACGATCGCTGCTGCCTGTTCCACTTCTGGAAATGGACCAATTATTTGAATATTTTTTTGTCCGTGGCTCACTATTTCCTTTGAAGGTAGATCAAAGGTTGGATTTTGTTCATTATCACCAGTTAACTCCAACAGACGTTTTTCTGTCATGCCATAAACGATCGTTCCAATATTGCCCCAATAGATCGCCCCGGTGCACATCGCACATGGTTCAGCAGTCGTATATAGCAAGCATTCCCATAAAAATTCTTTGCTGTATTTTTGTGAAGCTTTTGCCGCTAATGTCGTTTCGGCATGTCCTGTACAGATGTTTTCTGTGATCTCGATATTTTCTTGCTCTAAAAGGATCGTTCCATCTTTATCAGCGAGTAAAGCGCCAAAAGGGGTATTTCCATGCTCACGGGCATCTTGGGAAATTTCAATACATCGGTTCAATAATTCGATATGCTGTTGTTTATTCATAAGTTCCTCTTTATCTTTTGATTTAATCTAAAACAAAACGATGATGCAACGCTTCTTTCGTTACTTTATCAATACCGATCGCTTGCTTTAAGTAAGCAGCAATATCACCATATTGTTTTTCAACGGTTTCATAAAAATTATCTAAATAGCTGCTATCTACATTTAAAGCTACATGTAAGGCTTCTAAGTTTGTTTCTTCCAACTGTGCTTTTTTTGCTTGTTCTAAAATCATCGCATTTTCTTGTTTTCTCAAGTCATTTGTTAATAAATAATCTGTATAAATTGCTTTTCTAGGGACATCTAAAGTCTCCAGCACCAACAATGCTGCAATTCCTGTGCGATCTTTTCCAGCGAAACAATGGAATAAAATACTTTCTTGTTGTGGTAATGCTAAGATTTCTTCAAAAAATTTGTTGTATCCCTTTTGAGATGTCGTGTTTAAAGCAATATCAGCATAGAGTTTTTCCATATAAGCTGCTGATTTCTCTGGAGAACCAATTTTAACAAAGTCTTCGATCGAAGCCCCTTCATCTTGGATATCTTCCAAAATGTCAATATGGACGTATTCTACTTTAGGAACAGACATATCAGGTCTTTCCTCTACTTCGGCTTCACTTCTTAAATCAATAATCTTTCCTAATCGGTAAATTGTTTCTAAACGTTTTTCATCCTCTTTGCTTAAGTTAGATAGCTCACCTGATCTTAAAAAGACGTCCTTTTTGATTTGATTTCCCGCTTTGTTTTTAATACCACCGATATCACGAAAATTTGTAATAGTTACCATAGTTATTATCCCTTTTCCTTCTTTTTGTTCTTATTATACACAAAATTCGATCAAAAATGTTTCTTTGATCGAATTTTGTGTAATTGTAGCTGAATTTTACAATAGACTTATTCCCAGTTCCATCTTATTCTACTTTTTTTGTCCAGCCTCGACATAACTTAAATCATTGACTTTATCTAATGTGTATTGTCCATCTTTGTATTTTACTGTACAGACACTCGCATTTTTTAACCCGCCTTCTGGAATTTTAAAATCATCAAATAATGTATCTAACATTGCTGAGATGCTTAATCCATGAGAGGCAATCAAGACATTACCCGATCCTTCGTTTTTCATTTCTTTTTCAACGATATCATCGAGACCTGCTTTCAGTCTGGTTGTAATTGTTTTATAGTCTTCTGCTGGCCAGTTGACTTTAGCTTCTTCTACATTTTTAGCGTCTAATTTAGCTACGCTATTCGCAAATGATTCTGGTGTCATATTCTTCAAGAATTCTTCTAAGGTTATCCCTTGGTCATCTGCGATATCTTGCCACATCGTATGATTTAAATCACCTTCATAGGTTCCAAAGTTAAACTCTCTCAAACGCTCATCTGTGATTACTTTTAAGTCAGAAGACTTTTCATTTTCTTTTACAATCAGATTTGCTGTTTGAATTGCGCGGCCACTATCACTACTGTACGCATTTTGAAAATCAATATCTTTTAAACCCACACCTGCGGCTGTTACAACTTCTTCACCAGCTTTAGTTAAAACAGCATCCGACCAACCTTGCACGCGATCTGTTGTATTTAACATCGTTTTACCATGGCGAACAATGTATAACGTCAATTCTTCAGGTGCTTTATTTGCAGTTTTTGCTTCGTCTTCTTTTGTATTACCATTACCGCACCCAGCAACTACCAATGCTCCTAACATTAAAACTCCTAACAGTTTTGCAAATTTTTTCATTTGATTTCCCCCTCTTTTATGCGTTCGTTAAATCTTCCCCATTAGTCGCAATGACTTTTTTATACCAGTCAAATGATTTTTTCTTCGAACGTTTCAACGTACCATTGCCCTCATTATCACGATCGACATAGATAAAGCCATAACGTTTTTTCATTTCACCTGTTCCTGCTGAAACAAGATCGATACAGCCCCATGTTGTATACCCTAATAGGTCTACGCCATCAAGTTCTACCGCATCTTTCATCGCTTGGATA
>NZ_AYPQ01000009.1 GCF_000633635.1 Enterococcus crotali | reverse complement strand
GCCACGGAYWWCAGATGTTGTCCGTGGCGGAATCAAAACCTTTGTTGGGTTTTTAGTGGTAACAGCAGGAGCCGGTGTGATCGAAGGCTCACTAGCTCCGTTTGGTGAAATGTTCCAGCATGCGTTTAATATGCAAGGGGTGGTGCCGAATAATGAAGCAATTGTTGCCTTGGCACTGACGAAATATGGGACGTATACAGCACTTATTATGTTAGCGGGAATGGCGTTTAATATCTTGATCGCCCGCATTACGAAATTTAAATATATTTATTTAACAGGTCATGCCACACTTTATATGGCGTGTATGATTGCGGTGATCATGAGTGTCACAAAAATGAGTGCTGTACCGTTAGTTTTAGTCGGTGGCTTGGCGTTAGGTTTAGCGAATACGATTTTTCCTGCGATCGCTCAGCCGTTTACCAAACAAATTACCAAAAATGATTCAGTTGCTTTGGGACATACAGGGAATTTTGGCTATGCCTTAGTGGTTTTATCGGAAAATATGTAGGAGACAAAAAGAAATCAACGGAAGATATCAATTTTCCAAAAGGCTTGTCATTCTTACGTGATTCAACAGTTAGTATTACGTTGACGATGGGAATTGTGTATACGATCGTGGCCTTGTTTGCAGGGAATGACTTTATTTCTGAACATCTTAGTAATGGGACAAATTATATTATCTATGCGTTGCAACAGGCTGGGATGTTTGCGGCTGGTGTCTTCGTGATCTTGGCTGGTGTTCGTTTGATTTTAGCTGAAATTGTACCGGCATTTAAAGGGATTTCTGAAAAATTAGTACCTAACTCGATTCCAGCATTAGATTGCCCAATTGTTTTTCCATATGCACCAAATGCTGTGTTGATTGGCTTTTTAACTAGTTTTGTTGGGGGGATCGTTAGTTTATTTATTATGATTGCGACAGGGACAACCGTGATTATTCCAGGTGTGGTGCCGCATTTCTTCTGTGGTGCAACGGCCGGCGTTTTCGGTAATGCGACTGGTGGAGTTCGAGGAGCGGTTGTGGGTTCGTTTATTCACGGAGTGATCATTAGTTTCATGCCGATTTTACTAATGCCAGTTATGGGTGATTTAGGTTTCCAAGGTTCGACCTTCTCTGATACAGATTATGGTGTGACGGGGATTTTCCTTGGTAAATTAGCAGATACGGGCGGTCAAATTGCTGTCGTTGCTGGTATTTTGGCGGTATTGGCATTATTGATCGGATTAACGATTTTCGGCAAGAAAAAAATAACTGAAACGAAGGAGGCGGCATAATGGATACACAGAAATTAGCGGATCAGATTCGTTATTATACGATGAGAGAATTAGATAATTTAGGCTTTGGGCATTTTGGTGGCAGCTTGTCTATTGTTGAAACGTTGGCAGTTTTGTATGGAAAAGTCTTGAATGTGTCACCAGAGAAAAAAGACGATCCAGACCGTGATTATTTTGTTTTATCGAAAGGACATGCGGGGCCTGCGCTATATGCTACATTGTTTTTAAAAGGGTATTTTGATGAAGCATTCCTTTTTAGTTTAAATCAAAATGGAACAAATCTTCCTTCTCATCCAGACCGAATCAAAACCCCAGGTGTGGATATGACAACAGGGTCTTTAGGTCAAGGAATCTCAGCGGCAACTGGGATTGCAAAAGGCAATCAGTTGTTAGGCAAAAGTAATTATACCTATGCAATCGTTGGTGACGGTGAATTAAATGAAGGACAATGCTGGGAGGCGTTTCAGTTTGCGGCGCATCAACAGTTGGATCATTTGATCGTATTGATCGATGATAATAAAAAACAGTTAGATGGTTATACAACAGAGATTTGCGATCCGTTTGATTTTGTCGAAAAAATGCAGGCCTTTGGTTTTAATAGTTGGCGTGTGGATGGCAGCGATGTTGATGCAATTGAAGTTGCGTTGAATCAAGCGAAACAAATGATCGGTAAACCAACAGCGATTGTTTTAGATACAGTAAAAGGACAAGGGGTTCCTTACTTTGAAGCATTAGTGGACAATCATCATGTTCGTCCAGATGAAGCGGGAAAAATAGCCATCAAAGAAGCAATCGATGTGTTGGCTGAAAAGATCGAGGTGAATCAATAATGAAAGACTTAGAAATGCGACAAGTTTATACAAAAACGATTTCAGCTTTAGCTGAAAAAGATCCAAAAGTTGTAGCATTAGAAGCGGATCTAGCAAGTTCAATGGGAACAAGTAAATTAAAAGAGCAACTTGGAAAACGTTATATCAATGTGGGTATCATGGAAGCGGAAGAAATGGGAGCAGCAGCTGGTCTTGCTGTCACTGGTTTTGTCCCATTTATCCATACCTTTGCGCCATTTGCAACGAGGCGTTCCTTTGATCAAGTCTTTCTATCTCTTGGTTATTCTAAAAATCATGCAGTTATCGTAGGAACTGATCCAGGTGTTACAGCTGAAATGAACGGCGGAACCCATATGCCGTTTGAAGATATTGCCTTGATGCGCGTTATTCCGGGAAACCATATCTATGAAGTGTCAGATCCATACCAATTTAAAGCGATTTTAGAATATGCGCATACGGCACAAGGATTGTTCTATATTCGAACGATTCGCAAACAAGCAAAATCACTATATAGGGGCGAAGAAGATTTCTCTAAAGGTTATTACAAGTTGAAAGAGGGAACCGCGGGCACGATTTTTGCTAGTGGAATTATGGTGGAAGAAGCTCTTCAGGCAGCGGAGGATTTAGAGAAACAAGGAATCTCAGTTCAAGTGATCGATTTGTTTAGAATCAAGCCGATGAATGAAGACATCGTAATTGAAGCGGCTAAACTAGGACCGATCGTAACGGCAGAAAATCATAATGTGATCGGTGGGTTGGGCAGTGCTGTAGCGGAAATAGTTGCTGAAAATCAGCCAGTAAAAATAAAGCGAATCGGTGTGAAAGAACAATTTGGTCAAGTGGGTAAAGTAGAGTATTTAAAGGAAGTTTATGGCTTGAAAGCTGAGGATATATCCAAAGCTTTCAAAGAAGTATCGAATAAATAGTTATCAACTGATTCTATCAGTTTACCTCAATAAAAAGCGTTCAGACATTGTAGTTTCCCCAATGTCTGAGCGCTTTTCTAATCGTTTAATGCCAAAATGTAGACAATCATAATTTTAAGCCAATTATCTAAATAATTCTCCCAATTGATCGTTTTTTCAAAATGGTCCAACTTACGGACTTTTTTCCATAGACTAAATTGAATATTGTAAGCGTTATATTCGTGTGTTAACTTACAGATAAGAGCTTGTACAACTCAATTTATTTATTTGGAAAGAGGGAAAAAATGGGAGCAAAAGCAAAAGAAGCAATGCAGAAATTCTCACGTTCAGCGATCATGCCGATTAAATTCATGGCAGTCATGGGATTATTTTTAGCAGTTGCAGTTATTTTACAATTGGAATTTATGCCATCTTTTATACAGACAATAGGGTTGTTGATAAAAACAATGATGGATGCCATGATGAACAATTTAGCGATTATTTTTTGTGTAGGAATTGCTTCATCAATGGCTAATAAGAAAAAAGTAGAGGCAGGGCTACTATCTTTAATTGTTTTTCTATTTTTTTTAGCAGCTAATAATGCTTGGTTGAATCTATTCGATATGCTAGCAGAAGAAGGTGCAATGGGGTTATTTGGGACAGGGCAAGGAATGGTATTAGGCTTTCAAGTGGTGGATATGAATGTATTTTTAGGAATGCTGTTAGGATGCCTCACAGCTTATATCCACAATAAATTTTCTGATATTGAGTTTATTGATTTATTAAGTATCTATGGTGGATCTAGGTTTTCGTTTATTTTAATGATTCCGATCACTTTAGTTTTGGCTATTAGTTTGTGTTATATCTGGCCAGTCGTTAATGGCTGGATCACTTCGTTGTCAGATGTGATTTTGACTGCAGGATTGTTTGGTGTCTTTCTCTATGCTTTTGGGAATCGTTTCTTGATTCCAACTGGACTACATCACTTATTATGGATGCCGTTTTGTTTTACTGCCTTAGGAGGAACAGCTGAAATTGGCGGAAAGATGTATAGTGGCGCTGTGAATATATTTTACGCTGAAATGGCCAATGCAGGTACGATCGCCTCATTAGATCCATCCCTGCGCTTTGCGACCTTTGGTTTCGTTAAGATTTTTGGATCAGTAGCGGTAGGTCTGGCCTTGATTCATTGTGCGAACAAAGAACGGAAAGATGAAATTAAAGGGATGATTTTACCTTCTGTGTTTGTTGGTGCAGTAGCTGGGGTCACTGAACCTTTAGACTTCTCATTCTTATTTGCTTCACCATTGTTATGGCTAGTACATAGTTTGTTAACAGCTATTTCAGAAGTCATTCTTTGGGCAATCGGTGCTCGTACGTACATGCTTTATGGACTAATCGATACCGTGGTATCAAATTCTGTGATTCCACCTGGTTTATCTAAATTTTATTTAGTTATTATTGTAGGCTTGGTTATGGGAGTTATTTGGTATGTCACATTTGTTTTTTTGATCAACAAGTTCAATTTGAAAACACCAGGACGCGAAGAAGGAATAGTAACTGCTGATGGTGTAGATATTACGGTTAATAATAGCGATCAGCAACAAGTAAACGAAATTGTCTCAACAGATGAAATAGCTACCGAAGACGTAGCAGTAATTATTGAGGGGTTAGGTGGTCCAGAAAATATAGAAGTGATCACGAATTGTTTTACACGATTGCGAGTGACAGTCAAAGATTCTACTCAAGTGGATGAAGCAATGCTGAAACAATGTTCGCAGCAAAAAGGAATTGTGCTGAATGGTAATAATATACAGGTGATCATTGGAATGGGAGTACCTGTATTTAAGGAAGCTGTTTGTGAAAAACTAGGCATTATCGAATAATTTGTTTCAACTGCTGGACAAAGGTCCAAAGCTTGTTTGAATGATTGAATTGAGTAGAAAACTCGTTAGAATAAAAGTAACTTAGAGGGAAAGAAGGAAAAAACATGTTAGAAAAACAATCTGTAGTGATCGCTGGTGGAGGAAGTACCTATACAGCTGGAATCGTGATGATGTTGATCGAAAACCAAGAGAAGTTTCCGCTTAGAAAATTGACATTTTATGATAATGATGAACAAAGACAAAAAATAGTGGCCGATGCTTGTGAAGTTATCGTCCGTGAGCGAGCACCTGAAATTGAATTTTCAGCAACCACAGATCCAAAAGCAGCCTTTACTGATGTTGATTTTGTGATGGCTCATATTAGAGTCGGCGGACTGCCGATGCGTGAAAAAGACGAGAAAATCCCACTGAAATATGGTGTTGTAGGGCAAGAAACCTGTGGACCAGGCGGAGTAGCCTATGCAATGCGGTCGATTCCTGGTGTGATTGAATTGATTGATTATATGGAACAATATTCGCCTGAAGCTTGGATGCTAAATTATTCTAATCCAGCCTCAATCGTTGCAGAAGCAACACGCGTATTACGACCA
The DNA here is from genome assembly GCF_000633635.1 of Enterococcus crotali. Classification (GTDB taxonomy): domain Bacteria; phylum Bacillota; class Bacilli; order Lactobacillales; family Enterococcaceae; genus Enterococcus_L; species Enterococcus_L crotali. The sequence goes on along the minus strand of NZ_AYPQ01000009.1, from coordinate 147,937 downwards.
AAAGCAAAAATCATCAATATCTGTGATATGCCTGTAGCAATCAAAAAATCAATTGCAGACATCATGGGATTGAAAAATGAGAGCGAAATAGTCGAACGTTATTATGGGTTGAATCATTTTGGTTGGTGGACTGAGATGACGGATCGAGCTGGGACTGATTTATTACCAAAACTAAAAGAACATGTGGCCAAATGGGGATATAGCGCAGCTGGAGATGGATTGAACAATCCTTTATTAGCAGAAGCCAGTTGGATGGATACCTTCCAAAAGGCAAAAGACATTTATGCAGTAGATCCTGAAACGATCCCGAATACTTATTTGAAATATTACCTATTCCCAGATTATGTTGTGGCACATTCAAACCCAGAATATACACGTGCCAACGAAGTAATGGATCATCGGGAGAAAAATGTTTTTGCAGAGTGTAAACGAATCGCAGAAAATGGTACAGCAAAAGGTACAACGATTGAAGCTGGAGAACATGCAGAATTTGTGGTCCAACTAGCGGGAGCATTAGCGTATAACACATATGAAAGAATGTTATTGATTGTTCCTAACAATGGCGCAATTTTAAATATCGATCCAACAGCAATGGTAGAAGTTCCTTGTATTGTCAGCATACGAGGGTATGAGCCACTGGCGATGGGAGAAATTCCTCAATTCCAAAAAGGGATGATCGAACAACAAGTATCTGTAGAAAAACTAGTTGTTCAAGCGTATCTTGAAAAATCGTATCAAAAATTATGGCAGGCATTAACGTTATCTAAAACAGTTCCGAGTGCCAGTGTCGCAAAAGATATTTTAGATGATTTAATTACAGCGAATAAAGAATATTGGCCTGAACTCGTTTAATCAACTAGGAAAAATAATAAATTCATGATATAAAGAAGCTAGTGGATTTTCATTAGCTTTTTTATTTTTGTAATTAGCAACGGAGAAAATCTAAATGAATGTAAGAGGATTGACGTGAATAGTATGAGTTTTAATGATTTACTACATCAAAATTATAATCAATTAAGTGAAACAGATTTCGCAATTAGTAAATTCATTATGGAGAATAAAAATGAAATTGGAAATCTTGGTGTAACTGTATTTGCTAAAAAGAGCTTATCTTCTAAGTCTTCTGTCATCCGTTTTTCTCAAAAACTAGGTTTTACTGGGTATAGCGAAATGAAAAATTATTTAAAGTGGGAAGCATCTGCTGATCCATCAAATGAAAAACATTCGTCATTTTTTACCCAAACATTACAGGATGTTGAAGAGACATTAAAGTATATTCGTGAAGCAGACTGGACTGAATTGTACCAAGTAATAGAAAAATGTGCTCGTATTTTTGTTATTTCGACAGGTGTAACGCAACAAAATCAGGCCGCTGAATTGCAACGAATGTTTTTGCTGATAGGCAAGCCTGTTCAAGTAATACCTGGAAGTGCAGATTCTGTTGAATTTAAACGAATTGTCGAACAGTTAGCAGAGAATGATGTTATTTTTCTTTTATCATTATCTGGTGAAAATCGTAGTCTGGATGGCATTTTGAATATTTTAAAAATTAAACGAGCACTAATTGTTTCTATTACCAATTTTAAGAGTAATTGGTTATCAGGCCAGGCAACGTATAATTTATATGCTTCTAGTTCACGTAGCCCAATTCCAAATGATTGGTGGTTGCAAAGCGCGTCTAGTTTTTTCACGCTTGTTGAGGCTTTTGCCTTTGGCTATATTGATTATCAACGAAAGGTATCAAATAATAACGAATGAAAAGTACGAGGGATTACGATGAAAGAGCAGGATAAGAAAAAATTCGACTGGTACCACAACCAATGGGGCAAACCCACACATGATGATCGTTTACTGTTTATTTTACTAACAGTGGGAACCTTTCAAGCAGGATTAAGTTGGAAAGCCGCGGCCAGTAAATTAGAGGCTTTTTTGAGAAATTTTCATAATATGGAAATCCAAAAAGTTGCAGGGATGATGCCAGACGATGTGGAGAAAATCATGCAAGATCCTGATATGATCCGCAATCCAAGAAAAATCAACGCCACGATTCAAAACGCTCAAGCGATTTTAGCAGTGCAAAAAGAATACGGTAGTTTTGCGGATTATATGTGGGATTTTGTTGGTGGGGTTCCCCGTCTGAATGTGTATGAAGAGGCATATGAAGTGCCAAATGTCACACCTTTATCTAAAACTGTAGCAAAAGATATGAAAAAGAATGGCTTTACTTTTGTAGGACCAGTTGTGACGTATATGTTTATGAAGGCGAGTGGGATGATTCAAGATGAAGTGTTGAATCGGGAGGTTTGATAAGTAAGAGTCTGTATTCTACTTGGTAGGGATCAAATTTCTTACACCAAATAGTGAAAAACAAATTGCATAAGCAGTGGGTGACTGACTTACACAATTTGTTTTTTTATCTCTAGAGCGTATCTTTTTATTTACAGAACATTTACTACCAACCAACACCATATTTTAGTCAGACACATTAATTGTCACATTCAATTATTGTGTTATTTTTTTTAGAAGGGAGCCTATTTACCATAAACCTGGTCTAATGCTTGTTGAATATCCTCGACAATTGACATCGGTTCTTCTAAACCAACATACATTCTAATGTGTGCCGGAGACAGGCCGCGTTTTTTCACAGCATCTAGGTTATTTCCCTTAACGACTGGTAGTGCTAGACTCTCGAAGCCTCCCCAGCTAACACCAATAGTTACAACTTCTAATGCATTGACAAAGGCTTTAAGGCGCGTAAAATCGGTATCTTCTAAATCAATAGCAAACAATGAACCATAGCCGCTTAAATATTTATCCCCAAGTTCCTTTTGTTCACCAACAGCTAAATAAGGATGGTGGATCTTACTGATTCGAGGATCTTCTTTTAAATGATTTAAAACAGTTTGGATCGCATGAGTCTGATGAGCCATACGTACAGGTAATGTTCTCAAACCTCGAATGGCTAGCCACGAATTAAAGGGACTATTGACTGCACCAAGCGATTGATGTCCATTTTCAAAAATCTCATCAACTAACTTTTCTTCGCCTATAACAGCTCCTGCGACAATATCAGAATGACCACCGATATACTTTGAGCAAGAGTGGATCACAATATCCACACCATAATCTAATGGATGCTGAAATAAAGGGGATGCCCAAGTATTATCGATGACCGTGCGTATATTCTGTTTTTGAGCCATTGCAGTAATTTTCTCTAAATCCAGCAGTTCAAATTTTTGAGAAGAAGGACTTTCAAAATAAATCACTTTGGTATTGGACTGTATATGAGCTTCGATTTCAGCCGTTGTTGAGACATCTATTTTGGTTAATGTTACACCAAATTTTTCCATATATTGGATAAAGGACAGTGATTCTCCGTATATCGTATTGACCATCAAAACATGATCACCTTGTGATAGGAGCGTAAACATGGTTGCGGAAATAGCGCCCATACCTGATGAAAATACTTTGCACTTTGCTCCTCTTTCAAGTCGAGCGATCTTTTTTTCCAGTATTTCAGTTGTTGGATTCGTTCCTCGAGTGTAGACATAGTTATTCTTTTCATCTGCACTTACAGCGATAAACTCTTCATAGGTTGGAAAAGAAAAGGAAGACGTTTGAACTATTTCGGGAGCCATCGAGTGATAGCTTTTTTCAGTCTGTTTTTCTACTTCACAGCAAATATTTTCATCATATTCATTTTTCATCATCATTTTCTCCTTAAGTTTTAAAGCTGAACGAACTCGTTTAGCACTGACTGAAAAATAGACAAAATTGATGGAGACATTTTCTGGCTCATTCTATTTTTATCTTTTTTCCGAAGTGCCAGCTCGTGAAGCTAGATTATAGTGTGTCGGGTATTTCATGAAGCTCTTCTTTCTTGTACTGATTGTCTAATGCTTTAACAAACGGATAGTAAATAGCAACCGAAGCAATCACCGCTATGATTTGGGTAACAGCTCCTTGCCATTGCCCCACTAGAAAACCAGAAAAAATAAAGGGAGTAGCCCATGGTGCTTGAATACTCGTAAACATCGGCATAAAACCGACCTTCATTGATAATAAGGCGATCAATACAGAAACAATTGGAGCAATGGTGATTGGAATCAGGATCAATGGATTAAAAATAACTGGAAGACCAAAGATCAAAGGTTCATTAATATTGAAAAAAGCAGGGACAAATGAGATTTTTGACATTGCCTTCATTCGTGATGAACGGGCAACAATTGCCATTGCAATCGCTAAACCGATCGTACATCCAGCGCCGCCGATCGTAGCGAATTGATCCAACATCTGAACCGTTCCAAAATTACCAGTTTGTGTGGTAAGCTGTCCTAATTCTGCTAAGGCCTGGTTTTTATCCGCATTAGCGTATAGGATTGGATAAAGCATAGAGTTGATCACAGTTGGATGGATACCAAACCACCACAGTAAACCATTCAAACCAGCGACTAAAATAATCGCAAAAGGAGTTCCGATGATTCCTTGCAGCGGTGCTTGAATCAATGTATAAATTAATTGCGGGAATGACTCTGAAAAGACCACACCAACACCATTTATGACTAAAGAAACAGCTACAATAAAGATTCCTGGAATCAATGCGCTAAATGCTTGACTGACCATCGTAGGGACACTTTCCGGCATGCGGATAATCAGCTTTTTTTTCAAACAAAAACGTGTCAACTCAACAGAAATGATGGACATAATAATAGCGGTAATAACGCCTTGTGTTCCTAACCAATCAAAAGATAGAACTTTATTTACGACTTCACCTGTTTCAGTTGTAACACTTTTAGGTAAAACCACCACATAAGCCACAATTCCTAAAACGAGGGAGGTCAATTTGTCCATACTATAGCTTTCTGCTAATTTATAAGACATTGTTCCAGCAAAAATAATCCCCATCATATTAAACGTTGCTCTATATGCCGGTGAAATAAAATTCATCCACTCTGAACCAAAAATACCTGCCATAAACTCTTCATATCCTGGAACAGGAAAATCTGTGATCAGCATGAAAATCGATCCGATGATCGTCAATGGTATAATGGCAAAAAACCATTCCGTAATGCTTGAAAGTACCTTAGATTTGTAATTTTTGACACTTTTGGAACCAAAGATGACTCGACCCAACTAGTCATTTTTTCCATTTTTATCTCCTCCAACAATCTATTTGTTATAAGCACATCTTAGTTAAAACGCTTTCTTAAGTAAATAGGAAACGCGAATTCTGTAACTATGTTTCATAAATAATTGGGATAAGGTATACTTAACGAGAAACATAGTTTCTTTTCTTACAAACGAAAGGTGAGGTTATGAATTTAATCGAAGAACTGAAGCAGACAGAGAAATTTACTTATAATGAACAATTGATCATTGAATTTATTTTGGCACATACTGAAAGAGTTCTACATATGTCAATTTATGAATTGGCAACTACAACTAATTCTTCTACATCTACGATTGTCCGTTTGTGCCAAAAGGCAGGAAACAGTGGGTTTAAAGAGTTTAAAATCAAGCTTTCCAGAGATTTGGAAGTGTACTATCGAAATATTCGCAACATTGATGCGAATATGCCTTTTAACAGAGAAGATTCTGATAGTATGGTCGCAAATAAAATTGCTCAGCTTACAGAAGAAACCATTCATTCAACACAAACGATTTTAACAGAAAAAGACTTGAATCAAGGAGTTGATTTACTGTTAAATGCAAAAAATATCATGGCTGTTGGAGTGAGTAATTCCTTTATTCGATTAACTGATTTTCAAACCAAACTTTTGCGCATCAATATGTATATTCAGCTTGTTCATTTACAGCCAGAACAATTTTATCTGGCAAATAATGCAACAAAAGAGGATGTTGCGATCATTGTTTCTTATAGTGGAAATACAGCAGAAATGGTAAACGAGGCTCAAATTTTTACTAAACGAGGGACACCGATCATTGCAATTACGTCAAATTTAAAAAGTCAGCTGGCTAAGTATGCTACTGTCGTATATCCGATTCCAAACAATGAAGAAGCGGATTTTAAAGTTTCGACTTTTTCGTCACAAATTGCTATTGAGTACATTTTAAATGTTCTATACTCGTGTATTTTCAATCGCAATTTCGAAAAAATTATACTTCATTGAAGAATACGCCGATTTCTATCTTGAAGTTTTGACTATGAAAATTACTTAGAAAAGATATTCCTATTGAGTGTGTGTTTATGGTCATGGCTAAGATAGTTACTTTTTTCAAAATTGTTAGGTACGTAATAGCCATTTATGCTATATTTATCCGAATAAAGCCCTTAAGACAACACTGATGTTTGTGTTGTTTTAAGGGCTTTATTATAACTCAATAAAAATTAGAATCAGGAAAATCTTCAAAAAAATTAGGCTCTAAAAATTGAATTAACGCATAGATATATTTCGTAGAAATCATTTGCCGTTTCAATAATTCATTCAAAGAACGTAAGGATTGCTCGGCAAGTTCAATCATTCGTTTAGGAGAATCAGCGTGAAATTGAGCTAGGATTTCCCGAACCTCATCTAATGACCAAGTAGAGGCACGAATCATGCGAATAAATAGTAATTGCTGGATCGCGTGTTCATCAAACATTCGATAATTACTCTCTGGATCACGAGGAACTTCAAGAAGTTGTTCTTTGGTCCAGTGTCGAATGGCTGTTTCTGTGATGGCTAAACGTTCAGCGGTTTCGCCGATCGTTAACCAACCGCGTTTTGGCATTTGTGTGATGTCTTGCCATTCTTCTTCGTGAAGGAGGGCTAAGGTTTGGTCGGATATTTTTTTTCGTTGATGCAATTTGACTTGTTCATCATTGAGTAACCAAAAAGCGGCGGAAAAGTTTCCCGCTTGAATGGCCGTCATGATTTTTTGAGTCACATGATAGCCATAAGTGATCGTTGTCGTCCTGATCGCCCGGAAATAATGCAAGCTTTCTTCTGTATAAATGCGATAACCACTGCTACTTCTCTTAGGTAAGGGAAGTAGCAGTTTTTTTCATAGTGTCGTAATAAGCTTGTGCTAATGTTTAACTGTTTCGCAATTTCAATAGGGCGAATGATCATAGACGATTCCTCCGGATGCCAATCTTTTCTGTTATTATAATTGATTTAAAGCGGATTGTAATCTAAAACCTTAGAACTTGCATAAATGTGCTACGATAAGGTTAGTTTGATGGTAGCTAGTAGTGGGGGGAGGTCTTTTTCCCGAAGAGCTGAACGAGCCCGCTACGCTTTTAACTGTTATCTAGCTGCACAAATCAATCCTTAGGAAAATAGATAAATTGTCAGTGAAATAAAGAGCATTTCAATGCCAATTTCCTAATTTTCTACAGGATTAACCGATTTGTTCCGCTTTTATTTTAAGGAGGATTTTTATGACAGAATATGTAACGATCACCGGGGCCAGAGAAAATAATTTAAAAAATGTCTCTGTAAAAATACCGAAACGAAAAATCACGGTTTTTACAGGAGTGTCAGGTTCAGGAAAATCATCAATTGTTTTTGAAACGATTGCCAATGAATCTCAACGGCAATTGAATGAAACGTTCAGTGCCTTCATTCAAAATTTCTGCCGAAATATCAACAACCAGATGTAGACAGTATCGAAAATTTAGCGACCTCAGTCGTCATCAATCAAAAACGTCTTGGAGGAAATTCTCGTTCGACATTAGGAACGATCACAGATATTAATCCATTATTAAGAGTCCTCTTTTCAAGATTTGGTCAACAAAGTATTGGCACAGCCAATTATTTTTCGTTTAATGACCAAGCGGGGATGTGTCCTGAATGTCAGGGAATTGGGAAAACGGTACGAATCGATGAAGAAAAATTCTTGGACCGCACACAGTCTCTAAATAGTGGTGCAATCCAATTTTCAGCTTTTAAAAATACTGAGTGGTATATGAAAGGCTACTTAGATTCAGGACTTTTTGATAATGACAAGAAAATTGAAGACTACACGGAGCAAGAACTAGACACCTTACTTTATGGAAAAGATATGAAGGTCAAAATCGATGGGGTCAATTTAAGCTACGAAGGATTATTCACTAAATTTAATCGTTTGTATTTGCAAAAAGAAGGAGAGATTTCTCCAAGAACGCAAAAATTGATCAATGACTATACCTTAGAAGCATGTTGTCCAACTTGTGAGGGGAAACGTTTATCCAAAGCTTCCCTAGCTGTAAAAGTCGAAGACTATTCGATTGCTGATTTTACGTCGATGGAACTTGGAAAGTTGCTCGAAGTGCTAGAAACATTGGAAGTTCCCAATGCACAACCTATTATTAAAAATTTGAAAGAAAAAATCAGTCATTTAGTTGACATTGGGTTAGGTTATTTAAGTTTAGAGCGAGAAACGACCACCTTATCTGGCGGTGAATCGCAGCGTGTGAAGATGGTCAAGCATTTAAACAATAGTTTAGTCGATTTGATTTATATCTTTGATGAACCCAGTATTGGGCTGCATCCCAGAGATGTTCACCGGTTAAATGAATTGTTGTTCAAACTGAGAGATAAAGGCAATACTGTGATCGTGATCGAACATGATCCAGATGTGATCAAAATTGCCGATCATGTGATCGAAGTTGGACCGCAAGCTGGAAAACATGGTGGGAACATCATGTTTGAAGGAACCTATCAAGAATTACTTGCATCAGATACGCTAACTGGAAACTTTTTGAACAATCAAACCGTATTAAAAAGCGAAGTTCGACCTGCGAAAGAATTTTACCAAGGACGTTCTTCAAGCATGCATAATTTAAAAAACAGTGTATTGCGGATTCCGAAAAAAACATTGACGATGATCACAGGTGTAGCAGGTTCAGGAAAAAGTACCTTAGTCAAAGATTCCTTTTTAGCAGAGTATCCCGAAGCAATCGTGATCGATCAAGCTGCCGCACAAACGAATTCACGTTCCAATCCTGCAACGTATATTGGCATCATGGATAACATTAGAAAGCTATTCGGCAAAGCAAACGAAGTGTCACCATCCTTATTTAGCTACAATTCCAAGGGTAGTTGTGAGAATTGTAAAGGACAAGGGTTTATCGAGACGAATTTAGCTTTTATGGAAGCGATCAAAAGTGAATGTGATGTCTGTCATGGCAAGCGTTATAAACAAGAAGTATTAGCGTATCAGTTTCAAGGGAAAAACATTACGGAAGTATTAGGGTTAACGGTGGAAGATGCGTTGGACTTTTTCCAAGAGCCAGCGATTCTAAAAAAAATCAAAGCTATGGATCAAGTCGGATTGAGTTATTTAACGTTGGGACAGCCGATGAACACCTTATCTGGTGGTGAATGTCAGCGCATGAAGTTAGCCAGTGAGTTTTACAAAAAAGGCAGTATCTATGTGTTGGATGAACCTTCAACTGGGCTGCATTTATCCGATATCGAACATTTACTTCAAATCATGAATCATTTAGTAGATCAAGGAAATACAGTTGTTGTGATCGAGCATCATGTTGACTTGATCAAACAAGGAGACTGGATCGTAGATATTGGACCAGACGGCGGAAATCAAGGCGGAGAAATTGTTTTTGAAGGGAAGCCGGAAGAAATAAAAGCGAGTCATTCGATTACGGGACAATTTATTTAATCGCATAGAAAAACGTAGAGAAAAAATCTCTGCGTTTTTTTCTATGGAGTGATAAAATTCCTAACGTCACTAAACTCACCCTTCACTAGCAATTGAATCTATCATAGAAAAAATATTTTTCCAATCTCTGTCATTCGGAGGAAAGTCCCAAATATAAATATTTGAAGCGGTAGGATAATCTTGTTCATCAAAATGAAAATCAGATAACAACAAATCATAGTGCTCATCATTGGTTTGCTGTTTTGTCCCAGTATAAATAATTAAGTTATGGTTCGATTGTTTAGCTAATTTTTGTCGAAGGTATTCTTCACTAAGAGGTTCTACAGTACAGACTAGTTTTACAACAATTTCTTTTTTTATATCTTGAATATTGATGGATGAACTGAAAATAAGGACAATATTATAGAGTAAATAGTCTTGATCAAAATGAACGCGACTCTTTGGGAAAAGATGGAGGACACTTTTCATGATTAGTTGAGATTGTTTAAAGAAAGCCAGGTTTGTTTCTTTGATGGAGTCAAGAACATTAGGGATATTTGAATGGTGAATCGTTAGTTCTGAAAAAGCAATGGTATATATATAAGAAGAAAGTAGTTTAAAAATCAATTTTGTTTCATTATTAAAAACAAGATGTTCATTTCGTCTTTTGTAAGAGTGAATCAAGCTTATAGCGAATATATAAGCCAAGGTTTTCTTTTTTTTATGCCAATTTACTTTGATTTCATAATCACCATGAAGTTCATCAAATACAGGGTTTGAGATTAGAATCAATGCTAAAAAGGTCCATTCATTTATCTGATAAGCATTTGGGACATCCGTCTTTACAAAAGGCTTCATATAATGGGAATAGCGCTGAAGATAGGGATCTATAATATCTTTATCAGGCGCAAGCGTTATAAAATGTTGATGCTGGTAGCGAATTTGATTGATTGCTAAGCGATATAAAAACTGCAAGCGTTCAGTTTCAGTTAGTTGAAAGGTCATCGCCGCCATTTTTTCATCGTAACTTTTTGCTAGTTCTTCAAATGAAACTGTTTTAAATGGCCACTGGGAACTTTTGATAACAGACCAATAGAAACGATAAAAAAATTCTCTAATGATATGTTCCGGGCCAGAAATAACAAAATTATTCATATTAAGAGAGAGCCCATTTTCAGCAAAATAATCTGCTAAGCTTTTTAGTTTCCGATAAATTGTACTATTAGACACATAGAAAATATCAGCTAAATCAGCTAAAGTATAGCCTTGTTCATGGAAAATCAAGTCGATCAATCGGTAACTGATAGTGTCTTTAATAAACAGGCTTTCGGTTTCCCCGATAGAGTGCAAAGGACTTGCTTGTAAAAAAAAGCCCTTATTCTTTTTACTAATAATTTCAAGGCTATCGTTTTGGTTATATTTAATTTGTCTTAAAAGGTTCAAGGTTCGGTACGTTGCATCAGAGGAACATTTTCCGATTTTTGAGAGTTCTTTTTCAGTGAACCAGCGTTCGTTATTATAGAGTGTTCTTAAAAATAGAAGGGATCTCTTTTCTTGATTATCTAATAGATTTTCGATAAGTCTTCACCTCGCAGTAATTATAGTCATTATAATCCTGAGAAGTAACTTTTAACACATAAAGTTACTTATTAAGGGCTTTTTTTATATTAATTGCCTATTTATGAATAAATGATGTGAAAATTATTACAAGATAGAAACACTGTATTATAGATACTTTGAGCGTTTATTCTTAGAAGCTAAGGGGGCTAAACTGTCTATTTTTTCTAAAACATCAGTTGTTTAATAAGGATTTTGAAGTAGAATAGCGCATCGTGTTCCCGTAACATATGTCTTAAGAGAGCGCGCTTTAACAGATGATTCTTCTACAGCGTACATTCTTATTAAATAAAAAAGGAGTGGCAGATATGAAAATTGGTTATACGAGCCGATCATCTAATGAAGAGTATGAAATTCTATATCAACTAGGATGTGAATCGATTGTCGAGCGTGATGTTTATTTAACAGAAATCGACAGTTTTGAACAGTTTGTAAAGGAGAATATCCACAACGAGATGATCATCGTTGATTTAGCGAGTATTGGTAGTAAATTTACGATCAACCAATTATATCCTATTTTGACGCTCATTAAAAAGAATAAGGGTTCATTGATCATCAATGAGTTCTCTAAAACAAATGTATTCACTAATGGCCTCTACATAGAATTTCTATACCTAATGGCAACGCACGATAAACAAGCCTATCGGATTAGAGCGGATGAAGCATTAAAAACCGCAAAGAAAAATGGGAGAGCTAGTGGTAGACCAACCATTGACTTGGATATCATCGAACGAATTCGTTATATGTATGACAAAGAGGATATGACGATCCAAGAAGTTGCAAAAGCCTGCAATGTTTCAATAGGAACTGTTTATAAATATATTCGAGTGGCTGTTGAGCGATAAAGAGGGCATCAATGTAGGTTTGTTTCCTTCTTATTAATATGAGGGAAAAAGATGTAGGCAACTTTAAAGGAGGTGGCGGTCTTCTAAATGATGATGGAAAGAACAGTGATGTAAGGAGTGAAAGCAGTCCAATGAAGCAACAACAAACAAAAATAAAGAAGTGGCATTTATTAGGTATTGGTATTACGATCCTAGGATTAGGTATTTGGGTAAGCCAAGCTAGCACAGCTCTGAAAGCAGAAACAGAAGCTGGAGTAACGCAAGATAAAAAAGCTGCTACTGAAGACAAGGTAATTCAAATCTCTAGCAGTTTAAACCCAGAGTTACCTATGGTTACAAATGAACAAGGGCTACAAGCTACACCAAAAGTTGTGACAATTACGCAAAATAGTCAGTTTCCTACGGCTGGAACGTCACAAAAAGAAGTAGCTAAATTAATAACAGGATTGACTATTCCCACTCCTTCATCTGGTATTGATTGGGAATACGTGGACAGTACGGGCGTAAGTATCGAGCAAGTAGTGCTGCCGTTGGATTTCAAACAATCTATGTTAAGATCACTGAAAAAAATGGTTCTTCAAGTATTCAAGTACCGATTCCAGTCAGCGTAACGGATAGTAATACGACAGCAGTCTTGACGAATCAAGCAATGATCAAAGCAGATGCTCAGATTATTCTTTATCCAGATGAAATAAAGGATAAGACAAATGAAGAGCTACACGCATTGATCCAAGCCAAAGCCAATCTAAGCGCTTGGGATATGAGTAATGGTTCAGAGCTAAGTGCTTCTGTATCTGAAACCAAGATCACAAACGATAAAATTGGCGATTACACAGCAACATTTACGGTGGATTTAAATGGAGAGTCAGCTACTACAACTAGAACAGTAACTATTTTTGGTGCAAAGCTAAAATCTCCTTCCTCCATTTCAGTAGCTCAGAATGAGACCTTAGATATGGGGAAAAATGCTAGTTCAATTTTTGCCAACTACCAAACTATTTCATCTCTTGAGGCAACAGATGCTACTTATGAATGGGTAGCAGATAAAGAGGGAACACCGACAGAGCCGAAAAACACATTTGATACCAGCAAGACAGGGTTCAATTGGGGCTACATAAAAATGGCTGATAAGAAGAAGCCAGAGATTTCTACAGTAATTCCAGTTCCGATTACCGTTACCAATGAAGTTAATACTATTGTAGAAAAGAAGGTAGCTTTCGGTACAACTCGTGGAATGAATATTATTAAACAATCCGAAATCAGTGGGAATGATCCTACGCAATTAAACAATATTTTAAAGGATAAACTGAAAATCAATGCATGGGACCTGACAACAGGAGCGGACGTACCGATTGAGATTACTGATTTAGGTGGTTTAACTGGAGAATCGACCGTCGGAGTATACGAGCTTACTTTCTCTATGACATTACCAGATAATTCAGTTAAGACCGCTAAAAGAGCCTACACACTATTGAGTGATGAGATATTCGCTGGCACATCAGGTGGTTCAACTAACAATATGTCTAGAAGTGCCTTTGATGATATATTCGGAAATTCATTAGATGGATGGACTTCTATTCCGTTGAATACGAATGCAATAATCACAAATCCAATCAATGGGTCTCAAATCAGTTTTCCAAGAAGAGGGCTGACCGTTTCTGGGCCGGGTGGTACCTTACAACAAGGGTTTATTGTGAAGGATAGCATCGGAGTATCTTATGTTCATAATGGTGCTAAAGTAGCCTCAATTCCTTTTGTTAATGGAAAAAGCGTATATGATACCACCGGTATACCGAACTCAGATTCAGGAGCTAGAAGTTTGGGGATTGGTTACGGAGTTGCGGAAACAAACTTTGAAAGTCAATACTATTTAAAAAAAGACAACGAACTTAAACAGATTTTAGTTGATTCAAGGAATGAGCTGATTTATGTTTATGATTTAAAGCTTAGTAGAAATTTGAATTTTTCAATCAATTTATCTATGTATAATACAGCTTCGTCAACACGAAACTTAGCGATGTTGGAGAGTGTAGATACCAATTACTACAATGATAAAGTAGCACTCTATGCTTTAGGTGATAACAATGGATTTTATATGAAGCCTTCAGCAGGCAAACAGTTCGCGATCAAGCTTAAAGATTCGTCTGGTGCTTATTTGTCGGATTATACAATGTTTGCAGCAGGAAATTATGGGAATACTCAGTCGCACTACTATCCTAATGCACCATTTAGTTTAAATTTAACTAACTGGTTTAAGCATGATTTTTCACAACCAGGAATCGAGCAATACAATTATCCTAAAGACCACGTCATTCTAAATTATGAGGATAGTGCCTATCAGTTGGGAGCACCTTATCGCCCAGTAGCAACGAATCAAGCTCTAAGGGCAGGGTATGAAGTTTTTGCTGGGACGGAGTTACCATATATGCGATTGAGCACAAATCCGAAAGATTGGAATGTTTATGCCGATTATAATGGCGGTGACTTTGTCACAGACTACACTTTAGCTTCTATTCCTAGTATAGGGGGAGTTGGAACCCTTTATGTAACGTATCCGAATCAGCAAGAGCATAAAATTCCATTCGTAGCAGACGGAAACAAGGAGTCTAATGGCAGATTAACAATTCCAAGAGCAACCTTACCGACTGTATTGAACGATGAATCTGGTACGATCAAGAGTTATACGACAGGTATGCTAGGAGTTTATGAATCAAATGATAAATGGAAATCCTTAACCTCAAATGATTATTCTATGGCAATCAATGTGTACAGTATTGGTGCTTCACCCATCGCACAAACGGTTCAAAGAAATTCAGCATGGACAAAAGCTGCCAGTGCATTGGTCAAAGATCCTGTGATCTTACCTGGACACACAGCGATTTATGAATATGTAGGGGCTCAAGTCGATACATCAAAACTTGGTATACAAACAATTCAAGTGAAGATGACCGACAAAGAAGAACCAACTCAATCAAAAATCATCAATGTGCCAGTCAATGTTGTTGATGGAACAGCACCAACAACAGGCCTAAGCATTGTAGCAGACGATTTTTCACTAGCAAAAGGTGATTTAACAGGTTTATCAGCAGAGGATATCAAAAAGTTGATTTTAAAAGAATCCAAAGCTGTAGGTTGGGATAATGCTACAGGCTTGTCTACGGGTGTGACAGTATCCGTTAAAACAACGGATTTAACAACGAGTGCAAGTCCTGGTAATCAATATAAAGCAACGATTCAAGCAGTAAAAGGCAGTGTAACAGCTGAAAAAACGATTACGATCACGATCATTTCAGAGTTTTCAGCTAAAGCAGTTCCTCAGACTGTTCCATTAGGAGCCGATGAGAGTTATTGGAAAGATGCACTTTTAAAAGCTACGGTCAATGAAGTCAAAAATGGGAGTAGTACAATCTCTAATTATAATGTGAGTTTAGTCACAGCTCCTGTAACTAATCGTATTACGACAAGTAGCTCAATGACGGTCAAGGTGACTAATGCGGCTAATTCAAGCCAATCGATGGAAGTGAACGTTCCAGTAAATGTAACTTGGGGCAATTCGATCGCTCTAGGTGGTAGTGGAACAAATATTACTGATCTTGGTCAATCAAGTTTAGCATTTACCTTACAAGAAGATCAAAGTGGTCGTCCATATATCCGTAGCGCTTACGGTAATTTACCACAAGCAAATACAAATACGCCGTTTGTAAATGCGTCAGCCACAGGTGCATACTTCTTCCAGTTTACGCGTATTGATATGTCTAGTCAGGCAACCGGGCAAGCGAAAGCGAAAGAGGTAACGAATGGAACCTCTTCTGGTTCAGCACTCCAAGCTTTAGGTGCTCGAACACCTGCACAAGTAATAAATGATTTGGGGACAAACGGTAAACTAGATGTGAATTATGGGGATGTTTTAAAACTGTATGTACAAGGAGGACAACATGTCCTGTACACGGCCGATCAAGGTCCAGAGCAACCAGTGAAAGATTTATCTAATATCGAAACATTGTTTGTCGTCGTGACCAAAAATGGCTTTACACCACTATATTTCAATCAGTTAACAGCGAAAGAAGTTGAAATCGCAACAGAATCAACAGCTACAAATGCGCTATATGCTGCGCATTATAATAGCATGACGAATTACTTTACTATTCCAAGTGGATCAACGTCTAACTATGCACGTATCCAACCAAATGGCTTCAAGACGTATCCGAAACTTAATCTAGCAGTAGGCGAAAAAGCGGCAGGTAGTGTCTTGGTCGCAGAACCGACTAGCGCAACAAGTAATCAGTATTTACAACTTGGCTACAATCTAACGTTTGTTGGTGGTGGACCTGATTTACAAATCGTTACACCACTGGCATCACTAAGCTTTGGTACTCAGACGATCAAGTCTTACAGTCAAGAAATTAAACGAACGGATCCAAATTGGGCTTCACTGTATTGGATAGTCGCCAAATCAAATCAGCATGGGTCATTCAAGCGAAAATGAGTGAACCATTCAAAACGAGTGGAGCTAACGCTAAGCAACTAAAAGGTGCAGAGCTAAAAGCCAAACAAGCCTCAAGCACAGTTAGTTTAAATAGTGGTTTCCAAACGATTTATACAAAAAATAATCCTGAAGCCAGCAATAGTGTAAGCTGGGCATCAGATAAAGGTTTCTTTTTACAAGTACCTCCAGGGGTAATTGATAAAGATGCAGCATATTCAACAGAAGTCGAGTTTCTTTTAACCAATGCACCATAAAGTAGGAGGATGACATGAAAAAATTTAAAATGAGTTACTTGATTGCCATTCTCCTAGTTCTAATTGTTGGTTTATCGAATCAACGAATGGTCTTAGCAGAAGAAGCAGACATGAAGAGCAATGCTGGAATTAGTTTTGAAAATGATTATGAAGCTAGTTCCAGCGCGCCAGAAGAATTACCAGATACGAATACACCAATTTTAGTGGAAAAACCAATTGCTAAAGAAGCAACAAGTAGCAAAGTTTTACCGCAAACGGGTGAATTAGTTGGAAGCATGATGAGTTGGATCGGTGTGATGATGATCCTTGTGATGATCATTCTCCGAATCCGCAAAAAAACGAAATAAGTGCGTAAAAAACGCTTATATATATAATTTAGGGAGAGTAAAAAAATATGAAAACAAATAAAACAACGAAATTATTAAGTCTTGGTCTAATCAGTCTATGTGCACTATCTTTGGGATCACCAACTGTATTAGCTGCTGATCCAGAAGCTAATACTAAAGCAGATGTTAAATTTACCGAAGACACTGGGACAGTTGACCCAGAAAAACCTGAAGTAACAGATCCCACAGATCCAGATAAAGAACCCGGAATCGTTGATCCAGGCGGCGAAGGCGGCGGTGGTAACGGAACAAAATCATTTAACATCAACTGGGTATCAAATTTTAAATTTGGTGAAATCAAAATCGCTGGTAGCACAATGTCAGCTTACGCTCAACCAACAACCTTAAACTGGGCAAAAGAAGAAAATGGTGATTTAGTACCGACAGGCGAAAAAACAGTTGGTCTAGCAAACTTCCTACAAGTAACAGATAACACAGGGAAAAATGCTGGTTGGACTGTAAATGTTACAGGAACACCATTCTATGAATTAGATGCTTCTGGAAAAGAAATCCAAGCCAATGAGTTAGCTGGCGCCGCAATTACTTTAGAAGACCCACAAATCGTTGGTCTTGCAGAAAGTGCTGACTTAGCACCAATTTCAACACTTTCACCAAGTAAAGATATCTTGGATGGTGGTGCGAACAAAGTCTTCGAAGCAGCTTCTCAAAAAGGACAAGGAACTTGGTCATTAACATGGGGAGCAGATACAGACAAAACGAGCCTTAAAGGAATTACAGTTGCCGGTAATACAACAACAGGTAAAGCAACTTCAGGTGTTAAATTAACAGTACCTGTAACAGCGAAACCAAAAGCAGAAAAGAGCTACCGTTCAAGCCTTGAGTGGGTATTGACAACTGCACCTTAAGAATAAATGTCAGCTAGATTATGAATACAAGTTCAATCAAAAAGATGTGTACAGAGGAGAGAATTAACTAATGAAAAAAATGACGTTAGCCGGTTTAGGTGTTGTACTGTTTAGTACATTAGCTTTAGGAAGTCAAACAGCTCTAGCAACAGTAGAACAACCAGAGGCAAATAGTGAAGCAACCGTTCAATTTGAAGCAAATACAGATCCAGAATTACCACCAGTAGTGATACCTCCTGTCGGTAATAAAGATGATGAGGCTGCCATTGATTTAGATGGTAGTGACGGTTCGATTGGTGACGGAAATCCAAGTTTCAATATCGCATATGTGTCTAATTTCCGTTTCAATGAACGGACTGCTGCCGATACGGACTTTACGAAATTTAAGCCAATTAAATTAAATGCCAATGGGATGACTTTATGGGCTAAAGGTACGCAATTAACACTAGATAAAATCGACAAAACTGGTGAAGTGATTACGCCAAAAGAATCAACTGTTTATGAAAATATTCCTAACTTCGTTCAAGTAGTGGACAACCGTGGTAAATTAAGTGGCTGGAATTTAGAAGTCGAAGCAGGCGCATTTAAAGGCAAAGATGCTGATGACAAAGAAGTTACTTTAAAAGGTGCGACAATTACATTAACGGAACCTACGATTAAAGGACCTGCTGGAATTACTGTGCCAAGTGCTTACGCACCAACAACATTTGCTTCTGAACAAGAATTAACTACAGATGCAGCAAAACCAATTTTAAATGCTGCACCTAATGCAGGAATTGGATCTTGGTCAGTGAAATTTGGTCAAGAAGAAACATTAGCTGGTACTAATTATGAAACATTAGTAGAAGATACAGGTGTGAAATTAACGATCCCTGCTACAGCTGAAGCGAAAGCGAATATTGCTTATAAAGCAAACCTAAAATGGACGTTAACAGATGGACCAAAATAAATAAGAAACAACGACCTGAGTAGGAGGAATACTCCTACTCTACTAATTATGGAATCAATAAAGCTAGATATCGGAAGTTATTCGGAGGGGAAATACATGAAAAAAGTAACATTATTAACAGCAACATTAATCGCAGCAAGTCTTTTAGGTGCTCAATCCGTACAGGCTGATGAAACAGTTTATCCAGTCAAAGCTAAAAGTGATGCAACAGTTATCTTAGAAGCAGACGATGGGACAGATGGAGTCATCACTGGACCTGGTGGCGGTGAAGATGGAGGAACTGGTGGTGAAATCACACCTCCAGACGGCGGTGAAGGTGGCGAAGGCGGCGTGGTGGATCCAGGCCAAAATTCTTCTTTACGTTTAAGCTTATTAACAGCTTTTGACTTTGGGACAATCAAAAAATCTGGTAATACTGAAAGCTACTTAGCCAAATTACCAACACCAAACTTCGTTGACGGCGGCATAAGCGCACGTCCAAACTTTGTTCAAGTAACTGACAACCGTGGAAATTTAGCTGGTTGGAAACTTACTGCCAAAATTGCAGAACAATTTACAAATGGTGAGACAACATTAAATGGGAGTGTAATCACTCTAACTAATGGCTGGACACAACCATTATCAGCTGATAATGATTCAGCACCAACAGTAAATACAGGTTCAATCGTCTTAGGAACAAATGACTCAGCGAATATCGCGACTGCTCCAGCAGGCAAAGGAATAGGAACTTGGAATATCTTATACGGAACACTTCATGCTCCTGAAAAAGCAACTCTAGGAGATGCTGCTAACAGCGTGAAATTAACGATTCCTGGTAATATCCAGAAAACAGATGGTACGTACACAGCAAAAGTTGAGTGGACATTATCTGATTCCCCAACTAGATAGATCAACAATATGCTAGACAATTTAAAGTATGGATAACTTGAACGATTCATACTTTAAATCTACTCTAGTATGAAATTAAAAATGTTTATCCAAGGGAGTAACGAGATGAAAAAACAACTAATACTTGGTGTGTTATTGATCTTGTTGACAATGCCGGTGAAAGCATCCGCACAAGAGGAAATCAGTACAGGTTCTAATGCCTATGTCACAATCGAAAAATACTCGGGAGATGGCGAACAGCCTGTCAACCCGACAGATCCCAATGAGATAGTAAAACCTGGTCCAAATACCGATGGGACCAATCCACATCAACCAAGTACTAAAGGACCTTTAAGCTTGAATTACATTTCTAACTTGAAGTTTGGCACGCAAACTGCCAATGGGAATGACGCCGTGTATCAAGTGAAACCTGATCGTGTGATCGATAGCAAAGAAGCAGAAATCGAGGTACCGAACTATGTTCAGGTGACGGATCACCGAGGCACTAATTCCGGTTGGACGTTACTGGTTAAGCAGGATGGCGCATTTAAAAACGGTGCACATAGCTTAGCAGGGACAGAATTGGTCTTTACTTCACCAGTTTTAGCCAGCAAATCAGGAAAAGACACGACATCACCTTCAGCCAATGCTAATTTTACTTTAACAGCAGATGGCAACTCAGAGATGGTCATGTATGCAGCAGCAGATCAAGGGATGGGAACCTGGGTCGACCGTTTTGGCAAAGATTTAGAAGAAGCAAAAACGGGTATCCAATTAAAAATACCTGGTGATTCTAAAAAAGTCGCTGGTTTTTATCAAACAAGTTTAACCTGGACTTTAACCGATACACCATTTACAGAATAAGAAAAACTGAAAAGTACGAGTCACTAGTAATAGGAATAATCATCATCAGTTCCTTAAGGATAGCTCTTTGTTTCAGTTGTTTGTGGGTAAACGAATAAAGATGAGCCAAAGAAAAGAGGAACTGAAGATGAACAAATATATTAAATCGATGATCGTGATCATGAGTATCATGGTTATGTACGTCCTGGGAACAGAAGCGGTATCAGCTGAAGAAATGAATTTTTCAGTTGAGGCCCAGTTACCAGAGAACCAACTTGACAAAAATAAAACATATTTTGATTTAAGAGTGTCACCAGGTACGAAAGAAGAATTAAAAGTTGAAATCAAAAATAATAAAGACGAAGAAGTAACGGTTCAAATCCAAGCCAATACAGCAATTACAAACGATAATGGGGTAATCGATTATGGCGAGGTCAAACCTAAACTAGATAAATCGTTAGAAACACCATTTGCCAGTATTGCCAAGGCAGATCCAGAAGTCGTTTTAGCACCAAAGGAAAAGAAAATCGTGACGATTCCAGTCGAAATACCAAAAGAATCATTTAATGGGATCATCTTAGGTGGACTTTACTTTACTCAAAAAGAAACAGGGACAGAAGAGAAAGCTGAGACAGGAATGCAAATTGAAAATAAATTTGCTTATGTAGTCGGTGTTCGTTTGTCTGAAAATGATGAAGAGGTCGAGTCAAATTTAAACTTATTAGATGTAGCAGCAGGACAACGGAATTATCGTAATGTAGTTGTGGCAACGTTACAAAATCCAATGCCAAGAATTTTAGGACAAATGACTGTTAAAGCACAAGTCTTCACTGAAAATGATTTAAATACACCAATTTTTACAACCAACCAAGAGAACCTAAACATGGCACCAAACTCAAACTTTGGCTATGGAATCAAAATGGCTAATAAAGCGTTTAAACCTGGAAAATATGTCATGAAAATGACTGTTGAAGCAGATGGCAAGACATGGCCATTTGAAAAAGCCTTTGAGATTACAGCCGATGAAGCGAAAAAATTCAATGATGAAGCGGTTGACTTAGTAGAAGAACCAAACGATTATTTAATGTACATAATCATTGGAGGCGTCATTTTAGTTGTAATTATTATCGGTTTGATCAGTTGGATGGTGTATCAAAAACGTAAAAAAGAAGCAGAAAGAAAACGTAAAGCCAATAAAAAAAGAAAACGTAAAAGCAAAAGTAATGGGGAGAAAAGAAAAAGACCGTTAGATTAGGGAAAAAATAGAATCAAAGAAGTTAGTGATCTGCTGGAAGTGATCAGTTGTGAATTCCAGCGGATACAAGACTTCTGTTTTATTTAACAGAAAGGGTGACAAAATATGTACAACATAGGGATCGTACAAGCAAGTGAACAGAGCGATGATACATATATGAACCAACTAACTCAGCCGACGTATCACATGCATCATTTGACAAGAGAAGAAGTACTGAATACTGCTGACGAAATGGATGCATTGATTATAGAAGAGTCTTCTATTTTAGGATTAAAGCATACCTGTGAGTTGATTTTGGAGCTGAGACGAAACTGTAAAGCCTTGATTTGGGTCGTTTCAAAGAATCAAACGAAAACCAATAAACTAGTCTATCTACAGCTAGGAGCGGATGGGGTGTTGGATGAAGAAGAGGAACAAGAAGTATCACTTTTACAATTTACGAATCTGTTGAAACGAGTAAAAGGGGAAAACATTTCAAGCGGCCATGGAAATAGCTTAGAACCAACAAAAAACGCGAAAGTACCGATCCAATTGATTGCAACGAATTTAAGTGTTATATTGAAAGGAAAAGTCGAAGTAGCATTGACCAAACTAGAATTTGAAATAATTTCTTATTTAGCAGAGCATTCAGGTAAAGCCATTACATATGAAGAAATATATGAAAATATTTGGAACGAAGAATTTGGCGATACAGAATCAGGAAACAAACAATATCGTGTCAGCAATCTAATTTTCCATCTGAGGAAAAAACTAGAAGTCAATTCGGCTAAACCAGAATATATCAAAACAGTTCGTTCAAAGGGATACATGTTAGTACCATAAGAAATAGAGAATAAGGAAAAAACTGTGTGAGCAACCGATTTAAGGTAGGCTATTCATACAGTTTATTTTCAGTTTTCTTATTTTTGTTATAGCTTATTTATACTATAGATAAATGGATTTTTGGTAAAAAAGAAAAAGAAGTTCAAGTATGAGGTTCCTGCCAGATACTTGAGGTGCCAATAGTTATTTATATGTAAAGTAGATGAAGATAAGAATCAGTGAAGTTGGTTTTATTCTTGTAAGTCTATTTCTCGCATTTAAATGGATAATCAAAATACGTAACTGGCTAAAAGTGAGTGGATAAAACAAACAATTTCTCGTTTGTTTTATCCACTCACTTTTCTTACATCAAAACCTCTTACAACTCTTCACCATTACTCTTAATCACTTGCTGATACCAATCAAATGATTTCTTCTTAGAACGCGTCAATGTCCCTTGCCCGTCATTATCCTTATCCACATAGATAAACCCATACCGTTTCTTCATTTCACCAGTCCCCGCGGAAACCAAATCAATAAAGCCCCAAGCGTATAGCCAATCAATGGAATACCGTCAAATTCAACCGCTTCTTTCATCATCTCAATATGAGCCTTCAAATAATCGATCCGATATTGGTCGTTGATCGTGCCAGCTGGTTCAATTTCATCGATCGCACCAAAGCCATTTTCCACAATGAACAAAGGCAATTCATAGCGCTCATTAAACCAGTTCATCGCATAACGCAAACCAAGCGGATCGATTTGCCACCCCCAATCAGATGCTTCTACATAAGGATTCTTAACTAAATCTTGCGACTCGTCGTAATCGAAAGCAGGACCCTTATCGTGATCTTTAATTGCAAATGACATATAGTAACTAAAACCGATATAATCCACACAACCATGCGCTAAATCAGTCAAATCCTGTTCCGTAATATCTAAATCAAAGCCTTTACGAGCCAAATAGTTTTCAATAAAGCTAGGATAATGGCCTCGTACATGAACATCCGTAAACCAGTAACGTTTTTGCATTGCACTGACTGACATCATCATATCTTTTGGATCGCAAGAATATGGGTAAATAGGGCACATCGCAATCATACAGCCGATTTGGAAATCAGGATTGATCTCATGCCCGATTTTAACCGCTTGCGCACTGGCAACTAACTCGTAGTGAGCAGCTTGATACATGATTTTTTCACGATCTTCGCCTTCTTGATACTTGATGCCAGAGTTTGTAAATGGAGCAAAATCTTCCGCATAGTTCGCTTGATTGTTGATTTCGTTGAAGGTCATCCAATAAGTGACTTTATCTTTGTACCGTTCAAAACAAACACGAGCAAACTTTGAAAAGAAATCGATCATTTTACGATTACGCCAGCCGCCATATTCGGTGACTAAATGATAAGGCATTTCAAAATGAGACAAGGTAATCACCGGTTCGATCCCGTATTTTAAACATTCATCGAATAAATCATCGTAAAATTGCAAACCTTCTTCATTTGGTTCTGCTTCATCCCCATTTGGGAAAATTCGTGTCCAAGCAATCGATGTCCGGAAACAATTTAATCCGAGATCAGCGAATAATTTCACATCTTCCTTGTAATGATGATAAAAATCGATGGCTTCATGGTTAGGGTAATTTTCGCCTTCTAACACGCCGTCTGTGATTCGTCTAGGCACGCCATGAGCGCCGACGGTCATAACGTCAGCAACGCTGACACCTTTACCACCTTGATCCCAACCACCTTCTAATTGATGAGCCGCAACAGCACCGCCCCAAAGGAAATTTTCTCTTAAAATTGACATATGATCTACTCCTTTTACTTACAAATTTATTCGTTTTTATTTCTAATTCATGATTGAACATTAAAATCACTACACAGCTGGGAGGAATTAATTGAACGGAATCAGCTGTGCAGTGATGTTTAAGTCAGTTTAGAACGGATGTTTAAGATTCAGCTTCAATTTCTTCTAACACTTCTTCTGTAATAGGTTGATTTGTTTCTTGTGCATAGTTGATAGCATCCATTTTTCTAGCGAACGGTAGGTAAATAAAGAATCCTAACGTTAAAACAAATACTTGTAGTAACGCTGCTTGCCAACCACCAACTAACAATCCAGAAATAATCGGAGGTGTTGTCCAAGGTACTTGAACCGCTGTGAATAAAGGCACTAAACCAGTATATAGAGCAAAGTAAGTAATAACAGATGACACGACAGGCGTTAAAATAAATGGAATCGCCATGATCGGATTCATTACGATTGGTGTGGCAAAAGTGATTGGTTCGTTAATATTGAACACGGCAGGACCAATAGACAAACGACCTAGTTGTTTGAATTGGGCAGATTTTGCAAAGAACACCATATAAACCACTAAACCAAGTGTCATACCAGCACCAGTGACTGTTAAAAATTGATCTAAGAATTGTTGGGTTACGATATGACCACCGTTTGCAACAGTCAATTCTTTACCAGCTTTTAAAATATCTGTATTTTCTAAAGAATTGGCTTGTAAAATGGGTCCCATGATTCCTCCAACAATCGTTGAACCATGAACGCCGAAGAACCAGAAGAGTGGAATTAAGAAACCAAGGACTAATGCCCCACCTAATGAGTCTGTAACCCCTTGAAGTGGCGATTGCAACACTTCGTAAATAAAATCGAAAAACGTGGTTTTAAAGACTTTATCAAAGAAAATATAGACAAACATCGCACCTGTAATCAAGGCTGCAGCTGGAATTAATGCTGTAAATGAATTCGCTACGTTTTCAGGTACGGCTTCAGGTAATTTAATGCGAATATCATGACGCAAGAACCAGCTGTATACCCAGCCAACAATCAAACCAACGATGATCGCTGTGATCATTCCTTTACCAGCTGTCCAGTCTTTGTTGATGATGTTGCTAATCGTCACACCGCTTTTTTCATCGGTGATTTCAGAGGACATAAATAAGATAAAGACAACAAGGGAGATCATTCCAGCGGGTAGACCTTCAAAACCTTCAGTTTTTACATAAGAATAAGCGATCCCGATAACAGCAAAGACCGACATAATGGCAAAAGAAGCACCGTACGCTTGATTGAAGTAAACGGCAAGACCACTATCAGTAACCCAGTCTGCAAACGATTTAAGTGGGAAATTGGCTAACAGTAGAAAAATCGAACCGACGATCGTAAAGGGCATCGTATACAACATACCATTTCTTAAAGCTGTAATCGCTTTAGTATTAACGAATTTTAAAACGGGTGGTAGAACTTTCTCATTGATCCATTCATTCATTCTAAACCTCTCCTTTGGCTAACTAAAGTAACGGAAAATAATTGCTTGTAAGTGGTAGTTCAATAGAGCGGCCGCTCTGATTTAAATATATTGAATACGTTTACATTTTTACTATAAAAGAATTTCAGTTTATTTTATATAGGTTAGGAACATTGAGAAACATGTACCGAGTAAAAAACAACTTATTCCCAAAAAAAGCTAAGTCAAAGGTAGTTAGCTCCGTTGGAAATAAGTTATTTATTCGTATTTAGAGGCCGAGACAAAAGTGTTTAGCTCCGAGAAATAAGCTGCCTTTTTCCTGCTGTTTATTCGGTTTTAGAGCGCACATCAAAAGTAATTTTTACTTTTGTCTCACACTCCTTTTCAAGTTATTTTTTTATTGCTGGTAATTGCAAAGTTATTTTTCTATTTTGGAAATCGATAAGCTGAATATTGTAGGTACCACCAATACCATAAGCTGCTGATTGATACAGTTCGCCATAACTAGCACCAATAAAATGATCGATGTCTGCTAGTGTTTCCCAAGGTCCTACAAAGACTGCGTAATCACCAGCAGGTATGGTGAAGGTATCCTCACCATTGTGTTCTTCAACAAAAAAATAAGCGCTTCCGTCTTTTAAGGTTGGATCATTGATGATCAATGCACGTACACTATCTTGATTTTTGGGTAAAATTTCTTGTTTTCGACGATTTGCTGCAGAAAATTCTTCTGGAGTTTGAGGTATTTTCATTGTGTATTGTTTACCTGTGATTGTTTCTGGCTCTAAATGATTCATAGTAAATGACATGATGATCTCTCCTTTGGGTGGATCAAAATAGTTAAAATCGTTGAACCGTTTTTGATCGTTTCAAAAAGAATAGCAACAGGTGGACTGTTTGTCAAAATAATTGATTGGATCCATACTTATGCTAGATTTCATGCTTCAGATAGTTCTTTGCTTGCTTGGTGAGCTAGTAGTTCAATGAGGGCAATGACAGGGATTTGCGTTGTGATATTAACAGATGAATCTGCATAAACAGAGCGTTCATCGGGCATATAATAGGAAATATTGTAATCTGCCAAACGAGCTATCGTTGAATGCTCATCGTTAGTAATACTTAAAACTTTTGCTCCAGATCGCTTTAATTCGGCTACCTGTTTGATCAATTCAGATGTCTCGCCTGACACAGAAAGAATGAGAGCTAAGGTATTTTCAAAACCGCGTTGAGGAATCGGGGTAAATGGATCACCAATACTATACGCATTGATCCCCATATTGGCGAAATAGCGGCTACCATAAGTGCCCAAAATCCCACTAGTACCAAGACCTGAAAAAACAACATGACGAGCTGAGATAATCATCTGAATTGCTGGCTTTAATGTCTCATAATACGTTTGTTGATTGAGACGCTTCAAAAAAGAATCGACATGGATCGTAGCATCATAGAATTGCTCAAAAACCTGCTGTTGTTGTTCTTTTTTTACCCCATATTTCAATTCTGAAAAACCATCAAAGCCCATTTGCTGCAAAAACGTAAAATCGTTGAGGTAGAAACATGACAGTTTGCGGAAAGCTGGCGAATGGTCAAGCGTGGAATAGTATCCATATGTTCTAAAACATAATGATAAACAAGCATTTCCAACTCGTTTAACGACTGGACTTTTTCTAAATCAAACAAAAAGATCCCTCCTACACAAAAGATAACAAGGTTGGAACAAAAGCTTATTTCCAAAGGAGTTGCTTTTGTTTCAACCGTTTATTCGGATTCCTTGAGACTGGGAGGTGACTCGTAGAGCTATGTCCCAACCTCGTTACCATTTATTGTACAGGAAAGGGCGGTATTTCGCTTGTGATTACTATTTTCTACGCGCCTACATACTTTTTATTCTTTTTCCTATGAAATTGTTGATAAAGCAAATAACCGATCAAAGCAAAAAATAATGGACCGACTAATAACGTCAGACTCTGCAGATAATCTCCTCGTGTGATCGGCTGATATAATTGAAAGCCGATTGCTAAGATAATACTCACGATCACACTGCCACTGATCAATGAACCATTGATCGTTGACTGAATCAAAGCGGACGCCGGGTCTTGAGCCAATTGTTTTTTCTTAAAGGCTGGGTAAGAAAGAGCGACTAATAAATAAGGGATGGCTCGAGAAATATTAGTCATCAATGTCAGCTGATTATACAAAAAAACTACATATTTACTACCAAAACTGATTCCTATGATAAACAAACTGATCAATATTCCTTGAATCAACAACGCATAAATGGGCATATCATATTTATTTTTTTGTTTCAGACGAGGATGCCAGTAATGCTTTGGCGTCCCTTCTACCAATGTACGGATCGGCAGATAAAAAATAGTTGATAATAAACTGATATAAGAAAGCAACAAGGTTAAAGCTGTAAATCGAATAAATAATTGGGCCAACCATTGTGTTTGAAGTGGCGGCAAGGCCAATGAGCGACCAACTGAAACCCCTAAATTTTCCATTAACTCATACATTAAATTGCCTAAATGAATACTGCCATTCTCCTTCAGAGTAGTCAAATCAGTACTACCACTCCATAAAAGAATCCCGAAAAAATAACAAATCACTACTAAAATACTACTAATGATCAATAACTTTGGAAACCGTGTTTTTTGTTTCCCAGTTTTATCAACCAGACTGGCGATCGTATCTAATCCACCGAAGGCAGTGATTGCAAAAATCAAAAAGGCAAACTGCTCAATCACGGTTTGACCAGAAGCATTGTTCGTTTGACCAACGTTAAAACTGGCAGCCAGATTTGGCAAAATAGCTGACTGATTTTGAATCCATAACCATAAATTGCTACCTAGACTAACGGTAATCAACAGGGACATCATGATGCCACTCAAATATAACACAGAAGCGATCCCCTTAAAGCCTTTACTGACGAAAAATAATGTCGCTAAAACTGCTAAAATCGATAAAATACCGATCATAACGGGTGTAGAAAGAAACGGCAGCGAACTACTTTTTTTAGTTAAGTCGTGCCCAAAAAGTAAAATAGAAGAGGGAATCCATAATTTCATAAATAGCTGATCATCCAAATAAAATAACTGCAGTACCACAAAAATGCGGCAATAAATGCAACTTTTTCAGAAAGATGCCCCTCTAGCCATTGATATAATCCGCCAATATGATTTTTATAAACACCTGTAAATTCTGCTATAATAATAGCGTAGGGAATAAAGTAAAAAAGAGCAACGCCAATAAAATAAGGAAAAGCTTTGATTCCCATCAAAAAGAACGCTGTTGTCATACTAGAAAAAGAAAAAACGGTCATCGTAATAATCATGATTAAACGTTTGGAACTAAAAGTTGTTGTTGTTTTCATAAAAAAATCCTTCTAAAATATGATGATGTTGGCTTAAGGATAAGAGAATGTTTAACAGAAAACAAGCTTTTTATTAAAAATTAGGGAATAGGAGTAGTCAAACAAATGATGGAGGACATCCAACAAAGAATCAATCAACTAAAAGAGGAGCTCCAAGTCGATTTTGTCGCTTTGGCACTTTCCACAATTAATGAAAAGACGAAGGTCCGTGTGATTCGCTGGGAATATGTTGCTGGGAATACAAACCAGAATTACAAAAAAATCCGTCTACAGGTTGGCAAAGGAATTGGCGGGATTGTTTGGCGGACGGGTCGCTGTTATCAGGCAAATGATCTACAAGAACAGCCAGAAAAATTAGTGGAATTACCAATTACTCGAATGGAAAAATTGGAAACCATTGCTGCTTTTCCTGTAATGAAGGCAGGCGAAGTAAAGGGCGTTTTATTACTGGGGTATCGAAAAAAAACGAAAGTTACAGAAGAATTTTTGATTGCTGCTAAAGACAAAACAAATGAACTAGTTGTTTATTTATAGGTGAAAAAGATGAAAACGAATATAATAGAAAAACTATTTGAAGAAGCGAAAGATAGTTTATTTTTAATTGAAGACAATACGTGTATCAGACGCAATAAAACAGCGGCTCAATTAGAAGTGACCTATTCATTTCCTTTAGAAAAAGTGTTGGAAATTGCCAGAGGAGAAGGCTGTATGCTTCATTCTACTATGGAAAAATGTTTGGATTGTGAAGTCAAGGCTGATTGGGATCAGACAGCATTTCCCTTAGTGTTAGAAACGATAAATGGTAAGCAAGAACAATTCAGTGGTAGCTACACTGTGATTGATTCCAAGACTGCCTTGTTAAGTATTCGGCGGGTGGCTATTCAAGATCGTCTGCAACAGGTCATTCAAAATAAACGGTTGATCGAATATGTAAATCAAGCCCATGAAAATGAACGCCGAGCGATCTCTCAAGAACTGCATGATGGGCTAGCGCAAAGTATTTATAGTTTGATGTTGGAAACGAGACAGCTGAAATGGAGCGGGGAATCAGCGGATTTACCGACTAAATTACAGAAAATCGATGAAGATTTCGTTGCATTACTTGGTGAAGTAAAACAACTTGCGGTTGATTTACGGCCGACCGCCTTGGACGATTTAGGACTGGTTCCGGCGATTGAAGCCTTACTACATCGTTTAACAGAATCAACAGGTGTGGAGATTCATTTTATTCCGATGATCGAACATAGACGGTTTGTGGAAAGTGTGGAAGTCATCACGTACCGTGTCTTGCAAGAAAGTGTGATGAATAGTGTGAAACATGCGGATGTAAATGAGCTGTGGGTAACCTTAAGCGAGCAACAACAGCACTTAGTACTTACGGTTCGGGATCATGGTAAAGGATTCGATCTACAAAAAGTAAATCAGCATAGCAACGGATTAGGTTTGCTACATATGCAAGAAAGAGCGGAATCGATTGGCGGACAGTTAGCGATTCAGTCAGAAGAAACAGAAGGAACTACGGTGACATTACGTTTGCCTATCCAATTGGAGGTAATACAATGAACATTATAATAGCAGATGATCATGCCGTTGTGAGAAGCGGATTACGTTTGTTGCTCGAATCTCAAGAGGACATCACTGTCGTAGGCGATGCGGCCGATGGTACAGAGGCTTTTTTACTACTCGAAAAATATCCAGTTGATGTTGTATTGATGGATATGCGAATGCCGCCTGGGGAAAATGGACTTCAGACAACGAGGCGAATCAAAGAGCATTTTCCTAATGTAAAGACCATTATTTTAAGTATGCACGATGAAGAAGAATATGTTCGAACTGCTTTAGATTATGGTGCAAAAGGATATATTCTAAAAAGTTCACAGGACACTGTATTATTAGAGGCAATTCAACAAGTGTTAAAAGATAAAATTGTGATCGATCCATTATTTGGCGAGTATGATCAGGAAAGTTGGGGCAACGACAAGGATACAGCAGAAAAAGATGCAAAATATGAGCGACTCTCAAAAAGAGAACGGGAAGTCTTGCCATTAGTCGCTTTAGGCTATAGTAATAAAGAAATTGCAGAACGTCTATTCATTTCCGTAAAGACAGTTGAAGTCCACAAATCCCATGTAATGAAAAAGTTAGACTTTGACACATTTAGTGAATTATTGCAATATAGTATGAAACATCAATTAATCGACTTATGAGGTGAGAAAAAATGATTGGTATCCTTTACGTATTTCACGGTAGTCAAAAAGCTGAAAAAATCAAGCAGCAATGGATTTTATCCAACAATTAAAAACAAGACTTGATCCAAGTTTTTTCCAAGCGACGGCCTTTTTAGAAAATCATTCCGACACGATTCCCAAAGTTGCCAAAGAGATGATCAAAAACGGTGTTACTAAAATGATCGTTGTTCCTGTGTTATTATTTGCAGCTAAGCACGCTTTAGTGGATATTCCAGCTGAGCTTGAGGAAGTAAAAGCTCACTATCCAGAGGTTCAATTTAGTCAAACTGAAACTTTTGGCAGTAAGAAGGGCAGTCGCCAAGTTTTGTTGGAGCGATTTCAAGAAGCAGCCGATACTTATCCAGCTGAGCCGTTAGTGGGTATTTTAGTTGCCCATGGAACAAAGCAAACGGATGAACCGCAACAAGTGTTAACTGAAATTGCAACTGAAATCCAGCAACAAGTGGGCTTTTCAATTATCCCAACAAGTTTAAAAGGACAAGAAGATTACCTAGCAGATATCAAAAAGCAATTGTCGAATGAGACAAAAATAGTAATTGTTCCTTTCTTTTTATTTGATGGACACTTGATTACGATCATGAAAAATAAATTGACCGAAGCCTTTCCAACAACAGATTTTACGATCACAAGAACATTAGAATTTGACCCACGTATCCTAAATGACTTAGAACAAATCGTCAAAGAGGCCGTTACATGTATCCAATAATGCTTGAATTAACAGATAAGAACATTGTGATCATTGGCGGCGGTCGGATCGCATTACGAAAAACGATAGGAATTTTAAAGGCTAAAGGGCAAGTGACATTAGTCGCACCAACATTTTTAGCTGAATTCAATGAACTAGAACGTGTAACGTTGATAAAAGCAACATACACTGCTGATTGTATCAAGGAAGCTCAGTTGATTTTTGCCTGTACAGATTCTAAAACCATCAATCAACAAATCGTCAATGATGCTTCTGAACACCAATGGGTCAATGATTGTAGCCAGAAAGAAAATAGCGATTTTTATAATATGAGCACGATTGAAGACAAGGAGTATCTAATAGCCTTGTCTTCTTATGGGCAAAATCCAGCTGCAGTGAAAGAGAAGAAAAGAGAGTTAATAAAATTGTTGGATGAAAATTCAATATATTAAATAAAAAGGTAGGAAAAATGAAAATGAGTGAGTATTATTTAATTGAAAAGAAAAATAAAACGCTAGGAAGGACTGTTTTGATTTCTTTTTTTGGCGTTGTTGGTTGGCTTATAGTATGTGGTATTTTTATGAATATCAATGAAACGTTGATTATGTTCGCTTTTTTTGCAGGTGTTATTTTCTTTGGCTATTATTTTGTTAAAGGAATTTATTTGACGATTAAGGGGAAAAAATTGGTCAGCTGGACACCAGAACAACTAACGATCTATTCAATTTTTGCAAATAGAGCAAAGTATTCGATTCCTTGGGACAAAATAGAAAGCATCAGTTATGCCTATGAACAAGGAGTTATTTTTATTAATGACGATAATGCCTATAAAGAACTAGGAATAAAAACAAGTAAATTAAATCAAAAACTTCAAGCAAAAAATGGGGTCTATTTCAACTATAAAAATATCAAGGGTTATCAAGAAAAGGAAGTCTTGCTATATCTGAGATCTCTCTTGCAAGAATATGCGCCAAAAGAATACGTTGAAGAAAATAAATTGGAAGAGAAACAACCGATTGACCAAAAATCCGAAATCAACAAAGATGAAGATAAACCAACAAAAGGCGGAATGATTCGGGGCGTCATAGTAGCTGCCGCTCTTATTTCCATTGTGTTGTTTGTACTATTGTGGATAATCAGTTTATTTTCTGCTGGGATCAGAGAATCTAGAGCAGTTGAAATTATCAATTTTATTTTAGAAGCATTCATTGCTTTAGGACTTGTGTTAGTTATGTTTGATGCATACAGTTCAAAAGGAAAGGTCACCAACGAGCAGAAACTGAAAGAGAAAGAACTAGAAAAATAAATAGAATATTTTGAGAAGACGGTGACTATTAGGTAATTCCCTAATAGCCACCGTCTTTCATTCTTGCTATTCTAAAAAAGACAAAGCATCGAAAAGATTGCTCATAACATCACAAAAGGAGAGTATACATAAAATGAAAGAAAAGCTTGTCTTAATTGGAAATGGAATGGCTGGTGTTCGCACTATTGAAGAAATCTTAGACCGTGATTCTGATCGTTATCAAATCACGATTATAGGAGAAGAAAAATACCCGAACTATAACCGGATCATGCTGAGCAATGTCTTACAAAAGAAAATGACTGTTTCAGAAATCATCACGAATCCATTGGAATGGTATGAAGAAAATCAAATTGAATTGATCAATCATGATCCAGCAGTTCAAATGGACACTAACAATAAAAAAATCATCACCCGATCAGGCAAAGAAATAACTTACGATAAATGCATTTTAGCTACAGGTTCTAGAGCCTTTATTTTACCTGTTGAAGGAGCGCAATTACCTGGAGTTGTTGGGTTTAGAACAATCGATGATACGGAAAATATGCTTGAAGCTGCTCAAAAATACCAAAAAGCAGTAGTGATTGGCGGCGGGTTACTTGGCTTAGAAGCGGCAAAAGGATTACTGGATCAAGGGATGGACGTAACTGTGATCCATTTAGAAAAATGGCTGATGGAAACCCAATTAGATGAAAAAGCAGGTAAAATGCTACAAGCAGATTTAGAAAAACAAGGCTTAAAATTTCTAATGGAAAAAGCGACTCAGAAGATTCTCGGAGATACCCGTGTTACAGGGTTAGCCTTTAGTGACGGAACTACGATCGAAACGGATATGGTTGTAATGTCGATCGGAATTCGTTCAGAAACAACACTAGCAAGAACAGCAGCGATAGAGGTGAATCGTGGAATCGTTGTCGATGACTTTATGAAAACAACTGTTCCAGATGTTTTTGCAGTAGGGGAATGTGCGGAACATAACGGCAATGTTTATGGTTTAGTTGCACCCTTATTTGAACAAGGAAAGGTTTTGGCAGATGTATTAACTGGTAAAGAAGCGAAACCATATCAAGGTAGCACGACATTTACTTCGTTGAAAGTATCTGGTTGTGATTTATATTCTGCTGGAAATATCAAAGAAACTGAAGGAATCAATAGTATCGAAGCATTTGACGGGATCAATTATACGTATAAAAAGATTTTTGTAAGAGACAGTCAAGTTATCGGTGTAGTTCTTTATGGGGATACCAGCGAAGGGAATCGCTATTACAATATTTTGAAGAAAAACGAGAGTATTGAAGAATATACGCCAGTATCTTTACTCCATATGGTTGGTGAAGAAGCGAGTGCGGATGTGAGTGAATGGCCGGATGATGAAGTGATCTGTGGCTGTAACGGAATCGATAAAGGAACGATCATGACTGCGATCAATGAAAAAGACCTGACCTCTGTAGCGGATGTGACCAAACACACGAAAGCAGGCGGATCTTGTGGAAAATGTAAATCTGTGATCGGCGATGTTTTAGCCTATGCTTTAGGTGGTGAAATTGTTTCTGCACCAACTGGGATTTGTGGTTGTACGGATTTAACGCGAGATCAAATCGTTACCCAAATCTATGCAAAGAAAATGACCTCTTCTGATGAAGTTTACCGGGAATTGACTTTTACAAATCCAGAAGGTTGTCCGAAGTGCCGTCCTGCAATCAATTTTTATTTAAATGTGGCGTGGCCTAAAGAACACGAGGATGAAAAAGAATCTCGCTATGTCAACGAACGCCTCTATGCCAATATTCAAAATGATGGGACGTTTTCAGTGATTCCAAGAATGCGTGGCGGTAAAACGAATCCACAGCAGTTACTACTGATTGCTAAAGTTGCAGAAAAATATGATGTACCGATGGTTAAAGTAACAGGTAGTCAACGAATTGGTTTATATGGAGTGAAAAAAGAAGACTTACCAAAAGTTTGGGAAGAACTGGATATGAAAGCAGCTGGTGCTTATGCGAAAGCTGTTCGTTCAGTAAAAACTTGTGTGGGCGCGAATTTCTGTCGGTTTGGTACGCAAGATTCAATGGGATTGGGGATCAAACTAGAACAACGCTATGAGTTTATTGATACGCCACATAAATTTAAAATGGGTGTATCTGCTTGTCCAAGAAGTTGTGTGGAAAGTGGTGTAAAAGATTTTGGGATCATCGGTGTGGAAAACGGCTTCCAAATTTATGTTGGTGGAAATGGCGGAACCGAAGTCAAAGAAGCGGTGCTACTAACAACTGTTGAAACCGAACAAGAAGTCATCGATATTTGTGGGGCAATGCTGCAATATTACCGTGAAACAGGAATTTATGCTGAACGGACTGCTCCATGGATCGAACGTATGGGCTTTGAAGTCGTCAAAGAAGTGTTATTAGATCCTGAAAAACGTCAAGAATTATTAGCAGCATTAGATGATGCTGTTGCAGGACGTCGTGGAAATCCTTGGGATGAAGTGGTTGAAGATCAGAAAACACGTCAAGAGTTATACACAGTGGGGAGAGTATAAAAATGGAAAAAATTTTTGTCGGGCGATTAGATGAATTAGCACTTAGAATGGGTAAAGAAGTGATCATTGGAGAGCAGAAAATCGCTGTTTTTCGTTTAAGTGATGATCGTGTCAAAGCGATTGAAAATGTTTGCCCACATAAACAAGGCCCGTTAGCTGAAGGAACGGTTTCTGGTGAGTATGTTTTTTGCCCGTTGCATGATTATAAAATCAATCTGAATGATGGACAAGTTCAAGAACCAGACGAAGGTTGCGTTCGTGCGTATGAAACAATTGTCGAAGAAGACCTCGTTTATGTCATGGTGGAGTGATGGGAAAAGTTTATTTTGTCGGAGCAGGTTCTGGAGATCCAGAATTATTGACCTTAAAGGGAAAAAGAGTGCTGGAATCAGCAGATGTGATTATTTACGATCGATTGGTCCACCCAGTGTTCCTATATCTAGCGAAAGCTTCAGCGCGTTTTATTTACAGTGGCAAATATCCTAAGAATCATGTGTTGAAGCAAAAAAATATTAATCAATTGCTGTTAGAAGAAGGGCGTCAAGATCAAATTATCGTTAGATTAAAAGGTGGTGACCCAGGTATTTTTGGTCGTGTTGGGGAAGAGATTACCACACTTCAAAGTGAAGGAATCAGCTACGAGCTTGTTCCTGGAGTGACCGCCGCTTCTGCTGCTAGTAGTTACAGTGGCATACCTCTAACTCATCGCGAACATAGTAGTAAAGTAACTTTGGCGACTGCCCATCGTCAAGCAGGAGAAACCATTGATTTTAAAGGGCTGACAGAAAACGGGACGATGTGTTTATATATGGGGGTAGAACGAGTAGAAAGTACGCAAAAGAAGCTTTTAGAGCAAAAAGTTTCACCAAAATTACCAGTAGCAATCGTTGAATGGGGCAGCTTAGGTCGCCAGCGTACGGTTACAGCTACAATTCAAACAATGGTTGAAGCAATTGCGGAACATCAAGTTCATAACCCTGCGCTGATTATTTTAGGAGATGTTGTTTCTTGTCGAAAGGGGGCAGATTGGTTTGAGCAATTGCCGTTGTTTGGACAAAAAATTCTAGTGATCGATACAGAAAAATCGATTTTGAAATGCTTCTTACGTATACGCAACAAGGTGCCGATGTTTATGCGATTCAAGTTGGTGAGCACCGAGATCAACGGTTTGATGCGGTGCATCAGCACTATTTAAGTGATCATCATTTTGACGAGGTAGTGTATTTGAATCCAGAATTGACAACGATGTATAACAAACAATGGGATGTTTTGAATAAGCAATTTGTTTAGTTGGCTTTATGGGCTAAACGAGCCCATTCAGCTTTTAAATGTATCTAGCTTTATGGGCTAGCTCTTCGGAAAAAAGATAAATTATGAATGAGACAAAAAGCGCCTCAGTCGTAATTTCCTATTTTTCTGTCAGGGCTAAACGAGCCCATTCAGCTTTTAAATGTATCTAGCTTTGCGGGCTAGCTCTTCGGAAAAAAGATAAATTATGAATGAGACAAAAAGCGCCTCAGTCATAATTTCCTATTTTTCTGTCAGAGCTAAACGAGCCCGCTACGCTTTTAGATTAGGAGGAAAAATATGGGTTCACTTCAACCACCAGAAATAGTTGATGTTACAATTGAAAAAGGCGTTCAAAAGACGCGTGCTAGTTTTTTAACTTTAGCAGTATTAGGTTTTTTAGCGGGTGTATTTATCGCTGTTGCAGGGATTGCGATGATTCGAGCGATGGGGACTATGCCTAAGGAATGGGGTTCTTTGGTTAATGTGATCGGTGCGGCTGTTTTCCCATTTGGGTTGATTTGTTTGTTATTAGCCGGAGGAGAACTGGTGACAGGGAATATGATGGTCGTTTCAATGGCGTTGTTTGCTAGAAAAATCAGTGGCAAAGAATGGGTGAGAAATATTGTGATCGTGACGCTTTTTAATTTGATCGGCTCACTGTTTGTCGCTTATTTCTTTGGTTATCTGAGTGGCGCATTGCAAGGAGATTTTGCAGAGCGGGCGATTCAAGTTTCGCTGGGCAGAACCAAAGATACTTTTTTACAAGGGTTTCTTTCAGGGATCGCCTGTAATTTTTTGGTAAGTACAGCGGTCTATTTAAACTTTGCGGCAAAAGACTTTATTGGCAAAATCGTTGGGATTTTCTTACCGATCATGGGGTTTGTGATTTGTGGGTTCCAACACGTTGTGGCAAATATGTTTTTGATTCCGATGGGAATTCTTTTAGGCGGTAATACTTGGTCTGCATTTGGGCTGAATATGATTAGTGTGTATTTAGGCAATATTATTGGGGGCGGCTTTTTTGTAGCAGGACTTTACTTTTTAGCGTATAAAGTTGGTACAGGACAGTTGTCAAAAAGGTAAAATCTAGTATGATTAAAAGATAAGTAAAGAAAAAGGAAGTAAGTTTAATGAAAACCGTTCGTGTCGGCACCAGAAATAGTCCTTTAGCGATGAAGCAAACAATGATCGTAGTAGAGTTATTAAAAGAAATTCATGGTGATTTTCCATTTGAGATCGTGCCAATGACCACCAAAGGAGATCAAATGCTTTCGGTAAGTTTGTCTAAAATCGGTGGTAAAGGATTATTTATCAATGAAGTGGAACAGGCTTTATTGCAAGGCTCGATCGATTTTGCTGTTCATAGCTTAAAAGATATGCCAGCGAAAGTTGCAGATGGTTTGATATTAGCTGCAATACCTGAGAGAAGTGATCCTGCGGATTGTTTGATTTTTAGAGAAGTCTCTACTTTAGAAGATTTACCAAAAGGCGCTAAAATTGGAACTAGTAGCTTACGTCGTGAGTTTCAAATGAGAAACTTGCGTGAAGATTTTCAGGTTGAATCGATTCGTGGCAATGTAGGAACTCGTTTGAAACGAATGGAAGAACAAGGGCTAGATGGAATCGTTTTGGCTACGGCTGGTTTAAAGCGATTGGAGTGGTTTGCTGAACCAACTCATCCTTATAATATTTTAACGTGCGAACAATGCATTCCAGCTGTAGGGCAAGGTGCTTTGGCTGTAGAATGTCGCAGTCAGGATCAAGCGATGAACGATTTTTTAAAACCGATCGATGATTCGTTGACGAGAAAATTAGTGATGGAAGAACGTTCATTTTTAGCAATGCTGAATGGGAATTGTGATATCCCGATTGGAGCATATGCTGTTCAGCAACAAAAAGGCTACCGTTTTTCAGGGTTTTTAGGAGATAAAGAATTACATCAATCATTTACTAAAAGTGTTTATGTCGACGATTTAGCAGGTGTTGGAGCGAAAATAGCAACTGACTTATTAAATGAAATGAATCAGGAAATAGTATGAAAAAAATCCTTCTAACGCGTTTGCCAGAAGATAATTGGGAAGATTGTTCCTATTTTCAAAAAAAGGGATTTGAAATCGTCGAAATTCCTTTACTTGGGCTAAGAAAACGAGCAATAGAGCAATCATTTGAATCAATGGTACAACAAAGTGAGTGGATCTTTCTAACCAGTCAACATGCAGCTGAATTCTTTTTTCAGCAAGTAAAAAAAAGAGCAGTTTCAATGAAAAAGTTCGCGGTTATTGGTGAGAAGACTGCACAGGTTCTTTTAGCGAATAATGTGTTAGTCACCTTTCAAGCACCAATTCCAACGAAAAAACATTTATTTGAAGCATGGTCAGACTGTAATTTAAAAGCAACATCGATTTTTTACCCAAAAAGCAATTTAGCTGATGACCTTGGTGAATCAGAATTAATAGCTAAAGGCCATCAGTTATTTACGCCGATTCTTTACGATAATTACTTTCCAAAAGAAAACCAAGAATTACTAATGAAACTTTTAATCAATGAAAAAGTAACGGCAGTCTATTTAGCAAGTCCATCTTTATGGCACCGATTTTTATCTGTTTTTAGAGCAACTGGTGTGAAAGAGATGCCGACACTATACTGTGTAGGTGAAACAACGAGACAAACTATCCTAAAAGCTGGTTATAAAGCGATATTAAGACAAGAAGTATAGTTGAACGAAGGAATTTCCTTTCCCTCAACTATACTTTTTTTTAGACAAATTAGTTGACGAAAGTTATAAAACAGGTACAATAAATAGTTCCAGCAAGAGATATATAATCTAGCTATATGAGTGGATCACTACGCTACGTTTCGATTTCAACTTTTCATTCGAAGTTAAACGAGCCCATTATGCTTTTAAATTTAGGAGGTTTTTATGAGTAGAGAAGTAATTTTATACATTGCAGCAAGTATCGATGGCTATATTGCAGAACCAGACGGCAGTATTGATTTTTTAGGTGGCGGCATCGAATTAGTAGAAGAGGATACTAGTTACCAAGAATTGATGGGGAAAATCGATACAGTGGTGATGGGGCGAACAACGTATGATCAAGTAGTCAATGAATTATCTCCAGAGCAATATCCTTATGAAGAACAAGCATCATATATTATCACAAGCCATCCAGATGAGAATACAGACAAGCTTTTCTTTACACGCAAAGGGCCTGTAGAACTGATTCAAGAATTAAAGGAGCAAGACGGACAAGCAATTTGGGTCGTAGGTGGGGCAAGTATTATTGCACCTTTAGTGGAAGCAAAATTGATTGATACGTATATTCTAACAACGATACCAACGATTTTAGGAAAAGGGATTCCTTTGTTTAATGAATTTAATGGACCAGTGAATTTGAAATTAGATCAGGTTTACGTGAAAAATGATATGGTTTATACGACATATTCAGCACGAGATTTTTCATAAAGCAATATCACGATACTATTCTACCGAAGGAACTGGACTATTTGTGTAAACGCTTGTCTTATTTTGAAATAAGCCGGTTTAAAATAAAAATAGCGATCTTCTGTCTATAAAAAGCCAAAAGATCGTTATTTTTTGTCTATTTATATAATCTCAACCTCATTTTCATAATGAGTTTTAACTTCTTCTAACAATTGATCATCAGTAATCAACACTTCTAACTGGTTCAATTTAGCAAAAGTCGCAATCGATTTTTTTTCGAATTTGGTACTATCGATCAATGCGATCGTATGCGGTGCAATTTCTACCATTCTCTTTTTTAACTCAACCTCATATAAATTGAAGTCTGACAGCCCTTCAGAAGCAGAAATCGCATAAGCTGATGTAAATAATGTATCGATATTTAGCTTCTTCAAAATTTCAATCCCTAAAATCCCTTCAACAGCATTGGAAGAGCCCTTAACAACGCCACCGATCAAGATGACCGTTAAATTATAGTTTTCCTTCAACAGTGAGGCAGTACGGATGCCATTGGTCAAAATCGTTAATTTTAGATCAGATTGATCGATCAACTTAGCTAATTCATAACAAGTTGAACTAGCATCTAACACAATACATTCACCAGGTTGAATATAAGCTAAGGCTTTTTTAGCGATCTGTGTTTTCTTATCTATATTTTTTTGTTTACGAATATCATAATTTTTGTCTATTTTAAGGGTTTCATCCTCTTTACTACGAATGGCTCCGCCGTGTGTACGGATCAAAAGATTATTCTTACTTAAATAGTTTAAATCAGAGCGGATCGTCGCCCTAGAAACACCTAAAATTTCTGTTAACCCATTAACAGATACAGACTCTTGTTCCTGTAACAGGGACAAAATCTTCTCTCTTCGTTGGTCTGTATACAATTTTTCTTCCTCCTTAACTCCTTATGTTAGCTAAAGTATACAGGAATGTTTGTTAAATGACAAATTTTCTGTCGTTTACTTTCGTTTTTTTTTACTTTTTTGGAAAAAATGAAATGATTTAATAAATCTATATGTCAGATACAGTCCATATTAATGACAATTTTTTCTCGTTTTATAAGTGTTTTACTCGTTCTTTTTGTTTTCGTAAATTTTCTTTTCGGATTAATTCGAAAGTAAACGAAAATAAATGTTGACAAAACGAAAGTGTGAAGCTAATATGAATGTATACAAAAGAAAGAGGTGGAGAAAATGAAAATCGGGATCGGCTCAGATCACAATGCGTTTGAAATGAAAG
Source organism: Enterococcus crotali (assembly GCF_000633635.1). GTDB lineage: Bacteria > Bacillota > Bacilli > Lactobacillales > Enterococcaceae > Enterococcus_L > Enterococcus_L crotali. The sequence goes on along the minus strand of NZ_AYPQ01000009.1, from coordinate 105,759 downwards.
GCCAATTAAAAGAGCATATCGAAACCTTAGGAATAGAAGTAATCGATTTTGGCTGTTTTTCACCAGATGAGGTAGATTACCCTAATATTGCATTTGATGTAGCAAATGGTATTAAGGATGGAAAAATTGAACGTGGTATTTTAGTTTGTGGAACAGGTATCGGTATGGCTATGGCCGCAAATAAAGTTCCAGGAGTTAGGGCAGCACAATGCCACGATACTTATTCTGCAGAACGTGCGCAACTAAGCAATAATGCACAAATCATTACCATGGGATCAAAAGTTATTGGCATAGAAGTTGCAAAAAAAGTTGTGTCAGAATATCTTTCAGTAACGTTTAAAGGTGGGAACTCTGCACGAAAAATTGATCAAATCATGCAAAAAGAATCAGAATTTAGCAAATAAAATCCTAAAGAAAAGGAGTGACACAGATGAAATTTTTTCTTGATACAGCAAATATTGAAGAAATCAAAAGAATCAACGAATTAGGTTTAGTAGATGGGGTAACAACGAATCCAACGATCATCTCTAAAGAGGGACGGAATTTTAAAGAAGTTATTATTGAAATTTGTGAACTCGTAGATGGACCTGTCAGCGCAGAAGTAATTGCACTAGACACAGAAGGGATGCTCAAAGAAGCGCGAGATATAGCCAAGTGGGCAGATAATGTTGTCGTAAAAATCCCTATGACAGAAGCAGGATTGAAAGCGGTTCATATTTTGAGTAAAGAAAATATCAAAACAAATGTCACACTTGTTTTCACCGTAGCACAAGGATTAATGGCAGCCAAAGCAGGGGCAACATTTATTAGTCCGTTTGTAGGCAGGCTAGATGATATTGGGACAGATAGTTTAGCATTGATCAAAAATTTAAGAAACGTTCTAGATCAATACGGCTATTCTACTGAAATAATTGCTGCTAGCATTCGAAATTTGAAGCATGTTGAAGAGGTTGCTGAATTAGGAGCAGATATTGCTACGATTCCGGGCAATATTTTTCCAAAATTATGGTCGCACCCATTAACGGATGCTGGGATTGAAGCATTTATGAAAGATTGGGAAAATTTTACCAAGTAAGAAAAAGACTAGGAATTTTTAAGTAGTTGCTATTTAAGAATTCCTAGTTAAAAGAGAGGAGGAGCAAATGATGACTAAAAGAAAACCAATTGTGGGAATCAGTCTAAAAATGTATCAAAATCAATTAAAAGAAGCCCAAACTTTTGCTCAAGCAATCTCTGCTTTAACGGGACAAGTTGAAGCAGTAGAACAATTTATGTGTCCAGGGATGGGTGTTCTTTATCCAGTTTCGAAGGTGATCGATCAATCTAAAATTGGGTTGGGCGCACAAAATATGGCACCAGTCGGCTATGGTGCATATACAGGCGAATTTTCGATCGATTCTTTACTGGATATGAAAGGTGCCTATGTAGAATTAGGGCACATCGAAAGACGGACGATTTTCGGCGAAAGTGATAATCTGATCAACCAAAAAGTATTATTGGCTTTAGAAAAAGGTGTGGCTCCCGTTCTTTGTATCGGGGAATTGACTCATAGCGATGACTATCAAGAAATAAAAAATTTGTTACTGAAACAATTATTTCTAGACCTTAATCAAGTACCACAAGATCAAGTAGAGAAAGTTATTTTAGCTTATGAGCCAGCTTGGGCAGTGGGGAAAACGTTAGCTGCAAGTGCGGTTCATGTTCATGCCGTTCATAGATTAATTAGGGATTGCTTAACAGAATTATATTCATACGAGACTGCTCAAAAGATACGAATCATTTATGGTGGTTCTGTTTCTCAAGAAAATGTTCAGCTGATCGTTTCCGATGAACATGTTGATGGTGTTTTTGTTGGACGTTTTGGTCACGATCCTGAACGCTATGCGAACATCGTTAAAACAGTCAAATTGATCAAGGAGGTTTAAAGCATGTTTGGAATAATCTTAGTTTCCCATAGTCAAAAAATTACCGATGGAACGAAAGAAATGATCGAAGAGATGACAGGTGAGCTAGAAGGAGTGCGGGTCATTTCAGCAGGTGGTACAGGTGATGGCCGTTTAGGGACGAATGCTGTGATGATCATGGACTATATAGAGGATTGTCGGGAGTGCGAACATATTTTAATTTTTTGCGATATTGGAAGCGCTATTTTAAGTTCAGAAACAGCAATTGATTTAATAGATGATGAAACATTAAAAGAAAAAGTGGAAATCATGGATTGTCCATTGGTAGAAGGGGCATTTGCTGCCGCAGTTCAAGCGTCCGTTTCACAAGATAAACAATTGGTTGTTGCAGAACTAAGTCATTTGTAAAAGAAAGGAAGCAAAACAATGAAATTCATACGAGGATTGGTCGGTTACACAATTGCTGGAATGTTAGTGATGGCCGTTTGGGGACAGTTGGGTGCGTTTGGAATTTTTGGTGGCTACTTAGCGGCTTTGATTATTATTGGTCCGATGTGGTTTATGAATCATTTTGTCAATTTAGTAGGAAATGAAGACGATGCGGCTTTTGTTGATATGGGGTTAGCGATTGGTGTTTGTGGCATTATGCGAGATACATTTATGAATGGAACAGAAAGTCTAGTTTCTTCATTACCAACAATTGGCTTAGTTGTCATTGGGGCGATTATTGGTGGAATTGTCGCAGCAGCGGTTGAGAAAAGTATGGCAAAGGATACAGAACATGAAGAAAGTGCACCAGAACCTGGTATGACGGAAAAAGAATTGGGTCGTTTAGCAGAAACGGAATAAAGGAGAGAATAAAAAATGACGATTAGTTTAGGTATTGCAACGATTTTAGGCGGTTTTTTATTTCCCTTTGCAGTTCGGATGATCTGGGGGAAAATGGTCGATCAATGGGGGGCAATTGGTGGTTGGATGGCAGCGGCATTTGTCGTTGGAACAGTTTGGTGTATCAATCATGGTATTTCCACACCGATGATTACCCAATCCGGAACAGCATGGGTCGATATGGGATTAGCAGCAGGAGTCGGTGTTTGGGTTGCTTCTGCATTAACAGGAGGCAATGTGAAAAAGTCGTATAGAAATGTTTTAGCAGCAGTTTCAGGTGGTATTTTGGGCGGATTCTTATTGTCATTATTTTTATAAAATGGAGGAGAGATTTAAATGAGAAGATTAGTAAACGATGGATACGAAGTTGTCGAAGAAATGTTAGAAGGATACTGTGCTGCTCATGAGGATTATGTTCGATTTGCTGATAATAAAAGAGTGTTGGTTAGTCAAAAAATGAGTGAAGAACCCAAAGTTCGTGTGATTGTCGGTGGTGGCTCTGGTCATGAACCTTTATTTATCGGATATGTGGGAGAAAATTTTGCAGATGCTTCGGTTGTCGGCAATATCAATACGTCACCTGCCCCAGATGCTTGTTATGATGCTGTAAAAGCTGTAGATAGCGGTAAAGGTTGTCTGTTTATGTATGGCAATTATGCTGGTGATGTTATGAATTTTGATATGGGGGCAGAGCTTGCTGCAGAAGATGGCATCCGCGTAGAGACGGTTTTGATCACAGATGATGTGTATTCTGCAAAAAATATTCCTGATCGTCGTGGTGTAGCAGGAGATGTACCTGTATTTAAAGTTGCAGGAGCAGCGGCTGCCAAAGGGTATGACTTAGATCGTGTCAAAGAATTAGCAGAAAAAGCGAATAGTAATACCTATTCTATGGGCGTTGCGCTATCTTCTTCAACATTACCGGTGACAGGGAAAGCCATTTTTGAAATGGACGAAGGTGATATGGAAGTTGGTATGGGCATCCATGGCGAACCGGGAATCAAACGAAGTAAATTAGAGCCAGCTGATAAAGTGGTAGATCAACTCTTGAGCTATATTTTAGAAGATGCCAAAGCAAAAGCTGGGGAAGAATATCATGTGATGGTCAATGGTTTAGGCGGGCTGCCTGTGATGGACTTATATGTTTGTTATCGTCGTGTTGCAGAAGTATTAAAAGAAAAAGGAATCATTCTTCACAGACCATTAGTCGGAAATTATGCAACATCTATGGATATGGTTGGAATGTCGATTACAATTGTTCGATTAGATGACGAACTAAAGGAACTTTTAGATATGTCATGTGACACGCCTTATATGAAATTATAAAAAGGAGCGAAAGAAAATGGAATATAAAGGATACGATATAAATTTTGGATTAGCTGAAAAAGTAGTGATTGTCACTGGAGGGTTGAGTGGAATCGGGGAGGCGATCGCTGAACTTTTTATGAAAAAAGGCGCTAAAATCGCTATTTTTGATATAAAAGAAGAAACAGAGCAACTTATTTCAGAAAAATTCAAAGAAAAAGGCTTCGGCGTCAAAGTAGATGTAACTAATAAGAATAGTGTGATCAAGGCCGTAGAAGCAGTAAAAAAACATTTTGGGAAAATAGATATTTTAGTTAATTCTGCAGGTGTTGCTTTATTGGATGATGCTGAAAATCTGTCAGAAGAATACTGGGATAAAACATTTGCGATCAATGTAAAAGGTAGTTTCTTAGTAGCGCAAGCAGTTGGGAATGAATTGATCGGTGCAAATGGTGGAAAAATCATCAATATGGCGTCACAAGCTGCGGTGGTTGCGTTAGATAATCATGTTGCGTATTGTGCGAGTAAAGGAGCGATTGTTTCCATGACGAAAGTATTAGCGTATGAATGGGCGCAGTATGATATCAATGTAAACTGTATTTCTCCAACCGTTATTTTGACTGAATTAGGGAAAAAAGCCTGGGCAGGTCAAGTGGGTGAAGAGATGAAAAAACAAATTCCAGCGGGACGTTTTGGCTATCCAGAAGAAGTTGCTGCGTGTGCCCTTTTCTTAGCAGCAGATGCCTCAAACTTGATCACTGGCGAAAATTTAGTGATTGATGGCGGCTATACGATTAAATAATGAAGAGAGGTATTAAGTAATGATTCGCTTGATCAATTATTACTTAATACCTAAAAGAATTTTATTTTAGATGGGAGTAATGAACGATGACAACAAAAATAATCGCAAATAAAGAATTTTTTAAAAACTCACTGATAAAAATGGCCGAGCTATCAGAAGAGCAAAGAGATTATTGGACTTCTTTGGATTCTAATATTGGAGATGGGGACCATGGCATCAATTTAAGTATTGGGTTTCGTGGGATTTCTAAAGAAATTGAAGAGCTGGATAAAACAACTGAAGATATCCATTCATTACTTAAAAAATCTGGAATGATTTTACTGTCTAAAGTGGGTGGAGCGTCAGGACCGTTGTATGGTAGTTTTTTTATAAAAATGGGCAAAGATATCGAAGAAAAAACAGAAATCACATTCCCAGAATTTGTAGACATGCTTCAATCTGGTATTGACGCAATTCAAACCCGAGGAAAAGCCTCATTGCAAGATAAGACGATGCTAGATGCGTTATTACCTGGAATCGAGTATTTGCAAGCACACAAAACGGATGAGGATTATTTGACAGTGATGGAAAAAGCAATCCAACTGATGCAAGAAGGTGCAGAATCTACAATACCTTTAATCGCCAAAAAGGGTCGTGCGATGAGACTTGGTGAACGCGCAATTGGACACAAAGATCCTGGCGCAGAATCATCATGGATGTTGCTGAATGTCTTTTTTGAAGAAATGAAAAATAACAACTAAAGCGGGATGTGGCAGGATGGAAAAGTTAGAGAAAAAAGCACAAGAATTGAGAACTATGATTATTCAATCGTTGGCAGCTGCGGGCTCGGGACATCCAGGGGGTTCCTTATCTGCAATTGATATTTTAACAACGTTATACTACCAAGAAATGACAATCAACACACAAAACTATGCGCAGCGAAATCGGGATCATTTTATTTTATCAAAAGGACATGGAGCGCCTGCTTTATATGCAGTATTGGCTGATAAAGGCTTTTTCCCAAAAAGTGATTTATTGACACTACGAAAATTTGGTAGCCATTTACAAGGACATCCAGATAGAAATAAAACATATGGTGTCGATGCATCAAGTGGCTCATTAGGCCAAGGTTTATCCATTGCAAATGGGTTAGCTTTAGCAAAAAAAATCGATAATATTGATTGCTATACGTTTGTTCTTCTAGGAGATGGTGAGCTGCAAGAAGGTCAAGTATGGGAAGCGGTGATGAGTGCGGCACATTATCATTTGAATCGAATCATTGTCCTTATTGATCATAATGGCTTGCAAATCGATGGGACAAACGATGCTATTATGGGTGTCAATGATATTGGTGCCAAATTCACCAGTTTTAATTGGCATGTTCTTCATGCAAATGGGCACGACATCCCCTCAATTGCCCAAGCTATTCAAATAGCCAAAAAACAAACGAGCGCACCAACTGTTATTGTTTGTGAAACAATCAAAGGTAAAGGTGTTAGTTTTATGGAAAATCAGGTTGCATGGCATGGAAAAGCCCCTTCAAAAGAAGAAGCAGAGAAGGCTTTGACTGAAATAAAGGGGGCAGAATAAAATGGAAAAAGCAACAAGACAGGCTTATGGAGAAACATTGCTCAAACTAAAAGAACATCCAGACCTAGTAGTTTTGGACGCTGACTTATCTGCGGCAACAAAAACAGATATTTTTGCGAAAGAAGCACCTAACAAGTTTTATAATATGGGCATCTCAGAAGGCGATATGATCGGTACGGCTGCCGGTCTAGCTTTAGGTGGGAAACGTCCCTTTGCCAGTAGTTTTGCCATATTTGCGGCTGGCCGGGCCTATGAACAAATTCGCAATAGTGTAGCTTATCCACATTTAAATGTAACAGTCGCGGCAACACATGCAGGAATAACAGTGGGAGAAGATGGTGGCTCACATCAAGCTATTGAAGACATTGCGTTGATGCGAGTGATTCCTGGAATGACCATTTTGAATCCCGTTGATGATTTAGAAACAGAGGCCGCTATTGAAGCGATAATGGAACATACTGGACCTGTTTATTTACGCTTAGGTCGATTACCAGTGACTAGAGTTCATTTAGAAAAACCAGTTTTTAACATTGGGTGTGGTGAGGCTCTGACAACGGGCTTAGATGGAACCATCATAGCTACCGGACTAATGGTACAAGAGGCTTTAAAGGCTGCAGCAGAATTAAAGAAAGTAGGTCTGTCCATTCGTGTCTTGAATTTTTCTACGATCAAGCCGTTAGATGAAAGACTAGTATTGTCGGCTGCCAAAGAAACACCTTGGTTGATTACCGCAGAAGAACATAGTGTAATTGGCGGCCTTGGTTCAGCGGTTTCTGAATATCTTTCAGAAATCTATCCTACAAAAATTGTAAAAATCGGTATCCAAGATCGCTTTGGTCAATCAGGAGATCCAGCTTTACTAAAAGCAGAATATGGGCTGACTGCTGAAAAGTTGATCGAAACAGTAAATAAATTATCTCGATAATAAAGAGTACTAGAGGATGAGACAGACGTGATTGCTTCTGCTCCTAACGTTTATCTGGATTTTAAGTGGGTGGGATATGACTCGAAGAGTTATGTCCCACCCACTTGCATTGTATTCAATTAAAATCTTCTCTTTGACAAACACCAAAAAAAGAGCTATTATTAATGCATAGGTTGACTACGTATGTAGTTAATTGCGATATGACAAGAAAACAATAAAAAGGAGACTTTTTATGTCAGAAAAGAAAAAAGCTTTAAGTATCACTGACGCAGAATGGGAAGTCATGCGCGTTGCTTGGGCAACGGGGGAAACGACAAGTAAAGAAGTGACGGATATCCTCAATGAAAAAACTGAATGGAAAAGCACTACCGTCAAAACATTATTGAGCCGTTTAGTCGATAAAGGTATGCTTGGAACGAAGCGTAACGGCAATAAATTTACCTACTTTCCTTTAGTTGAAGAGCGCAAAAGCATTGAGGCCCTTTCAGAGGAAATGCTGACAAAAGTATGCAGTAAAAAAGTTGGGAAAGTCCTTGAAACAATCATCAATGAAAGCTTGTTAAGTTTTAACGATATCGATGAATTGGAAACCTTACTGAAAGAAAAACGAAAATCAGCTGTGGACACCGTGCCTTGTAACTGTATACCTGGTCAATGTCAGTGTCATCTAGCTCGTTAAATCAATACCATAAAAAATATAAGGAGTGTTTATCAATGGAAAAAACAGTAACGATCAACGGAATGAAATGTGACGGTTGCGTGACTATCGTCAAAGAAAATTTTGAAAAAATTGCAGGTGTGCAATCAGCAACTGTTGACTTAGAAAAAAAATCAGCATCTGTAACGAGTGATAGAGAAATTTCAAATGATGAGCTGCAAAACTCATTATCAGAAACTAAATTTACTGTGGCTTAAAAAAATAGGCTGCGAAAAAAGATAGTTTATTCTAATGTAAAGAGTGGTCAAAACTGTTTTAGTTTTGACCACTCTTTTTTTGTATACTAAAAAGGCAACAATTCGTTTTTTTGAAAATGTTCGCGCTTACATTTTTGCCAAGAAATGTTGCAACAATCTCCACTAATCAATTGCTCTACACCACTATATAATGAAATCAAGCAAGGAGAGAAGCAGATGAAAGATCGAACAGTACAAATTTTTAAACGCTTTATTTGGTCGGATTATCCTTTGACTCTTGGCGAGTTAAGCGAAGATTTTCAAATCAGTAACAGAACGATCAGGAATGAAATCAAGGAAATCAACGAGTTTCTTGATGAACGGACATTACCTGAAATTAAAACGATCCGAAATAGAGGTATGTGTTTAAATCTTGATCAAAAGGAAAGGGAATTATTGTCTGTCTGTATTGATGAGAAAAATGAATTGGATTACTTGAATCGAGAAGAACGAATTTTTGACCTGATTTTAGCTTTTGCTTTAGCGGAACGGCCTGTGTTTTTATATCAAAAAGAATCAGAGTATCAAATCTCAAAAAGCACAATGGATGAAGACATGCGCAGGGTCAGAACGATTCTTTTAGAGTATGGCATCGAAGTACTGAGTATTCCTAAACAAGGAATCATCTTAAAAGGATCAGAGCGAACGATCCGAACCATGATTTATGATGTGATCAATCGATCCATTGATAGTTTACGGTTTCTTGATGGAAATGAAGTTGGCTTGAGTACACCAGAAAAATATTTATTTCGTTATATTCCTAAGAATATATTAAAGGAAATCGATCATGTCTATCATCAGACGATTTCTTCAAGAGAAGATCTCTACCGCAATCAATTGGTCATGTTTACTGCTATTTGGCTAAGCCGCTATTTAAAACAAGAATTGATCGTTGACTCTTCGTGGGAAATAGTTGATACAGGTCAAAATAAGCTTCAAGCATTTGTTGACAATCTGTGCCAAAAACTTGCAGTGAGACCACCGATATCTGAAACAAACTATATTATTTTTATGTTGGAATCCTTCAATACAGGTAGTATCAGTAACTCTGTAGAGTGGGTACAAGCGCAATTATTATCGATCCAGCTCATTCAATTTGTTGAACAAACGACTAAAATTCCTTTTTCCAAAAAAGAGGAATCACTCCATGAAGGTCTGTATCGGCATATGGCTGGTTTGATCAGCCGAGTAAAAAGTGACATTCAGATTTTAAACCCTTTAAAGGAAAATATTAAACGATACTATGGAAATATCTATTTTGCGATCGAAAAATTTGCTCCTACCATTGAAGCAATAACTAGAAAAGAGCTTAGTGAGGATGAAATAGCTTTTTTGACCATTCATTTTTCAACCTCTGTTAGTGCGATCAATCAAGAATTGACGTATACCTATAAGGCGGTTGTTATTTGTAATCATGGTACAGCGACCGGTCGACTATTAGCTGAGCATTTAAAAGAACTATTCAATATGGATGTAATAGCGGTCTTAAGCACTGGAGAAATGGATCTGATCAAAAAATTAGATGTGGATTTGATTTTTTCAACGCTTAGTTTAACTTATCCAGACAAACCAATTTTAGTTGTAGATCCAATCATTAAAGTCGAGAGCCGAAAAAATATCCAAGCCTTTTTGGAACAAAACAAACAATATAAACGTCTAATAAATAATGCCAATGATTCTACTGAATTGTTTTACCGTGTGCTTGACTTGATCAAAGAAAGTGGTGGAATGATCTCCAGTACGATTTATCAAAAGTTAGAAAAGACCTTTGATAAGAACCATTTAAAGATAAATAAAAGGGAGTTGCAGCCGATGCTAAAAGATGTCTTAAAGAAAAGCGATATCTTGTTATTAGAAAAATGTCCAGATTGGGAGAGTGCGATTCGACGAGTGGCTTCTCCATTGCTAAAAGAAAAGTGTATCGAGGAATCGTATGTAACTGCGATGGTCGGGTCTGTTAAAGAATTTGGTCCATATATCGTGATGGGAAAACACCTCGCTTTAGCCCATGCACGACCTGAAGATGGTGTAAATAAATTAGGCATCAGCGTGGCAACGTTAGCAGAACCTGTTGTGTTTGGCAATGAAGAAAATGATCCTGTGAAAATCATATTTTGTTTGGCAGCAGTAGATTCTTTTTCCCACTTAAATATTATGAAAAGCTTGATTGAATTGATCAACGATGAAACGAAAATAGAGCGTTTGACCAACTGTAGCAATGTAGCTGATTTTGAAACGATTTTATATGAAGAAGCGTTAAATGAAACAAAATAATAAAAAGACTGGAGCGGATCATTATGAAAAAACTGACGATTTTATTTGTTTGCGGAGCAGGGTTAGGCAGTAGTTTTGCAGCACAGATGGCAGCGGAGGATGTATTAAATCAAAAAGGAGTAGAAGCCAAACTAGAGCATACGGATATCTCATCGGCTGTTTCGATGAATCCCGATATCATTATTACCGCTCAAAATTTTCAATCACAATTTGAAAAATTTAGCATCGATGAAGAAAAAACGGCGATCATTTACTTGAAAAATATTGTCTCAAAAGCCGAAATAGATGAAAAAATCACACCAGTTTGCAAGCAAAAGGCGCTATTTAGCGACCAATATATAAATGGAGGGCGTTATCATGGGGGTCATTAATTTTATCATCGAGAACATTTTGACACAGGCATCGATCACGATCAGCTTGATTGCTATGTTGGGCTTGATTTTGCAAAAAAAATCGATTGGTCAAGTGTTATCGGGTTCATTAAAAACGTTGTTAGGGTTTCAAGTATTAAGTGCTGGTTCTAGTATTATCGTTGGAAGTTTAACTTATTTTGGGGAAATTTTTACAGAGGGATTTCACATGCAAGGGATTATTCCTTCTATCGAAGCAATCAACGGACAGGCGATGAATGAACTTGGATTAGGTCGGGATATTGCGTTAACCTTTTTAGCAATTTTTGTGTTTAATATTTTGATTGCTCGCTTTACAAAATGGAAATATATCTTTTTAACGGGACAAGCTATTTTATGGATGGCGACAATGACAACAGTTTTTGGTTATTTTGCAGGTCTTCGTGGGATTGTTTTGATTCTTGTAGGTGGATTTATCGGAGGCGTCTTTGCGGTTGCAATGCCTGCAATTGCCCAACCATTTATTAGAAAAATAACTGGTTCTGATGATATCGCGCTAGGGCATTTTTGTACCATTGGTTATTTATTTGAAGCGGGTGTTGCATGGATTTTTGGCGAACGTGGTGAAAATAAGAAGTCGGTGGAAGATCTTAAATTACCGAAATCGTTTGAGTTTCTGCAAGATACGTATTTGTCTGTGATGGTTGTGATGGTGCCGCTATATATCGTGACTGTGTTGTTCGCAGGTGAAACATTTGCTTCAACCTTATCAGGCAACCAAAATTATATTATGTTTGCCTTCTTACAAGCGATCCAATTTGTTGTAGGTGTCTATGTTTTACTAGCAGGCGTTCGTTTATTACTTGGAGAAATCGTACCAGCCTTTAGAGGGATTGCGATGAAATTAGTGCCAAATGCGATTCCGGCGTTAGACTGCCCAGTGTTTTTCCCTTATAGCCCAAATGCAGTGATTCTAGGTTTTATTACAACGACGATTGGGGCCGTTTTGGCGATGTTCATTTTACCAACATTTGGCTTGGCAATGATTTTACCAGGCATGTTGACGAACTTTTTTGCTGGCGGGACAGCGGGAATTTTTGGAAATGCAGTCGGTGGTAGACGTGGCGCAATCATTGGCGGAATCGCACATGGCTTTTTTATTACATTACTGCCCGCACTATTAGTGACGATTTTCAATAGCATGGGCTTTGTCAACGCTACAGCGACGGATGTAGATACTGTCACAGCGGCTCTCTTATATGCTTGGATCATTAGTCCGATCATGAAGGCCTTTTAAAAAGGAGGGGAACGATGTTTGATTTTTTTAAAAAGAAAAAGACAAGTCTAGTGAAAGTAGACGTAGAAGCGGTTTTGACAGAGGAACAAAAAAATGAACTTCATAAAGAAATCGATCAAGTTACAGCGGAAATCGCTGCATCAGAATTAGCAGACAATGCTTTAGCTGAAAAATATGAAAAAATGGGTTTATTATTTGTACAACTAAATGAAATCGACCAAGCAATCACGGCATTAGAAAAAAGTCAGTCCTGTAAAAATAGCATTGGTCAGGGCTATAAAAAATTAATGAGTTTGTACAATCAAAAACGAGCTGAAGCTGCCAAAAATGGTGACAGTGATGGAATCGACTTGTGGATGAATAAAATGGATGACATGCGGCAAATCGCGAAAAAAGTGACGATCAGCGGTCAGTAAAATTGAAAAGAATGGGGAGAAATACATGTATACAACATTGAAAGAAGTTACGAAAACAGCAGAAGAATTGAATTTTACCGTAGGCGCTTTTAACGCTCACAATTTAGAAATGCTACCAGAAATGATTCGAGCAGCAAAAGAGATGGGCGCGCCGATCATTATTCAAACCAGTGTGGATACAGCAAAATATATTGGGTATGATGTCTTAGTTTCCGTAGTAAAAACGATGGCAGAAAAAGAAATGGTCGATGCAGTATTACATTTAGATCATGCCAGAAATTTTGATGACATCAAAGAAGCGATCGATCATGGGTATACTTCTGTTATGTATGATGGTTCTCATTTACCGTTTAAAGATAATATCTTAAAAACCAAAGCAGTAGTGGAATATGCCCATCAAAAAGGCGTTTCGGTTGAAGGGGAATTAGGAACGATCGGCGGTACGGAAGAAGGCATTCATGTAGCTGAAGATGACAAAGTTTATACTAAACCAGAGGATGCGCTGGCCTTTGTAGAGGCAACAGGAATCGACGCGTTAGCGATTGCGATTGGAACGAATCACGGGCAATTTAAATCCAAGACAGAAGTCAATGTCCCCTTATTAAAAGAAATCAATGCAATCGTTGATATCCCTCTTGTGATCCATGGTGGAACAGGGGTAAAAGAAGAGGACTATCCAGAGTTGATCAATAACGGTATTCGTAAATTTAACGTTGGGACAGAGCTTTTAGTCAACTGGACGAAAACAGCCAAAGAATCCTTTGAAGAAACGGCGGTCAACAAGTCCTTACGCTACAATGTTATTCCTGCCAATGAAGTCTGTCACGATATTGTCAAACACAAGATTGGTTTATTCATGAATGTTGAAAGTCCGATCCATTTACGTTAGTCAGATGAAAAAATATTTGATTTTACTTGCAGGAAGTCCAGCAACGGGCAAAACCTATTTGATCCAACAAATTCGCGAACAAATACCTAACTTATTTTTGATTACGCCAGATGAGGGAAAGGAATTGTTAGCTGATTCAGTCGGTTTTGACAATCTTATGGAAAAAGCTCAGTTAGAAAAAAGAGTGTGGTCCTTTTATTATAATGTTTTAGCATTATATATGGAGGTTGGCAAACAAGTGATTGTTTCAGAATACCCGTTTAGTGATAAGCAAAAAGAGAAACTAGCCCAATTAGCTGAAACCTATGAATATGAAGTGATTACGGTTCGGTTAGTAGCTGATTTTGACGTATTATGGGAACGAAGACACCAACGAGACTTAGAGCCGGATCGACATCTGAGCCATCTAATGACCCACTATCATTTTGGAGACACCTTAGAAAATCGTGTGAAGGCGGATAACCATATTACAAAAGAGCAATTCAAACAAATAATCGAAGCAAGAGGATATAATCAGTTTCAACTGGGTGAATTACATGAATTTGATGTTACAGATTATCAGAAAGTTGATTATGGTGCTTTGATCGAATATTTGGCAGATAAAGTTGAGAACGGCAACTAAAAAATACTGTGATACAAAATAGAGGCATTCCTGAACATAATTCAGAAAATGCCTCTATTTTGTATCAGTAAAAAGATAGAAACGAAGCAATCGGATTACTTTGTTTCTTTACGATAGACCATCAAATAATTCATCAGCATGACACCATTACGATATTGAACCTTTTGTTCGACTAACTCAAAGCCAAGCGATTCAAAGAATGGTTTCGCCGTGATCGAAGAGTAAACTGTGAGCTCTTTGGCGCCTGTTTTTAATGCATGATTTATCAAATCTTTAGCCAGCATTTTTCCGATACCGTAGCCGATCCATTTTTTATCTACATACAATAAATCAAGCTCACCAGAATCAGTAATATTGCCAAAGCCGATCACTTCCATTCGATTCAGAGCAACAACGCTATAGGTAGACGAAAGTCTAGTATGCCATTGTTCATAATCAGGGTTTAGCTGAATCAATTGTTCGATTTGTTGTTGCGTATAGTCTTTCTTATTAATTGCTTGAACAGTACCGTTAAATATAGCAAGTATGTCTTTTAGATCAGATTGTTGATATTTTCTCAAACTGAATACAGTCATTATTCCTTCACTCCTATTCACTATGCTTAGTTTAATCACATAATAGAAATATGTCAAAGTATAATTGACAGAATAGAGCATTTTTTAGCAAAATAATCCACTCTATTTCCGTATCAAGTGATGTTTCTACTAAAATAAGGGAATTTGTTGTGGATGTAAGCCTAATGACTCATTCAGCTTCCTAAAATATCTAGGATATTCCGATAGTATTTTTCAGTTAATGTACTGTCTTTATTAGTATAATAGTATAACTTATTTTTTGTCCTGATTGCTAAGATCGGCTTTTTATCCGTTAAAACAAGCAAGTAAGCAGGTTCACCATTGACCTGGAATTCTCCAGTCAAATAATTTTCTGTCGCTGTTCCGTAAACACGCAGTCTATCTTTAGGCAGATGATTGATCAATTCTACGGATTCAATATCGTTTAAATCGATCTGTCTGCGCTGACTCAATGGTGCTGATAAGTAGATGCTACTGCGAGTCGTAGTCAATTCAAATGGATTACTTGAAAAATCACTGATCAACATCGGAATACTTGCGGCGACAAGAGCAATCAAAACCAATATACCTGTTAGTCCTAAAGTGAATTTTCCAGCAGGTCTGCCTAAATTGACAGAAATATTCATCCCGACACGATCTGGCACCATGATTCTTTTATCATTTGGATTAATATAGATTCCATATTTCCAATATTGATCCTCGTCGCTGTAGCGATACTCTTTTGCTTGTGCAATCAATTGATCTTGCTTTTTTCTAGAGGAGAATAAATAATAAAAAGTAAAGAGCACAAATACAAGCATAAGAATCAGATAACCAATTGAAAATGCCATCATTTGTTCATAAGGAACCATTACTGAACCTATCGCCAGAAAAGCTATAGGGCTTAAAATAAAAGCTGAAACAGCCATTAAAACAGACCAATGATGACGCATTTGATCATTGACCAGTTGATTGATCATTTCATCGCTTGTGACCGGCTTAACAGGAAAACGTGCAATAAAATAATAAAACAGCAAAAACATGCCCATCATTAGAAGAGAAATAAGGCAAATGATCCAATTACCGTTAGCTGATCCAAATGTTGTAATGGAATAGAGACAACCCGAAAGAGTAATCAAAACACTAGGTAAGAACCACCAAACAGAAATTAATTTGCGATTTTTATTGGCTACTAATGTTGTATCGACTAAAATCGGACTGATTGGTAAAATCCAATTATTTTGAACTTTTACCGTGGTCATTTTACGTATGTAAACAACCTGTAGGTAAAAAGAAGTCCCAATATACCCAATCAGCATCATCAGAAAATAGAGCATAACGAGCGAATCATAGGGGATGACAAGGATTGGAAGGGCAACAATAGAGAAAATCAAGGCACATTGCAGTAACCTCTTTTTGTATGTTTTACTGACGGTTAGAACTTGTTCCTCTTGTAGTTTATCTTTAGGTAAAGTTGTTTCTAAAATAATATTTTTATGCGGATTTGCAGGAATCCTACCTGCGAAAGCCATTAAAAAGTTGACCCCAACAAGTAATAAATAAAGAAAGAAATTCATTTTCAACACACCTTTTACTGTTCAAATTTTTTATAAATCTGTTTCACGTCTTCTTGTATCGTCTTTTCTGATAATTGATGGACATTAGCTACAGCTAATAGTAGTTCCAAGTCTTTTAAAAATTGTTCTTGAAATGCGGGCGTTAAGGATTGCTTTTCAGCGACTCTAGTGCCATTACGTCGATCGGTCAAAATATAGCCGTCGTTCTTCAATAAAGTATAAGCTTTGGAAACAGTCATCATATTTACGCCAATTTCATCTGCCATTTGCCGAACAGAAGGAAGAACTTCCCCGGTCTGTAACTCATTTCGGGCGATTCCAACGATGACTTGATTGTAAATCTGTTGATAAATCGGCGTTTGACTCTGCGTATCAATTTCTAATAACATGGTTTCACCTCTTTTTATTCTTCTTTGTATTAGTAATGATAATACAGGTGGTACAATAAAGCAACTTTATTTGATTAAAAACTTGAGGGAATGAAAATTCAGGCATATAATGAAAAAGGAATACGATGAGTGAAAGGATGAATCAAAATGTCAGTAATTGAACCTACAGTAACAAAACAATTTCACGATACCTTTGTGGAAAACAATAAACAAAATGCCTTACAACGCGGAGTTGTCAAAAATGGCATTACCGCCTCTGCTCAAAATCAAAGCGCTGAAGTGAACAATGTCCCGGTATTTTCAGTAGATATCGCCACTGGAAAAGTGGCCAATCAAAAACAAAGTGGTCGTTGCTGGATGTTTGCAGCGTTGAATACATTTAGACATAAAATGATCAATAGCTTTAATTTGAAAGATTTCGAACTTTCTCAAAACTATACTTTTTTCTGGGACAAATATGAAAAATCAAACTATTTCTATGAAAATATCATTGCAACAGCTGATCAAGAATTAGACAGCCGTAAAGTTGCTTTCTTATTAGCAACACCTCAACAAGATGGCGGACAATGGGATATGATCGTTTCTCTTTTCCAAAAATATGGAGTTGTACCAAAAACGGCCATGCCTGAAAGCAGTAATAGCTCCAATTCTCGTGATCTAAACAATTATTTAAATAAAAAGCTAAGAAAAGATGCCGCAGTTTTACGTGAGTTGATAACTAGCGGAAAAACAGCGGCCGAAGTTCAAACGGCCAAAGCAGCAATGCTAGGAGAGGTCTATAATTTTTTAGCGATTTCATTAGGAACGCCTCCAGAAACAGTTGATTTTGAATACCGTGATGAAGAAAAAAATTACCATTTGGATCAAAATTTAACACCGCAATCGTTTTATGAAAAATACGTTGGCGTGAATCTTGATGACTATGTCAGTGTGATCAATGCACCTACAGCAGATAAGCCTTATAATCAAACGTATACTGTAGAAATGCTAGGCAATGTTGTTGGAGGAAAAGAAGTCAAATATATCAATGTGGATATGACGACATTCAAAAAATTAGCAGTCGCTCAACTTGAACAAGGAGAATCCGTTTGGTTTGGCTGTGATGTAGGTCAATCTTCTACAAGAGATAGCGGGATTATGTCCTTAGATGCCTATGATATGAATGATTTATTCGATATCGATTTCACTATGACCAAAGCACAACGTTTGGATTTCGGTGAAAGTTTAATGACTCATGCCATGGTATTGACTGGAGTAGATATCATCGATGGTGCTTCTACTAAATGGAAAGTGGAAAATAGCTGGGGCGAAAAAGTTGGCGATAAAGGATTCTTTGTGATGAGTGATGCGTGGATGGATGAATACACCTATCAAATCGTTGTACGTAAAGATTTATTATCAAAAGAATTACAAGAAGTTTGGCAACAAGAACCTACAGTTTTAGCCCCTTGGGATCCAATGGGTGCACTAGCTTAAATATCCTCTATATATTCACTTCAAAAAAGGTAGAGGGTGGATAGAAGTGTTTAACACTGAGAATTGAGTAGGTACACGTATCATCAGATCACTACGCTCTTTGTGATTCTTAGCAGCTCTAGCCTGTTTTCTGCGTAGAAGTTAATGAGGTCAAAAGGTGGTGTAATGCAGTGTAGTAGCTGCTTCTACTCTCACCATTTATTCGCATTTAGAGTCCGAAACAAAACTGACGATGTTTATAAGTAGTCTTTCTATGCTACAATTTATTGATAAGTAAAGAAGGAAGGTAGGTGTCCTATGCAAATACCTGTTTATGTTGCCAGTGGATTTAGCAAGGATCATAAAGGTGGAAATAAAGCAGGAGTGGTATTGATGGAGAAAACACTGACCACGACTCAAAAAATGGCGATAGCCAAACAACTAGGCTATGCGGAAACCGCATTTATATCAGAATCTATGATTGCTGATTATAAATTTGAGTATTTTACACCAAAAGAAGAAGTTGATCTATGTGGTCATGCGACAATTGCATCTTTTGTAATACTGAAGTATTTGAAGAAACTGTTTCAAACGCACTATACGATTGAAACAAATAGTGGTGTTCTTACTGTGACCATTAAAGAGGACATCATATTCATGGAACAAACCAGCCCGATGTTCTATGACGTTTTATCTCCAAACGAGCTTAGTGACTGTTTTGATATTAAAGCTATAGACTATAGAAACCCAATTCAAATTGTTTCCACAGGCCTAAAAGATATTTTAATTCCAATAAAAGACGAAACACAATTACAGGCACTACAACCTAATTTTGAGAAAATCAAAGAAATTAGCAAGGATTACAATGTTATTGGAATGCACCTATACACATTTAATGAGGGACGAATGATCTGTAGAAATTTTGCTCCACTATACGATATTAATGAAGAAGCGGCGACTGGAACGTCAAATGGTGCTTTAGCTTGTTATCTTTATCAACGACTTGGCTTGTCAAAGGAAGTCTATGTATTTGAACAAGGATATTCTTTACACTCGCCTTCAGAAATAGTAGTTAAACTAACAACGAATAGCGAGAACGAGATAGAAAAAGTCTACGTTGGCGGCAAAGGCTATTACTGTGAAACAAAGGATCTGACTATAGAAAATAGTGAACGAAAATAAAATACACATAATAAAAGATCCAACCTCTAAGAGACAGGATCTTTTTATTACGCCAAGTCTATGTATATTTTCAAAAAGATTTTAGTGTGTTATAATTTGTATAGACAAAAGAAAGACGCTGACATTACTACCGCCTAAAGTAAGTAATATCAACGTTGACTGATTCACTAGGAATCTTTTTTGATAAGATAAGTGTATCATATGTTGATTAGATTTACAAAATCAGGATGCTGTAATTTACAGAATTATCTGATCGAATAAAACATTTCTATAAGAAAAGATATTTTTCAAGAAAATGATTGGAAGAAATATCGGTCAAATACATGAATTTTTATGTATTTGTGAGGAAAATAGCCCCCAAAAAGTTGATTTCAAGCAATTAGACAGAACCAAAATTGATTTATTAAGTTTTATTTAATAAAGTAAGGGAAATTTTGCCTATTGCCAAAACATTTATAGTGGAGTAGAATGAGAAGCAGTTTTAGTCGATTGAAACATTAAAATTAAATCAAATAACTTTAATAGGTGGCGCCGGCTACTTATTATCAAAAGTGTGAATTCACAATTCGTAGGCCTTAGATAGAATTGTTGATTGACACTTTTTTTATTTGTTGATCATATAGTTTTGAAACAGGCTAAAAATAGAACGAGGAAATGAGGGACTGTTCAGTGCATCCGCAGTTGGTGCAGAGGGAAAGAGAGTATTTTTATAGCTGTATGTTTAAATTTTAGGAGGTTTTTAGATGAATAAGGATTGGATAAAATTAATGATCGGAGCATTTTTTGAAGTATTGTGGGTGATTGGAATGAAGCATAGTAATACTTGGTGGGAAATTTTATTAACAGTTCTAGCTATTTTCATTAGCTTTTACGCATTGATCCGTTCGGGAGAAACATTGCCAGTCGGAACGGCTTATGCGGTATTCGTGGGCTTGGGAACTGCAGGTACAGTGATTACAGGAATCCTGTTTTTGGAGAGGAATTTAAAATAGCCAAGATTCTATTGATCGCATTATTATTGATTGGTGTGATGGGCTTGAAATTCGTAACAGGAGAGAAAGGAGCTGAACAAAAATGAGTTGGTTATTTTTGATTACCGCTGGAATTTTTGAAATGTTAGGAGTCGGATCGATCAGTCGTTTTAACCTTAATAAAGATAAAAAAAACTTATTCATGTTGTTTTTGACATTTGGTTCCAGCTTTATCTTTCTTTATCTAGCAATGAAGAGTTTACCCATGGGAATTTCGTATGCTATTTGGACAGGCATTGGAGCTGCTGGGGGAGCTATTTTAGGAATGCTTTTTTATGGTGAATCAAAAGATTGGCGTAGAATTATTTTTATTGGCGTTATTTTAGCTTCTGTCATTGGTTTGAAACTGATTGGGTAGCTAGGAATTATTTAGTAGCAAATCACGTTATTTTGTGGTAGTTGAAAAGAATGAGGTTGGGTCAGAAGTGTTTAATCCCGAGAAATAAGAAGAGATTCAAGAAAATTGCTCTTCAAATTTTTGTGAATCTCAGCTTATTTCCAAAGGGATTGCTTCTGATCCCACCGTTTATTCGGATTTAGATCCCGAAACAAAACTGATTTTTAGTTTTGTCCCGGACTCATTCTTTTCAACTACCACTTTCTTTTTCAGAGTATGTACTATTATTAAGTGTGCAATGTAGATAAATTGTCCTTAGTTTATTCCTTGTGTTTTTATGTGTAAATGCGGTGTGTGATTCTTAATTGATTTTTCTTAGTAAGTTGTGCTTACGGATATGGTTATATACCGTTGGTACAGAGATATTACATTTTTTTGCAATTTCAGGAACCGATAAATCTGAATTGACATAAAGGTTCAGCGCTTCGTTTACTTCTTTGGTTCGCGGTGGGCGTCCTAGTTGTTTTCCATTTTCTTTGGCGGCTTCAAGACCTGCCATCACTCTTTCACGAATTAATTCTGCCTCCATTTCAGCAAATGCACCCATCACAGTGAAAAAAAAGCGGCCCATTGCGGTTGTAGTATCGATATTGTTTTGAATACTGACAAAATGAATATTCCTCTGATCAAATTCTTCTAATAAATTCAGCAGTTGCTTTGTTCCGCGAGACAGGCGATCAAGTTTGAATATAACCAGTGTATCCCCTGACTTTAAACAGGACAATACTTTATTCAGCTCACTCCTAGATGTTTTTCTACCACTTTCTCGTTCCTTATAAATCTGGTCAACGCCGTATTGTTCGAGCGCTTTTTGTTGAGAGTCGAACTTTTGTTGATGTGTACTGACACGCATATAGCCTATAACAGCCATTAATGAACACCTACCTCTAAATAATTGATAATTGCCATATTTCAGGCGAAAAATAAACTGTTGCTTCATCATTCAGCATTTTCTATAGCCAAATAAAATCGATAAAATTGTTGCAACCACCGCCTTTGAAGATGAAAGATACAAGTAGTAAAAAATATTATTAGAATACTATTGACTTTCAGTTTTCTCTATAATAAACTAATGATTTTTATAGAGCTGAAACGCCTGTACTTTTTTTTAGGAGAAACAGTTTGGAAATACGTTATGAAAGGGTTTAGCCATTCATACGTATTTCTTTTTTGCGTTTTAGTTGATTTTCTCAATATCATTAGTTTTTTGGACACTTAAAATGACTGCAATTTTAAGTTGAAATGCCTGTTCTAGTTGATTTTGAATGAGGAGTCATTGTTTTGGGTAAGTACGAGGCAAAGTGAGGGTTCAGACAAATGGCAGAAGAGCGGCACAAGAAGCAACAGCCTGCTAAAAAAAGACGTAAATCACCACCAAAGCAATCAACAGATGAAAAACAAGTCGTAAATCGACCCAAAAAAGCAACGAAGCCGGCAGATAGAAAGCCGCATCCAAAGAAGAAAAAAAGAAAGCCAACATCTGTTTCACACAAAAAAAGACCTGTTGCTCAACAATCTAAAAATCCTGTTTATACGATATTATTCAATGTGATTTTTTATGGATTTATTTTGTTAATGATTTTTGGCTCTATTGCTTTTGCGACGACAGGTAATACAGATAAAAGTGTGTTGGGTTATCGATTTTTCGGCGTACTGACAGATTCAATGGTGCCGCGAGATCCTGAAAAACAAAAAGGCGGTTTTCATTCTGGAGACATTATCATAGTCAAAAATATTGCAGGTGATAAGGCCAAGGTCGGAGACATCATCACCTTTCGACCAAGTATTAAAAGTCAGGCCTTTTTAACGCATAGAGTGAAAGAAAAGCTCGATCACTTAGGGGATACAAAAGGAACCTACTACATTACACAAGGAGATGCCAATTTAGCAGAAGATGTTCCGATCAACGAAAAACAAGTGATCGGTAAAAAAATTGCTGTGATTCCTAAAGTTGGTGCGTTTCTAAATTTTATACGTGAGAACCCGCTTGTGTCGATTATCTTTTTAATTTCGGTGTTTGGATTCATCACGATTATACGATATTACATTTTAAACAAATAAAGGTATTCACTTTTTGATAGGGGAAGAAAAGTAATTTTTCTATTATTAAAAAGTTAATAATAAAAAATATTTTGGGAGGAAATTGAGAAATGAATAAAAACAGAAAGAAAAAAGTCCTTGCTTTAGCAAGTGGTTTTGCACTGGTTGCCGTATTAGCAGCAACATTTGCCTGGTTTACCAGTGAAGACGAAAAAAATAACCACTTTGAAGGGCAAATCGCAACAGGAAAAGATATTGAAGTAGTGGAAACATTTGAACCACCGACCGAATGGGATCCAGGGTCAGAAGTAAACAAAGATGTAGCAATTGCCAATATTGGTAAATACAAAACATTGATTCGTGTATCTTTAAAAGAATCATTACAACTTTTACAAGATCATCAAGCAAAACCAACAACTGGTGCTGAGCTTGAAGGTAAAACAGCTGATGATGTTTATGTATTACCAGGAACAGATGCTCCAGCAGGTTTCACAGCTTCTACATTTGATGGAGCTGCGCCGAAAATCGAGATTACAGCAGGCGATTTTAAAGGAACTTACACATTAAAAGTGAAAGAAAAATCTGAAACAGTTGGCACAAAAACAACGTATACGTATCGTTACGCATTTGAAAAAGACGGCGTATTATACCATGCAAGCGGTATAGATGGCTTCACTCGCAATGCAGCAAATCAAATCAGCCTAAAATCTGGTACACCAGCACTTAGCTATGTATCACTAGCATATCAACCAGCTGATGAAAAAGAATGGACCAACCCAGTTTATGCACCGACATTTACACCAGATGGCACATTGATTTGGAATGCGCCAGCAGCAACAGGAACAGGCAATATTCAAATTTCATTCAACAATATTACAACAGATCCAACAGTTGCTGATAAATGGTATTTCAACTCTGCTGACGGTTATTTCTACTATACAAGCGTAGTAGATCCTGGTGTGAATACAGCACAATTGATGGATGCAGTTAAATTACTAGGAACAGCAGGCAATGAATACAGTAAATTGATCTATGATTTAACCGTTAAAGGTCAAGGAATTGCAGCATATAAAGATGCTGTAGATGATTGGTTACCAGCAGGTGGAACTTTAGCAGACGCTTTGAAAGCATTAGTACCTGCTAAATAATCAAAAACCGTTAACTATTTGAGGAGGAAGAAAAATGCAAAGAAAACACAGGATGACAGGGTGGTTTCTGATGGGACTATTTTTATTGGTCAGTTTATCACTCGTAATTAAACCTGTTGAAGTAAATTCTGAAACAAATCTTCCTCCTGGAATAGTAGCTGGTGATGATCAAGGGATTAAAATACAAAGCGACGGACAATACCTAGTGGATATTCGTGATGTGGAACCAGGGAAAAAATGGTCCACCAAAATCACGATCATCAATCTTGAAAAAGATATCCCTTATCATTTAACGATGAGTGTCAGCAAGCCTACACTTATTAGAGGAACTTTGGACTTAGCTCAAGCTATTGAAATGACATTGAGGTATGACGGCAAAAAAGTCTATCAAGGCCCAGTCTCTGGTGTCAGTCAAACATTGAATTTACAAGATAAAGCAACACCGTTAGATTTAGGTACATTTAAAAGCGGTGATACGAAAACGCTAGAAGCAGATTTTGAATTAGACGGAAAAAAATATACCAACAGAGATTTTTTTGAAAAGAATATCATGGAAAATAGTTGGTCATTCAAGGCAGTCAAAACAACACTCCCTGATACACAGGGGCCAGATCAACCCAAAAAACCTTTTTTAGAAAGCATAACAGATAAATTAAAATTTCCAAAAACAGGAGAAGAATGGCGCAATGCATTGCTGTTTTCATGTATCGGTTTGTTCTTGGTTTTAGTTTCTTTATTAATACTTAAATATAAAAAGCAAGAAAAACAACATAGACCAAAGAGAAAAAACGACTAATGATGATAACGTCAATTGAATTTTTTAGAACGATCAAATGACAGGGGGCAGCACAGCATGAAGAAAAAAAAGCAACTTCGAAGAAAAAAACGACAACAAAGAAACAAGAAAACTGTAAAAGTAAACACTAAATTGATTGTCGCTGTCTGCACATTTCTCTTTTCTGGTTTGATGGTTCTAGGAAGTACATACGCATGGTTTGTTTCTGAAGACAGTGAAGTCAATCATTTTGTAGGTTCAAGGCTAGCAGCTGAAATCGTAGAGGAATTTGAACCAGAGTTTGAATGGCAACCCGGAGTGGATACAAAAAAAGTGATTCAAGTTAAGAACACTGGTAATCTTCCTGCATTCGTCCGTATCAGCTTATATGAGTATTTATTAACATTCAAAATAGATACCACTGATCAAACAGGCAATGGTAACTTAGCAACCTCTTCAAAAGAAGTATTACCAACGGTTGATCCAAAAGACACAGGATCATGGCAAGCAGCAGCTGACGCCGGTGGGACTTATTTACGCGAGGGTAAACATGTTATTGCAGAAAAAGCAATTGTTCCTAATGTACTCACAGGAACAGAAATGTATAAATTTAAAGACAGTGGCAGAGACAAAACGGAGCTCCGTTGGTTTCAGTTGAACTTTCCAGATAATGTTTATACTACTGCGCCAGTAAAAGGAACAAAAGATTACTGGTTATATAAAGACGGATATTTTTATTATTCTGAGTTGCTTCAACCTAGTGAAGTCAGTGCATTGGTGTTGAAAAGCGTACGATTGAGTTCGAATGCACCAAATAAGTTTAAAGGTGCGCTATATCAATTAAATCCTCTGATGGATGCCCATGATGCAACGAAAGGACTTTTAAGCACGTGGAATATTGGCAATTCTGGAGAGATATATGACATGTACCATGATCGCTTAAGTGATTAAAGAAAGTAATTTGAAACTATACACTGAACTGAATGACTTGTAAGAGTAGATGGAAAAATCAAAAGGATGTGAAAAGATATGTACGCGCTAGGGATGCTTTCGGATAAACAAACGATACAAGAAAATGAACTAGAACGACTTTTTACTGATTTTGATATTCAGATTTATGACTTAGAAAATACGGATCTAGCCTCCATACAAGGTATCTTGCTTCAAAAAAATGAGCATGTTCGGATAGAAAAATTATTTCAATGGCTGATAAAACTTCAAGAAATGCCATCAAAACCGATTTGGATTTTGATGGATGAACCATTAGGTGAAGAAAAAATTGTCTATTTGAAATTAGGAGTTACTGGCTTTTTATTAGCATCAGATTCTTTTGATGAGATTGCGATGACTATCAAGAATGGCATACGTTGCATGACAATAGAAAAAGAACAAGGTTTTTATCTAGATTCGTCAAGTTTAACTGTGCGGTTTGGGCGTAAAAAAATCATTCTGACTAAATTGGAATATGCATTGTTGGATTGTTTGTATACATCCAACAACAAGGTTCGTACTTATGAGGAAATCGCTGAATATTTATGGGATAAAGAAGAGATTGCACCAAAATATCGTGTCGCAAATTTAGTTTTCCATATACGTAAAAAAATACAAATGGTTGATGATGAATATGCGGATATTATCAAAACTGTTCGCTCAAAAGGTTATCGGTTGAATATACCAGAAGAATTGCTTAAGTAAGAAGTAGGAGCATAAGGGATTTTGATGTTTCGCACATAGTTAATTACGTCAGTATAGGGAGTGGATGGATCGTGAAAAAAAAGCGGAAGGTAAAGAAGTATTTAAGCATAAAACAATGGTGCTTACTTACGGGCTTTTTGGTAATGCTATTCAGTCTTTCATTTGGCTTGTATCAAACTTACGCTGCTTTGACCGATTCTGATCAAAAGCAGAACGAATTCAGAGTTGGTAATCTTCAAAACACTATCGAAGAGGAATTTGACCCGCCAACAGTGCTGGAGCCTGAGAAAGACTATTTAAAAAAAGTAACGATCAAAAATACGGGAGAACAGGCAAGTTTTATCCGAGTGTTAGCCTTACCTATCTTGACCAAAAAACAGCCAAATGGAGCAATTACATTATTGCCGGCAACGGTAAATGGTCCACAGCCAGTACTAAGTGTTGATTATAACCTAAAAGATTGGATCGATGGTAAGGATGGCTATTTTTATTACAAATATAAGTTGGTCAAAGGAGCCAGCACTGCAAACTTATTTACTAATGTAAAAATGAATCAAGCGAACATCACAGAAGAATATCAAGGTGCTACGTTATCCTTTGAAGTGAAAGCAGAAGGTATCAACACAACCAAATTTGCATATAGAGATGCTTGGTGGGGCGGAAAAATACCGACTGAGAATCCTCAACTGGAAGTGGATAATACGTTAAAAAATCAAACAGTGGATGAGTAGCTGAAATTCTAAAAGCAAAGAAGGTAGATACTGTGTTTAAGAGAAAGAAAAACAGGCAACTGAAATGGATTAAAGGGCTGATAGCTATTTTTTGTTTGATTGGTTTCGTCTATACAGCTCAATCTTTCTTAGTGGATACAAACGCTCCAGTGAAGGCGGCCAAAAAAACCGAATTAGCACCAGGGAAAGTTGGTATAAGCAAAATAGCAGAACCTGTAGCAGGAATGGTCAATCAATGGGATATCACGTTACGTATTGAAGGCCGCAATCAATTTCCGCCGCCGGCAACAGATATTGTACTGATTGTTGATACTTCTGGAAGTATGAAAGATAATGACCGAATGATCAAAGCCAAAACGGCTGCTGAAAAATTTGTGAATATGGTCTTAAGAAAAGATTACGAAAATAGAATCGCACTTGTTACATACAGTAGTGAAGTAACGAATTATACCTTTAATGAAGCTGGTTGGAGTGGCCAATTTGTTGATCCAGCTCATAAAGGATTGTTGATCGATAAAATCAAAGAATTGGAACCCGTGGTAAATGGAGGAACCTATACACAGGCTGGAATCAAATCAGCGACTGAAGTGATGGCAAAAGCAACAGGTAAAAAAAGAAATATTGTATTGATATCTGATGGCGTGCCCACCTATAGTTATCCACCAACAGCACCATATAATCAGCTGGCTGGCATGGAAAAATTTGACTATCTACAAAATGGCTATGACTATTATGAAACTGTTAAGACCATTCCAAAAGAAAATTTTGACTATAGCAAAAGATATGGAAATGGTGCGAGATACCGAATTGGTGCATTCGCTCCTGAATATGAACAACCACAAGATTCCAAAAATCGCTTGATGGCTAACCATGCACATAGTGCAATAGCCGAAGCAACGATTTCAAAAAATGAAAAGAGAGCAGATGGCGAATTGGTTGTGACCGATTTTTATACGATCGGTGTAGATATGGACTCAACCTCACAAGATGATGAAGTGGTTACAGGAAATCAGACGATGAAAGAAATGGCTACTTCTGAGGATAAAAGTTTTGCTGCAACGGCTGATAATTTAGAGGATATTCTAAGTGGAATTGCTGGAGAAATCGTCGGAGCAATAAAAACTGCCTCTGTTGTTGACTCAATGGGAGACGGCTTTGAAATGGACGGTGGAATCTCTGCTACTCAAGGGATAACTGAGATTAAGGAGGTAGCTGGTCGTCAAACGATCTATTGGGAAGTTGGAACACTTAAAACACCAGTTTCTAGTGATCCTGATGAAGATGTCATGTTTGCAGAAATCAAATATCGGGTGAACGCTGGAAATGATGTCTTGAAGCCAGATGTTATAGGCGAAGACGGGCTAGCAGCAACGAATGAGGAAGCAACAATTAAGTATAAAGATTATAGTGATACTATAAGAGACCGTACGTTTGATGTACCATTTGTCAAACCGATCATTGTTAGTTTACAAAAAAAGTTACTGAATGAAAAAGGTGAAGAAATAAATGATCGAACAGAAATGTTTGACTTTAAGTATGGAAACGATTCATACACTACAAATGATCGATTTTCACTCTATTCAAATGACATTAAGAAAATCGTTCATCCATGGAAAGCGGATCAAGATTATTTTGTAGAAGAGCTCTTAAAAGCGAATCAAGATTATGAAACAACGATCGATATCAACGGACTAGAAACAAAAAATTCCAAAGCTACATTCAAATTTGCACTGGCTACTAAAGATCACGCACATCAGCAGATCATTGTGACGAATAAGCAAAATCCCAAAACGAAGACCGTTTTGTTAAATATTCGTCAAAGCGTACTCAAGCCAAATTCTGAACTAGTTGTTCCATCAAAAGGCTTTTACCATTCGACGATCGATGAGACACAACAGTCCATCAACTTGATTTCTGAAAGTACTACAAAGGATACCGCACCTGAAGTCTCACAAACGCTTTTTACTAAATATGAAATAACATTAAACAAGGATCAGAAGCTGCTAAAAATAACTGATTTAGTTCCTGAATATTATACATTTTTCGGTTATATTGCTACGAAAACAAACGAAAATCTAAATACGATCCATTTATCCAGTAATACAGCTGCATTGATAAAAAACAATCAAGCTGTATTAGATTATCAAACAGATAATGAATATTGGGTAACGATGTTTATTACACCTAATTTTGGGGAAGATAGTAATGGTGAGTCACCGAGACCCTATAGTTGGGATTACAAAGTAAATAAGTTCGGATAATAATTGGATTTCTAAAAAAAACAAATAAATTAATAATAAATGGCGTTCGAACGTAAGATTTTTTTGTACTCAAGTACAGTGGCTTTATAATCTAAATTTTCTAAAATAGTCAGATAATGATTGATTTGAAGGTTCTCTGACTGTTTTAGATTCGCCGTTTGAGCAATCTCATAGTTTAGTTTTGCAATAATCGTTTCAAACAACCGGTAATTATTTTGAGCATTTTCTTTAGCCAGAGTCGAAAATAGTAAGGTGTTCTCATAATCTTGACAATTAAGACATAAGCTAGAAAGGTTTAAATAGATTCTAAGCTTAATATCTTGATATTGTTCTAAATGACTGAGGACATCGATTTTTTTGCCGACCAGAATTCCCAACGCAATCGCCTCTGAAAGCTCAAAACAATATAAGGAATTGTTTAACAGTTTTAATTCATAAAGATACCATTTGTCGATACCAATCAGATATTGTTTGATCGGCTGCATCAGTTCATTCAAAAAATTGGTCGCCTCAGCTTCTACGGGTTCTTTGTTCAAATAGGACATCGCTTGAGTGATTAAATTTAGGTGGAAATACTGTTGCTTATTGGTCAAGGAATAAAAATGTTGAGACTTTTCAGCAAGCGAATCAAGCATGTTCTGATCCTTTTTAAAGACAGCTTGACTTAGCTGACGGTATAGCTGCATTTCTGTTGGACACATTTCTGGATCAAGCAAATAAAGAAATTCATCCACTGAAATAAACAGCTTTTCCAGTATCATCAAAAATTTATCAAAAGACGGCATGCTGACATTTGTTTCGATTAAATAATAAGTTTGCCTAGTCATAATACCGTTATAGATGTCTTTTTGGCTAAGGCCTTTTTCTAGTCGTATTTTTTTTATTAACGTTCCATAATCTTTCAAATTATAGTTCCCCTCTCCATCGGTATAAAATACTTTACCTTGTGAAAAACTTTATGGTACATATGTTATTATAGCAAAAACATTAAATAACTAGTGCAAAATAAAACAATTTTTAAATTTATTTTTATTTTTTGGAATTTCTTTTTAAATAGAGAGAGGAGTGAGCAATATGATTGAATTATTTATCTGGTTTATTACTTACTAAAATTATTCGTTAGAAGTTAAAAATCAAAAATTGTTGAGGGAGTTTTATTGTATGAAACAAAAAATTAGCTATTTATTTTTTCATTTATTTTGGTTTTGTTAGCAATCAGTACGATAGGTACAAAACAGGCTGAAGCAGCCCAAAATACATCGTGGGCAACAGCAGCGTCGGGAAATGGTCAGACCGAAAATCTATTCACAAATGATTATCTGTCAGGTGTTCAAGAGAAACTGTCGACTGGTTCAACCGTAGCACCCCGATTCTTTGCTCCTGTGTCATGCGGAGGCATTCAAGTTATTAAATATGATGGACGGACAAATGCTCGATTATCTGGTGCTCAATTTACGATCTATGATAGATACAATCGTGTTGTTCAAGTGATCCAGACTAATTACAATGGTATTGCTGAAACCCGATCATTGCCAATAGGGAGTTATTCAATTCGCGAAACAAAGGCACCAAATGGTTATCAATTAGAAACAAGCGCAATGTACTTTAACATTTCATTTTCTGGACAATTCATTTGTCTGACTAAATGCAATACACAATTACCGCCAACTGTATCAAAAGGAACATTGAAAGTCATTAAAACGAATGAAAATAATCAAGCGTTGGCTGGAGCAGTTTTTGACGTTTATAATTCAAATAATCAGTTTGTGGGAAGAATCACAACAGATGCCACAGGTACAGCTTTTCTGTCAGGACTTCCATACGGAACATATATGCTGATCGAAGTGCAAGCACCAGCGGGTCATCAATTGGATACAACGCCAAGATACGTGACTATTTCTTCTGCATCACCTAATGGAATAACAAGCATCAGCATCTTGAATAAAAAAGTCATTACCACAGGTGCATTGCAAGTCATTAAACAAGACGAAACCGGCAAACGCTTGGCAGGAGCAGAGTTTGAAGTTCGAAATGCCAACGGAGTTGTTGTTGGAAGAATTACAACAGATGCAAATGGAGTTGCTACATTGGGCAATCTACCATTTGGCACCTACCAATTGATCGAAACAAAAGCCCCAGAAGGCTATGAGCTAGATACTACCCCAAGATATGTCACAGTATCTAAAACAGATCCAAACGGAAAAGTAAGTATTACAGTACTAAACAAGAAAAAAGTTACGACTGGTGCACTTGAAGTGATCAAACAAGACGAAGCAGGCAAACGCTTAGCAGGAGCAGAGTTTGAAGTTCGAAATGCCAACGGAGTTGTAGTTGGAAGAATTACGACAGATGCAAATGGAGTTGCTACATTGGGCAATCTACCATTTGGCACCTACCAATTGATCGAAACAAAAGCCCCAGAAGGCTATGAGCTAGATACTACCCCAAGATATGTCACAGTATCTAAAACAGATCCAAACGGAAAAGTAAGTATTACAGTATTGAACAAAGAAAAAGTTGCCACGGGTTCACTTGAAGTGATCAAAGAGGATGAATCAGGCAAACAACGTTTAGCAGGAGCAGAGTTTGAAGTTCGTGATGCCAACGGCAAGGTTGTCGGTAACATTACAACCGATGAAAACGGAATGGCTACATTGAAAGATCTGCCTCGTGGAACCTATCAATTAATCGAAACAAAAGCACCAGAGGGTTATGAATTAGACGCAACACCAAAAACGGTCGTTATTTCCAAAGATGATCCAAACGGTGTGGTTAGTATAACGATTACGAATAAGCTAGAAAAAACAACTGGCGATCTCGAGGTAGTGAAAAAAGACGAAGCTGGAACGCTTTTGGCCGGCGCTGAATTTGATGTGTATAACTCAAATGATCAGCTAGTTGGCAAGATCACAACAGACGCAAATGGTATCGGTCAATTAACAGATTTACCATATGGTACCTATAAATTGATTGAAACTAAAGCGCCAGAAGGCTATGAATTAGATACAACACCAAGATTTATTACCTTATCTAAGACAGATCCAAACGGCAAAGCTTCAATTGAAATAGTCAATAAAAAAATAGAGTTGCCTGCGACAGGTTCATTAAAAGTCATTAAATATGTGAAGGATTCAGATCCAATCGTCTATTTACCAGGAGCAGTTTTTGAGGTATATGACGGTGATACTAACCTGATCGGTACGTATACGACAGACAGTAATGGAGAAATTCTTTTAACGGATCTAGAACCAGGAAAGTATTATGTCATTGAAATCGAAGCACCGCCAGGCTATGAACAAGATACAACTTTCTATGAAGTAACCGTTGAATCAGGCAAAGTAGCCGAAGTTAGACATGCGAATGTTAAAAAAGAAAACTTAGGCGGTTTGAAAATCACAAAATACGCCAAAGACGAAGATGGTTTTGAAACGACTAACGTCTTGCCAAACGCTGAATTTGAAGTAACGGATTCAGCAGGTAATGTTCACAAAGGAACCACTGATACTCAAGGTGAATTATTCTTCCCAGGCTTACCTGCTGGTGAAGTGACGATCACTGAAACAAAAGCTCCGGATGGCTATGAAATTGATGCAGCAGTTCAAACGAAAACAATTGTTGCAGAAACAATTACAGAAGCAGTCTTTTATAATAAACCAAAACAAGACCAGGGGCGTGCGTTAGTTTACCTTTCAAGTAATGATGCTAAACAGGTTCTAAAAGGCTTGGAATACAATATCGTTTGTACGAAAGGTGCCGCTTTTGAGACCACTGTTGTCACTAATGCATTTGGTCAAATCAGTATCTACTTATTACCAGGAGAGTATACGATTGAACCTGCTGAAAAAGGTAGAACGACTACTAAGCCAACAAGCTTCAAAATCGAAGCAAACAAATTCACTATTATTAAATTAGTAATCTAAGCTATTGTAGTGAGGAAAAAAATGTTTTGAAATAGAGAGTTTAATAAACGATCTATTTTAAATAAATGGGAATAAAAGTGCACATTTTATTGTCGTAAAAAATCATTTAGGAGGAAAACACACTATGAACAAACAAGCTGAACAAAAAGTTGGGAAATCTTTTGAGGAATTAACACCAGAAGAAATGAATAAAGTACAAGGAAGCTTTGGTTGGAGCTGGTCTTCATCATCTTCATCTTCATCATCAAGTAGCTGTTACTCTACAAGATGTAGCTATAGCTGCTGCTCTTCAAGATGTTGCGGATGGTAATCTAAAATAAGCAAGTTGCTAGACGAGTTCCTTTTGATAGGAAACTTGTCTAGCACTTGTTTTTAATCACAGAAATTTTACATAAATAAACGTATAAAAGGAGATTGACATGAGTTTTAAAAATTTGGCGAAGGCTACATCAATCCGACAACGGTATGACCTTTTAAAAGAGTATAACTCCAAAAACGGTATAACTTATGCTGATGATCAACTTGAAAATTATAAAAAATGGCGTAAACGTCCCACAACTGTGACGGATGAACGCTTTAAAGAGATTTTGGACTCATTAAAGTTGACAGAAGAAGGATTTGATTTAGCAATTAAAGAATTGACTTCGGATGAAAAAGAATATATTGTAACAGCAATTTCCGAAGAAGAATGGATGAAAACAACGAAATTGATCTTATCACAAGAAGATCTCTTAGTCGCAGATGTTTTTGATGAAAGCAAAGCGAATTTCACCTATGCCTTACGTTTGCATATTGATTATTTAGAAAAACAATTAGAGAAAATTATTGCGGAGTTTCCAACAATTATAGTCCAGACAACAGCGATGACAGAATATTTAGGCGAAGTAATCAATCGTTTTATGGATATTGGATTGCGGACGTTTGTTTATGATTTGCATGTAGAAAAAGAGAAGCTCCCATCCTCAGAATCACTTGATGAAAAAGAAGGCTTTCGTCAATATTTAATAACACGCTTTGATTCACAAGAGAAGCTATTGGCATTTTTTGATCAATATCCAGTATTGACTAGATTGTATGCTGAAACAGTTGATTTTCAGTTAGCGAACTTTCGAGAGTTGCTTCACGCACTTGCTGAAAGCGAAACAGAGCTTAATCAAGTATTCCAAGTAGAAAAGCCAATTTGTTTAACAGGTTTAAAAATGGGGGCAGGGGATTCTCATGATAAAGGTAAATCAGTGGCAATTTTGACCTTAAGCAATGAGAAGAATGTCGTATTTAAACCGAAAAATCTAGTGATTGGCGCACGCTTTGACCAATTTATTCAAGAAATCAATGAGATGAATCCAAACGTTGATTTTTATTTGACTACAAAAATAGTTAAAGAAAAGTATACGTTTGAAGAATGCTTGATTTATTCTGAATGTGTATCACAAGAAGAGGTCAATCACTACTATCGTCAGTTTGGCCAAACAATCGCATTAGTTTATTTACTGAATGGCAATGATTTTCACCTAGAAAACGTGCTGGCTTTTGGAAAATATCCTGTTTTGATCGATCTGGAGACGATCATTCAAAACCATTTCCCGATGCCAGATGGGGAAAATGCTATCGTTAAGGTGATCCAAGAAAATGGTGAATCAGTCGTTATGAGTGGTTTAGTGCCTATTTACTTGTTTGAAGAACGGGCAGAAGCGGATGTTGAAGGAGCTACAAAGGGAATTCAACTGAGTGCGCTTAGCGGTGGCGAGCAGAAATTACCCTATAAAGTGTTGAAATTGATCAATTTTGATTCCATCAACATGCAATTTAAATAT
The DNA here is from genome assembly GCF_000633635.1 of Enterococcus crotali. GTDB lineage: Bacteria > Bacillota > Bacilli > Lactobacillales > Enterococcaceae > Enterococcus_L > Enterococcus_L crotali. The sequence continues at coordinate 70,595 of NZ_AYPQ01000009.1, read as the reverse complement.
CAAGAACACATTACAGATGCAGCAGAAAATATTCCTATGTTCAAGGGAGAAAAGGTTGATTTTGTTCCATATATCGACACGATCATTGCAGGCTTTAAAGAATTTTCAGCTTTTGCTATGCAAAATAGAGAAACATTGGCATTTTTGGCGGAAAAGACATTTTCAGATTGCCTAGTCCGCAACGTAATAAAAACAACTCAAAGCTATGGCGATCTATTAGATTACTCAACACATCCTAGCTGTATGGTCGATTATATCGAGCGGGAGAAACTATTTGAGAATCTATGGATGCATGGCTATTCTAATTCAGAACCAGTACCTTATGAAGTAAGAGATATGCTGCAGCATGATGTACCGATCTTCTTTAACCCGACAAGTACAAAAGATTTGATGGCCAGTCAAGGTGAAATAATCAACGGAATGTATCAAGAAACAGCGATCGATCTTGAAGTGCTGCGATTGAAGAACTTTTCAAAAGAGGAAGAAGAACAGCAGCTGGACTATCTGAAAACGTCATTTGGTTTGTATCACTCAACGGATCTACAAGAAAAAGTAATTCCGTTAAAAGAGCAAATCCCACAGGTGAGTTTCTTAGACGGCGCTGTAGCAGTTGGTGAAGCAGTGCTTGAAGCTGCATTCATTGGTGAAGATTCGATTGCATGGAAGGACATTGAAGAAACTTCTCCGGACAATTATGTTGTGAATGTTATGAATGAAAATTTTTATGACGGTATCACCGGAATGTATTTGTATTTCAGTGAATTGTATCATATTACTGGGGACGATCGATTCCAAGAGCCTTATGAGTTGGCACAAGCTCTAGTATTGAAGCTAGAAGCCGACTATGTGGACAGTATTTCAGCATTTTATGGCTCCTTTGCGGCTGTTTATCCACTGCTATATACCTATAAATATAATCATGATCCCAAGTTACTATCAGTAGCTGAATCCATTGCAGGAAAATACATGGAACGCTATGAGAAAGAGTCTGTTGAAAGCTATGATTGGAATGGTGGGACGGCTTCGATCGTGAAAGTGTTTGTCCATTTGTATCAGTTGACGAATAAAGCGGATTACTTGGCTTTTGCTAAACAGTTATTATTAGATTTAGATCTTGAAAAAATCACTCAGGGCGGTTTTGCACATGGTTACTCAGGTGTGATTCACGGAGCGAACAGTTTATTCAAAATTGAAAAAGACCCTGAAATCAAACAACTGATTGAAACCTGTTTGGTAAAAGAAAGAACAACGTTCGATCCTAGTCAAAATGGTTGGCTAGACCTTCGTCCAATGATCCCAATGGTGAATGATTTGTGGTGTTATGGCTCTACAGGGATTGGATTGGCCTATTTGGATCTACTAAATAGCGGATTTGACGATCCACGATTAGCAGAAGAAGTTCAAATTGCCGCCCAACGATTGATCGATCAGGACAAAAGAGATGATTGCTTATGTCACGGTAATTTTGGTGATTTAGAATTCTTGATTGAATATGGTAAAACAACATTAGCCAACAGGCAACAAAAAGAACAGATTCAAACAAAAGTTCAAAACGCCTATCAGAAGATTACTGAAGGAAGCTATATCTTTGAAGGACTGCCAACGATACCTAAATATGGTTTGTTTACAGGATTGTCTGGGATTGGTCACCAGCTTATCCGCATCCATGATGCTAACCAAGCAGCAGATGTCTTAACGTTAGCACTACCAAAGAAGTAAGGGGGGATACTATTGACAAAAAAAGTACCATTCACTGAACAAAGTGAGCATAGTGAATGCGGACTAGCTTGTACAACGATGGTTTTGAACTATTATGATGACAATGTTACGCTAAATCACCTGCGCGATGTCTATGGCGTACCTAAAGGCGGTAATACACTGACCAACTTAAATCAAATCTTGATGGTTCGTGGCATTGAAACCAAAGCGATTCGAGTGTTGGAATTAGATATCTTAGAGGAACAGACGACACCGACGATTTGTTTTTGGGAAGAGCGTCATTATATCGTTCTAGAAAAACTAACAGCTAAAGAGGCAACTATTCTTGATCCTGCGAGCGGTAGGAAAAAAATAAAGAGAGCTGAATTTGAAGCTAGTTTTTCAAATATTGCATTGATCTTAACGGACGTTGATGTCACGATCACACAAAGAAAGAAGAAAAAGAATGCCACTTGGACGATTCTAAAAGAAATTTTAACGAATCAACGAGCAAAGGTCGCTCTATTTATTGCGTTGACTCTTTTGATTCAAATGGTGACAATTGCTATACCTAGATTGACGCAAACAATCATTGATAATTCGACTGTTGCTGTGACGAATATCGTTCAAATCGGGTCAACGATCGTGATTCTGTTCATTGCCTATTATTTATTACAGGTTGCAAGAGGACTAGTTTTGATTGTATTGGAAAACTTGTTTGATTTAACGCTGATGAAGGCTTTCATGAAAAAGATCATTCATTTGCCGCTGCGCTTTTTTGTGAATCGCTCAACGGGAGATTTGATTTTTCGAGCGAACTTAAGTGTGATCATTCAGCAAATCATGAGTCAACGAATGCTGACGATTTCAGTAGATTTTCTATTTGTGTTTATCTATTTGATTTTAATGATCAACTTGTCGCTGAAATTAACACTGATTGCTATTTTTGGGGCATTTATGATGGGCGCTATTTCAGTAGTCAACTCCAAACGAGTGCAAAGCATTACCAATAAAGAGTTGATTGCTCAATCTAAGGTTCAGCGCATTCTGGTAGAATTGTTTGAGGGAATGGAGACCGTTAAATCTTCTGGCTCTGAGCAACAATTTTACACAAAATGGCGCAATGAATTCAAAAATCAAATCATGTTGCGAGCGGAGAAAAATCGATTTTCTACGTGGGTCAGAACGATTCAAACCTCGATTCAATTTATTTTACCGATTGTGCTGATTTATGTAGGGCTATTTCAAGTGACGCAAGGCCAAGTGACATTGGGAGAACTAATCAGTTTTAATGCCTTGTCAGGCGCTTTTATTGCACCGATCGTAACAGTTTTTGATTCATATACAGAGTTCTTATTATTACGTTCTTATTTTGGCAAGCTAAATGAAATTCTAGAAGCAAAAGATAATCCACGACTGGTCAACGAAGGAGAACAAATCTCAGGAATTGATTCAGTAACAGTTGAGGATGTTTCCTTTAAATACAGCTACTTTGAAGAAGAGATCCTTCATTCTGTTTCATTTCAAATTGAACGCGGGGATAAAGTAGCTATCGTTGGTAAAAGTGGCTCCGGCAAGAGTACCTTACTGAAATTGCTAGCAGGTTTATATGACACGACTTCAGGGCAAATTAAATTCAATGATGTTGATTTAAAGCAAATCGATGATACCTCACTGAAAAGTAGCATCAGTATCGTCAATCAAAAACCGACGATTTTTAATGCTTCTTTATACGAAAATATCGTATTGAATCAAACGGAAGCTCCGGAAGGACGAATAGAACAGGCGATTTTTGATTCACGAGTAGATGAAATCATTATGAACTTACCTTTAGGACTAGAAACGCAAATTTCAGAGGGTGGGATGAATCTATCAGGTGGACAAATGCAGAGAATATCGATTGCCCGGGCATTGGTCAAAGAAACTAGTCTACTATTGATGGATGAACCGACTAGCTCGTTAGACAATATTTCAGAAAACTTCATTATGAATCGTTTAAAGACCTATGACTTTACTTGTATCATTGTGGCCCATCGTTTAAATACGATCAAGCACTTCGATCGTATTTTAGTAATGGATCAAGGTAGGATCGTTGAAGAAGGGACGCATAAAGAGTTATTAGCACTAGAAGGTTATTATCATTCGATTTATTTTGAACCGATGAATATCACCGAGTAAAAGAGAAGTAGACTGTAGATCATAGGTTTTGGAGGAACTCTAAGGGGGGAAAATAGAATGACAGTTATTGGTTATATGCGTGTCAGCACACATTATCAAAAATTTGATTCTCAGCAACAAGCATTAGAAGACTACGGTGTTGATCAAATTTTCAAAGAATATGAAAGTGGACGTAAAAGTTTTCGCAATGAACTGAATAAGGCACTGAATATTTTGCAGCCAGGAGATACCTTTGTTATTTTTAAATTGGATCGCTTAGCTAGAGGAACCAAACAGTTGTTGGTTTTATTAGAACGCTTTAACGAGCAAAATATCAATTTTGTCAGTATTGAAAATAATATCGATACATCGACACCAATGGGTCGCTTCTTTTTTACGATCATGGGCGCTTTTGCTGAAATGGAGGCAGAACTTATTCGTGAGCGTGTACTGGCAGGTTTGAGCGCAGCCAAAAAAAAAGGTGTTGTTCTAGGTCGTCCACCGCTTGTTAATCAAGTCAATGAAGCACTTGAGCTCTACCACAATACCGACATTTCAACAGAAGAAATCTCAAAACGTTGCGGTATTTCTATCTCGACAATCTATCATCATTTAAGGAAAGACGGTGTCTATCGAACGAAAAAGACAACGGATGTTTCTAAAAGTAGTAAAATATTAGTGGGTAGTGTAGAAGAGAAATCATAAAAAAAGAAAAAAGACGAGCCCGAGACAAAACTAAACATTAGTTTTGCTTCGGGCTCTAAATCCGAATAAACGGTGGGATCAGAAGCAATCCCTTTGGAAATAGGACCGTTCATTCCAATCTCTTTATTCAATTATTGTAAAATTTGTGCATACCGAGTAGCAAATTCATTATTGTAAGGTACGCCATTGACATTCGTTCCAACATCCCAGTTAGCGGACCAAGTCATCAGTCCTTTGATTGGATTGCCATCTTTAGCTAGCTGATCAAGTGCTTTGTAAACGGATGTCGGATCAATCACATAACCGCTGCCGGCACCATCGATATTTGCAGGAAGACCTAAAACAAGTTTGTCATTTGGAATCTTCAAGAATGTCCGTGTGCCGTGGATCATTGAATCCGACATATAATAAAGAAACTCATATTTCAACGCATCGTTGCTTTGTGGGATCCATTTATTGATCTCGTCTACCCAAACACCATCACCGCCTTGATTATATAACTGTGGTGCAATGTAGTCGTAGTAACCATCTAAGGAAGTAATGTATTTTTCATAAGCACCGCCTGGTTTTAAATAAGGAAATTCAGGCGCCATCGTGATGATGAAGTTTTTTCCTTGTGTTCGGTAGTGTTCTTTAACGATTTTCAAGGCCTTGGGAATCACCGTTTGATTATCACCAGCTGTAATTGCGGACTGTTCTAAGTCGATATCCAGTCCGTCAAATCCATACGTCTCCACTTGTCTAATCACTTCATCAGCGAAAGCCTGTTCATCACCAGTTTTTAATTGAATATGTGCATCAGCTCCTCCTAATGCAAGTAAAACAGCTCGCCCTTGACTGTTAAGTAAAGCAACATCTTGCCTAAAAGCAGCATCAGTTTTGTTGTAAGGAACAAACGTCGGGATTCGGCTGACACCGTCACTTTTCATGAATGAAACAGGCACCACATTATACGCTTTATTCACTTCTGCTAATGAAATGTTGGCAGAAGTTCCTTGTTTGTAGCCGTCACGACCTTTAGAAGCCCAATTATGCCAATAACCGACAAGGACTTTCTTATTTGCTACACTGACCATTTCACTGGCAGAGTCTGCAGCATCAACAGGTGTTGATGCTAGTAAGGTACTTGTTAGTATACCTGAGACGAATAAAAAGGCAGGAATAAGCTGTTTGAATTTCATGGACAGGACTCCTTTTAATTTATTTTAGTTCCTATTTTACATTGACATCGATTGCTTGATAGAAAGCATTGGTCGTATCATAAACATTCCAAACAGCGTAGATGACATGATAGCCTTTGCGGTCACTTGGAACAGTGATTGTATGATTGACAGAAGCTTCTGGGATAGCTGCTTTATCGTCAACACGTCCAATTAAATCGAAATTTTTGATATCTAAAGGTTGATTTGGATTCCAGCCTTGTTTTGTCATATAGTAATCCCAGGTAGAGGTTCTGTGACGAGCTGTTAGTGTCCAATTGATAGCAAGAGGACCAGTCGTAATGTCTGTTTTATGCCAAATATCGGCTGTTTGAACGTCTAAAGGCTCAAATCCGCTGACACCTGCACTGGCTAATTTTCCAGGCGTAAAGGTATTTTTTGTAGCTTCGATACTTTGAGGTTCCCACTCTGCACGACCAACATTTTTATTTATTTTTCCACCTTGGGTACTACCAAAATAGGCCCGACTTCCAGGTGATGAAACATATCCATGAGCATGTGTGACAGTAGTTGAAAGAGATAGACCTCCTGCCAATAAACCAAGTGTAAGGACTGCTTTGAGCATTGTGTTTTTCATTGTGATTCCTCCTAAAAGTATTTTTGTAGCGCTTACAATTGTAAATGTAACATGCTGTTTTATATTATTCAAATGATATGCAATTATTTTTATTATGATAAAATGGTGAGCAATTCTGTGAAAAAACTCTTTTCAGCACGGAGCATTTATCTATAATAACTAGTAATAGTTAAAAATAAAATACTCCGTCAGTAGGCTGAAATGTCCTACTAGCGGAGTGTTGATCAAGATTTTTTTAACGAATTAATGTTTTTTCATCCTTTGCAATCACTGATAATAGAGAGTGATTTTCATTAAAGGCAGCAAAAACCTTTGCACTTTTAAAATCAGGAGCTGTTAAATCTGGGGATTTCATAAAGTCATTAAATGCTGCTTCATAGGCTAAAAGATCTAGCATATATAAAGATTGGTATGTTCGGTTTAAGGCCATGCCGCTTGTAGCTAAATCATAAGCTGTATCGTAATTTTTGATTAGCGAATAAAATTTAGCAGTATTGAAGAATATTTTCGTTGCTTCAATAGGCATTTTGATTGTCATTTTATTTAGCATATCGATCGATTTTTCATAATAAACTTGGGCTTTATCCAACTCATTGGCCATTTCATAGACGATACCAAGACTGTTGACGGAAAGAATGGCATAGATCGAGTTTGGATCACCAAGCTCATCGGCACGGTAGAAATAAAATAAGCTATCCGTTGTGTTGTTGAAACCTAATAAGTTTGTGATTCCCTTAAAATACAGCCAACGAACTTCCAACTCTTTATTTTGGAAATCAGCAGGATTGATTGATGTTGCTTGTAAAAGTGAATGAGCTTCTTTATGTTTAAATGTATTACATAAATCTTCAACATGATTTAATAAAGAGGTTAATTTCTTTTCATCATTATCATCTAATACACTCTCAAGACTTAGGTTTAATCTCTTACATATTGCGTCAAGGATTTCAAGACTGTCACAGACGTTTTTATTTTCTATATTACTGACAGTTCCTTGTGTACAAATTCCAGCAGCTAAAGTGACCTGCGACAATTTTTTTTGTTTTCTTACTGAACGGATGATATCTCCTTTGATTCTCATATTTTTCCCCTCTATGTTTATGCATTATAGTTCTAGTTTTATATAATAGTATGGTATTATCCCTTTAGAATCAACTAATTTTTTGGAGGGATAAGCATGTTAACATTTTTAGATCTATTGTTTGAAGTACTTGGTTACGGCAATACGGGTCACGTGTAGTGTGAAAAAATTAGTTATTAGGGATTTTTTTGGAACAATTAGTTAGAACAAAAAGCTTTTTAAAATGGAAGTATTTTTTTATTCTGTTTTAAAAAGTTTTTTTTAATTTGTTTTTAAAAAGTTTTTTTTATGGGTTTTAAGAAATAAGCATTTACAAAACTTGTAAAAGTTACTACTTCTGTAAATTGTACAAAACTTGTCTGCGTTTTGAGGTAAATGCTGTGCTATTCTATTTTTGTAATCGATTACAAAAAATAGAGGAGAAAAATGAATGAATAAAATTGAAGAGATAATCAATAACCGATTAATGCCCATTGCAATAAAAATTCAAAATAATAAATATATGAGTGCCATCTCTGATGGTTTCTCAATGATTTTACCGATCACGATGCTTGGTGCTATTTTTACGTTATTATCCAGTATGCAATTTGAATGGTATCAAAATTTTTTAAAAGTGACGCACTTAGCCACTATTTTAGGCTATACATCAAAAGTCACGACTGATTTGATCGCGCTTTATGTGGTTTGTGCTATAGCCTATAATTTAACGATAAAATTAGGGTTTAAAAAAGATGCGTTCTTTTCAGCTCTGATCGCCTTAGTTTTATTTTTCCTTTTGTTGCCAGCGGGGGTGGATCATCAATTGGAATCAGGTGAAATCATTGCGGTTTCCAATGCTTTAGGAACAGAATATTTGGGGGCAAAAGGGATGTTTATGGGAATTATTCTAGGAATGATCATTCCCATCATCTATTGCGGCATCGTTAAGCGAGGAATCATCATCAAAATGCCGGAAAGTGTTCCGCCAACGATTGCAAAATCGTTTGCTTCTATTGCGCCAGCTTTCATTCTAGCTGGTATCTTCTCCTGTATTCGTTTTGGATTTGAACTGACTTCTTATGGTGATGCGAATAACTTTATTTACACTATTTTAGGTGGACCACTGCAATCGTTGGGAAATAGTCCTTGGTCGTTTATCATTTTAATTATTGTGGCACAACTTCTATGGTTCTTTGGTATCCATGGATATATGATCATTCGTCCTATTTTACAGACGGTTTTTATTCCACTAAGTTTGATGAATCTAGCCGCTTTTGAAGCCGGTGAACAATTGCCAAATGCGATCACGTACCAACATTATGGAACTTATGCCAATTTAGGCGGGTCCGGTGCTTTATTAGGATTAGCTATTTTGATGGCTTTTACAGCCAAAAGCGATCGTTATAAAAAGCTTGGAAGAATGGCATTACCAGCGACGTTTTTTGGAATCAATGAGCCAGTTATTTTTGGCATACCAATGGTGTTGAATACGATTTTCTTTATTCCTTTTGTTTTAGGTCCTATCATAATGTTTGTTGTCCCTTATCTATTGCAAGTATTTCATGTGATCGACACATTAAGAGGCATTCAGCTGCCACTTGGAACTCCCGCCTTAGTCTACGGTTGGCTGGAAGGTGGCTTGCCGATTTTAATTGTGCAGGCTGTGCTGATCGTTGTTCAAATTATTTTATGGTTTCCGTTTTTCAAGGCGGCAGATAAGCAGGCAATGATCGAAGAAAAACAGATGGAGATAGAAATAAGAGCAGAAACGGAAAAAGTGGGGGATTAAGTTGCAAAAGTTTAAAGAAGATTTTTTGTGGGGCGGTGCATTAGCTGCCAATCAATCAGAGGGCGCCTATTTAGAAGACGGAAAAGGGCGATCGATTATTGATATTTTGCCAGTCGGAACACAACGTAAGCATGGTTTAAAAGACCCAAACTATGTAATGGAAAAAGACTTTGATTATTATCCAAGTCATCGATCCATTGACTTTTATCATCGTTATAAAGAAGATATCCGTTTACTAGCTGAATTAGGGATCAAATGTTTACGGACCTCGATCAGTTGGCCTAGAATTTTCCCGAATGGTGATGAAACGGAGCCTAATGAAGCAGGATTGGCCTTTTATGATGCAGTTTTTGATGAATGTTCAAAATATAATATCGAGCTGCTTGTAACGATCAATCATTTTGATACACCGCTGAATTTAGCTCAAAAATATGGTGGTTGGCAAAATCAGCAATTGATTTTGTTTTATAAAAGATATTGCCAAGTCCTTTTTGAGCGTTACCATAAAAAAGTTAGGTATTGGATCACATTCAATGAAATCAACATGATTTTACGTAATCCGTTTTTAGCAGGTGGGATTGTAAAAAGTGGGGGAAAATTGGAAAAAGAAACTATTTTCCAAGCCGCGCACCATCAATTAGTTGCCTCTGCTGAAGCAACAAAACTAGCAAAAGCGATCGATCCGACTATGCAGATTGGCTGCATGTTGGCAGCAGGCAGTGTTTATCCGTATACATGTAATCCCAAAGACATTCAAGCAGCTGTAGAGCGAAGCAGAGAGCAGTACTTTTTCATCGATGTTCAGGTCAATGGACGCTATCCTTATTTTGCACAACGCTATTTTGAAGAGCATGACATCCAATTGGCGATTTCAAAAGAAGAAACAACACTCTTGGCCGAAAATACAGTAGATTTTGTAGCATTTAGCTATTATACTAGTCGTTTGGAAACGGTAGATAGCGAGTTACGGAAGAACCTTATTGAGGGAAATGCTATGGCGAGTATTAGAAATCCCTATTTGAAAGATGCTGGCTGGGGCAGACAAATCGATCCACTAGGTTTTAGAATCACGATCAATGAGATCTACCAACGTTATCAGCGTCCGTTGTTCATCGTTGAAAATGGCTTAGGTGTGGAAGATACATTTGATGAGGGGACGATTCATGATCCTTATCGGATTGCTTATTTTCGTAGTCATATCGAGCAGATGGCAGAAGCGTGAAAGATGGAGTTGATCTGATTGGTTATACGACTTGGGGCTGTATTGATTTGATCAGCGCGGGTACAGGCGAAATGAAAAAACGTTATGGATTCATTTATGTCGATTTAGATAATGAAGGCCATGGCAGCCGTAAACGTTATAAAAAAGACAGCTTCGCATGGTATCAAAAAGTGATTGCGACCAATGCGGCCGTTTTATAAGAATTGATAATAAGCTAGAGCACCTAAGAATTGTTTGATTGAATCTTAGGTATGCTAGCTTATTTTCCTATCAAAAATTAGGAATAAAGTTGATAATAACGGGAGTATAGAACATCGATCAATAACTGGGCTTGATAAGGAGCGGCCTTTTTGATTGAGCTTTGCCCAAGGTAAAGAACTTCATCGAAGATATTAGCTATTTTCATTTGGACATTTTGGGTGATCAATACGGTGTAGTTGTCGTTTGAAGACATGTCAAACAAAAGATCACTGAACTTTATAAAATAGTTGCCGTCTGTTGAAAGAATGATCACTAAGCTGTTTTTTGACATTTGTTGAAATGCTTTGCGTTGATCCATTCGTCCATTAAAATAAGTGACATATTTTCCACAAGAGAATAGAAGGTATTGAAATTGTTCTAATAATAGCCCAGAAGAGTGTGTACCGAAAAAATAAACATCCTCCGTGTCGTGGATTCGTTGACATAATGCATCGATCTGGTCTAAATTCAGATGTTTTTCTAACGACTGCAGTGAGGTAGAGATATGTTTGATATAGTTATTGAGGGTTTGTTCTTTCGTAGAACCATCAATCGTCAATTCAAAATTATTTTTGTTGATAAATTTTTTGGTTTCCAGTTGATAATCAATAAAAGCCTGTTTCATGTCAGAAAACTTTGAATACCCTATTTTTTTAGAAAACCTGCTGATACTAGCCGTAGAGGTAAAGCATTCAGCTGCCAGTGCTTCAATCGTGATATCAGGCGCATCATGTCCCACTTTTTTTAACAAGATTCGTGCAATCGTGGTATTGATATTTCCTTCAGTAGTGGAAATAACGAGATCCTGAAGTTTCCCTACAATACTTGTTTTTTCCATTGTTACCTCCCGATTAAGTATGATTATTCAAAGTATAACAGAAAAAAAGGGGCAGTGAATATGATTTCTCAGTATGATCAAATAATCTTGAGTGATTATTATGACAAGGGCTAAACGATGATCAGATACTTGTTTTCATCTGCTTAACTTATGTTATAATTTAACTAGTTTTATAAGTGGAAAAGGAGGAGATCCAGTGGCAAAAAAATTTACAACCCCGTACGAAGTCGCTTATTATGATGGCGATATTACTAGAAAAATGACGATTCCATCAATGCTAGCCGTTGTGATCAAAACATCCGAAGAACAAAGTGATGCTTTAGATCGAGGCAGTGATTTTGTCGCTTCTTTTGGTCTTGGCTGGGTCATCACCAACTATGAAATCCAGATCACGCGTTTACCTATCGTGGGAGAAAAACTCGCTGTGACAACACAAGCAATCGCGTATAATAAATATTTTTGTTATCGTAACTTTTGGATTCACGATGAAGCAGGTAATGAATGCGTGCTGATCAAGTCAACCTTCGTGTTGATGGATAAAGTAAATCGTAAGATGAGTAGTGTCTTACCTGAAATCATCGAGCCGTATGAAAGTGAAAAAATCAAGAAAATTTATCGTAGCGAAAAAATCGAAAAAGTAGAAAATGGTGCGTTTTCACCCTATCGTGTGCGTTATTTTGATATTGATGGTAATCAACACGTGAACAACGCTATTTATTTCAATTGGTTACTGGATGTATTAGGATATGATTTTCTTAGCACCTATGAGCCGACTTATATCAATGTTAAATTTGATAAGGAAGTTGAATATGGGCAAGTCGTAGAAAGCCATTATGAAATCCTTGATACGGAAGAGGGAAAAACAACAAGACATGAGATTCGGATTGAGGGTCAAACCTACTGCGAAGCGAATATGAAGTGGAAAAAAAGTAAATAAAATCATAAAACGAAGTCATTTTTTGACTGAGACAACTTTTTGTTTTGTCTTAGTCTTTTTTAGTATAAAATAAACAGATAGAGTAACGAGTTTAACATTTATACAGAATAACTTGAACAAGCAAGGAAAGGAAACTAGTTCTATGATACGATTAGGTTTGACTTCTTTTAATGAACATGATAAATTAACCGGAAAAAAGCGTTCAACTTTATATGAATACGCAGGCTATTTACCTCTGGTCGAAATGGACACCGCCTATTATGGTATTCCAAAACAAGATTCCGTTAGGGAATGGACTAAATCAGTTCCAGAAAATTTTCGTTTTGTCATGAAAGTATACAGTGGGATCAGTTGTCAGGGAGAATGGCAGCAGTATTATCAAAATGAAGAGGAAATGGTTGAAGCATTTCTAGCGAGCATGGCTCCCATGATCGAAAGTGGCAAGCTTTTTGCTTTTCTCGTTCAATTTTCGGGAACCTTTAGCTGCACAAAGGAGAATGTACAGTATCTAGAAAAGATTCGTCGGTGGTTTCCTGGACTTCCAATCGCGATAGAATTGCGCAATGGCTCATGGTATACAGCGAAATATATTAAGCAAACGGTATCATTTATGAAACACAACGAATTTTCACTTGTTGCAGTGGATGAACCGCAAATTCCTACCAATCCAGTCCCATTCTTCCCCTATGTAACAAATGATCGATTTGCGTTGTTCCGTTTCCATGGACGAAATGCTGCGGGCTGGATGGCAAATGATAAAGATTGGCGTAAAAAACGTACTTTATATCGTTATAATGCTGAAGAAATCGCAGAGTTAAGTGAAGCCGTAGAAAAAGTTGCTCGTGAAGCAAAAGAAGTTGGTGTGATTTTTAACAACAATTCTGGCGGTGATGCGGCAGGGAATCTACTTGAAATGAAATCAGCGCTTAAACTGGAATACGACAATCTAAATCCTAAACAAATGGATTTGTTTTAAATAGACTAAGATAAAATGAAACAAGGAAAGGGAAACGATGATAAAAGCTATTTTCTTTGATATCGATGGCACGCTAGTCAACAAAAACGCTAAAGCTCTAGAAACAACCAAACGAGCAATCAAATTAGCGCAAGCACAAGGCATCATTTGCGGTGTTGCAACGGGTCGAGGGCCTGTTCATTTAAGTCAACAGATCGATGAATTGAACTTGGATGTCTTTGTAACGTATAATGGTCAGTTCGTTTATACGAAAGACGAAACGATTCGAGCGGTCCTTTTCTCTGATGATGTGTTGAGAAATATTGTGAGATTTTCTGATACGCATCATCGCCAAATCATGTTTGGTTCTAAGGACAATTTCGAAGGCAGCTCGTTGATGCGTTTTGGGCAAAAAAAATGGGCCAAAAAGCTGACACGATTTTTACCTAAACGATTTCCTGTGGCACTTGCCAAAAATCTGATCAGTCGATTTTCGCTACACCGAAAAAATCAGCGGTACCATGATTTAGCCATTTTGCAAGAACCGATCTATCAGTGTGTTTTATTGAGCGCAAAATCAGAAGAACGTTTTTTAAAGGAACAGCTTCCTGATTGTCATTTGACACGTTCTAACCCATATACTGTAGATATTATTCCAATTGGTGGGTCAAAGCTAGTTGGAATTCAACAGTGTATTGACCATTTTGATATTTTATTAGAAGAAGTCATGGCCTTTGGTGATAGCTGGAATGATTTGGAAATGTTAAGCCATGTTGGTGTTGGTGTCGCAATGGGCAATGCGGAAGAAGAAATTAAAGAAGCTGCTAAGTATGTGACGAAAAGCAACGAGGAAGATGGCATTTATCATGCTTTGAGGCATTATGGCGTGATTAACTAGTTAGCAAACTGAAAAGTCGTATGAATACTTTATTAACAAGAGGAGACGTATTATGAAAATTGATAATCCATTTGAAAAAACGGAAGCCTTTCATAAAAAATTTGATAATAGAAAACCTGCAATTCCCACACCGTTTTCTGCTAAGCAAGCGTCAGATCGAGCTGGGTTTAAAGTAGAAGAATTAGTTGAATTTTTATATGGATCAGCAAATAATGATCCAGTAGTTTTTAAAGAATTAGTGGACCAACTGAAAGGATCAGTGGATCAAGCCGAAGAAAAAGTGCTTAGCAAACAAAAGGAAGTAACAGACCCTTTGGTAGAACAAGTGGATGCATTGATCGATCTATTGTATTTTACATATGGTTCATTTTCTTTATTGGGCGTTGATCCAACCGAAGTTTTTTCGATCGTGCATGAAGCCAACATGGGAAAAATATTCCCAGATGGAACGCCGCACTATCATCCAGTCACACATAAGGTGATGAAGCCAGATAATTGGGAGGCTGATTTTGCCCCAGAGCCTAAGATCAAAGCAGAGTTGGAACGTCAGAAAAAAGCGGCTGAAACAAACGAATCATGAGCATCAAAATAACGAGGCCGAGACAAAAGTGTTTAGCTCCGAGAACCAAGTAGGTACTGTGCAACATCAACTCGTACCTCGTTGTGTTTTACAGCAATAAGAGGGAATGTACGAAAATTGCCAAGAATCACAGTGATTTTACGAACTGATGATGATTGGTACCTACTTGGTGCTCTTCAAATTTTTGTGACCAAGTAGGTACTGTTTTACATCAGCTCATGCTTCGCTGTGTTTCATAGCAATTCCAGCTTATTTCCGAAGGAGCTGCTTTTTTCTCGCCGTTTATTCGGTTTTAGAGTGCATACCAAAACTGATTTTTAGTTTTGGTGTGCACTCATAAGTTCTATTATTACCTCTTAAAAATCATATTCCGCTTCTTTTTGCTGAATCATTGTTTGATAGGTATCCAACAATAAGAAGAAATCATCCACGAATCGATCTAAGCGAAATTCAATATCAGGATTCTTGATTTCTTGCCGAATAATATCCTGATCCGTAATAAACACATAATTCGGTACTAAATTAGCCTTCATATAACTTAAAACAGGACGGATTTGTTGTTCAGGGATCAAAAAGTGTTTTTCTGATCCGGCCGTAACGATCATCCCTGCCACCTTATTTCGAAAAGCATTGACTGGCAGCATATCAAACAAATTCTTCAGCGTTCCAGGCATCGATGCTTGGAAAATCGGTGTACCAATAATCAAGCCATCTGCCTCCATGATTTTTTTCAAGGCTACACCGACTTCACCTTCGTGTTGAAGATATTCCCGTCCATCTGCAAATGGAAATTGTATTTCAGAAAAATCAATCACGTCTACTTCAGCATCTTCTCGTACTTCTTTTATTTTATTGATCGTATAATTGACAGCCACTCTTGATTTACTACCAAAAGCTGACCCGATTATCGCAACTATTTTCATAAGGCACTATCCTATTCTTTGGTGTATTTTTTAACTTCCGGCATCACTTTTGTCGCAATCAATTCAATGTTTTTCTTCACCAAATCAAGTGGCACACCACCAAAATCGATTTGCGCCATAAAACGTTGATGTCCATATAATTCATATTGGTAAAGCATCTTCTCGATAATTTCATTGACGCCTCCGACCATTAGCGTATCTCTGGTATCTTGTGATTGAGCAAAATGTTGTTTTGGATATGTTCCACCGCGAATCGCCGACCAACCAGCATTTAAGAATGGATACATTTCTTTGCGCGCTTGACTGCCTGTCTCTGCAACATAAAATAAACTTGTTGTCGCAAGTGGAAATTCTTTTTCATCATAGCCTGCTTCTGTCAACGATAACCGATACGCATCCACTGCCCGTTTGAAAATAGGAGCCGGTCCTGCTAACGTTGTCAACATCATGGCAATTCCATCTAATCCAGCTTTGATCGCACTATCTGCTGGTCCGCCCACTGCTCGCCACACAGGTAGATGCCCCCGAACGGGCTGAGGCAAGATTTCTGCATTTTGTAGCGGTGCACGGAATATACCTTCCCAGTTCATTCGTTCATTTGGCGCAGCTTCATTTAATAATTTTAACAAGTGCATTTTTTCTTCAAATAATTCTTCATAATCTTTTAAATCAAATCCAAGTAGTTCATACACACCCACACGGGAACCTCGACCTGCAACGATCTCAGCACGGCCATTTGAAATTAAATCTAATGTAGCATACTCTTCATAAACACGGACTGGATCATTGGTGCTTAAAACGGTGACTGAACTAGAAATTTTGATATCTTTTGTTTGAGCTGCGATTGCTGATAGAATCACTTGGTTGGCTTGTCCGATAAAATGACTTTGGTGGCTTTCACCAACACCAAACACATCGATTCCTGCTTCATCGGCAAATTTTGCCGCTTCGATAATATCATTGATTCGTTGTTGCTCACTGATTAGCTTCCCTGTCATCGGATTTTTCACGTGATCTCCTAGTGAATATAACCCGATTTCCATGCCTTTTGAAGAATTGATACCGAATTTTTCATTCATTTTTTTATTCATTTTCCTGCACTCCTTTTTCATTTTCTATATATTGTTGTGAGTTCATGAGTTTTTTACTGATTTTAGCTAATTGAAGGACTTCTTGTTTCGTCAAATTATCAAAAGCTGAAGCTTGCAATTTACTTTGTGCAACAAAGCAATTATCTAGCTGCTGTTGTCCCATAGCTGTCAGGGAAATATATTTTTCCTTCCATTCTTGCTGGCGTGTGATCCAGCCATCCGATTCAAATTGTTTGATCATTTGAGAAACGCCACCTTTAGAGATAAGCAACTTTTCGCCCAGCTCTTTTTGGGTAATCGGTTGATTTTCTTGAATCCGATGAAGCATATCAAATTTTGAAACGTTTAAGTCGTATTGCTTTAGAAATTCATTGGACTGAATATTACTTTTTTGAACAAACTGCAAAATAGACAGCCAACAACTTAATTTTACTTTTTCTGTAAGTGATAACTTCTCCATTAGTTAAACCTCCTCTTTAGTTTAGAACTAAACTGATAACGCTAGTATAATATACTTACTAAAAATAAGCAAACTATTTTTACTTACCGCTCATAACTTATATTGCTACTAACAATAAGTTTATCCGAGGTACAAATCTTCCCTTTGATTCTTTTTAGTATTATTAGTATAATGAGTATGATTTTTTAGAAACTAACAAAGAACACTAGAGTGGAGATTATATAATGAGTAATAATTTTTGGGCAGAATTACCGAAGCCTTTTTTTATTTTAGCACCAATGGAAGATGTGACAGACGTAGTTTTTCGCCATGTTGTCAAAGAAGCAGGCGCACCTGATGTCTTTTTTACTGAATTTACAAATTCAGATAGTTATTGCCACCCCGATGGTATAGAAAGTGTGCGCGGCCGTTTAATGTTTACGGAAGATGAACAGCCAATAGTCGCTCATATTTGGGGCGATAAGCCAGAATTTTTCAGGAAAATGAGTCTTGGATTAGCCGAAATGGGCTTTAAAGGCATCGATATCAATATGGGGTGTCCCGTTCCAAATGTTGCAGGTCGCGGAAAAGGGAGTGGTCTTATTTTACGACCGGACGTAGCAGCTGAATTGATTGAAGCGGCCAAAGCTGGTGGTTTACCAGTCAGTGTTAAAACACGGATCGGGTATGCAGAAATTGCTGAACTGGAAAACTGGATCACGCACTTATTGAAACAAGATATTGCTAACCTTTCTGTTCACTTGCGCACACGAAATGAAATGAGTAAAGTCGATGCCCATTGGGACCTGATTCCCCAAATCATGGAAATCCGAGATCGCGTTGCACCGCAAACACTGATTACGATCAATGGCGATATTCCTGATCGTCAAATGGGTTTGAAGCTCGCGGAACAATATGGGGTAGATGGGATTATGATCGGTCGCGGCATTTTTAAGAACCCTTATGCGTTTGAAAAAGAGCCAAAAGAGCATTCTACTCAAGAGTTGCTTGGTTTATTAGAGATGCAGCTTGATTTACAAGATCAGTATGCTGAAATGGTGCCACGCTCAATCGTTGGTTTACATCGTTTCTTTAAGATTTATGTAAAGGGATTCCCCGGTGCCAGTGATTTACGTGTACAATTAATGCAAACAAAATCAACGGATGAAGTCAGACAAATTTTAGCTAAATTTGATGAAAATCAAGGGATGATCGCAGACTAAACGCTTTATAAAACCATCAAAAAAGGTGATGCAACTACTTACGCATCACCTTTTTCTCTATGTTAAATCAAACTGATTAGATAATCCCTTTTTCTTTTAAAATATGCTCATTTCCAGCATTTTTCATATGATCAATCCCAATTTGTTGCATGATTTCAAGCGCCGCAATGATTTTGTGCCCTTTAGGATAACTCAGAAAATACTCTACTTTCAATGGATAGCCTGTATATTCTTTTTTTTCCACAAAGCCAAATGCAATCAATTCTTTTAACTGAGATAACAGCATTTTTTGAGTGATTCCTTCAATTCTTCGCTCAAGATTTGCAAGCGAAATAGGCCCCGTTCTTAAGAGCCACAAAATAATTGGCTTCCATTTTCCTTTTATCATATCATGAGTCAATTCAACAGGACAGGTGAATTCTTCCCTCAACTTCATTTTGGTTTGATCCTCCATTTCTTTATACGTAACAGGCAAATGACAACCTAAGCATAAAAATCCGTGAGTGATCGTCAAAACTGTTTATTTTTTTTCGTTTGCATATGATCCTTTTAGGGTATAAGAATCTAAGATATGCCCTTCCATTTTCCAATATAAATCATTCAATGTAAAGCCGTTATCTAATGCTAATTCTTTATCTAATGCAAAAACATGTAATTCGTAGGTATGAGGCTTATCCGGTGGTGCCATTCCGCCGTAAAAACTTGAAAGCTCTCTACTTTGCTGTCCCCCTTCAAGTGTCATCCAGCTATTTGCTCCTTGAACAAAATCGGTCGCAGACTTACTTTCATTTTCAAGTACTTCATCTTTTGTAATATTTGCCGCCAGCCAATGCGTCCAGGTGATCCCATTTGTAACTGTATACGCATCTTTATCTTCCAATATAATAGCATACGATTTAGTCTTTTCAGGTGCATCTTCTATTTTAAAAGGAATCGAATAATTCGGCACCTTATTTTCATTAAATTGCGTTCCTCGCATCCCATATTTATCCTGCCACACACCATCTACTAAGCCTGTACTGCTAACAGACATTTCTTTTGTTTCTTGCTTTTTTTCTTCCTCTTTACCATTTTGGTTATCTGCCTTTGGTGCACAAGCAGTACCAACTATTAGCAACGCACCCAAGATCATTGTAAGCCACCATTTCTTTTGTTTCTTCATTTCCTCACTCCTTATCCTTATTACTAACGATTATAGGACATAATAATAGCTAAAAAAAGTACCCACTTTTTTGTGGGTACTGAATGACTGACTGTGATTGCTTTCACTCAAGCTTTTGATGACACTGATTTTTACGGCCTTGATTTTCCTCTAATTTGAATGCCCTCTCAAATAGATCCTTACGAGACTTTGACTTTTTCTTTCAACATTATTTTCTCAAATTGATTTTCTAAATCATCTGTACAAGTTGAAAAATCGTCTAACAATTTGAGTATGGTTGTCCATGATTAGAGTTGTTGAATTGTCACTTTAAAAAATCCGCCAAAACTCTTACAACAGAATTTTGACGGAAAGTCATATGATTTTATTCTCTATCCATTCAACACACAAGCATTTATCCCATTACTGCTTATTCATGTATTTACTTAACAAATGGCAAAATGTCTTCTGTTAATTGATTGAAATCTAGCTGATTAACTGCTTCAATTTGTGCAATCATTTCTTTTGGTAATACAGGATTCATGCCGCCACAGATGGCACCGCTAATGGCACCAATTGTATCTGTATCCCAGCCAATTGAGGCGCTTAATTGAACTGCCTTAAGCGTATCTCCTTTCGCCAAGTCAACGATTGCAAATGCGCTTGGTATTGTCTCTATCGTTTCCATACCCGTACCGATTTCTTCATATAAACGTTGTAAAATAATTTGTTCGTCAGACTCTTCTTGCAGAATTTTTCTTGCTTGATTCATTCTAAAAGCTAACGAGGCCGCAGGAAAATCATAGCCATAAGCTTTTGCCGCTTCGATCGTTGCAAAAGCTAATTGCCAAATCTCCTCAATTGATTGCCCTCCTCTAACTGTATAACTTACTGCTGCTGCCACAGCACTAGCGCCAGCAATGGCGATTTTCGTATTATGAGTAGGTAAGCAAATCTCCGCTACATTTCCAATTAATTCAGGCAGGTTGTGATAATCACTAATCAAACCGATAGGAGCAATTTTCATTGAAGCGCCATTCGTCGTCCCAGTCACTCCTGTTTCTTCAATCGGTACACCTTGCGCAATTTTATCTAACGCTTTTAAGGTCGACGGTCCTGAAACAAAAGCTGATACAGGTGAATTTTCATTCCACTCTCGTAATTCTGCCACGTAGTCTGATACTTGGATTCGTCCCTTATTTTTTTGATCATTGATAAAATCATCAAGACATTGATCGTATCATCTGTTATTGATCCAGCAGCTAATTTTCTACCAAAGACATCTGCTTCATTTGAAGCAATTAAGGTTGTCACACCATTAGGAAATTGCTGTCTAATTTTCTCCTGTGACCAACACTCCGTTGGCATACCTAGCGCATCACCTAATGCGCCACCTGCTAAAACTCCCCAAATTCTTTCTCTCATTCTAATTTACCTCCACTAAATTTTCTATTTCTGTTTGATTATTAAAAGGAATCACTGTTAAAATTTTCTCTTTACGTTTGATCTTTCCTTCTGGTTCACAAATTACATCTAAGAAGTGAGCGGTATTCGTTACAACAACAATCGACTCCGTTGAATACCCTGCTGCTTTGACTTGCTCTAAATCAACTTCTGCTATCTTTTCCCCTTGAACCACTGACTGCCCTTTTTTCACTAAAGGAGTAAACCCTTTTCCTTCCAGTTCAACCGTATCAATACCAATATGGATCAAGATTTCGATCCCTGTATCGCTGATAATTCCAATGGCATGTCCACTAGGAAAGACTGTTTCAACCACACCACTCACTGGTGAGATGACCTCCCCATTTTCGGGTATGATCACAATTCCGTTTCCTAACGCTTTTGAAGCAAAAGTAGCATCTGAAGAACATTCGATTGGTTTCAACTGACCTTTAAGTGGTGAGACAAGCACTTCGGCTTTCACTAATTCCTTTTCATTTACATCCACCACATCTTCTTCTTGCTTAAACGTTATATAGGTCAAAATAAACGCAACTAATGAAGTGGCAATAGTTGCCACGATCGCAACGATCAGCCCTTTCATACTGCCTGTTTCCGGATCAATAAATGCAGCAAATCCTAAAATACCAAAAGACATTGCATACATTTTCGTAGAGAACAACGCTAAGATCAATGAACCCACTGCTCCACCGATCATAGAAAAGGCAAACCGTTTTTTCACTGGTAAACTAAATCCGTAAATTGCTGGTTCAATAATACAAAATAGACCGGAAACAATTGCTGGAATTGCCAAGGCTTTTTGATCCTTAGAACGTGTGCGGAAGAAAACGGCTAAAACAATTGCTGTTTGAGCAAAGCTTGCGGTAAAGGACATAGGAAAAATATAATCTACGCCTGATTGTGCTAAATTAGTGATCCCGATCGCTGAAATCGGCCAATGCAACCCAAAAATCACTAAAGGTTGGTAGAGCAAAGCTACCGCAACAGAGGTAACGATCGGTGAAATCGTGTAAAGGCCTGATACACCTGCACTGATCAATGAGCTCAGTACATTCGTTACTGGTCCAATAGCTAGAATAGCTACAGGAACTGTGATCAAAATGGTTAAAAATGAATTTACATTATGCGCAATAACGCTTGGTACCACTCTTTTCAGCCATTTTTCTACTTTTGAACCAACATAGACGATAAATATAATCGGAATCACAGTATATTGATAACCTGTAGCTGGAAATAGGATCGGAATACCAAAGAATGTATTATAAACAGGCGTTTGGAATAGGGTACCTTTGAATAACGTGTATAAAATATCCCCACTTGTTAAACCACTCATCAGCTCCGGAATAACAAGTGTCGCGCCCAACATCATCCCGACAAAAGGATTCATTTTGAACGCTTTGGCGCTAGTATAACCTAACGTTACTGGTAAGAAGTAAAAAACGGTCTGTCCCATAGCGTGCAAAATAATATACGCACCATCATCTACTGACAAAACTTTCGTCGCCGTTAGTAATGCCAAAATCCCTTGCAGTAAACCAGAAGCGGTTAATATCCCTAAAACTGGGGTAATTACTTTGGTAATGGTATCGATCAAAGTACTCACTAAGCCTTTTTTCTCATCTGCAACCGTCACAGATGTTCTACTACCTAAATTCTCTTGAACCACTTGAAAAATATCTGCAACCTGCGTGCCGACAACGACTTGAAAACGACCACTCGCAAACTGGGCACTCATAACATCTGGTGATTTTACAATTTCCTCTTTTTGAACCAAAGAATCATCCTTTAAAGTAAATCGTAATCTCGTCATACAATGTGTCACACTTAACACATTTTCTTTGCCTCCTACATTTTTCAAAATGAATTCTACAAGCGCTTGGTATTTTCCCACTTTTCCTCATCCTTTCTTTTTTATGCATAAAAAGGCAACACTCAAACAAGAGAGTCGATCATCTCTTGTTTGGGTGTTGCCTGCTTAATCAGTTACAATCCCGTTTATTTAATTAACCGTTGAATATGTAAAATTAAATACATTTCCTCTTCCGGATAAATCTGACAATGTAATTTACCTTGTAGATAATTCACTATAATACCGACACATTCTGCTGCTTTTGGATAAAATTGTACTACCTGTTCAAACATCTCAGGTACAGCTTCTTTTCTCGGCTCGTTAATTATGACACGTTGAATAAAAAACTTCAAGTGAGTAATGAATCTAAGATAATTTAACGATTCTTCATCTAACTCGATCCCTAAACAATCTTCAACGATCAAGACAACTTTTTGCAGCATTTCAGCGGTCAGCAATGTTTGTCCCGCATCATTTCCTAAGCTGCCGTTAATGAAGTGGAAGGAAATAAAACCTGCTTCATCCTCATTTAAATCAATACCTTCATAATAAGAAATGGTTTCCAGTGCATGTAATCCTGCCGCATACTCTCTTGGATAGAATTTCTTGATTTCCAGCAACAAAGCGTTTCTAATGGTTTCCCCTTTTCTAAAACGATTCACAGCATAATTGATATGGTCAGCTAAGCCGATATAAGTATTCTCATCAAAATTCTTTTTCAACTCAACTTCTGCGTTCTTGATAATCAAGGTCACCATTTCCAAGCGATTAATCGGCACTTCTTCTATCAACTGTACAAAACGGTCCGCAATATTAGGTGAATCGACAACGAATGTCTTTTCAATCTTCTCTTTTTGGACGATATCTCCAATTTTTTTCCCGAAAGCCACGCCTCTTCCAATCAAGATGCGTTCTAAACCCTTTGAATCAATCACTAACACAACATTGTTATTGAAAATCTTTTTTATCCTAAGCAAATCACATCACTCATTTCCGGTCGCGCTTTCATAAGTCATAGTACACGCTATTTTATTTTCTGTCAAGATAGCCCTAGCCGAAAATTTTGTCTATCATTTATCAAACATATGAAAAATATTAAGCGGAGTGATTGCTTCTTACTTTCAGACTTTCCATGTTTTGATCAAGAAATAGATGAGATTTAAAGCTCCACCTAAAACTCTTTCTGCTCTCACTTCAACGCTTGTATTTTTCCGTTTCTTGAATCAAAATAATCATTGCTTATCGATGAATGCATAAAGTTCCTCAATCAATTGTTGGTAGTCGTCAATTCTAGCTAGTTTTTTACATTTGTGTTATCAAGCAATCATTCGATCAAGTGTTCAAATATAATTCCAAAGGCTTTTCTTTCTTCTTGTGCTGTACCGATTAGAATTACGAAGTCATTGAGTGTGGTTTGCAGCCATACTTTCTCGTTCAAATACGAAGCACAAATTTAGTCGACTTTGTAATAGACGTATTCTGCTCGAACAGATGTGGCGGTGTTTTGTGTACCTACTGCGACAATTTTATCTTTGTTGACATCACCTTCTAATAGATCACCCATTATCCCTTTGGGTAAAAATGATACATAGATTACTGCGCTTGGAAGATTGCTTCTTAAAGAAATAAAGCCTTGGTTCTCTTCAATCCCTAATTGCTGTTCATACGATTGAACTTTGTTAGTATCTCCCATAAAAGATACTAACTCAGGTGTCCCTTCAGGTGAATTCAAAGTGGGAATATTTACGTTTAACCCATTTATTTCCGCTGCTTGATTCTGGTTAGAAATGTCTGTAAAACTCATGGTAGTATTTCCCACAAAAATTGTATTACCTAGTCCATTTTCCCAAACTCCATTTAAGCTTGAATACTCTCCTTGTTGAATTTGAGAAAGATCCATTGATGCAATTACTTGCTCTTCTGATGCTTCTTTTTCTTGTTCACTTGAGCTAGCAGTTTCTTTTGTTTCCTGAACGGTGCTTGATTGTTCCGTAGTTTGTTCTGTGGTTTCTTTGGTCTCATTCGTTTCTTTACTACTAGTGATTAATTCTGTAGTTTCTTTACTACTAGATGATGGTTTAGCTGTATCATCACTTGATTTAGTAGGTTTATTACATCCCACTAAAACGCCCAAAATTACCATGCATAAACCTAACAAAATAGTCTTTTTCATTTTTTTCACGATAACTCCTCCAAGTCTTTCGTATATCCTTTAAAATATACATGTAACTCTCATGGTAATATACATTACAGATTCCGTCTACATTAAAAGTACAGATGAGTAGTATGCAAAAATATTTTTGTTGATGTTCACCTTCTATCGCCTATTTTTCTTAACAAATTCACTAATATCTCGCATACAATCTTCTGCCTGTGGATAATTTCCTACGTGATCAATATACGCATGTCCCATTCCTCTGTATAAAGTAAATGTCGTATCTATCCCTAAATCAATTAACTTTTTAGCATACGCCAAGCTTTCAACCGTCAAGAAGTCATGCTCTCCTGAAGTAATCATCGTTGTCGGTGTTTTTTCACTTACTGATACATAAGGTGTTAGGTATTTATTTAAAACGTCTTTTGTTCCCAAAATATCAGATAAACTAGTCGTCATTTCACTAAAAATCTCAATACCAGGACGAATCACACTTGCTTGTTTCTCATAAATCGCCACATCTTGATCAATATCAAATTCAGTATATTTATCCTTGATCCCGCCCATATTAAGTGTCGGATAAAGTAAAATTTGCCCACATACATCCTCACGATTTTCTTCAATATTCCGATTACTACAATAAGCCGTTAAGTTCCCACCAGCACTGTCTCCAGCAACAAAGATACTGTGTTGATCAGCTCCCCATTCTTCCACATGATCGGCTAACCATCTTAAGCCAGTGTAACAATCCGTATGTCCTATCGGGAAAGGATTCTCAGGCGCTAAACGATAATCGATACTGACCGCAATCATATTGGTTTGACTAACAAATAACTTCAATGCTTCTCTGACAACATCCGTACTCCCCGCAAAAAAACCACCACCATGAATAAAATAGAGAACAGGGGAATGAGCCACCGTTTTTTCAGATTGGAAACGAGTCATTGGAATATCAAAACCATCTTCAGCTTTGATCGTAAAAGTCGTTTCTTTAATATCTTCTTCAACCATAGACGTCGAATCAATACTGTTAAACATTTTACGCAAACGTTTGATTGATTTTGGGCTAGCATCCATTTTCAGCATACTTTTGGGAATAAATTTCATCATCAGACTCATTTTTTTTGCCCCTTTATAGACACGCGGATCCATTGCACCATCAATATCACAATCTGGAATTGGCTTCACAATGACCGACACATCACGACGCATTTCTGTATATTGTTTATTTCGGATTGCTTCTACTAATTTTATATCGTACTCTCGTGCCATTCTGATTCCTCCTAAAAGTTAAATAATCAATTTTCTTCTATTTCTTCAAGTAAATGATACAATACACCCAACAGCCCAGCTTCATTTCTAAAATGACAGGAAACAATTTCAACTGGCGTCAGCATTGTCTCTAACAACGGGGCAGAAGCAAGTAGCTGTTGATACTGTCTCTTTATTTCATCCACAAGAATCGGTTGCGCACTAATGCCGCCGCCAATCGCGATTCGTTGTAAATCAACGACTGACTGAACATTCATGATGACAATCACCACATTGCGACAGAATTCTTCAAATAATGGATAAATCATTTCATTTTTCTTTTCTAATGCTTCAAACACTTTCTTACCGTCTAACGGGTTCTCTAACTTTAATAGGTTCGATGCTTGTTGAATGAACTTTACTGCAGAACCTTTCGCCCCTGCCACAGTCTCTAAACTGATCGGAACATCAGTTGAAAGTAGCATGAAGCTTAATTCTCCTGCTTGGAAATGACTGCCTGAGTGAAGTGATTTATTTAAAACAAGACCGCCGCCAATTCCTGTACCAAGTGTCATCACAGCACCATTTTCGATGTCCTTTAATTGCCCTAACCACAGTTCAGCAAGTGCAGCTGATTTACCGTCATTCATTATGGCACATCGTAAGTTCATATAAGATTCAATAAATTCTTTCAAATGGAATTGATGTAGATAAGACAATGCTCCCCCATAATAGACAACCCCTTCTTTTGAATCGATTTTGCCAGGACAACTAACAGCTACCGCTTTCACTTGTCCTTTATATTGATCAAGAATACCTGTTAGACAGCTTTTAAAGTCTTTTATATTCCTTGGTGTTCCTTCTTTTTTCACAAAAATAATTTGACCGCTTCGATTGATCAGCGCATGCTTAATATAAGTTCCTCCAATATCGATACTAAGAAAATGAGTGGTTAATTCAGTCATATAGATTTCCTCCTATTATTTCTCGTTATGAAAAAACGCTTACAAATCTATTATAATCATTCCAGAAGGGAATAATAGTATAATTTGATTATTAATGGTATTTTTATATCAAAGGAGCTGAAAAAATGATAGCGCTTATAAATTTTTTGAATCATCTATCAGATCTCGCTATTTTTTCTTACATTATTGTGGATAAAACTGATGGACAGATCAGTCATCAGAAGAACCTGACAAATCATCAGTTAACAGCTAAACAGATTCAACGACTAATCACGCAATCCAGTGTCATTCATAATTATTACTTCAAAGAGCAGAAATTATTACTATTCGCTTACAATGCAGACGAGCTAAATCAATTGATCTGTTTATTCATTGATGATGAAGTCGGCAATTTTGTTTCTCATAATGACCGGTTACTAAAAATTTCTGAAACTATACATTTATTTATGAAGGAAAAAAAGTTCACAGCCAAAGAAGTTCAGTCTCTCAACCAAAACATTCTCTATCTAAGAGAAACAATTATTGAAAAAATACTAAGTGAGCAAATTGAGCAGCAGCTTTATCATCACGACTTTGAAAGCGAAGAGGCTATGTTTATTGAATTAATGAATGGTAATGAAGAAGGATTAAAAAGATACTATTACACTTTTCAAAAGGATAGCCGAACAGGTACCCTTTCAACTGAATCAGAATTACGAAATCAAAAAAACATTTTAATTGTGGCCGTAGCCGTTTCCACAAGATATGCGATTAAAGGCGGCGTGCCATATGAACGAGCGTATACGTTGAGTGACAACTTAATTCAAGAGATCGAACGAAAAAATCACTTTCATGGAACACAACCGCCCGAATTGGAAATACTACTATTATTTTGTAACGAGGTCAGGAAATACAATTATATCGATTATTCTACCACGGTCAAAAAAACGTGTGAGTTTATTCATAAAAATATCTATTCGAATTTATCTGTCCCAATGATTGCGGCTTATACTAATTATTCTGTGCCTCATTTATCTAAGTTGTTTAAAAAAGAAGTCGGGATTTCTCTTAATCAATACGTGATGAAACAAAAAATAGAAGAAAGCAAACGGCTATTGGAATTTGAGCAGTACGATTTAAACACGATCAGCTCCTTACTTCACTTTAACGATGCGAGTTATTTTATTAAAGTATTCAAAAAATATGAACATATGACCCCGAAAAGTTACTGGCATGAAAAAAATTGAGGAGGAGTAATATGGTTTTTGAGCATGAATTCATTGAATATACACACGAATTGACGACTGTTAATACGTTAAAGTATGTTTTATTTTAAAGGTCGTAACATTTTCGATCCTAAAGAAAAAAGGCACTTTCCAAAATTTGGAAAGTGCCTTGAACTGTTGAAATTGAATAGTACTCGTAAGCGAATAAATTCGCAACGACTCCAATAATTAACGTTTTGAGAATTGTGAAGCTTTACGGGCTTTCTTAAGACCTGGTTTTTTACGTTCTACCATACGGGCATCACGAGTAAGAAGTCCAGCGCGTTTTAAAGCAGCACGGAAATCAGGATCTACTTCTAATAATGCACGAGCGATTCCGTGACGGATCGCACCTGATTGACCAGAGTAGCCTCCACCATTAACGTTTACCATTACATCATAAGCGCCTTTAGTTTCAGTTACACCAAATGGTTGGTTAATAACTTCACGCAAGTCAGCGTGTGGAATATATTCTTCAACGTCTTTTTTATTTACAGTAATTTTACCAGTACCAGGTACTAAACGTACGCGGGCAACTGCATTTTTACGACGGCCAGTGCCGATATATTGTACTTGAGCCAATGAATTTCCCTCCTTAAATTAGGTTAGTAATATCTAATACTTCTGGTTGTTGTGCAGCATGTGGATGTTCCGCTCCACCGTATACGTTCAACTTAGTAAATTGTTTACGGCCTAAAGTGTTTTTAGGAAGCATACCTTTTACAGAAGTTTCGATTAAACGACGAGAGTTTTTATCGCGTAATTCACCAGCAGTAACAGATTTCAACCCACCTGGGTATTGGCTGTGACGGTAGTAAATTTTATCACTTGCTTTGTTACCAGTTAATTTGATTTTATCAGCATTAATTACAATTACGAAATCTCCAGTATCCACATGTGGTGTGAATGTTGGTTTATTTTTTCCACGTAAGATAGAAGCAACTACAGTTGACAGACGTCCCATTGGGATATCTGTTGCATCTACTACATACCATTTACGTTCTACTTCGCCAGATTTGGCCATATATGTTGTACGCACGATTCTTTCCTCCAATTTTCTATTCGATGTTTGACATTCACTTGAGTTTCCGGGGCTCATTGTGGGGCAAACAATACCATTTAACATGATACCTTCTATCGCTAGTAAAGTCAATGAATTTCTGAGGTTTTCCTATATTTTTCTTACTAGTTCCTCCCTATTTAAAAAATATTCTTCATTAGGAAATGGAACACCGTATGAATTGCGTAATAGATATTATGCAACCTCCAAAAATAAAAATGTATATTATTTCCTAAATATTTAATTTTATGTATATTTATTTATAAAACGTGTTGATTTTTGTATTTTCAAGTGATATGATGAGAACAATCAAAAAAGAGAATTAAAAAATAAGGAGTGTTACTTATGAAAGAAAAAGTAGTCTTAGCTTATTCTGGAGGATTAGATACCTCTGTTGCTGTTAAATGGTTAGTGGACGAAGGATATGATGTGATCGCTTGTTGTTTAGATGTCGGTGAAAAGAAAGATTTAGATTTCATCAAAAATAAAGCATTAGAAGTCGGAGCCTCTGCTTCATATACCATTGATGCTAAGGAAGAATTTGCGCAGGAATTTGCTTTGATTGCGCTACAAGGCCATACCTTTTATGAACAATCTTATCCCTTAGTATCGGCTTTATCCCGCCCGCTGATTGCTAAGAAATTAGTCGAATTAGCGCACGAAACTGGTGCAACCACAATCGCTCATGGCTGTACAGGAAAAGGGAATGATCAAGTACGTTTTGAAGTTGCGATCAACGCCCTTGCACCTGAGCTAAATGTGATTGCTCCAGTTCGTGAATGGAAATGGTCACGTGAAGAAGAAATCAATTATGCCAAAGAAAAAGGTGTACCCGTCCCTGCTGATTTAGACAATCCTTATTCTGTCGATCAAAACCTTTGGGGGCGTGCCAATGAATGTGGGATTTTAGAAGATCCATGGGCAACACCTCCAGAAGGTGCTTATGAATTAACTGCTAGCTTAGAAAATGCACCTGATCAAGCTGATATCATCGAACTAACTTTTGTTGAAGGAGTGCCTACAGCAATCAATGGAAAAGAAATGCTGTTATCCGATTTAATTTTGGACTTGAATGATCTAGCTGGTAAACATGGCATCGGCCGGATCGATCATGTGGAAAATCGTTTGGTTGGAATCAAATCGCGTGAAGTCTATGAGTGTCCAGCAGCGATCACACTGATGACTGCGCATAAAGAGTTGGAAGACTTGACTTTTGTTCGTGAAGTAGCTCATTTCAAACCTATCATCGAAAATCAATTGTCACAAATTATTTATGACGGATTATGGTTCAACCCGTTAACGGATGCCTTGATTGCTTTCTTAAAATCTACTCAAAAATATGTAAATGGCATAGTGCGGGTAAAACTCTTCAAAGGACACGCCATCGTTGAAGGTCGTAAGTCTGATAACAGCTTATACAACGAAAATTTGGCGACTTACACTTCTGCGGATACCTTTGATCAAGACGCTGCTGTTGGTTTTATCAAACTCTGGGGGCTTCCAACCAAAGTCAACGCAGAAGTTCAGGCATCTTTACACAAAAAATAATCAGCGATACTCTTGTTTTTTCTAGGTTGAATTTATACGTGAGTTAACTTTTACATGGTTGTAAATAAGGTTATCCGATTCACCTATTTTAAATGACTTATCCACGGAGAATTTCTTTTTGATCTGCGGATCGAAATAAAGGAATCGATAAGTCTTCATATCAAGAACTTTTAGTCTCAACAAATGGTTGGCACAGAGATCACTCCTTCTTACTTTCTCGGAGTAAAATACTTCTGTTCCAACCTTATTTCTTATCACAATGAATATTAATACATAAATGAATGAGGTGTGCATCATGGAAAAATTATGGGGTGGACGTTTTGAAGGAAAAAGCGAAGCATGGATCGATGCATTCGGCGCTTCGATTCCTTTTGATCAAAAGTTAGCCAAACAAGATATTATTGGAAGTTTAGCCCATGTACAAATGTTAGCTAAGACAGGGATTTTAACAGATGATGAGGCGAAACAAATCAGTTTGGGCCTTACAACAATTCAAGAGAAACTACTTGCTGGTGAACTTACTTTCAGTATAGAAAACGAAGATGTTCATTTGAATATCGAAAAACTGTTACATGATGAAATTGGCTCTGTTGCTGGAAAATTACATACAGGCCGTAGTAGAAATGATCAAGTCGCTACAGATATGCATCTCTATTTAAAAGAGATCGTTCAAGAAGTAATTAGCAAGATCCACCTATTTCGCCAAGTGCTAGTTCATAAAGCCGAAGAAAATATCGATACCATCATGCCTGGCTACACCCATTTACAACATGCACAACCAATCTCGTTTGCTCACCATATGATGGCTTATTACGGTATGTTGACACGGGATCAAGAACGTTTTTCCGAAAGCTTGAAGCGAATCGATATTTCGCCCTTAGGCTGTGCAGCCCTTGCCGGTACGACATTTCCTATCGATCGTGCTTACTCAGCTGAGTTACTAGGTTTTTCTTCCATCTATGAAAATAGCTTAGATGGCGTGAGTGACCGGGATTTCATCTTAGAGTTCCTTAGCAATAGTTCTATTTTAATGATGCATCTTTCCAGATTTTGCGAAGAAATCATTTTATGGTGCAGTCATGAGTTTCAATTTATTGAATTAACAGATACCTTTTCTACAGGCAGCTCGATTATGCCACAGAAGAAGAATCCTGACATGGCAGAATTGATTCGAGGAAAGTCTGGTCGCGTATATGGTAATTTATTCAGCCTTCTAACGGTTTTAAAAGGATTGCCGCTAGCTTACAACAAAGACCTTCAAGAGGACAAGGAGGGCATGTTTGATACGTCTCACACGATTTTAACTAGTTTAGAGATCATGGCAGGTATGGTAGAGACGATGAAACTGAATCAAGAAATCATGGAAAAGTCCACTGAAAAAGATTTTTCAAATGCAACAGAGCTAGCAGATTATCTAGCAAGCAAAGGGATGCCCTTTAGACAGGCTCATGAAGTTGTTGGAAAGTTAGTTTTAGATTGTACAAAACAAGGGATTTATTTACAAGATGTGCCCTTAGAACAGTATCAAGTGATCACACCTTTGATTCAATCAGATATCTACCAAACCCTATCATCAAAAACAGCCATTGAACGTCGGCATTCGTATGGCGGCACTGGATTTGATCAAGTAAAAGCTGCAATTGAACGTAGCAAGCAAAAACTAGAAAGCGAAAAAAACTAAAAAAGGTGATGAAAGATAGCATGTATCTTTCATCACCTTTTAACTTTTTTGATTAACGAGTTTTTGCACGTGTATCTGCATCGATACCAGGTGCTTTACCTAATTTTGCTTGCAGCATCCAGATATTTTTCTCAATGTCTGTTTTGTTTGCAATAAAGATATCTTGTGTAGAATCATCGCCTTCTTCGCCAGAAACTTCAATTCCTTTTTGATATAAATCAGCTAAATAACGGTAGCCTTCGACTAATTTTTCCATGCGCTCTGGAATTGTACGTTCGTATGTGCCGATTTCATCTTCGATACCTGTATGATCAGCAAATTCTTGTAAAGTTGAGTAAGGAGCACCATCTAGAGTAATTAAGCGTTCAGAAATAACGTCTAATTGGTCATTGATTTGATCCATATATTCGTCCATTTTAGGGTGCAATGTCAAGAATTCTGGGCCACGCATATACCAGTGAGTTTGGTGAATCACTACTGAAAACTGGCTTAGATCTGCAACTAGTTGGTTTAATACTTCTTTTGTTTGTTCAAATTTCATTATACATCATCCTCCTAAATTTTTATCTACACTAATATTGTAGTACGAAACAGAAAAAAAGTACACTAAAATCTTCATTATTATATCATTTCTCATTTAATAATAATTATAAACTAAAGAATTAATTATTGCTAGGTATTGGCAATGTATCCAATGAATCAACAATTTCTTTGGCTACTTCATTCATTGCCTCTTCTAACTCTTTATTCATCGCTTCTGTATTTTCAGAACCTGAAATAAATGCCATGAACAAGTTAGATACGGCCTCTTTTTGATTTTTGGGTACAAACCATTTTCCTTTTTCTTTTTCTAAACGCAACTCAAGTTCAACAGGATCTGTTTTGATTTTAATTGATTTGACCCGCTCTTCCAAGATAGAAAAAGTTGCTTCTAGCGCTTTTTGATCATCTTTTGCTATTTCTGGATCAGCCAAAGTTTCTTTTACCAGCTGTCTGGTCATTTCCTGCATGGCACTCACTAGATCTAACCCCGTCACATAATAAGAGATCACGGCGCCAGTTTTTGTTTCATCTATTTTAATAATCCTATAGGATGTTTTCTCTTTTGCCTGTTGCAAGAGTTCCTTTGTTAGTTGACTTGCTTCTTTTTCCGGGACTTGTGCACCGGTGGCGGATAAGCCTTTCGCAAAGTTTTGCTCGAACGCTTTGCTATTTTCATCCAGCTCTTCGCCTGCTTGTTTCCCATCGCGAAATCCCTTAGCAAATTCATTTTCCCTTTTTTGATACACCAGACGATCAACAAATAATTCGCCAGCATCTTCTGCAGAAATTCCTTTTGAGCCGCAACTTGTTAGGAAAAGCCCTACTAAAAGCAAAGAAGCGATCCATAATTTTTTCATTTCCTTTCCTCCGTTCTCTTACTACTAGTAAAACAAGTTCAGTGATGTTTGTCAAAAAAAGTTAGTCCAAATCTGCTCTTAGTTTTGCTAATTGGTGATAGCTCGAAGATAATTGTTGTTGTG
The DNA here is from genome assembly GCF_000633635.1 of Enterococcus crotali. Taxonomy (GTDB): domain Bacteria; phylum Bacillota; class Bacilli; order Lactobacillales; family Enterococcaceae; genus Enterococcus_L; species Enterococcus_L crotali. The sequence goes on along the minus strand of NZ_AYPQ01000009.1, from coordinate 36,162 downwards.
TCATAATAAATAACGGATACATTTGTTGATAAATTTGATTATTTTCACTGTTAGGCTCTACGGTTTCATAAATTTCTACTTGTTCACTAACTGTCTTTAAATCAGTAATTTTCCCTATACTTTGCCAACCCAATAAAACAGCACCTAATGCCGATGCTTCAACACTTTCCGTCAATGAAAGTTGATAGCCTAAAACATCCGCCATCACATGTTTGAACACTTGCGAATCTGCAAAACCACCTGTAGCACGGATTTCTTTCACTGGTCCGCCTAACTCCTCCAACTCTGTTAAAACACGCTTTAAATTCAAACAAATCCCCTCAATCACCGCACGCATCATCAATTTGTCATCATGATTTCGTTTTAAACCCACAAAACTGCCTGTCGCTTCTGCATCCCACAATGGTGCCCGTTCGCCGAGCAAATAAGGATGAAACATCAATCCTTTAGCTCCTGCTGGCGTTTCTTTTACAAGATCCATCACAGCGTCATACGAATTTTCCCCAACTGCACGAGCTTCCGTTTGAACTTCCTTTAATAAATTTTCACAAGCCCAATCGAAAATCCCAGCGCCATTACTTGTGGCCCCTCCAATTACCCAATGATTTTCATCTAACACACAACAGAACGTCTCCGCCTGTGGGTGTGTTTGAGGTTGTTCAACAATATAACGCAAAGCACCACTCGTTCCAACAGTTAACGTAGCTGTTCCTTTTGTCACCGCACCTAATCCCAGATTTGATAAAGGCCCATCGGCTCCTCCTAACACAAAAACCGTTTGTGCCGTCAAGCCTAACTGCTCTGCCCATTCATCATTTAAGCCAGTTATCTGATGGGTCGGTGTTACTAACAATGGTAGTTGATCCGCTGCGATCCCCATCTCAGTTAAAGCTAACTGATCCCAATCCAACTCATGAATATTTAGAAATCCAGTTCCAGAGGCAGTACTTATATCCGTAATGTATTGATTGAATAGACGATAAAAGATGTATTCTTTCATCCCGATAAACATCTCTGCCCGCTCGTAGATTTCACTGAATTCTTCTTTTAACCAACGGATTTTGTGAAACGGTGTCATTGGATGCATCGGCAATCCTGTATTTTGGTAAAGCGTCTTTCCTAATACGGTATCCTTCAGCTCTTCCGCATACTTTTCCGCACGATTATCTGCCCATGTGATCACACGCGTCAGAGCCTGATGATTTTTATCCATGACAATCAATCCATGCATCGCAGTAGAAAAAGATACCACTGAGATTTCAAAAGGTTGGACTTTAGTGACTACTTTTTTGATACACGTCACTACTGCTTGAAAAATCTGATTTACATCTTGTTCTGCCATACCCTCTGTTTCCTGAATGAGTGGGTAACGAACATAAGCTGATGCCTGAACGGATCCATTCTCCCTAAAAGCGACAGCCTTTGTTTGTGTTGTACCAATATCTACACCAATTGCTATTTTTTCCATCTTCTCGCCTCATTTCTCACCTTCATTATTCCTAATAAAAAAAGAATTGTCTAGTTAAAAAAGTTTTTATTTGCGTACTTATTTATGAAAGGAGATTTTAGATGTTCATTCTTTATTTTATTTGTGGTTGTGTGATTGGTTCATTTCTTTGTTTGACTGCAGAACGAGTACCCATTGGTAAATCTATTTTATTTCCTGCTTCTCACTGCTCATATTGTCAGACTAAATTAAAAATGATTGAATTGATTCCGATTATTTCAATTCTATTTTTGCGTTTTCGTTGTCGTTACTGTAAACGTAAATTATCGTGTATTTATTTTTTTAGTGAATTGATTTGTGGATTACTTTGTCTTTTTGTGTCATTTAAGGCTATCTATCCTCTTTACTCCCTTTTCTTTTTACTTATGGGAGTCGTCTTATCTTTGACAGATATTTTTTATTTAATTGTTGAACCTAAGATTTTTTATTTGTTCGCCATCTTCTTATGTATTTGGCATATTTATTTAGCACTGCCAGTCTATCTTTTTACGAGCCTTATTGTTTTTCTATGCTTGCTCAGCTTACGTTATATCCTTAAAGATTCTATTGGCGGCGGAGATATCTTTATCTTAACATTATGGGGAGCACTTTTAGGTGCTGAATCGCTGATTTTTTTATTGTTCATTGCAAGCAGCAGCGGCCTATGCTTTCTTTTATTTTATCGATTGATCTTAAAGAAAAAAATGCAGCAACTTCCTTTTGTTCCTTTTTTAAGTATTGGATTATTTGTTATCTTCTTATGTAAATAGCTAACGAGATAAAAGTCAAAATCCCTTTTATCTCGTTCTATCAAGTTACTTATCTTTCCAATTTTTCCGAATAAAACCAGCTCGTCCAGAACCTTCTTTATATAGGTTGTAATGAACGCTGTGCTTTTTATAATAATCTTGATGGTAGTCTTCAGCTGGATAAAAAGGTTGCGCAGGTTCTATTTTTGTAACAATTGGCTGAGTAAAGCGACCACTCGCTTGTAATGCCGCTTTCGATCTTTCTGCAATTTCTTTTTGCGCTTCATTGGCATAGAAAATGACAGGCCGATAAGAATCGCCACGGTCAGCAAATTGTCCTAATGCATCTGTCGGATCTGTTTGTTGCCAATACGTTTCCACTAGTTTTTCGTAGGGAATGATTGCTGGGTCATAAGTTATTTCAACTGCTTCTGTATGACCTGTTGTTCCTGTTGTGACCTGTTCATAGGTCGGGTTTTCGATATGCCCACCTGTATAACCAGCCACAACTGAAATAATGCCTGGTTGTGTATCAAACGGTTTGACCATACACCAAAAACAGCCACCAGCAAAAATTGCTTTTTCGTAATTATGTTCCATGATTCCTTCACCTCTTCTTTTTACTTATCATAAGCCGAATAAAAGAATAATGATATTGTTTTGCCTATAAAAAATCTATTGACATGGGATGGTTCCCATATGATAAATTAAACAAAAAGAAGGAGCTGTTTAAAAAATGAAAATCATCATTGAAGAAAACTACGAAAAAATGAGTCGTGTTGCCGCAAACATTCTACTAGGTAAAATGTACCAACAAAAACGAGTGAACTTAGCAATAACTGCTGGATCAACACCAATCAAGATGTATGAATACTTAGTTTCAGATGTAAAAAACAAATCTTATCTTGATAATGTTCATTATTACAACTTCGATGAAATCCCGTTCAAACAGAAAAAAGGCTATGGTGTAACAATGACAAATCTCAATAATCTCTTCTTCAAACCAGCAGAAATTCCTGAGAGCCAGATTCATCCCTTAGATGAAAATAACTACAAAACGCAAGATAAGAGGATTCAACAAGATGGCGGATTAGACTTGATTTTGTTAGGTATCGGAGCAGATGGTCATTATTGCGGAAATCTTCCAGGAACAACTAAATTTGAGGATTTAACTTCTTATGTAGGAGAGGACGCCACTAAGAACATGAAAGAGATCTTATTGAGTGAAGTTGGCGGCGATGAAAGTGAGCGTCCAAACTTCTACGTTACAATGGGGCCCAAGAGCGTGATGCATGCAAAAGAAATTGTGCTCTTTGCTACAGGTAAGAAAAAAGCCGCTATCATCAAACGCGCTTTCTTCGGCCCAATCACAAATGAAGTACCAGCTTCTTTATTACAAACACACCCTAATTTAACGATTGTTTTAGATCAAGATGCAGCGTCAGAACTTGATTAAACAAAAAAAAGGCTTGAAATCAATTGATTTCAAGCCTTTTTATTATCTATTATTTATTCAACTCATTCAAAGCATCTTCAGCAGCCATTTGAGCTTCAATATCAGAGATACTGTAGACATTTTCGCTTGCTACGCCAACTTCTTTTGGTTCCATGTTACGGTAACGAGCCATACCAGTACCAGCTGGAATGATCTTACCGATGATAACATTTTCTTTCAAACCAAGTAATGGGTCTTTTTTACCACGGATCGCAGCATCTGTTAACACACGAGTTGTTTCTTGGAATGACGCAGCAGATAAGAAACTGTTTGTTTCTAATGATGCTTTTGTGATTCCTAGTAAGACTGGACGGCTTGTTGCAGGAACGCCGCCGGCTACTAATGTGTCGTAGTTACGATCTTTAAATTCAGCGATATCTAGTAATGTACCTGGTAAGATTTCAGTGTCACCTGGATCCATGACACGAACTTTACGAAGCATTTGACGAACCATTACCTCGATATGTTTATCGCCGATTTCCACCCCTTGCATACGATACACACGTTGTACTTCACGCAATAGGTAGTTTTCAACAGATAAAACATCACGAACTTGTAACAATTGTTTAGGATCGATCGAACCTTCTGTCAATGGCTCACCACGATGGATCGTATCGCCTTCAGCAACTTTCATACGAGCTGTATAAGGAACTGTATACGTACGAGTATCTGTTTTCCCTTTGATCGTTACTTCTTTTTGACGTGTTGCAGGATCTTCAGAAATATCGATCACTTCACCGGTAACTTCTGTGATGACTGCTTGTCCTTTAGGATTACGTGCTTCAAAGATTTCTTGGACACGAGGTAGACCTTGAGTAATATCATCTCCGGCAACCCCACCTGTATGGAACGTACGCATTGTTAACTGAGTACCAGGTTCACCGATTGATTGAGCGGCAATTGTACCAACTGCTTCCCCAACTTCAACACCAGAACCAGTTGCTAAGTTACGGCCGTAACAGTGTTTACATACACCATGTTTGGTATTACATGTAAATACGGAACGAATCGTTACTGTTTCAACACCAGCATCCACGATTTCTCTAGCTAGATCTTCTGAAATCAGTTGATCTTCGCCGATAATCATTTTGCCAGTTTCAGGATGCATCACTGACTTACGAGTATAACGTCCAAGTAGACGTTCTTCTAAAGGTTCAATGATTTCATTCCCTTCACGAATAGATTGGATCACTAGACCACGGTCAGTTCCACAATCGTCTTCACGAATAATAACATCTTGGGCAACGTCAACTAAACGACGAGTCAAGTAACCTGAATCGGCTGTCTTCAAGGCTGTATCGGTCATCCCTTTACGAGCACCATGGGTAGAGATAAACATCTCTAAGACAGAAAGTCCTTCACGGAAGTTCGAGATGATTGGAAGTTCCATGATACGTCCGTTTGGAGCCGCCATCAAACCACGCATACCAGCAAGCTGAGTAAAGTTGGAGATGTTACCACGGGCTCCAGAATCTGACATCATGAAGATTGGATTTTTCGCATCCATACTTTCGATCAGTTTTTGTTGGATCTCATCTTTAGCTTTGTTCCAAACCGCAATAACACGTTCATAACGTTCGTCATCTGTAATCAGACCACGACGGAATTGTTTTGTAATATTTTCGACTTGTTTATGAGCATCATCGATGATTTCTTGTTTCTCATGCAATACCATGATATCAGCGATACCAACGGTCATACCAGCATGAGTCGAATGTTTATACCCTAAGTCTTTCATTCTATCAAGCATCTTAGAAGTTTCAGTGATATGGAATCTCTTGAAGACTTCAGCGATGATATTCCCTAAGTTTTTCTTCTTGAATGGTAAGACTAATTCTTGTTCTTTAATGTGAGCAGGAATATCTGTACCAGCTTCTACAAAATACTTGTCAGGTGTTTGCACCGTTAAGTTGTAATCTGTTGGTTCATTCAAATAAGGGAATTCTACAGGCATGATTTCATTAAAAATGATCTTACCTACAGTTGTGATCAAAAGACGTTCTTTTTGCCAATCCGTAAATGGTTTGTCGCCAAGTAAAGTTGTTTGAACACCGATACGTGAATGTAAATGCACATATCCATTACGCCATGCTAACACAGCTTCGTTCATGTCGCGGAAGATCATGCCTTCCCCTTCACGGTTCTCTTCTTCCATTGTTAGGTAGTAGTTACCTAAGACCATATCTTGAGAAGGTGTTACAACTGGTTTACCATCTTTTGGATTCAAAATGTTTTGAGCAGCTAACATCAGCATACGTGCTTCTGCTTGTGCTTCTTCGTTCAACGGAACGTGAACGGCCATTTGGTCTCCATCGAAATCGGCATTGTAGGCTTCACAAACTAATGGGTGAAGACGGATTGCACGACCTTCAACTAGCACTGGTTCAAAGGCTTGGATACCAAGTCTGTGTAGTGTAGGTGCTCGGTTAAGCAATACTGGATGCTCTTGAATAACTTCTTCTAAGATATCCCAAACTTCATCTTCTCCGCGTTCGATTTTACGTTTTGCGTTTTTGATGTTTGTTGCGATTTCGCGTTGAACTAGCTCACGCATTACAAATGGTTTGAATAATTCAATCGCCATTTCTTTTGGCAAACCACATTGGTACATCTTCAAGTTAGGTCCTACGACGATAACTGAACGACCAGAGTAATCTACACGTTTACCTAGTAAGTTTTGACGGAAACGACCTTGTTTCCCTTTTAACATATGAGAAAGAGATTTCAACGGACGGTTACCTGGTCCTGTAACAGGACGGCCACGACGACCATTATCGATCAACGCATCGACTGCTTCTTGCAGCATACGTTTTTCATTTTGAACAATGATGTTTGGCGCATTTAAATCTAATAAACGTTTCAAACGATTGTTACGGTTGATTACACGACGGTATAAATCGTTCAAGTCAGAAGTCGCAAAACGACCACCTTCTAATTGAACCATCGGACGTAAATCTGGTGGAATTACAGGAATAACATCCATAACCATCCAGCTTGGTAAGTTTCCAGAAGCACGGAATGCTTCTAAAATATCCAAACGACGGATCGCACGTGTTCTTTTTTGACCTTGGGCAGATTTCAACTCTTCTTTTAGTTGAGCTACTTCGCCATCTAAATCAACATTGTCTAATAATTGTTTAACAGCTTCTGCACCCATTGCGGCAGAAAAACCTTGACCATATTGATCACGTTTATCACGGTACTCACGTTCTGTTAATAATTGTTTTTTCTCTAAAGAAGTATCTCCGGCATCAATTACCACGTATGACGCAAAGTAAATGATCTCTTCCAATGCACGAGGACTCATATCTAAGACAAGACCCATACGAGATGGAATACCTTTGAAATACCAGATATGTGAAACAGGTGCTGCTAACTCGATATGTCCCATGCGTTCACGACGAACTTTAGAGCGAGTTACTTCTACACCACAACGGTCACAAACGATACCTTTATAACGAATACGTTTATATTTTCCACACGCACATTCCCAGTCTTTAGTTGGACCGAAAATACGTTCACAGAACAAACCTTCACGTTCAGGTTTTAGCGTACGGTAGTTAATCGTTTCGGGTTTCTTTACTTCACCGTAAGACCAGCTTCTGATCTTTTCTGGAGAAGCTAAACCTATTTGCATACTTTCGAATTTATTTACATCGATCAAAAGGGATTCCCTCCATTCAATTAGTTAGAAAAGCTGAATGAGCTATTCACCGTAGTTTGGAACTAGAAGCAATCATAGTGATCGTTCTAGCCCATAACTAACGGATTTCATTGGCACTTTATACAAAATGTAAAACAATTAGTCTTTTGTATCTTCAGCAGTTTCTATTTCTTGTTCAAGCACTGCATCAGCTGCTTCCTTTGCTTCCGCTGCTTCTTTTTCTAATTGTTTCGCTGATTGTTGTTCTGCGAATTTTGTTAGGGCATCAACGGTGATCAAGTCATCATCATCATCGTCCATATCACGCAATTCGATTTCTTGTTCTTCAATGTCCAATACGCGCATATCTAATCCAAGTGATTGTAATTCTTTTACCAATACGCGGAATGATTCTGGTACGCCTGGTTTTGGAATTGGTTCACCTTTGACGATCGCTTCGTATGTTTTCACACGACCAACCACGTCATCAGATTTGTACGTTAAGATTTCTTGTAATGTGTAAGCAGCACCATATGCTTCCAGTGCCCATACTTCCATTTCCCCAAAACGTTGTCCACCAAATTGAGCTTTACCTCCAAGTGGTTGTTGGGTAACAAGTGAGTATGGTCCAATAGAACGGGCATGCAATTTATCATCGACCATGTGGGCCAATTTGATCATGTACATCACACCAACAGAGATACGGTTATCAAATGGTTCACCTGTACGTCCGTCGTATAGAACTGTTTTCGCATCGCTAGCCATACCAGCTTCACGAACAGTTTCCCAAACGTCATCATCATTTGCACCATCAAATACTGGTGTTGCAATGTGGATACCTAACTGACGAGCAGCCATACCCAAGTGCAATTCTAGTACTTGTCCGATGTTCATACGTGATGGCACCCCTAGTGGATTCAACATGATATCGATCGGTGTACCATCTGGCAAGAATGGCATATCTTCTTCCGGCATAATACGGGATACGACCCCTTTATTACCGTGACGTCCGGCCATTTTATCGCCTTCGTTGATTTTACGTTTTTGAACGATATACACACGAACTAACATGTTTACACCTGGAGATAATTCGTCTCCAGCTTCACGAGTAAAGATTTTCACATCATGAACGATCCCGCCGCCACCGTGAGGTACACGTAGAGATGTATCACGAACTTCACGGGCTTTTTCACCAAAGATTGCATGTAGTAAACGTTCTTCCGCAGATAACTCAGTTACCCCTTTAGGCGTTACTTTACCTACTAATAGGTCACCATCTTTGACTTCAGCACCGATACGAATGATACCCATCTCATCAAGGTCTTTTAATGCATCTTCCCCGACGTTTGGAATTTCACGCGTGATTTCTTCAGGGCCTAATTTTGTATCACGAGCTTCTGATTCATATTCTTCAATATGGATAGAAGTATAGACATCATCTTTCACCAAACGACGGCTCATGATGATCGCATCCTCGTAGTTGTACCCTTCCCATGTCATGAATCCGACAAGGACGTTTTGTCCTAAAGCCATTTCGCCTTCTTCCATAGAAGGTCCATCAGCTAATGTATCGCCTTTTTCAACTTTTTCGCCTAAAAGAACGATTGGACGTTGGTTGTAACTTGTTCCTGAATTTGAACGACGGAATTTTGTTACCATATATTTGTCTAATGCGCCATTGTCACGGCGAACGCGTACTTCTGATGCATCCACATATTCAACGACACCATCATGTTTACATAGTAAAGCGGCACCCGAGTCATGTGCTGACTTGTATTCCATACCAGTTCCCACAAGTGGTGAACGAGGTTGGATCAAAGGCACTGCTTGACGTTGCATGTTGGCACCCATCAAGGCACGGTTGGAGTCATCGTTTTCCAAGAAAGGAATACATGCTGTCGCAACTGCTACTACCTGTTTAGGTGAAACGTCCATGTAATCGACTCTATCGATCGTCACTTCAAGGTTTTCACTTTGCAGACGAGCCATTACTAATTCTTCAGCGAATGTTCCATCTTCATTTAAGCGTGAGTTTGCTTGCGCTACGATATAGTGATCCTCTGTGTCAGCAGTTAGGTAATCTACTTTGTCGGTTACTTTTCCTGTAGCACGATCCACACGACGATACGGTGTTTCGATAAATCCAAATTTATTGACTTTAGCATAACTTGACAAGCTATTGATCAATCCGATATTCGGGCCCTCAGGCGTTTCGATCGGACACATACGTCCATAGTGGGAATAGTGAACGTCTCGAACTTCATAGCCGGCACGGTCACGAGTCAAACCACCAGGTCCTAAGGCAGATAGACGACGTTTGTGTGTCAACTCACCTAGAGGATTTGTTTGATCCATGAATTGTGATAACTGAGAAGAACCAAAGAATTCTTTGATACTTGCCACTACTGGACGGATATTGATCAATTGTTGTGGTGTCAATGTTTCAGTGTCTTGAATAGACATTCTTTCACGAACCACACGCTCCATACGAGCTAAACCAATACGGAATTGGTTTTGTAGTAATTCACCAACTGAACGAATACGACGGTTTCCTAAGTGATCGATATCATCTACGTTACCGATATCTTCTTGTAAGTTAAAGAAATAACTCATTGAAGCTACGATATCTGCTGGACGAACAGTCTTCACACTTGTATCAGGGTAACCATTACCGATTACGTTAACGATACGTTCTGGATCTTTTGGAGAAAGAACTTTGATGACTTGAACTGTCATTGGTTCAGTAACTACACCATCTTCGCTTGGGTAATAGGTTACGCTGTTTAAGCCGTTATCGATATGTTCACCTAAAGTTTCCATTACTTGGTGCGTCAATACTGTTCCTTTTTCAACAATGATTTCGCCAGTTTCAGCATCGATCAATGTTTCACCTAAAGTCAGGTTCAATAAACGAGTTTTTAAGTCTAATTTTTTGTTGACTTTGTAACGACCAACGTTCGCTAAGTCATAACGTTTTGGATCGAAGAAGCGAGCGTTCAGTAAGTTACGAGAACTGTCAGCCGTTTTCGGCTCCCCAGGTCGAAGACGCTCATAGATGTCTTTTAACCCTTCTTCGGTACGAGAATCGCTAGCATTTTTGTGTAAATCTTTTTCGATCGTATTACGTAAGCTTAAGGTTTCACCGAAAATTTCAAAAATCGTATCATCAGAGCCAAAACCTAAAGCACGAACTAATACAGTCAAAGGAATTTTACGTGTACGGTCGATACGTACGTAAGAGATGTCTTTTGCATCAGTTTCCATTTCTAACCATGCACCACGGTTAGGGATCACTGTTGAGCCAAAGCCTTCTTTACCATTTTTATCTACTTTTCCATGGAAATAAACACCAGGTGAACGTACTAATTGAGAAACGATAACACGTTCTGCACCATTGATGATAAATGTTCCCATTTCAGTCATTAGAGGGAAATCACCGAAGAATACTTCTTGTGATTTGATTTCTCCAGATTCACGGTTTGTCAATCGTAGAGTAACGTGTAACGGTGCAGAATAGTTTGCGTCATGTGCACGCGCTTCTTCTACCGTATACTTAGGTTCTTTTAATTCATAATCCACAAATTCCAAAGATAAGTTTCCTTGAAAATCATCGATCGGTAAAATGTCCTCAAACATTTCTCTTAGTCCTTCATCTAAAAACCATTGGTAAGAGTCTGTTTGAATCTCGATCAAGTTGGGTAATTCCAACACTTCACTGATCCGGGCGAAACTTCTACGTTCGCGGTGTTTTCCGTATTTTACTACGTGTCCAGCCAAGCTCTTCACTCCTCTAATTAAAAGTCTATCAAAACACTAACCGAAAATATTTCTTTAATATTACAAATATTAAATATCTGTAATATTGAGCATTTTTTGCAGTTTTTAGGCAAAAAAAACCAAAAATAGAATGTGCTCTTGAAAATTTCTCGTGCGTTTCTACTTTTGTTTCCCTATTAAAAACCGGAACGGACAATATTTCGCTCCTGCTTTGTCATTTTTCAGATAGTTTTTGCATCTACACAGTATACTTTCTTCTATAGTAAAAGTCAAGGGTTTTCGCAAGCATTTATCCTGCTTATAAAACTATGATCAGAGTAGAAATACTTGAATTTTTTATACTGTTTACTTTTTTAAATAATTCAAAATATCATCCATATTTTTTACTGGAACTATCGCCATTTTGGTTCGCAATCGTTCTTTCGTTTTTAGCGCTTCTGCATAATTACTAACGATCGCTTCTGATCCGCTGACATCATCATTTGGTACAAAGAACACATCCATGTTTTCATTATGGGCGGCAAATACTTTTTGTGCAATTCCACCAACTCTTCCAACCGTACCACTAGAAGTAATCGTTCCAGTTCCTGCAATTTTCCTCCCTTGTAACAACTGTTGTCCAGTCAATAAATCATAAATACGTAATGTTAACATCGCACCTCCAGAAGGGCCGCCTACGCCACCAAGATCCATACGAATTTGTTCTTCTCTTTGTTGAACAGCTGGCAGCGCAACTAAGCTATCTTGTGTTAAATTGGTGAAATTGATACTCACATCGTGTTCTTTGTTAGACCTTAGTACCGTTACCGCTGTTTGACCATTTAGCTGTTCTTGATTCGTAAATACTTTTTGATTTACTTTAGTAATGATATCTCCTGGCAACAACGGATCTAATTCACTTTGATCCCGATCAATGAAAATCAAACGTCCGCCGATCATCACCAAATCTGCTTCTTTCCCTGCCAAGCGAAACGCCTGAACGACCGAAGTTTGCTGAGAATTCGCCATATGAGCTTGCTGTACTAAGCGCATGTCCTGTCTTTCAACGTCACTTGTTTCAGGGTTGACCTTCTCAATATCTGCATAAGGGCTCAAAGAGGCCTGTAAAGCACCAAAAAAAGTGGCCTGCCGTCTGGAAACGGTCGTCACAAAAATTGATTCCTCTTTTCTGTTTGAAGTATTAGTCAATGTAACTGCTTTATTCAAAGTTACCAAAGGCCCTGCGGTCATCGTATACAAATTAGGGAGCGGAATAGTAATTGCCACCACGATTAAACCAACTATGATCAAAAGGTAAATCCAACTTTTTTTCAAAAATTTCATTTATTGCACCTCCATTTTTTAGCTTTGACTTTTGCTGATTTGTAAAAAAAGCACTCAACAAAAGTTGAGCACCTTTTTTATTTATCTAAAGAGCAAGTTTTATTGAACAGTGATATCTCCAGTTACTTCAGCATCTTCTTTATCTAAAGTAGCAGAAGTTTTGTATTCTTCTTTTTCAAAAGTTACGTTTCCTTCAACTTTTGTTCCATTTAAAACAAAGCCGTTTGCTTTAACCAAGATATCTCCTTTAACAGTCCCGTTCACAATATTGAAGTTTTCTGTTTCAACGATCAATTGAGGAACCGTTACTGTATACTCAGCTGTCACTTTTTTATCTGAATCTTGCGCGTATAATGCTAATTTTCTATAAATATCGCCTGATTCTTCCCCTTTATCATGGAACTCACCTGCAACAGTTACATCTTTATCAAATGTCAAATCTGCTGTCGCTGCAACGATCCAGTTTCCATCTTTACTTAACGCTTTTTCGATTACTTCTGGTTTATCACTGATTGACGCACCACTGACTGCATCCACACTTGAACTCATTGACGTTTCTGTTTTACTATCAGAAGAACTATCTTTAGACGCTTTATTGTCACTATTACATGCTCCCAATACCAATACTGTTGCCGCCAATGTTCCTAATGTGATCAATTTTTTCGAAATCATACTACATCCTCCTAATTATTGACTATTTATTTAACTAAATAGTAGCATGAACGAGCAAAAATTCACAAAGATATCTCCTTTTATCTGTTTTATTGGAATTAATTTAAAAAATTCACAAAGATCTTTATAGCATGAATTCGTTTTTCCACAAAGTTATTATATGAATTTTCAGAAAATTTAAAATAATCTGTTGACAGCAAGCTCCTCTTTCCTTTATACTAAACACAATTCAAATTGCGGAGGGATTTTTTATGACACACACAATCAACCCACAACTGAATAAAGCTTACTTTAGCTACTTTAGATAGTTTTGTATTCATGCAATCGTGGGTACAAACAGCAAAAACCTGTTTTTGTATCTATGATGGCTAGAGCGCTTTGTACTGAACAAACAGCCACGTAGACAATCCTAAGTGGCGAATAAAGAAGTGTTTACCTACGACTTTTATCAATCCATTTAGGCATATTGTCTGAATGGATTTTTTGTTTTAACAAATTATATTGGAGGAATCAAGATGAAAAAGAAACTTTTAGGACTGAGTATTATATCGGCAGTAGCACTACTGACTCTTGGCGCATGTGGAGATGGTAAAAAAGCGGATAGTGGAACAAACAGCGAGAATAAAAAGATCGGTGTTTTACAACCCGTTGAGCATGGTTCATTGGATGCTGCATTTGAAGGATTTAAAGAAGGATTAGCTGATAATGGCTTTAAAGAGGGTGATAATTTGACGATTGACTATAGCAATGCTCAAAACGATCAAGCGCAATTAAAGAGTATGAGCGAAAAATTAGTCAAAGAAAAACCAGATCTATTATTAGGAATCGCAACGCCTGCAGCTCAATCATTGTTGAACGAAACAACGGATATCCCAATTCTAGTCACAGCTGTTACTGACTTAGTTAGCGCTAAATTAGTCAAATCAGATGAAAAACCAGGCGGAAATGTCACTGGTACAACCGATATCGTCCCAATCGATAAACAGATTGCTTTGCTATTGAACATCGTGCCTGACGCTAAAACTGTCGGTATTATGTACAATGCTGGTGAAGCAAATTCTAAGATTCAAGCTGACATGGCTGAAAAAGCCTTAAAAGATGCCGGAATCAAATCGAAAGTTCTAACGGCTAACTCTACAAACGATGTCCAGCAAGTAACGACCAGTTTGGCAAAAGATGTTGACGCGATTTACATTCCAACTGACAACACCTTTGCTTCAGCCGCTGCCGTTATCGGCGAAGTAGCCAAAGAACACAAAACACCTGTCATCGCAGGTTCGATCGAACAAGTTGAAGAAGGTGGCTTGGCAACCGTCGGAATCGACTACAAATCACTCGGCAAACAAACAGGTGTTATGGCCGCAAAAATTCTCAAAGGCGAAGCAAAACCTGAGGACATGCCTGTTGAAAAAGCGAAAGACTTAGAACTTTTCGTAAATAAAGATATGGCTAAAGCCTTAGATATCGATCCAGATACTATTAAAGCGCCTTAATTGAACTTTTCCCGCACTTCAATCAAGAGCTGCGGGAAATACATAAATATTATTGAAAGAAGCTGATTTTATTGTTAGACATACTACTTTCCTCAACCTCACAAGGTCTTCTGTGGTCTTTACTCGCCATTGGAGTCTTTCTAACTTACCGTATTTTAGACATTGCTGATTTAACGACAGAAGGAAGTTTTCCTTTAGGTGGCGCTGTCGCTGCAGTTATTTTAGCTAAAGATCCAACGACTTGGCCGGCGCCGATCCAGTCTTTATTTGATAGTCATTATATGATAGCGCCGATTATTGCATTGATCATTGCTTTTATTGCTGGCATGTTGGCAGGTTTGGTTTCTGGACTTTTACACACAAAATTAAAAATCCCCGCTTTGTTAGCAGGGATCATTACAATGACTGGACTTTACAGTATCAACTCTAGAATCATGGGTGCCCCAAATATTTCCTTGATTGGAACAGATTCAATTTTCTCACATGCTCAGTCACTAGGTTTTTCTAAAGTTAACAGTGCGATAGCTGTCGGTACGATCATTGTACTGATTGTAATTGTTCTACTTGTCTTATTTTTCAAAACAGAAATTGGTTTAGCGACCCGTGCAACGGGTGACAATATCGATATGAGTGAAGCAAATGGAATCAAAACAGATAACATGAAAATCATCGGTTATATGCTCTCAAATGGTTGCATCGCTTTAGCAGGTGCTTTACTCGTACAAAATAATAACTTTGCTGATTTGAATTCCGGTATTGGAACAATCGTTATCGGACTTGCTTCGATCATCATTGCTGAAGTGCTCTTTAAAAATAAATCACTTGGTTTGCGTTTGATTACGATTGTGATCGGTGCAATCTTATACCGCTTTATTCTTGCTTGCGTTTTAGAGTTGCGCGTTGATCCAGCTGATTTAAAATTATTCTCAGCGATCATTCTGGTCATCTGTCTCTCTTCACCTCTGATTCAAAAAAAATTAGGCTTTTCTAAACTTGGAAAACGTAAAGGAGGCACAAATTAATGCAACCTGTATTAACAATCAAAAACTTACACCAATATTTTGAACGCGGAACAGTTAATGAAAACCACGTATTAAAAGGAATCGATTTAACGATCAATCCAGGTGAATTCATTACGATCATCGGCGGAAACGGTGCCGGTAAGTCAACGTTACTAAACAGCATCGCAGGAACTTTACCTATTGAAGAAGGTCAACTTACACTAAATGGCAAAGACATCACAAAACAACGTGTTGTTGCTCGCTCAAAACAAATCAGCCGCGTGTTTCAAGATCCTAAAATGGGGACCGCTGTTCGTTTAACTGTAGAAGAAAACATGGCACTTGCTATGAAACGTGGAAAAAAACGCGGTTTGGGAAATGGTGTTCGCAAAAATGACCGCCATTTCTTCAAAGAACAATTAGCCAGCTTGAATTTAGGCCTAGAGAATCGTCTAGGTGCAGAAATTGGTTTATTATCTGGTGGACAACGTCAAGCGATTACTTTACTCATGGCTACCTTGATTCGCCAGAATTGATTTTACTAGATGAACATACCGCAGCCCTTGATCCTAAAACATCGATCACTGTCATGGAGCTGACTGAAAAGTTGATTCAAGAACAACATTTAACTGCATTTATGGTGACACACGATATGGAAGATGCGATTTGCTACGGCAACCGCCTGATCATGCTTCATCAAGGCCAAGTCGTGGTCGATGTACCTGAGGAGCAGAAAAAAGATTTGACTGTTAATGAATTGATGGACATGTTCCACAAAAATAGCGGCACTGAATTAAAAGACGACCAATTATTATTGGTTTAGACAAAAAAGGAACTCGAGTGAATCGTGCACTCAAGTTCCTTTTTCTATTTATTGGATTGGCTATTAGCCACCCATTAAAAAGTCTAGAACATTCCAACCATCTGATGTTTGCCCACGGTATAATTCCGTAAACCCACATTTCGTACAACTAACCGTAATAAACTTTTTATTTTGTATATCAAAGATCTTCGAAAAGTTTCCTCCTGTTGCTTGAAACTGATCTGACACATAATGCGTGTTGCCGCACTTATCACAAACATATTGTTGCTTTTCCATTTTTTCCCCACTCCATCTCTATAATCATCTTTCGTTCCTACCACACAAGTATAGCAAGTCCTGCAAAAGAAATCATACATCTTAAGAAGGATTTTCCTCTCCTCTTTCAGCCGTATTGTGGTTGACCCTCGCTGTACCCATCAGCTACAATGAAATTACTATAAAGGAGCGGATGTTATGTCTACAAAAAGCCAGGTGTTAACTCTATTAATGAAACAAGCCCCAGCATTTATTTCTGGTGAAGAGATGGCTCAAGAACTTTCCTTGTCTCGAACTGCCATCTGGAAAGCAATCAATGAATTGAAAAAAGAAGGACATCTTATCACTAGCAGCCGCAACAAAGGCTACTCCTATGATAAATCAGATGTTTTATCTATAGAAGGGATTCGTCTAACTTTAGAACCTACAACGCCCGATCTTTCAATCACTGTTTTAAACGCCTCGGAGTCCACAATGAAAGATGCTAAGCTAGCCGCAATCAACGGCGAACCAAATAATACATTGATCGTAGCAGATATCCAAGAAGCACCCAAAGGACGCTTTGGTCGACCGTTCTTTTCAAAGGCTGGCAGTGGCATCTACATGAGTATGCTGCTAAGGCCTAATCAAAATTTCGAAGAAATGGCGCAATATACTGTGATTATGGCCGTCGCAATCGCACGTGCGATGGATACTTTGGTCAAAGTTAAAACAGAGATCAAGTGGGTCAACGACATCTATATCAATGGGAAAAAGGTCTGTGGTATTTTATCAGAAGCCATGAGCGATGTTGAATCTGGGCAAATCTCGAATGTCATTATCGGTATGGGTATCAATTTTTCTTTGAAACAAAATGAATTTCCAAAAGACCTAAGAGAAAAAGCAACCTCCCTATTTCCAGAAAATGAACCAACTATCACAAGAAACGAATTGATCGGAGCAATCTGGAATCAATTTTACGCCATACTAAATCGACTACCAGAACAAGGTTTCTTAGAAGAATACCGCCAAAAATCTTTTGTCCTTGGCAAAACAGTTTCATTTACACAAGCCGGAGTCGACTATGAAGGGATCGCTACAGCAATCAACGATCATGGTGAATTGGTTGTTCAACTTCATGATAAAACAGAAAAAGTACTTTCTTCTGGAGAAATCAGTCTTAATAAAATAAACCCGACGATTTAAACCACTTGCCAAACAAAAACATTAAGAATTTCTTAAGAAAAAAGATTCTTTTCTTACAACTATTTGCTATATATTTCACTTATGTTACATTTGTATTGCGAATGATACGAATATTACAAAGGGAGAATGATTATGAAAAAATTGGTTTTTTGTTTGGTTGCATTATCGTTTGCGCTTCCAATCACAAGTTTTGCAGAGGAAACAACATCTACATCTGAACCTTCACAAATTGAAAGCTCTTCGGAAGTAGCAGCTTCAACACAAAACATAGAAAAAAATGATGAGAAAACAGTTGATAGTAGCGTTTCTTCCACAGTAGATTCAAGTGCTACAGAAACATCCAGTACGATTCAAAATATGTATGACGGCGTTAATCTTCTTTCCACAACAGTAGTTGTCTTTCCAGGAGAAAAAGTGACCGCTGAATTGCTTTCCAAAGATGCTGGGTTTCATGGTACTGCATATAGGGATCTTAAACTGTTAGAAGAGGCTTCAACAGAAAAATTAGGAAAAAATTCAGTCAAAGTGAGCTTCATGCTGTATCCATTGGAAGAAAATCAAGGAGAAAAACAAGAAGTTAAGCTAAATATGCAGTATTTAGTAGCGAAATCTACCCCTACTTTTGATATTCAATTCGTCTCTTATGACTCGGATAACAATCAAATTAAGGGAAAAATTGTGGCTACAGATGGTGCTTCAACAAGTAACGTTGCTGTTTACGGTGGGATGATTGACAGTCTGCCTACAAATATAAAAGAGTTCTATCCGTATACAAATTGGGATGTTCACGCTCCCATTTTGACGGACGCGGAAGGTTATTTTACCCTTCCGTATAAAGATAATTTCACTTTTACAGTTTTTTCTCCAGAAACAGGAGATTATTCACCTATATGCACATTGAATGACAAAACCTTTGCCGGAGCAGCAGTTGGTACAGCAGATAGTTCTACACCAGTTAAAAGCACCGAGTCATCAACTGCTAAAAAAGAAGAACAGAAAAAAGGCCTGTTCCCAAATACTGGAGAAAAGAAAACTGTTTACTATTCAATTGTAGGTATCGCTATTATTTTATTAGCTGTGCTATTTCTATTTATTAAAAGTAAAAAGAATAAAAAGTAGTTTTAAAAAAAAGGGTTGTTAAAATAGATCGTAAAAAAGAAGAAAGCAGAGTCGTTGTTGGTTACTGCTTTCTTCTTTTTTATTTATATTTTTTCTAAAACAATCGTCAACAATAACCCTACTAAATAACTTCCGTTAAACGCCATCAAATTTTTTATCGAATAACCAAAGCTTTTAGGGTGGGGTAATTCTTTTTTGAATAGCTGAAGATTTTTCCAAACAACTGGCAACGATACAAAGACGGTCAAAATCGGCCAGTGATATACGCCAAACGGTAATCCAAGCAAAACAACTGCATAACACGCTAGCATCAACGCTTGGAATAAAACCACCCCATGCTCCCGACCAACGTAGTAAACCAACGTATAACGATGATTTTCAATATCTGTATCTAAATCTCTCAAGTTATTTGCCAGCATGATATTTGCAATCGTAAACACCATCGGTAAAGAGGCCCAAATAATGGCGAGTACTGCCCACAAATTCCCCGTCAAAGCAAATGTTCCTCGATGCCAGTCTAACAATAAATAAAATGGACGATTTTCTTGAACATTCAAATAAATCGTCATCGCAAAAATACCCAATCCCATTGTAAAACCGCTAAATACTTCACCTAAAGGCATTCGCGAAAGCGGAATCGGTCCAAATGTGTAAAATATACCAATAAAACAACATATGCCGCCCATCACTAAGAATAGCCAACCCGTTTTGACCGTTAAAAAGAGACCGATTACTGCTGAAAAAGCAATCATCCCAAAAATCATATTTCTAACGAGCGTTGGTGCAATTCCAGAACTACCTATAATATTTTCTTCATATTTATACACTTCAGACTTCGCTTTCTTGAAATCCATATAGTTATTGATTGCTGTCGTTGCCATATCAAAGACAACCATTCCAATAAAAAACAATACTGTATATCCTACTTGTAACTGACCAAAGTAAGCAATAGAAAATAATACCCCAACTGCAAAAGGAAACAGACTCGCTAATTTCGTCTGAATTTCCACTACCTGCAAAAATACTTTCAACGACATATCCGTTCTCCTTATTTCAGGTCTTTACGATCACCCATCGTGTAACCTGAATCTTTTCCTAACTCAAAAACTTTTTCAATATCTTTACTTACGAATACCTTGTCATCTTTAGTAACAAAAATCACATCGACATCTTTCAGTCCTTCAGCATATTCTAAGCCTTTTTTGACGCCCATAGCAAAGACTGCTGTTGATAATCCATCTCCATCGATCGATTTATTTGTGATTACCGTTACACCGGCAATATCATTGTCAAAAGGATAACCCGTTTTTGGATCGAATAAATGATGGTAGCTTTTTCCATCTACTTCTAAAAAGCGCTCATAGATTCCAGAGGTTACCAACGTTTTATTACTCTCTTGAACAGTTCCAACTACTGTATTACGTGCCTTGTTAGGATCTTGGATTCCAACATTCCAATCCATATCCTTGCCACGAGGACTATGTCCAAGCACATAAACATTTCCGCCTAAATCAACGATTGCAGTTGTTACACCGTTGTCTTTTAACACTTTGACCACTTCATCTGTAATAAATCCTTTTGCGATTGCACCTAAATCAAGCTGCATACCTTTTTCTTCAAGGTAGACTGTCTTATCTTCATCATTTAATTTCACTTTATGATAATCAACTAATTTTAACGCTTGGTCGATCTCTTCTTGTGAAGGTTTGCGCGCATCGTCAAAGCCAATATGCCATAATTGTGTGATCGGTCCGATCGCCATATCAAAACCGCCAGCAGAATCCTCGCTGTATTCATAGGCACGTTTCAATAACGGATAAATATCATCAGAAACTTTGACTGGTTTGATACCAGCTTGTTCATTGATTTCATCTATTTCAGAGCCTTTTTCGTTTACAGTAATTTTATCGCCCAATTCTTTTACTCGGTCAAATGCCTTTTCCAAAACATCTTCTTTTCCATCATCGTAGATTCTTACTTGGACATATGTTCCTAACAATGATTGTTGATCTGAATAAGGTTCTTTATTGATTTTTGACTGCGTGTCTTTGGAGTTACATCCTGCTAAAACAACTAAAAATAATGCTATTACTATAGTGATTAGTGTTTTTTTGTTCTTCATCATATCCCTCTTTCTAAATAGAAAATTGTCTTGTTTATAGTAGCGCTTTTTTTCGTGAATGGGAAGGATTTTCTATCTACTATTTATGTATTTTGATAAAAATAAAAGCAGAATTCAGAGTCATACCTGAATTCTGCCACATATATATTTTTTAGTTCACTTGTGTAAAAAATTATTTTTTCATTACGATGTTGTCTACAACGATTTCATCAGTATTGCCTTTTTCAGCAGCATTCACTAATTGTTCTGCATAGATTACGAATGAGTGAGAGCTGTGAGTTGCGCCTGTTACTACTTCCACGTTTGCAGCTGAGCCGTCTTCTTCATTCATTGCTTTAACTAATTCTTCGTTCAATGTTTTGATGTATTCAGCTGGGCCTACGCCTGATTTGTCTTTCATGTTTTTGTTGTAGTCAGCGTCATCTTTTTTAGATTTGCCTTCATCATTAACATTATCGTAGTTAGATTCTGTTACTTTACCATCTTTAACAACGATTGAAAATTCAGTGTGGTAGCCATTTGAATTATTTTTTTCTTTCAATGCATACGTACCGTCTTTAAGGTCAGCACCATTATCGATTTCGATTGTTTTAGTATCTCCTGCTTGAGCTGCTTGGATCAATTGTTGTGCATAGTTTTGGAATGATTCACTAGAGTGAGTCGCTCCTGTTACTACTTCTACGCCATCAGCGCTTTGTGCTTTAACAAAAGACTCGTTTAATTCTTTGATGTATTCATCTGGACCTACACCTGATTTGTCTTTCATATTTTTGTTGTAGTCTTTATCATCTGCTTTTGATTTGCCATCAGCATTGATATTGTCATATTTAGATTCAGTGATTTTACCATCTTTAACAGTCATTTCAAATGTTGCACGGTAACCATTAGATTCATTTTTTTCTTCTAATTTATACGTACCATCTTGTAAATCTGCACCAGCTTCTTTTTCTGCTACTGTAGAAGATTCAGCTGTTTTTGATGTTGCAGTAGTTGATTCAGAAGATTTCGCTGTGTCTTTCTTTTGATCTGATCCACATGCTGCTAATAAAAGAGATGAAAGTGCGATAGCTGTGAAGCCCTTTACAATTTTGTTCATTTTCATTTTTGTTCACCTTTTCCTTTTCTTATGCATTCACAAATTTTGTTTGTGATATAATTTACATTCTATAGAATTTTCCAATTATGTCAATTAAAGTTATAAAAGAAAGACAAAATTTTACCCGTTTTTCACGACTTTTTAATAAAAAAAAATTATTTCCTATATTTAAGAATTGTTATTAGACAAAACCTAAAAATGGCTTTATAATGAATTCGATTGTGTAATTATTATCATTTTTCATTTCATTTATTTTAAGGAGCGGATTATCAATGACAAAGCAAAAAATTGTCGTTGTGGGAGCTGGTTATGCTGGAGTTTCAGCTACTAAATTTTTAGCCAAAAAATTGAAAAAAGATTCTGACGTTGAGATTACTTTAATTGATCG
Source organism: Enterococcus crotali (assembly GCF_000633635.1). Taxonomy (GTDB): domain Bacteria; phylum Bacillota; class Bacilli; order Lactobacillales; family Enterococcaceae; genus Enterococcus_L; species Enterococcus_L crotali. The sequence goes on along the minus strand of NZ_AYPQ01000009.1, from coordinate 13,535 downwards.
TCATTCTTACCACACCATGATGACTGAGCTGCACGAAGTAGCCGGAGGACGCGTTGAGCCTTCAGCGATTCAGTACGATCTACAACGTTTATTCTCACGTAAAAAGAATGTTACTCTTGTAACAGACACTGTAACTGGTATCGATAAAGACAAAAAAGTTGTTCAAACAAAGTTAGGTTCTTATGAATTTGACCAATTGATCATCGGTATGGGTGGCGAACCAAATGATTTTGGTACCCCTGGAGTTAAAGAACATGGTTTTACTCTATGGTCTTTTGAAAACTCTCTGAAAATTCGTGAACATATCTTGGAAACAGTTGAAAAAGCAGCTATCGAACCAGATCCAGAAGTTCGTAAAGCAATGCTGACATTTGTTGTCTGTGGTTCAGGATTTACGGGTATTGAAATGGTCGGCGAACTGATCGACTGGAAAGATCGTCTTGCCAAAGACTTTAAACTTGACCCTAATGAATTTACATTAATGGTCGTTGAAGCAATGCCGACAATCTTAAACATGTTATCTCGTAATGATGCTGCAAAAGCTGAACGTTACTTAGAGAAGAAAAATGTAAAATTGTTGCTTAACGCACCAATCGTTGAAGTCGCTGCAGATCACATCAAATTAAAAGATGGTTCTACAGTTCCTACGCACACATTGATCTGGACTGCTGGTGTCAAAGCAACTTCTGATGCTGCTGACTTCGGTTTAGAATCTGCTCGTGGAAATCGTTTGATCGCAAATGAATTTATGCAAGCTAAAGGTTATGAAGACAAAAACATTTATATTGTTGGTGACTTGGTTTATTACGAAGAATTTCCTGAAACACCAACACCACAAATCGTTCAAGCTGCTGAACAAACAGGTCACACTGCTGCAGCAAATATCGTAGCTGATATTAAAGGTAGCGAAAAACACAAATTCAAAGGAAATTATCAAGGATTCATGGTTTCTGTCGGCGCTAAATGGGGTGTTGCGAACTTATTTGATAAAATTCACCTTAGCGGTTTCTTAGCAATCATCATGAAACACATCGTTAACTTGAAATATTTCTTTGATATTCGTTCTGGTTATTACATGTTCCAATATATCATGCACGAGTTCTTCCATATTAAAGATGATCGTAATGTAACACGCGGACATTCTTCACGTTATGGTAATGTTTTATGGAGTGTTCCATTACGTGTATTCTATGGTATGGTTTGGTTAGTCGAATCTATGAAGAAAATTGTCGGAACTGGTGATTACTTGAAACCAAGTACTTGGTTTGGTGACGGTTCATGGTTTACAGATAAAGTTGCATTCCCATTCCCATGGTTACAAGAACAAGTAACGACTGGTGCATCTGCTGCAGGTGGCGGTGCTGAGGCAACTGAAACAACAGCTAAAGCTGCTCAATTTGGTTTAAGCTATGCATATGGTGAAGAACCAATGCAAGTCTTTGATCACATGCCTAAATGGTTTGAAAGTGTGATGAAGTTCATGATGCCAAACCAAGAAGTTGCTTTATTCATGCAAAAATTCATGACGATCGTTGAAGTGTTGATCGCTTTAGCATTGATCGCTGGATTATTCACATGGTTAAGTAGTGCTGCTACAATTGGTTTAACTATTGCATTCTGTCTATCAGGCATGTTCTACTGGGTAAATATTTGGTTTATCTTTGTAGCTTTTGCTTTGATGAATGGATCTGGACGTTCACTTGGTTTAGACCGCTGGGTCATCCCTTGGGTACAACGTACATTAGGTAAATGGTGGTACGGAACACCTAAATCTAGATACGGCAGCAAATAATTACTTTTATAGTAAAAATCTAAGAGAGTTCTAGGTTTACTCCTAGAACTTTCTTTTCTCATTATGATAGAATATATTAAACTAAAAACTACAAAGGAGAGGAAAGAGTTGGATTTTAAAGAATTTATTCAAAAAAGTTATATACGTCCTTGGGATATTGTCATTATTTTACTTCTAACGATCAGTTCTTTCTTGCCCCTTGTTGTTTTTGGCATACAAAACACAGCACAAGATGATGCCACGAAACAGGCAGTACTAAAAGTAGACGGTGAAGTTATCAAGGTCTTCGACTTAAAAGAAGATGGCCCTACTTATACATACAGATACGAAGCCACTGATGGTGATTACAATGTGATTGAAGTTAGTGGAGATAAAATCCGTATGGCAGAAACAAATTGCGGAGATCAAATTTGCGTACAACGAGGCTGGATATCTAAAGCTGGAGAAACACCGATTGCGTGTTTGCCCCATAATTTATTCATCACAGTTGAAGCTTCTGACGGGAGTGAGGATGGCAGTTTGATATACTAAACATTGCCAACATTTTATGAGTAAATTACAAAAAACATCTATATTTCCATGTTAGTCGCTCAGGGTGTGATCATTGGTTTGATTGAAAATATGATTCCTTATCCCTTTGCTTTCGCTCCTGGTGCAAAGCTTGGACTGGCTAACTTGATTACGATCATTGCTATTTTCACAATGCGAAAAAGAGACAGTTTCTTTTTAGTTTGCATGCGTCTAATTTTGACGACTTTACTTGGCGGAACGATCTCGACCTTCTTTTACAGCGCTAGTGGCGCTCTACTTAGTTATTTTGGTATGTTGCTCATCATGCAATTAGGACCAAAACGCGTCAGCATTATCGGTATTAGTGCTGCAGGTGGATTTTTGCATAACGTTGGGCAGCTATTGACCACTTGTTTCTTTGCGCAATCGTGGGCTCCAATGCTTTATCTACCGTTTCTTTCATTTATCGGCTTATTATCTGGGATCGCCATAGGTATTGCAGCCAACTACTTACTTCGTCATGTTCAAACCTTGCGACAATTTCAATTGAATTATGAATCAACAACCAAGCATAAATGGAGTCAATATTTCCAATAACATCTTAGTCTGATCGAGTACAATCAAAGGAGTCATTTTATGAACATTCACCCAATGTGGAAAAAATATCCTGAACTAGCAAAAGAATTAAACAGCACACTAAAGCTGATGGAAAATAGTGTTAATTTGAAAAACAAAGAAGTCGAAAATGCCGTTATGTCGATGATTCATTCTGGTGGAAAGTTACTTCGACCAGCTTATCAACTTCTATTTTCTCAATTTGGAGAGAATAGAGAGTCGAAAAAAACAGTTGCTCTTGCCGCCGCTATTGAATTACTGCATACTGCAACATTGATTCATGATGATATTGTAGATGATGCAGATATAAGACGCGGCTTACCAACTATTCGGTCTCAATTTGGCAATAGCACAGCCGTTTACGCTGGTGATTATCTATTTGTCAGTTGTTTCAAATTGTTGGCTGACTACTCTTCTTCATTAAAGAGCATCCAGTTAAATTCCCGAAGCATGGAAAAAATACTAAGCGGTGAATTAGGCCAAATGGACAATCGCTATAACCTTGAGATGACGATCGATCAATATCTTGAAAACATTTCTGGTAAAACTGCTGAGCTTTTTTCACTAAGTTGTTTTGTTGGAGCTTACGAAAGTGGAACTTCGGAACGATTTGCTAAAAATTGCGGAAAGATCGGGGAAAACATTGGTATTGCTTTTCAAATTATTGATGACGTTTTAGACTATACGCAAAGTCCTGAACAAATTGGGAAACCTGTCTTAGAAGATGTCCGTCAAGGTGTTTATTCGCTTCCTTTATTATACGCTTTAGAAGAAGGAAAAGAAGTTTTACTTCCCTATCTAGAAAAAGGGGAAGCATTGACTGATGCTGAAACCAATAAAATCTACGAACTGGTTCATTCATTTGACGGTGTTGCTAAGGCACAAAAACTTGCAGAAAAATATACACAACAAGCCTTAAAAGGCATCACTAAACTGCCTGATACATCAGCTGACGCTAAAGGTAAACTCTTAACTATTACACAAGCAATTCTTGCAAGAACAAATTAAGAAAAAAAGGACAAGGCGATTTTTTCCGCCCTGTCTTTTTTCTTACCTCATCGTTACAAATTCTTCTGAACCTGTTGGGTGAATTGCGACTGTATTGTCAAAATCTTTTTTCGTCGCCCCCATCTTAATAGCTACTGCAAAACCTTGCAGCATTTCATCTACACCTAAACCTATTCCGTGCAACCCAACGATTTTTTCCTCGTCACCCACACAAACTAGTTTCATATCACATTTTTGGCGATACTCTCCTAGCGCAAAATACATCGGCGTAAAAGTGGATTGATAGATTTTGATATTTTCATCACCGTATTTTTCTTCAGCTTCGATTTCAGTTAGACCAACTGTCGCAATCGGTGGATGAGTAAAGACAACGGTCGGAATCGTTTCGTAGTCTAAATATTCATTTTCTTTCCCATTAAATAAACGTTCTGATAATCTTCTTCCTGCCGCAATAGCAACAGGTGTTAAATCGATTTTACCAATGACATCTCCAACGGCATATACACCTGATTGAGTCGTATTTTGGAATTTGTCGACTTTTACATAGCCTTTATCTGTCAACTCAATATGTGTATTCTCTAAACCTAGCGTATCTGTATTTGGTTGACGTCCTGTACCAAATACAATGCTATCAGCTGTGATTTTAGTCCCATTTTCAAAGGTAATCATCAATTCTCCAGATTCAAACTTCTCAATTGAACGAGGTGTTGAATGAGGATAAATATGCATCCCATCTTCAAGATAGTGCTCAACCACTTTTTCAGAAAGCATCTCATCGAATTCCCGCAACGGACGTTCTTTTCTAAATGCCCAATGAGTTTCCGCACCCAAACCATGGATCGTTCCAGCAAGTTCAGCGGCTATATAACCTGCTCCCACAAACACGACTCGTTTTGGCAGTTCTTCTAAGGCAAAAAAACCATTAGAATCTATTGCGTATTCTTCACCAGGAATCCCTAACTTTTTAGGACGACCGCCAGTGGCAATCAAGATATTGGGCGCTGTATATGTTTCATCCCCCGCCTTGATTGTATGATCATCAACAAATGTTGCATATTCAGATAAAACTTCTACTTTATTACTATCTAATCCACGATGATACGCCGCATGTAAATTATCAATGTAGGCTTCACGATTTTGAACAAGCTTTTTAAAACTAAAATCTTTTACATCTACGTCAAAGCCATATCCTTCTGTATCACGCTTCATCATTTCCATCATTGAACTTGCTTGCCACATCACTTTTTTAGGTACACAACCAACATTGACGCATGTTCCGCCGATGTCACCTGCTTCGATTAATAAAACCTTAGCACCATGCATACCTGCACGATTAGCAGAAGCAATTCCGCCGCTTCCACCACCAATTACGATGTAATCATATTGTTTTGCCATTGTTTACCTATCCTCTCTGCAATGAAAGGGACAAGCTGTAACAGCCAATCCCTCACTTAATTTATTTATTTCTTCTTACGAATCATATCGCCAACTGCTACTGTTTCTACAACCGGCATTGTTAAAATCATCATTGGATTTGGTGCCCGATCGATCGACTCGTTCTCTTCATTATACATAACTTCTACCGTTTGATGGAAGTGATTGAACCCAGGACCGTAAAATTCAATTTCATCGCCAACACTGAAATGGTTTCTCTGACGAATCGTTGCAACTTTTGTCTCAGCATCATATGCCATAACTTCACCGATAAATTTATATTGAGGAATCTTGCGTCGCTCTCCAAATAATTGTTCTTCATCAGTCGGAACATGATAATAAAAACCTGTTGAAAGCTCTCTTTGAGCGACTTTCCATAGTTCATCGATCCATTCTTGTTTACATTCATAATTTTCCGGATCTTCCATATACGTATCAACAGCTTTTTTATACACATTCGCTACAGTTGAAACATAGTGGATTGATTTCATACGACCTTCAATTTTAAAACTATCCACACCATTTTGAATCAGTTCAGGAATATGTTGGATCATTGCCATATCCACCGCACTCATTGAAAATTCTTCTTCCACTTCACCTTTATCAGTTAAACTTGTACGCTCAGCACCAAAAGGCATATCGTAAAGCTCATATTTCCAGCGGCAAGATTGTGAACAACCGCCTCGGTTAGCATCTCGCATTGACATATGGTTAGACAACGTACATCTACCTGAATAAGAAATACACATTGCCCCATGGATAAATGCTTCTATTTCCACATCTGTGTTTTTACGGATTTCAGCTACTTCATCCATCGATACTTCACGCGCCAATACAACACGTTCAAGTCCTTCGTTTTTCCAGAATTCTAATGTTTCATAATTCGTAGCTGACGCTTGTGTAGACAAATGGATCGGCAAACCTGGAGCTTCTGCTGCACAAATTTCAATCAAAGCTGGATCAGATACGATTACAGCAGAAATACCAACATCGCGGATTTCTCTGAAAAAGTCCCCTGCACCTTCTTGATTTCCTTCATGAGTAACCATATTTGCTGCTACATAAACTTTTGCTCCATGTTCTTTGGCGAATGCTACGCCTTCGATCATATCTTCTTTTGTGAAATTACCTGCACGGCTACGTAAACCATAAGCATTTCCGCCAATGTATACCGCATCTGCTCCATAATGAATGGCTGTTTTTAGTTTTTCTAGCGTCCCTGCTGGTGCTAAGACCTCAGGACGCTTCAATGTTCGCTCGTTTGTCATGTGTTTTTTCTCCTTATTTTATCTCGTCTGGATCTAAATCAAAGAATCCAATATCTAACCCACGGTTTTCTGGATGTAAAGCTTCGATTTGATCAATTGCTTCTTGAGCTTGTTCACTCGACCAAAGACCTGTCTCGATTTTTTCTTTTGCGTCTACGAATAGTTTTGCTACTTCTACAAAGTTTTCTCCTGGCGCATAGATCCCATCAAGTTTCCACTTTGTGTAATTATATTCATGAAGCCTGTCTAATTCACCAATTAAATTTACGTCATTATCTGCAAATATATGTGTGCCATGACTATCTTCATAAATCGAGTAGTGTGTTTCTTCTTTTTTTGGTTCAGATATAAACAATCCACGATCTTTGCTAGCAGATTCATCGTTTTTAGTAAAATTGTAATAATTTTGCAGCAATGGACGTTTAGACTGATGGATACATGTAGCTCCATAAACAAGGACTTCTGCTGGAACCATCAAGTTTTCCTTCATCGCTTTCATTTCTTCAAAAGGAACTTCGCGCGCCAATATCGCACCAATTGCTCCTCGTTTAGCCCAAAAGTTGATTTGGCGTGAACTAGTCACTAAAGTCTCCCCGTCATAGATATAGGGAATATCGATTCCATCACGTTGCATCACAAATACGACTCCTGGATCACCCACTGTTACTTGATCTACTTTGATTTCTTGTAAAAATGCCAAATATTCTGGCACTTTTTTCATTTTTTCAGGATGCATAATGCCATTTAATGCAATCGTTACTTTTTTACCAACTTCGTGCGCTTTTTCTGTAATAGTCCGCTGTTCCTCACGAGAAAATGACGTTGGTAAGCGCAATCCAAACATCTCTTCTCCAATGTATAACGTGTCTACTCCTACTGCTAACAAAGCCTCTGCTTGTTCAATCGACTCAGCAGTCGCAATAAGTTCAATCATTTTGTATCCTCCTTTAAAAGCTGAGTGGATTCGTTCAGCCCTAAAAAAATGTCTTTTTACTTTTTTCCATAGTCTTCTAACAACTGTTTTATAGTAGCACAGGTTCACAAACTTTCCAATAGCCTCTCTTTATTTTAACGTACATTTTTCACAAAATAAATGCTATAGTTTTACTTTTATTAAAATAAAAAAGCTGTACAAAACGGATTCGTTTTGCACAGCGAATTATTGATTTTTTTATTAAATTGTTTGTAATACTTGTTCAGGTTTAGGGGATTTGACGTTCAAGGTTATCTTGCCCTTACTTGCACCAATGGTTACTTTATCACCTAGATGGATTTGACCGGAAAGTAATGCTTCACTTAAACGATCCTCCACCTCTTTTTGTAACGCACGTCTAATCGGTCGTGCGCCATATTCTGGATCAAAACCAACTTTTCCAATCACTTCGATGGCTGCAGCTGTGATCTTCACATTGACGTCTTGCTCTCTCAAACGCTGAACGATAGATTTGCTCATGATTTTCACGATTTCATGGATTTCTTCTTGGTCCAATGAACGGAAGACAACTGTCTCATCCACACGGTTTAAGAACTCTGGACGGAATGCTTTTTTCAGTTCTTCCATAATTCGTTTTTGCATCGCATCGTAATCTTTTGTCAGATCTTTTACATTGAAACCAACATTTTTTTCTTCACGAATCGCTGTTGCTCCAATATTTGATGTCATGATCAAAATTGTATTTCTAAAGTCCACTTTACGTCCTTTTGAATCAGTTAAATGGCCATCATCTAATACTTGCAATAGAATATTGAAGACATCTGGATGCGCTTTTTCCACTTCATCCAATAAAATGACGGAATATGGTTTTTGACGGATTTTTTCAGTTAACTGGCCGCCTTCTTCATACCCCACATAACCTGGAGGAGAACCAATCAAACGACTAGTGCTATATTTTTCCATAAATTCAGACATGTCCACTCGAACAAGGGCATCTTCACTACCAAACATTGTTTCAGCTAGTGCTTTGGCAAGCTCTGTTTTACCGACACCTGTTGGGCCTAAGAACATGAATGAACCAATTGGTCTGTCTGGGTCTTTCAAGCCACTACGGGCTCTACGAATCGCACGTGACACCGCTTGAACAGCTTCATCTTGACCAACTACTCGATGATGAAGTATACTCTCTAGTTCAAGTAAACGTTCACTTTCTTTTTTCTCTAACTGCTGCAACGGCACACCTGTCCATTGTGAAACAACATTTGCAACATCTTGTTCTGTCACTTGATTCGCGTAACCAGAAGCTTCTTTTTGTTCTAGTAATAAAATATTTTCCAATTTACGTGCTAGTTTTTTCTCTTTTTGGCGCAATCTTGCTGCACTTTCAAATGACTGGGACTGAATCGCTTCTTCTTTTTCTTGAACTAAACGAGCGATTTCTACACGTAAATTATTGATTTCAGAAGGTTCATCTGCTAAATCTAAACGAACTTTAGCTGAAGACTCATCCATCAAGTCAATGGCTTTATCTGGTAATTGGCGTGAATTGATGTAACGTACAGATAATTGAACTGCTGCATGCAGAGCTTCATCCGTGATTTCTACACCATGATGTTCTTCATAACGAGAACGAAGGCCTTTTAAAATTTCTTCGGCTTCTTCTGGCGTTGGCTCATCAACCTGCACACGAGCAAACCGACGTTCCAAAGCAGAATCTTTTTCGATATATTTTTGGTATTCATCCAAAGTTGTTGCACCGATTGTCTGCAATTCTCCTCTTGCAAGTGCTGGTTTTAAAATATTTGATGCATCGATCGCACCTTCAGCACCACCTGCACCAATTAAAGTATGCAATTCATCGATAAACAAAATCACTTCACCGTCTTGATAAATTTCATCAATGACTTTTTTTAATCGATCTTCAAATTCTCCACGATACTTAGTACCAGCTACCAAAGCGCCCATATCTAACATCATCAAACGTTTTTCCTGCATATCTTCAGGTACTTCACCGTTCACAATTTTTTGTGCTAAACCCTCAGCGATTGCGGTCTTACCAACACCTGGTTCACCAACTAAAACTGGATTATTTTTTGTACGACGACTCAGAATTTGAATCAAGCGTCTAACCTCTTGTGAACGACCAACAACTGGATCAAGATCTTTTTCGCGCGCTAATTTCGTTAAATCACGTGCTAATGAATCTAAAGTCGGTGTTCCTTTAGGTGCTGCTTTCTGTGCTTGATTATTTCTACGACGACCAACATTACCACTCATTTGCGGATCAGTAACTCCGATTTTTTTCATTAATAACTGACGCATTTTAGATAAACTTAATCCTAAATTCAACAAAATACGTGAAGCTAATATATCTTCATCTCTTAATAAACCTAATAAGATATGTTCAGTTCCAATGTTTGGTGCGCCCAAACGTTTTGCCTCATCACCTGCATAAGTAAATATTTGTTTTGCACGAGGAGAATAAGGTAAATAAACACCTTTAGGATAGGCCTTAACAGTTCCATAGCCTGTTAAGTGCTCGATTTCTTCGCGAATATCATTTTTATCTGCATTCAACTGACGTAATGATTTTCCTGCAATACCATTTGGTTCTAAAACTAATGCTAATAGTAAGTGTTCTGAGCCAACAGATTGATGCCTAAAATATTTTGCTTCTTCTTGTGCAATAGCTAATACCGCTTTGGCACTTTCTGTAAATAATTCGTCCATTTTATCATTCCTCCTCGTAACTCAAACGTTCTAAAAATGAATGCATCAATTGAGCACGTAAATAATCTTCATTTGATCCTGCTTTGCCTAAAACTTGCTTTCCAAGAACAGACAACATCAGATTTCCTTCTCTTTTAGTGATAACCTCTTCTTCATACAACTTCTGTACAAAAATCAACGCATCTTTTTCTGAGAGTTCATTTCCCGTAAATTGGGCGATTTGTTTTAATAATTGATCACTATCAGAAATTTGTACTTTAGCGATTCTGATATAACCACCACCGCCTCGTTTACTTTCAACAGAATAACCACGTTGAATCGTGAAACGTGTATTGATGACATAATTAATCTGGGAAGGAACACAATTGAATAAATGAGCCATTTCAGCTCTGCGAATCTCAATTTTACTGCTTTCTTCAAGAATCTTCTTTAAATATGCTTCTATTAAATCCGAAGTATTTTGATTACTCATCACACTCATCCTTTTCCCTTGACTAATACTGACCTTAATTATACATAACTTCAACTGTTTAATAAAGGAGAATGCCTAATTTGATAAAAAAAGATAAATATTTTTCTATATTTAAATAGTAGAACAAAAAAAGAACAGAGTATTTACTCTGTTCTTAAAATCGGGAAGACAGGATTCGAACCTGCGACCCCTTGGTCCCAAACCAAGTGCTCTACCAAGCTGAGCTACTTCCCGTAGCTATAATAATAAAAAAAGACTAAACGTTTAAAAGGAACTAATACTTCATTACCTTCTAAAGTGCAGCCAAACATTTCAACTATGCACCCAAAGGGAGTCGAACCCCTAACCTCTTGATTCGTAGTCAAGCACTCTATCCAGTTGAGCTATGGGTGCTAAAACAAGGAACAAAGTCAGATGYATTCATCTGCTTCGTACTTGTCAACATCTATTCTGTCAATTTTRGAATTGCCATTCATAGTGTTTCAAAGCAATGCCGAGGACCGGAATCGAACCGGTACGGTGATCACTCACCGCAGGATTTTAAGTCCTGTGCGTCTGCCAGTTCCGCCACCCCGGCGTTAGAACAAGCTAAGCGGAAAACGGGTTCGAACCCGCGACCCCCACCTTGGCAAGGTGGTGCTCTACCACTGAGCTATTTCCGCAGTCTGGATGCCGGCTAAAGGATTTGAACCCTCGACCCTCTGATTACAAATCAGATGCTCTACCAACTGAGCTAAGCCGGCGTATGTTCGCCTTGTCAAAAACGAGACTTAAAATGCGGGTGAAGGGACTTGAACCCCCACGCCGTAAGGCGCTAGATCCTAAATCTAGTGCGTCTGCCAATTCCGCCACACCCGCAAAATATTTCTATGAGCCGTGCAGGGCTCGAACCTGCGACCCTCTGATTAAAAGTCAGATGCTCTACCAACTGAGCTAACGGCTCAAAAAATGGAGGTTGACGGGATCGAACCGCCGACCCCCTGCTTGTAAGGCAGGTGCTCTCCCAGCTGAGCTAAACCTCCAATACAACACGTTTAGCGTGGCGACGTCCTACTCTCACAAAGGGAAACCCTTCACTACAATCGGCGCTAAGAAGCTTAACTTCTGTGTTCGGCATGGGAACAGGTGTATCCTTCTCGCTATCGCCACCACACTGGGTGTTGTAACTATTAAGTTGAGTGATTATTCACTCAAAACTGGATTGAAGTAGGTAATCAAATTCCGAAAAAACCTTTTTTATTTCGTTTCTTTGGTTAAGTCCTCGACCGATTAGTATTGGTCCGCTCCGTACATCACTGCACTTCCACTTCCAACCTATCTACCTGATCATCTCTCAGGGGTCTTACTTTCTTAAAGAAATGGGAAATCTCATCTTGAGGTGGGCTTCACACTTAGATGCTTTCAGCGTTTATCCCTTCCCTACATAGCTACCCAGCAATGCCCTTGGCAGAACAACTGGTACACCAGCGGTAAGTCCATCCCGGTCCTCTCGTACTAAGGACAGCTCCTCTCAAATTTCCAACGCCCGCGACGGATAGGGACCGAACTGTCTCACGACGTTCTGAACCCAGCTCGCGTGCCGCTTTAATGGGCGAACAGCCCAACCCTTGGGACCGACTACAGCCCCAGGATGCGACGAGCGACATCGAGGTGCCAAACCTCCCGTCGATGTGGACTCTTGGGGGAGATAAGCCTGTTATCCCAGGGTAGCTTTTATCCGTTGAGCGATGGCCCTTCCATGCGGAACCACCGGATCACTAAGCCCGACTTTCGTCCCTGCTCGACTTGTAAGTCTCGCAGTCAAGCTCCCTTCTGCCTTTACACTCTGCGAATGATTTCCAACCATTCTGAGGGAACCTTTGGGCGCCTCCGTTACTCTTTAGGAGGCGACCGCCCCAGTCAAACTGCCCACCTGACACTGTCTCCCACCACGATAAGTGGTGCGGGTTAGAGGGTTCATAACACAAGGGTAGTATCCCACCAGCGCCTCCACCGAACTAGCGTTCCGGGTTCATCGGCTCCTACCTATCCTGTACATGTGGTACAAACACTCAATATCAAGCTACAGTAAAGCTCCATGGGGTCTTTCCGTCCTGTCGCGGGTAACCTGCATCTTCACAGGTACTAAAATTTCACCGAGTCTCTCGTTGAGACAGTGCCAAATCGTTACGCCTTTCGTGCGGGTCGGAACTTACCCGACAAGGAATTTCGCTACCTTAGGACCGTTATAGTTACGGCCGCCGTTTACTGGGGCTTCAATTCTGAGCTTCGCCGAAGCTAACCCATCCTCTTAACCTTCCAGCACCGGGCAGGCGTCAGCCCCTATACTTCATCTTTCGATTTTGCAGAGACCTGTGTTTTTGATAAACAGTCGCTTGGGCCTATTCACTGCGGCTGACCGAAGTCAGCACCCCTTCTCCCGAAGTTACGGGGTCATTTTGCCGAGTTCCTTAACGAGAGTTCGCTCGCTCACCTTAGGATACTCTCCTCGACTACCTGTGTCGGTTTACGGTACGGGCAGTTGTTTTCTCACTAGAAGCTTTTCTTGACAGTGTGACATCAGGAACTTCGGTACTATTATTTCCCTCCCCATCACAGCTTGTCCGTATAGAGTAAAGCATTTGACTCTACTCAAGACTTACTGCTTGGACATGCACTTCCAGTCGCATGCATTCCTTAGCCTCCTGCGTCCCTCCATTGCTCAAACAAAAACAACTGGTACAGGAATATCAACCTGTTGTCCATCGCCTACGCTATCGGCCTCGGCTTAGG
>NZ_AYPQ01000008.1 GCF_000633635.1 Enterococcus crotali | reverse complement strand
TTCCAGATTAAATATTTTTTTGGTGATGGAGGATCGTAGCCATCAAACCATGTTATTAATAAAAAACGATTGATTGACATTAAATACAAAAATTATAAACAAAGTAATGATAATTCTAAAAAAACAAAACGTATCATACAATAATAAAGTCTTTGTGCAATTAATTCCATTTACTTATTATAGAGACATGTGTATCATAAATAACAAGATTAAAGTATCATGTTGATTGGGTAAAAAATATATTTATTGATATTTTTCTTTAGAATCAGATTTACATGTTAGTATTTAAGAGTAGTACGTGCTATATTCTAGCATAGAATTTATTATAAAGGAGGCTGGCTAGAGGTATGTGGTCAGAAAAAAATGAGTAATATCAGAATACAGTTATTATCCATATTAAATCGTGAGCCCTCAGATTCTATGAATTTTATTATCACTAAGTATATACTTGAAAATATTCAATATCAGAAAAAGATATCAATGACTGAAATTTCTACAGCATGTAATGTATCTAAAGCATCGATAAGTCGTTATTGTAAAAGGTTAGGGTACGAAGATTATTTTGACTTTCAATTATCTCTTGCAACCTATAGAACCTCAATTGATGATAATTTTTATTTAGAAAATAGTGAAGGCGATAACTTTTTTAAAAACTATTTTAATAAAATTCAAGAACAAATTAATGAGTTAGATGAAGGGTTAAATCAACAAGTAATGGACAATTTAGTTAAATTGATTGAAGAACATGACCATGTTGTTTTAATGGGACAAGTATCTTCTTGTTTTGCAGCAATATCCTTACAAGATAATCTAACTAAAATGGGGAAAGTCGTTCGGACTAGTCAAGATTTTGTGGAACAAAAAATGTTGATTGAAACGTTAGAAGAAGATGCCTTAGTGATAGTATTTTCTGCAGGAGGAAAGTTTTTTGAACGGATTGCCCCAGATGTGAAAAGTATGGCACGCTTAAACTTACCTGAAATTTATTTTATTACAATAAGTGATGATAAAAAATATTCTTATGTTGCTGAAACCATTGTATTAGGTCAAAAAAATGACTATACATCTTGGATGCTTTTAACTATTTATTCAGACTTACTTTACTTAAAATATCGAAAAAGATATATAGATCATAGCGTTTCATAAAATGAAACGCTGAATCATAAAATGAAAAAACGCTTTCTTAGGCGTTTTTTTTTGTTACTATCGGGTTATAAATAGTAGGAGGTATTATGATGAATAAGCCATTTAACATGTTATGGGGGAGCGCCAGTGCAGATTTTCAATATGAAGGAGGATTTGCTGAAGGTGGAAGAGGTTTACTAACACATGATTTCGTCACAGATGGTTCCCACGAAGCATCAAGAAAGATCACCTATGAATTACTAGATGGAACAAAAGGTTCTGCGCCGATTAGAGGGGCGATTCCTGAAGGAGCTATTGGTTATTTAGATCCTAACGAGTATTACCCGAGCCACCAAGCCGTTGATTTTTATCATCGTTATAAAGAGGACATTGCTCTATTAGCTGGAATGGGATTAAGTTTGTTACGTTTTGGAATCTGCTGGACTAGAATCTTTCCTACAGGTGAAGAAGAACACCCAAATGAAGAAGGTCTTCAATTTTATGATGCCGTTATTGGGGAATGTTTAAGATACAACATAGAACCAATTATCACAATCTGTCATGATGAACTACCTGCAGGGTTAGCACATAAATATGGTGGCTGGTCTAGTAGAGTATTGATAGATAGATACGTTAAATTATGTGAGGTTTTATTTAATCGATTTGGAAACAAAGTTAAGTATTGGATTACTTTTAATGAGTTGAATGTATTACAGGGCTACTCTCATTTGGGCACAACGAATGCGGACGCCCAAACGACGTTCCAGTGCATCCACCATTTGTTTGTAGCAAGTGCTAAAGCAAAGATTCTTGCTGAGAAACTTGTACCTGATGCGATGTTAGGAGCTATGTTTGCTTCTTCACCTACTTATCCAGCTACTTGTCATCCAGAAGACCAACAAGCGTGGATGGATCAAAGAAGGAGAGTATTCTATTTCTCAGATGTTATGTTAAGAGGGTATTACCCTTCTTATAGTCAAAAAATATGGGATGATTTATCAGTTCATATTACAACGGAAGAAGGGGATGAGGAAATTTTAAAACAGGGAACATTGGATTACTACTCATTTAGTTGTTATCGCTCAACAACTGTTTCCAGAGAAGATGAACTAGGTATTATTGCGTTACCTTTTGGGCCCAATCCGTACTTAAAAGCTACTCCGTGGGGATGGCCAATAGATCCAGCAAGTATTAGATATGTTTTAAATGAAGTTTATGATAGATATCAAAAACCGATCTTTATTGTGGAAAATGGATTAGGAGAAATTGATCAACCAGATGAAAAGCTATTTGTTCAAGATGATTACCGAATTGACTATTTAAATGATCATTTTATAGAAATCAAAAAATCAGTTGAAATTGATAAAGTACCTGTTCTTGGTTATACCATGTGGGGGGGATTGATTTAGTCTCACTAAGCACAGGAGAAATGAAGAAACGTTACGGTTGGGTATATGTTGATATGGATGATAAAGGAAATGGAACAAAAGATAGGTATCCTAAAGCATCCTATTATTGGATGAAAAAATTTATCGAAACGAATGGAGAAAGTTTAAGAGAAAACTAATTCTAAGCATAATATGGGGAGAAAAAATGGATAAAAAAAATCAGGCTAAAAAAATTTTAGAACTTATTGGTGGTAAATCTAATGTCGTAAGCATGATGCATTGTATGACTCGATTGAGAGTTCGTTTAAAGGATAACGACTTAGTGAATGTTGATGAATTAGAGAAAGTTGATGAAGTGCTAAAGGTTCAATTTAAGAACAATCAGCTTCAAATTGTTATTGGACCTCAAGTGGCGCAAGTCTATAATGAGATCAATCAATTAGGGGATTTTAATTCAGAGGTATCTAGTACAGGAGAGAAAGAAAAAAAAGGAATTGTCTCTAGTTTTTTGAATATTTTATCTAGTGTCTTTGTACCCGTTATCCCAGCAATCGCTAGTGCGGGTATGTTAAAAGCTATTTTAGCATTAGTTAAAGCTTTTGAATTGTTGTCTGTAGATAGTGATATTTTTGTGTTGTTTAATATGATTGCGGATGTCTCGTTTTATTTCTTGCCAATACTATTAGCTTCCTCAGCTGCTAAAGTTTTTAATACAAATAGAACAATGGCGATTGTTTTAGGAGCAGCATTAGTCCATCCAACCTTTACAACTTTTGTAACTGAAGGAGATATCAGTAAGTTGTCCTTTTGGGGATTGCCTATTCCAATTATAAATTATGCAAATTCAGTTATTCCAATTATTCTTTCAGTGTGGATTTTAAGTTATGTGTATCGACTAGTAGATACTCATATGCCAAATGCGTTAAAGGTGATATTCACACCAACTATTGTATTGTTAATAATGATTCCTTTAATGTTTATCGTTTTAGGTCCACTAGGTAACTATGTAGGCATTGCAATTTCTACATTTGTTGGTTCGCTATTTTCTTTTAACAAACTGATTGCAGGTTTCATTTTGTCGTTTTTAAGACCATTGTTAGTTATCACTGGGATGCATCAGGCTTTTACACCAGTTATTTTCCAGAATTTATCTGATCGAGGAAGCGACTTTTTACTACCAACAATGATGATGTCTACAATGGCACAGTTTGGGGCAACTGCGGCGATGATATTTAAAACAAGAAGCAAAACAGAAAAGACAGTTGCAACATCAGCGAGTATTTCAGCTGTTTTAGGTATTACTGAACCGGCATTATATACTGTGTTGATTCATAATAAACGAGCACTATTATCAGCTTGTTTAGGTGGTGCTATTGGTGGAGCGTATATTTCGTTTATGGGAATCGAATTGCCAGCATTTGCATCCTCTAGTATTGTTAGCTTACCCATTTATTTGCAAGTGAATGTTCCAATTGTTTTAAGTGCCTTTTTAATTAGTATAGTAGCGGGTTTTGTTATCACATTTTTAGTTGTTAAAACACCTAAAGATGATGTGGTGAAAGAGGGATTAACCAATAAGGATGTTAAAAATCAATATTTTAATGCGCCATTATCAGGTGAGATTGTGGAATTGTCAAAAGTAAATGATCAAGCTTTTTCAACAGGGACAATGGGGGCTGGTTTTGCTATAAAACCAGCTGATAATATAGTTGTGGCGCCTTTCAATGGAGTCGTTACTATGGTTTTTCCAACGAATCATGCAATCGGTTTGACATCAAGTAATGGTGTAGAGCTACTTATACATGTAGGGATTGACACAGTTGAATTAAACGGCAAGCATTTTAAGTCTTTTGTTAAAACAGGTGACGAAATAACTACAGGTCAAGAATTATTGAATTTTGACTTAGAAAGTATTCAAAAAGAATACGATACAATTGTGCCAATAATTTTTTTAAACAAAGCATTTGATCCATGCGTTTTGCACTTTGGGACAGATGTTAAAAATAATCAATATATGTTTGAATTATAGGTGAAAAGAAGAGTTTTTTAAACAATTTAATCATCTATTATTGTTCAAATTTCACTTCAATCTAAAACTGAGAAAACAGTTGGGTGATTGACACTTGCTAGAGCAGATTTACCGAAAGTAAATTAGTGTATCCAGCTCAAATACAACTAGATATTATAGCTATAAAGATCAATCATCTTAATTGATGGTTGGTCTATTTTTATGCATCAAGGATAATAAACAGTACAAGACATTGCAACAAGTTCTTGAAAAGAATTGTGATATAAAAAAGTAAGCGGTACCTATATAATCGAAAGTGTAAAAGATGACAGTGCTTACATTTGGTGTTTCAGGAATGAATTGATCGAAGAACGGAGGGAAAAAATGAAATTGATACAAAGACAGTCACTTCTTGCTTCATTACTTATAAAACAGAATGGCTTTCAAACCGTTAAGTACTATGCAAACAAGTTAAACATTTCTGAAAGAACGGTTCATTCTGATTTAAAAGTTGTAGAGGAATACCTCACACAAGAAGGCTATCGCATAGAAAAGAGACCTGGCTTAGGGATTAGTATAAAAAGAAGTGTTGAAATTCCGCAGAAAATAGCTGAGGTGCTGGAAAAAAACATATACTCTACAGCAGGTAGGAGAGAAAAAATTATTCAATTATTACTATTTGAAAATCAAACGGTGACCTTTGAATTATTATCAGAGATGTTTTTGATTAGCCGAAGCTCTATCAATAATGATCTTAAGTTTATAAAACATCTATTAACAACAGGAAATACAATCAAAATTATTAGCGATTCAAAAGGGACTAGGATATCTGGACCAGAAAAGGAGCTACAAAAAGCCTATCTAGAGTTCAATCATTATTTAACGGAGAGAAAGAATAATTTGTTTGAACCAGATGATGAAAAAAAGGAAGCCTTGCTTGCTCAGTATTATGGGAAAGATATCGTTAGCGTGTGTACGAGGGTTCTATATGGTTATATCAAAAGAGATGTAACTGTGATAGCAGAGCATTATGTTTCAAATGTCCTGAATATGATGATTATTTTAGTTTATCGTGTTAGTTCAGGCCATCATGTTGAAGGAGTAGAAAAACCTGAGAATAAAAATGAATGCGTCTTTTTTAAGAAAAGTGCACAAGAGATGTTGAATAAGATATCATTACGCTTAAATCTTCAATTTACTCGTAACGATATTGAATATCTATCAACGTATTTAATTTCAAACCGTTTTGAACCTTTACCGACAAAAGAACAATATCATGAAGTTGTTTCAAATATTATTGAAAAGGTGAGTAGCTCGCTCAAAATAAATTTCACTGAGGATCGAAAATTGAAGGATCAGCTAATACTCCACATACCTCCGATGATTTATCGGCTACGGGAAGGAGTTCAAACGAATAATCCTTTTCTTTACCAAATAAAGAATGAGTTTACAGTAATGTTTAACTCGATCTGGGTCATTTTAAGTGAGTATGAGGAGGAGCTGGAAGTCACTTTTAATGAAGATGAAATAGGCTTTTTAACAATTTATTTTCAGTCAGCAATTGAGCGAGCAAAATTAAGTAAAAAAATTCTGATTGTCTGTCCAACTGGAATAGCCACATCAGAGTTACTCTTGAATCGTATTAAAAATATTCTTCCTTCTTTTGACATGATTGAAGTTGCATCAATTAAAGAAGTAGACGTACTTGATTTGGAGCAAATAGATTTTATTATTTCCACAGTGCCGCTAAATCGATTGAATAGAAAGACCGTTATTGTTTCACCATTGTTAAGTGATCAAGATATAAAGAATATTACAATGGCTTACAACGAACAGTTTCTTTTCTTAAAGGCGTTTGAAGAAGATGAATTAAAGCAATTAAGCAATCTTGCTCCTTATTTATCAGAAGAATTTATCTTTTGGAATGAGAATTTTAAGACAAAAGATGAGCTACTAAAAGAGATTGGTAAGAGACTGAAAGAGGCGTATGTTGTAACAGAAAAATTTGTTGAGAGTATGATGAACCGGGAACGATTGGGAGGGACAGATTTGCCAACGGGAGCAGCTATTCCTCATGGTAATCCCAAATATGTCAAAAAACGGTGATTGCGGTTGTAAAAAATGAAAAATATATTAAATGGAATGAACACTCTGTAAAAATAGTGATGATCGTTTGTATCGCTGAAAAGAACATCCAAGAAATTAAAGGCATATTATCTGATATCTATCAAATAGTAGAAAGTAAAGACAGAATGAAGCAGTTTACAGAATTTTCAATAAAGGAAGTATTAAGACAAAAGATAGGATGTGAGACACTTGAGGAATAGTGCAAGTGATGTGATTAAGGAAGACATGATTTTATTGCAGTCAAAGTTTCAAAGAAGAGATGACGTATTACGTGCGTTAGTTCAAAAGGCAGGTAAAACGGGATTAATTTCGGATAAAGAGCTTTTTTTAAAGGCTGTATTAAATCGGGAGGATGAAATGTCCACTGCGATTGGGTATCAAATAGCTATTCCTCATGGGAAAAGTGAGGTAGTAAAAAGACCTTTTATTGGTTTTTTACAGACAGAAGAGGAATTTATTTGGGCTGAAGGACACGAGGAACGGGTTAAACTTATCTTTTTAATCGGCGTGCCAGCTGAAAATGAAAATAACATCCATTTAAAATTTATCTCGCAGCTTAGTAAAAAACTTTTAGATGATGAATTTAGGAAGCAATTGGTAATAGAGAAAGATCAAAAGAACATTTTTAAGTTGTTGCGTTCGATTAAAGTAGCTGGTTGAAAAAGAATAGGAGGAAGCATGATGAAAGTTGTAGCAGTAACTGCATGTCCAACAGGCGTAGCGCATACGTATATGGCACAAGAAGCAATTGAAAAAGAGTGTGAAAAAAGAGGGTACGATGTACAAGTGGAAACACAAGGAAGTATGGGCATTGAAAATGAGTTAGATCAAGCAGATGTCGATCAAGCAGATGTGGTCATTTTAGCAGTTGCAATCGGAATCGAAGGAGAAGAACGCTTTGATGAAAAAACTGATGAAGGGAAAGTCTTACAAATCGACCCGGCGGATGCAATCAAGCATCCTGTTGAGGTATTAGACAAGGTGGAAAAATTAGTAGAAGCATCCGAATAAATCAAAATAGAGGAGATGACTTGGAATGAAAAAGGAAAATAAGTTTTTTAAAGATCTACAAAAAGCTTTTAATACTGGTGTGTCGTTCATGTTGCCTGCTGTTGTCGTTGGGGGGATTTTCTTGGCAATAGCGTTGGCTACAGGAAAAGCCACAGACTCGGGAATGGAAATCACTAATCCCTTTATGCAAAATCTAAATGATTTGGGTGCCGCAGGTTTTGCTATGATGATCCCATTACTTTCAGGCTATATTGCACATTCACTCGCAGGAAAGCCAGCTTTAGCGCCAGCGATGATTTTAGGGTTTGTTGCCAATAATCCGATTGGAGAAGGACAAGTAAAAACAGGTTTCTTGGGTGCCATGATTATGGGGGTGGCAGTTGGTTATTTTGTTCGTTGGTGTAAAAAATGGAAGGTTCCAGCGACGATTCGAACAATTATGCCAATTTTAATTGTACCCGTTCTAACGACATTTGTGTTAGGGATGATTTACATTTATATTATCGCAGTGCCAATTGGAGCCGGAATGGATTGGTTAGTTAAAGTATTAGGGGAAATGCAAGGTGGTAGTGCGATTATTTTAGGCCTAATTATCGGGGCTATGACAGCGATAGATATGGGGGGACCAATCAATAAAACAGCTACTGCGTTCACTTTGGCATTAATGTCTGAAGGGGTTTATGGACCGAATGGCGCACATCGTATTGCAGTAGCGATCCCTCCTTTAGCAATGGCTATTTCTACGTTTATTGATCGTAAAAAATATACAGCAGAAGACAGAGATTTGGGGATTTCGGCCTTTTTCATGGGACTGATTGGGATTACAGAAGGAGCGATTCCATTCGCTGTAAAAGATATAAAGCGAGTATTACCAGCCATTATCATTGGTAGCGCTGTTGGCGGAGCATTAGGGATGGCCAATGGTGTAGAAGCGCTAGTTCCTCATGGAGGCTTAATTATTTTACCCGTTGTTACTGGAAAGCTCTGGTATGTTTTATCCATGTTGATCGGTACATTGATATCTGTAGCAATTCTACATTTTACAAAACCAAATTTAGATGAAGAAGATAAAATAAAAACAGAAAAATAATACCTATTAGAAAAATGAATTGGAGATGACGAGTATGGAAAAATTACCAATAAAAAAAGTTGTAGAAAGTTTACTAGAACTACAAAAATCAGGTGAAAGTGCAACGCTTTTAGGAATCGGACCGATGTCAAAAAACTGTGTTCAAGCAACGCTAGAGCTATCCAAAGAAGATGATTACCCAGTGATGTTTATTGCAAGTCGAAATCAAGTAGATGCAGATGAACTTGGCGGTGGCTATGTTAATGGCTGGAATCAATTTACCTTTGCCAATGCGGTGAAAGAGGTAGCAGAAGAAATTGGCTATGACAATTTATATTATATGTGTCGTGATCATGGTGGTCCTTGGCAAAGAGATCAAGAAAGAAATGACCACTTACCGACAGAAAAAGCGATGGAGCTAGGAAGAAAATCTTATGTCGCAGATATTGAAGCGGGTTTTGATTTATTAATGATTGATCCTACGAAAGATCCTTTTGAAATTGGGAAAGTCATTCCATTAAAAACCGTGTTAAAACGAACAGTGGAATTGATTGAGTTTTGTGAAGGCGAACGAAAAGCGCGTGATTTACCAGAGATTGGCTATGAAGTAGGAACAGAGGAAACTAATGGAGGATTAACCTCTACAGAAACATACGAAAACTTTATTTTACAATTGAAAGAAGAATTAGAAAAACGTGATTTACCCATGCCAACATTTATCGTTGGTCAAACAGGAACACTGACACGTAAAACGGAGCAAGTTGGTACCTTTAATTTCAAAAATGCCTATGATTTAGCACAAATGGCAAAAGGGTATGGCGTTGGGTTGAAGGAGCATAATGGTGACTATCTAGATGATGTAACCTTGCTGGAGCATATTCCTTCAGAAATTACAGCGACAAATGTTGCACCACAATATGGTACAGAGGAAACCCGTGCATATTTGAATCTTGCTGCAGTAGAAGCGAAACTAGTGGAAAATGGTCTTGTAACGGAGCCGTCGAAAACAAGAGAGGTTTTACTTGTACATGCTATTAAAAGCGAACGCTGGAGAAAATGGATGGTCGGAGCTCAAAAAGAATTCACTGTGGAAGAAATCATGCAAGACACGGTATTGTCAGAAGAAATTCTTGATATTGCTGGTCATTATACCTTTAACGATGATGAAGTGAAAAATGAAATAGCAACACTTTATGCAAATCTTGAAAAACATAATATTCATGGACAACGTTATGTAATAGATCATATCAAGCGCCCGATTAGAGACTATGCCGAGTGTTACAATCTAAAAGGGGTAACTACTCGGATTAAACAATTAAGCTGAAATAATAAAAGTAGCGAATAAATAGTGTGTACTGGATAATCAGCGTCTGAGGATGAGACAGAAGTGTTTGATCTCGAGAAATAAAAAGAAATTCACGAAAATTGTTCTTCAAATTTTTGTGGATTTCTTCTCATTTGCTATGAATAAGGTACATAAGAGTCGTATACGTTCAATACTTAAAAGCAGTAGGAGGAAAGACGTTGTATAATTTCATTTTCGATGTTGATGATACGTTGTATGATCAATTAGAGCCTTTTAAAAGAGCATTCCAAGAAAATTTTTCATTGAATAAAGGAATTTCTATAGAAGGATTATTCCGCCATAGTCGTAAATTTAGTGATGATGTTTTTGAACTATCACAAAAAGGACGCATTTCTATGGACGAAATGTATATCTATCGTCTGACAAAGGCATTTAATGAGTTTGATATCTCGATCCTGCCACAACAAGCTATAGCCTTTCAAAAAGACTATGCAGCCTTTCAAGAAAAAATCACTCTATTTCCGGATATGGAGAAAACACTACAGTACTGTAAGGAGAAGAAACTGACCATGGGGATCATTACGAATGGTTCCTCTAAGCATCAACGAAACAAGATAAAAAAATTGAACTTGACTCATTGGATAAAACCCAAACACATATTTATTTCAGGTGAGTTGGAAATGGCAAAACCGGATAAAAAAATTTTTCATTACGTTGAAACTGAAATGAAGTTAGATCCACAACAGACATTTTACATTGGTGATTCTTATAGAAATGATATGTTTGGAGCAAAAAATGCGAACTGGAAAACCATTTGGTGTAATCGGCGTGGTCACTCTATAACAAGTAAAGTAAATAAGCCTGATTACATTGTGACAAAGGAGGAACAAATCTATGAATTAATAAAAAGTTTAGTGTAATAGATTTTGAAAATAGAACTATACTAGTCAAATTTTCTCTAAATAAGGAACTTGATAGGTAACATCATTAAAGAAAAGTCGACTGGCTAATTTTTCGACTATTTTACATCTATTCAAATTAATCATTAAATAATGATGTTTATTTTATCAAAAGTAAAATAAGTATGCGTTTACATATTCGGAATAATGTGGTAATCTTTACTTGTTCGAACAAGTGAATTTAAGTTGCTAGTAGCTCTGAAGGAAGTGGAATGAATACTGAAAGAAGTATGAAGACCTCATTAAACGTAAAAGGAAGGGGATGAAAATGAAAAATATGTCAGCTGGAACAGAAGTGAATAAACAAACGAAGCTAAGAAGTATCCATTTTAATCGCTTTTTACTATTTCGTTACACTACAGCATTGTTTTTCTTTATTAATTTGTATTGGATCATATTATCTTTTTCAACTTTTAGTATCTGGATTATCCTACCGTTGTTATTACTTATAATTGATATCGCTATCATAATTGAACAGACGACTAAATATTGGAATCCATCCAATCATTTGTTCATTACTAAAGTAGGATATGCTGTACAGATTTTTAGTAATTTGTTAGGAATGATAACAATTCTAATGGGGTATCAGCAGTTACTCTTTCCGTTTATCAATAATGAAGGGCGTGGCTTGCTACTTGTAGTTCTTTTTATAGGTTGTCTAGTTAGCCTAGTTGTTGAACGACGTGTTCAGCAAATTGAACACAATAAGGATGCCTATTTAAGACATATGAAAGTTTTTGAAAATAATGTAGAAAAAGAAAGGTGATAACTATGGATTCAGAAAACAAACTATTTAAATTCTTGAATAACTATTTAATGGGACCTATGGGAAAAATCTCTCAATTTAGGATTGTTCGTGGTGTTATGGCAGCTGGGATGGCGTCCATTCCATTTACAATTGTAGGATCAATGTTTCTGATTATTGCTGTTTTGCCTCAGAGTTTTCCGGCATTGCAAGGAATATGGGAAGTTTCCTTTGAGCGAGTTCAGAACTTGTATATGCTTGGTAACATGGCGACTATGGGGATTTTAGCCCTTTATTTTTGTATTGTTTTTGGTTATGAGTATACAAAAATTCAAGCGCAGGAAGAAAAAATCAATTTAAATCCTATGAATGGGGCACTATTATCTATGATGGCTTACTTCATGTGTTTGCCGGAATTGATTTTTGATGGTGGTGTTGCTACGTTAGTAAACGTGGTGACGGATGATAAAAAGATTATTGATGGTTGGGAAATGTCTGGTGGGGTCACACGATTAGGTACAACAGGGATTTTTACAGCAATCATCATGTCTATCATTGCTGTTAAAATCTATGCTTTGTGTGTGAAACGTAAATGGGTGATCAAGATGCCTGAGACTGTACCAACAGGTGTTTCAAATTCTTTTACAGCGTTAATTCCAACTGTCTTGATTGCTTTAACTGTGATTATTATCAATGGTTTATTAGTTGCTTTAGGAACGGATATATTTAAAATGATTGCTATTCCATTTGGTTTTGTAACAAATTTAACTAATACTTGGGTTGGGCTATTAGTTATTTATTTCTTGATGCATGCCCTTTGGATAGTCGGGATTCATGGTGCGACGATTGTGACTTCATTTTTAACACCGATTGTTTTATCAAATATGGTTCAAAATCAAAATGGGGCGAATCTCCCATTTGCAGGTGAATTTAATAATAGTTTTGTAACTATCGGTGGTTCGGGGGCAACCCTTGGAATGGTTATTTTCATCACATTTTTTGCAAAATCAGCTCAATTAAGTGCTTTAGGTAAAGCGGCAGTTGTACCCTCATTGTTTAATATCAATGAGCCGATTTTATTTGGGATGCCAGTTGTGTACAATCCGTATACAGCGATTCCGTTTTTCTTAGCACCAATGAGTTCAATGTCAGTAGCCTATTTTGCAATAAAATTCGGTATGGTTAATCCACCAATAGCACAAGTTGCATGGCCAACACCACTTGGTTTGTCAGGATTTATTGGTTCAGGTGGCGATTGGAGAGCATTTGTATTAGCGATCATCTGTGCAGCCGTAGCATTTATAATTTGGTTTCCGTTTATTAAATTTTACGATAGAAAATTGTACCAAGATGAACAAGCAAACGTTACTGTAAAAGGTGTATAGCACTGAAATGAATAAAGAAGTCACCGAAAGATTATAATAAGGTATTATTTTAATAAGTTGGTATAAGGTAAAATAATATGCTGATATTCGTTAGGTTCAATAAAAAAGGAGTGTCTAAAGATGCAAGGCAAGAATCCATTTGATATTAAAACATTAGTCAACGAGATGATTGATGAAATACAAGATGGGAAATTGGCAGATAAAGATGGAAAGTTACCAAGCGAACAAAAATTGATGACCTATTATAGCGTTTCGCGTTATACGTTACGACAAGCTTTGGCGCAGCTTAGTGATATGGGGGTTATTTATCAAGCTCAGGGCATAGGTTCTTTTATTCGTCCAGAACGCCATGAAAAAGTACTCAACTTACAAAATAACATTGGAATTACGGAAGAAATGGCACGACCAGGACGGACGATTAAAACTGTAGAAGCTAATCGTAGGATTGTGAGTGTGGCAGCAGCTGATTTCTTACCTAAAAATAACGAATTGGCTCCAGATGTTCAATTGATTGAAGTTAACCGTTTGAGGACACTTGATGACGAACCATATTTAGCCGAAAAGTCTTATTTTTTACAATCAATCATCCAAGAAATTCCAGAAGAATCGTTATATGACTCAGTTTTTAACTATTTTGAACAGGATAAACATATAAAAATCGGCTTTATTGACAAAGTCATTAGTAGCGAATCGCTTTCTGAGCCTGGTGCAAGTTTTTTTAAATTACCTATAGGTGCTCCGACATTGGTGGTAAGAGATGACACATTTTTAAGTTCAGGAAAGCTATTAGCATTTTCAAAAATTTGTTATGATTATCGTAAAGCCGAGTTATTTATGTTTAAAAAAACATACTGATTTAAAAGGTTCAGATGAGTTACACGAGCAGCACAACTTATTGTTTCTCTTAAATTTCAAGTAAAGTGGATGTATAGGTGTAATTTATCTTATTTCTGGTTATTCAGTCGATAAAGCTTAAAAAAAGGCGCTCAGTTGAGCGTCTTTTTTGTTATATCTAGAAGAATAATTTGAATCAAATGGTAACTAGTTACTAGTTATTTTTGACCGCACGATGTATGGTATACTTAACGAAGAAAATAGAGCATTAATGAAGTACAGAATAAACTATATCGTGAGGGAGAAATGAAAATGAATAATTTAGTTAAAAAAGGGATTGTTGGGATCAGTTTACTTTTACTACTAAGTGCGTGTTCAAAGGGGAGTACCATTCGTTCAGAGGTGTCTACTGTTAATGATAAGGCAAAGGAATCTGAAACAACTAAAACGAGCGAGAAGGAAACAAAACATTCATCCACTAAAGAATCTGCAGAAGAAACAAAACAAACCGATACTAAAACCGTATCTTGGACCGAGAAGAATGCTTCTGATCTCCGACAGTTTATGACCAGTTGGGGAAAGACTATGAAACAAGAGTATAAAGAATATAGTAAGGCAAACAGCGTAAATTTTTATGGTCTATCAATACCAGCAGGTCTTTTAGAAGGTCAGATGCATCCTAAGGTAAACGAGCAGCTTGTCGAAATGAACTGGCTAGAAGATGGGGAAAAGAAAGACAGCTATACTATTCTTACAGTTTATTCTGATATTGAGACAACACCAGCAACTGGCGGCCATTGTTATCTGTTTACTATCTATCAAGATAAGCCTGTGGTTTTAGTGACGATGCAAAATCAAGGAAATGATGAAAATGCCATTGTTTTTAAAGAGACAGAGAACCAAGACCTAAAGAATAGTTTTAATCAAATTGTTGAGGGGACATTTGTGCCTCAGCGAGAGAAAGCAGAAGAACCAGAAAGCACTCAGAATTTAGATGCGGATACCGTAAAAGCAATTCAATTATTAAAAGGAACGTATTATAAAGATGGAAAAGGCGATCCAGTATTTACTATCGATGATAACTACTATACGGATTTAGTAATGAATAAAAAGTATAAAATCGCCTCAATTACTTCTACAGAAGAAGATCATACAGTTTACACTATTGCATGGGATATAGAGGACTTCAAACAACTTTATGGATCTGTGGGACCGGGTCCGCAACCATTTATTTATAAACTTGTAGTAGGAATTCAAGGGAATGGTTTTGCTCTTGCTGACCTTAGTGGACAGTCCTATACTCAAACACATGTGGAGTGAACTTATTTACCAGAAGTAGTGCTAGAATGTTAGGTGTGTTAGGGATTCTGTCGAGGGTCTGAATTTTAGTAGATCTGGAGGAACGAAATCTTGATAATGGTTTCTTATCTTGTCTATAATAAAATGAATTGGTAGTTTTTAGAATGAAAGGAATGAGAAAATAAAATGGTTAATCATTTTTCAACAGTTGGTCTACCTGTTTCATCTGAAGAAGACTTTATGAAATACGCAAAGGTAGTGTTTGAATCAGGAAAGAAAATAAAGGCGCATGGAGGAGCTTATCTGCTATTAAAAATGGGGAACGGGATCGAACTTTGGGGTCAAGTGAATACACAAGGTGAGATGATTGGATTAAATCCCCATTATAAAGGAACAGCTGTTTCAACTGTCCGTTTACTTGAACAAGTTGAAGATCCTAAAGATACGATGTTAGATGGCAGAATATACAGTGAGGCAGAGCCAAGCGAAGATGGGGCGTTTACGTATCCCTTTGTCTTTGATATGCCAGATATCGCAGCGCAAAAAATAAAATACCCAGTGATACGGGAAGTGCAGCTAGCCGCTTTTGCCCATGAGTTAAATATTTATGAGGATGAAGAAGCATACAATAGGGCGCAAGAAACAGAGCCTAAATTTGCTAGTGAGTTTTTTATTCCATCAGGTTTATTTGGTGTGGAAGAGGGGAAAGACGGAGCAAGCTCTATGGGTCTGTTTGGTGGTCGGGTTTTATCTGCTGAAAAAATCATAAATCCTTATTCGAATGATTATTTTTATTATGCAAAAGTCAAAACGCTAGGTGGAGAATTTGATGTAGTCGCTGATCCTGAACTTGTTGCTGAAGAAATCAAAGAAGGAACGATTATTTCTGGTTCTTTTTGGCTAACTGGAAGATTAATAGAAAAGTAATTTAAGCTTTTGGGAGGATACTATCAATTTTTTTAAAGTGAACGTTATCTTATGCCGATTTCATGCAAGCCATCATGTGACAGGAGATTAGATACATCAAAAAAGAAACAGCTGAAAATAAAATTGTGTCATCGTTATATGGATATTGTAAGTGAAAATTCTATCCTGTATAATTAAATCAATCATTAAAGTTACTTCTACTCTAAAGTGGAAGTACTTTTTTTATCTTAAATTTAAAAGGAGGAAAAAAATGTTTTTAAATTTTGTTGGGTTAACGTTGTATTTTGGTATAGGTATTTTATTAGCGAATGGTCTAAGTCTCATTGCAAGAAAAGGGAAAAATAGTAAAGGGACGATTATACTACTGATCGTTGAATTATTCTTAATGGGCGGCTTCTTATTTGTGGCATTACCTAGTAAGACTCTCTCAACTATTTTATGGATCAATCTAATTGGAGCAGTTATTGCAAGTGGCTTGTTGTTGACTCGGCGTTCTATCAGTAAGGCATCTATGAAGGTGTTGCATAATGGACGCAAAAATGCTGAAACAGTTACAGTAAATGATTGGTCCGGTCGTGTTCTAGGGATCAGTCTAGCCGCAATGGTTTTATTATTCATTGTTAGTTCTGTAACAAAGGTAACAGCCATTGATGATGTTTATCAAACGATTCCTTTGAAGACAGAGGAAAAGGCTGAAGTGTTGACTTCTACCAAAGAGACACCTATTGCGATTGCGCCAAAAACGGCTAAGCGGAAGATGTTGCAAAAATTCTCTGTGATTCCAAACTCAAATATGTTCACCTTAGATGGTATTACGGCTCAAGTTGTGAATGATGAGTATGTGTATGTTGCTACAGTCGAATTTAATGGATTTTTTAAATGGTCGAAATTAGGAGCAGTTCCAGGATATTTCATTATCAGTGCAACCGATATTAATGCACAGCCAAAATTTGTTGAAAAACCGATCATTTATACGCCGTCTGCTTATTTTGGCAAAGATGCTGCACGTAAAATTTATGCTGCCTATCCAGATTACGCGACGACAGGAAAAATTAATTTAGAAATAGACGATAAAGGAAATCCCTTCTATATTCAAACGCTATACAAAGAATATGGGGTTTCTGGTCGAATGAACTACAATGAATTTAAGACAGCCGTTTTAAATGCAACAACGGGTGAAGTGAAAGTCTATAATAGCAAAGAGGCGCCAAAATTTGTAGATGCTCCGATCACTAGTTCTGCAGCAAATAGTATCAATGAATACTTTGGCCGTTACAGCAAGGTTGGTGGAATCAAACGATGTTTGGCGCAAAAAAAGATGTGAAGATTCCAACAGAAAACGGCATTTATGCATCCGGCCAAATCACACCGATGATGAATAAAGAAGGCAGTCAATTGTTGTATTTTACAGATTTTACAAGTGGAGATGAAGAGCAAGATTCCGCTTTGGGTTATTCGCTGATCAATGCAAGAACGGGTCAAGTAACGTATTACCGTGATACAAAAGTAGGGATCATGGATAGTGATGGCGCTATTTCGATTACAGCGAAAATTTACCCAGAGAAAAAATGGAAAGCCAGTATGCCTGTTTTGTATAATATTGATGGTGTTCCGACTTGGATCGTTTCCTTAATGGACAGTAAAGGGATTTTCAAAAAATATGTGTATGTCAATGCAGTAGATAATGATATTGTAGTGGATGCAGATGCAGCACAAAATGCCTTAGATGCTTATCGCATTGAGTTGGCAACAAAAGGAAGTAATAACACAAGCACTGATGCCGCCGATTTAGAGAAAATCAAAGGGACTGTTTCCCGTATTACTATTGTTGCCAGTGAGGCACAGACTGTTGTTTCCTTCTTATTAGAAAATGAGAAAACAATCTACAGTGTGACAACGAATAACAGTCCGATGGCACTTTTCCTAAAAGAAGGAGACAAGGTTGAGTTTCAGGCCGTGGTTACAGCAGATGCAAAAGCTGCCAGCATTGAAAATCTTGTGATTGAAGGCTTGGAATAATCGTATCTGAATACTAGAAATATGATCTTATCAGTTGTTAATAATAAGTAAGGGCTCATTAACTAAAAAAAGTTAGTAAACAACCTAGAGGGAGAAAAATCCTCTAGGTTGTTTTTGTAGAATAGAAAAATTCTCAACCAATGTTAGAAAGGAAAAAAATCCTCAACAAGATATGATACAATATTTTCCAAATGAAGGCGTTATCTTTAACTCTTCAAATAAACAATAAAGGAAGTTAAGTTTATGTATGTAGGTTTTGACATAGGAGGAACGACTGTTAAATATGGTGTTTTGGATGAAAATGGCACTATTTTATCAAAAGGAAGTGTTGAGACAGAATACGAACCTGAGATATTCTACGCCAATCTTTTAAAAATCATCGATGACGCCAAAGCTGATTATCAAATAGAAGGAATTGGCATAAGTGCGCCAGGGATTGTCCAAAAAGATGGCTTTATGTTAACGGCAGGAGCGATCAAACCATTATATGGTGAAAATTTCAAACAAAAGCTAGAGAAGTTGACTAGTCTACCTGTCACGGTAGAAAATGATGCAAATGCCGTTGCCATAGCAGAAAAATGGATCGGTAATGCAATCGATCTGGATAATTATTTATGTCTCGTCTTAGGGACTGGTGTTGGTGGGGGGATCGTGATTAATGGAAAAGTGTATCGTGGTTCTCACGGCATGGCTGGAGAATTTGGTTGGATGATGATCGATAAATTACCTGAAACAGGAAATCTTGAATCGGTATCGATCAATAGACGTGCATCTGTTGTGGATGGTCTGATTCGTCTGTACAATGAGTCGCAGCCAAAAAATGAAGCAACCTTTGTTCCTATTAGCGATGCACGGGAGATCTTTGCTTTAGCTGAAAGTGGTGACATGCTTGCAACGACGATTACAAAACAATTTTATGTGGATCTTTCAGTTGGTCTGGTCAATCTGATTAGCTGCTTTGATCCAGAAGCCATTTTAATTGGTGGTGGTGTAAGTGCGAATGAACAGTTTCATAGAGAACTTCAGAAAACGTTGGCTGAGGTGGAAAAAAATCACGCGGCTATCAATTATCTAAGAGGTAAGACGATTGCACCTGTTATACCAACAAAATTGAAAAACGATGCAGGGCTTATCGGGGCAGTTTATCAAGTTCATCAATTGATCAGTAAATAAATTTTTTATGGTATAATTTTCTTAGCGAACTAAAGGAGATTAACCTAAATGGCGATATTTGATTATCTGAAATTAAATGACCTGTCCTCTGTAGAACAAGAAATTTATCGATTTGTTGTGAACAATCTAGATAAAATCCCTTATATGCGTGTTCGGGATATTGCTGATGGTGCACATGTATCTTCAACATCTGTCTTTCGTTTTGTTCAGAAAGTCGGCTTTCACTCTTTTCCAGAGTTTCGATTTTATATAAAGTCCCATTTAGATCATGTTGATCAGGAAGAAAATAAGAAACATATTGGCATTGAAGAACGAGTGAATTCTCTTAACATGGGGATTTTCCATCCCGATGTAGAATATCAAATAAAAAAGATGGCGCAAGATTTACGTGATAGTGATTTTATCTTGTTTATGGGCATGGGGGCCTCGGGGCAATTGCCCAGTATATCGCTAGAAAACTAGCAAATTTGGGCTATGTATCTCTTAGTTTAGATGATTTGACTTATCCAATTCGTAGTTTTTTACGCAAGGATCAAAAAAATGCCATCGTCTTTTTAAGTGTATCAGGTGAAACAAAAGAATTGATTGAGGTTATCGCAGGTTTGGAAGATAAGAATATTGTCAAAAAATATTGCATTACACTAAATAAGAAAAGTACGCTGGCTCAACTTTGTGACTACTCTATTGAGTATGAAATCAAAGAAGAACGCAAAGATATTTTTCTGGATTTGACCAGCCAACTGCCGTCGATTGCGATTTTGGAGACGTTGATTAGCTACCTTAAAGACTATCGGAATGAATGAAACTATTGCATTATCTTGAATTAACTAGAGTGACTCTCACTTTAGTTAATTTTTTTTGAAATCAGGAACAGGTCGTTCCAGCCAAGGAATTTATTCTATTTCCCAAGAATTTATTTTTAAAAAGGAGGCGCTTACTTTTTTGGGAGATAATTTATGTATAATACGTTTATAAATGAAAGGAGCTTTATCTATGCAAAAATTTAATGATATTATCGATCGTTCATTAGTACCAATTGCGACAAAGTTAAATAATCAACGTCACATCGCTGCTGTTCGAGATGCGTTTATGTTGATTTTTCCATTAACAATTTCTGCATCACTTGTTATTTTAGTCAACAATATTTTATTTTCAAATGACAGTTTTGTCGTGCAATTATTACGATTATCCAGTGTTTTTCCAAATTTAGAAAGTGCACAACAGGTGTTGTCTTCTGTAGCGAACGGAACCATCAACATCATGAGTATTTTTATCACGTATCTTGTTGCTCAAATATTAGCGAAACATTTTGAAGCAGATTCAACTCTCGTTGGGTTAACAAGTATCGCGAGCTTTATGATTTTGTATCCGAAACCGTTTAATGCAGATGACTTGAATGTTGTCAGTACACAGTACTTAGGGGCTCAAGGTCTATTTGTGGCAATGATCGTTGGTTGTTTAGTAGGAGAATTTTTACCAAAACTATTTAAAGTAAAACGTCTACAAATTAAAATGCCGGAAATGGTTCCGCCAGCTGTTTCTCGTTCATTCTCAAGTATGATTCCAATTGTGATTGTAGTAGGGATCTCAGCAATTATTAATTTTTTAGTGTTAATGATCGCACCAGAAGGCATTAATGAACTTATCTATAAAGGAATCCAAAGTCCGTTACGTGATCTTGGCGGAAATGTTGTTGGGGTAATGTTATTAGCCTTTATTCAAACATTACTATTTTCAATCGGTATTCATGGTCCAAATACGTTAAATGCTGTTCGTTCCGCTATTTTTACAGAACAAGATTTAGCAAATCTTGATTTTATCAATAAAGGCGGCTCACTTTGGGATGTTCCTTATAAAGAGACATGGGGAATTCTAAATGATATGTTTGCAAATATGGGTGGAACGGGTATGACGATGGGCTTGATCATTGCAATCTTTATCGCATCCAGACGTCCAGAACAACGTGAAATTGCGAAAATGTCATTAGTACCAGGAATTTTTCAAATCAATGAACCCATCATATTTGGATTGCCAATTGTGTTAAATCCATTATTGATCGTTCCATTTATTTTGGTGCCAATGGTCAACATTATGATCGGCTATTTCGTTACAGTTGTTTGGCCGATTATGCCTTCACCTGCAATCGGTGTCCCGTGGACTACGCCAGGGATCATCAATCTATTCTTAGGAACAGGTGGAAATATAGTGGCTGCATTGGTTGGGGTTGTTTGTTTGGCCGTTTCTGTAGGCATCTATTTACCATTTGTTATTGCATCGAATCGTGCACAAAAAATCGATTTATAAGCGATTTATTTTTATTGAAGGAGCCGTATTATGACGAATAAAATAGGAGACAATTTTTTATGGGGCGGCGCAATTGCCGCTCATCAAGCAGAAGGAGCATGGAATGTAGACGGCAGAGGGCCTAGTACTGCTGATGTGATGACTGCTGGGGGAAACGGAATTCCTCGGAAAATCACGCAAGGTGTTCTGGATGGAGAATATTATCCAAATCATGAAGCGATTGATTTTTATCATCACTATAAAGAGGATATCAAGCTTTTTAAGGAATTAGGTTTAAAATGTTTACGCACGTCTATTTCTTGGAGTCGTATTTTTCCTAAAGGAATCGAGGAAGAACCAAATGAAGCAGGGCTGCTATATTATGATCGCTTGTTTGATGAATTAATAGAAAATGGCATCGAACCAGTTATTACGCTCTCCCATTTTGAAATGCCGTATTATCTTTACGAGAAATTCGGTGGTTTTGCCAACAAAGAAGTGATTCCATTATTTGTAAAATTTGCTAAATGTGTGTTTGAACGCTATAAAGATAAAATAACGTACTGGATGACTTTTAATGAGATCAATAACCAAGCGGATGGACAAGAACCACTACATGTTTGGACGAATTCAGCAATGATTATTGAAGATGAAGCGAAGAAAGAGGAGCTTGTTTTTCAAGCAGGAATCAACGAATTGATCGCTAGTGCAGCTGCTGTGATTGAAGGGAAAAAAATAAATCCTGATTTCCAAATTGGCTGTATGATGGCGTATGTTCCAGTCTATCCGTATTCCTGTAATCCAGAAGATATGATGGCATCGGTAAAGGCAAATGAGCGAAGATTTTTCTATAATGATATTCATGCTCGTGGGAAAATTCCGACTTATGCGACGAAATACTGGGAGCGTAAAAACTACAAAATAGATATTAGCGAGAGCGAATTAGCTATATTGAAAGAAGGAACCGTCGATTATATCGGATTTAGTTATTATATGTCAGGTACAATCTCAACGCTTAAGGATGTCGAGGGACGACCAACAGAGGATATTCCCAATGCGAAAATAGTGAAAAATCCATATATCAGTGTATCTGATTGGGGTTGGCCGATCGATGAAGTCGGCTTGCGTTATGTCTTGAATACTGTTTATCAGCGTTATGACCTCCCGTTGTTTATTGTAGAAAATGGCTTTGGTGCCTATGATAAACTGACAGATGAAAATACTGTTCATGACGATTATCGGATTGATTATTTGAGTAAACATATCGAACAAATGAAAAAAGCCATCGTAGAAGATGGTGTTCCAGTCATTGGGTATACACCTTGGGGGATCATTGATATCGTCAGTTTTGGTAGCGGTGAGATGGAAAAAAGATATGGTATGATCTATGTAGACAAGGATAACGAAGGCAAAGGAACCTTGCAACGTTT
This sequence comes from Enterococcus crotali, assembly GCF_000633635.1. Taxonomy (GTDB): domain Bacteria; phylum Bacillota; class Bacilli; order Lactobacillales; family Enterococcaceae; genus Enterococcus_L; species Enterococcus_L crotali. Next base: position 147,214 of record NZ_AYPQ01000008.1, on the reverse strand, counting down.
GAAAAAAGACTCATTCTATTGGTATCAGCAAGTGATTGAAACAGCAGGTGAAGATATTTAAATGACTGGCGAAATTTAAAATTGGAGTTAAAGGTGAGCTTCTATTAAGCTAGTAAAGAAGTATTTTATCCAAGAATAAGCATAGTTTTAGTCTACTTAACCTACTGACATTTTGAATAGAAACAACGACGAATCAGAGTCTGTTGTTTCTATTTTTATTTGTATTTTTTCTGAGAAAATCAGGTGCAATTATACAAGACTGAATACGTAAAAAAATGTAGATATAGTTAGCTAACTTAAAAATGATAAATAAATATGATTTTTTTGCGCACAGATGTACAAAAAACGAAGAATTTAACTTATTTTATAACAGTTAAATTCTTCGTTTTTTTTATTTATTCTCTACAGAAGTATTTATAAATATAAAAAATTACCTGTTATCAATAAGAACAGGTAATTGCTCATTAATTAATTTAATTGCTGATCAATATCTACAGCCATAATACTCTTTGTTTATAGAGATGTCAACAAGGTATTTTATGGTTTTTATATTTTTTTTGGTAAAATATTTTCTTTTTTACATTTTTTATTAGAAATAAAAATGTGATTGAATAGCCTAAAAAGCTTTATTCTAGAAGGTTAGATAAGGGAAATAGGCATTGATATATTCGCCGTCACAAACGCCGTCAATTGAAAGAGGGGAAAATGAATGTCACGAAGAGGGGAAAATATTTACAAACGAAAAGATGGCCGTTGGGAAGGTCGTTATATAAAAGGTAGAAAATTAGATGGATCAATTCATTATGGGTATGTGTATTGCAAGAAATACAACGATGTTAAGCAGCAGTTGATGCAGATCAAAGGGCAACTTTCTCATTATCAAGAACCAATCATTTACTCTTATGCAGGATCAGTTAAGGATTGGATCGTTTATTGGTTGGAGTCCGTTGTGTATCCTTCTGTTAAATTAAGCACTTATGTCAGTTATAGAAGCAAACTAACCGTTCATGTGCTGCCAGTACTGGGAAAAATCAAACTAATAGACTTAAAAAAAGAACAAGTGCAAACATTGATTGATCAGTTAGAAGAGAAATTGTCTGTTTCTTCTGTTCATGCAGTCGTTCGTGTTCTGCGAACGTGCTTAGCTGCTGCTAAGGAAAAAGAGTTACTTGCTAAAAATCCAGTTACTGGTATTCGCTTGCCTAAAACAGGAAAAAAACGGTCAAAAGCATTGTCTGTCAAAGAACAACAACAGCTAAAGGAAACTGCCCAATCATCAACGATTGGCTTAGCAGCATTATTTGCTTTGGAAACAGGAATGCGGATTGGCGAAATTAGTGGATTGAAGTGGTCAGATATTGATTGGGAGAGGCGAGAAATCCACGTGAATCGGACATTACAACGATTAACGGATGAGCATGGGCGAAGTAAATTAGTAGAAGGAACACCCAAAACGCGATCCTCGTATCGAATGATCCCGTTGTCTAAACGGTTGTGGCATATTTTACAGCAAAAAAAAGGGATCGAAGCTGATGCTTATATCTTAAGTAATAGTAAAAGTAGCATTGAACCACGTGTTTTACGTTATCAATTTAAGCAACTGTGTCAAGAGGCTGGGTTATCAGAGGTGAGTTTTCACACGTTACGCCATACCTTTGCAACGCGCTGTTTAGAAGCCGGGGTAAATGTTGCAACGATCAGTGCGCTATTGGGACACCATTCAGTCAAAATGACGTTGGACATCTATACGCATTCTCTTTATTCGGAAGAACGTGCTGCGATTGATCATATTTCTACCTTTTAAAAAAGAGCATTTTCTGGCTCTTTTTTGTTTATTTAAATAACGAAAGTTATTTAAATTGTATAAAGCTAAAATCAAAACTATTTTTTTAAACTTATTCTTAAAAAATAAGCCCGCGGTTCACCCCTATTCACCGTCAACATCGCCGTCACTACCAGTGATAGTTCCTTTATTTTCAAGGCGTTACCAATATTTACCTGTTCTTATTGATAACAGGTAAATTTGTAGGACTACTCACAATAAGGATAATTTTTATTGTAAAGGAAAAGAAGCAATAATTCAAAGAAAAACCTTCTTAAAAAGAATAAGCTATTTGATTCAGTAGATACACGGTATTGACATAGGACCAAACATAAAACTTTTTATTAACAAACATGGAGGAGGACGATTGCATGTATCAGTTAGGTATATTGTCATCTACAATAACCTCGATATCCGATAAACAACAAGCATTTGAAAAAATAAACTGTCAAGTTGAGATTTTTGGAGAACTACCAAGTAATGAAAAACTTTGTACATATGATGGGATCTTAATTGAGGAAATAGGTGAAGGAGACATAAGCCAGACATTTTCTATTATTTTACAAATTAAACAGCAAACGAATGCCTATATTTGGGTTTTATCTGAAAACTCAACGTTGATTAATCGTCAAATCTATTTGCAATTGGGTGTCGATGGGAATTTTTATCGAGAAAGTTTTCCTGTAGAGGTTATTTTCTATTTAAAAAATTTTTTAGAACGTCAAAAAGCTTTAAAAGAAGTTCTTGGAGGAAAACATCGATCCTATCAAACAACTAAACAAAAAAATCAACTTGAGTTAAATCCAGTGAATCATAGTCTATTAGTTCCTATAGAGGACGGTGACATAGTAGAAATAGGGTTAACCAAATTAGAATACCGAATAATTGAATTGCTATATAGCCATCCAGGAGCAGCCTTTAGCTATGAAGAACTTTATGAAAAGCTTTGGCATACTTCATATACACAAGAGAATTATCGAGTAGCTAATGTTATCTTTCATATCCGTGAAAAACTGGAACAACATGGCGTTGATTCGAGTTTCATCAAAACAGTGCGTTCAAAAGGTTACATGCTTAAGTTGGAAAAAGTAAAAAAAGTCGCTTAAGAAAAAAATGGTGTGTAATTCAATGTAAAGTCACAGAGAAAAGTCTGTTAATGAAAGTAAGCTCTTTATTCTTTAGGTGATCTCCAACTAAACCTAAACGTTACACGATTAAGGAGGTGAATAAATGAAAGAAAGACGGAACAAAAGCGACTTGTTTCGATTGAGAGGGGGTTCATGACTGTGACTATAAACATAAAGGAGTTGAAAATATGTCCCGAAAAATTAAGAAGTGGCTTGTGATATTTCTGCTACCTACCTTATTACTGACTATCGGAAGCAAAACTAACGCTGAAGAGATTAGTTCAAGACTTAAGATTCCAGAAGCGAATAAAATACCCTTAACAATATCACCTCTGTTTAAGCCAATAACACAAGGAAAAGTAGTCTCTGTTCCAGCGGAGTACACCTTTCAGCCAAAAGCAACGGCAATGACAACAGTGAAAGTGATCGATGATACAGGGGATATCACACCACCGAGAGGTACATGGAAAAAAGGATTCGCTAAATCTAATATGGGGACTCACCCTATGTTATTGCTACTTATATGGGGTTAGTCAATAACAAATGGGTAGATGTGAAGCTGATTCCAATCTCAACGAAAAATGCAGAAGGGTTTTATGTTGGGCTAAATAAAGATAATGATGGTTCGATAGGGACGACCGCAAGAGAATCGTTATTTACAGTTTCAGATACAAATGATTCTGAACCTAAGCTGACCATGCAGTTTATTGATCACCAAACGGGAGCGCCGATTCAAGTACCTGGAGGACATATAACCTATAGTGATATCGATAATGATGAGTGGATAAATTTCTCTTCAGCAGGTTCGGAAATTGTTAATGCTTATTCTTGGAGTACCACAAAACTGAAAGGGGCGATAGATCATAACACTAATCATGATCTTACAATATCTTCAGAAGGGGCTCTTGATGTTCCAGAAACAAATAAAAATTATTGGGTTACGGTTACTTATAATGCAACCTCTTCAATAGATTTACAATTCAATGCAAGACAATCAGGAATAGCTTTTGGTTATCATGAGTTTGATGAGTTGATGTTTGAGTTAAGCGATCCCAATAAAATTGGTGATACAGATGGAAATATTGAGGATGAAGCTATAACATATTCAATTTATCAAGATGTTCCTTATCGAAGTGGTTTAACCGCTCTTTCGAAATTTGCGATAGAAGATTCTATTCCTGCTGCTCTTGATATAGTGAGTGTCAATGTATTTAATAATGGCGGTATGGACGTTACAAGTAGGTTTACTAATAAAACAATAGGTAATCAAGTTGTTTTAGAGGGAAACTATTTGATGCTGGCCAATACAGCGAAGGATACGTATCGAGTCGATATAAAAACAAAACTAAACAAAAACGAAAATTATATGCAATATTATAATACCTCGCTTGGGCAATTGGTAATTCCCAATAATGCGACAACAAAATATACCAATAGTCCAAATAATGAATCATTTGTGCTGAATTCACCTGTAGCTTATGGACACATAAAAATGGACATACCGAATACACCGCCTGTGATTTCGCTGGACAAAAAGAAAGATGTATCGACAGGAGAAGCCTATAAGGTTACGGGAAAGTGGCGTGATCTGGATAGTCAATCCGTTATTATCATGTATTCTGTAGATGGTTCACCTCTAAAGCTTGGTCAGTTCCTTGAAAATCCGCAAAAAGGCGTAGACCAACCTTTTATATTTGAAGTACCAGCGAGTGAATTACCTTTGGGAAATCATACGATTAAAGTTATTGCAGCAGATGCAGAAGGTTTGAATTCAAACATAGAGGAGCTTTTATTAACACCGCCAAACACACCGCCGATCATCTCGCTAGATAAAAAGAAAGATGTATCGACAGGAGAAGCCTATGAAGTAACGGGGAAATGGCGTGATCTGGATAGTGATTCTGTTGTTCTCTTGTACTCTGTGGACGGTGGTCCAAATAAATTAGGCAAATTCTATGAAAATCCACAAAAGGGTGTAGATCAACCTTTTACATTTGAAATACCAGCAAGTGAGTTACCTTTAGGAAATCATACGATCAAGGTTATAGCTGGAGATGCAGAAGGCTTGATGTCAAATGTAGAGGAATTATTGCTAGAGCCTCCAGCAGTGGATTTAAAAATTAGCTTTGTCGATGAGAACGGAACGGATATCATTTTACCTATTACTCAGCCTAAAACAGTTGGCGATAAAATTGATCTAACGGCAGATCAAGAGGTCCTTGCTGCACTAGATGAAGTGAGAGCGAAATACTATGACTTAACGGATCGGCCGCTAGAAAAATTTACGATAGAAGCTACTGGAAATAGCGTTGTTTATAAATTTTCTGGTCAATTGGTTTTTGTTTCAGCGCCGCCTAAAATAGACTTTGGGCTTAAGCAAACAACAGCTATCGCAGAAGTGAAAGCGGAGAAACCAGAATATACTGTACCGCTAGTTGTTCTAGATAATAGAGCGAACAACCAAGAGTGGAAATTAACAGTACAAGTTACAGATCCGCTAACGTCATCTGATAAGACCTCGATTTTGCCCGATGCCTTGATTTACAAACGTGGTCAAGATGAAGATGTTCTAGCTACTGGTGTGACAGCCTTGATATCCCAACAGGTGAGTGTCAAAGGAACAGAATTCAATGTCAGCAAAGAAGAGTGGGAAGAAAAAGGAAATGGATTTCAGTTTAATCTCGGCAAAGGACAATCTAGGAAAATGGAAGAGTATACAGCAACCATTTTATACTCCTTAGGTGAAACACCATGATGTTAGAGGATAGAGAGAGAAATAAGAAAGAAAAACTGTTTGTTGCATTGTTCTCTGTCATCATATGTCTATCTGTTTTGGTTAGACCAGTTTATTCCGTTCATGCAGAAAATGCTGAAACAGGAGGTGCTGTCCAAACAAACGGAGAAATTGGTTTTTTTGAAGAGAAAACTTCCCCATCAATATCTGATACAGCTAATTCAGGGTCGATTCTTAAGCCGAAACCTAAAGGGAAATTCCCATCTACTGGTGAACTTATGAAAAAAAGTTTGTCCTTTACTGGACTTGTATTGCTCATTATCATTGCTTTTTTCTATCTTAAAAAGCATCTGAGAAGCAAGGAAAAGGGGAAGCAGCAATGAAGAAAAATAAGAAAAATTTGGTGATTGCTGGTACTTTTTTTGTGGCGATATTCTTGGTTTATCTAAGTAATCAATCAGTCTATGCTGATGATAGCGTGGCTGGTGGCGGACATATTTCATTTACAGGAGAGCAGGATACAGGTATAAAAGATCCTGAAAATCCAGGAAAAGTGGTTGATCCAGGCCCCAGCCCCAGTACAAAAGGAGAGTTACGGCTTGATTTCGTTCCCCAGTTAAATTTCTATCGAAATAAATTAGTTGGTAAGGATATGATTTATCCAGTCAACGCACAGCTGTTTCATGATGAAACGCCAGCAAGAGGAAATTTTGTTCAAGTATCTGATGATCGAGGTGCAGCACTTGGTTGGACACTACAACTAAGACAAGAAGCACAATTTCAAAATAGTATGGATCCAAATAATCAGCTAAATGGGGCTTTTTTATCTCTAGATAAGTCTTGGGCGAGTTCAAACCGAGCAGATATTGAAGCGCCGCTTGTTTCAAAAGATGTGATTCTCTTAAATCGCATAGGTGAAACGTACAATTTAGCAGAAGCTAAACCAGGTGGCGGAGTGGGGAGTTGGTCAATTTCTTTTGGCGCCTCAATAGACAATCCAAAAAATCAGGAAGCGACTCTGACGCCTAAAGTTGATGCTGAAGAAAAAGCTGTTTTTGACCCAACATTTGAAAATAAGCAAATGATAGAAAACAGCGCGATTACGTTGTCTGTACCTGGTACAACGGAAAAAATACCAGGAACTTACACTACGGTGCTAACTTGGATATTAGCCGAGTTACCATAAATAAAACACATAATACTAGGAGGAAACACACATGAAATTAACACACAAATTATGCGGAGCCGCTTTACTATCTTTAGTCGGAGTAGCCTTGGCAGTACCAAACACAACAAAAGCAGTAGACTCAGTAAAAGATGGATCAGGACACATCAAATTCACATTAACTGATCCAGGGACAGATATCACAGACCCAGGCTCTGGAACAACAATTACCAATATTCCTAGTGTCACAGATCCAGGAACATTTGGGATCATGGCTGTAACACCGCTAGAATTTGAAACACACAGCGTTTTGACAGCACAAACAAAACGTGATTACGATGCTTCACCATTTTTAGCGAATCCAGGAAGCGTTGAACCAGGAAATGAAGAGTTTGAAGTACAAAACTTTGTAAAGTATCGCGATATTCGTACGACTGTGAATCACACGTATAAATTATCAGCTGCATTAACTCAAAACTTTAAAGATGTAGCAAGTGGTACGTATTTAACGGGTTCTGAACTAACATTTGCCAACATTGATACAACTTCATTAGATGCGGTTGCCCAACCCAAAGGGGTAACACCGACAAATAAATTGACTGCAAATGCAGATAATACATTACCAGGTGCTTCAGCAGAATTTATTCGTAATGAAGTAACAGATAATACTGGTGCGGGTAACATAGAGTTAAACTTTGGTAGACACACATTAGGTACAGCCGGAAATTCAGTTAAATTAACAATTCCAACAAGCACATCAATTGGTATTGGTGATTATAATGCTGTAATTACTTGGACTTTATCTGAAACACTATAATAATGACAAAACAATAAGTAATGATCAAGGTTCATCGACTCGTTGAGTTGATGACCTTGTTTCATGATGGAAGAAAGGACAGCTAAATAGAGATGAAGAGAAAAATAATCACATTGACCATTAGCATTTTATACATAGTAGGATTGATTATTCCGAATCAGCAAGTATTTGCAGAAGAATCAGCTAAACAGGAAGAAAAAGGCACTGCAAGTCCAACTGGATTTACATACAAAGTAATCCAACCAGAAAATCAGCGAAATAAACAAGTCGGTTACTTTGATTTACACATGTCACCTAGTCAAAAGCAAAATGTTCAAATTGAATTAGGTAATGATGGTACACAGGAAGTAGAAGTTCAAGTAGCGATTAATGGTACGAAGACAAATGGAAATGGCGTTATTGAGTATGGACCCACAGGAATTGAAAATGATGCTTCTTTAAAATATGCATTTGAAGATTTAGTAAAAGGGCCGGAAACAGTAAAAGTTCCAGCCAAGGGAACGACCATGTTGGAGTTAGCTATCACCATGCCAAAAGTTGAATATGATGGTGTGATATCAGGTGGGATTCAATTAAAAAATGCAGAAGATGAAAAAGTACGTGATAAAAAGAAAGGGGTCATCAATGAATATGCCTTTCTAGTGGGAATGCTATTAACTGAAACAGATGTTGTCGTACAACCCGATTTAGAGCTAAACAAGGTTACTGTTGGATTAAGTAATTATCGCAATAGTGTATTTGTGAATTTTTCAAATATTCAAGCAGCATACTTAGAAGACTTAACTGTGGATGTTCAGATCATGAAAAAAGAGTCAGATAATGTTTTATATGATGCGAAAAAAGCGAATATGCGCGTTGCACCGAATAGTATGGTTGATTTTCCTATATCTATGAATGGTGAAAAAATGGTGCCAGGACAATACAAAGCTCATATTTTGGCGACTACTGATAATAAAAAATGGGAGTGGGATGAAGAGTTTTCTGTGTCAGATGAAGAAGCAGATAAATATAATAAACAAGATGTTGATTTGATTCAAGAAAATGGGATCAATTGGAAGATCATTGCCATAGTTGTTGCGAGTGTACTGATTCTTATTATACTAATATTCTTCCTCGTTCGTACAATGAGCCGTAAAAAAAGTAAAGTAAAATCTAAAAACAAAAAATGAAGATAAGTAAATAGTAGAGAGGAATTGAAAGATGGGCATTTTAGATTGGACATTCGTGTTATTAATATCCAGCGCTCTTCTCTTTGTTTTATTTGCTGGATTTTCTTTTTTTCTAAGTGTTTCAACAGGGAAAAAAGCGCGGAAATTTAAGCGGAAACCTCCTAAAAATAAGCAAAAGCGAAAAAAGTTTTTAGCAAAACGGAGGATTTTAGAGAAGCAAAGGAGACATCAACAAAACGTTGGTGTGCTTTTCATTATTTGTATGTTACTAACTGGTGGTAGTGCTTTTTATTCAAGATATTATCAAATGACAAATTTAGAAGCTGGTGATTCAGAAGCGATTGTACAAAGCTATTATCTAATTGATGAGATCCAAGGACAACTTATAAACTTGAAAAATGGTACAAATCCTGAAAAATCAATTAAAAATCTAAGGGAAGTTTCTTCAAGGTTAGCAAGTTATGGTGTTAGAAGACCGTATCAAGGATTGACTGAAGATGGGCAAAAAGTATTGACTCGTCATTTTGCTTTGATGAAAAACCTTGGCGTAAATTTGGCCAGTCAGTCAGTTGAGTCATTGACAAATCCAGAGATCATGGAAAGTTATGTTACAGATGTCAATAAAATAAAAGAAAGTCAAAAAAGAGTTTTCGAAGAATTTAAAGTCAATGAGTCAGCACTGAAACAGAAAAAATAGTTTTTGGCTGAGGTAAATAAGATGGACGACACAAAGAAGCAAAGCGTTTATAAGAAAAAAAATACAACGAACACAAAGTCAAAAGAGCATAAAAAAAAGAAAAGTAAAGCTGGAGTAAATAGAAGCAGCAAGCAACAGATAGGTAAAAAAATAAAACCCCATAAAAAACAACGAAAGTTGAAGAAGCAAAAAAGAAAGCAATTGCTTATTGAAACAGGACTAACAGTAATTATTTCAATTGTATTGTTGGCAATAGTATTTAATCTAACAATAGCTGTTCCAAAAGTTGATGGCTATTCAATGACGCCAACAATAAACGATAAAGATCGATTGCTTGTAAATAAGTGGGGAAAGATTAAGCGGTTTAAGTTGCTTTATTTTAAAGAACCGAAAAGAAATGAATATATGGTTCGGCGTGTCATTGGACTTCCTGGAGATGCTCTTTTTTATAAGGAAGGTCAATTATTTATCAATGGAGAAGAAATCGCAGAAAGATTCCTCTCTAAAACGCTAGGAGAACAGGAAAATAAAATGTCGGATTTTACTTTATTTGAACAAATGCAAGTGCACGAAGTTCCCAAAGATAAATACTTTGTTTTAGGCGATAACAGAGAAAATGCTACAGATAGTCGATATTTTGGTTTTGTTGATAAAAAAGATCTTGTGGGTGTGGTCAAGATGCGTCTTTTCCCGGTCCATGTAATGACTCATTTTTAAAGTAGTAAGAAAGGGAACCATAAGATGAAAAATAGATCTTTTAGAGAGATAAAAAGCAAGAGTCCCGTGGGCTATTCTAAAAAAAAGGGTCACAAGCAAATGGCCAGTCAAAGTAAAAGAGTAGGCTATTCACTAGAAGAAAAAAAGAAGCTTGGAAAAGCTAAGAAAAAGAAGCTGATTCGAGAGTGGAGCATTAATTTTTTATTTATTCTAGTGCTATTGTTAGTTCTCTTGTTTTTAGTTCAAGTAAAAACGCATCAAGTAGAGGGCCATTCAATGAATCCAACGTTGGCAAATAAAGATCGAATATTAGTTGTGAAAGGTCAGCAACCTAAAAGATATGAACTCGTTACGTTTGAACCGAAAGATAGTCAGGGTGAATCATATGTTAAGCGCATCATTGGTATGCCAGGAGATGTTATCTGGATAGAAGGTGTATCGTTGTATATTAATCAGCAAGCAGAAAATAACCCACCAAATCTCTATGGTCACGATTTAGCTGCGAGTAATTTACCTGACGGAACAACTCGGATTTTAGTTAGTGAAGCGGTCGCTAAGGAATTGAAACAGTACTATCAAATTCCCGATAACACTTATTTTGTACAAGGGGACAATCGTAATCATTCAGATGACAGTCGCGTATTAGGGTTGATCGATAGCAACCAAATTGAAGGCATTGTGACGTACCGATACTACCCCTTCAATAAAATTGGTGTAGTCAGATAAAGGTACAAATGATGAAAAGAAAGTGAGCGAGGCATAAAATATGAAGCAAAAAATAAAAAAATTTGTCAAGATAAATGGTGTAGCTATGCTTCTCAGCTTCTGTATCCCAATTGTGGTGATGGGCGTGTCTTATTATTTAGTGGGAATTTATCCTGGTAGTCAAACAACGATTTTAGCGAGTGATTCGTTCACTCAATATGCCAATTTCCATGCTAGTTTTAATAATGTTTTACATGGAAAACAAAATATATTCTACACATGGTTTGGTTCACTTGGACTAAACTATTGGGCGTTTATGGCATATTACTTAAATGGTGTGTTTACACCGTTAATTGCATTTTTCGATAACGTACATATGCCTGATGCTTTATATTTTTTGACATTGATCAAATTTGGAGCGAGTGGTTTAGCGTTCTGGATATTTGCTCACAATACCTTTAAGGTCAAACAGTGGGTAACAATTGGTTTAAGTATTTCGTATGCACTAATGTCTTATGCAGTTGGTTACTCTGAAGTCATCATGTGGTTGGATACTTTTATGTATTTACCATTGGTTATTTTGGGAATCAATCGATTGATGGATCAAAGGAAACCAACAGTATTATTTCTCAGTTATTTGCTTTTATTTTTGTCTAATTTCTATATGGCTTTTATGGTAGGGGTATTCTCATTTCTTTATTTTTTAGTTAGGACTTTGACGGATGGGAAGCGTTACAAAAAGCGTATCAAAGACTATCTACTGACCTCTTTACTTGCAGGCGGTGCATCAATGGTGACGATTCTCCCAACTATTTTTGATTTGAGTAATAATGGAGAAAGATTGACAAAAATCAATACACTTGTGACACCAGATGTAGGTGTATGGGATTTGGTAGCTAAAAACTTGGTTGGTGTGTACGATACATCCAAATATCAGAGTATGCCATTTATTTATGTTGGTTGATGCCGTTGATGTTTTGTGTTTTTTATTTTCTAACGAAAAAAGTACCGTTGAAAAATAAAATTCTTTTTGGTTCTTTATTTATCCTGTTGATTGCGAGTATCTATATTTACCCGCTAAATTTATTTTGGCATGGTCTACATTCGCCTAATATGTTCCTATTTCGCTTTAGTTTTCTATTTTCGTTTGTCATCATTTTGTTAGCTGGATATGGATTAGAAGTCTATACAAAAGCTGATTTTGAGCAGTTGTTGAATGGAACGATAGGAATTGGTGGGCTGTTTATTCTTTTTTTATTGGTATCTAATAAAAAGAGATATGGAATTATTACGACCAGTTCATTGATTATAACGATCTCTTTATTAATCATTTATTTAGGAATCTGGTTTTTCTATCATCGTAGTTCAAAGGTGATAAAATGGTTGCCGGTAGTCTTTATACTATTGATAGCTGGGGAGGCGTTTGTTAATTCTAAAGCAATGATCGAGGGGATTCGCAATGACTGGGGCTATCCAGCTAGGGAAAAATATAATGAAGCGTACCCTGATATTAAAGCGCTGGTTGATGATACAAATGAGACCAATGAAAATATGTTTCGCTTAGAGAATATCGATCCGGTCTCTTTAAATGATAGCTTTAACTACGGCTATAGCGGAGTAACGATGTTTTCTTCGATTCGAAATCGTCATTCATCTGCGTATGTGAACGCGTTAGGCTTTCGATCGTTAGGCAGTAATTTACAGGTTCAGTATTTAAATAATACCCTTTTGATGGATGCTTTGATGGGAATCAAATATAACTTAGCCAAAAGTGATCCACTAAAATTTGGTTTTGATAAAATTTCTACCCAAGGAGCGTATTCGCTTTATGAGAATCGCTTTGCACTCCCACTAGGCGTTTTAACGGATGAAGAAATTTATCAAACAAATGCTGTACGGAATCAAACTGAATTATTTAATCATCTTGCCGAGACGGAAGGCGAATTATTTAGTTTTGGTCAAGCAACTGTCGTAGATTCGGAAAATGTCATTATAACTGAAGAAGATAACAACATAGTCAGTTATGGCGAACAGACCCCTAATAAACCCAAAAAGGTGACGTGGTTAGTCACCGTTCCAGCTAAATCGCAAGGTTACTTGAGTATAGTTTCCGCAAGTTTGGGGAATAAATTAGAAGCAGGCGCTGCAATTGAGGTTACAGTAGATAATCATTCTCACGGGAATAGGATCAATGATTATGGTCAGTATTACAATATTGGATACTTTGAAAATGCGTCAACGATCAAAGTAACTGCAACTTTCACTGGTTCTCAGAAACTTACTCTATTTAAACCGGATGTTGCTTTTTTAAATACTCAACGATTTGAAGAGTCTGTAAAAAGAATCCAGGAAAAAGGAGTCAACTTCAAAACGAGCGGTCGAAAGGCGAATGCAACGGTTTCTTTGAAGCAAGGCGAAGTAGTTTTAACCACGATACCATATGATAAAGGGTGGAAAGCCTATATAGATGGAGAAAAGGTAGACATACCAACGTTTAAAGATGCTTTCTTAGCTATTCCAGTACCAAAGGGCACACACACAATTGAGTTTGTATTCTTACCACAAGGATTTGCAATCGGTGCTAGCTTATTTATTCTCTGTATTTTAACTTTTAGTGGCTATTCGTGGATAGTGACAAGGAAAAAGGACTTAGGCTAGATAAACTTACTGATAAGAAGGATTACTTGTTTTGCCACTAACCATTGGCTGATTTTTTAAACCGGAAGGAGATAAGAATGAAGAAGGGGAGAAGAATAATCATTCTTTGCTTGTTTATAGTATTGGCAGGATGCTCAAAGCAAAATCTATCTGAAACAAATGAAGATTTTTCAGATGATGACTATAACTATACATTTCAATTGCCGAAAGGCTGGAGGAGTCAAGAGGAATATAAAAATCTGTATAATGAGGCAGCGATTTTTGGGGCAGAAGATAAAAATAGTAAGTCGTATATGTTTATTCGAACAACTAAAAAGAATGAAACAAATGTAGCTAAATTTAAACAGAAAACAGAAAAAGCATTAAAAAAGGCTTATGACTTAAAGGATATCTATGATGAAACATTTGAAGTAGATGATTTTCCTGTTATTGCTTACACATTTCAAGGAAGTTATGATAATGAGATCGTTTTTGTACATGATTTTTATGTTATTTTAGATCAAAAAGTTGTAGAATTTACTTTTTATTCTGCGTTGGAGGGTAATTATGAGAAAAGAGCAGATCGCTTTGCCGAGTCTGTTCGAACCTTCAGTATCGTTGATCGAAAAAGTAAGACAACAGAATCTTTACCAAGCAATAGTAATAACCAAATAATTAAAAATGAAGAAGTATCTTTTACTTTAACTGGATATAAAATTGTTACAGGGCCACAGAACAAACGGTTATTAATTATTCGCTATGTGTTTGCTAACAATATGGACAAACCTAACTTTCCAAATATGTGGAACACTGTAGTTCATGTAGAACAAGATGGAAAAGAGCTCAAGGAAAGTTCAATTACTGAGAATGAGGAAGCTTCTGACCTGGGGTACTTATTAAAGGTAGGGAAGAGCCCAGTTAGTAAAAATGACTCAGTTGAAAGTGCATCAGTGTATGAATTAATAGATTCTTCTACAGCAGATGTTTTATTTATAGTTGATGATAACCAGTTTAAAGATAGCAAACCGATTCATTTACCAATAAGAAATACGTGAGGAAGAAAAGTTATGAAAAAAAAGTTGATACTACTGCTTTTGATCACAACTACACTGATGAGTGCTTGTGCTATGGACAAAGAGAAAAAAAGTAGCTTGACTGCTAATGAAGAAAAGTTCACTTGGTGGGTCGATAGAGATAAAGCTTTTGGAAACTTTGAATATCCTGCTATTTCAGAAAAAGAAGCTATGGAATTAATGAAGAATAAATTCAATCTGAAAATACCTGATTTTTTTTCTGAAGCAAAAAAGATTGCTGAAAAAACCCTAGTTAGCGATGGTACTGAGTTGGATGTAGGTGTGTATTCAATTTTTGTTACAGGAGATGAAGTTCTTTTTTCAGGAATGATTAGAATGAAGGACAGTTCGGGGCACTATCTCTCTTATGCAAAAATCGAACTTAAATATCAATACATCGATATTCAAAAAAAAGTCAAATTACAAAGTCAAAGCCTATCTTTTTATAATTTGTCCAACGATAATACTTTTAACGAGAGAGAGCTAATACAATGTCTTAAAAATCTAAGTGACTTGCTGGAGCTAAAGGACCAAGAAAAATTACTGACCAAATTCAATGAAGATACGAAAGATAGTACTAAATTGGTAGGAAAAGAAGTCAGTGTATACAGAACTTTAGATGATGCATATAAAAAAAATACATTCGGGAAAAATCTAATAGTGACTTATAATCAAGAGGGAAACGTAAAAATTATTGATGCTGTTATTTCAGACTATAGACTGTAAAATAGTTGCGAATGTGAATGTGGATAGAAATGTAATTACTAGAGACGAACGAGTAGCTTGAGAACGTTCATCTGGTTGAGTAATATAAATAAATATTTTGAGGTTGGAACAGAAGCTTATTTCCGAAGCCTTCAAATCTAAGTGCTTTAGCATTTAGATTTTGATGTGATCAAAGCGAAGCGTAGTAGATGCTTTTGCTTCCACCGTTTATTTGGATTCCTTGAGGATGGGATGTGACTTGTAGAGTTATGTCCCATCTTCTTTTGTCTTGGTAGAAAATAACAGAATAAAATTGAGTAGTGGTGGAGAAATCAACGAATAGAATCTTTTTGAAACACACTTTTTGTTAAAAGTATCATAGCTGAGAGTGCTATCTCTAGAATAAATTAAACTGTTATTCTACTTATTTGTCGAAAAAATGGACTTAATTCAATAATAAATTATAAACAAAATGATTTATTATAATGGGTAGATTTTTTATTTATATATATCAAAAAAATGGAATAAAAAATAAATATTTATTTATTGTCAGAACTTTGGTTCAGTGAAAGTGAGGAAAATGAATGTCACGAAGAGGGGAAAATATTTATAAACGAAAAGATGGTCGTTGGGAAGGTCGATACGTAAAAGGGAGAAAAATAGATGGTTCAATTCATTATGGTTATGTGTATTGTAAAAAATACAGCGAGGTCAAACAACAATTGACACGCATTAAAGGACAGCTTCTTCATTATCAAGAACAAGCGATATATTCTTACACTGGAACAGTTGAAGAGTGGTGTATGTATTGGCTGGAGACCGTTGTTTATTCATCGGTTAAATTAAGTACGTATGTTAGTTATAAAAGTAAACTAACGGTTCACGTGTTGCCGATATTGGGAAAAATTAAGTTAATGTCTTTACAAAAAGAACAAGTTCAAACCATGATTGATCAATTAGAAGGTCGATTGGCTGTTTCTTCTGTTCATGCAGTCGTTCGCGTTCTACGAACATGTTTAGCTACTGCTAAGGAAAAAGAACTACTTGCTAAAAATCCTGTTACTGGTATTCGTTTGCCCAAAACAGGAAAAAAAAGGTCAAAAGCGTTGTCTATCAAAGATCAGCGACAACTAAAAGAATTTGCTCAGTCGTCGACTAACGGATTAGCTGTATTATTTGCTTTGGAAACAGGGATGAGAATTGGTGAAATTAGTGGACTAAAGTGGTCAGATGTTGACTGGGAAAGACGAGAAATCCATGTGAATCGGACGTTGCAACGATTAACGGATGAACAGGGGCGTAGTAAATTAATAGAAGGAACACCCAAAACGCGTTCTTCTTGTCGAATGATTCCTCTATCTAAACGATTGTATCATCTCTTAGGGCAAAAAAAAGGTTCATCAGCTGAAGATTATATTTTGAGTAATAGTGAAAGAAGTATTGAACCTCGTGTTTTACGATATCAATTTAAACAATTGAGCAAAGAAGCTGGCGTAGCAGAAGTGAGTTTCCATACCTTGCGCCATACTTTTGCGACACGTTGTTTAGAAGCAGGTGTAAATGTTGCTACGATCAGTACGTTATTAGGGCACCATTCAGTCAAAATGACGTTGGATATCTATACTCATTCGCTTAAATTGGAAGAACGTGCAGCGATTGACTGTGTTTCTCAGTGATGAGGTTGGCAAATTTGTTGTCATACTAGCTATAGTAAAGTACATATTAACGATAAACAGATTCAATTCGAACATAAAAGCGAGGATCGATTATAAAATATATACAACTATCTCAAGTGAGTAGGAATCAGAGTCCCGGCTGATTAAGCTGTTATTGATTAGATAAAGAATCAAATAGCTATAGGTTAACCGTATTCGGTCATTTCGATGCGGTTTTTTATTTAGAGGAATTGTGATCACTCGTACTGAATGCTCGCTATTAGATTAAAACTTAGGCTATAACTCACGCATAGAATACCCGTGAGTTATAGCCTAATAGGACAAAACATTAAATTGTTTGAATGGTGATAGTAGTTGCATTTGTTTCAGCTAATTCTTGTTTTAGCTGTTCGATGATTTTGATTCCAGCACTTGTACCGATCCTGCTCGCACCGCAAGCAATCATTTTCTTGAATGTTTCAGCATCTCGAATACCGCCTGCAGCTTTGACTTTCACCTTATCCCCTACATGTTTTTTCATTAAGCTTACATCATCGAATGTCGCTCCAGTTGGGGCAAAACCAGTGGATGTTTTAATAAAATCTGGTTCTACTTGTTTAGCAATTTCAGCTAACTTTATTTTTTCAGCATCAGTAAGATAAGCGTTCTCAAAAATAACTTTCGAAACAATTTGTTTTTCTCGACAAATTTCGACAATTCCACGCATTTCTTCTTCGATATATGCCCAATTCTGTGCTTTGACTTCTGTAAGGTTTACCACATAGTCTATTTCGGTTGCCCCGATGTCAATGGCATCTTTTGTTTCAAAGAATTTTGCTTCTTTAGAAGTTTGTCCTAGTGGAAAACTGATAGCGGCCCCAATGTTTACATCAGTCCCTGCTAATAAATGTGAACAGTATTTTGATTGAACTTGATTGATAGCGACCATCTTGAAGTGATAGTCCTTGGCCTCTTGGCAAAGTATTTCCATGTCCTCTTTACGTGCATCTGCTTTAAGATTTGTATGATCGATAAAGCGTGCTAATTCATCAATTGTATAATTCGTCATGTTTAACCCTCCTATATGTAATTACATAATGAGTTTAAAACGAAAATGAGTTTCTGTCAAGAGAATTATTTTCAAATAAGTTATTGACATATAACGTGTAAGGGTTTACTATTTGGTTGTATAAGTTTTAATGTAATTACATAAAGGAGGGGTATGATGAAACTATTACTTGTTTCTCATGGGGCATTAGCAACTGGATTGCTAGGAAGTTTTGAAATGATTGCTGGTAAGAATGATAGTATTTCGGCAATTAGTTTAACAGATGAAGGGATTGGAAGCTTTTCAACTCAGCTTAAACAGTATTTAGAGGAACGAAAGAATGAAGAGGTATTGATTTTATGTGATATCAAAGGTGGGACACCATTTAATGAAGCCTACAGAGCGTTTTTAGCTGATCCTAAACAAATCAGGGTCATTTCAGGGATGAATTTACCTATGCTGATCGAAATCGGAGTTATGCTCCAAGCGGACAGTGAATTAGAGCAGTTAGTTGAAATTGGGATCAATGCTGGAATAACCTCTATTGAAGGTGTTGTAGAAGAAACAGAAAATGATGATGAGATGATTGAATTTTAAAGGAGAAGATAATTATGACGATTACATTAGCGAGAATAGATGATAGAGTGATCCACGGCCAAACGACTACACGTTGGACAAAGGCAAGAGCAGTACAAGGGATTTTAGTGGTGGGAGATGACATAGCCAAAGATGAATTGAGAAAAAAAGTGTTAAAAGCTGCAGCTGGAAACTTGAAATTAGGTGTATATACAGTTGAGCAAGCGATGGAGAGCGTACCAAAGGGGAAAAATTCGCCAAAAGATTTCTTTCTAATTAGTAATTCACCACAAACATTTGCAGAACTTGTTCGTTTAGGTGTTGATTTTGGTAAAAAGTTAAATGTTGGACCGATGAATACTCGTGCAGGAGCCAAAGTATTAGGCAGAACTGTCGCAATCGATGAAAAAGATTATGAAGCATTTGAATATATGGAACAACAAGGAATCGAAATTGGGTTCCAGCTGCTGCCGGATGATGAAAGTAAACCTTGGAAGGTATTGAAAGCAAAATATGATGCAATGTAAGGAATGAACGATCAACAAATAGGAGGAATATTTATGGAGACAGGATTATTGATCCCGGCATTATTAACAGGAATATTTTGTTACTTAGGCGCAATTGAAACGCCGTGGCTCTTTGGGATGACAGGAGGATTTTATATAGTCGGACGTCCTTTGGTAGCTGGACTACTAGTTGGTTTAGCTTTTGGTGATGTTCAAGCTGGAATTCTTTGTGGACTAGCTGTTCAAGCGGTGTTTATTGCCAATTTAACAACAGGCGGTGCTACAAATAGTGAAATTACTTATGCTGCTTATGGTGGAATTGGATTAGCGCTAGCAACGACCAAGGATCCTGCTGTTGCAGTAACTCTTTCGATTTTGATCGGCCAAACATTTGGACTTATCTTTTACAATTCAAGAATGGCTGCCTACTCATTTTGGAATACTCGTGCTCAAACTGCGGCGGAAAACAACGATGATCATGGAATTACATTAAATCATGTGGTATACCCACAAATCACTACATTCATATTGCGCGCAGTTCCAGTTTTTCTAGCGATTTTCTTTGGAAAAGGCTTGGTCGACTGGCTGCTTGCTAATGTGCCACAGGTCGTAACCGATATTATTTCAGTGCTAGGTGGTGTGTTGCCAGCTTTAGGTATTGCGATGCTGATGAGTATTGTTGTGAAAGAAAAAGCCCATCTTATCTTCTTTTTTGCCGGATTTGTATTAATGGCTTTTGCTGGATTAAACATGATTGCTCTTGTTTTTATCGCCGCTTTAGTTGCATATATCGTGTATTTAGCTACAGGTAAAGGAACTGGCGGAACAAAAGATGTTGTCGCAAATCAAGATGCCAGTACTGCTGTCTTTGAAGATGACGATTTATTCTAGAAATAGAAAGGAAGAATTCCAATGGAAAACACAAGCAATCGTTTAACAAAAAAAGAACTAAGACAAATTTGGTCACGCTGGGGCTTTACTCATCTTTCGTCAATGAGTTATGAGAAACTACAAGCCCATGCTTGGGCGTATTCTTATCTGCCCTTCGTTGAGAAATACTATAAAAATGATCCGGAGAAAAAGAAAAGATTATTACTCCGCCACTCGATGTTTTATAATACAGAACCACAAACAGGCCAATTGATCAATGGAATCGTCGCTTCTTTAGAAGAAGAAATCGCGATCGGCGGAGATGTTCCAGAAGAGATGCCTGTCAATATCAAAACAACACTGATGGGACCTTTAGCAGGTATTGGAGATTCGATTATTCAAGGAATCATTGTACCGATTTTATTATCGATAGCAATGGGGTTAGCAGCAGGTGGGAATGCACTTGGGCCAGTTTTTTATATTCTATCGTATGGTGTAGTTGGTGTATCGATATCCTATTTAGCCTTTATGAATGGTTATAAATTAGGAGTAAATGCAATCGATGTGATCATAGGTGAAAATGCCAAACGTATAACGGACGCGTTCAATATTTTAGGTGTGATGGTTGTTGGAGGTTTAGCGGCTTCTAATATTGCTCTTGTGACAAAAGTGAAGATCCCGATGGGAGAAGAAGTTCAGGCATTACAAGAAGTCCTAGATGGGATTTTTCCTAAAATATTACCATTAGCTATGGTACTGTTGGCTTGGTATTTATTAACAACCAAACAAATGACCGCAACCAAAGTCATCTTAGTTCTAACGATCATTTCTGCAATTGGTGTTGCAATCGGCGTGTTTTAAGAAGAGGGTGAAATCATGTATCGTTTAAAACCAATTCCCAAGGCAAGAATTTGGGGAACTGAAAGATTACAAGAATATTTATCCGTTCAGACAAACCAAAAAATTGGTTCGATCTATTCTGCTTCTGGTATAAAAGAGATAGATAATTTTGTGGATGCAACAGAAAACCAAACGCTTGGTGAATTAGTGGCGAAAGATCCAGCACAATTTGGACTTCGTAAAGGAGAAGAATTTCCGCTGATCATTTCAATGACAGCGGCAGACGAAGATTTAAGTATACAGGTTCATCCGACAGACCATTTCGCAAGAGAAATAGAAAATAAAAGCTACGGCAAAAGTGAAGCGTGGTTCTTTATCTCACCACCTCTTAGCGGTTCGATCATAGCAGGACAAACGGCAAAATCAATCAGTGGATTTAGAGCAGCTGTTACTCAAGGAAGCTACGAAAAAATTTTAGGAAGAGAAAACGTTTCAAAAGAAGAAATGGTCTATATTCCTGCCGGCACGATCCATGCATTAACTAAAGGATCACTAGTCTATGAGATCCAACAAGCAACGGACATCACCTATCGCTTTTACGATTACGATCGTTTAGACTTAGATGGAAATAAGCGTGAACTTCATACAGAAAAGGCTTTAGAGACAACGAATTTCCAACGGACTGTATCAAAGAAAGCTTTTCCTCTTGAGCAGACACTAGATGTAAGAGAATTTAAAGTGAAACGAACAATACTTCAGGAACAGTATAGAAATGACGAAGAAGTTGCTCAGGTTATTACGATCTTAGCAAAGAATTCAACAATCAATTGTAAAGAAGTTACAAAAGGGCAGAGCTTAATTATTCTTCCAAAAGAACAGATCATGATCAAGACGCCTGTTGAATGTATGATTGCAACACCAAAATTGTATTGGCGCGATGAAATTTAATCAATTTATTGTATAATGAAGATACATGGGCGAGGAGGTAGTTTATGAATTTTCCTTTATATAAGAAAATTGAGCAAGATTTATTAGATAAAATTAAATCAGGGACCTATGCAGAAAATGATTTGATCCCAACAGAACTTGAGCTAGCAGAAGAATATGATGTCAGTAGACCGACTGTGAGACAAGCTGTTCAAACGTTAGTTGATGCAGGCTACCTTGAGAAAAGGAAAAAACGTGGAACGATTGTAAAACGACCAAAAATTCAGCAAGAATTCACCAAAGTGATCGAAAGCTTTGATTCTGAGATGAACCGAAAAGGGCTTGTACCTAAAACAAAAGTCATCGCATTTAGAAAAGATACGGCAAATGAAGAAGTAGCTGAAAACCTTGAAATTCAAGAAGGAGAAGAAGTTTACAAACTGATTCGACTAAGATATGCAGGTGAGAAGCCAACGGTATTAGTAACAACTTATATTCCGAGAATGATTTTTAAAGATCTAGAAGAAGTTGATTTTTCTACAAAATTACTGTATAAAACATTTGATGAAAAAGGTTATCCTGTGAAGACGGTTAGTCGTAGGTTAGACGTTATTCAAGCAGATGATACAGTTAGTGATTTACTAGATGTTGAGGTTGGAGCTCCATTATTTTATTTCCATACTCGAGGGTTTGCGGAAGGGAAAGTACCTGTAGAATACTCGATTTCGAAATATCGTGGAGATACTAACTCTTTTGTGTTTGAAATAAAGGAAAGTAACTAAATAAATCAGGTGAGATGAAAGCAGCAAGCTTTGAGAAATGAAAAGGTGCTGCTTTTTACTCACCCTTTTTTTGTTTTTCTCTGATTACTGTAGTAAAGTGTGAGTAGATACCTTTGTACATGATGAACTAGTTTGTTTCAACTACAGAAGGAGGACTAAGATGAAAGTCACACAATTATCTATCGATACGTTAAAGAGAGCACAAGAACGTTTTGAAGAAACGCTTGAGCAAATGAGTGTAGGTGAAGCGAATACTATGCCAAAACCCTTGATCAAATCAGTTACTTGGCTGATCTGGCATACGGCAAGAGAACTTGATTATCAAATTTCGGAACTTAATAATACGAAACCCTTGTGGTTAGAGGGCGGTTGGAGTACAAAATTTGCTCTGGATTTACCAGATGATACGCAAGATTGGTGTCATACGCCTGAACAAGCAGCTAAAGTTATAGTGAAAGATAAAGAACTATTACGTGACTATTTAACAGCCAGCGTTGATTTTACAAATACGTATTTAGAAACGCTTGACGAAGGTAGTCTTGGTGATATTGTAGATACGAACTGGACGCCAGCAGTTACACGTCAAGCGCGAATTGTTTCTGCAATTGATGATGCCGTGATGCACTCAGGACAAGCAGTTTATACAAGAAGATTGGTTATTGGGAAATAGTGACTAAGCCTCAGCAATACAAAAAAAGGTGTCTCCGTTTTTTTAGGAGACACCTTTTTGTATTGCTTAGTTTATTTCGTTTATGGTTGTTCACCAATCAAGGTCCATTTTAAAGTCGTCAGCTCACCTTTTAGTGCTTTGGTTTTTTCATTAATACCTAATTCCCCATTTAATAGCAATGAATGGGATCCGCGTGCAGCATCGTTTTCTGATGACGCTACTTTGACTGCAGAGTTAGTAATATTTTTTTGTCCAGTGAATGTAGCATTGTCTCCTTGAAGGTTAACGGTTAGTTTCATATGGTTACCATCAAGACCGTATGAAGAGCCTTGCTTATCACTTGGAATTTCCTCTTGCACGCTAAGTTCCCACGAACCATCACTCAAACCGCGAAAATCGTTCACAGTAACTGTAGTGGTATCCTTATTTGTATCAGTTAATGTTTTAATGGATCCATCTATTGTGCCAGAAAAACTCATATCAGCAGTGCCAGTTGATAGATCTCCAAGGGATAATGTACCACCGGTCAATTCAGCATTTACTTTGGAATTTTTATTTGTCTCTTCAGCGGCATGTGTGGTTAGTGGGGAGAAAAAAAGCCCACTTAAAATAGTTAAGGTTACGCTAGTGATTATTTTTTTGCTGTTCATATGTCGTCTCTCCAATTCATTTATTTTTTTATTTTAAACGATACATTCTTTTTTAGTTTGAATACTATCGTAAATAAACAGAACGTTAAACCCAGTAAAGGAAGCAATCTAGTTTTTTTCTCACCTGCTTTCGGTAAATAGGAATATTTTTTATCAAAGTGACCAAAAGATACGTCACGTTCGTCTTTTTTAGGGAGTTCATCGGTTAGATCAACAGTGACTCGACTAAGGGTACTTGTTTCTTCTGCATAGCAGATGGTTGCTGTTACGACAG
This sequence comes from Enterococcus crotali, assembly GCF_000633635.1. Lineage (GTDB taxonomy): Bacteria > Bacillota > Bacilli > Lactobacillales > Enterococcaceae > Enterococcus_L > Enterococcus_L crotali. Next base: position 123,048 of record NZ_AYPQ01000008.1, on the reverse strand, counting down.
AAAATAGGAGTATCAAGCATAGGCATAATCTTTTTTTCATAGAGGTCTCCTTAACAGGCAGAATCTTATCATGGCTCTGCCGAGATAAGCGTCCATTTTATTGTTCCTTCATACTTCCCAATCTGTTCATCTCCAGGAATATTCAAGTGTAGATCATTGATTAATTGATCCGTTAAATCCAAAGTATTTTCTTCATTTTCTTTTCCAACGCCTTCGTAGAAAATGCATTGCTCCAAGGGATCAGGCGTTATTTCGTTTAGGTAAAGAGCACCGGTCATTTCTCTGTTTTTCTCCAATTCTTTTAGTGGAATAGACAAATCGACCAATAATTTAAAGGCGCTTTTTTGTTGTCTAGTGTCTACAATAGATAAACTTTCGGGTGCAACAGAAGCTAAAGTAGCTTGTGTATCTCGTCCGATTTCTAACTGACCAAAATCTAAAGTAGCAGGAACCGTCAATGTTAATGTTCCTTCTGGTTCTTGAATTTTCGTTACTGCTTTCACCGTGTTATTTTCACTATTTTGGGGACTATAGTTTGTTTCAAATGTACAATAGGCTTCTCGGGTAAGGCGATGCTGTTTTTCTAAATCATAATGAATGATAAGTTCTTCTTGGGCATAAAACATTTCGATTCGTTTAGAAAGATTTGTCAGCGAAAAGGTGTTTCCTGCTATTGCAAGTGAATATTCGTCTTTGCCAATGGGAATGTTTTGATGGGTATCTTTCGCTATGGCTTCTAAACTAATTGACTCAGCGAGTAGTGAAAACTCACCAGGAAAGGAAAAACGCATATAGTTTAGCTGAGCAGGAATAGAATGTAAGGTTGTATTATTATCAGCATCCATTCTATTGGTTACACGTATTCCTTGGGTGCCCTTTTCAAGTTGAATATCGGTATAAGAAATTTCAGTTGTCAAAGAGGTTAAATAGTCTGGAGGATCATCAACCACTTTAAAATAAATAGTGACAGAATGTTGCTCATTCACAGTCCAATATTGATCAAATTTATCTCTAATACCAAGTTCGGCAGTAAACTCATTTTCTTGAGTAAAATCTGGACGAACATGCCACTCGATCGTAGGTTCATAGCCACTTGAGACTACACGGAAATAGTCATTTGGATCATCGCTGATAGGGCTGCCTTTTTCGATTAAGATTGGATTTTCTTTGCTAGTACCTCGCGGCGCATCAACAATTAATGGTGGTACATCCACATTTAAAACGAGCGAAGTAGATAAGGGATACTCCCAAGAGTTATCCACTTGATCGATAATAACGTCAGATGGTTGTTCACCGTTGAATGATTTTGTACCAATGAAATGCCATCGTGTAGCAATCGTTTCATAAAACTTTTTATCTAAACCTTCACGTTCCCGAGTGATTATTAAAGAGCGTTCAACAAGTTCCGTTTTTGTGCTTGGAAAGTTTTGATAGGTTGGTTTTTCAAACGACAGCATACCATCGTAAGTAACGATGGATTGATCAGAAAGAGTATAGTTTAAATGAATAGTACCATCGATCGAAAAAGTGAGTTCATCACCGATATAAATGCCTATTCCTTTCGACTGCTCTAATTGATTTTTTAAATCTTGTAATGTTTCATTTGCTTTGCTTGTTAGATCGGAATGTAGCAAAGCAGGATCAACGTCAATAGCAGCAGTAGAATGAGTGTCTATTTGCTCGGAGCTTTCTAAGGTTATTGCTTCGTGTGTCTCTGTTGTGTTTGTACGACTATCCTGCTCATCAGATGTCTCTTGCCTACTTGAAGGCTGTGTAACCGTTGGTGGAAGAGAAGACGTCTGATCAAATCGTGCAGCATGCACTTCGCTGACGGGCAGAAAGGGCAGGATCAGTAAAACAACTAGTATGTTTGAAAGAATTCGTTTTTTCATAATGTACACCTCACGAGAGAAGAACTGGGTAGCTAAGTCTTCGTTTTACGGGTTTTATACAATAAAGCTACGATAATAATAAGTAGAACAAGGATAATCAACGGATAGATAACCTTTTTGGGTGTATTAGTTACAAGATTGGATGGCGCGTTTGTTCGTTCAATTGGTTTAGCCAGTTTGAAAGAATCAGTTGTTTCCCATTTTTTATCCCCAAATTGAACGGTTGTTTTAGCAGTATAGTTCCCTGCGGATAAAGGTTGGTCTTGTAAAGAAATATCAAAGGCCATAGTAGCGTTCGGGGCAAAATTCACCTCATCATTGCTTTCTTTATAAACAACATCATTTGAATCCTGGTTACGGATTTCAGTGACAATGGATCCTTTTTTAGCAAGCGTCGGCGTTGAATTATAAATTGTCTGTACCAATAGTTGTTTATCGGATAACATACTTGTATCTAACTTATCAAAAGTAAGAGAAAGCGGCACTTCTTGTGTTGTTTGCCGTAATAAAATCGGAATATCATAAGCAACAATATTTTGGATGGTTTGAGTATCAGATTGTTCGTGTGCTTGTTCAAATTCAATCCCACCTAACAGAATTCCTTCAAACGCATCATCAGGAGCGTGTAAATGTAAAACTAAATCAGTTGCTGCATTGGCTGGAACGGTGGTTTCTTTTGGTCCTTCAATGAAATCAGCTAAGTTGTATTTAGCCGAAGAGTGAAGTGCCGTTTTAGATGGTCCGTAAATAATTTGCCCATTTTTATTTGTTGTAGCTGGACTAATTGTATTAGTGATAACAATGTCTTTATCGGAGGGGTTTCTAAGAGAAAAATGTAGCGCGATCTCTTCTCCTTTTTTTACAGTAAGATCATAATAACCAGTGACATCGTTCGCTTGTTGACTTGGATAAATAGGCGTCACACTGAAACTAGATTGAGCGGACTGAGCAATAGTTTCAACAGGAGCAAAAAGAAAAAAAGTGATGATCAAGCCTACTATCAAAGGATAGATTTTTGTTTTTACTTGCATAAGTTTCCTCCATTGATTTTCTATGTATACTAAAAAAAGAAAGTGTTATTTCTGTTTGGAAGCTTATCATACAATACGAAAACGAAAAAATATGTATTTTCGTTTTTCAATTGGTGGTGTTATTTTTTACATTATTTGAATTTGAAAATAAAAAAATACCTTATTTTCCCAGGATAAATGCGGAAGATACGGTACTCTATGGCTAGCTATTCTTTTGTGGAACGAGTGTGGACATTATATTTTTTTGTATAAATCATATTTAAATAAGAAATGAGTCGGTTGAGTTTCTCATGTTCGATGTTTGGATTCCAAACAAATGTAGGGATTTCTTTGTGTAGAACGGTAGATAAGCTGACATCGGTAATCAAAAAGTCCAGTTCTTTGCTTGTATAAGGAACGAAATTGATTGGAAATGAAAGGTTTTTAATCAGTACCGCTTCGAAAAAATTTTTTTGAAACACACTTGAATGGGAAAAAATGGCCACATTCAGCACGGGTCGTTTATTATCCATTAGTTCTGAAATCAGTAATAAATAAAAATGGCTCAATGAGTCTTTTTGAGGCTTCAAAGGAGCAATGAGCGGGTCAGCAAACAGATCATTTAAAAAGGCGAGAACCAAGTCGTAATCAATAAATAAATCCAGCGTTGGATAAGTAGTATTATTGAAAATATTGATGATTTCAACAGGTCCAGGTAAATAGAGATACCTACTGTGGAGCGACAGTAAATTGTAATAAAGGTAAAAATATTCATTGATATTCAGTGATAGATCAAATTTAGCCATAAATTGTTTGATCCATTGTTCTGTAATCTGATTAGAGATGTTCATTTTGAGACCAACAAAATTGGTTAATTTCAAAGTTGAAATGAGTTTCAATGGATAAACTTGACTGGTTAAGAGCGTAAAGTATAAAAAATTAGCCTCATAATGCCAGTTTGTTTGGCTTAAAAAATTTTGACTGGAATACTGTTTACTAAAATTTGATAAGATTTCTAAAAATTTTTCTTTAGACAGCATAGGAAAGGTAGTTTCAGTATAGTCATATTCTTCAGTGATAACAAACCCATTAGCTATACGAATAACTGTGACAGCAAACCACATAAATACCATATTCGGTTTTAGTAAAAATTGCTGTATCTCAGGGCTGCTCTCCTCTAAATTTTTTTTGAGTTTATCATAATCAATCGTTGGAAAAGGCCACTTCAAGACTTTGTAAGATTCCCAAAATAGAGTGAAAAAGAAGAAACGAATATTCTGTTCTCTTCCTATAATATTGGTTGTCGTATTTAAATCTAAGATTAAATCGTATTGTTGCAATAATTGACTTAACTCTTTCGTCTTTCTATAAACGGTAGAGTAACTGTAAAAGTGTTGTGTAGCAAAACTTTGTAAATCAATAAAACTACCATTGAATAGTTCAATACAAAGCTTAAACAAAACCGATTCTTCCAAATAATAAAGAAGAAAATAGTTGGCATCAAAATCAGGGGCAATATCAACAAAAACGGTACTCTCATCATTAGAAACAAGCGTAATGTATTGTTCACAGCCTAAGTGCGTAATATCATTTTTTAAAGCGTCTATAGCTTTAATGATCGTTCTCCGATCTTTAGAAAGTTTAGTCGCATAATCAGAGAGCGAGGTAACATTATTAGGCTCTCTTGAAAGATTGTTTAGTACGTCTAAACGAATAGTGAATTCTTTATTTAGTAATGCTTTCATTTATCATACACTCCTTAGTTGGCTCAGATAAAGCAGTATAACAATCATAAGACAGTCAGCTCAAAAAGTCTAATTATTAAAAGGATGCATCCATCAGAAAAAGCTAGGGGAATAGTGACTATTTTAGGTCACCATTCCCCTAGCTTTTTCTTATTTTGATTAACTTATCAGCATATAACCTTTAGAACGAATCGTTGTGATAAAGACGGGTTTCGACGTATCCTTTTCAATTTTTTTTCTTAAATGGAAAATTAAGTTGTTTAATCGATACTGTCTATCGCTATCTGCATTTTTCCAGATAGCGCTAAAAAGATTTTCATAGGTTACTAATTCACCTTCATGTTTTTTTAAAGTAGACAAGGCCAAAAATTCTAGAGGTGTTAATTGAATCTCAGGTTGATCATCTACGCTTACACGAAGGCGATCTGGATGTAATTGTAGTTTAGAATCTATTTGTCGTTCAGTAAATGTAGTGTAGTCATTTATGTCTCCTGAAGCACTCGTTTGTTTAAATCGTTTCATCGTATTTTCTACTTGCAAGAAAAAGCTAGTTGTTTCTTCATGGCTAAGATCAATAATAAAATCTGCGCCCAATTGTAAATAAATGACACGATTGATTTGAGAAAAATTAGCTGAAAGAATCCAAATCAATGCAGTACTTTTTGCTTTAAACGTTAAAATCTGTTCACAAACATCGGTTAGATTCCGATCCATATCTTCTTGAATAAAAATAATATCTGCTTCTTGCACGGATTGCTCATCTGCAAGATCGATAATAGAGTATCCTTTTTGCTCCAATACAGCTATATATGAAGCAATCGCTTCTTTTAAATTAACGTTGATTCCTATGTTATACATTGTGTTCCTCCTAATTTTATTAAAATGAATGACAATCGATCTGTCATTTAGTAGGTGATAAGTGTTTAAAAGCGAGTGATACAAAAAATAAATTAAACCTCGAAAGGAAGTTTAGCCTTACAAATAAGTATTAATAATTCTTTTAAGTCTTCATAGTTTTTTTTTGTAGGAAATTCTTGCCATAAAACATATTCAGTTTGTTCTGAGACGGAATAAGAAAAGCCTGTTTTTGAAACGGGACGGTCAGAGATCACTACATCGACTGTCTCTTTTTCACCTTCAATGATAGATAAGTTAAATTTATTAAATAAATCGCCGTAATTTAAAAGGTATCTTTTCATCGTTTGCCCCAGTCTTGAAAAGAGAACTAAATAAATCGGCGGCATAAACTTGGTCACATCAACACACAAAAATAATGTTTCTATATAGTGGAACTTCAAATGATGGGCATTAACTTTTAAAACCGATGATGTTTTCGTAATATCCGAAAGAATGCCTCTTAGTAAGTCGACTTGAAACTTAAAGGTATTAGCTAAAGTTGATTCTTCGATCCAATTGTTCGTCGCGGCTAAATTAAACTGTTTGTGTAGCTTTAAACGGTAATACAAGATACAGGTTGCATAAATCAAATCATTTTCTTCTTCTAACGAAAGAGGTACATAGAGATATTTCTCTATGTCGCCAACCCAAAGTAAGACATTGGCGAAAAAATTAGCTTTTGCCAGCTCGGGATTTTTGATAAAAAAGTGGGAAACCGATTTAGAATTTGAATAAGGACCATAGGATAAGACTAAGCTATGCATGAACGCTAACTCGATTTGCAGTTGGGAAACCGGGATCACTGGACATAAAAGCTTAACAAGCTCAACTTCTTTAAGGAAATGCTGATGCTCTTCCTCAGTTTGGTAAGTAAAAAATAGTGTTCGGTTTTCAACCAGTTCTTTTTTTCGAACTCTTAAAATCGAAATCGCCAGAAAGAGTTGAAAATAAGTTCGTTTAGTATACTCATTAGGATTATAGATATCTGTAGGAAATTGATTTAATAAATCATTGACCTCTTTTTGTGAGATAAAAGAAAACGGCCATTGCTCTCCCTCGTATACTTCAAAAAAAGAGAGGTATAAAATAATCGAATCGTCGCCTCATCTCCAATGATCGTCAACTCTTTTTTGATGGATAACTCCAAGTTGAAATGTTGTAATTCCTGGTCGATTTTCTTTAAATATCTTCTTAACGTTGAATTTGTCACAAAATATTTATCGATGGCTTTCTTTATTGAAAACGAAGAGTCAAAGAACATATCTTTAATAATTAAGAAAAATATCGAATTTTTGAGATACTCCCTCAGCATATAGTGAATTGAAAAGGTTAGTTGATAATGGAGAGAACAGTACAGCTTGCTATTATCTCCTCTATATAAATCAAGACTAATTTTTTCGCTAAAGCCAAATGTTTCAATGTCTGATTGAATATCTTGAATCGTTCTTTTAATAGTCCGCTCAGATAAACCTAGCTTGAGTGAAATTTGTTCAACTGAGAGTGAATCGTTATGTTCTTGTTCAAAAAGCGTTAAGATTGAAAATCTGCGAGAGTCTACTCTGGTTAAAAATGCCTCTAAATTTAACTCCTTTTCCAAAAGAGTTCCTCCTTTTTGATACTTTTTTAATTTTAAGGATAAAAAATAAAAAAAAAGTATACTTTAGACATTATATTAAATTTTTTTGTTATAAAATTCCATCTTTTGCTCCTTCTCATTCCACAGTAACGAAAAATAAACCAAAAAAAAATAAAAAAAGGCTTTCAAACTGTTTTTTGACCATTTTTAGACAAGCGTGTCTGAAAAAAATGAATCTAAATGCTGAGAAAATAAAGATATAATAGTCTCCGGTAACAAATTGAAAATAAGAATGAGATATAATTCATGAAATTTTCAGTTTTATTATAAAAAGGAGGTGAAAAAATGAAAAAAAGTAGATTGTTTGTATTCTTGATACTTTTAATGGGAATCTTTCCATTTCAAGCAGCACATGCGATTGAAAGTCAAGCAAACAGTCAAGTAGGGATCAAATTTACAGAAGGTACTATAGAAAGTACGAAGGAAACAGGCAATTCTGGAACAAAGGATTATGAAGGTAAGAATCTAGAAGCAAAACCAAAAGGGAATATATTCCCGAAAACAGGTGAAAGTAGCATGAATCTTTACTTATGTATAGGAGGCTTGTTATTAATTGCCCTAGTGATGATTATCTATAGTAGAAAAGGAGGAAAAAAAGTGAAAACAAAAGAAAAAGTAATTGCAGGTTTGATTTTATGCGGTGGTATGGGGCTTCTTGCACCAAGCATGGCTAGTGCAACAGCAGCAGAAGGGATTCAAGGTACAGAAGATGGCAAAGGAGCTACTTCATATGGATCTTTGAAACTTGATTCAAATACAGAAGGAACCGTTCCACCGATCCAACCTTCTGTTCCTAGTGGTGAAACAGGGAATACAGGTGCATTGACGATTGATAATGTAAGTCCATTACTATTCGGTGAACACAAAATCGATGGCGGCGAAGCTATTTTTGAAACAATAACAACTACTCCTAACGTTCAAGTATCTGACAGACGTGGTGAGGGCCAAGGCTGGAATTTACAAGTCCGTATGTCTGAGTTTGCAGACAAAGAAGAAAAGACAAAGATTTTAAAAGGAGCAGAAGTCACATTACCTGCCGGTACAGTTGGTAAAAGTGAAGGCAATATCGCACTTCCACCTGAAACCAAAGAAGTAGTGATCGCAGGTAGCGTAGAGAGTGCACAAACACTCTTTTCTGCAAAAGAAAAAACAGGTTTAGGAACTTGGACGGACGAATTCGACGCGTCACAAGTAAAACTAAAAGTTCCTGCTGGGAACTTAAAAGGTGATTACCAAGCAACATTGACTTGGTCATTATTAGATGCACCAAAATAATAACATAGACAGGGAGCAATGAAAAATGAAAACACTAAAATTAACAGTAGTAGCAGCGACACTTTTTTCAACAACATTATTAGGAACAACAGTTTTTGCAGCAGAGGACGAACCAGTAACGCCTGACGAACCAGCTGTTGTAAACAAAGATGTATCAAGAAAAGCACAATTTGTTTTAGAACCAGGTAGTGACGATAACGGACCAGTAGATCCAATCGTACCAATCAAACCACCAACCAATCAAAAAGGAAATTTAACGATCGATGCTGTTTCAAATTTTGACTTTGGTACAAAGAAAATCGATAAAATCACAAGTTCATATGATGCTGTACTTCAAGAAGGCGAAGTTTTAGGTGCGCAAGTAACCGACGTTCGTGGTACAGGTGCTGGCTGGAACTTAACAGCTAAAATCAGTGCTTTTGAAAATGCAGATAAAACAAGAATCCTAAAAGGGGCTGAAGTAACGATCCCAACAGGAAAAGTCAGCACAAATAGCATAGACGATTCAAAACCAGCAGTGGCGCAAGCACTGACATTAAATGAAACAGCAGCAACCGTCTTTTCAGCAGCAAAAGAGAGTGGTATGGGAACATGGGCGAATGAATTTGAAGGCTTAGGCGGCGAAGACTCAAAAGTTCAATTAAAAGTCCCAACAGGAAACTATGCAGATACATACACTGCAGAAATCACTTGGTCACTAGCTGACGCACCTAAATAATAGAGAGAGTAGGAAAAAAGAATGAAAGCAATTAAAACAACCGCATGTCTAGCACTTATGGTAAGTGCAACAGCAATAGCAACACCAGCATTTGCAGAACAAGCAAGTACAGCTGCATCAAAAGCGAATGTTGAAATCATAGCAGGGGATGATACAAATGAAATCATCGATCCAATTGATCCTCCAACTGGGAATAAAGGGCCATTAGTAATCGATGCCGTATCATCATTTGATTTCGGTAAAATTAAATTAGGTACTCTTACAAAAGATGCCGAAGTACCAGAAGGTAAGCAGTTAGGTGTTCAAGTAACAGACAAACGTGGTACAGGTGCAGGCTGGACTCTTTTAGCAAGCATCACTGAATTTGAAAATGCCGATAAAACAAAAACATTAAAAGGAAGCGTTAAAATCCCAGCAGGTAAAGTCAATACATCTGCTTCGGATAGTTCAAAAGCAGCGGTTGCAAGTGGAATCACATTGAATAGCACTGCAGCAACTGTTTTTAGCGCAGCCAAAGACAACGGAATGGGTTCATGGTCTGATTTATTTGAAGGCAATGGCCAAAAAGTAGAATTGTCCGTACCATCTGATGCTTATGTTGCAGCTTATGAAGCAACAATCAACTGGTCATTACAAGACGCACCAAAATAATTTAATAAGAGGAGAAATTAAAAATGAAAAAAACAACAGGATTATTAACAGTCGCATTAATTACAGGAGCTGTTTTATACGCACCACAAGCAATGTTTGCAGAAGAAACAGGAATCAAAGCTGTAGATTCAAAGAATACAGTCAACTTCAAATCTGGAGAAGGCGAAGTAACAAACCCAGTTGATCCAACAGATCCAACAAACCCAGTCGTTCCAACACCAATCGACGTTACCGATCCAGATAACCAAGGGACAGGCAATCAAGGACCGTTATCTATTGACTATGCATCAAATATTAAATTTGGCGAGCAAAAAATTGCCGGTAAAGATATGGTTTATTCAGCAGTCAATAAAGATCCATTCATCCAAGTAACGGATACAAGAGGAACAGGCGCTGGTTGGCATGTCTCTGCAACAGCAACACCCTTCCAAAATGAAGATAAAACAAAAACCCTAAAAGGTGCAGAACTATCTTTTAAAGCTGGACAAGTAAAAGCAACAAGCGATAATTCAGTATCAACAGCACCAACCGCTTCTGATGTTGTCTTTTCTAATACAGATGCAAAACTGGTATTAAATGCTAAAGCCGGTGAAGGCCGTGGTACATGGTTAAATGTTTGGAGTGCAACAGGTGAAAAAAATGAGAATGTTCAGTTGAAAGTATTAGCTGGTTCAGCAGATGCCAATACAGAATACCAAGCAACAATTAGTTGGGAATTAGCAGACGCGCCAAAATAAGGGGTTGATTTTAGCACAATTCTCTAAATAATTTAGTCCAACCAGTAAAGCGATAGAAAAATGAAGTAGGTCATGGGTATGTAGGGTTGATCGTAACTATTTAATAAAGTAATGGAGGCATAAATTAATATGAAGTATAAGGTAACGGCTCTAGTAGCTTTAATAGTTGGATGTTTCTTTTTCAGCCATTCAGCATCTGCTGATACAATGGCCTATTCAGTTAAAGCAAATATTCCAGAGAATCAAATAGATAAGAGTAAAACGTATTTTGATTTAAAAATGACACCAGGACAGAAGCAAGATGTGTCATTAACTATCAGCAACAGTTCCAAAGAAAAAGTAACAATCATCATAACGCCTAATATTGCTGTAACCAATCAAAATGGTGTGATTGATTACAACCAAGAAAAAGTAAAACCAGATGCATCATTAAAAACACCAATTACGGATATCATTTCTGACAAACAAAAAGTCACACTAGAACCACAAGAAACCAAAGATGTTGTTTTTACCCTGCAAATGCCGGAAACGCCTTTTGATGGGACGATCTTAGGTGGATTTTACGTCACCAAGGAAGCAACAGAAAAAGAAGAAAAAGATAGTGAAAGTGTTCAAATCAAAAATCGTTATTCTTATGTTATTGGGATTCAATTACGGGAAAATGAGCAGGCTGTAAAACCTGTACTTCAGTTAAATGATGTCAAACCAACGCTTCAAAACTATCGCACGGCCATTTCAGCAAATCTACAAAATACGCAAGCCACGATCATTAATGATTTGGAGGTAGAAGCGAAAATCAGCAAAAAAGGCAGTACAGAAGTATTATATGAAACAACGAAAAAAGACATGTCGATGGCGCCGAATTCAAACTTCTACTTCCCGATCATGATGGATAATCAACCGTTAAAAGCAGGTAAGTATACCCTACGCCTGAGCGCAAAGGATAAAACAGAAGCGTGGAAATTTGAACAAGATTTTGACATATCACCAGAAGATACGAAAAAACTCAACAAAGAAGCGGTAGATTTAGTCGAAGAGCCAACTGACTGGCTGAAAATCGGACTGATGATCGGCGGAGGTGTTCTGGCACTCCTTGTGGTAGTAGGATTCGTTATCTATCGTCATAAGAAGAAAAAGAAAGAAGCCGAACGTCAAAAAAGATTGCGCAAAAAGAAACAAAAACAAAAAAGGGATCGTCTAGCCAATGAAAAGAAAACTAAAAAAAGACCCCAATGATCGGGAGATAAAACAAAGAGGAGGTGAGAGGAAAATGAAAAAGAAAAGAATATTTTTGTTAAGTGGACTTACATTACTCATGGGACTAGCTGTTTATTCTGCTGTATTTACGAGTAAAATCGCAGCGGAGGAAAAAATACAAGGTCCAGCTACTGTGCAGCCGAAAAGTGCGTCAACCCCTACTACGATGAATGGGCCAAGTCCATTTGCAATGACTAGTGTTTTGGGAAATAGTAAGTTCAACCAATTGAGCGCAAGTGATACCATGCCCGAGGGATATTATTTTTCTGCGAGACCCAATAGAAAGACTAAATATTATAGAGTGAATAAAAAAACTAGAGCAAAATTAGAAGAGTTTAAACACAAGCCGGCGACATGGACTGGTAGTGATCCTAATTATTTTTATCTTAAAAACGGGGAAGGAGCCTATTTTGCTAATGTTGGTGAATATCAGGGGAAAACTGTGGACCTTATGATGAACCTAGAAGATGGGTTTATTTGTATTGTTGGCTACAGTCATCTTGGTTCACAAATGGCGTATAATTTTGGTTCACTTAGTTCTCTTGAAAATATTAGAGCTAATATTACAGCTAATACTACGGTAACTTATTCTTATTTTGATAATGCAACAGGGGAACCGCTTGTTATCAAAGGCTTGTTCAGTAAATATGTTGGTGGTGTTTATAATAAAGCTATTTATGATACTAATCAGGGAGATGGCTTGTATGTTACTGATAAAGCATTAATAAACTATGATACGGCGCTAGAAACCGCAACGAAAACATATCTCATAGAGTCAAAACCTACAGATGGTGCAAAAGATCCTAATTGTTATGTGACGGACACTTTTACCGCTAGTACGTATAAAATATTTACTAACGGAACCTACCGAGACGAATATCTTTCAGGATTGATCTATGCTACCAATCCAGTAGCGAGAATCAAAACGCCGTCTCATTCACTAACTGGTTCACTTGAAGAAGATGGTTCTAAGCATAAAACGTCATTTTCAGTTACGATCAACCAAGAAATTCCTGATCGAATGCCTAACTTTGAAAAATATGGAAGTTTTGAGTATATAATACCAGAAAATGACTTTTACAAAGTAACATCCTTTAGTGCAGTCAATGCTTTAGATGGAAGTAATATAAGTAGTAATTTTACTTTATCAGGTAATAAGCTGCAGATAAAACCAAGCTTCATGAGTACAGATGCATTTTATGGGAAAAATTATGAAATCACGTTGAACTATAGCCTAGATACAACAAAGGATTACTTTAGCTTCTATCAAGATGGTTATTTGGACATACCAGTTGAGCCAATTACCCAAACAACGGATTTAGATGGGAGTCAATTGTCAAATGCGGTAACCTCAAGAATCAAATGGGATTATGAATTAGGCATTGAAGCGAATGATGTTGAGTATGGTCAGGGAGATATCAAGCGATTTAACAAAGATCCTGAGGCGTTTAAAGAAAAAGTTCTGAAAGATTCCGAAGCCAAAGGAACAAACTTAAATTTAAACACGGACATTCCTGTGACAATAACTGACTTTGTTGTCGACTCTAAAGTAGGGACCTATCCGATAACGTTATCTACACAAGATGGCGACATTACATTTACGAAAAAAATCAATGTAAAAGTCAAAGCTGTACCGCCTGTAGTCACCATTCCAGAAGCGGGTACAAGAGTTGTTAGCAGTAAAGGAATGCCTTATTCCTTTAGCGGAACCGTGTCAGATGAAGACAGTGAAGACATGTCACTTTTTGTCACTGTTGATGATGGAGCACCAACGACAATCTGGGAGAAACAGGAAAATACAGAGCTTAACCAGCCAATCGATTTTACCTACGAAATTCCAGGTGCCCAATTGTTAGTTTTGGGAGATCATACCGTGAAAGTTTATGCGAAAGATTCAGAAGGCAATCAATCCGAAGTAGCTCAATTTACCTTAGATGTTCGTGGCTATTTAGCTTTTAAAGATATGCCGCCAGAAACATTGGACTTTGAACAAGCGAAGATCGGTTCAAAAGGTTCTTATTCGAAGTTGAATAAGAGTGTGGATTTTAGCGTAGAAGACTACCGCGGAAGCAATACAAGTTGGAAATTAGTTGGCTCGCTCACCTCAGAACTACAAGATAGTGCCACGAAAACAACCATAAAAGATGGAATCATTTATCGTGATGAGGACGGGAATGAGACACCATTTACCACAGATGCCACCGTGAAATTAAGCACAGGTAAAGCAACTGCAAGCAAAGTCCTTTTCCCAATCAAATGGGGGTCAGATGATAAAGGAATCTTTATCAAAACACCATCAGATGTAAAAAAAGGAACGTATACAGGCGGCATTGAAATGAGTTTAGTCGATGCGCCTTAAAGAAAATGAAAAAAGGTTGTTATATACTATAAATAAAAAAGTTGAAGCTGGCTGATCTTTGCAAAGATCAGCCAGCTTCAACTTTTTTTGACTAGGATGTACTTGATTCTCTTAAAACAAGTGAGACTGGGACAACAATTTGTCGACCGAGTTCTCCTTTATTATTGATCAATTCTAGCAATGTCTCCACTGCGTGAGTGGCGATCAATGCTGTATTTTGTTTAACAGATGAAAGGGAAGGGGTGGTATATTTTCCAGAAGTAGTATCATCAAAGCCGATCAATTTTATTTTTTGCGGGACACTAATATGCTTTTTCTTCAGAAGAAGCAGTAATTCTAAGGCGATCAAATCATTTATCGAAAAAATTCCATCTGTCGTTGGATTCTTTTTCAGAAAAGTATGGAGACTTTTTTCAAAATCAGTACTTTGAATATCGATTGAAAGTAAATGGTGCGCTGGATCGAAGGAGATACTATTTTTCTTCAAGGCATCTTTAAATCCTTTCAACCGTTCCTTGGCACTGGTGGATTTTTGATTATGCATCGCAATCACAGGATGTTGACAGCCTTCACGGATCAATTCTTCTGCGCTTTCAAATGCTCCTTGATAGTGGTTGGATGAGATAAACACAGTGTCTTCCTTCTTTTTCGGTTCCCGATCGATACAGATATAAGGAATTTTCTTTTCCGCACTGGAAGAAGCAAATTCAAACGCCTCAGCTCCAGAAATCACGATCAACCCATCCACGCCTTTTCCTTCTAAGATACGCAAATAAGCCAGCTCCTTTTCCGAACTTCTGGACGTATTACAAATAATCGTGGAATACCCCTTCGCAAATAAGATCTCCTCTAAACGCTGAACCACATCAGAAAAGAAATAGTTACTGATATCCGGCACCAATATGCCAATTGTAAATGATTTGTTCATTCGTAAGTTTTTAGCACTATAATTCATTTTGTAGCCTGTTTCTTCAATGACCTTCAGCACTTTTTTTCTTGTCTCTTCAGAAAAGCGGCCGTTATCATTGATAACTCTTGAAACAGTTGCCACAGAAACCCCTGCTAATTCAGCAATGTCTTTGATTGAATAGTTTTTCATAGCTCGTATCCTCTTGAGTAATCGTTCTCTTTTTTTCTTTGATATTTGCTTATATTTTCTCACAAAAAGCGACTAAATACAAATGTTCAAGTTAAATTATGGTTGACAGGTCAAAATATTGATGATATATTATCCGTAAATAAAGGTAAACGATTACTCAAGTGTTTTTTTAAGGATTGAGTAATCGATATCTCAAAAGAGGAGGAAGTTGTTGTGGCAAAATTATTATGCCCGTCTATGATGTGTGCAGATTTCGCTAATCTAAAACAGGCTACACAAGAGCTTGATCAAGCGGGGATCGATATTTTTCATATGGATTTTATGGACGGCAGTTTTGTTCCTAATTTTGGTATGGGGCTGCAAGATTTTGAATTAGTCCGTTCTGTTACAGATAAGCCGGTAGATGTCCATCTAATGATCCAAGAACCAAGTAAGTATGTGGAGAAATTTGCGAATCTTGGGGCAGATATTATTTATATTCATCCAGAAGCAGACCAACAGGCTGGGCGAACATTGGATATGATTCGGCAAAAGGGTAAAAAGGCTGGGATCGCAATAAATCCAGGAACATCCATTGAAATGATTCAAGAATTATTACCGTTAGTCGATTATGTCATGGTGATGACGGTCAATCCAGCTTTGCAGGCCAAAAGTATTTAGAGTATACAGATTCTAAGATAGAAAAGCTAGTGGGTTTATCAAAAGAATATACGTTTGAAGTGCTGGTCGATGGAGCGATTTCTCCGGAAAAAGTTGAACAACTTAGTAAAATTGGCGTGACTGGTTTTGTCTTAGGAACCTCGGCTTTATTTGGAAAAGCTGGAACCTATGAGGAAACACTTGCAAGATTACGAGAGTGTTAGTAAGGCAGATGTTCAAAAACGAGAGAAATAGGAGGCATCATTGTATGAGATTAGCAATAGGCAGCGATCATGTTGGTTTTGAATTGAAACCGATCATTATCGACTATGTAAAAGCGTTAGGACATGAGATTGAAGATTTTGGACCAGACTCATCAGAACGGACGGACTATCCATTATATGGCAAAAAAGTGGCGGAAGAAGTCGCTTCTGGAAAGTATGACGGAGGAATATTGATTTGCGGTACCGGAGTAGGCATTTCGATTTCAGCGAACAAAGTAAAAGGGATACGGGCAGTTGTTTGCAGTGAACCTTATTCCGCTAAGCTCTCTAAGGAGCATAATAATACCAATATCTTAGCATTTGGCTCTCGCGTAGTTGGCAGCGAACTTGCCAAAATGATTGTAAAAGAATGGTTAGACGCAACTTTTGAAGGGGGAAGGCACGCCAAACGAGTAGAAATGATCCGTCAAATCGAAAATTAAAAGGGCTATTTTGTTCAAATTTGGCTATTTTTGATAAAAAATGGAATAAAATGAAAAATAATGGTTGATAATGAAAAAAAGAGATGCTATTATGGGGGTGTAGAAAAGAAGAGGAGGAGCAAAAAATGAAGTTAGCAACAAGGATCAATTCATTTTTACCAAAATTCAATCATGACATAGCAGCCGTTTTACAAGAATTTAATCGTTTAGGTCTAACCCATGTTGATTTTAATTATCCAGAACATGTGGAAGAAATCTCTGCTAAAAAGATGCAAGAGCTTTTACAGGAAAACAAGTTACAAGCCAATGGCGTAGCACTACGTTTTAGAAGTGAGTTCATCAATGGCGAATTAGGAAATGCGGATCCAAACATTTCTAACAATGCAGTTCAATTATGCAAAGAAGCGTGCGACTACTGCCGCGAAGTCGGTGGAGAAGTGGTCACGATCTGGTTAGGTTTTGACGGCTTTGATTATTCATTTCAAATCGACTATGAAAAAGTTTGGAACCAAATCAAAGCGTGTTTGATCGAAGTGACTGATTATGCACCTGATCTTAAAATCAGTATTGAATACAAACCTTTCCAACCAAGAGCCTATGCATTCTTAGATAGCTTTGGTGTTGCCTTATCGATGATTCATGAAGTAGGGCGCGATAATCTAGGGATTACGTTAGATTATTGCCATATGTTAATGAAACATGAAAATCCAGCCTATGGTGCAAGTATTTTAGGCAGTCGCCAAAAATTATTTGGGGTTCATTTAAATGATGGCTATGGTCTAAACGATGATGGATTGATGATCGGTACAAGTAGTTTGATCAAGACGATCGAATTTATCTACTATACAAAATTACACAATTATGATCATGCTTTTTACTTTGACACATTCCCAATTATTGAAGATCCTGTAGAAGAGTGTGAGAGAAATATCAATATGATCAAAAAAATCGATACGATCATAGATCGATTAGGAATGGACTATATCGCTGGTGTGATCAAACAAAACAGCGCAGTAAAAGTAAGTGATTTAGTATTAGAAATCTTAGCCTAAGATTTCTAATACTTTGTTCCAACAATAAAAGAATTAGGGGAGTGAATGAAGATGGATTTCAAATTAGCAGCAAAGGAAATTTTAGAAAATGTTGGCGGTCCTGATAACTTGGCGAACATGACACATTGTGCTACACGCTTAAGATTAACATTAAAAGATCCTTCTAAAGCAAATGATGAAGCAGTGAAAGAGATCGATGGTGTGGTCAATGTTGTCAATAAAGCGGGACAATATCAAATCTTGATCGGCACCGAAGTACCGAAATTGTATGATGAATTTGAAGCCTTAGTTACAGGCGAAGATGGGAATGTTCAAGTAAATAAAAGTGGGGAGAATTCAGGCAATATTATCAGTAATATTTTTTCAGCGATTTCAGCCATTTTTGCACCATTATTACCTGCTCTTGCTGGTTCTGGAATTTTACGAGGGCTATTGATTTTAGCTGTACAAACGGGTCTTTTATCAGAAAATAGTGGAACTTATAGTATCTTAAATGTTGCTTCAATGAGCGTCTTTTATTTTTTACCAGTATTGTTAGCGTTTACTTCTGCTAGGCGATTCGGTGCGAGTCCTTATTTATCTGCTTTGATTGGGGCAGCATTATTAAATCCAGAATTTATTGCGTTGATGGGAGATACCGGAAACGGGGCAACAACAAGCTTTTTGAAAATACCTGTGGTGTTGATGAATTACAATTCTACGG
Organism: Enterococcus crotali; assembly: GCF_000633635.1. Lineage (GTDB taxonomy): Bacteria > Bacillota > Bacilli > Lactobacillales > Enterococcaceae > Enterococcus_L > Enterococcus_L crotali. The sequence goes on along the minus strand of NZ_AYPQ01000008.1, from coordinate 104,672 downwards.
TTGTTCCGATTATCCTTTCGATTTGGGCATTTTCTTATCTTTATAAGTTTTTAGATGAAAAAGTTCCTGAGACACTAAAATTAGTGGTTGTTCCTTTGATTTCTTTAGCTGTGATGATTCCTTTAACGATTATCGTAATTGGACCAATTGGAGTGTATAGTGGGGAAGCCGTTGCTCAAGTGGTGAATTGGTTGATCGAGCGTAGTAGTATTTTAACCGGTGTATTGATCGGTGGCGGTTGGAGTGTGTTGGTAAGCTTAGGAATCCACTGGGCGGTTAATCCGATCATGATCAACAATGTTTCAACTTATGGCTTTGATTACATTGTGCCTTTTACGTTTGCCTGTAACTTTGCTGTGATCGGGACGACGATCGGTATCTATTTTAAAGCAAGAAATAACAAGTTACGTAGCTTTGCTGTAACAGGTTTAGTAACGATTGCTCTTTCAGCAATTATTGAACCCACGTTATTTGGCTTATTAGTAAAAAATAAAAAATTATTTTTAGCACAAATCATTGGTGGTGCTGTCGGTGGTGCTTATTTAGGACTAATGAAAGTCGTGACAAATGCTTTTGTATTTGGGAGTGTAACGACCTTTCCAGCGTTTGTGACAGATAATGCGTCGAACTTTATTCAAGCAATGATCGGATTGACGATCTCTCTTGTTGTATCAGCAGTTTTAGCCTATATGTTTACAGACAAAGAAGAAACGTTATCTTAGAAGCTAAAAATAACTTCTTTCAAATGTGCTGATTTCGTTACTATTTACTCCTATTTATGGTATTTTAAGAATGGGTATGCTTCTTGAAAGTAACTAGTAATGAAAAATGAGAGGAGTTTCTTATGATTCCATATGTTCGACAAGAAAAAATTATTGAAATACTGGAAAGTAGAGAATTGATAAAAATCGAAGAATTGCAAAAATTGATACCAGAGGTCTCAATTTCTACGCTTAGACGTGATTTGAAAGAACTTGAAGGGGTAAATAAGGTACAGACCTTGTCAGGAGGCGCAGTCAAGCTTTCTTCAAGTGTGTCTGAGTTACCGATGACAACCAAAGCAAGTTTGCAAACCAAAGAAAAACGTTATATCGCTGAACTGGCTGCTCGTGAGGTAGCTGTGGGGGAAACGATTTACTTGGATTCTGGTTCTACCTGTACGACACTGCTAAGAGAACTGCTTAAAAAGAAGATTCGGATCATTACTACAAATACTGATGTTCTCCGTTTGACAGGCGATTTTGAAGCAGAAATCACGATCTTAGGCGGAACCTATGATCCAAAGATTTCATCATTAAGTGGACCGCTAGCTGAAGCAAACATTCAGAAATATGTCTTTGATAAAGCGTTTCTAGGTGCAAATGGCATCGATTTAAAATTTGGTGTAACAACGCCTAATTTAGTTGAAGCAATCAAAAAGAAAACAGTGATCGATCATGCGAAAAAAGCATTTTTATTATGTGATAGCTCTAAATTCCATAAGACATCTGCGGTGAAATCCTTCGATTTAAATGAAGTCGTTTTGATTACAGACAAAGACGATTCTGAGTTAAGTAAAGAGATGAGGATCATTTCTAAATAAAAAAACACAAGAAAAGCACGTCTATATTTTTTTATAGACGTGCTTCATTATATTTCAATAAAGTTCAAAAAAGCTCATAAAATTTGTCATCAGCTTCTCAATCCGCGACCTCGATCAATCAAATACCAACAAACGGCATATAGTACAGAGATGAAAAGAATCAAAATGATCAGAGATAAAATGATCGGTACATCGATCGTACCAAGAAAACCATATCTAAATCCTGAAATCATATATACGATTGGATTGATTTTTGAAATAGCTTGCCAGATCGGCGGCAACATGGATATTGCATAAAATACACCGCCAAGATATGTTAATGGCTGTAAAACAAATGTAGGGACAATTGATACATCATCAAAAGACTGTGCAAAGATTCCATTTAGTAAACCTGCCAATGAAAATAAAATAGCGGTCATCAAAAGGGTAATGATCACGATAGACCATGAATAAACGTGAAGTGGTACAAAGAATAAAGAAATTATCGTTACGAGTGTACCTACTAAAACACTTCGACCAAGTCCACCAAAGACAAATCCCCAAATGATAATGTGTGTTGGAACTGGCGCAACGAGTAATTCTTCAATGTTTTTCTGGAACTTTTGCGAGAAAAAGGAAGAAGAAACATTCGCATAAGAACTTGTGATAACAGACATCATAATAAGTCCAGGTACGATAAACTCCATATAAGAGAAGCCTTCCATCTGTCCAATCCGTCCACCGATCAGATTTCCGAAAATAACAAAATAAAGGGATGTAGTAATGACAGGCGGTACCAAGGTTTGTACCCAAATCCGCAGATATCGATTAGTTTCTTTTACAGCAAGGCTTCTTAGAGCCGTGAAATATAACTTAAACATTTTTATTCTCCTCATTTGTATCAAAGTTTTGATTTTTCAAAAGAAAAACCGAGTGGATGCTTATGCGGTATACCATTCCACTAGCTCAATGCTTAGAAAGTGAAACGAGCATCGGCTGGCTATTTTTCTTCTGTAATTTTTAAAAATAGTTCTTCTAGGCGATTGGATTTATTACGCATAGAGAGAACCTGAACCCCTTGATTGGTAAGCTGTTCAAACAAGCCATTCAATCCTTGATTCCGTTCGATCTCCACCTCAAGAGTCTGTTCATCTTCAAAAATACTTTTATAGCCTATAATTTCTGGTTCCTTGTCAAACGGAGCTAAATCAAAGATAAAGGTTTCAAACTGTAATTTGGAAAGTAAGGATTTCATGCTAGTGTTTTCAATCAATTGACCAGACTGAATAATACCGATATTGCGACAAAGCATTTCGGCTTCTTCAAGGTAATGGGTTGTTAGAATGATGGTTGTGCCATTTTCGTTCAACTCTCTCAGAAAATCCCACATTTCCCGTCTTAGTTCAATATCAACTCCAGCTGTAGGCTCATCTAAAATAAGTAAACGCGGTTCATGCATCAACGCACGAGCAATCATCAATCTACGTTTCATCCCACCTGAAAGCATACGGGCACGTACATTTCGTTTTTCCCATAAATCTGATTGCTTTAGATATTTCTCACTACGTTTCAGCGCTTCTTTTTTCGAAACACCATAGTAACCAGCTTGATTAACGACGATTTGCTCGACTGTCTCAAATGGGTTAAAGTTAAACTCTTGTGGAACAAGCCCAATCTGTTGTTTGGCAAGGACTAACTCATTATCCAGATCATATCCGAAAACCTTTACCTTTCCAGATGTTTTGTTAACAAGAGACGTAATGATGCCAATTGTTGTTGATTTACCAGCACCGTTTGGACCTAACAGCGCATAAAAATCGCCTTCTTCAACGACTAAGTCAATGCCTTTAAGGGCTTCAACACCACTTCCATATACTTTCTTTAAATCGTTTATTTCTAGTGCATACGTCATTTACTCACTATCTCCTTTTATTTCTTTCGTATTCTGGCAAAGACACTCTTCTCCACTGTCAGAAAGTAATTGCACCATAGAACGCATAAAGTCTTTCACAAATTCTTCTCTTAACGTATAGTGATGCCACTGGCCTTGCTTACTTACGGAAACAATACCAGCACTTTCCAAAACTTTCATATGATGAGAAAGAGTGGGCTGCGTAAAATCAAAATGTTTCAATACATCACAGGCACACATACTACTATAAGAAAGCAAATCGATTATTTTCATTCGCTTAGGGTCAGCCATCGCTTTGAGTACTAAAGAAATTTTTTCGTAATCCATGTCCATTCCTCCTGAATATAGATAACTGTCTATGTTTAATATAGATGAATATAAATCTAATGTCAAGCAGTGTTATGGCTGAAAATCGAATAAAAAAGACGAATTAAAATCTAAGCAACTGGCCGATAACTGAAATTTACATACACATGCTTCATCACGTGTAGTAATCCTGTTATAATAGAAGCAACAACTCGTACGATCAATGAAAAAAATTGCGCTTTAAGAGGAGTAAACTAAAAAATGAGAAACATTAAATTAACGATCGAATATGACGGTACAAGATATCTTGGCTGGCAAAGGCTTGGTGATTCGGATAAAACAATTCAAGGGAAAATTGAAAATATTTTAACACAAATGACACGGACAAAAATTGAAATCATAGGTTCTGGTCGAACAGATGCGGGAACGCATGCGAGAGGGCAGATCGCGAATTTTAAAACAGATAGTAACATGCCTCTATCAGAGATGATTGAATTTTTAAATCGTTATTTGCCACAAGATATTGTGGTAAAAAAACTAGAAGAGGTTCCTGAAAGATTTCATGCGCGCTATAATGCAAAAGGGAAAAAATATAGCTATTATATCTGGAACGATAGGGTTCCCTCTGCTTTTGAGCGTAATTATAGTTTTCACTATTCTGAAGAACTGAACGTTGAGCTGATGAATGAAGCGTGTCGTAAATTGATTGGAACCCATGATTTTATTGGTTTTTCTTCTCTTAAAAAGACAAAAAAATCAACTACCCGAACGATTGAGGAAATAGCGATTCAAAAAGAAGGGCAGCTTGTTCATTTTACCTTTGTCGGGGATGGCTTTTTGCATAAAATGATCAGAATCCTGATGGGCACACTCTTAGAAATCGGCTCTGGAACAATGCAATTAGAAGCCATCGATGAAGTATTTGAAAGTAAAATCCGAAGCGAGGCAGGAATGACCGTGCCAGCACAAGGATTGTTTCTAGATGAAGTTTATTATCGTGATTGAGAATTGAAAGCCACACTTAAATTTTGTTGCGCTCTTATTTAGAGGACGAGGATGGGACAGAAGTGTTTGATCCCGAGAAATAAGAAGGAATTCACAAAAAATAATCCCATAACCTGGACGGATAGCCAATTTATGGGGTTATTTTTATGCACGATTATAAAGTAGGATTCAGATTAAATAAAATCTTTGAAAAAAGCAAGTTCTTCCTCATTACACTGCTTAGCAATATCACTTTTTTGATTTAAATGGAAGACATGTCCTAATTCAGAATGATCTTGATTTGCGTAAAGTTGGTAAGCTGTTTCAACCCCTTTAGATCGTAAGAGATCGACCATGGGTTGGGCAAGAGCTTTTAAGGTATCATGTGTAGAAGTTGCAACAAAAGCAGGCGGAAAATCGGCTGTGATGTAGTTTTCTACAGGAAATTGCTCTTTAAGTGTTGGTGTGATCGTTTCACCAAAGTAAAAGGGAAAGTCTTGATTGATTGCACTATTTTCTCCAATGAAGTATGCCCCGCAGTTTAAAGCGACTGCCTTGAAATGAATAGGAGCAGTCTTAAAAGGGAATTTTTGTGCGTAAGTCGGGTTACTCGTTAGTGTGGCATATTGTTCTGCCAGTTGGGCTCCGGCGCTGTCACCAATTAAGAAGAGTTGTTCTAGATCGATATAATAGCTTTTTCCATGTTCAATCAGCCAATTCATCAAAGTATTCGTATCTTCTAAAGGAGCAGGATATTGGTGCTCTGGTGCTAAACGATAGTTGAAATTCACGACGGTAAAGCCTTGTGTTGCTAAATACATTGTATAAAAACGATAAAGCTCTTTATCGCCATAAAAGAATCCGCCGCCATGAATATTGATGATTGTTGGTAGACACTTGTTGGTCCCTTTTGGATAATAGATATCAAACGTATTTTCAATGCCATAAGGCCCGTAAGATAAGTTCTTGAACATTTTTAAAGTATCAGGTTCAGTCAAACCAGCATCACGTTTTTCATCATGCTTTCTTATTTGTCTGCGCATTGTTGGAATATCAAAATTTGCCATAGTTGTTGCCTCCTAAGGAAGTATGTTTCAGATTTTTAGCGATACTTGTAGTATAGATGAGAGCGTTTACTATTGGAAGTAGAAACAACTGCTTTTTTTTATTTCAGCTTATTTTTGAAGGGGGACTTCTGCTTCCGCCGTTTATTCGGTGCTATTTTATAGTTGAAAGAATAAAAATTATTAAATTATCTTATAGTTGCGTATAATTAGAATGTCAGAATGATCAGAGAAATTTAGGGTAGGAGGAGTAATATGAACTTTTTAAAAAAATATGGATTTTACTTTCTATTGTTAGGAGCAATAAGCGATTTTTTAACTCCGTACATCCTAGGTATTTTTTATCCAAAAATGAACCAAATGACGATGGTAATCAGCGTATTCGGTGATGTAGACAGTCCAGTCAGACAAGCATTTTTGATTTGGTCTGTCATATCTGGACTATTTTTTGTTTTAGCAATTTCAGCTGTCTATCAAACTTTTAGTAGTACTTCGCAAAAATTAGCGACCTTACTAGCTTCAGCGATTGGATTTTATGGTGTGGGAGATTGCATTTTCACTGGATTATTCAGCATCAATACAGAACAAGCGAATTGGAATCTATCTACTTGGATCCACAATATTGGCTCGGGCTTAGGTTATGCAGGCTTTTTTCTTTTCCCGCTTTTTTTATATTTTTTTTATCAAAAGCGAGGGGAAACCACCTATAGCAGATTGTATTTGATTTTGTTTTTAATCAGTATTTTTTTTGCAGGGATATATGGGTTGGCACGAATTCCTGTAATCAATCAGTTACCAGTGTTGAATCAAATTGGCTTTTGTCAGCGGATAAGCTTCATTTTTAATTACTTGCCGATAATGATTTTTGCTATAGATCAAATTAAAAATGGCAAAATTAAGCAAGAAAGAATCGGACAAAATAAGGAGTTATAAAAAAATGAAAGAACGAGTAGTAGTATTCGGAGATGCCATCATTGCAATTATTCTAACGATCATGGTTTTAGAGTTACCCATTCAATATGCTGTGAGCGGTGAGTTTAATTTATCTTGAACATGTCATCTTTTTTACGTGAAATGCACTACGTATAATTTTACTTTTTTTATAAAATGAAAGGAATTCTCTGAAATTTAATATAAAATTTTCATCGCAATTCGTATTATCCTTCTAACTGTAAATAGTTGAATTTCAATTCAACAAAAAATTATCAGTAGGAGGTTTTAGATTATGAAGATGAAATCAGTTAAGTTATTAAGTGTAATGGGATCAGTAGTTGGAATTGGACTCTTAGCAAGTGCTTTTAGCGGCAGTCAGTCAACGAATGCATCAATGGATTCTACTACACAAAAAACAGATTGCCAAAAGCCGATGATTTTATTTCCTAATACCTTTGAATTAACGATGGACCAAGCAAAAGAATTTGATCCATTAAATGGCGTAAAAGGCTACGATAATTATGATGGAAATATAACAAATAAAATTAAAGTAGAAGGGCCTAGCGTGATTCAAGCGCCTGGAACCTATACATTTACGTATACATTAAAAGACCTCAGTGGAAATGTAGATAAAGAAGTCAGAAACTATACAGTGATAGACGATCAACCAAAACAAACAGTTGCTGAAAAACACCCCGCTGAGCCAGTTGCTGAAGTTTTAGAAGAAAGTGATCAAGTACAACCCATTGAAACGATTGAAAGTGAAGAGTCACAAGTGACAGCTGAACCGCAAGAAACAGTTACAGAACTTGAAACAATTCCCGTACCACAAGAGCCTAGCAGTTCAAATGTCAGCACTCAAGAATCAGTTACTCCTGCAACAATTAGCTTCTTAGGACAAACGATTCCATTCATTCAATGTAACGGTGCACCAGAAGCACCTAGCGTTGGTGCTGGAACTTGGACAGGAACAGGGGCTGTCAACGACCAATTACCAACTCACTTTATCGGGCACAATCCTGGTGATTTTGCAGGTGTGATGAACATAACTGTGGGAACACCAATAACTGTAGTTGATGGAAATGGAAATGCTAAAACATATGTTGTGTATGAAGTATTGGATGTAGCAGATGACGGGATCAACGCAAATGATCCATCCGATGATACTTGGGCAAGAGTGATAGAAGAGGGTGGAGAACGGATTTCGCTTCAAACATGTATTACAGATACTGTAAACCGAATCGTATTAGCAAGATAATTTCATGAAAAAGACCATTTATTTCAGAAAATCAACTGAAATAAATGGTCTTTTTAGTGTTTACAATCAAGAATTGTCATAAGCGTATAATAAAATATTTCTAAGGTCCGAAGAAAGAGTACTTCTTGAAACAGGAAAAATAGTACTGTCCAGTGAAATCTCATAATCAGCAAGTAATGCTCGCTCACATAAAATCACGTGAGACCAGGATTTAGCATAGATTGGTAATTCCTCCATGGCATAATACATTCGATCATCGATAAATTTATCAGAATGATTGATCCATTTCTCCAAGTGTTCTCGGTATAAAATGTGAGAGAATTCATCTTCTGCAACGACGAAAAAGATTTGTTTTTGCTGGTTTTTCTGTAAAAGCACAGTCGAAATTTGGGAGGTAAACTTATCAATGATCGTATCTGTAAAATCTAAATCTGAATGGATGTATTGTTTTTGCCACTCTTCAAGTATTTTTCGAATTGATAGAATCAAGGTTAATTGTTCATCATTCAAGTAATAATGCTGTTCAACTAAAAAGGATTGAATATTTTGCCAGGTAGAGAGTACAAGGTTGATAAATGGTTTTTCAAACAAGATATTGTTGACTAAATTAACTGAAAAGTATTTTTCAAAATCACGTATAAGTGCACGAATTTCTGGTGAATGCTCAATAATCGTGTGACGTTCATAATCATGATCCATTTTTACAATTAGATAATTAGGAGTATTCAAGGAAATCAGACGATAGGCAGCGGTCAGATAACCGATTTCATCATCAGAAAAAAGTCTCTCTACCTCACTTGGAAAGAAATGAACGATCGTCTTTTTTAGCTCCTTAAAAATGACGCTTTGACGAATTAACTGCAGTTCATCTTCGGGATACTTTAGCGAGTGATCAGTTGAACGGGTCAAAGACAGATAAACATTTACCACTAAGAAGATGTACTCTCGTTTATTGATTTTTATATTGTTGGAAAAACGTTCTAACAGTTCATCAACAAAGTGCTCTGCAGTTTGCCAAAGCTCAGTTTTTGACCACAGTTCTTTGGAATCGACCCTCATCAAAATCGACAAAACAACACTACGATAACGTAATTCATCATGAATAAAATGGTTATTTTCATTCATGATTTTTGCGTGTTTAAAAAAATCTTCCACACTCTTTTTTATTTGAAAGGCTTTTGCAACAGAGACAAATTCATTTTCAACGATGGATAAATAATCAGTGTCGCCAGCTAAATATCTTAAACAAACATTTAAAAATTTCGATTCTGCGTAGATTTTAATAACCAAGGTGTACCGTGTCAAATCACTTAAAAATACGGCAGTTATCGTTTGACTAGTGCTATTTGAATAAAGAATCCAATCATCAAAATAAACTAAAATTTTGTCGAAATCTCGTTTGATCGTATTTGGTGTCACATTTAATCGTTTGGCTGTGTCTTTGATGGAAAGCTCGCGCATTTCAAATAGAAATTCGACTAGTTTTACTCTTCTCATAATATCTTTTTCGATATATTCCTCAATCATGTGTTCACTCCTCATTGGGCTACAGTTTCAAAATAAAAATGGTTCTAGATTATTTACAAATTTTCGGCTGTTTTTTTCAAAAAAGTAGAATCTCTTCACCATTATCTTAATTCTATTCAGCAGTATTTACAAGGAAGGTTCTTAGAAAAGGTAGCTGGAAATTACAGCTGGAGAATGAAAGGATGTAGAAGGATAGCTGAAGTAGAGAGAGTTTTGATTGTTAATGGAAATACTTATGAAGTTGCTCGCTTAAAAAATTTACTCCTTTTTAACGAAATCTATACGAAGAACATACACGAACTCAACACTTCTCTCTTACAATTTAGGGTAGAGAGGGGGTTCATTAATGAACTTTATAAAAGAAAAAAGAGAATTTGCTACACTTATATGTTTAGGAATTTTGCTATTGATCGGCGGGATCTGGGATAAACAAATCAGTCAGGGAGTGATGAATCAGGGATCGTTATTCGGCACTTTTTTTCAAAATTACGGATTGATTTTTCCAGGAATTATTATATTTATGTCTACTCAAATTTTTATTTATTATGCAAAAGAAAGCAATTTACCAAATTTTGGCAAAGGGAGTATTTATTTTATCGCTATTATCGCTGGTTTATATCAAATCTGGCAAATGATCAAAATCATGCTTTTTTATACAGTCAATTCGCTGAATAATCACCAAAATAATCAACCAATAGGTGCTGCTAATAACGATGGTGGTGGAGCAATGAGTTTTCCAAATTGGTTCTTCCCAGCACTCGTTATGCTTTCGGTATTTACTTTTTTAGTAGGCTGCATACTCTGTCATCGCTGGTTAAAAGAAAAAAATCAAGAGGAATTAAATCAATTGGTTTTAGTTGGTTTAGGCGCAATTGTAGCGGTTTATGCTGCGAATACAATAGTAGACGTGATGAAAAATCTTTGGGGCAGATTCCGTCCCTATGAATTGCAAAGTAACTGGGCAGAGTATACAAGCTGGTGGAAGATCAATGGAGCGAATGGTCATAAGTCATTTCCATCAGGACATTCAGAGCAAGCTTGGTTAGCCTTATACTTACCGCTTTTTGTTGATCCTTTGAAGCAAAATAAACGCCAGATACTTGTGATTTTGACAAGTGTGTTCGGTTGTTTGGTGGCTTGGTCAAGGGTTCGAATCGGAGCGCATTTTTTGAGTGATGTAGCGGTTGGTTCTGTGATTGCTATTTTCTTGATTTATGTGTTTTCCCGTCTTTTGAATCAACGATTAGATGGAAAATCTTTATCGGAATAATTTAGTTAGTGATACTGAAATGACGAGTTTTCTTAGTGGAGAAAGCTTGTCATTTTTTGTTTAGATCAACAGGGGTAGATGAAGGACAATTAGCAAGCTTTTTATTTACTTATTCCATTCTTTATTATATGATTGAACACGTTGTTTAAGTAATACATCGCAATTTTACGAACAGTTTATTGTTCATATTTTTAGGAGGATATCAAGTGAAAGAAAAAATTATTTCCTATTTTGAGATCGACAAATTAAATACGACTATGAAGCGTGAATTTCTAGCTGGATTTACGACCTTTATTTCTATGGCGTATATTCTATTTGTTAATCCGACTGTTTTAGGAGCTTCAGGAATGGATGAAGGCGCCGTTTTTACTGCAACAGCTTTAGCTAGTGCATTAGGCTGTATCTTGATGGGGATTTTTGCTAAGTATCCGATTGCAACGGCACCAGCACTTGGAATCAATGCCTTTTTTGCTTATTCTGTTTGTGTTGGGATGGGTGTTCCTTGGGAAACAGCTTTAGCAGGTGTTTTTGTGGCATCTCTGATTTTTATTTTGATCACGATTTTTAAGTTACGTGAATTGATCATTGACGCAATACCGGCTGATTTAAAGTACGCTATTTCTGGTGGTATTGGTTTATTTATTGCTTTTCTAGGATTAAGTGAAGGCGGAATCATCGTTTCGAATGAAGCAACATTGGTGGCTTTAGGACCGTTGAATGTAGGAACAACCTGGCTGACTATTTTTGGTCTAGCGATTACAGCTATTATGATGGTCCGTCGTGTTCCTGGTGGTATTTTTATTGGGATGACAGCAACAACTGTTTTAGGTTTGGTAACAGGGCTGATTCAAGCACCTACTAAAATTATTTCAGCTGCGCCAAGCCTTAAACCGACTTTTTTAGTGGCATTAAAACATATGGGCGATATCAATTCAATCCAGCTGTGGGTCGTTGTTTTGACGTTCTTATTAGTAACATTCTTTGATACGGCGGGAACTTTGGTAGGATTAGCCAATCAAGCAGGCTTTATGAAAGACAATAAAATGCCGCGTGTTGGAAAAGCATTAGCTGCAGATTCAACAGCGATGTTAGCAGGTTCTCTTTTAGGAACGTCTCCAGTTGGTGCCTATGTAGAATCTTCTGCAGGAATCGCAGTTGGTGGGCGTTCTGGATTGACAGCTGTCACAACGGGTCTTTTCTTCATCGTTGGATTATTTTTCTCGCCGTTACTTTCAGTAGTCACGTCTCAAGTAACAGCACCAGCGTTGATCGTTGTAGGTGTGTTGATGGCGCAATCTCTTAGCCAAATCAAATGGAAAGAAATGGAAATCGCCATTCCTTCGTTCTTGATTCTTTTAGGAATGCCTTTGACATATAGTATTTCTGACGGAATTGCACTTGGTTTTATTTTCTATCCAATCACAATGATCGCTGCCAAACGAGGCAAAGAAGTGTCACCGATCATGTACGCATTATTCTTTGTTTTCGTAGGATTCATGTGGATTTTGAACGCTAATTGAACCTAAAATCATAATCAAACAATAGAGCGCGGGCCAAAACTGATTTTTAGTTTTGGTCTCTTTTTATTGAAAATGAGTTGTTTATTATCGAAATATTTAGTACAATTTCAATATAAAGAAAAATATTTTTTTGAACTAAAAAATTATTAGGAGGTCGAGTGTAATGAGTAAAAAATATCTAAATTATGTCGGTGAAATCATCACAGACACGGAATACCATGGATTAGGAGAACCAGAGGGATTTTTGGAAGTTCATATGGATGTTGAGCTACCCTTTAGACTGTATTGCACAATGGGTGATAAGGATTGGGAAGAAGTAACAGAGCAAGGGCGTCTAGCACTGATCGATCAATTACAAGAGAAGAAATCAAAATTTTCTAAAAGTGATTATCGATTTTATACATTAGATTTTTACTTAGCAAGTTTAGGTGGGTTGTAAAATATAACCGAAAATGAAAGCGTTTAATTTTTTTGGAGAATAATGAATTTATGGAATGAGTTTTTTATTTTTATCCCTTTGTGATTATTTGATCAAATGTAGAGTGTTTAATTGACGATAAAAAGAAAAGAGTCCGGGACAAAACTAAAAATCAGTTTTGTTTCGGACTCTAAAACCGAATAAACGGTGGGATCAGAAGAAAATCCTTCGGAAATAAGCTGAGATTCACAAAAATTTGAAGAGCATTTTTCGTGAATCTCAGCTTATTTCTCGGGGTTAAACACTTCTGACCCAACCTCTTCTTTCAGATATAAGTATTCAAGAGTGAGCGATAACATCTAATATTTTATCTTGAAGGAATAGATAGGTTAATCTTCATTTTTAATTCGAGCGACCTGTTTTTTGAACGTCCAAGTTTCACCACCGTCAACAGATTGAAACAGGCAAGAGAACATGACATTGATATCGATATCCTCAGTTTTAAGTAGATTAAATTTAGCTTCTAATGTATTGGCGCTGACTTCTGTAATTTCATTTGGCGATTGGAAAATATCCAAAGCATTTTCTGTATAGCCTTTTGGGATATTGATCAGAGCTTCATTGAAAGAACGACCATAGTTATTTGTGTAGTACAATTTTGTTCGAGTAGCGATAAAGCCAGTAGCTTGTGAAAGGTAGCTGGCATTTTGGATTGGCTGAGAAACTGTAGTTCCATCAAGTTTCGTCCAATTTTTTCCTTGATCAGCTGTGCTGTAAATAGAGATATTTTCGGCAGACATACCGCCATTGGTAGAAAAAATAGCTATGCCACTACCGTTTGCGAAGAATGTAGCTTTTCGATAGCGGAAATTATCTAAGTGATCATCAATACGATTTTTCTGCCAGCTATTCCCATTATCGGTAGATGTCAACAGGTAGGCCGCCACATTATCGGGTGAAAAGATAAACCATGAAAAATCAGATGAAATGTCGAATGATTTATCCATCCAATAACCTACAGGAATGGTGCCAGTTGTCAACGTGTAGTCCCCACCTCGTAGCCACTCTAACTGGAGCGGAACATAGTGCCAGTTTGTTCCAGAATCGGTCGTCATGAACAGCTCGTTTGATTCGGGATTTAGATACAGATCATTGACTTTTTCTGTTTGATGAGCTGGATTATCGCGTGTTTGCTCCGTTACTTCTGTATCTTTTGACATCTTCGTATCCAAAGTAGGTTGTGTCAATTGATCCTCTGTTGTTATCAGACTATTCGTGTCAGTAAAGATCGTAGTGTTAGTGAGATAATAATAAATACCCGCAAAGCATAAGAGCGCAATAAGACTCATAGAAAGTAAGCTTTTTTTCGTCAAACTCCAACCCTTTTTTGTTGGCTGTGATGAAAGCGTACCTTCTTCGCTCCATACAAAAATTTGAGATGCATAGGCACCAAAGAGTAGCGGTCTTTGCCCAATCATTATGCTTTGATCATCAAGAGAGGTCGTGAGAAGACGACAGGATGTTTTTTTAACAGGAACTTCTTTTCCTTGTGGTGAGACTAAATAATAATACTCAGCATCTTGGTATTTAGGAACGGCTAAAAGCATTTTAGGAGCTTGTTTTTCTAGCCAAGTAGTGAAATTAGTTGTGATCGAAAAGAGTTTTCCTGAATAAATAAAGGCGATCACCAAATAAATCAAGGTTAAAAGACAACCGATCCCTAATGCTAAATGGTAAAGAGTTTCCAATTTGTGCAAAGAAATCAAACTGTGAGCCATAGTTCTAGCTTGTTGATAGACAAGTGTTGAAATGCCGAAAAAGAAGAGTGATGAGAGTAGGAAAAGACCGCTTACAATCCGTAATACGTGTTTATATTCTTTTTGATATTGCTGGATAATCGCTTCTTTGACAGATAATAATTCAATAATAAGGAGTTCATAATTCATAGTTAGATACCTCTAAAGTTTATTATATGATTAGATAATGTTTAATCAATCAAGTATAATACGACACTTGTAATCTTACAACTCTATTTTTATATTTTAGGCCTCTGATTAGATAAAAATAAGGTTTTTTATGGTATTCTATTAAGCAAATAGTTGGCTTAGAAGAATGAAAAATAAAATGGTACAAGGAGGCAAATAATGATCAGAATAGAAAAAGTGAACATTAACAATCCAGACTTGTTAGCGCTAATAAAAGAATTAAATGATTTTTTTAATGAAGAGTGGGGAACAGAGGTAGCTCAAAGCTATCAAAATCATCATAATCTTGCTAACATGTCTTGTGCGGTTGTCGCTTACGATAAACAAGAGGCAATTGGATGTGGTTGCTGGAAGTTTTTGGATGAGCAAACGCCAGAAATAAAACGCATGTATGTCAAACCGACAAGTCGTGGCAATGGTGCTGCCAAAGAAATCATTCAAGCGTTAGAAAGCGATATGCGAGAAAAAGGGTATCAACAAGCTGTTCTAGAAACTGGTAAAGACATGCTAAGTGCGATAGGCTTTTATGAAAGAAATGGGTATCAGATCATTCCAAATTATGGCGAGTTTATTGGAGATGAATGGTGTATTTGTATGAAAAAACGATTTGAGCTCTAGCCATAATCATCGAATGAATCATTTTATATACGAGGAAAAAACGATATGTGTTGAAGAATTACCGTATCTTAAAGAATTATCAATAAAGACCTCTAGCATTTCCATTGATGATGTGGTGATGTGAACAAGATAACTATATTTTCCTGCGAGACGATGGCATTCAAGAACATCAGGCTGCTGGCTGCAAAATTCTCTAAATGCTTTGCAATTGCTTGTTTCAAATAAAATAAAAGCTTCGACAGTCTTCCCTAGTTTTTTATAATTGATCTTTGTAGTATATCCTTCAATGATTCCCTTTTCTTCCAGCTTAAGAATTCGTTCTTTCACTGCAGGGCTACTTAAGGAAATGTGCTGTGACAGCTCTGTTATAGAGATCCTAGCATTTTTTTCAAGTAGCTCTAAAATTTGATAATCAATGGAATCCATCGTTGCACCTCTTTCTATAGTGAGAACACTATTATTCCTAATTTATTAAAGTCAAATCAAAGAAATCCCTTTATTTTGATATGTTTTGTTCTTTGAATAAATCATATCATAGTTTAATAGAAGCAGAAAAGAGGGATTTTATGAAAAAAACGTTATTACTTTTAGCAGATGGTTTTGAGGCATATGAGGCAAGTGTTTTTACGGATGTTCTGGGTTGGAATCTTTTTGAAGGAGATGGGTCGACAGAATTGGTTTCAGTGGGACTTCATTCAACAGTAACGTGCACTTGGGGATTGACGTGCCTTCCTAACGCCCAATTATCTGAGATAGAATTAACAGAATTTGATGCATTAGCTATACCGGGCGGATTTGAAGAAGCAAATTTTTATATGGATGCTTATGATGAAACGTTTCTGGATGTTATCCGATATTTTGATCAACAGAAAAAACCGATTGCTGCAATTTGTGTTGCCGCATTATCGGTAGCCAAAAGTGGTGTTTTGAAAAATAGACAAGCAACAACGTATCGTTATCCAGATAATCCTAGACAAGATCAACTTGCAGCTATGGGAGTGTCTGTTTTAAGAGATAAAGCAATTGTTGTAGATAACAACATTATAACGTCTTCATCACCTGCAACTGCTTTAGAAGTTGCTTTTTGGTTACTAGAACAATTAACGAGTAAAGAGAACATGCTGAAAGTGAAAGCTAGAATGGGCTTTAAATCCGAATAAAGGGTTGAGTCAGAAGCAATCCCTTCTTATTTCTCGGGATGAAACACTTCTGACTCAACCTTTTTAAATAGGATCACGGACCTAACGAACTTAACAGCAGACTGTTTTTAAAGGGATAAAAAAACGCATCTATTGCTTTTAATCATAATAAATTTATAATATCTATGAGATGTTAAGTTAGCTTTAGGGGGAAAATGAATGGAAGAAAAAAAATTTAGTATAACGATACCTGAAAAGATAGTAGAAGAATTTGATTTAGAAAATGAAGATGAAGTGACACTAAGTATCAAAGATCAAAAAATAGTGATCGAACCAAAAAAGAAAGCGACTGGCAACCAAACGCTGTCACTAAGATGGTTTTTGATCCCAACGACTATAATCAGTCTAGTATTTTTAGGGTATTTATTTTATACTGACAAAAGTCAAATCGCACTGGTGGGTGCATACTCGATTGCGAATTTTGTCCTTTCATTTGGGGTATTAAGTGGTGTATTTAGTTTTTTGCTTTTTTTCATCAAAGGTAAAAGAAACCAAGTTACAACACAATCAAAGGATATTTATTGGCGGAATTTCCCAGCAATTTTACTTTCATTTATTGTAATTTTGGTTTTCGCCTTACTCGTTTTTTTCAAGACGATCGGTTTGGTTTTTATCGGCGCGACATTCGATCGGTATACAGCGACACTGTTATATTTCGTATTTGTAGGACTAGTCAACTACTTTATGATTTACTCAGCATTGTCGATTACACCAGCTAAACTCACAAATTTGTTGATTTTTGTGATCATTGGTGGTGTCCTACTAGCTATGATTACAAATAAAGATTATCAATGGTGGCAATTTAACTTTAGTTTTTTAGGGACGATCGAAGCTAAAGATAGTTGGCAATTTAATGTAACGTTGATGTTTTCCTCACTGTTGATGATCGCATTGATCGATGGATTATTCGTTGAACTGCAAAAAGCGATCCCACATAGTAGAAGGCTCACGATTTTACGAGTTCTTTTAACGTTAACGGCTCTGGATCTTGGTGCGGTGGGTTTGTTTCCTTATACCGAAACTGGACCCTTTCAAGGCGTTCATAATCAAGTGGCTGGCTATTTAGTTTATTTGATTGTCATTTTGATTGTGGGGATCAAGTGGTTATTACCAAATGTAACGAAAGAGTTCCTGTCGATTTCGTATATGATTGCGGCCACATTAGTTGTGGTTGTGGTGTTATTTCAATGGACAAGCTATCTTTCACTGACGGCATTTGAGTTATTATCGTTTATGTTGGCCTTTAGTTGGATCGTTTTACTGCTTCAAAATTTGCAGAAAATGGCGCAAAATATTAACAATACATTTCAGGTCAAGCTTAATGTTGATACTGAAAAACAAGTGTCAAACGAGTAAGAACCTCATTTGAGATAAGTAGAAGAGATAAGAGGAGTTAACGGAAGTTGCCAATTAGTTTATTTCCGAAACCTTCAAAGCTTAGTCCTTTAGTACTTTAGTACTTAGAAAATAAAGGAAGCAATGGGGATCGTCGAATCACTTTGTATTTCGTGATTTACACCGAAGTTAATGCAATCGAAATGAAGTGCAGTAGCGGCTTCTGATTTCACCATCTATTTGACTTTCGTTCCCGAGACAAAACTGATTTTTAGTTTTGTCTCGGGCTTTTCTGTCTTTGCGCAGGTTGCTCTCATCTATTTAGATAACGAGACATCAACTCCATATGATGCATGACAGCCGCTTTTCTCATCACACCCATTCCGGGGAATTTATCTTTAGAAACTGCTTCAAACAGCAATTCAAGCCCTAATGTCGGTGTTTCACCAAATAACTTGTCTCTCCACGTTTCAACTTCAGCCATCAGTTCAAAAAATTTATCTTTTTGAGTTATAGCTTCTTCACTTGAAAGGAAATGATGAATTCGCAATCGATCATGCTCAAAATAGACTAGATGTAAGCTCAAGATTTTTGAAGGATAGTTATGTTCATAGTAAATTCGGCTATCGATAGAGAAATCACTAAATCCCACAAAACCATTTTTACGAAAGGTCAAATGAGTATCTGAAAAAAATTCATCCGCACATTCTTGATAAAAACTTGATTTAGGCAATCTTGTAAAAACATCTTGTGAAAGAATCTTTTCGCCTTTAATTTTTTGTAGGAGACGAAATTCTTTTGGAATCAGAACTTTTGCTTGATTTGACTGCCAATCGCTCTGTAATGCCGGTGTTGAGTTACCGATCACCAACAATTGAGGTTTTTCGTTTAAGGTTTCGATCGGTTGTTCAACGATCATAGCTTTACGCAGAGACAATGACTGTAGATAAAAGAGACCATCCTCCGTTAAAAAATCTCCTGCTTGAGGATTTTGAATAAGATAAAAAGAATGATGTTCTTTTTGGAACAGATCAATGAACTTTTTTAATGCCTTTGAATTTTTAACTGGTTCGATGATTGGCAAAATCTGAGCAGACAGACGCTTCTGTTCTACTAATGCCGTCAAAGCGAATAAATCAAACTGCTTGCCGCGAAAATAGGGATAATACATTAGTTTTCCTCCAAAAGACGTTGTTCTAATTCAAGATAAGCTTCACGAGTTGCGTCCAATTCACTTTTTAAAGCTTCGACTGCTTGATCACAAATATCTTCAACGAAGCGATCATAAAAATTCACTCCACCGCCAAACAAATCATAATCGGGTTGTCTTTTCTTTAATTCTTTATAAATCTGATCAGTCGAAAAGACCCGTAAGCCTCGTGCTGTTTGCTTTGCTTTTCCGACTTCACGGGCTTGGGCTGTGATCAAACGAAAAAGTAATTCTTGTTCATTGACTAAAAGTGCTTGCTTTTGCGGCTTCTTCTCTATTGTGAAATAACCAGGTAGCATTTGTTCCTCTGTAGAAAGATACTGGTGATAAACCATAGCGCCTACGTGGCTAGGAATTTCTGCTTTTATTTTTTCAAAAAGAGCAACGGGCAATACAAAGTAATTATAGTGTCCGATAAAAGACAGCTTTGCTTTTGAACGGAAATCGGCCTTGCTTGCCTTTAATTCATAACAACGCCATTCAAATTGATTCTCAGCAGTTAAGCTGCAACTTAACGTATCAACAATGCCTTGTTCATCGGGCATGGTCACTTCCTCAACCACGATCGCTCCATTTTCCCGACAATAGTAATAAAGAACTTCTTCCATCTGGGTCGTTAATGATGTTTTCATCGTGAACTCCTTTTTTTCTTTTATTCTACTATAAAACGTATGTTCGTAAAAATAAAGTGTTTTTTTACTTTAGGAGGAATAAGCTATTAATTTATTAATACTTATGATTAAATTGGTCTTTGATTGAATTATTTACAAATTTTTTTTATATTTATAGAAATAATTTTTTCATCAATAGATTGATTTTCAATTAGGTGAATCTTGGGATAAAGACTGTAGCAGTCTTTATTTATTGGAAAAAGATTGATTTAGCTAGGAATAACAAGGCATATGTTTTTATTTTTTATTAAAATATAAAAAAATAATCATAATAAACAGAAAAAAAGGATATTATAGAATTATATGAGCCTATTAAAAAAGGAGTTTATCCATGAAAAAAAGAAAATTACATATATTTATGCTTGCAGTATTACTCACGCAAAGCCTTAGTTCAACTGTAAGTGCATTTGCAACAACTACTGATATAGACAAAAATTCTCAAAGTGAACAGTCAACAGATTCACAAGTACAACAAGATCCCCCAACAGATTTGCCAAGTAATGAGGAAAAAAACTCGATAGAAAATACAAAGACAAATGAAACCGATGAATCAGTAGAAAGTGAAACGTCAACTACTCTGCAGGACAATAATCAAGTAGATGGAACGGACCAGTCAACGAAAGATACAACAGGGATTTCCGAAACAAAGACTGCAAAGACGAATGCCGCGATTGAAGATGAGCTTTTAACTAGTATGACAATTACGAACATGGAAGGCGTCGAATATAGTCAAAGTAAGGTAAACAGACTTTTGAACACAACACCTGTTACCGCCAAGCTGAAGTTTGTGATCGAAGCTAAGGATTATGCACCAGGCTCGATTTATACAATGACCTTACCTGATCATTTAGGCTATTCAGATATCAGTGGCCAAGTAGCAAATGTCGGAGCAGATTGGTCTGTCGATGCCCAAAGTAAAACGCTGACGATCCTATTCAATCAACGTGTGACAGAGACGCAGTTTAATTTAGACTTAAAAAGCTATGTATATACAGATGTTGAACCTTTAGTGACGATCAATACACCGGGTCAAACAACAAATCAATACAATTTTGATCTGTATGAAGAGGTAGCTCCTATAAAATATGAAGAAACGACTAACAAGTACGGTATCCAAGGGAATATTTATTATAACTTGGATCGGGTATTATCAGGTAGTCAGATATTAGAAGTCGTGATGTCAGATACACCTGGATCAACGTTTACTAATATCTCAAAAGAGCAGATGAGTGTATTTTCATATGATGTAGATGTCAACGGGAATGTGATTGCAGATTCAAAACAAGCCTTAGAAAAAGACAAGGATTATACCATTGATGAAGACAATGCATACCGAGGAGCAGTCACGATTACACATATGGATCAACAAAAAGCCTACGCTTTATCTGTTGATCGCGCCTTAGCGTTGGAAAATGTTTCTACATATTCCTATAGTTTTTACAATCAATATCCTACGACGAAATTAGGCACAGTCAGTTTAAACCGTTCCTCCACACAATATGGCGGACTTGAATTTACTGCTAAAACAAGTAAAGATCAAAAATTGTTAAAAGAAAATAATTTAGGCTCATTGCAAAGTGTTAGTTTCCAATCAAAAGGAAATTATTATGTCTATATTTACAACCTTCCTACACAAACCAAAGTAGGAGAACAAATCATTTTGGAAAGTAAAAATGGGCAAAAAATCACTGACTATCAACTTTCAGCTACTGATACAGAGTACAAGGCAGTTTCGATCACTGATTTTTTGAGGTGAAAGAAGCAGAGAACAAATTAATTTTAACAGCAACAAAAGATAGTGTTTTAAGGATAAAAGCAGAGAAACTGGTCATTCCTTTTGATCAAAAAGACATTGATATTACGCTTAGTACTCCTGTTGTCAACGATGGGAAAGGAATAATGCTGGTGTCAGATCAATACCTTCAGCCAATATCCATCGTCAATCCTAACAATGTAGAAACGGCTTGGGGGAACTATGATCAAAACGGAGCCTATATGGGTGATACAACAATAGCGATCGAAGGAAGCGATAAAAATCCTGTAAAAAATGCAACGATCAAAATTGAACACCCAAACTATTTACAATTAAGAGCACCAAAGGGAGCTTATTCTTATTACAAACTAGATAGAGATTATACGATAACGGCGGTCGAAGGTGGTTCACTGCTCAAGTTTACAACGCCTGTCACGCACTCATTCAATCTGGATTTAGGGTTCAATTATATCCCAGATAGTCTTGAAAAAAGTAAGAGTATTCCTATTGATACCCTTGCTGTGACGCTAAGTGCGGATGACTATGAAGCAGTAGAAACGACAGTTAGAACAGGCAGAAAAATGTACTCAGAACGAACACTTCAAGCAAGTAAAAATCAATTTTTAGTAAATGCAAGAAATGATTCATTTGATAACTTGAGTATAACAACTAAAGTCCCTGCCGGTGTAGATGTGACTTTTGATATTTATGATGTTTCAAATGACCAAGTGGAATCAATTTATCCGCAGTATTGGGATCGGGGGCAATATTTTGATAACCCTTTAGCGCCTACTAGCGCGGCGTATCCAAAAATTACGTTTGATGAGGCGACGAATAGTTATAATTTCGATTTTGGTAAAACATCAAAGCGTTACATCATTGAATATAAATATGCCAATGGCTGGATCGATACTAAAACAATCAATGTAACCGGAAGTGCTGCTGAACCATTATATGGAAATCAAATCATGTCAGCGACTGTTTCTGTAAACAACGAAGGTGCAGAAATCTTATCTGCCAATCAAACCAGTCATGAGTCCTTGAAAAACGTAACAAAAAATGAAATCAAAACCAAGAATATTAATGACAGAACACGTAGTGTCAAAAATCCAACCTTCGATATTAAAACGAAAGGCAATACGAATGCTGGAATCGATTTAAATTCCATTATGATCGAAGGGGTCCCGCAAGATGCGTATAGAGTCGAGCAAACTGAGACAGGCGCTCAAATCATTTTTGAAGAGTATACGCTAACTGAAAATATCACAATTACGTATAACACAGTTTCCAAAAATGCTGGACAGATTTCCACTGAAACCATCATTCGCGCAGATAATCTCGAACAAATGACAGAAACTCGTAGAACAGTGACAACAACACCGCTTGTTTTAAGGTTCTCTGATGGAGATGCAGAAGGAATCGTATATTTGGCTCAAGCACAATTTCGCGCGTATAATGAAAAAGACCAAGCGATCTATATTCCAAATGTTTCATTTGAATTAGTCGATAATGTGACACACAACCAAACGGAGTTACTACAGATGAAAATGGTGAATACACCTTTGATGCGATCATGTCTGGTGAATACACATTAAGAGCAACCAATATCCCAGCAGGTTATACGATTGCTGATGAATACATCAACGGCAAAGCAATCAAATTAATGAAAGATACGAATTTATTCGAAATTCCTCTTAAAGAAACAATAGATCAAACGAGTGTCAGTGCACAAGATTCAACGATCTATGTAGGAACAAAATGGCAACCAGAAGATAATTTTATAAAAGCTACAGACAGCGAGGGGAATTTAGTTACATTTGATCAAATCACAGTTGAGGGAACCGTAGACACTGAAAAGGTTGGTAAATACGAAATCACTTACCGCAATCAAGCCAAAGAAGCGAAAGTCACTGTTTCTGTCGTTGACGATCAGAAAACGCTCGTTGTCAAAGATTCAACGATTTATGTAGGCGATTCATGGCAAGCAAAAGATAATTTTGTATCAGCGACAAATGATAACGGAGAAAAAATTCCGTTTGACGAGATAACTTTTTCAGGAACTGTTGATACAACAAAAGAAGGTACCCATGAAGTAACGTATCGTTTGATGGACAATCAAAAGTTGCTAAAATCACTGTCTTGTCAAACAAAACCACAGTTTATGGTAAGGACTCAACGATTTCTGTCGGTACAACGTGGAGTCCAGCAGATAATTTTGTATCAGCAACAGATAAAACAGGAAAAACTGTTGCTTTTGACCAAATCGCTGTAACAGGAACTGTTGATATAAGTAAAGTTGGCGATTATGAAGTCACGTATGAAAACCAAGGACAAAAAGATCAAGTGATCGTTCATGTCGTTGCGACACAAGAAACGCTTGCTGTCAGAGATTCGACGATTTATGTAGGAGATACTTGGAAAGCGGCAGATAACTTTGTATCAGCAACAGATGAAACAGGACAAAACATTTCGATCCAAACAGTTACAGTGGCAGGAACTGTCGATACAACAAAAGCAGGCATCTATGAAGTTGTATACGGAAATGGACGCCTAAAGGAAACCGCCAAGATTACAGTAAAAGCGGATCAATCGACGTTAGTCGTAAAAGACTCTACTATTTACGTGGGAGATGATTGGCAGAGTGCAGACAACTTTGTGTCAGCAACTGATCGCGATGGCAAAGCCATTTCTTTTGACGAAATAGAAGTAACAGGACACGTTGAGACAAAAGAAAAAGGTGAAAATCAAGTCTCTTACACCGTTCAAACAGCTCAAAAAGCTGACAAAAGTAATGCTAAAAAAGAGGCGAAAACTCAAAAGTCGATAACAGCGACCGCAAAAATCACAGTGCTCGAAAGAAATTCATCCAAACCAAATGAAACAGATAAGCATCAAACGCAGAGTTCTAAGCAAAACAAACAAAAACATCTACCTAAAGCTGGTGAAACAGGCAATCACTATGTTCGTCTGATTGGATGGCTCGCTATTTTGATCACAATCATCAGTGTGATCCGATTAAGAAAACGTAGAACAGATTAGCTGAACGATAAGAAGGATCGGGGCGGGGACAAAAACAGTGCGTAAACTGATTTTGGCCCATGCTCTATTCAATTCTATTAGAACCTTGGAGGCATAAGAATAGATGATAAACAAACCATTGATAATAGGGACCGCCTTATTGTTTTCATCAGCGCTTTTTTTTCATTTCGATACATGTTACGGAGAAGAAGCAACTGCTCCTGGAAAATATAAAATGACCTACGAAGTGGATGGGAAAGTAGAAACAGCTACAGTTGAAGTAAAAGAAAATCAGACAGAATTGTTACTAAAAGACATCACCATCAGGCAAAACGAAAATTGGTCTCCGCTAGACAACGTAGTTTCATTAAAGGATAAGGACGGCGAAAGGTTAGCATTGGAACAAGTAACAGTCAAACATAATGTGAACACCCAAGAACCAGGGATTTACTTTGTTAAGTTCTCATATGAAAATTATGATGCTACTGCTAAAGTATCTGTTGATCAATTTACCAGTTCTGACTATAAAAAAAGAGTAAAAGATCGCTATTCCCCAAATGGCTCTCAAACAAGAATCATGCTGAACGATGAACTGTTAAAAGATAAACCTCAACAAATATTAAACACAAACACTTCCGGAGGAGGGACTCAAATGGAGTCCACAAGTTTTGGAAATATGTTGGGTTTCCTATCAGGAACACTTCTGTATGGAACAAGGAGAGTATAAATGGATTTCTTGTTATTAGACGACCGCGCGAATTTAAAGCTAGCAATTATCCGAAAACTAGAACAACACTATTCATTTTCGGAGCGTAAAGATACTTTATGTGAGCAATTGGCTATCTCTCAATATCTTTTGGAACGAAGTATTTTGGAAATAAATGAAGATCTGAAAAGGTTTGACTTGAATGATGATATGGAATTGATCGAACAAAATAATGAAGTCATTTTATTTCAAGAGGCTCAAATATCATCAAGTATTATTGAGGAAAATTATTTAAAAGATTCTATGGAATTGACCTTATTACAAACCATTTTTTTTAACCAATTTGCTTCAATCAAAAAATATGGAGAAGAACATAGTATGAGTCGCACGGTCGTTTATAAAATTGTAGATAGAATTCGGCAAGAGCTTGCTCAATATGACATAAAGCTATCAAAAACCTTTCAATTAGTTGGCGATGAAATGAAGATCCGTCAGTATTTTACGATGCTTTACTACCGAATATATAAGGATTCAGACGAGTTATACAATCAATCGGATATCTTAGCGGTCAATGAAATTATTACTGCTATTAAACCTTATTGTGAAGAAGTAAACACCTTCTATTTGTTTAAGCATTATTTATTTGTCATGCTAGAACGAGTGAAGAAAAAACGGAAATGCTTTTTGTCTGGTAATTTTTATTCCGCTGAATTTGATAAAGAAAATGGAGTGTATCATACGATCGATCAATGGATCAAGCGGACAATCACTGGAACAAATCGAGAGATAGCGGTTGAAGTAAGAGGAATTCAGAGTCAGTTATCTGTTTACCAAAGCGAGCTGGGGCATTTTGAAGATGAGTGGATCGAAGCTTGTACGCAACAGTTAAAAAAACAAATTCTTATGTACCCACAACTGATGATGAAAAGTCAGAGGTTGGAGAGCGAATTGGATCGGCTGATTTATCAACATTACTATACAACACCTTTGATTGATCTGACGCTGCGAGTGATGGACTTAGAATTTTTTCATGAACGTTACCCAATCATTTTTGAGATTTGCCATACTTTTATTTATCAATTGAAAAAAGAAGAGTTTAAATTTAGTAAAAAATCACTTTTCTTCAATTTACTGCTCGTACTTTCAGAGCAATATGATCAAGAGAGTGAGAAAAGCACGATTAATATATATGTGAATTTTACGCAAGGTGAAAAGTATAATCGATTTATCCAAAAACAAATTCAAATTTTCGATTCTTTTAGTATAAATTTTCAACCAATCATTCGTCCGGATACAGATCTGATCGTCTCTGACTATCTTCCCCAAACTACTTTTTCAGCACGAACTCTGATCTGGTTGGCTCCACCTAGAGCCAGTGATTGGCGTAATTTTGGTAATGAGATCGTTCAAATCAATCGGAACTTGCAACTCAATAAAAAGCGAATAAAGCAATAGTTATTAAGAGGGATTGAGATATAATTTTTTGCCTACGGTCAATGCTAGTCAAAAGGTGAATAAATGAGGAGCAAAGACCAAGCTCTGATGACAAAGGAAAACCCGTACGATGCGTTTTAAGCATTGCACGGGTTTTCGTCTGTTTGATACCTGGCAAGCTAAAAGATTGCTGTAACTTGTCTTGTATTTTGTAGGTACTCAAATTTAAATGCGCTTTGTCGTAATTATATATGTAAAAGTGGAACTAAAAAATAATTCGATCAATCGCTTCAGATACAAGCATTGTGACAAATGCGTATATTTTACTGTTTTTTTTGAATTTTTTAGTTGTTTTTTCTTTAGTCATTGTAGACCTCCTTTAGGTGTAACTTAATAATAGAGGAATCAAACCAAAAGCGACATCGATAAAGTGTGTTTTTTTATTACAATTTTGAAATATGGAACGTTAGTTAGTTTGAAATATTTTGCGATCTAGTTGTTATTTTTAATATTTTACTGTTTGAAATAAGAGCTGAAGTAAAAATAAATAGCTACTGATAATCATTCTCAATTGGTTTCCCATGTGTTATACTGAACAAGATGGAAGTAGCGGTAATTTTGTTACGGTGTTATTTGGCTATTCAGAGCTGACCGAGCCTGTACCACTTTTAATGTTATCTAGCTATACAGGCTAAACTCTAGGAAAAAAGATAAAAGCTGTCTGTGACTAAAAGCGTCACAGTCATCTTTTCCTATTTTTCTACGAGTTAAGACGAGCCTGTACCGCTTTTAATGTTGTCTAGCTATACAGGCTAGCTCTTCGGAAAAAAGATAAAATCTAAATGAGGCAGAAAGCGCCTCAGTTATATTTTCCTATTTTTCATTCAGAGCTGACCAAGCCTGTATCGCTTTTAATGTTATCTAGCTATACAGGCTAAACTCTAGGAAAAAAGATAAAAGCTGTCTGTGACTAAAAGCGTCACAGTCATCTTTTCCTATTTTTCAATCAGAGCTGACCGAGCCTGTACCGCTTTTAATTTAGGAGGTTACTTAATTGAGGGAGAAAAATTCTGGACCTATTATTCTGGAGGAGATTCGTTTAATGGAGGTTATGATCCAAGTTTATTATCATAAGCAAGAGGATGACTTGATCCCGAAAGATAGGATGTTGAATTATGCAAGAAAACGATTGGAATTTTGTCAGTTTGGAGAGCAAAAGACGACTTGTCAAAAATGTCCCGTTCATTGTTATCAGCCTAACTATCGAGAACAAATGAAAAAAATTATGCGTTATTCAGGTCCACGGATGTTGTTTAAGCATCCAATTCTAACGTTAAAACATGCGTATCGAGGATTGACAAGGAGTGTGACAAAATGAAGAAGTGGTTATTTATTGTATTAGGTTCGTTGATGTTTGGGTTGGGAACATTAGGGATCTTTCTGCCGTTTTTACCGACAACTGTTTTTTATTTATTGACTGGCTTTTTCTGGATAAGAAGTTCGGATAAGCTGTATCAAAAATTTGTTGGTTCTGAAAGCTATCAAAAATATGTTCAGGAGGCTTTGGTAAATAAGAATATCACAACTAAAGGAATGATTCGGATGTTTCTGATGATGTTGCTTGTTTTTTTGATTCCGGGCTTATTGGTGAATAATTTGCTGATGCGAATGACGTTAGCTATTGTATATGTTGTACATGTCATTGGTTTAACTTGGTACTTGAAAGGGCGAAAGGCACAGGCTGTGTCTGATTTAGGTGATGTAAATGATCGATAAGCGACTTTTTCGTCTGACTGAAAAGAAAAATCTGTTTAAATTGGTGCTAGCTCGGCTTTTAAACTTAATGATGTCGATCATTATGTGGCTGACGATTGCAGAGCAATTAGCTAGTTATTTGGATCTGGGAATACTGAACAGGAATAAATTGATTCTCACGTTGATCAGTATACTGTTACTCAAACTGTTATTGACAAAGTGGATGGAACAACTAACCTATCAAGCATCCTCTGAGCTACGACTAGCAATGCGTAAAGCTGTTATGGAAAAAGCGTTTCGGCTTGGTAAAGGACAAGGGCAGTTGACCTCTGCTTCATTAGCGCAATTATCTGTAGATGGAATCGAACAATTGGAAATATACTATGCTCGTTTTTTACCGCAATTATTTTATTGTTTATTTGCTTCTTTATTGATTTTTTCAGCATTGGTTGGTTTTGCATGGCAGCCTGCTGTGATTCTTTTAGTCTGTATGCCATTGATTCCAGTGATCATTATGAGTGTAATGAAAATTGCCAAACGGATTTTAAGTGGTTATTGGACTCAATACACGGATTTAGGGACAAAATTTCATGAGAATTTAAGTGGTTTGAGCACGTTAAAAGCTTACAACCAAGATGAAGCAAAACAAGTTGAAGCGGCTAATGATGCAGAGAAATTTAGAAAAGTGACGATGAGTTTACTTTCGATGCAGTTGAATTCTATTACGATTATGGATATTGTTTCTTATTGTGGCGCGGCTTTAGGGATCGGGCTGGCATTGTTTGCTTATCAGCAACAGACATTATCCCTTGTTGGCATGCTGATGTTTATTTTATTGAGCGCAGAATTCTTTATTCCTATGCGCCAACTAGGGTCATTATTCCATGTTGCAATGAATGGTATTAGTGCGTGTAAAAAGCTATTTACCTATTTGGAGTTGCCGGAACAAGAATTTGGTGAGGTTGTTTTGTCATCATCTTTAGAACAGTTAAAAATGGAACAGGTCAATTTCAAGTATGCTGAATCCAAAACGTTGGCATTGAGGAATGTGTCATTAACGATCAAACGTGGTGAATTTACTGCTTTAGTAGGTAAATCAGGTTCTGGTAAGAGCACGATCGTAAAGGTATTAATGCACCAATTGTCTCAATACGAAGGGAATATCTACTGGAATCAGGATGAACTTAGGACGTTAGCTAAAGAAGCGATTCAACAAAAGGCGGTTCTTGTTGATAATCATGGGTACCTTTATCCGACGACTATCAAAGAAAATTTGTTGTTAGGGAATAAACACACTTCAGATGAAGAATTATGGCATGTCCTAGAAAAAGTTCAGTTACTGGATTTTGTCCAACAGTTGCCTGGAAAATTACAAGAGTCATTGAATGAAAATGGCGGTAATTTATCCGGTGGACAACGGCAGCGCTTATTACTAGCCAGAGCATTACTTAAAGGTGGGGAGCTGTATATTTTTGATGAGATCACTTCTGGGATTGACTTAAATAGTGAGCAAATTATTTTGAAATGCTTACAAGAACTAGCTCAAAAAACGATCGTTATCTTCATTTCTCATCGACTTTATAACGTATTGAATGCAGATCAAGTAATCGTTTTTGAGGAGGGGGAAATAATTGAAGCAGGATCACCGACCCAACTTCAAACAGAATCTGTTTATTTTAAAAACTATTTCAAGCAAGAGCAATCCTTGATCAACGGAGGGGAACAATAAATGAAAGAATATAAGTTGATTCGCTGGCTGTTGGCTTTTGTTAGTCATGTAAAAGGGAAAGTGTTATTGGCAGTAACCCTTGGCATCATTAGTAATCTGTCGGTTGTTGCGATTCCTATAATTGGGGTTCGTGAGGTATTGGAGATCGAAAAGGGACAAGCTGAGGAACCGTTGCAGGCATTGTTTTTGATGGTGATTTGTGGAATTGTGCGTGGTGTTACAAGATATGGTGAACAGTATTTGAACCATGATATTGCGTTTCGTTTATTAGCAGACATTAGACAAGAAATCTTTGCGACGATCCGTTCACTGGGGCCAGCCAAATTGCTAGGAAAAAAGAGTGGTGATTTAGTTGCAGCTATTACGACCGATGTTGAGGCGTTGGAAGTCTTTTTTGCACATACGATTTCACCAGTGTTGATTGCCGTAGGTACGACGGTCATCACTGTTGGGTATTTATGGTGGGATAATAGTGTGCTGGCTCTGATTTTGTTGTTGGGTCAATTGCTCGTAGGTATTGTGATTCCAATCGTTGGTTATCGAAGCAGCCAAGCGTTGGGAGACGAATATCAAAACGCCTTTGTAGCTCTCAATCAAAATGTAATGGAGAATGCAGCAAGCTTACAGGATATTACGCAATACTCTATCGAAGCAAAGCAATTAAAAAAATTAGATGAAGCAGGAAATCGATTGAATGTCCAATACAAAAGAAGGCTTGCCCAAGAAAGTACGCTTAGAATTTTAAGCGAAATCGTTCTTTTAGCAACCGCTGTTTGTATTTTGGTGGTCGGGATGCAACTAGATTTGTCAGCGTCTACTGTATTGACAGGGACGGTTTTGAGTTTAAGTTCATTTGGCTCTGTATTGGCTTTGAGTGGTTTAGGTAGTGCCTTACTGACTACGCTTGCAAGTGGACGCCGTTTATTTGCGTTAACAATGGAACAACCCGATGTTGATTTTTCAACGAGTCAAAAAGAGCTTTCGAATTTTGAAAAAACTCACGTAGATAATGTGTCATTTTCTTATTCTGCCGAAAAGGAAGCAGTCCTTTCTGAGTTGTCTCTTTCAATCGAAAAGGGTGCGGTCATTGGAATCGGTGGACAAAGTGGGAATGGGAAAAGTACCTTAGTAAAATTATTGATGCGTTATTGGGATCCACAGTCTGGTCAAATCAGGTTTGATCAAACGAATATCAAGACCATTCAAGAAAACTCCTTGCATCAAATTGAAGGCGTGATGGAACAAGCAACATTTATCTTTGATGATACAGTGGCCAATAATATTGGTTTGGGTAAAAAACAAGCAACGCAAGCAGAAATTGAGATATCAGCCAAACAAGCCTCACTGCATGAGTGGATCATGTCTTTACCAGAACAATATGAGACGAAAATCGGCGGAAATAATCGCAGTATCTCGGATGGTGAACGACAACGTGTCGGTTTAGCGCGCTTATTTCTTCATGATGCCCCATTCTTGCTTCTGGATGAGCCGACAAGTAATTTGGATTATTTGAATGAACAAGCCATCTTACAGACCTTGACGAAGGAAATAGAGGAAAAAACAGTTCTGGTGATTTCTCATCGGGATACAACATTGGAAATCACGGATCAACGTTATGAATTATCGGATGGCAAGTTGTGTAAATTATAAGAGTCATAACAAAGCATGAGGTTGAGACAGAAGCTTATTTTCGAAGGATTTGCTTTTCTCCTAGCCTTATGTTTTTTTTATTTTTGTGCTAAAGCGCTGTGGAGGTTATGAAAGGACAAAAGGAGTAATGAGAACAATACGTGCGCCTTTTTGATTACTTGTAAAAGGGACGTTATCTGAAAAGAATATTTTGTATCCTTTATTAGTTATAAACGGTTCTGTGGGCAACGCCTTCTTTACTATGCGTTATAGATGTTGGTGATAGCGGAGTGACCGTCATCTCTATTGTTTTTGCAGCAATCGGTATTGCTTAAGTAAAGGCAAAACATTAACTGAGTAGAGCAATTGGCGTGAATTGTCAAATAAAGCTGAATTTGACTATTTTTTTCCAAAATGGTAGAGTAACACCTGAGGAAGGTGTTTCAAATGTACGTATTATATATTTCAACTCTTAGCTCCCTACAACTTATTTTTGATGAAGTGTTGTATGGAGCTTAATCGAAAAGCGTAAGAGCTTTTCTTATTCATCAGTAAATTTAGTATACTAAAAAAGATAGCACATGCTTGCTATGTATTTAGTCTGCTTATTTACTGAAGAATATATAGATTAAAAAGGCCCTAGACATTTTGTCTATGGGTCTTTTTTCTATGTTCTTTAGTAAAAATCAAACGAAACCACATGAAAGAGGAAAATAGAATGGAATTATTACAAGTCAAAGATTTAAGCTATGCCGTACCAGATAAACAGCTTTACGAAAACAGCTCATTTACATTAAGAAGCAAGGAACATATGGGAATCGTCGGTAAAAACGGTGCCGGTAAAAGTACGTTATTGAAGATGCTTTTAGGCGATGTATTACCAGATGAAGGGTCGATTACTTGGAATCCAGCTGCGACATTAGGTTATTTAGACCAATATGTGGATATGGATCAATCACAAACCATCAATGAATTTCTAAGATCGGCGTATCAAGAACTATTTGATACTGAAAAAGAGATGCTAAAACTATACGAAACCTACGGGGAAACAGGCGATGATCAATTATTGGCAAGAGCCGCAACCTATCAGGAACAACTAGAGATCAAAGGATTGTATCAAGTCGAAAATGATATCAGTAAGGCTGTCACAGGGCTTGGTATCAGCGATGGTGATGCAGATCAAACATTGAGTGCATTGAACCGCGGCGACCAAATCAAGGTCATTTTAGCAAAATTGCTACTGGAAAAACCGTCAGTCTTGATCTTAGATGAGCCAACAAACTACTTGGATCAAGAACACATTGAATGGCTGACAGAGTACTTAAATACTTTTGAAAATGCCTTTATCATTGTTTCTCACGATACTAATTTCTTGAGTAACATCGCAACATGTATTTGTGATATTGATTTTGGTTCGATCAAAAAATATCATAGTAACTATACTGAATTCTTAAAACAAAAAGCCCATCTGGCTGAAGCGTATCAAAGTCAATTTGAAGCGCAACAACGAAAAATCAAGGAGACAGAAGCGTTTATTCAGAAAAATATTGCTGGTATCAAGACAAAAATGGCGCAAGGTCGCAGAAAGCATTTGGAAAAGATGGATCGTTTGAAAGAACCTGAAAAGAAAGTGAAGTCAAATTTTTCCTTTAAACTAATGCCTCAAAGCTCGCCTAATGTGATGATGATCGACGAACTGACTGTGGGCTATAAAGAACCCTTGCTGACCGTCCGTGATCTGCAAGTAAAAAAAGGAGAGAAAATAGTGATCACTGGTGCAGATGGTCTAGGTAAATCGACTCTAGTGAAAACACTTCTTTCGATGGTACCCGCAATTTCTGGAAAAGCTCATTTTTCTCCTCAAGTTGTTGTAGGTTATCACTCACAAGAAATCGAATGGGAAAATACTGAATGGACACCGATCGAAGCATTAGCGAATAAATACACGAAGCTGACCTATGAAGATGTCCGCCGTGAATTGGCGAAATGCGGCTTGAAACGAGAGATTGCCTCAAAAAATCTTTATATGTTGAGTGGTGGGGAACAGTCGAAGGTGAAGTTGTGTGATTTGACTATGCAGCCAAGTAACTTCCTGATTTTAGACGAACCGACCAATCATCTAGACGTTGATTCAAGAAAAGCTCTTCAAGATGCCTTAAAAGCGTTTAGAGGCAGTGTTTTATTGATCTCAAATGATGAACAATTTTATTCAACGATTGCTGATCAGGTTTACACGGTTGCTGACAAGCATCTTATTCGACAATGAGGTGCGTTTAGATGAGTTTAGCAAGAGTGACGGACTATCTTTTGTATCAACTTCCAATGAGAGAAGCAAAAGGACAGCCAATATCCGAAAAACAACTGGCTGACCGGATCTTGATCATTGGCAGCGGTAATTTAGAATGCAGGATTGCGATTGATTTAGCCGAGCAGGGAAAAGAAGTGACTATTTTAGAGAATTCTGATGAAATTTTGTCAGATTGTTTCGCTTTTGCAGCCCGAGCTGAGCTTATGAATAAATTAGAGAATTTGGTCGTAACGATCGTTTTAGAAACCTCTTTGATTGCCATTAAGAAAAATCAAGTTTGCCTTTGTAATCAAGATGGATTTGAATCACAGCTTACAGTCGACAACATTATTGTTTCAAAAAACTATGAATATTCTCAAAATCGTTTATAGTTAAAGAAACCAAGCAAAAAGGAGAACAATGATGTTTATAACAATAGACCAAGCTGATTTTCAGCAAGTAGTAGACACATGGAATCAAGGATTTAGTGATTATCTGTTACCGATCCGTGTCGATCAAGCTGCTTTGGAGCACAGAATCCAATCGTTTGGGCTCTCGAAAAAACTTTCAGCCATTTTTTTGATTGATGGTGAATATGCAGGGATCATTCTTTTAGGGATTCAAACTTTTGGAGAAAACAAAGTAATGTGGGTTGGTGGGATGGCCGTGGTTCCCAAGTATCGCAGAAATAAAGTGGCATCTAAATTGATTGATTACGCTGAAAGCCTGGCAAGAGAAAACCAATGCGATCACTTGATTCTGGAGGTGATTGCAGCAAATGAACGCGCCAAAAAACTGTATGAAGCAAAAGGTTTGAAAGTTGTAAATGAGCTGGCGGTGGGCTCCGTTGATGTGCCTGTACGATCAAAAGCTGCAACTGTCATTCACTTTCAATCAGTTTCACCGAAAGAACAAGCTATGACTGAAAATCAATGGACACCGTGGCAAAACCGTTCTATTTTTGCAGATAAAAATTATGCTATCTATCAAAATAGTACAAAAATCGGTTCACTTAGCTTTAATTTAGCAGAGGAAGCTTCGAGGAATTTATTGATCATTAAACAAGTACAGCTTTTCGATGAGCAGAACCGAGCATTAATCACGGATATCTTACTCGCTTTAAAAGAACAAGAAAAGAGTGCTTTTATTAAATTAAACAACTTTGATATGGCAACACCTGAATATAGCGAGTTACAAAAAATTGGTGTAGCATTACAGCTTACACAATTTCAATTAGCCAAACAGTTAAACAGAAAATAAGGGGCAGTTGTCCTAAAGAAAAGCGTTACTGCATTCATTGACCACTATGAATGCGGTAACGTTTTTCATTGTAAATGCTGTTAAATCAGCGTGCAACGTATCGTTGCACATAACGATATTGTATAATAAACAAAAGCAACGCATTTATGCGGCAAGAACTCTAGACGTTCAAAAGGGAGTGGATTATAGTGACTGTAGAAATTGGAAAACAAATTAAAAAGTTCCGTCAAGAACAAGAAATCTCGCAGCAGGAATTAGCAGAGCATTTGAATATTTCACGTCAAACAATTTCTAAATGGGAGCTGGGGAAAAGTCTTCCAGATTTGGAAAAAGTCATAAGACTTTCTGAGTATTTCAATATCAGTGTGGATGTTCTTTTAGGACGTAAAAAGCCTGGCTTCTTTAGAGGATTGTTCGACGGAAAAGAAAGAAGGCAAAGCTTTATGGATCAAAGTAAAGAAGGAAAAAATAGTACAGCATTCTC
Source organism: Enterococcus crotali (assembly GCF_000633635.1). Classification (GTDB taxonomy): domain Bacteria; phylum Bacillota; class Bacilli; order Lactobacillales; family Enterococcaceae; genus Enterococcus_L; species Enterococcus_L crotali. The sequence goes on along the minus strand of NZ_AYPQ01000008.1, from coordinate 68,846 downwards.
AAGTGCTTATGTACAAGATATCCAACCATTATTTTCGGAAGGAAAACGCGTAAATACATTTATAAAAATTGAAGAAGAGCTCTTTCCTAAAGCGACATTTTCAAAATTGATGGGGTATGCAAACTGTTTGTGTGGTTTTAATAGCGAGACTGTTTCGATCGATCAAATCGGAAAGTTTAAACTGGCTGTTAATATTCCTGTAGAGCAATCAATCGCTACTTTTCCATTGATTGAGATTGTAGAGATCAATCTCCAGTTTAGAAAATATTTTCGAAATGTTGGTGGTAACTTTGTGACATTGATTGATATTGTAACCAAAGACCAAAGCTATTATTTTTGGGTAGAATCTTTAAGCGTTGCTCATGCGATTTGGCATCATGAGCTATTTTCTTCAGTACGGATCAATGTAGATAAAGTATTTCAAAAGGCCTTAGATTTAGAAAATCAGGAAGAGGCTGTTGAGGGAATTCGTGATAAGGCAGAAAATATTCCACTATTTTACGGAACAGCCCAATAAATAAGCTCTTGTCTAAGGATAATAATGCAAGGTTTAGAGAGGATGAGCAGTTATAGATCGCACTAACTGGCGGGAATAGTTCGGATGTATTTAGCGATGGCAAGGATGTCCATCGAGATCTTAAGCCGCAAAGCCCAACCGTTCATCGGCTGCTAAAGCAACTGACAAATGGAAAGAGTAATTTGTCACCTGAATTTTACGGCATAAAAAATGGCCGAGAAGGTCTATCATTTATGTTTGGGCAAATGATTGATGACTATCCTAAAGGGAGTAGTTTAGAGGAAAAAAAGCAATCGTTTTGAGCTTAATATAAAGAGAAGTAAACTAACGATGAATCTAAACAATACTTTTATCCTCCAAAAATGTTTTTTATTAGGCGTGCTAAGAATATATTCTTGCTACGTAGAGAAATGCGATTAATCAAGCACCTATCGATATCAATTTTACACGAAAGTAAAGGGGGAAAAGTACCCCTTGACGCATTATACTATGTAATGTATAGTAATGTGTATCAGGAGGTATAATATGGATTCACAATTAAAAAAGGGTTTACTAGAATACTGTATTTTAGCCATTTTAAAAAAATCTGATTCCTACGGTTATCAAATCATCAAAGATTTATCTAACGTAATAACAATTTCAGAATCAACATTATACCCAATCTTGAAACGGTTAGAAACGAAAGAAGAATTAGAGACGTATTCGATGGAGCACAATAGTCGTTTAAGAAAATATTATCGAATTACCGATAACGGTAGAGAGAAAATCAAAGAATTTATTCAAGAATGGGATGAAGTGATGCAGGTGTATCATTTTATTGAAATGGGGGAGAAAAATGAATAAACAAGAATTTTTGTATCAATTAGAAGAAGGGTTGATTCGTCTAGATGCATCAGAGAGAGATCAGTTTGTACTTTATTATGATGAGCTGATTGAAGATTACTTAGAAGATGGTGCAAGCGAAGAGGAAGCAGTCAACAAGTTGGGAAAACCGTCGAGGATCGCAAGCAAAATTTTAGAAGAAGCGTTTGAAGAAGGAAGCTTTCAACAGAAAAAAAGGCTAAGTCCTTTGATGGTTATGTTACTTATTATTGGTTTTCCTTTGTGGGGAAGTATTTTATTAACGGCTATCTTACTCGTATTAACTGTGTATATCATTATTTGGTGTCTCCCTTTTACAACAGGAATGTTTGCTGTAATTGGTTTAGCAGCTTCAATATTTAGTGTATGCGCTAGTTTTTTCGCCTTGCAAGATGGTCTGTATATAGCTGTTACGCAAATGGGGATCAGCATTTTTATCTTAGGTCTATCTTTACTTAGTGGTTTAGCGACAAAAAACATGGCAGATCACTTTATCAAGGCGTCAAAGGGGTTCTCAAGTAAAATAGTCAACGTGTTTGAAGGTCGGGGGTTGTCACTATGATAAACAAAAAATCATTAATGAAAATCGGAATTAGCTTAACTGTTTTAGGATTGGTGCTTGCTATGATCGGTTTTGCACTGTCTGGCGGGCAAATTGATAAATACAAATTTGAACAACATTCATGGTATCGAACATTTTACTTTAAATTATAAAAAATTATGATGGTTTGAAGCATTTTGCGGAAAAATTTCTGGAAGATGTTTCTTTTTTTATGGAAATCGAAGAAATAGTCCTAAAGCAGTGAGTCAATATCAGACTTTAAGCCGATAAAACGAAGGCTCTACTTTGTTATACTTAAAAAAAAGGATGTTCAATCGTATTTCTATAAGAGTCAGGGGTGAGTGGTATAAATCAGCAAGTCAAAGAACAAAAAATGAGTAATAATGGAATCGATCTAATAAAGTATGCTGCGGCGATTCTGATTATCTGTTTTCACTGTGAACGAGTGATTCAAGATCCAATGCTTCATCATTTGTTTAAAAATGTGTTGTGTCGGGTCGCTGTGCCGTTTTTCTTTATATCTTCCAGTTACTTTGTCAGAAGAGGACAAAGTGGCTCTCCAAGCTATTTGAAACGCTATTTGCGATCGTCGGTTCAATCATATTTATTTTGGAGCTTAATTTATCTGCCAATCGGTTTTATGTGGATTCAGGAGAATTATTCCCTTGGCGCTGAATTGTACCCTGTGGCATTGCTTGCAGGCTTAGTTTATACAGGGACTTACTATCATCTTTGGTACATACCTGCAATGTTTTTTGGGATGATCATTGCTCACTGGCTAATCAAGAAAAAAGGGTATATTCCGTTATTTGCGCTGACGTTCGTGCTATATCTTTTTGGGTCGTTGGAAACGTATTACGGATATATTCATAATAAACAACTGAAATTATTTTTTGATCAATATTTGAATGTGTTTATCACAACTCGTAATGGTTTATTCTTTGCATTGATATTTGTAGCTGTGGGCTACTTTTTATGGGATTATCGTGAAAAGATAGCTGGTTTCCAGAAGTATTTTAGCCTATTGTTGATTCTTTCAGGACTGATTTTAGTGAGCGAAGGACTGATCGTTTATGCAAATATGGGGATCGATAAAAATTTTATGTGGTCGCTGATTCCATTTACAGCTGTGTTCTTTTGTTGGAGTTTAACCTTGCAAGTAAAGCTAACTATTGATTTTAAGCATTTGAGGCATTTAGGCAAGTATTACTTTTTTATCCATCCATTGTGTATTTTGTGGGCCGCTAGCTTGGTAGAAAGCTATGATTTTTTTGCTAGTAGTTGGTTGCAACTAGTTATGACCTTGATTGCTACTCATCTGCTAAGTACGCTAGCGATTGCTATAAGTAAGGCGTTGCCGTATTACTATTTTGATTTGCAATTGATGTTGAGAATCAATCATAGTTATATCCAAAAATTGATTTAGAAATGTTTGTTAGGAGAAAAGATAAGAGTGAGCAGGATATAACTCTTCGAGTCGTCTCCCGCTCACATAGAATCTAGATAAACAGTGGGAGCAGAAGCGATTCCTACATGGTTCTCAGGATTAAACGCTTCTGTCTCATTCTCATTATTTTTCTACGTTAGATGAACGCCTTTATCCACATAAATAATATCCCCTACAATACCAGCAGCTAATTCGCTGACTAAAAAGGCACAAGTATTACCGACTTCTTCAATCGTGACACCTGCTTTGTCTGGTGTACGACCTTCTGAAATTTTAATCAATTGATCGTAATCTTTTACACCTGTTACGGCAAGTGTTTTGATAGCGCCAGCCGAAATTCCATTCACGCGGATCTTATCTGCCGCAAATTCATAAGCTAAATATTTTACGGCAGTCTCTAAAGAAGCTTTGGCGATCCCCATCATATTGTAATTAGGAATAGCTCTTTCAGAACCTAAGTAAGTCATCGTAACGATACCTGAACCAGGATTTAACATTGGTTTTGCATGATGAGCAACAGCTAAAAGTGAGTAGCTGCTGATATCTTGAGCCAATAAGAATCCAGAACGACTGATGTCACTTACATTACCATCTAACTCTTCTTTGTTAGCAAAGGCAATGGCGTGTACTAGACCATCGATCTTGTCATATTTTTCTTGGATTGTTTGGAATGCTTGGGCAATCGACTCGTCAGAAGCCACATCACATTCAACCAATAAATCTGTTGGTTCGGCTAATTTTAATAATTGTTTTTTCATACGTTCGTTTTGGTAGGTATAAATAATATCAGCACCTTGCTCCTTCAATGCTTTGGCACAGCCCCACGCGATACTTCTTTTGTTTGCTACGCCCATTACGACGACTTTTTTATTTTTTAGAAACATATGGTTTTTTCCCCTTTTAAAATTATTTTTTGTGTGTGAAAAAGGTCTCACAGCTTAACAAAATCTAAAGATATGATTTTATTTAAGTTGACGGATAAAATTGCAACTGGTATTATCTGTGTTGAGAATGATAAAAAAATTCTCTAACAGATAAGCAACATCCATACAGACATTTTATCGGATGTCTGAATTATTAACTATAATACTTTGAAAGTCAAACTATTTTACTTAAATTTAAACAAAAAAGTATTGGTTAAGCAAGTTTTTTTTAATTTGATAGTCAAAATATTAGCGGAGGTGCACGATGAAACGAGTTGTAATAACTGGAATGGGAGCGGTGACTCCTTTAGGAAATACGGTCAAAGAGTATTGGCAAAATCTGGTTAACGGAAAATTAGGAATCGCTAAAATTACGAAGTTTGATTCTGAAGATACAGGTGTGGCACTGGCTGGTGAGGTAAAAGATTTTGACCCAAGTGACGTTCTTGATCGTAAAGAACAAAAAAGGATGGATCTATTTTCTCAATATGGCTTAGTTGCTGCGATGGAAGCTTGGAAGATGAGTGGCTTAACGCAAGAAACGATTGATCCAAAACGTTTTGGTGTCATCGTTGGAAGTGGTATCGGTGGTATGACGACCTTACAAGATCAAGTGAGAGTCATGGATAAAAAAGGTGCCAAACGAGTAACACCATTTTTTGTACCAATGGTGATCGCTAATATGGCATCTGGTAACATTTCAATCAAATTAGGTGCTAAAGGTCCTTCTCAAACGATCGTGACAGCTTGTGCTTCGGCAACTAATGCGATTGGTGAAGCCTTCCGCACGATCAAATATGGATTGGCTGATATGATGATCACAGGTGGAACAGAGGCGACGATTTGTGAAATCGGTATTGCTGGGTTTGCTGCTTTAAGCGCCTTGAATACGACAGAAGATCCTACAAGAGCATCTATTCCATTTGATAAAGAACGACATGGTTTTGTGATGGGTGAAGGTGCTGGCATGTTGATGCTGGAAGAACTTGAGCATGCGCAAAAACGTGGTGCAACGATTTTAGGTGAAGTCGTAGGATATGGTAGCAATTGTGATGCCAGCCATATGACAGCACCATTGAAAGATGGAAGCGGCGCAGCCGATGCAATCGAATTAGCCTTAGCCGAAGCGTCTATCGATGCCTCAGCAATAGGCTATGTCAATGCACATGGCACTTCAACACCAGCCAATGATGCTGCTGAAACGGCTGCACTAAAACGTGTCTTTGGTGAACGTGCTTACGATATTCCAATTTCAAGCACGAAGAGTATGACTGGGCATCTTTTAGGTGCAGCAGGAGGAATTGAAGCAATTGCTTGTGTGAAGACGTTACAAGAAGGCATTGCCCATCCGACAGTCGGTTATCAAGAAGCTGATCCGGAATGTGATTTAGATTATGTAACAGCAGGCTCACGTCCCGTACAAGCAGAATATGCTATCAGCAATTCATTTGGCTTTGGCGGACACAACGGCGTTATTTGTATAAAGAAATGGGAGGAAAATTAACAATGACAAGATTAATGAATGCAACAGAAATTATGGAAATGATTCCAAACCGTTACCCAATTTGTTTTATCGATTATGTGGATGAAATTATTCCAGAGAAAAAAATCATCGCTACAAAAAATGTAACGATCAATGAAGAGTTTTTCCAAGGACATTTCCCTGGAAATCCAACAATGCCAGGTGTTTTGATTATTGAAGCATTAGCACAAGTTGGTTCGATCTTGATTTTGAAAATGGAGCAGTTTAACGGAGAAACAGCTTATATCGGTGGAATCAATAAAGCGAAATTCCGTCAAAAAGTTGTTCCAGGAGATGTATTGAAATTACATTTTGAAATCGTAAAAATCAGAGATTATGTAGGAATCGGAAAAGCAACTGCTTTTGTTGAAGATAAAAAAGTTTGTGAATGTGAATTGACATTTATTGTAGGTAGATAATAAGTCAAAGAATAAAAAATGGGATAGAAGTTATTAACCATATCTAAGCAGACTAGAACACAGCTCGTTGAGTTATGTTCTAGTCTGCTTTTTTAGTGGTGTAATTCATATAATTTCAATGCTAATTGCAATGCAAACGTATTTTTCTCTTGTTCCAAATCTACTGGTAGTAGTCCTTTGATTTTTTCAATCCGATAAAGCAACGTATTTCGATGAATAAATAAGGCTCTAGACGTTGTAGCGATATTTAAATGATGAGCTAGATAAGCTTTTAATGTTGGCGTGAAGCTCGTTTTATTTTCCTGATCATAAGTCAGCAAGGTGCTTAAATAGTGGGTGTAAAATTTTCTTCCTTGTTCTTTTGAAATCGAATCCACTAAAAAAGAATCAAAATAAAAATCATTGAAAAAATAAATTTTCTCTTCTTTTGCATCATCTTCTAGCAGTTGGATGACTTTTTTTGCTTCTTCAAAGCTTTGAGACAATTCCAGAATCGGTAAAGTAGAACCAATGGTGCAGAAAATGTCTCGTTCAGACTGTCCTTGCTGTTCCAAATAAATTCGAATCCGCTCTGCTGTATCGGATACTTCATTGTGCGTTTTTAAGGAGCTTAATTTAGGATCAGTTCCTAATAGTATCACCAACTGATTTTTGCGGCTAAATAGGTGAAGATGTGGAAAACGATTAGACGTATAAGTTGTCAGAGACGATAGTAAACTTTTCATTAAGCGATCTTCTGATTGCTTTTTTTCCATTAAAGAATCTGACGTAGGACCAATAGTCTGGATGGAAAGGATCAAAACAGTATAATTCAAATTTGGATCGATCGTTGTATCATAAGTAGCCAAAGCATCTAAGTCCTTGATTTGACCCGATAATAATTGATCGAAAAAATCACGGCGAATTCTATTTTCCGTGCGCTCGATTTCTAAAAGCCGCATTTGTTCTAATGCAAATGCCATTGAACCATTTTCTAAAGCGACATAATCGAGGTCTGTCAACGGACGTTCTATTAGATAAACTAAAATAAAGCCATAGTGGATCGTATCAAAATAAACAGGCATGATCACACAAGGATATTCTTGTTCCTCAAAAGAAAGAGCACGAGTGATCGGTTTTTGGATTCGTTCAAAATTAGTTGGTAAATCTGTAATTGTTTGGATTGGGAAAGTAAAGGTATCTCCATTTTTTTTGATCGTTTCTTGAATCAATGGTTGTTTTTGATCACTGACAGCAGTTACTGACCAGTCAGTATCTACTAATACAACTGGGTTATTGACCATTTCCGCTAAACCAGAAGCAATTTTTTTCATACCGCCACCATGTAGAGAAATTTCAAAAAACTGTGAATGAATATCCAGCGACGCTTGATTCAACTCATTCATTCGGCCGGAAATTTCAGCCATGACAATATTCATGATCTTTGAAAAGGCGATCCCATAAGGAATTTCTATAAGGGGTAAACCAAGTTCATCTGCTAAATTTCGCATAGATTCAGGAATTCCTTTTAAATAGATGTGTGGTTTGATGCAAATTGCAGAACAATTGATTTCTTTAAAACGTTGGATAAAACGCTTTTGGATTTCGGCATTTTCGCTAAAAAAATACCCAGAGGTAATCAGTAATTCACCTGCAGACAACCAATCAGAAGCATCCGGATTATCTAAAATGTTTACGCCCGTGATTTTATTAGCTAGCCCTTTTTTTCCAGCGACTAATTGGAAGGTTTTAAATGGGGCAAGCTGCAGAAAGTTTTTGACCGTTAACATGGATACACCATCTTTCTAAATTATAATTTCGTTACATTAACTATACGGTAATTGGTTAAAGTGTACAACTGATAAATAAAATATTCGGCTAATCTATCCGTATATGAAAGGGCTTTCTTGGTGTAAATTAAATAGTGTAAAGAAGATAAGTAGGTAAGGAAGTGAGTAAGATGCGTACGTACCAATCCCTTTCTGGTTCTAGCAATTTTTTATTTGAGATTCAAAATAGGCAGTGGGAAGGAGTGATTCATAGCACGTTCAACCGAACCTTAAATATCATTTGCGATTCTGGTGAAATATACACACTAGCAGCAGAAGAATTGGACAATGCGCCCAATACATTGAGAGTAACTGATTTTTTTTCGGATCGACCGAAGCTGCTTGTGAGAACGCCTGTTTTCTCTAAAAAAGGCCAGTTAGTGATTGGCGAGGTTGCGGCTATCAACACTCAGGATGCTAAAATATGGCAGTATCCAACGATTAAATTTCCAGACAAACAAGGGTACTCAAAAATACGTATGCGTGTTGAGCAACTTAATGAATGGCTGAGCCGAGTCGAAAATCATGATGGTGGTTATTTATTAAACAATACTCAAGGAACAAAATACGAGCAAATGATCCATACGATGCTTTTGAAAGAATCAAAGCAATTATTATCTTATTTGAAAGAAAAGGAATTATTTCAAGCAATGAAGCAATTAAAGCGAGTAATTGGCTTAGGTCCTGGTTTAACGCCATCCGGTGATGATTTTCTAGTTGGGTTAGCCCTGATCTTTACCACTGCTGATTATCCTTATCATTCACTAAAGCAGTGGTTGATAAACAGTCGAAATGAGATGGAAAAAAGAACCAATATTATCAGTTTTTCCGCATTAGATTGGGCAATCAAAGGAGAAGCACGAGAGCGGATCGGTTCATTTTTAAATGAATTGTTTTATGGAGAAGATGAGGCTGTTTTGAAATCAAAAATGTTCGCTGTTTTAGCGATCGGTTCAACATCTGGCGGAGATATGCTGACAGGGATGTTGGCAGGGATAAAATTAACATTAGACTTGGATTGAACGATGCTAAACGAGCTCGTTCAGCTTTTAAATTAAGGAGGAACCTCTAATGACAATCAGTATCAAAATTCAACCGAATACCTATATTGATTCGGTATCACTAATGGCTTTATCAACGAAAGCGAATCAGTTAGCAGGTGTTGATCAAGCAATTATTGCCATGGCAACAGAAATGAACAAAGAAGTGATGAAAAATGTGGGACTATTTACAGATGAAATTGCCCAAGCTCAAACAAGCGATTTGATTATCGCTTTAGAGGCCAAAGAAGAACAAGATTCGGCTGAATTGATCGAAAAAATCGAAACGCTGATGACAGAGAAAAAAGAAAAGAGCTCTAGTCAAACGACTGAAAGCTATACGACGATTGAGACGGCGAAAAAGGCTATTCCAGAAGCAAATTTAGCTGTAATTTCTGTTAACGGTCAGTATGCCGTTCGTGAAGCAAGAAAAGCATTGAATAATGATCTACATGTGATGATGTTTAGTGATAACGTGAGTGTAGACGAGGAAATCGAATTAAAAGATCTAGCACATGAAAAAGGTTTATTGATGATGGGACCGGATTGTGGAACGGCAATCATCAACAACGTTGGGTTATGTTTTGCGAATAACGTTCGAAAAGGTAGCATCGGTATTGTTGGTGCTTCCGGCACAGGGAGTCAAGAAATCAGCGTTAGAATCCATGAATTTGGCGAAGGAGTTTCCCAATTGATTGGCACAGGTGGACGAGATTTAAGTGAAGCAGTTGGCGGAAAAATGATGCTAGATGCGATCGATGCGCTAGAAGCAGATGTAGATACAAAAGTGATCATTTTAATTTCTAAACCACCGGCAAAAATAGTGGAAGAAAAGATTCTAGCTAGAGTCAGAAAGGCTGATAAACCTGTAGTTATCTGGTTCATCGGGAGTGAACCGAGAGAAGATGAAGCGGGGATCTATTTTGAAAAAATGTCTAAGGCTGCTGCTTTGAAAGCTGTAACTTTAGCTGGAATCGATCAAAATAGTTTAGATGTTCATCCATTAAACTTACCGTTGATCGATGAAGTTCAAGCAAAATTGACTCCAGAACAAAAATACATTCGCGGATTATTTACAGGTGGAACCCTCTGTGATGAGGCGATGTTTACTGCAAAAGAACGTTTTTCTGACGTGTTTAGCAATATCGCGACTGATCAAGAACACCTTTTACATTTTGGTGATGCGAGCAAAGCGCATACTTTTATCGATTTCGGTGCAGATGAATTTACCAATGGCAAACCTCATCCAATGATCGATCCATCTAATCGAATCGCTCGTTTTAAAGAAGAAGCTGAAGATCCAACCGTCGGCGTGATTCTAATGGATTTTGTACTAGGATATGGTGCGCATCCAGATCCAGTTGGCGTAATGGTGCCAGCGATGAAAGCAGCAAAAGAAAAAGCTGCTTTGCAAGGTCGTCATCTAGAAATCATCGGATACGTGTTAGGAACAGATTTAGATAAACAAAATATCAACGAACAAGTAGAAAAATTGACATCGATTGGTGCAATATATGCAAGCAGTAGTCAAAATGCTGGCTTACTAGCAAGAGAATTTGTTGTGAAAGGAGCAGAACAATGAGTAAAATTACTGAATTATTTCAAGAAGAACCTGTTATTATCGATCTTGGTATTGAATCATTTCAAGAAGAGTTGATCGAGCAACAAGTAAAGGCAACCTATTTAAACTGGGCTCCTCCAGGACAAGGAAAAGCCAGTATTTTAGCCGCTTTAGAAAAAATCGAAACGCCTGAAAACTTAGAAAAAATCAAAAAAGCCAATGAGGAGGCTGTGCATCGAATCATTTCGTCTCAAATTTCGTTGATTGGCTATGATCAAGCAATCAATGTTGTACCAGGCATGACTAAAAACACCATTCTACATGCTGGTCCACCGATCACTTGGGATAGAATGAACGGCCCAATGAAAGGAGCAGTCAAAGGAGCCTTAGTTTTTGAAGGCTTAGCAAAAGATTTAGACGATGCTGAACGAGTGGCAGCTTCTGGTGAAATCATCTTCTCCCCATGCCATGAACATCAAAGCGTTGGCTCGATGGCAGGAGTAACCTCTGCATCTATGTATGTGCATATCGTAGAAAATAAAACCTATGGCAATTTAGCTTTCACAAATTTAAGTGAGCAGATGTCAAAAATTTTGCGGATGGGTGCCAATGATGAAAGTGTGATTGAACGCTTGATTTGGATGCGAGATGTTTTTGGACCGATCTTACGTGATGCAATGAAGCTGTGTACAGAAGGGATCGATTTGAAACACATGTTAGCACAAGCATTGCATATGGGTGATGAATGTCATAACCGTAATAATGCTGGAACGACCTTGCTGATTCAAGCCTTGACGCCATATATCATCCAAACAGACCATTCTATTGAAGAAATGAAAGAAGTTTTTGATTTTGTTGCTAGTAGTGATTATTTCTCGGGGCCAACTTGGATGGCAATGTGTAAAGCAGCTTTAGATTCTGCTGTTGGGATTCCTTATAGCACAGTTGTAACAACAATGGCCAGAAATGGAACGGAATTTGGGATCCATATCAGTGGTATTGAAGGGAATCCTTGGTTTGTTGGTCCATCTCAAAAAGTCATCGGCCCAATGTTTGCAGGATATAAACCAGAAGACGCAGGTCTTGATATTGGGGACAGTGCGATTACAGAGACGTATGGTATAGGCGGTTTTGCAATGGCTGCAGCACCTGCAATCGTCGCTTTAGTTGGTGGAACAATTGAAGATGCTTTACGTTTTTCTATGGAAATGCAAGGCATCACAACTGCGGAAAATCCGAATATCACGATTCCTACATTAGACTTTATGGGGATTCCATCAGGGATCGATAGTTTAAAAGTTATTCAAACGAACACATTACCGATCATTAATACAGCAATCGCTCATAAAGAAGCGGGAATCGGCATGATCGGAGCGGGTATCACTCATCCGCCGATGGAGGCTTTTGAAAAAGCTATTATTGCCTTTAGTGAACAACTATGAAAAACAGAAAGGAGGGAAATCATGGATACAGTAAAAGTAGATCAGCGCTTATTTCAAGCAATCAAATCTGGGCAAGTAGAACAGGTTCAGCAATTATTGAATGAAGGGTATACTGTTTCAACGACTGATGAGTTGGGGCGTTCTCCATTAATGTTGGCGGTGCAGTGTAATTCTTTGCCCCTGGTCAAAGAGCTATTAGCATTTGGTGCGGATGTGAATCAGCGTGATAATACACAACTTACTCCTTTCATCTGTGCTGCAGCAAACGGATTTGACGAAATAGTCAGCGAGATTCTTCAATCTGGACGTGCCGATTTAGCTTCAGTCAATCGCTTTGGTGGTACAGCTTTACTGCCATCTAGTGAAAAAGGCTATTTAAGAACGGTTCAATTATGCTTGGCTGCAGGTGTACCGGTCAATCACATCAATCGTTTAGGTTGGTCAGCCTTGTTAGAAGCGGTAATTTTAGGCGATGGCGGTTTCTTGTATCAAGATGTGATCCGTGAATTAGTTCAGCATCAGGCAGACATTACCCAAATAGATAATACTGGTAAAAATGCGCTTGACTATGCTAAAGATACAGCAAACGAATCATTGATTGCGATTGCGGAGAAGCAGGAAGTCGAAGCAATGATTTTCCGTGAGGTACGAGCTTATTTAAGAAAAGGAGAGTTGATGCAGGCGTTAAAAGTGTTAGAAGCGCAAGATCAAACGGATATAGAAGTTCTGTATTATCTTGGCTATACCTATCAACGCTTAAAAGAGTATCCGACAGCGATTTCTTATTATAAAAAAGGGTGGGTAAAAAGTGAGCAGTTTGCTTTCTATGTCGGAAATAGTTACCGTATGATGGGAGATATAGACCGCGCATTACAAACCTATGATCAAGCAATCAGCACAGATCGAAGCTTCTTTTACCGCTATCATAAATCTAATTTTTTAAGAGAATTAGGACGTCATGAAGAAGCTGTTAAAATGATGGATGACTTGTTGAAAGACTACCCAGAACGAGTTGATTTTTATTTCCATAAAGCAAATAGCCTTCGGAGCTTAAGTCGGCATCAAGAAGCCGTCGAAGCAATGGAACAAGCGATTCAACTCGATCCAGAAAATCCATTATTTTCAGAACACCTTGCACAATCACTTCAGTTAGTAAAAAACTAAAGAAATGTATTGGAGGAAAATACAATGGAATCAGTAGAAAAACAAGCCATCACGGATTCGCCGACCTATTCAGCAGAATTACTGCCAAAAACCGGGGCAGATAAAAACTGGGGAATCTTCAACTATGTGACGTTATGGATGGGTGCGGTGCATAATATACTTTCTTATATGACCGTTGCAGGCTTTTTCTTACTAGGTTTAAATACAAAGCAAGTGTTGGCGGCTGTTATGTTATCGGCTGTAATTGTGTCGATCTTCTATGTATTGAATGGTGTTGCATCGGCCAAGTATGGGTTGCCGTTTCCAATGTTACTACGTTCAGTTTTTGGCGTAAAAGGAGCGATCATTCCATCGTTATGCCGTGGGTTGATCGCAGGTGTTGTTTTCTTTGGGACTCAAAGTGTGGTGAGTGCTCAATCGTTAGATGTCTTGTTTAGTCGGATTTTTCCTAATTATATGACTATTGGCGGAGGAATGACGATTCTAGGAATGCCTGCGCCAACGATGCTGAGTTATTTGATTGTTTGGTGTGTGACAGTTGCCTTGTTTTTAGGTGGGACAAAAGTCTTGGACAAATTTGGTAACTGGTCTTCGCCAATCGTTTACGTGTTTATTATTGGAGCAGCTGTTTGGACGATTCAAATTGCTGGCGGTTTCGGTCCGATATTGGCTTATTCTCCAGCAAATGCGACAACGAGTCCGATTGTCTTTATTGCCTGTGTAAGTGCCTTGGTTTCAAATTGGGCAGGTCCGATCGTGAATATTGGTGACTTTACACAAAAGGCTAAAACACCGAGAGACATGATCATTGGACTGCCGTTAGGTTTTATTCTTTCATATATTTTGTTTGCGGTTACATGTGTTGGCTTGATTGCTGGAACGCAAATTGCATTCGGTGAACCGATCTTCAATATTGTGAATGCCTTTGATAAAATCGAGAATACATTTGCCGTATTCGTCTTGATTTTGGCCTTGAATATGGGGGCACTCGCTTTCGTTGTCTTCGGTAATTTATTTCCTGCAGGATTGCAAATGTCATCGTTATTTCCTAAGTTTCTAGATGTGAAAAAAGCGGGAGTTCTAACGGCTATCATTGGTACGATGATCCTACCATGGAAACTAGTGGAAAATGCCTCAACATTATTTTATTTCTATAGTTTTATTGGTTCAATGTTTGGACCGATCGCTGGAATCATGTTAGCTAGTTTTTATATTGAACATAAACAAGTCATCAAGCTAGAGGATATTTATGTTGAGAATGGTGACCTTGGCGAATTTAAATCTGGTTATAATAAAAAAGCGATGATCACTTTAGCAACTAGTTTTGTAATTACGATGTCAGGTGCATTTTTACAATCTGTTCCATTATTGAAAACGATCAATGATTTTGCTTTCTTTTCAGGATTGATCTTTTCGTTTGTTGTGTATAGCGTACTTAGTAAAGTGATGAAAGGAGAAAAATCATGAATTATATGAAAATGGCAGCAGATGCAACCGTTGCTGGGATGGAAAAGAAATTTGGAGGACCCTTTGGTGCAACGCTAGTTAGAAATGGTGAAGTGATCGTTTCAGTTAGTAATACAATGATGAGAGATACTGATCCGTCAGCACATGCAGAAATGGTTGCAGTGCGTGAAGCGTGTAAAAAGTTAGATACGATGGACTTATCCGATTGTGAAATTTATGCGACTTGTGAACCTTGTCCAATGTGCGTTGGGGCAATTTTATGGGCTGGAATCAAAACCGTTTATTATTCAAATACTAGAGAAGATGCGGCAAAACACGGCTTTTCGGATATGCATTTACGAAACTATTTAGATGGGACGGATCAGTCGCCGCTTGCGATGGTTCATACAGGAGGATGCCCTGAATGCGATTCGTTATGGCAAACATTTGATGAAATCAATTCAAACGATGTGGAGAAAGTTGGCGAAAAATGAAACGTGTAGTGGTAGCCTTAGGCGGAAATGCGATTTTGGAAAGTGATCCAACAGCAGCGGCACAGCAAAAAATCGTTCAAGAGACAGCTGAATCGTTAGCAAGTTTATTGACGGATGAGATGGAACTCGTGATTGTTCATGGCAATGGTCCTCAAGTTGGAAATTTAATGTTGCAACAAGCAGCAGCTGATTCGGTAGAAAACCCAGCAATGCCTTTAGATACTTGTGTCGCTATGACAGAAGGGAGTATCGGGTATTGGTTAGTCAATGCATTGACTAATGCCTTAGAAAAAAGAAAAATCACTCGTGAGGTTGCAGCGGTCGTGACGCAAGTTGAAGTATCGCAAGATGATGAAGGGTTTGCTCATCCAAGTAAACCAATCGGACCCTTTTTATCAGAATCCAAAGCGCAAGAATTGATGGAAATGACAGGTGCCTCATACATGGAAGACGCTGGAAGAGGATTTCGTAAAGTGGTGCCTTCACCAAGACCGATCGCAATCAAAGAGAGTAAGACCATTCGATTATTGCTTGAAAATGGAGTTGTAACGGTTGCTGGAGGTGGCGGAGGAATTCCAGTTGTTCAATCAGGAGATGGCTTACAAGGAATTGAAGCAGTCATCGATAAAGATCTTACAGCAGAAAAACTGGCGGAGCTAATTGAAGCTGATACGTTGATTATTTTAACTGGTGTAACCAACGTGTTTGTTCACTATAATCAGCCAAATCAAAAAGCTTTAGAAACAGTCAGTATTTCTGAAATCGAACACTATATCAAAGAAGGTCAATTTGCCTCGGGGAGTATGCTGCCAAAAGTTGAAGCAGCGGTTCAATTTGCTAAAAGAAGACCAATAAATAAAGCCGTAATCACGTCACTTGAGAATCTGAAAAACTTGGGTAAAGGTGAGCTCGGAACCGTTGTTGTTCAAAAAGAGCAGGTATTGAACCCTTAATCTACTGATGTAAAAAAATTGTGGGGATGTTACTATTTATCTAGAGTTCATGTGATTGGGAGATAGCTCAAAGAGTTATATTCCAATCACTTTTTTTGCTAAATTGAATTTTACAAGTTTTTACCACAAAAAAAGATACTCAGATAACGTATTCTCTAGAATATCCGCTTGTAATCTGCTACAATGGTTGAGAAGAATTTTTTAAGAAGTCTCTCTAGCTTAGAGGCACTACACTAACGTTTCGATCAGATGTTTTGGTCGAACCTTAAAGAAAGAGGAGAAAACAACATGATAGCAGTAAGCGATCTTAAAGCAGGTATGACTTTTGAGCAAGACGGCAAATTAATCCGTGTAATGGATGCTAGTCACCACAAACCTGGTAAAGGAAATACCGTTATGCGTATGAAATTAAAAGATGTTCGTACAGGAACAACCACGGATACTACAATGCGCCCAGATGACAAAGTAAAAAAAGCATTTATCGAAAACAAACCTGTACAATACCTATACAGCCAAGATGATACAGCCAATTTTATGGATTTAGAAACATATGAGCAATACGAAATTCCAACTTCTGTGATCGAAGAAGAACTAAAATATCTTTTAGAAAATATGGAAGTAAAAATTCAATTTTACGGATCAGAAGTAATCGGAATCACATTGCCAACAACGGTTGTTTTAAAAGTAAAAGAAACACAACCATCGATCAAAGGCGCAACTGTTTCAGGTTCTGGAAAACCAGCAATCATGGAAACAGGCTTAGTAGTCAATGTTCCTGATTTTATTGAAGCGGATGAATCATTAGAAATCAATACACAAGAAGGTACGTATTTAAAACGTGCTTCAAAATAATTAAATGCTATGCGCTGACAGGTGGTAAGTGACCTGTCAGTTTTTTGTTCTGCTTATAATAGGTGAATCTTTTTGTAACTACTAAATTTAGTTGCCATGGTACAATAAGTTATATGTTTTTTATAGTAGAGAGGGAGAGAAATATGGGTTTTTTGTTAACGTTGTGTCTGGTCTTATTATTTACTAAACTTGCTGGACATTTTTGTAATCGAGTAGGTATTCCTTCGGTGATTGGAGAGTTATTGGTAGGAATTTTAATTGGGCCAGCAATTTTAGGCTGGATCAAGCCAGATGATTTTATGCATTATTTTTCTGAAATCGGCGTTATTATTTTAATGTTTATTGCAGGTCTGGAAAGTGACTTGGAATTATTGAAAAAATATTGGCGGCCAGCTTATCAGTTGCCCTTTTAGGGATACTCTTTCCTGCGGCGATGGGTTTTGGCGTTGGAGAAGCCTTTCAGTTTTCCGTACAGAATTCAATTTTTTTAGGGGTACTTTTTAGTGCAACTTCTGTGAGTATTTCAGTACAGGTATTAAAGGATTTAAGAAAGATTGATAGTGAAGAAGGCGCGACAATTCTTGGTGCAGCTGTTGTGGATGATATCGTTGTGGTTTTGATCTTAGGGATCATGTTGAGTTTAATGAACCGCTCGACACCTGGTGGAAGTTTGCCGATGTGGGAAGTTTTACTGCTGAAGGTTTTCTTCTTTATTGTGATTTTTGCGGCTAGTAAATGGTTGGTCCCTTGGTTACTGAATTTGAGTAAAAAATTGATTGCGATCGAAGCAGTTTCGGCAATCTCTTTAGTTATTTGTTTAGGCTTTGCTTATTTCGCAGAAATGCTGGACATGGGTGCTATCATCGGAGCGTTTTTTGCAGGTGTGGCAATTGCACAGACAGATTATCGTAAGCGAGTAGACGAAAAATTAGAGACAATTGGCTATACTGTATTTATTCCGATGTTTTTTGTTTCTATTGGTCTAAATATGACCTTTGTTGGTATGTCGAAGCATTTTTTGTTTATCATTGTATTAACTGTAGTTGCAGTTTTATCGAAATTGCTAGGCGGTGCTTTGGGTGCACGCGTAACAGGTTTCAAAGGTGTTTCTACGTTGATCATTGGGTCAGGTATGGTTTCTAGAGGTGAGATGGCCTTGATCATTGCTCAAGTGGGCTTGACTTCAAGTTTCCTTTCAGAGGAATATTATTCTTCTGTGATCATTGTGATTATTGCGACAACGATCATTGCGCCGTTATTGCTAAAAGCAACGATCATGAAACAAGAAAAACAACTTAATTACTAGAATAAAAATAGTTTCCGTCAAAGCTTGTTTCATACGGCTTTGACGGAAACTGTTTTTTTAGTGGATAGATCCCATTAATTTTTTGATAGGATTTTTAGAAAGAATCAGGATAATACCAGCAATCACAGCTACGAATCCTACAATTCCAAAATACGCTGATTCAGTTTGTGGAGTATAAAAACGAGCGATTTGAGCATTGATTGCTTGTGAAGCAGCGTCAGCCAATAGCCAAATTGCGACCGTTTGCGATTCAAAAGCTTTAGGTGCAAGCTTTGTTGTAATCGACAATCCAACTGGAGAAATACACATTTCCCCTACGATCATAATGAAGAAACTAAAGAACAACCATAACGGACTAACTCTTGTATCAGTACCATAAAGCAATCCCGGCAGCATCAAAAGTACAAAAGACAGACCAGCAAAAACTAATCCCAATGAAAATTTGACCACTGTTGAAGGTTGCTTTTTCCCTAATCTTGTCCATAAAGTCACAAACACGGGGGTCAAAACAACAACAAAAATTGGATTTAATGATTGGAACCAACTAGGTGCAATGGAAAAACCGAATAAGGTGTCATTTGTCCGTTCATTCGCAAATAATGCTAAAATTGAAGAACCTTGTTCTTCAAGTGACCAAAAGACGATTCCTGCTAAAAATAATGGAATGTAACCAAGTACTTTTGGTTTTTCTTCAGCGGTCACATTTTTTGAAGTCAGCATCTTAATAAAATAATAGACAGGCAACAAAATTCCCAGCACACTAACGCTATTAATAAAGAAGCCAATCGTTAAGTGGCCCATAATATAGGCGCCGCCAAAAAGAACGATAACAAAAACAAGAGCAAGTAATAATGAGCGTATGAACTTTTTCCGTTCTTCTGTCCCGATGGGATTCGTTGGTTTTAAACCAATACCGTCTAGTGATTTTTTCCCTTGTAAATAATATTGTAACAAGCCGAAAAACATACCGAAAGCAGCTACTGAGAAACCAACATGATAGTTATACGTTTGACCTAATGTTCCAACGATAAACGGTGCCAGTAACGCACCGATATTGATTCCCATATAGAAAATAGAAAAACCAGCATCACGACGTGTGTCTGTTTTTGAATAAAGATGTCCGACCATGCCAGAGACATTAGGTTTTAGCATTCCTGTACCGATCACAATCAGAAGAATGGAAAGGAATAATGCAGCAATTCCAAACGGTGTCGCTAGAACAATGTGACCGACCATGATGAATACGCCGCCGAAGAAAACCGTTTTTCTAGCGCCTAACACTCGGTCAGAGATCCAGCCACCAACGATACTGGACATAAAAACAAGCGATCCATAAATCGACATAATTGCCAAAGCAGTTTCTTTTGGTAAACCTAACCCACCATTTGCGACCGTATCATAAATATAATACAGTAAAATTGCCCGCATACCATAGTAACTAAATCTCTCCCACATCTCAGTAAAGAAGAGTGTAGACAATCCTTTGGGCTGTCCCAAAAACGACTTGTCTAACTGCTGATCATCCATAAATAATAACCTCAATTCTTTTTAATATTCAGAAAATTCATTTAACCTAGTGTTTCTGAAAAAAGTATATAGCATATATTCTAAACTTTTACTCTTTTAAATATCATAAATTTTCATGAATAGACTATAAGAAAATTGATGTTTTTATTCATTTTCTTTTCATATAAGAATAGAAAGGAAGAGTTTTATTGAAAATAATAGCTCAAAGACAGCAAGAATGGCGTTCATTAAAGTATTTGATCTTATCAAAGTCCCAACCAGATTATAAAGCGATCAGGAGATTGTTTACGGATAATGAGTGGGATGAAAGAAAAGAACAGGCCTTTCGAGGGTATCTGCAGCACGCATTAGCTGAGCCGCCAAAAAAAGGTAATCTCTTAAATGCGTATCAACATGTTTGGGGGTATTTTAAAAACAAAGCAACAGAGACAGAGCGACAAAAATATGAAGAACTGATTGAAACATTTTCTATAGATCAGGATGAATTACGCCCTTTTTTAAAAGAACTCACGTTAAAATACCAAGAGTCATATCTACTACAGTCAAAACTTCTCTTTCCTTAATAGAACAAATAACTAAATAATCAGAAAAAAGTGATTCAAATAGCGGAATATAGTTTTAAGTTCGTTATAAGTGTTTGAATTCGCTTTTTTGTTTGTATAAATACGATTGTTTGTCAATACACGAATATTTATTGTTCAAATTGAAAAAACATATTGAAATTAGTTTATAAAATGAGTATACTGAATCAGTGGAAAAACGAACGAGGAGTGTATAAATGAACAAGAATGTTCCGTATTTTATTGTAGCACCTGGAATGATTTTATTACTATTTTTCTTAATGATTCCTTTGGTTACCAGTATTTTACCAACTATTTTCTCAGATCAAGGGGTAACATTAAGCAACTACCTCGATTTTTTTAAAGACGAATATAATCTATCGATCTTTTGGCGCACGATCAGAGTTTCGCTGATTGTTACGTTTATTTCAATTTTACTGGGGATTCCAACGGCTTATTATATCGCAGGAGTCAGTAAAAAATGGCGTGGGATATTAATGGCGATGACCTTGTTTCCGCTCTTGACCAATTCAGTGATTCGCAGTTTTGCTTGGATCAATATTTTAGGAAAAACCGGCGTGGTCAATTCGCTGCTGTTGAAAACAGGTTTGATCGCTCAGCCGCTGAATTTACTTTATACAGAATTTGCTATTATTATTGGCTCTGTTTATCTTTTTTTACCAACGATGATCATGACGCTTGTAGGCGTTATGGAAAATATTGAAGGGGAAATGTTGGAAGCAGCCGAAACGTTAGGCGCAAGTCCATTCACGGCTTTTCGGAAAGTTGTATTGCCGCTTTCGATTCCGGGAACGATTGTTGGAAGTATCTTAGTCTTTACTGGCACACTGACTGCCTACACCACACCGCAATTGTTAGGTGGGAATCAGAAAATGATGATGTCGACCTTTTTATATCAAAAAGCCAATACGTTAGGAGATTGGAAAGCAGCAAGTGTTTTAGCCTTGATTATGATCGTTGTAACGTTGATCGTTATGAAGGGACTTGATGTAGTCGCTAAAAAAGTTGATAGGAGAGAGGCAAACAATGCGTAAACAAAAAGGGATGACGCTGATTGCGATCCTAGTATTCTTATTTTTATTCTTACCACTTTGCTTGATTGTTGTTACGTCCTTTGGAACAGCTGCAGCAATTCAATTTCCAATCAAAGGATTCACATTAGATTGGTATGCAAAAGCCTTGCAATCAGAGACGTTTATGAGCAGTTTTAAATTGAGTTTGATCATCGGTGTGCTAGCGACTGTTTTAGCCTTAATTGTTGGGATTCCAGCTTCTTACGCTTTGGCACGCTATTCAGTTAAAGGAAGAAACTTTATTAAAAGTTTCTTTTTATCACCAACTGTGATTCCGGGAATTGTCGTGGGGTATACATTATTTCAATATATTGTCATTAAATTAGGTTTGCCAATTTTTCAAGGCTTATTGATTGGGCACTTTTTGATTAGTTTGCCGTATATTATTCGAGTGGTCGGTTCAAGCATGGAGCAATTGGATTATTCGATGGAAGAAGTTGCCTGGACCTTGGGGTGTACAAAAACACGAGCCTTTATTCAAATTGTTTTACCGAATGTTTCTTCAGGTATTTTTGCGGCTTTTATGTTGGCTTTTGTAAATTCATTTAATAATGTTCCAGTGTCGATGTTTTTATCTGGACCAGGAGTTACCATGTTGCCGACTTCTTTACTTAGTTATATGGAATACAACTATGATCCAACGGTTTCAGCCATTTCAGTAATGCTGATGTTACTGACAATGGGCTTGATGTTTTTGATCGAAAAAACATTAGGATTAGCTTCGATTGCGTAACTAATAGAAAGAGCAATCGTAAATTTCGGACTTAATAGGTAGAAAGAGGAGAAAATTTTGACTTTTGTTGATTTAAAAGAGATACGTGTCAGCTATGATGGCAAACAAGATATATTAAAAGATTTAAGCATTTCAATGGAAAAAGGGGAATTGGTTTCACTTTTAGGTCCAAGTGGCTGCGGAAAAACAACCACGCTTCGAGTGATCGCAGGATTGATCAAACCAAACGACGGCTCTTTTAAGCTAGATGAAGAGGATTTGACGAAAGTACCTGTGCATAAACGGAATTTTGGGATGGTCTTTCAAAGTTATGCTTTATTTCCACATTTGACGATTGCTGAGAATGTTGCTTTTGGGTTGAAATTAAGAAAAGAATCGAAAGCCAGTACAAAAGAAAAAGTGGAGAAAATGCTAGAAGTTTGTGGTTTAGAAAACCTTGGGGATCGTTATCCAAAGCAACTTTCAGGTGGACAAAGACAACGTGTTGCTTTAGCGCGTGCCTTGATCATTGAACCGAAACTATTATTATTAGACGAACCTTTAAGTAATTTAGATGCGAAATTAAGAGTAGCAATGCGAATCGAAATCAAACGGATCCAACAACAATTAGGGATCACAACCGTGTTTGTGACCCATGACCAAGAAGAATGTTTTTCTATTTCAGACAAGGTCGCGATCATGAATAATGGTGTGATCGAGCAATACGATTCACCGGAGATGATCTATCGTTTGCCAAGAACAAAATTTGTAGCACAATTTATCGGGTTTGAAAATTTCTTTGCTGTGACGAAAAATGCTGAAGGGCAATATAAAAGTGAAAATGGTCAACTGTTCACAACAACTAATCCACAGCCAGAAGTAACTGAAACTATTGCAACGATTCGCCCAGAAGACATTGAGCTTGTGAGCGCAACAACGCAAAATTCGATCGAAGGAACTGTTCTAGTTAGAACCTTTTTAGGGAAAAGTTATCAATATGAAATAACAACGCCGCTTGGAAAATTATTAGTCAATGGAACGAGTGAACAGATTTATGAAACAGGCGACAAAATCAACGTTGTATTTCCAGCAGATAAACTAGTTGTTTTAGAAAAATAAACGATAAGATGAAGGGGAGTAAATAAAATGAAAAAGAAACTAATGATCAGTGTTTTAGCAACAGCCACTTTGTTAATGGCAGCTTGTGGGAATAGTGAGGCAAACACGAAAGAAGAGAGCAAAAGTGGCAGTAAAGCACTTGTTGTTTCTACCTTTGGTTTAAGTGAAGATATTGTAAAAAAAGATATTATTGCACCTTTTGAAAAAGCAAACGATGCAAAAGTTACCTTGGAAGTAGGAAATAGTGCAGATCGTTATACAAAATTATTAAATAACCCAAATGCTGGAATCGACGTGATTGAATTAGCGCAAGCCAATGCAACACAAGGCGACAAAGAAGGCCTTTTTGAAAAAATCACAGAAAAAGAAGTACCGAACATTAAAGAGTTAACTGCTGGAGCAAAGGAAGTCTACGAAAGTGGAGCAGGTATCCCAATCGCAGTTAATAGTATAGGGATTGTCTATAACAAAGAAAAAGTCGGCAAAGAAATCACTAGCTGGGACGATTTATGGTCATCTGATCTTAAGGGGAAAATTTCTGTTCCAGACATTTCTACAACAGCCGGACCGTTGATGCTATACATTGCGAGTGATCACGCTGGGGTAGATATTACGACTGATAAAGGCAAAGCAGCATTTGAGGCAATGAAAGAGTTAAAACCAAATGTTGTGAAGACGTATTCCAAATCATCAGACCTTGCCAACATGTTCCAATCAGGTGAGATTGAAGTAGCAGTCGTTGCTGATTTTGCTGTAGACATCATTCAAGGAGCTTCTAAAGAGGCAACGTATGTTGTTCCTGAAAGTGGCACCTATGCAAATTTCAATACCGTAAATGTACCAAAAACTTCTAAAAATAAAGAATTAGCATATACATTTGTCAACGAGAGAATTAGCGAAGCGTCACAAAAAGCAAAAGCCATTTCACTAAACGAAGGCCCAACAAATAGTAAAGTAGAACTTGATGAAAAACAAGCAGAAAATAAAACCTACGGTAAAGTAGCAGATCGAGCAAAAACAGTTGATTTTTCATTCATTAATGACAACTTATCCAATTGGGTCGACCAATGGAATCGTACAATGAACCAATAAACAACAAGAAAGGCGATAAGTATGAACGTAGATATGATCATTCAAGATGTTTGGGTTTTCCAAACAGCAACACAATCCTTTATCAAAAAAAATGTCTCTGTTAAAGATGGAAAATTTTACTATATCAGTACTACAGAGATGAATAACTTAACGCCTGAAACAATCATCAAAGCCGAGAATCAGTATATGATTCCCGGCTTGATTGATGCCCATATGCATATTGAAAGTTCAATGACAACACCGACGATTTTTTCAAAAGCAGTATTGCGTTATGGTGTAACAACGGTCGTGGCAGATGCGCATGAGATGGCAAATGTCTTTGGTTTAGAAGGTTTAGAGGAGTTTATGAAGGCAGAAACTGAGTTGGATATTTTTCATGCGATCCCATCTTCAGTTCCTTCGACTACACCAGAATTAGAAACAACTGGCGGTATCATTGGACTTGCCGAAGTGGCAGAATTATTGAAAAACCCTAAGATTGTTTGTCTAGGTGAAGCGATGAATTTTAAAGGAATTGCCTACGAACCAGAGTCCTTGATCCGACAAATTATCGATTTATGTAAATCAGAGCGACCGACGATGCCATTAGAAGGGCATTGTCCAAAAATTTACGAGGAAGAGTTGGCCGCTTTTTTATTTAGCGGCATCACCTCGGATCATACGCATCAGTTTCCAGAATCATTAAAAGAAAAAATCGAGGCAGGCGTTTTTATCCAATTCCAAAATAAGTCGATCACGCCTGAAAATATGAAAGTTATTGTAGAAAATCAGTTTTATGAATATGCCAGCATTATTACAGACGATGTAATGGCAGATGATTTACTAAAAGGACATTTGAATGAGAATGTAAAAAAAGCCATAAAAGCAGGCTTACCAATTGAAAAAGCGATTTATATGACAACCTATACGCCAGCAAGACGGATGGGGTTTCATGATCGGGGAGAAATTGCACCGGGACGTGTAGCTGATTTTATTTTATTAAATGATTTGGAAGAGTTTACGTTTGATGCTGTTTATAAATCAGGCAAAAAAGTTTATGAACAAGGAGCAAAAATCGAATATCCTACTGTAATCGAATCATTTCCAGCGGAGTACAAAAAATCTGTCCACTGCAAACAACTAACAGCTACTGACTTAGTGATCAAAGTAGCAACTGACAAAGAAACTGTTCGCTGTAACGTGATCCAAAAACAAGAAGTAGGAACATTTACCGAGCGAATCACGAAAGAAATTCCAGTGAAAAATGGACTATTACAATGGCAAGAAGCAGACTGTGCATTATTGGTCGTAATGGAACGATATGGCAAAAATGGCAATATCTCAATATCACTGATGGACAAACCAATCACTGAAAAGGGCGCAATTGCCACAACTTGGGCCCACGATCATCATAATGTGATGGTCATGGGCAATACGGTAGAAGATATCGTGCTAGCGCAAAATGAATTGCTTGCGATCCAAGGTGGCTATATTGTTGTTTCAAATGGTGAAATCACAGGGAAATGTCCGTTGCCAATAGGCGGAATCCTCTCGCAAGCACCAATTGAAGAGCTAGGCGGAGATTTGCAAAAAGTCCGTATAAGTATGCAAAAATTAGGCTACAAAAATATGAATGAGATCATGTCTTTTTCTACATTATCTCTTCCTGTTTCACCTGCGATCAAAGTCACCGACATGGGGATGATGAATACGAAAACGCAAGAGTTCTATCCATTGATTTTTCCAGAAGACGGAGTGTTGTTGAATGAAGACACTTATTAAGAATGTTCATATCCTTTCAATGGATGAACACTTTTCAGAAGTGGAAGATGGGTTTGTATTGATCGAAGATGATTTAATTACAGAAATGGGGCCTGTTTCTGAACTTGTTTCAGTAACTATTCAGGCAGATAAAGTGATCGATGGAAAAAAAGGGTTACTGATCCCTGGTCTGATCAATACCCATACACATGCAGGAATGATCCCGTTTCGTTCTCTAGGAGATGACGTGCCCGATCGACTACGGCGCTTTTTATTTCCTTTAGAGCAACATATGACAAAAGAATTAGTAAGAGCGAGTAGTGATTATGCCATTGCTGAAATGTTGTTGAGTGGTGTGACGACATTTTGTGATATGTACTATTTTGAAGATGAGGTCGCAAAAAGTTGTAAGGAGATGGGCATCAGAGCCTTGTGGGTGAAACGATCATTGATATGCCGACTTGTGACAGTCCAAAACCATCTGGCGGCTATGAGTATTGCGAAGCTTTTTTAGAAAAATGGCAGAACGATCCATTAGTAACACCGATCATTGCGCCACATGCACCCAATACAAATAATTTGGAGATGCTGAAAAAAATCGTGGTACTTAGTGAAAAATACAATGCACCAATCACAATGCATGTAGCTGAAATGACTTATGAAATTGAGGAATTTCAAGAAAAATACAACCAAACACCAATAGAATTTTTACAAACATTAGGATACTTTGAACGCGATTTTATTTTAGCTCATTGTATTTTAACAACCCCAAACGATCTAAATATCATTGCGGCTTCAAATGGAAAAGCTCGTGTGGCTCATTGCATCGGTGCAAATACCAAATCAGCAAAGGGGATAGCCCCTGTCAAACAAATGCTTGAAAAAAATATTGTTGTCGGTTTAGGAACTGATGGGCCAAGTAGCGGGAATACCTTAGACTTATTTAGCCAAATGCGTCTATTTGCTAATATGCATAAAACCTATAATCAGGATCGCGCGCTTTTTCCTGCAAAAGAAATTGTTCGTCTTGCAACAATTGGCGGTGCAGAAACATTGGGTTTAGCAAATCAAGTGGGGTCGATCGAAATCGGAAAAAAAGCAGATTTAACCTTGATCGAAACCGAGTCAGTAAATATGTTTCCCATTTTTGATCCATATTCAGCCATTGTCTATTCAGCTAATGCCAGTAATGTAGATTCGGTTTGGGTAAATGGTCAGCAATTGGTGAGTGAGAAAAAAATGCTCAAACAAGAGTTGAACAATATTAAAAAAAAGTTATACCGAGAAATGAAAAACTTTGTCTTAGAAGCAAAAAAATTATCATAACAAGCATGAGATTGGGTCAGAAGTGGTTACTTCTGATCCAGCCTCATGCTTTTTCAGTTCATTTCGATAGGTAGGTTTCAATTGGTTTTTGATACTCCTGCCAATCGCTTTTGGCTTCATTGAAATAATGTGCTAATAGAAAGCCGATATATGGACCCGTTGTTAGACCAGAAGAACCTAATCCGCTAGCAACGACTGCGCTAGGGGCGTCTGGCAAATAATTAAAAAATGGGGCAAAATCTGATGTGTAGGCACGAGTTCCAACACGATAAGCAGCTGGATAATTTTCAAAAAAACTGGATTCAGTGAGATAAGGGGCTGTTTTTTGGCGAAGGAGAGAAAAAGCTTCTTCCGTTGGCGTTAAATCAAATCCACCCTCATTCTCATGTGTTGCACCGACAAGGATTTGCCCATCTTCAAACGGAATCAAGTCGCTTTCACCATCCAGCATTGCAACCGGCCAACTGCCGCTTTCTTTGAACGGTGTATCAAAAGCCAATAATTGTCCTTTTTGCGGTCGAATATCTGTCGTATAGCCGAGAGAATCTAATAATGTTGGCAAACCAGGACCCGCACACAATGCAACGGCATCGAATTGTTCAGGTTCTTCAGGTGTCTGAATAAGCCATTGTTCATGGATTCGACTGATATTAGCTGTATCAGTCTTTATGGTGATCATTTTTGATCGTGCACGTTGTCTTAATGTCTCTAAGTAGCTAGCACCGTCCAATTTGCCTCCGCCTGTGATAAATAAGGCAGGTTGTGCTTTTAATAAAGGCAGTTTTTCTGTGACTTGTTCGGCAGTTAATAACTGAATATCTCCGATTTCAGGTGCAGTCAGTTTTCTTTCTTCTGCCAGTTGCATCAGCGAGTCAAGCTCACCGTCTTTTCTAAGAATCAATGTGCCGGTTTGTTGATAAACATTATTCGGTAGAGAAAAGTCTTGGACTAATTTAGGATAAAATGCAGCGCCATCTTTTGCTAGTTGATACCATTTTTTATTGCGGCGCTTAGAAAGCCAAGGGGAAATGATCCCTGCGCTAGCTTTGGTAGCTTGTCCAACAGGATCATCGTAAATCGTTACACGATACTTCTCTAAATCAATATAGTTGGCTAAGGTCAAACCAATGATCCCGCCACCTATGATCGCTAATTTTTTCATGAGTTACTCCTTTTATCTCCTTATAAAATCAAGTAATTTATTTTCACATAAGTTTATAAAGGATGCAAGAAATTTTGTGGATCGAAGGGAAGGAGAGTATAAAAAAGTATTTATAAAAAATAAAATTTGATAAAATAATAACATGAATTTAATGAGAAAACGCTTATTTTTTATGGTATGATAAGGAGTGTTATATTTTTTAAAATTTCAATCGTGTAGGAGGTTACTAAATGAGCAATACAAAATTAGGGTATTTACTAGCTGCTGCAAGCTGCATTATTTTGCTTAGCGGATGCGGTTCTGGTAAAGAAAAGACTGGCGAAACTGGTCAAAAATCAGCAAACAACGAACAAACATTTTCAGTTGTAGCAAAACAAGAAATTCCATCGATCGATGCTTCGGTCACAAACGATGTTGTCGGGTGGGGTGTGCTAAAAAATACAGGTGAAGGATTATTCCGTGCAGATAAAGAAGGAAAACTGGTTCCAGCAGGTGCAAAAGAAATGCCGAAAGTCAGTGAAGATGGCTTGGTCTATACGTTTAAACTACGTGAAGATGCAGTCTGGTCAAATGGTGATCCTGTTGTTGCAAAGGATTATGTATATGGTTGGCAGCGGACAGTTGAACCAAAAACTGCTTCAGAAGTTGCGTATCTATTTGAATCAATCAAGAACTATCAAGCAATCATGGACGGTAAAACACCAGCAAAAGAATTAGGGGTCAAAGCATTGAACGACCATGAACTAGAAGTAACACTAGAATCACCTGTGCCATATATAGAATCATTATTGTCTTTACCACCATTTTTCCCGCAGAATGAAAAAATCATCAGCGAAAATGGGGAAAAGTATGCTAGTTCAAGTGATCATATGGTTTACAATGGACCGTTTGTATTGAGTGAATTTGAAGGAGCAGGAACAGATACTAAATGGGCATATGTGAAAAATGAGAAGTATTGGGACCAAGACAATGTGACGATGGAAAAAATCAATTTTGATGTCGTAAAAGAAGATGCGACAGCGTTAAATCTGTTTCAAGATGGCCAAACGGACGACATCGTTGTAACGGGTGAGCTAGCTCAGCAAATGGTAGATGATCCGGCATTTTTCTCACAAGATATGTCAAATGCGACATACGTAGAATATAATCAGACCAAAAAAGAATTCCAAAACGAAAATCTGAGAAAAGCAATTTCCTTTGCGTTAGATCGTCAAACGTTAGTCGACCAAGTCTTAGGTGATGGATCGATCGCAGCGACAGGCTTAGTACCGAAAAACATGTCGTTTAATCCAGAAACAGAAGCTGATTTCGTGAAAGATTCTGGTAATCATTTGAAATATGATCCAGAAAAAGCCAAAGAATACTGGGCTAAAGCAAAAACAGAATTAGGCATCGACACACTTAAAATCAATTTACTTTCATCAGATGCTGATTCTGCAAAAAAAGTGGTAGAATACATGCAAGGGGCCATTCAAGGAACCTTAAAAGGTGTGACTGTTGAAGTTTCATCTGTACCACTTTCGGTTCGCTTGGAACGTGGTAATAAAGGTGATTTTGATATGATTCTAGTAGGCTGGGGCGCGGAATACAATGATCCTAGCGTCTTTTTAGAATTATTTGTATCTGACAATATCAATAATAGTGGTAAATATAATAACAAAGAATTCGATCAATACTTGAAAGCGTCTGCTACAACAAATGCAGGTGATCCTAAAAAACGTTGGAATGATTTAATTGAAGCGGAAACTATTTTAATGGATACGATGGGCGTTTGTCCCGTTTATCAAAAAGCCGAAGCACATTTACGTAATCCAAAAATCAAAGGTATTTTACCTTCTGGCCCAGAGTACGATTATAAATGGACATCCATTAAAGAGTAACCGAAAATAGAAAAGAGGAATTTAAATGATTCATCGATATATCCAAGTGACAGGCACGGCATTTGAACGTGGCGTTGAAATCGGTAAGGTATTAAAAATGCAGATCGAAACAAACTTATCCAGTCAAAAATTATTTTACAAAGACCCTGCTGAAATCCTTGCTAAGTGGCTGGAAAAAGCGCAAGGTTATCTGGAATTCACAGAAAAATTCGCTCCAAATGTAGTCGCTGAAATGCGTGGCGTTGCACAGGGCAGCGGGTTGGATTTTCAAGAGATCCTCTATTTATATACGGTTTATGAACGATCCTTTTTTGATGAATTAATTAGCGATAAATGTACGTCGTTTGCTGTTAAGGGAAATGCGACTTTTGATGGTTCTGTGATTTGTGGTCAAACAAATGATGAGCGTCTTGATGAATATCGTTCTGAGGTTGATTGTGTTGTGCATCATATTGATCGTGACTCTGATTTTGAGGCATTGATTTACAGTCATCCAGGAATTCCAGCTTATATGGGAATGAACAATTATGGCTTAGCTGTAATGTGGACATATATCGATAATGGACAGCGTCAGGCAGGAATTCCAACTGCTGGAATCATCCGAGAGCTGATCAACAAAAAAAGTTTAAAAGAAGCACAAGAATACCTCTACAGCATTCCTCATGCTGTACCGAACCAATTTAGTTTATCTCATTCGACTGAAGGGATCGCAAGTTTTGAGTGTTTCCCAAATAAAATTTATGAACACGAGCCAGCAGATGTAATGATTCATGCCAATCATAATAGCATTGCCCTAGAAGAACCAGAAGAGGGCGGCTCCAAAACATCTCATTCTCGTTTTGAAGCAATGGAAGCAATCGTACATGAAAATGTTGGTATTATTGATGCAACGTTAGGCAAACAGTTTTTAGCTAATCATCGTAATTTTCCAAAAAGCGTTTGCAATCATCCGTCACCAGAACATCCCTTATCCAAGTCCTTGGCTTCGATGGTCTTCGATTTAGGGAAAGGTGAAATGCATTTAGCCTTTGGAAATGCGTGTGAGCAACCGTTTCATACTTATCAATTCAAGCAATGGTTTGGATAAAAAACAATCAATGTCTTTTTTGACATTGATTGTTTTTTTATCTTTTACGTTGCTTTAAAGTAGTAAGTAAGCGTGCCGTATGAAGCAATAATCCAGCATAATCAGCTTTTCTAATTTTTACATGGCCGTATAAACTATGCTCATATAAGGCTGTTAGTTGAATGAAGCTGCCATGAAATTCCGAATAATCCTGTTCAAACCGCTGAGCATAAAGCGCTAAGGGTTCTTCTGTGTCCCTAGGTAAAACATGTTCCACCTTACGCAATAATAGAACATAGGCGTTAGCAAATTGCTTAGGATGAATGTTGAGATATAGCCGAAAACGAAGCAAGAAAAAGTATTTTTTCAAAAAGAAACTGCCAACTACTGAGCCGATAATCAATAAGCCGATCCCGATGTTGCGTAAAATAGGAAGCCATTGTTTAGCCATAGAATCTTGCGGATTTTTTTTAGCTGATTGTTCTCTAGTGCTGCTAGAAGTAGTCACTGTTGAATTTTTTGTTTCAGAAGATGCAGATACGTCAGCTGAAGAGTTCGTTTGGCTAGTTGTGCTAGACGTACTAGATGCTGTGGACTGACTAACTTCATTGACAAAACTAGGTGTGGGCTCAAATGGAACCCAACCAAATCCTTCAAAATAAACTTCCGGCCAAGAATGGGCATCACTATTTTTAATCGTGTATTCTTGATAGTCTGAGTTTTTATTGTTGGTAATTTCCCCAGGAGAAAACCCCTTTGCCCAGCGACTGGAAATACCGATTGAACGAAGTAGGATCGTCATGGCACTGGAGAAATTGTCGCAGTACCCCACTTTTGACTCAAAAAGGAAATAATCAACATAATCTTCGTTTTGTGGAGTGAAAGGTGTGTCGGTTTTTGAATATCGGAAATCACCCTCTTGCTTTAGATAGCGTTCAATTGCTTTGACCTTATCGTAAAGCGTCTCTTGATCTTTGGTAAGTGAAATAGCCAGTTCTTCGACCCGTTTTGGCGTTGTAAGAGGAACGTGGGTATTTTTAGCATCTTGAGACGGCTGATAAGGAACTTGGGTTAGGGCTTCTTGGGTAAAGTTAGTTTTTTGCCAAGTAAGCTGGAGCGATGTAGGTTTCTTCAAAAAGTTGATTCGTTGCTTATCTTCGATTTGTTCTACTTGCCCAAGCTCATCTAAGGGAAGCGAAATAGTTCCGTAAGGATAAGGTAGATAATCATTTGGCGTATTAAAAGTCAATGTGATGTCAGTTTCATTAGCTAAAGCTCCTTGATATTCAGGATTAGTTGAAACGATCATCGGTTGCTCTACAGAAGTCGTGAGCAGTTCAGAAGTATTTTTCCAGCCTTTTCCTGTGTAATAATTTTTAGTTTCCACGCGCCAATAATGTTCACTCGTCTGTATTGCCGTAAAAAGAACGGTTTGATCATCAGACATTGGACCACCTAATTGGGCGTCATTTTCACTAAAACCAGCTTTAGATACAGTACTTTTACCATAGGCATCAATTTGATGGTAAATTCCTTGTCGATTTACATAATTACGAACGCCGGCAGTTTGAGTAAACAAAAAATTCTGTGATTGGGGAAAGAAAGCTAGGAAAAAATACGAGCACCCAACAAGCAGGACTAGAGCTGAGCCACTCACTAAAAATAATGCTCTTTTTTCTTTTCTAGCGACTAAATAAGGTGTCTGTTTCAATCCGTAAAAAAGCAAAGCAAAACTGATGATCAAAATGATTTGAAGACCTAAATTCACCTTATTAAAGACCGCTAACATAAGCAAATAGCCAATCAACAGCATAGAGCCGAATAACCAACGCTCATAGCGAATCAAAAGTCCGCTCAATAGGATCAGCAAAAAGAAAATAATTGCCAAAGCAAAAAAATCAGGCAAATAATTGATTTCACCACTGAGCATTTTCAGGTACGTATCCAGAATTTTCTGAACAAAATGCGCCAACCAAGACAAACCAAAAGAGTGGTGATCAGGAAAATAATAATAGAGCGTGAGCAAATAACTAAGTAAGTAAAATGGGAAAATAATTATTTGCTTTTTAACGAGTAAAGTCATAATACAAAGCAAAGCCAACATTCCAACAAAAAATATCGTCTTTTCTTGTGCTAGATTATAGACCTTTAAAAAAGGCAAACTAGCTGTTAGGAGTATGAAAAAACTCAGTACGGCAAAAGGCCATTTCTCTTTTAACCTATTTCTCAAGTATATGACCTCCTTTATTGATCACCTGCACGTGATCCTTCCAATATAAAGAAAGAGCTTCACCCTCAAATGAGATTAAAAAGACATTATTATTTCTAGTTAGAGCATATAGTTGTTCCATCAAATGCTCTGTTTTGTGTGGCGCAAAAATCACGATGTTTTTATTGGTCCAAACAGGTAAATCGTCTACTTCTGATAAAGGTGTTGCCGACGCCAGAATCATTTCTCTCGGTGTATCAGATGGAAAATCTGCTATGATTGTTTGTTGAAAAGACAACTTATTTTCAACTAGCTGAATAAATGAATAGTAAATAGATAGGACTTCCTCAAATTTTTCATGTGCGAAGCCATAAAATACAAAATGAGTATCTGTTTCCGATTCATGTTCATACTCTTTAACGATCAATTCATTTCTTTTTCCAGACTGCTTCCAGTCAACTAAATGAAAAGAATCACCTATTTGGTAGCTGCGAAAATTTCGAATTGAAAAGGTTTGATTTCCAAATGGGCTAGCCAAATCAGACGATAGATTCAATAGCTGCTGGTAAACTTGTTCCGCTAAATGTAACTGTAGCGCAGGCATGACCACAAAAGGACCTTTTGCTGTTGTCCTGATACGTTTGGAAAATAGTCGAAAAAGATCGGTGCTGACAAAATCAAAGGCAAGCTCTTGGAAAACGCCTCTTTGAGAAGGAGACCATTCAAAAATCAATTCCTGTTTTTGACCGGAATATAACGCTAGATAATGCGTGTTTGTTGAACTATTTGGACTGAAAAAAATCATTAGTGTTGGAATCGGCCAAAGGGTTGGACGATAACGAAAGACTTCTATTTCAATGCTGCTAGATTGGTCAACTCTGTAGATCGAGCGTTCTGTTGATTGAATCTGAATCTTTTTTAGCGATGGAAGTAAGGTCGCAAGATCCAACAACAACAGAAACGTCAAGAAGAAAAACAATAGCCAACCAGTTGAATTGTTAAAAATGATCGTATATAAAAAAGTGACAATGTAAAAAATAAGGATACCGATCATACGTATAAGGTTGTTACTTTTATAGCGTTTCATGGCTATTTCCTGATCGGAACAGGTACTCGACGGATGATCTGTTCAAAAATGTCTTGTAATTGTTCTTGCGAGGCTGTTTGCGTTCCTTTTAATAATAGTCGATGGCCAAAAGTAGCTGGTAAAATATACTGTAAATCATTAGGTGTGACGTACCCCCGACCTTCAGTCAAAGCAAAAGCTTTCGCTGCCCGAATGAACGAAACTGATCCACGGGGACTGACGCCAAGAGCTATTCCATCGTGATTTCGAGTAGCATGTACTAATTGGAGTGCATATCTAGCTACAATAGGGTCAACATAAATGTCCTCGATGATTTTCTTTAGCTGACTAATTTCAGAGGTGTTCAAAATTTGTTGTACGTGATTCAGTTCATTGCCAGTTTGCTTCAAAATCAAGTTTAATTCATCTGAAAATTCAGGGTAGCCGATGTGAAGCTTAAATAAAAAACGATCAAGCTGGGCTTCAGGCAACGGATATGTCCCTTCGTAATCCAAAGGGTTTTGTGTTGCTAAAACAAAGAAATGTTCATCCAATGGATAAGTATGATTATCGATCGTAACATGATTTTCAGACATTGCTTCTAATAAAGCGGCCTGAGTTCTAGGGGTTGTTCGATTGATCTCATCTGCTAATAGAACTGTTGAAAATACTGGTCCATGATGAAATTCAAAGGTTTGAGTCGCTGTATTATAGATAGAAACGCCTAAAATATCGCTAGGAAGTAAATCTGGTGTAAATTGAATTCGATTAAACTTGCCGTGTGTAGCTTTGGCTAATGTTTTTACCATCATCGTTTTCCCAACACCAGGAATATCTTCGAGTAAAACATGACCACTTGCTAAGAAAGCGGTCACAGTTAGTTGTATGATATCACGTTTCCCCAAGATAACTTTTTCCATTTCATCAATTAATAGCGTAATTTTTGTGTGTGCAGATTCAAGCATATTGTGTGATCTCCTTATCGTAAAAGTCATATAGACAAGTTTATAAAGCTAGATAATATGTGTATTTATTTTATTGTATCGGTAACATTCGTTCAGTGCAAGATGTCATAAGAGTTTCTTAAGATAGTCTAGAAAAGTTCTGATAAAGCAAGCAAATCAATATTAATCTTAAAAGATTGGGTTCATACTAGTGGATAAAGAACTAAACGGAGGGGAAACTTAATGGATGAACACAAACACATGAAGGTGGTCGGTTTTTTTGAAGGATTACCGATTACAGATGAAGCAAGTTTTATTGATGAACGCAGACACATACCGATTCCTGAACCCAGAGATATTCTTGTAAAAGTCAAAGCAGTTTCTGTAAATCCTGTCGATGCAAAATTAAGACAAGCAACGAAGAAGCAAAAAGAGTTAAAGATTTTGGGTTTTGATGGTGTTGGGGAAGTTGTCGCAATGGGTAAGGATGTAAAAAAATTTTCTGTTGGTGATCGCGTTTATTATGCAGGAACGACTCAACGATCAGGGAGTAACCAAGAATACCAGTTAGTACACGAAGCGATTGCAGCTCTAGCTCCTAGCCATTTGAATGATCAAAATGCAGCGACTTTACCGCTCACTTCATTGACAGCGTATGAACTATTGTTTGAAAAATTCGGTTTGATCCCGCAAGAAAATGCCAATCAAGGAAAAACGATTTTAGTGATCAATGGGGCCGGGGGTGTTGGATCGATTTTAACGCAACTGGCACACTGGGCTGGAATGACAGTATATGCTACAGCTAGCCCCAAAAATTTTGACTGGTTAATAGAAAATGGTGTAGATTATCCACTTGATTACCATAAAGATTTAAAGCAACGCTTCGCTGAGTTAGCAGTTCAGAACGTGGATCATGTTGCTGTTTTGTTTGATATCATTCCTTACTTTAGTGTAATCGCTGAATTAATCAAACCATTCGGGCACATAGGCACGATCGTTGGGATAGAAGAACCGCTAGACATCAGTATTTTGAAAAATAAATCTGTTAGTTTTGATTGGGAGTATATGTTTGCTAAAACGGATTATGGCTACCAAATGGAAACTCAAGGCGAAATCCTCGCTGTGATTGCTCAGCTGGCAGACGCAGACAAGATCACTCCAACTATTGGAAAAATATATTCAAGTGGGATCAATGCGGGAAACTTGAAAAAAGCAACGGCCGATGTAGAAGCAAGGCATATGCGTGGCAAAGTAGTTATTAGTGGGCCATTCAATGGGGAGATAGAAGAGCAACAATAAAGAAAGTTATAGTAACTTGACACTTTTTATGGGAAAATGATAGAAATGAACCCTTAGGAGAGTCAGGAGTGAGCGAGAATGAGTAAATTATATATCAAGCAAAAAGTGTTTAGTTTAGGCGGCCATTTTACTGTGAAAGACGAAATGGAACAAGACAAATACTTTGTTGAAGGCAGCTTTTTATCAATACCAAAAGTCTTTACGATCAAAGACTTGAATGGAAATACGATTGGTACGATCACTAAAAAAGTGTTTAGTTTATTGCCAAAATTTTTTGTTGCTGTAGACGGCAAAGAGCAACTAACGATCGAGAAAAAATTTACGTTTCTTAAAGCTCGTTACCTGATAGAGTCAGAAGATTTAGAGATTCAAGGTGACTGGTGGGACAAGCATTTCCAGATTACACAGCAAGGTAAAATTGTTGCTACGATCAATGAAAAATGGTTTACCTGGGGAGATACATTTGAAGTGGAGATCCATGATGAATCGCTAGAACACACGATCATCTCATTGGTGATTGCAATCGATTTTGTCAAACAAGAAGAGTCGGCAAGTTCATCAGGACAATAAAAATACAAAGGCGGACAAAAGGATACTTTCACTTTTGTCCGCTCTTGTATTTTTATTTAGTGAAGATCTATTTTTTTTGTTTCACTTTTTTTAAAACGTATTGATAATTAACGAATCCAATAAGCAATATACCTAGAAATAACCAAGCATAGCTTGATTGTTCACCAGTAGCAGGGAGTTTCTTTTTAGCTGAGGTATTTATTTTTGTCGCTTGGTTGTTGCTACTAGAAGGGATAGTTTCTTGTCCAATTGAATTTTTTGTGTCTTTTTCAGCACTTGGTGTGGTTGTTTCAGTTGTTTCGGAAGAGCTGGTAGATTCAGTAGAATCTGTGTTGTCTTCATCTTTGACATAAACATAAGTGACTTGCTGCTCTTCTTTAGTGAACGTACCTGTTGAGTTGCCGTTAACTTCTTTAAATGTATAGCCTTTAAAGACGAGTTGTTCCGTTGTAAAAGGGTTTCCGACTGTGCCGGTTTGTACTATTTCTTTAATTTCCTTACCGGTTGTATCTACATAATGAGCAACCACTGTTCCTTCTATTTCAATGATCGGTGCAGATGTCTTTTTGTAAACGAAGGTCACGATCTGTTCTTGATCAGAAAAATGGCCAGATGCGTTAGTAGGAATTTCTGTCAGCTCATAATCTGGGATTACTGGTGCTGGGATATCAAATGTTTGACCGACTAAACCGGCAAGCATTTCGCTTGGTAACAGCTCTTTTCCAGTAGTATCTTGATAATGGATCGTTACAGGCTGGCCATCATCAAGGACGTTGAATTGGTGTAAATAGGTTCCAGATGAAATAGCGTAAAAAGTAAATCCTGGCGGTTGAGCGTAGGAGCCTGCTGGATTATTTAAACGAGCATTGTATTCAAAGGTAGAAAGATTTGCAAACTCATCTTCTGTTACACCTGAAATAGTAATGCCTTGATCAGTGATTTGTAAACGACTTGCAGGTAATTGTGTGCCATTAAAATCAAGATAGGTATTGCTAGCAGAATTCGATGTTGTAAATGGTGGTACATAACCATCGAAATTTGTCATACGATTTGGCATCAGTGCAAAGGGAATGAACAATGTTTCTTGGTCAAAGTTATAATCTAAAGAAGAACGACCGATTGTTGTGGGTAAATCAGTGCGTCCTGTATTTTGTCCGAATGCTGCTAGATTATTAAGGACTGGAAACGCATTGATCACGGTAAAATCTGTGATCCCACAAAACTGCACAGAAAGTGACGTTAGATTGGGAAGTGCTTTAAAAGGTGCAATGGTTGTGATATTCATATTTGAATCCATGTAAATACGTGTTAATGAAGTCAGCTGGGCAATTTTAGGTAAAACATCATCATCAATACTGGTTGAGGCTACACTAAGATTTGTCAGTTCAGTATTCTTACTTAAATCAGGGAAGTTAGCACTAGTTAAACTTTTTGTTTGAAGCGTAACATAAGTTAGGGAAGATAATTGTTCTAAAGGACTAAAATCAGTGATACCATTGTCTGTATTCATATAGATAGAAGTTAAATTTGTAGCGTGTTCTAATCCAGAAAGGCTAGTAATTTGCGTTGAATTGAGATCAAGATAGGTTAGACGATCCATGTCTGCTTGCGTCAGTTCGCTATTTGCAGGTAATCCTAGCTTTGCTAGGATTGCTTGTTTTAAAATTGGATCAGCAATAGTGATCGTATCGGCTCTTGGTTCAACGGATTTTGCGGTAGCCTCTTCGCTTGTAGTGTCTGTTGTCGAAAGTGTTACTTCGCTCGCTTCTGGTATTGCGGTTGACTCATCTTTTTCTGGGGTAGAACTTTCTGCTGTTGCTGAAGAATCAGCTGTCGTATCTCCCGTCTCTGGATTTTCTTGAGGTTGAGAAGGACTGACTTGCTCAGTGTCAGCTGTATTATCTTCAGCGAATACAAGAGATGTTGTGAGCAAAGTGGGAGCCAAGAGCGCAAGCAGCATAACTGTGCGGATTGACGTCCGCTTATGTATTGGTGTGATGGGACTGTTTTTCATATGTGTTTCCTCCGTTTTTAATAATATGGTGTGTGATGATAACAAAAAAATATTGTTATCACACCATTCTATCATAAAAATATCTAAAAAATTAAATTATTTTTTCAAAATATATATATAATTAATAAATAATGACT
This sequence comes from Enterococcus crotali, assembly GCF_000633635.1. Lineage (GTDB taxonomy): Bacteria > Bacillota > Bacilli > Lactobacillales > Enterococcaceae > Enterococcus_L > Enterococcus_L crotali. The sequence goes on along the minus strand of NZ_AYPQ01000008.1, from coordinate 29,012 downwards.
TTGACTGTTTAAAATAAAGGAGGGGTTATTGTTTGTTTTGATTAAAAAAGATTAAAAAATTAGAAAAAGGATATAAGCAAAAAGGTGACAAGTTTTAAAAGGGTAGATTATAATAAGAGTGCCTTGTTAAGTAAAAGTTGAAGCAAAGCGGAACGTTGTTACTATATATTATCTAGCTTTACAGGCTAGCCTCTCGGGAAAAAGATGAAAAATAATTATGACCAAAAACGTCATTCTTATTTTCCCCTATTTTTCAGTCGGAGTTAAACGAGCCTGTTCAGCTTTTAAATTAAGGAGTATCTCATGTCATTAAAACAAAAAATCATAGCAGAGAGTAGACGCTTGGGGATCGATAAAATCGGTTTTGCTTCAGCAGAGCCTTTCTATGAACTGGAAGAGTCGTTAAAAGAGCAAAGAGAACGTGGTTTCAACTCTGGTTTTGAGCATCAGGTGATCGAAGAACGGATTTATCCGGAGAGAACATTTGAAAACCCGAAAACGATTATTTCGATTGCATTAGCTTATCCTACTAAAATAGATGGAAAAGTTCCGAGAGATGAAAAAAGAGGGATGTTTGCCCGCGCTTCATGGGGAATTGATTATCATGATGTTCTACGAGATCGGTTGTCAAAATTGATCGCATTTATTCAAACACAAGCTCAAGGTCTTGAAGAAACTGAAAGTTGGCGTTTTGCTCCTCAAGTGGATACGGGAGAATTAGTGGATGTAGCTGTAGCCCAGCGTGCAGGTTTAGGATTTATCGGCAGAAATGGATTATTGATCACGGAAGAGTTCGGCTCCTTTGTTTACTTAGGAGAAATTGTGACCAATATTGCTTTTGAAGTGGACAAGCCAGTACCATTTGGCTGCGGTGATTGTACACGGTGTGTTACAGCGTGTCCTACGCAAGCCCTTCTAGGAAATGGCAGCATGAATGCCAAAAAATGTTTGTCCTATCAAACGCAAACCAAAGATATGATGCCAGAAGAATACCGGAAAAAAATGCATAATGTGATCTATGGCTGTGATATCTGCCAGCTTGTTTGTCCATATAATCGTGGCAAGGATTTTCATTTTCATAAAGAAATGGAACCGGAAGTTGATACTGTTTACCCTAAATTAAAGCCGATGCTTAGCATTTCTAATAAAGAATTTAAGGAAACATTTGGACATCTTTCAGGATCGTGGCGAGGTAAAAAGCCGCTGCAAAGAAATGCTTTGATTGCACTAGCTAATTTAGGTGACCGCAGTGCGTTACCAGAGATTTATAAGTGTGCAACAGAAGACGTGCGTCCTGTGATCAGAGGGACAGCTGTCTGGGCAATTGGAAAATTAGGAAATAAAGAAGCAGAAAAATGGTTAGGGATTTTATATGATTTATTGAAAGTAGAGCCGGAAGAAGAGGTACTTGAAGAAATCAGAAATGCCATTAAAAAATTAGAAAAATAAATGTAAAATACAAGAAATCAAACTTATAGAAAAGAGGTTACTTCTGATCCCACCGTTTATTCGGATTTAAAGCCCTGTACAAAACTAAAAATTAGTTTTGTACAGGGCTCTTTTTAATCGTTAACTAAGAAAATTAAGCTTTCGCAGCTTCTTTAGGTTCGCGGCCCAAAATAGCTTGCAAGACTGTTAAGACACCATATGAAGCTAAAATTGTGTAAATCAAGCTAGAATATGTTGAAATATCAAAATCCCACGTTTTGTAAATAACTAAAACAATTGCTAAAACAATAGCTGCAAGAACGTTGAAGAATGCGAATGCCCATAGATTTCCATTTTCTTTACGAGAAAGATAATAGATCGAAAACCATAAACTTAATACACCCCAAGCGATGCAGACCAAAATAGCTGCCCAATAAATAATAAATGCTACCACGAAGTTTCACCTCACTTTTATACACTAAGTATTCTATCACGTTCTCTTTTGTTTGTCATGAAAAGACAGTGAAAAAGCTTGGCATAGATATCAAGTAAAGCAGTCAATTGTCTGTTATTATTAAAATGAGGGATAACTATAAGGAGTCAGGTTATTCTAGTTTTATTTTCATTTGATCCAAATAATTTTTTCTATCTAGTGACTATTTAGGCTATAATAAACCTATCGGGAGATGAAATGATGCAAACAATTGATGAGAAAAAAGCCATAAACCTGATCGAACAAGCACAGAAAATCGTATTTTTAACGGGTGCAGGTGTTTCTACAGCCTCTGGTGTACCAGATTATCGTTCATTATCTGGAATTTATCAAGGGATCGAACGACCTGAATATTTGCTAAGTCAGACGTGCATGAGTAATGAACCAGAGAAATTTTATTCATTTGTCAAAACAATGTATCATCCAAACGCACAACCAAATAGTATTCATCTGAAAATGGCAGAGTTAGAAAGAGTTAAAGCTGTTGGGGTCATCTCTCAAAATATAGACGGACTTCATAAGGCAGCAGGCACTCAGCATTTAGTCAATTTTCATGGAGATTTATATGAGTGCTATTGCCGGAAATGTGGACAGACGCTCTTAGCAAAGGAGTATTTATTATCGGATCAACACGCTCAGTGCGGCGGTCAAATTCGTCCAAATATTGTTTTGTACGAAGAAGGCTTGGACGAACAAGTGATAGCAACATCGATCAAAGAAGTCGCAGCAGCAGAATTGATCGTGATCGTTGGAACGAGTTTTCAAGTGCATCCATTTTGTGACTTGATACATTATGCCTCAAAGCAGGCTGAGGTATTAGTAATCAATCAAACAGCCATCCCATTAAATCAACAAGCCTATTTTCTAAAAGAAGATGCCATTCAGGTTTTTGAAAATCTAATGATAGAGGAGCTTTAATATGGAAGAAATTAAATCAGAACGACAAAAAATGATCGACGGTGAATTGTATTTTGCAGCAGATCCAGAATTAACTACTGCACGCAAGTTTGCCCGTGAACAAATGAAATTGATCAACAAGGAAGAAGATCGCTTGATTCGTAAACAATTAGTTGAAGAAACCTTTGGGACAACTGGTACAGGCAGTTATATTGAACCGACAATCAGCTTTGATTACGGATTTAATATTCATGTGGGGAAAAACTTTTATGCAAATTTCAATAGTATTTTTCTAGATATTTGCCCAATCACAATCGGAGATAATTGTATGTTTGGACCCAATGCCCAACTATACACAGCAACGCATCCATTACATCCAGTTAAAAGAAATAGCGGGTTAGAATATGGTAAGCCGATTACTTTAGGAAACAATGTTTGGCTTGGCGGTGGCGTTGTGATCACGCCTGGCGTAACGCTAGGGGATAACGTCGTCGTAGCAGCTGGAGCTGTCGTGACTAAATCATTTCCAGATAATTGTGTGATTGGCGGCAATCCTGCGAAGATCATCAAAGAAATCGAATTAGACGAAAAACGTTCCCCACTAACGATTCAACGAGATAAAATCAATGCGTTGGATAAACAGATCGCCGCTTTATTAGAAGAGCGTTTGACCGTAGTCGACGCGATTGCAGAAATCAAGAAATCAACAGAGCAACCAGTCTTAGATACGTCAAGAGAACAAGAAGTCTTAGAGACGATCAGTGGTTATGTTGGGAATGAACGTTACAAAGAAGCCGTCAAAGAAACTTATCAAGGAATCATGGATGTATCAAAACGATTTCAACAGCAGCAGATGGATTAAACTGACAGGAGGAAAATGAATGGACGGAGAACAAAGACGGACTTTGATTTTGCTTGAGTTAGAAACAGCAGAAAAACCAGTTAGCGCTAGTCGTTTTGCTGGCAAGTTCAATGTCAGTCGCCAGATCATAGTTGGTGATGTGGCACTTTTAAGAGCCTCAGGTCATGAAATCATCGCGACCGCTCGCGGCTATTTACTGGAAACAGAGAAAGCAAGGCAAGGGATCACTCTAAAAATCGCTTGCCAGCATATACCTGAACAAACGGCAGATGAATTGCAGACGATTGTTTCTTTAGGTGGAGAGATCATTGATGTGGTAGTGGAACATCCAATTTATGGTGAGTTAACTGGTGGGTTGCACATCCGTACAACAAAAGAAGTAGAGGAATTTATCAAAGCGTATCAAAATAGCCGTGCTTCTTTGTTATCTGAGTTAACGGCTGGGATTCATTTACACACGATTCGTTGTGAAAATGAAGAGATGGTAACGACGATTAAACAAGCATTGGAGCAAAAAGCTATTTTGTATAAAGGGTAAAAAAAGGAATTAGATGCAGACAAACTTTTACGATGTCTACATCTAATTCCTTTTTTGGTCTTATTTAAACATGGATACAATAAAACAATGAATTTCAGTGGCCTTCTTCAAAGCTATTCGCAATCCAAATTATACTTTCACTATTATTGTTGGCCGTCGTCAAGCTTTTAAGGGAGTCCTTACATTTATTCCCTTCATTTGTTTAGGAGTTTTGATATAGACCAATGTTGATTGTTTTAAAAATACGTATAAAATATCCAACTTCTATTTACTTTTATGTTTTTATAGATATAATGTAAGCGTAACCAAAAAATAAGGAGTGATTTTTTAGTGAGTAGACCAATCGATATTTACAACACGACGGATGATGCTTATCAATTGTATATTGACGGTAAATGGACAAAAGGTTCAGGAGATCGACTGATCACAAGTTACAATCCCAGCAATGGTGAAAAATTGGCCGATTTTGTTGATGCAACGCACGCGGATGTTGATCAAGCAATCGCAGCAGCGCAAGCTGCATTTGTGACTTGGAAAGATGTGGATGTTACTACACGTAGTAAGCTATTGTTGGAAATAGCTGATTTGATCGATGCAAATACAGAGCACTTGGCATTAGTAGAAACGTTGGATAATGGTAAACCGTTGCGTGAAACTTTATCGATTGATGTTCCAGCCACAGCGGATCATTTCCGGTATTTTGCTGGTGTGATTCGTGGAGAAGAAGGGACCGTAAAAGATTTTGATCAGGATACACTGTCTCTTGTGATCAAAGAACCAATTGGTGTTGTAGGGCAGATCATTCCATGGAATTTTCCATTACTAATGGGTGCGTGGAAGTTAGCGCCTGCTATTGCTGCTGGGAATACAGTGGTCATTCATCCTTCTTCGACAACTTCTTTAAGTTTACTTGAATTATTTAAATTACTGGATCAGGTTTTGCCAAAAGGTGTTGTGAATTTAATCACAGGTAGAGGCTCCGATTCTGGAAATTACATGTTGGAGCATCAAGGATTTGATAAATTAGCCTTTACTGGATCGACAGAAGTTGGATATACGGTAGCTAAGGCTGCGGCTGAGAAATTGATCCCGGCAACGTTAGAATTAGGCGGGAAATCCGCCAATATTATTTTTGATGATGCAAATTGGGAGCGGGCTTTAGAGGGCGTTCAACTAGGTATTCTATTCAATCAAGGACAGGTTTGCTGTGCGGGTTCACGTGTCTTTGTTCAAGAAGGAATCTATGACGATTTTGTCGCAGCGCTAAAAGAACGATTCGAAAAAATAAAAGTAGGACTTCCTTGGGAAGAGGGCGTACAAATGGGCGCTCAAATCAATGAGAAACAACTAAAAGATATTTTAAACTATGTCGAGATTGGTACAAAGGAAGGCGCTAAGTTAGTTACTGGAGGACATAAAATTACCGCAGACGGTCTAGATAAAGGGGCCTTTTTAGAGCCGACCTTATTAGCTGATGCCAATAATGCCATGTGTATTGCACAAGAAGAAATATTTGGGCCTGTAGCAACTGTTATGAAGTTTAAATCCGAAGAAGAAGTAATTGCTTTAGCGAATCAATCTGATTATGGATTAGGTGGAGCAGTCTTTTCACAGGACATTAATACGGCACTACGTGTAGCCCGTAAGGTTAGAACTGGGCGGATGTGGGTCAATACGTATAATCAATTGCCTGCTGGAGCTCCGTTTGGTGGGTATAAAAAATCTGGTATTGGGCGTGAAACACATAAATCGATGCTGGATGCGTATACTCAAATGAAGAATATTTATATTGTGACCAAAGAAGAATCGGATGGTTTGTACAATTAACGAAAGAGGTTGCTTCTGCTACCATCGTTTATTCAGATTTAGAGCCCGGAACAAAACTGATTTTTTAGTTTTGTCCTGGGCTCTAAAACCGAATAAACGGCGAGAAAAAAGCAGCTCCTTCGGAAATAAGCTGGAATTCACAAAAATTTGAAGAGCAATTTTCGTAAATTCCAGCTTATTTCTCGGAGCTAAACACTTTTGTCTCGGCCTCTCTTTAGACTTAATTATTTTCAGCTTCAAATTTTTCAAAAGCAGATTTGATCACTTCTTTTAACGCATTTGCAGAAGCATTCATACGATCTTTTTCTGAATCAGTCAACGGAATTTCAATGACTTGCTTGATACCCTGACGGTTGATCACAGCTGGTGCACCGATATAGATATCATTTTGTCCATACTCGCCATCTAAATAAACAGAAAGTGGGAAGACAGAATCTTCATCATCTAAAATCGCTTTGGTAATACGTGCTAAGGCCGCAGCGATTCCATAGAATGTCGCGCCTTTTTTCTCGATGATCGAATAAGCTGCATCTCGTACGTTAAAGAATAGATTAACCATTGCTTCTTCATCGACATCTGGATTATTTTTGACCCATTCGTAAATTTGTAAGCCGGCCACATTAGCGTGAGACCAGACTGGAAATTCAGTATCACCATGTTCGCCTAGAATATAAGCATGGACGTTACGAGCATCCACATCAACTAATTCAGCGATTGCTTGACGGAAACGAGCGGAATCAAGGGATGTTCCAGAACCAATAACGCGTTCCTTTGGAAATCCTGAGAATTTCCATGTAGAATAAGTTAAAATATCAACTGGATTGGCAGCGACTAAGAAAATACCGCTAAAACCAGAATCAACGATTGCTGTGACGATTTGTTTGTTGATCTTTAAGTTTTTATGCACTAAATCAATACGTGTTTCGCCAGGTTTTTGTGCGGCACCAGCGGTTAAAACAACAAGATCAGCGTCATGACAATCATCATAAGTAGCTGCATAAATCTTTTTAGGAGAAGTAAAAGCTAACGCATGAGATAAATCAGCGGCATCTCCTTCAGTTTTCTTTGTATCTATATCAATAATACCAACTTCTTGAGCAATATTTTGAGTGACTAAGGCAAAAGCGTAACTAGATCCGACAGCGCCATCTCCAACTAAAATTACCTTTTGGTGGTCTTTGTTTCCTACTGCTGCAGTCATGTGTATCATTCCTTTCAGATAATTGTTTTATCACAATGATAATACCACCGTTTGTGAGGTTTGTCACGTTTTTTGTTTATTTAAATAATACAGTTTTTAGAGGTGTTTCATAAGAAAACTCTTTCATGTGCGATAATTCACTATTTTAGGATTTTAATGACTTTTGATTAGGTCAAATAAAGCTTACGGCTTTTTTAAGAATTTAAAAGATTCGGAAAACATCTATTTTATGGTATAATTGTAAAAAAACTGGGCAGAGGATTTTCCTGCTCGGGTATTTTGTGTTGGAGAATGAATATTTGGTGCAAAGCACCTTTTGTTAAGGAGAATATAGATAAATGAAAATGATCGTTGGATTAGGCAATCCAGGCAGTAAGTATCGAGAAACAAAACATAATATTGGCTTTATCACTTTGGATGAAATTGCTCATCGCTACAATGCTACCTTTAACAGTAGTCAATTTGAAGCAGATATCGCTGAATTTTTTATAGGAACAGAAAAGATCATGTTGGTCAAACCTCTCACATTTATGAATGAGTCAGGTCGTTCTGTTGGACCTTTAATGACATATTACGGAGTTGAAGACGAAGAGTTGATCGTGATTTATGATGATTTGGATTTAGAAATCGGTAAAATTCGTTTACGTGAGAAAGGCAGCGCTGGCGGACACAACGGGATTAAAAGCTTGATTGCCCATCTGGGAACAAATGTATTTCCGCGCATCAAAATCGGCATTGGCCGACCGATCGGCAGTAATACTGTTGTTCATCATGTTTTGACAGGTTTTCCCAAAGAAAAACACGAAGAAATTTTGCTAGCAGTAAAAAACGCAGCTGATGCAGCAATCTATGCTTGTGAGGGACATACATTTGTAGACACAATGAATCAGTTTAATGGGAAATAAATAGAAGCTTTGATTGGTTTTAAGAGCTATCCTCTCGAGAAAAAGATGAAAAATGAATGTGGTAAAAAGCATCTCATTCTTTTTTCTCTATTTTTCAGTTGAGACTAAACGAGCCCACTACGCTTTTAAATTTAGGAGGAGTCTAACGTGAACATCATTGAACGAATTGGTGCAAGTGAATTAGCCCGAGATTGGCAAATGCAGTTAACAGGAAATGCCCGCCAATTGATTACAGGCTTAGCTGGCTCAGCCAAAACATTGGTCATGACCAGTGGCTTTAAACAACAAAATAAAAAAGTCGTTGTGGCAGTTCCAAATCTTTATTATGGAAACCAGCTAGTTGAAGACTTTCGTAATATTTTATCGGACGAAGAAGTATATTTATTTCCTGTGGATGAAGTGTTATCAGCTGAGATGGCTTTTTCTTCCCCTGAAGCAAGAGCAGAAAGAGTCGCAGCACTTAACTTTCTTCTAACAGATCAAGCGGGAATCATAGTGGTCCCGGTGGCTGGTTTAAGGAAGTATTTACCGAGTAAACAAACATGGGAACAAGCTCAACTTCACTGGGAACTAGGTGGAGAAATTGAGTTGGACACTTTAGCACAGCAGTTAGTATTAATGGGCTATGAGCGTGAGTCTCTAGTTGGCAAACCAGGAGATTTTAGCATTCGAGGAAGTATTGTGGATGTCTATCCGCTGAATTCTGAATATCCAGTTCGAGCAGAATTATTTGATATCGAAATTGATTCTTTGCGCTACTTTGAGGCAGATACACAACGATCAGTTGGCAATATTGAATCTGTGACACTATCTCCAATGACCGATCTAGTCTTTTCAAAAGCGGATTTGGTTTATGGTGAAAAACAGCTGACAAATGCACTGGAAAAAAGAGTAGCGGTTGCTAAGGATGCGACTGAAAAGGAATTTCTGCAAGATTATTTTGGTCAACTAGCAACGTCATGGGGTCAAGGAATTCCAACTGATACAGCCCATTACTACACTGACTTATTATATGAAACAAAAACAACATTGCTTGATTATCTACCAGAAGATAGTTTGATATTTGTTGATGATTATGCTCGCATTTTAGAAGCAGAACGCGAGATTATTCGTGAAGAAAATGAGTGGCAAGTACTTAAATTAGAAGAAATGCGGGTTTTTCCTGAACAGACTTTTGGTTTAGAATTTCATGACCAAGTAAGGAAAATGACTTTTGCAACAACGTTCTTTTCATTGTTTCAAAAAGGGATGGGCAATCTGCGTTTTCAAGCTGTCCATAACTTTCAATACCGCTCCATGCAGCAATTCTTTGGACAAATGCCGCTATTAAAAACTGAAATGGATCGTTGGCAAAAACAAGATCAGACAGTTGTAGTATTTGTTCCAACGAAAGAACGTAGTCAAAAAGTGGAAGAGCTGTTTCGTGATTTTGATATTTCAAGTGTGACAGCTTCAGCTGATAAACTAATAGAAGGAAAAATTCAAATCGTTGAAGGTTCCTTGCAGTCAGGTTTTGAATTGCCTGTTGAAAAAATCGTTGCCATCACCGAAAAAGAGATTTTTCATACAACAACGAAAAAAAGAGCAAGACGTCAGACTGTTTCAAATGCAGAACGATTAAAAAGTTATAGCGATCTAAAAAACGGTGACTATGTTGTCCATGCAAATCACGGGATCGGTAAATATATTGGGATGCAGACCTTGGAAGTTGATGGCGTTCATCAAGATTACATCACGATTTTATATCAAAATGACGATAAGTTGTTCATTCCAGTGACTCAATTGAACTTGATTCAAAAATTTGTCGCTTCGGAAGCAAAATCACCGAAAGTCAATAAATTAGGTGGCAGTGAATGGAGTAAAACAAAACGTAAAGTTACGTCTAAAATCGAAGATATCGCAGACGATCTGATTCAATTGTATGCATCAAGAGAATCCGAAAAAGGCTACGCTTTTCCACCTGACGATGCGTATCAAAAGGAATTTGAAGACGCGTTTCCATACAGTGAAACGGATGATCAATTACGAAGTACGGCTGAAATCAAGCATGATATGGAAAAAACACGACCGATGGATCGTTTATTGGTCGGAGATGTGGGGTATGGAAAGACTGAAGTTGCTTTGCGTGCAGCATTTAAGGCTATCAATAATAATAAGCAAGTTGCTTTTTTAGTTCCTACCACGATTTTAGCGCAGCAACATTATGAAACGATGTTGGATCGTTTTGAAGGGTTTCCCGTTGAAGTGGGCTTGTTAAGTCGCTTTAGAACGAAAAAACAGCAAAGCGAAACCATCGAAAAAATCAAACATGGTCAGGTGGATATTGTCGTAGGCACCCATCGCTTACTTTCCCAAGACGTGAAGTTTAGCGATTTGGGTCTACTGGTAATCGATGAAGAACAGCGCTTTGGTGTTAAACATAAAGAACGATTGAAACAATTGCGGGCACAAGTCGATGTTTTGACCTTGACGGCAACGCCAATTCCAAGAACCTTGCACATGTCGATGCTTGGCGTACGCGATCTTTCAGTAATTGAAACACCACCGGAAAACCGCTATCCGATCCAAACCTATGTGATGGAAAATAATCCTGGAGCAATCAGAGAAGCAATCGAAAGAGAAATGGCACGAGATGGTCAAGTTTTTTATTTGTATAATCGTGTAGATACAATCGAGCAAAAAGTTGAAGAGATTCAAGCATTGGTACCAAATGCTAGAATAGCTTATGCTCACGGGCAAATGACAGAGGTTCAACTAGAAAATACGTTGTTTGATTTTATTGAAAGACAATACGATGTGTTAGTGACAACAACGATCATTGAAACGGGTGTTGATATTCCTAATGCCAACACGTTGTTTGTAGAAAATGCTGATTACATGGGCTTATCTACTTTGTATCAATTACGAGGTAGGGTGGGACGAAGTAATCGTGTAGCGTATGCTTATTTTATGTATGAACAACAAAAGATTTTAAATGAAGTCAGTGAAAAACGTTTAGAAGCAATCAAGGATTTCACTGAATTAGGTTCTGGGTTTAAAATTGCGATGCGGGATCTATCGATTCGCGGAGCAGGGAATTTATTAGGAGCGCAGCAACATGGCTTTATCGACTCTGTCGGTTTTGATATGTATTCACAAATGCTTTCAGAAGCTGTTGCCCGTAAACAAGGGAAAAACATTCAAGATCAAAAGACATCTGTTGAGATCGATTTGGGAATTGATGCTTACTTGCCAACCGATTATATTTCAGATGAGCGTCAAAAAATTGAAATTTACAAACGAATTCGTCAGTTAGAAAATATGGACATGTATGATGAACTTGAAGCAGATTTACTTGATCGCTTTGGAGAGTATCCAGATGAAGTAGCTCATTTACTGACTACAGGACAAATCAAAATGGACGGCGACCGTGCTTTGGTTGAAACGATTCGCAAGCGACAGCAGGAAATCACTTTTACCTTAAGTAAAATCGGTACAAAAACATATAACGTTGAGCAAATCTTTGAAGCGTTATCTCATACACAACTAAAAGCGGATCTTGCTGTTGATAAAGAAAAAATGTCTGTTCGTTTGAAAGTGCCTAAAGATATGAAAGAAGCTACTTGGTTACAGGAAGTAGCGTTGTTTACTACAGCGTTGAGACAGGAAAAGTATAAGACGATTGCTGTTGAAGAAGAATAAAAATTGCGGACTACTAAACTCTCGGGAAAAAGATAAAAATAGAGTGAGGTAAAAAACACCTCAATCGATTTTTCCTATTTTTCAGTCAGAGCTGAATGAGCTCATTACGCTTTTAAACTTATCTAGCTTCATGAGCTAGTCTCTCGGGAAAAAGATAAAAATAGAGTGAGGTAAAAAAACACCTCAATCGATTTTTCCTATTTTCCATTCGAGACTAATCGAGCTCATTACGCTTTTAAAATAGGAGGTCAACGAATGGCACACAAAGAGATGCGGTCGATGATGCAAGGGGCGGCTATTTTAACTGTTGCATCGTTTATTGCTAAAGTACTAAGTGCGGTTTATCGAGTGCCTTTTCAAAACTTAGTTGGTGATGAAGGGTTTTATGTTTATCAACAAGTGTATCCAATTTATGGTATCGCGATGACTTTAGCTTTATCAGGATTGCCGCAGTTTATTTCTAAAATTGTAGCGGAACAATCGGAAATTAGTGGGCAGAAAAAAGTGTTACAACAGCTATTTCCTTTTGTTTTTATGGTCGCCGGTTTTTGTTGGGCATTTTTCTTTTTTGGAAGTCATGAAATTGCCTTTATGATGGGAGATTATCACTAGCGTCTTTAATTCAAGTTGTTTCTTTTACATTTTTATTAGTTCCTATCTTGTCGTTTTACCGTGGCAACTTTCAAGGCCATCTAATGATGATTCCAAGTGCCGTTTCCCAAGTGATCGAACAGCTTGTACGTGTAGGCGTGATCTTAGTTGCGGCATATTCTTTTAGCAAATTCGGTTGGTCGGTCTATCAGACAGGGACGATCGCAATGGGTGGTGCTTTATTCGGTGGTGTCGTTGCGGCAGGGATTCTTTGGTATTATGATCGGAAAATTCGTGTAGGCAGCTCAGCGTATCTTACTCAGTGGAAAGTTGAAAAAGGGTCCGGGAAATTATTTGGACGCTTATTAGTAGAAGGTGGGATCGTCTCTTTATACAGTGCGTTTTTGATCTTCTTTCAATTAATTGATTCTTTTTTGTTAAGAACTCCTTGGTTGCGGCAGGCATCAACGACTCAGCCGCAAAAATCGATAAAGGAGTCTATGATCGTGGTCAGCCCCTAGTTCAATTAGGTTTAGTTGTTGCGCTGGCATTGAGCTCAAGTTTTTTACCTGCGTTGACAAAATATTTCATGAGCAAAGAACATGGACGCTTTTTACAAGCGGCTAAAATCTTTTTACGTTTGACTACAACGATTGCAGCAGCAGCTTCAATCGGTTTAGCGTTATTGTTGCCATATATAAACTTTGCTTTATTTAAAGACTATAAAGGCAATGGTGTTTTAGGGATATATGTGTGTGCGATTGCATTTATGGCAGTCATTCAAGCGTACCAAAGTATTTTACAAAGCCGAAATCAATTTCTCACAGCCATGGTTTCAGCTGGAATCGGTTTATTGACCAAGCTTTGTTTAACAAGTTATTTGACCTACGTCTGGGGAACGCTTGGTGCGAGTGTTTCAACGATTGCAGGCTTGTTAGCTACATTACTTTTATTAATAGTTTTTTCGAAAAAGGAAATCAATCGTTTTATTGTAGAAAACCATTTCTTGAAAAAGTTAATTCTTAGTTTAGCAACGATGGGAATTATGTTACTCTGTTATCAAGGGGTAATTGCTATTCTTTTAGGAACTGTTGCACATCGTGGGCAGGCATTAGTTATTGCGATAATTGGGGTCTTAATTGGTGGTGCAACGTTTATTTATATGATTATTAAAATACAACTATTTACAATTCGGGAATGGTTGACATTGCCGTTTGGAGCGAAAATATTAAGAATGAAGAGGTAAGATAGATGCGTTTAGATAAATTTTTAAAAGTTTCACGTATTATTAAAAGAAGACCTGTAGCTAAAGAAGTTGCGGACAAAGGTCGGATTCAAATCAATGGTATCTTAGCCAAGTCGTCAAGTAACGTAAAAATTGGTGATCAAGTGAAGATTCAATTTGGCAATAAAATCTTAGAAATAGAAGTACTTGAACTTCGTGATTCAACGAAAAAAGAAGATGCCGAAAAGATGTATCAGATTATTTCTGAGAAAAGAGTCGAAAATAGTGATAATTTAGATTAGACAAGCTTCTTAGATGTTGGTATAATAAGACAGACAAACCAAAAACGAGTGGAGCGGAAAACATGGGAAAAAAGAAAAAGGACGTGGAGAAAGTTGCTGCATTAGATAATGAGTATACAAAAGAACAGTATGCCGAATTTCAAAAACAGCAAAAGCAGTTGATTTTTAGACGCCGCCGTCTAGCAGTGGTTTTTCTCGTGGCGTTTGTGATCTTTATCGTTTCAGGTATTCAGCTAATGAAAGATTACCAGCAACTAAGTGCCTTCAAAAAGCAGCATGAAGAAGCTGTAGCTGAGTCAGCAGAAGCTGATAAAAAGTTAAATCGTTTAGAACAAGATGTTACTCTTTTAAGAGATGAGGATTATGTGGCGAAATTGGCCCGCAGTCGCTACTTCGTTTCAAAAGATGGCGAACAAATTTACAACATTCCAGAGTTAGGCGGAACGACTAATTCTAGTAATGAGCAAAAGCAATCATCGCAAGAGAGTCAATCACAGTCTCATTCATCTGATTAAACAATCAGACGGATGGCTGCAGATATAATAGGGTAAATAATAGGAGGAACATTTTTTTTATGTCAATTGAAGTAGGAGCGAAGTTGCCAGGAAAAGTGTCTGGTATCACTAATTTTGGTGCCTTCATCGATCTAGGTGAAGGGAAAACAGGGTTGGTTCACATTAGTGAAGTATCAAATGGATTCGTTAAAGATATCCATGATGTATTGACCGTAGGGGATGAAGTAACGGTAAAAGTTACCTCAGTCGGTGATGATGGCAAAGTAGGTTTGTCTATTCGCAAAGCACAAGAACAAGCGGCAGAACCAAAACGTGAATATCAACGTCGCGATAACAATGAGCATCAAGGAAATCGTGATCGCAACTCACGTCCAGCGCCTAAAAAACAATTTACAAGAGCACAACCAATGAATTCAAAACAAGATTTTGATTCATTAATGAGCTCATTTTTAAAAGATAGTGATGATCGTTTAACTTCGTTAAAACGTAACACAGAAGGAAAACGTGGCGGTCGTGGCGGTCGCCGTAACTAACAAATAAACAATTGAAGCTGAGCGAAAGCTCGGCTTTTATGTTTTGTGAATTTTTTAAATGACGATTTATGAAGCAAAGAGGTGAACAGATGTTTCAAGAATTTTACGATCATTGTAAAAGAAATGACTACTGGCAACCACACCAAAAAATATTATTGGCGATTTCCAGCGGGGTCGATTCAATGGTACTATTGAATTTAATGCAAAAAGCAGCTGAAAAAGATCAGCTAAAAATAGCAGTCGCTCATGTCAATCATCAATTGCGTGTAGAATCAGAGGCAGAAGCAAGTTATTTGAAAAACTATTGCCAAGAGCAAGGACTCGTTTATTACAGTAAAGTATGGTCAGCGCCGGACAAAAGCAATAATACCGAAGCGCGTGCTCGTGAATTTCGTTATGAATTTTTCACTGAAATCATGAAACAAGATGGCTATTCGTTATTGTTTACTGCTCACCACAACGATGATCAAGCTGAGACCATTTTGATGAAACTGACGAGAGGAAGTGCCCTGCCTAACTTAGTGGGGATTAGAGCAAGGCAGTCATTTGCGATAGGGGAATTGATTCGTCCTTTCTTAATTTTTTCAAAAGAACGCTTGGAACAATTCGCTAAGTGCGCAAAAATTGTGTATTTTGAAGATAGCTCAAATCAGAGTGATGCTTACATGCGGAATCGGATAAGACATCAGGTAGTGCCGCTTCTAAAAAAAGAAAACCCACAATTTCTACAGCATATCACTGATTTCACTGAACAAATTGCATTAGCTGACGAGCTCATTCAGTTGGTTGTCGAGCCTAAATATAAGCGCTGGGTGAAAAAGACAACAGAAGGTTGGACGGTTCAACTTGCTGAATTAAAACAAGAAAAGACAAGTATCCAAACATTTTTCCTAATGATGTTGTTTCAACGAACAATCATAGTGGAGGGAATAGCCGTTAGCCATCTACAGGTGCAACAGTTGTTGATGCTTATCAAACAGCAAGCACCTCAATCAACGATGGATCTTGAACAGGGCTGGCAGGTTGTGAAAGAATACGATTTGATGTATTTAAAAAAAAGTCAGTTGAAGCAGGATCAAAAAATAGCTTATTTAAATGAAAATGAATCTATTTTTCTCTCAAAAAATGAATGGCTTGGCTTAGAAACTCCAACGGCTACTCTGGATATACCTGAAGCAGTGAAAAACTGGACTGAATTTTCCTTACCGATAAGCGGACAAACCACGTTGCCGCTAACAATTCGTCATCGAAAAGCTGGAGACAGAATAGCGTTGACGCCGACTTTAACAAAAAGATTAAATCGCCTATTTATTGATCGAAAAATACCCAATTCAACTAGAGAACAGGCGTGGATCATTCTTTCTGCGCAAGAGAAGATTATTTGGGTTCCTAAAATTGCAAATTCATGTTTGAGTATTCCCAAAGAAACTGATAAAATACTCTACAGGCTCCTTTATAAAATAAAAGAGTAAAGACCGAAAATTACTTTTATTCAAAGAAGCAAAACAACATAAAATAATAACTAAGGACCTCAAAGGAGAAGGAGAGCAATATGTTAGAGAACGATATTAAACAAGTTTTGATCACAAAAGAACAAATTCTTGAAAAATCAACTGAACTTGGAAAACAACTAACAGAAGACTATAAAGGGAAGAATCCTTTAGTAATTGGCATTTTAAAAGGTGCAGTACCGTTCATGGCGGATATCACACGCTGTATTGACACTCATTTAGAGATGGATTTTATGGCAGTATCTAGTTATGGAAATGCAGCGGTGTCTTCAGGTGAAGTTAAAATCATTAAAGATTTAGACACAAATGTTGAAGGACGCGATATCTTGATCGTAGAAGATATCATCGATAGCGGCCGCACATTAGCGTATCTAGTGGATCTTTTTAAATACAGAAAAGCTGCATCTGTGAAGATTGTCACGTTGTTGGATAAACCAGAAGGACGTGTCGTTGATATCGTTGCAGACTATGTTGGTTTCGATGTACCAAATGAATTTGTTGTAGGTTACGGATTAGATTATGCAGAAGCTTACCGGAATCTTCCTTATGTAGGCGTATTAAAACCTGAAATCTACGAATCAAATTAATATCTCTCTTAGATTTAGTTATGTTACAATGTAAAGGTCAGAATTGATAAAAATAAACCGTAAAATTAAATTACGCGCAGTAATCAAAGGAGGACAGGCATGAATAAAAAGAATAGTGGCATGAAAAATGGCCTTTATTACGTATTGCTGATTTTGGCGATGGTCATGGTTGTTTATTTCATTTTTGGAAATAGCAATTCTCAATCACCAGATATCGAATACTCAACCTTCAGTACCCAGTTAGAAAAAGGTAAAGTGAAGGAACTGACGATCCAACCAACGAATGGTGTGTACAAAATCACAGGTCAGTACAAAGAAAAACAAGAAATCAAAAACACTGGTGGTCTTTCTTTATGGGGATCAACAGAAGTTTCTACAAAAGCATTTACAACCGTTGTCTTGCCAAGTGATATCACATTATCAGGTATCCAGGATATGGCTAAAGAAAACAATGTGAAACTTACAGTAAAAGAACAATCATCAAGTGGTGCTTGGCTTTCTATCTTATTTAGTTTCTTACCGATCGTATTGTTCATCTTCTTGTTCTACATGATGATGGGACAACAAGGCGGCGGCGGTAGCGGTGGCGGCCGTGTCATGAACTTTGGTAAATCAAAAGCCAAAGAAGCAGACAAAAAAGCCAACCGTGTACGCTTCTCTGATGTAGCAGGAGCAGAGGAAGAGAAACAAGAATTAGTCGAAGTGGTTGAGTTCCTAAAAGATCCTCGCCGTTTCGTTGAGCTAGGTGCTCGTATTCCAGCAGGTGTTCTATTAGAAGGACCTCCAGGAACTGGTAAAACTTTACTTGCTAAAGCCGTTGCCGGTGAAGCAGGCGTACCGTTCTACTCTATCTCAGGTTCAGACTTCGTTGAAATGTTCGTTGGTGTCGGTGCGAGCCGTGTCCGTGATTTATTTGAAACAGCGAAGAAAAATGCGCCAGCAATCATCTTCATCGATGAAATCGATGCAGTTGGTCGTCAACGTGGTGCAGGTATGGGCGGCGGACACGATGAACGTGAACAAACCCTTAACCAATTGTTAGTTGAAATGGATGGATTTGATGGCAACGAAGGTGTAATCGTTGTTGCCGCAACAAACCGTTCAGATGTATTAGACCCAGCGTTATTACGTCCAGGTCGTTTTGACCGTCAAATTTTAGTTGGTCGTCCTGATGTGAAAGGCCGTGAAGCGATCCTTAAAGTTCATGCCCGTAACAAACCGTTGGCAGATGACGTTGATTTGAAAGTCGTAGCACAACAAACACCAGGTTTCGCTGGTGCTGATTTAGAAAATGTCTTGAATGAAGCAGCTTTAGTTGCCGCTCGTCGTAATAAAAAGAAAATCGATGCATCTGATGTGGATGAGGCAGAAGACCGCGTAATTGCAGGACCTGCTAAAAAAGATCGTGTTATCAATAAAAAAGAACGCGAAATGGTTGCTTACCACGAAGCTGGTCATACCATTGTTGGTTTAGTCTTAAGTCGTGCTCGTATCGTTCATAAAGTAACGATCATTCCTCGTGGACGTGCTGGCGGCTACATGATCGCTTTGCCAAAAGAAGATCAATTCTTAATGACTAAAGAAGACATGTTTGAACAAATCGTTGGATTACTTGGTGGACGTACAGCGGAAGAAATTATTTTCGATGTTCAATCAACCGGCGCATCTAATGACTTTGAACAAGCAACTGGTATTGCCCGTAGTATGGTAACTGAGTATGGAATGAGCGACAAACTAGGTCCAGTTCAATATGAAGGAAACCACCAAGTCTTTGTTGGCCGTGACTACGGTCAAACGAAAGCTTATTCTGAGCAAGTAGCATTTGAAATCGATCAAGAAGTACGTCGTATCTTGATGGAAGCTCATGATAAAGCACGTGAAATCATTGAATCTCACCGTGCACAACATAAACTAATTGCTGAAAAACTGTTAGAGTATGAAACATTAGATGCTCGCAGCATCAAGTCGTTGTTTGAAGAAGGCGTTATGCCACAAGATGTTATCGACAGCCAATTCCCTAGTGAAAAAGCTCAAACATTCGAAGAAGCAAAACGTGCGCTAGAAGAAAAAGATGCGCAAAGACAAGCTGAAGAAAAACAAGACTTTGAAGAAGCGAAAAAAGAACTAAACGATGAAGCTGAAGAAGTAAAAGCGGACAGCGAAAAAACAGAAGAAAAAGTTCAATCAGAAGTAAAATCTGATGAAGAACGCAAAAATGATTCTGAATATGACCGTAACAACTTTGATAATCGTTACAAATAAAGACTTAGAGCATCCCGTTTAAGGGGTGCTCTTTTCTTAAAGTTGAAATTATTTAGTTGAAAAAATAGCCAAACACTAGTATTATCTGATAATGAGTTAGAAAAAGTCCCGAGTGAGAAGAGGAAAATAAACATGGAAGATTACTTAGTAAAAGCATTATGTTATGAAGGATCGATTCGCGCCTATGCCGTTTGCGCAACAAATACAATTTCAGAAGCACAAAAACGTCATGATACATGGAGTTCATCAACAGCTGCATTAGGTCGCACTATGGTAGGTTCTTTATTATTAGGCGCTACCTTAAAAGGAGACGATAAGTTAACTGTAAAAGTTCAAGGAAACGGGCCCGCAGGAAGCATTGTTGTTGATAGTGATGGTAGTGGAAACACTAAAGGCTACATAAAAAATCCTCATGTTAGCTTAACGCTAAATGAAAGTGGTAAAATCGATGTTCGCGGAGCAGTCGGAACAGAAGGCATCTTCACTGTAATCAAAGATTTAGGCTTGAAAGAAACATTTTCAGGACAAACACCAATTGTTTCTGGTGAAATTGGCGAAGATTTTACATACTTTATGGCAGTGTCAGAGCAAATCCCGTCAGCAATCGGTTTGAGTGTTTTAGTCGATACAGACGAAAGTGTCAAAGCGGCAGGTGGATTTATGATCCAAGTCATGCCAGGTGCAGACGAAAAAACGATTGACTTCATTGAACAACGTTTGCAAGAAGTACCGATGATTTCTCGTTTGATTGATGAAGGCGAATCACCTGAAGGGATTTTGGAGCGTCTGCTTGGTAAAGATGAAATCGAAATTTTAGAAAAAATGCCTGTTCAATTCAAATGTAACTGTTCAAAAGAAAAATTTGGTACAGCAATCATCGCCGTAGGTTTAGATGAAATCAACGCAATGATCGAAGAAGATCATGGAGCTGAGGCTGTTTGTCAATTCTGTGGCAATAAATATCACTATAGTGAAGCAGATCTAATTGAATTAAGAGACGAAGCAATCAAGAATACCCGTGAAAAATAGGAGAGTGCCATATGTGGAAAATAGGCAACATTGAAATTCCCAATCGTGTCGTTGTAGCCCCGATGGCTGGTATCAGTAATGCGGCTTTTCGTGTAACTGTCAAAGAGTTTGGCGCAGGGCTTGTTGTCTGTGAAATGATCAGTGACAAAGGAATCCAGCAAAGAAATAAAAAAACGTTAGACATGCTTTATATAGATGAGAAAGAATACCCGTTAAGTGTGCAAATTTTCGGTGGAGACAAAGAGAACTTAGTTGAAGCTGCAAAATTTGTAGAAGAAAATACAAAAGCTGCAATCATCGATATCAACATGGGCTGTCCTGTAAATAAAGTGATCAAAGCAGAAGCGGGCGCAAAATGGCTTTTAGATCCGAATAAAGTGTACGAAATGGTAGATGCCGTTTCTTCAGCGATAAGCTTACCTGTCACCGTTAAGATGCGTACTGGCTGGGACGAAGACCATTTATTTGCTGTTGAAAATGCGTTAGCTGCTGAAAAAGCAGGAGCTTCAGCGATTGCTATGCATGGTCGAACAAGGGTTCAAATGTATGAAGGCCAAGCAAATTGGGATGTGTTAAAAGAAGTCAAACAGCATTTGACCATTCCTTTTATGGGAAATGGGGATGTACGTACACCGGAAGATGCAAAACGTATGTTGGACTATGTCGGAGCAGATGGTGTGATGATTGGAAGAGCTGCATTAGGAAATCCATGGATGATTCAACGGACAAAACAATACCTTGAAACTGGAGAACTAATACCAGAACCAACACCGCATGAAAAGATTGAAACGGCGAAAGTTCATTTGCAACGTTTAGTTGATTTAAAAGGCGAAAAAATTGCAACCAGAGAATTTCGCCAACACGCTTCTTACTATTTAAAGGGAATCCCGCGTGCAGCTAAAGTAAAAATGGCAATCAATCAAGCGGAGACGCAACAAGCAATGGTAGATTTGATGAATGCATTTGAAGAAAAAGCAGAAAAATACGCAGAAAAAGAAATAATTGAAACAATCTAATAAAAAAAGCCGGCCGAAACTAAAATACGGCTTGCTTTTTTTGTTTTAATGTGGCATTATAGGGGTATGTGATTTCAGAATGGAGGAAGCAAAGTGGCAGATGAACAACAAGCGCACCAAGAAGATCTAAACGATCAAATGCTTGTGCGTCGTGAAAAAATGGAAAACTTACGTGAAGAAGGGATCGATCCTTTCGGGAAGCGTTTTGACCGAACACATAATTCTAAAGAACTACATGAACAATTTGATCAACACTCAAAAGAAGAGTTAAATGAAATGGATTTATCAGCAAGTGTTGCAGGACGCATGATGACAAAACGAGGAAAAGGAAAAGCTGGTTTTGCTCACTTACAAGATCGTGAAGGACAACTTCAGATTTATGTACGTAAAGATCAAGTGGGTGATGAAGCCTATGAAATATTTAAACACGCAGATCTAGGCGATTTCTTTGGTGTAACTGGACAAATTATGAAAACTGATACAGGGGAAGTAACTGTTAAGGCGAAAACCATCGTATTGTTAACCAAAGCATTACGTCCATTACCAGATAAATATCATGGCTTAACCAACATCGAACAACGTTACCGTCAACGCTATTTAGATTTGATCAGTAACAAAGATAGCTTCGATCGTTTCATGAAACGCAGTCAAATCATTAGCGAGATTCGCCGCTATCTCGATAGCAACGGTTACGTAGAAGTGGAGACACCTGTGTTGCATAATGATGCCGGTGGTGCTGCTGCACGTCCGTTTATCACCCATCACAACGCATTAGACATGGACTTGTATTTACGAATTGCTTTGGAGTTACATTTAAAACGATTGATTGTCGGCGGTATGGAAAAAGTTTATGAAATCGGTCGAGTATTCCGTAATGAGGGAATCGATACAACACATAATCCAGAATTCACTATGTTAGAAGCGTATACTGCATATACAGATTACAAAGATGTGATGGATCTAACAGAAGGAATTATCCGCAATGCCGCAGAAAAAGTTCTAGGAACAACAACGATCACTTATGATGGACAAGAAGTTGATCTAGGTTCTGAATTTAAACGTGTGCATATGGCAGATGCAATCAAAGAACAAACGGGTGTCGATTTCTGGCAAGAAATGACAGTGGAAGAGGCACGTGCTTTCGCAAAAGAACATAATGTAGAAATCAATGATAATATGTCTGTTGGTCATATTTTAAATGAATTCTTCGAAACTTTCGTTGAAGAAACACTTAAACAACCAACGTTTGTTTATGGTCATCCAGTAGAAGTATCTCCTTTAGCGAAGAAAAATCCAGAAGACGGACGTTTTACTGACCGTTTTGAATTATTTATAGTAGGAAAAGAATTTGCAAATGCATTTACAGAGTTGAATGACCCAATCGATCAACGTGAACGTTTTGAAGACCAAGAAAAAGAACGTGAGCAAGGAAATGATGAAGCTCATGGTGTGGATGAAGACTTCATCGAAGCTTTAGAATACGGATTACCGCCAACCGGTGGTTTGGGAATCGGAATCGATCGTCTAGTGATGCTTTTAACTGACGCTCAGTCAATTCGCGATGTCTTGTTATTCCCAACGATGAGATAAACTTGCAAGAGTAGACTATTTAACGATAATCTACTCTTTTTTATTTTCTGAAAAACATCAGAAAATAACGATCAAAACAGGCTGAGATAAGCTCAAAAACGAACAATAAAGAACGAAAGCGATAAAATAATCGGTAACGAAAAAAACTTTAAAAAAAGTGCAAATTTTAGTTGACCTAAGCCTAGAATCTTGGTATATTATATCTTGTCGCAAGGCACTGAGGTAACACGCTAAACGACAAACATAATATAACAATCCAAAGACGAAAAAAACTTTGGAAATCAGAAAATTAGTTGTTGACAAACAATGGCTAACCTGATAAACTAGTGAAGTTGTCGCAAGAAACACTGACGACRGAACGARAATAGAATAACAAATCAAGTTCAAAAAAACTTGAAAAATCAGGAAGAAAGTTGTTGACAAATAACAAACRACCTGATAAACTAATGAAGTTGTCGCGAAACATTCGATAACATCAAGCAGAAAAAAACTTGAAACTTTTTTTAAAAAAGTGTTGACATCAAATCGAAGATTTGATATGATATAAAAGTTGCTGCGAGGTAACACAGTAGACCTTTGAAAACTGAACAAAGTAAGACGAACCAAATGTGTAGGTTGTTTTTACAACGGTAAAAACAAACAACAATTTTTAACAAAGCGAAGCAATATGCTAGCAAACAAATGAGCTTAACAATCTTCGGATTGTGTTCAACTTTTATTATGAGAGTTTGATCCTGGCTCAGGACGAACGCTGGCGGCGTGCCTAATACATGCAAGTCGAACGCTTCTTTTCTACCGAGTGCTTGCACTCATTTGAAAAGAGGAGTGGCGGACGGGTGAGTAACACGTGGGTAACCTACCATCAGAGGGGGATAACACTTGGAAACAGGTGCTAATACCGCATAACAGTCGACACCGCATGGTGTTGATTTGAAAGACGCTTTCGGGTGTCACTGATGGATGGACCCGCGGTGCATTAGCTAGTTGGTGAGGTAACGGCTCACCAAGGCCATGATGCATAGCCGACCTGAGAGGGTGATCGGCCACACTGGGACTGAGACACGGCCCAGACTCCTACGGGAGGCAGCAGTAGGGAATCTTCGGCAATGGACGAAAGTCTGACCGAGCAACGCCGCGTGAGTGAAGAAGGTTTTCGGATCGTAAAACTCTGTTGTTAGAGAAGAACAAGTAGGAGAGTAACTGCTCTTACCTTGACGGTATCTAACCAGAAAGCCACGGCTAACTACGTGCCAGCAGCCGCGGTAATACGTAGGTGGCAAGCGTTGTCCGGATTTATTGGGCGTAAAGCGAGCGCAGGCGGTTTCTTAAGTCTGATGTGAAAGCCCCCGGCTCAACCGGGGAGGGTCATTGGAAACTGGGAGACTTGAGTGCAGAAGAGGAGAGTGGAATTCCATGTGTAGCGGTGAAATGCGTAGATATATGGAGGAACACCAGTGGCGAAGGCGACTCTCTGGTCTGTAACTGACGCTGAGGCTCGAAAGCGTGGGGAGCAAACAGGATTAGATACCCTGGTAGTCCACGCCGTAAACGATGAGTGCTAAGTGTTGGAGGGTTTCCGCCCTTCAGTGCTGCAGCTAACGCATTAAGCACTCCGCCTGGGGAGTACGACCGCAAGGTTGAAACTCAAAGGAATTGACGGGGGCCCGCACAAGCGGTGGAGCATGTGGTTTAATTCGAAGCAACGCGAAGAACCTTACCAGGTCTTGACATCCTTTGACCACTCGAGAGATCGAGCTTTCCTTCGGGGACAAAGTGACAGGTGGTGCATGGTTGTCGTCAGCTCGTGTCGTGAGATGTTGGGTTAAGTCCCGCAACGAGCGCAACCCTTATTGTTAGTTGCCATCATTCAGTTGGGCACTCTAGCGAGACTGCCGGTGACAAACCGGAGGAAGGTGGGGATGACGTCAAATCATCATGCCCCTTATGACCTGGGCTACACACGTGCTACAATGGGAAGTACAACGAGTCGCTAGGCCGCGAGGTCATGCAAATCTCTTAAAGCTTCTCTCAGTTCGGATTGTAGGCTGCAACTCGCCTACATGAAGCCGGAATCGCTAGTAATCGCGGATCAGCACGCCGCGGTGAATACGTTCCCGGGCCTTGTACACACCGCCCGTCACACCACGAAAGTTTGTAACACCCGAAGTCGGTGAGGTAACCCTTGTGGAGCCAGCCGCCTAAGGTGGGATAGATGATTGGGGTGAAGTCGTAACAAGGTAGCCGTATCGGAAGGTGCGGCTGGATCACCTCCTTTCTAAGGAATATTACGGAAACTTACACATTCGTCGACACTTTGTTCAGTTTTGAGAGGTTTACTCTTATAAAAAGAAGCTAATCATTGGATTTTCTTTCTTATTATATAGTTCTCTCAAACGAATTGTTCATTGAAAACTGGATATTGAAGTAAAAAAAGTAATCAAAACAAACCGAGAACACCGCGTTGAATGAGTTTTTTAAGTAAAATAGTTCGAATGCTTATTTTATTGGTGACGCCTCTATCGCTAGAGAAACGAACCAAACAATTGACCGTAAGGTCATAAGGTTAAGTGAATAAGGGCGCACGGTGGATGCCTTGGCATTAGGAGCCGATGAAGGACGGGACTAACACCGATATGCTTTGGGGAGCTGTAAGTGAGCTATGATCCAGAGATTTCCGAATGGGGAAACCCAACATCTTTTATAGGATGTTACTTTCCAGTGAATACATAGCTGGTTAGAGGTAGACGCAGAGAACTGAAACATCTTAGTACCTGCAGGAAGAGAAAGAAAATTCGATTCCCTGAGTAGCGGCGAGCGAAACGGGAAGAGCCCAAACCAACAAGCTTGCTTGTTGGGGTTGTAGGACTCCGTTGTGGTAGTCTGTCAAGATAGTCGAAGRACCTGGAAAGGTTCGCCAAAGTGGGTAATAGCCCCGTAGACGAAATGTTGGCAACACCTAGGAGGATCCTGAGTACGGCGGAACACGAGAAATTCCGTCGGAATCCGCGGGGACCATCCCGCAAGGCTAAATACTCCCTAATGACCGATAGTGAACCAGTACCGTGAGGGAAAGGTGAAAAGCACCCCGGAAGGGGAGTGAAATAGATCCTGAAACCGTGTGCCTACAACAAGTCAAAGCCCGTTAATGGGTAATGGCGTGCCTTTTGTAGAATGAACCGGCGAGTTACGATTGCATGCGAGGTTAAGGTGAAGAGCCGGAGCCGCAGCGAAAGCGAGTCTGAATAGGGCGAATGAGTATGTAGTCGTAGACCCGAAACCATGTGATCTACCCATGGCCAGGTTGAAGGTGTGGTAAAACGCACTGGAGGACCGAACCCACGTACGTTGAAAAGTGCGGGGATGAGCTGTGGGTAGCGGAGAAATTCCAAACGAACTTGGAGATAGCTGGTTCTCTCCGAAATAGCTTTAGGGCTAGCGTCGAAGTTAAGAATGATGGAGGTAGAGCACTGTTTGGACTAGGGGCCCATCTCGGGTTACCGAATTCAGATAAACTCCGAATGCCATTCATTCATATTCGGCAGTCAGACTGCGAGTGATAAGATCCGTAGTCGAAAGGGAAACAGCCCAGACCACCAGCTAAGGTCCCAAAATAACTATTAAGTGGAAAAGGATGTGGGGTTGCACAGACAACTAGGATGTTGGCTCAGAAGCAGCCACCATTTAAAGAGTGCGTAATAGCTCACTAGTCGAGTGACCCTGCGCCGAAAATGTACCGGGGCTAAATAGTTTACCGAAGCTGTGGATTACACCTCTGGTGTAATGGTAGGAGAGCGTTCTAAGGGCGTTGAAGGTCGATCGTGAGGACGGCTGGAGCGCTTAGAAGTGAGAATGCCGGTATGAGTAGCGAAAGACGGGTGAGAATCCCGTCCACCGTATGACTAAGGTTTCCTGGGGAAGGCTCGTCCGCCCAGGGTTAGTCGGGACCTAAGCCGAGGCCGATAGGCGTAGGCGATGGACAACAGGTTGATATTCCTGTACCAGTTGTTTTTGTTTGAGCAATGGAGGGACGCAGGAGGCTAAGGAATGCATGCGACTGGAAGTGCATGTCCAAGCAGTAAGTCTTGAGTAGAGTCAAATGCTTTACTCTATACGGACAAGCTGTGATGGGGAGGGAAATAATAGTACCGAAGTTCCTGATGTCACACTGTCAAGAAAAGCTTCTAGTGAGAAAACAACTGCCCGTACCGTAAACCGACACAGGTAGTCGAGGAGAGTATCCTAAGGTGAGCGAGCGAACTCTCGTTAAGGAACTCGGCAAAATGACCCCGTAACTTCGGGAGAAGGGGTGCTGACTTCGGTCAGCCGCAGTGAATAGGCCCAAGCGACTGTTTATCAAAAACACAGGTCTCTGCAAAATCGAAAGATGAAGTATAGGGCTGACGCCTGCCCGGTGCTGGAAGGTTAAGAGGATGGGTTAGCTTCGGCGAAGCTCAGAATTGAAGCCCCAGTAAACGGCGGCCGTAACTATAACGGTCCTAAGGTAGCGAAATTCCTTGTCGGGTAAGTTCCGACCCGCACGAAAGGCGTAACGATTTGGCACTGTCTCAACGAGAGACTCGGTGAAATTTTAGTACCTGTGAAGATGCAGGTTACCCGCGACAGGACGGAAAGACCCCATGGAGCTTTACTGTAGCTTGATATTGAGTGTTTGTACCACATGTACAGGATAGGTAGGAGCCGATGAACCCGGAACGCTAGTTTCGGTGGAGGCGCTGGTGGGATACTACCCTTGTGTTATGAACCCTCTAACCCGCACCACTTATCGTGGTGGGAGACAGTGTCAGGTGGGCAGTTTGACTGGGGCGGTCGCCTCCTAAAGAGTAACGGAGGCGCCCAAAGGTTCCCTCAGAATGGTTGGAAATCATTCGCAGAGTGTAAAGGCAGAAGGGAGCTTGACTGCGAGACTTACAAGTCGAGCAGGGACGAAAGTCGGGCTTAGTGATCCGGTGGTTCCGCATGGAAGGGCCATCGCTCAACGGATAAAAGCTACCCTGGGGATAACAGGCTTATCTCCCCCAAGAGTCCACATCGACGGGGAGGTTTGGCACCTCGATGTCGGCTCGTCGCATCCTGGGGCTGTAGTCGGTCCCAAGGGTTGGGCTGTTCGCCCATTAAAGCGGCACGCGAGCTGGGTTCAGAACGTCGTGAGACAGTTCGGTCCCTATCCGTCGCGGGCGTTGGAAATTTGAGAGGAGCTGTCCTTAGTACGAGAGGACCGGGATGGACTTACCGCTGGTGTACCAGTTGTTCTGCCAAGGGCATTGCTGGGTAGCTATGTAGGGAAGGGATAAACGCTGAAAGCATCTAAGTGTGAAGCCCACCTCAAGATGAGATTTCCCATTTCTTTAAGAAAGTAAGACCCCTGAGAGATGATCAGGTAGATAGGTTGGAAGTGGAAGTGCAGTGATGTACGGAGCGGACCAATACTAATCGGTCGAGGACTTAACCAAAGAAACGAAATAAAAAAGGTTTTTCGGAATTTGATTACTTACTTCAATCCAGTTTTGAGTGAATAATCACTCAACTTAATAGTTACAACACCCAGTGTGGTGGCGATAGCGAGAAGGATACACCTGTTCCCATGCCGAACACAGAAGTTAAGCTTCTTAGCGCCGATTGTAGTGAAGGGTTTCCCTTTGTGAGAGTAGGACGTCGCCACGCTAAACGTGTTGTATTGGAGGTTTAGCTCAGCTGGGAGAGCACCTGCCTTACAAGCAGGGGGTCGGCGGTTCGATCCCGTCAACCTCCATTTTTTGAGCCGTTAGCTCAGTTGGTAGAGCATCTGACTTTTAATCAGAGGGTCGCAGGTTCGAGCCCTGCACGGCTCATAGAAATATTTTGCGGGTGTGGCGGAATTGGCAGACGCACTAGATTTAGGATCTAGCGCCTTACGGCGTGGGGGTTCAAGTCCCTTCACCCGCATTTTAAGTCTCGTTTTTAACAAGGCGAACATACGCCGCTTAGCTCAGTTGGTAGAGCATCTGATTTGTAATCAGAG
>NZ_AYPQ01000007.1 GCF_000633635.1 Enterococcus crotali | reverse complement strand
TGGCGCTTTGGGCCAACATCATAGTTTATCTTTTTTCCGAAAGGCTAGCCTGTGGCGCTAGATAATTTTTAAAGCGAAACAGGGTCGGTCAGCCTTGTCTGAAAAWTAGGAAAATAGGAAGGTGGCGCTTTGGGCCAACATCATAGTTTATCTTTTTTCCGAAAGGCTAGCCTGTGGCGCTAGATAATTACATTGAAAAAACAACTATGCTCACCGGTATGGCAAGCAGGTCCGGTCTGTTCAACCGTAATCAGCAAAGTATCTTTGTCACAATCGGTCACGATGCTGTTTACTTTTTGACTGTTTCCACTGGTTTCTCCTTTATTCCACAATTGTTGGCGAGATCGTGAATAAAACCAAGTCGTTCCTGTTTCAAGTGTTTTTTTATAGCTTTCTTCGTTCATATAAGCCAACATCAGTACTTCGTTTGTTTTAGCTTCTATAATGATTGCTGGTAGTAAGCCTTTACTAAAATCAGGCGTCATCTTCGCACCTCCATTCCTCTAAGCGTCATTATCGCTTTTAAGTCGGGAATCTTTACCTCACCATAATGAAAAATACTCGCAGCTAAAGCAGCTGATACTTTTGTTTGTTTAAATACCTCCACAATATCATCTGCCTTGCCACAACCGCCTGATGCGATCACAGGAACATTGACAGCCGCACTTACAGCTTGATTTAATGCAAGATCATACCCTTTTTTTGTACCATCAGCATCCATGCTTGTCAGTAATAGTTCGCCTGCGCCTAACGTCACAGCTTTTTTGGCCCATTCTATCACATCCAATCCTGTATCTTCTCGCCCGCCTTTAACAAAAACATGCCAGGAATCACCCGTTCGTTTTGCATCGATTGCTACAACTATACATTGTGAACCAAATTTTTCAGCACCGTCCTTGATCAATTCTGGCTGCTTTATTGCTGCAGAATTAAGCGAAATCTTATCCGCACCAGCCTGCAACATTCTTTTCATATCCGAAACACTGCGGATACCTCCGCCCACCGTTAAAGGAATAAAGACCACTGCCGCCGTTCGTTCAACGACTTCGACCATCGTCTTGCGGTCATCACTAGTCGCCGTGATGTCTAGAAAAACTAGCTCATCTGCCCCTTGTTCATTATAGGCTTGTGCTATTTCAACCGGATCACCAACGTCTTGTAAATCAATAAAATTAACCCCTTTAACCACTCGGCCATCGGTTACATCTAGACAGGGAATAATACGTTTAGTAAGCATGTTGTTCCACCTCCAGCATCTCAGCTAAAGTGATTGCACCATTGTAAAAAGCTTTTCCAACGATTGCACCATATAGACCTAATTCGGCCAGTTTCACCAAATCATCTTTACTGCTGACACCACCAGAAGCAATGATTTGTACTTCAGGTACAGCTTTCGCTAGCATTTCATAATCTTCAAAAGTCGGTCCAGTTAAAGTCCCATCTTTTGCAATATCTGTATAAATAATCGTTCGAACGCCGATTGCTGCCATTTCCTTGGCCATTTGCACATAATCTGTTTCACTAACATCTAGCCAACCACTAATGGCGACTTTCCCTTTTTTCGCGTCAATCCCTACAGCAATTTTATCGCCATACTTTTTGACAGCAGCCTTAACCAATTCTGGATCTGTTAAGGCTGCTGAACCAATAATGATTCGATCGATGCCAAGCGTGATATAGTCGTCGATTTGTTCCAGTGTACGAATGCCTCCGCCAATTTCGATTTTGAGATCGGTTGTTTTTTTCATTTGTTCGATTAATGAGGCATTTTCTGCTTTCCCCATCAGAGCCCCATCTAAATCAACGACATGAATCATCTCCATACCCGCAGCTTTAAATTCTTGTGCCTGAGCAATCGGATTGTGATTTACGATCGTCTTTTGTAAAAAATCACCTTGAACCAAGCGAACAGCTTTTCCTTCTCTAATATCAATTGCCGGTAAAATTCGCATGTTCCACCGCCTCCTTAAATCCTCTTAAAATCATCAAACCAGCTTCACTACTCTTTTCAGGATGAAACTGCGTTCCGTAAACATTTCCTTTTGAAATCATTGCTGGAATTTTAATTGAGTATTGTACCAGTCCGTCGATCACATCAGGCTCGCAATCCGCATAATAAGAATGAACAAAATAGACATATTCGCCGTCCACTTCTTTCGTTAATAACGTTTTTTTGGTCACCACTAATTGATTCCATCCCATATGAGGAACAGGCAAATTAGGATCATCTGGTAATCTTTCACAAATTCCTTCGATCAATCCTAATCCTTCTGTAAAACCATTTTCCATACTTCCTTCTAAAAGTAACTGCATTCCTAAGCACACACCTAAAATCGGTGTGCCCTTTTGAGCAATGTCTTGGATCACACGAACTAATCCCCGTTGCTTTAATTCCTCCATAGCTAATGAAAAAGCACCTACTCCAGGAAGAATCAACCCGTCTGCCTTTTGGATTTCCTGAACATCAGCAGATATTTTATTTTCTAATCCTACATAATCTAAAGCTTTTTGAACATTTCGCGTATTCCCAGTATCGTAATCAATGATAATAATCATCTATAGAATTCCTTTCGTGGAGTTGATTCCTTGGATGGACGGATTTTCAGTGATTGCCTCTCTCAGAGCTCGCCCTGTGGCTTTAAATAATGCTTCTATTTTATGATGGGTATTTTTCCCATGTAAAATTTTTAAGTGAAGATTCATTTGAGTATTAAATGCCAAAGCTTGGAAAAATTCTTCTGTAAGCTCTGTATCAAAATCCCCAAGTTTCGGATTATCAAAAGCTGCATCAAACACTAAATAGGAGCGTCCGCTTAAATCCAATGAGGCCATCCCTAAAGACTCATCCATCGGTACAAAACTGGTCCCATAGCGGTTGATTCCAACTTTATCACCTAGTGCTTCTCGAATACATTGTCCTAAAACAATCCCAACATCTTCTACCGTATGATGACTGTCTACTTCTAAATCACCTTCTACTTTGACTTCTAAAGAAATACGACTGTGACGGGCAAACAAAATCAACATATGATCAAAAAAACCAACTCCCGTCTGAATAGTTACAGGCTCTTGATGATCTAAATCCAGCCGTAACTCAATTTTTGTTTCTGCAGTTTCTCTTTTTAAAGTAGCTGTTCTCATGATCTTTCTCCCTCCAATTTAAAACCTAATCAAGCTAACGAAACAACATAACTTAGGGAAACAATTTCTTTCCCTCACCTCGCACTAAGCCTACTCTTGCGATGAGTATCGTAGGAACAATAAATCTTAACCCATGGTTTCGTTATCTTTCTTGGTACCTTTCAAAGTAAAACGGCATTCAACTGCTCTGGCATGTGCTTCTAGCCCTTCTTTTCTCGCCAAAAGTGCAACTGCATCCTTAGCATCTGCCAACGCTTCTTTCGTATAGTAGGTGACTTGACTATACTTCACAAAATCATATACACCTAATGGAGAATAAAATTTGGCTGTCCCACTTGTGGGCAATACATGGTTGGTTCCAGAAAAATAATCTCCTACAGGTTCTGAGGCATATTCTCCTAAAAAAATAGATCCGGCATTTTTTATATCATGTAAATAGCTGATTGGATCATTTAGCTGTACTTCCAAATGTTCTGGTGCAATCTTATTCATGATCGTAAACATCTCGGTCACAGATGGAGCAATAATGATACGTCCATGATCTTCAATTGCTTTTGCTGCGATTTCCTTACGCGGCAAAGTCTCAAGTTGACTGTATAGTTCTTTTTCCACTTGCTCGGCGAGTACAACTGAATCGGTTACAACTATTGCTCTGGCAAGCGTATCATGTTCCGCTTGGGACAGCAAATCCGCTGCGATATAAACTGGATTTGCATCCTTATCCGCTAAGATCCCGATTTCAGAAGGCCCTGCAATCATATCAATGCCAACTAAACCAAATACTTGCTTCTTGGCTGTAGCCACAAAGATATTACCTGGTCCGACAATTTTATCAACTTTTGGAACCGTTTCTGTTCCTAATGCAAGTGCAGCGATTCCCTGAGCTCCACCGATTTGAAAAATCTTATCCACCCCTGAGATTTTAGCCGCTGCTAAAATCACATCAGGAATTCCAGTAACACAAGGCGGTGTGATCATAACTATCTCTTCGACTCCTGCGATTTTAGCTGGCAAAACGTTCATCAATACAGAAGAAGGATACGCAGCAGTTCCACCTGGAACATAAACGCCCACTCGAGCAAGCGGCAACACTAATTGTCCGCGTAACACACCTGATTTTTCTGTATCCATAAAATCATATTGCTTTTGCTTTTTATGATAACTTATAATATTTTCTTTAGCGGCTTCTAGAGCTTCGATGAC
Source organism: Enterococcus crotali (assembly GCF_000633635.1). GTDB lineage: Bacteria > Bacillota > Bacilli > Lactobacillales > Enterococcaceae > Enterococcus_L > Enterococcus_L crotali. Next base: position 286,723 of record NZ_AYPQ01000007.1, on the reverse strand, counting down.
TTCTTTTTCTACTCGCTGATACCCTGAATCGATCGTCTCCTTTGAAATAGCTAGATCCTCTAGTTCAACTTGATCAAATTTTTTAGAATAATCCCTCAATGCTTGGTCGCCATTTTTATTCACTTGCTGAATAATTTTTCGGACTTGTTCTTCTACCTCTTGATTGTCTTCAAGCGTAAGCTTACTATCTTCATCCAAAGCGGATAAAATTTCTGCAGTACTTCCTGTTAACCACTTCATATTTTTGCTCCTTCCTCAATCACAGACTCCAATGCATCAAACAATTGAAAAATCGCTTGGCGCTTACGCTTTAGCATTGCTTTATTTACAATGACCCGCGCTGAGACTGGACAAATATCTTCAAAAATTTCTAAGCCATTTTCTTTTAATGTCGTTCCTGTTTCAACAATATCAACAATGGCATCGGCTAAGCCTAAAACAGGCGCGATTTCAACAGAGCCTTCAATTTTAATGATTTCAACATCTTCCCCTTTTTTACGGAAATATTCGGAAGCAACTGTTGGGTATTTTGTTGCAATACGCTTTCGTTTATAATCATCCGGCTGGTAATTTTTAGTGGAGGCAACTGAAAATTTACATGAACCAATCTTTAAATCCAACATTTCATAATAGCCAAATGGATGCTCAAATAAAACGTCTTTGCCAACAATCCCAATATCCGCCACACCATGACGGACATATGTCGTCACATCAGCCGCTTTTACTAAAAGAAACGTAAATCGCTGATCAGGGCTAGTAAAGATCAGCTTTCGTTGTTTGTCCTGCATAAATGAAACATCGATTCCGGCTTGTTCAAATAAGGCTAATGTTTGTTTTTCTAAACGTCCTTTCGTCAATGCAATGGTTATTTGTGTCAAATTGGATCACCAACCTTTATCACCTGTATTTTATCTTGCGTTACTTCGATAATTTGCTGATACTGCCATTTTTCTCCATATTTTAGTGCTTCATCTAATGTTTCAAATAGTGATAATTGGTAAGTAGGATGCTCTTTTACTAGTGCTTCAGCTTTGGCAAGTTGGGTCAAAGAACTGTGAACTAATGTCGTTGGTTGATTTAAAGCTGCCAGATTATTGAGTTGATACTGCAAAGCGACCAATGTATCTAAATTGATTCCTAATCCAACTGCTGGAATCACCGGATGTCCGAATTGCTCTGCCAAATGGTCATAACGTCCACCTCGTAAAAAAATATCTGGAACTAAATCAGCATACCCACTAAACAAAACACCTGTATAATAATCCATCAATGCAACCAATCCCAAATCTACAGTTAGCGAAATTTTTTGATGATAGGTCTTAACAATTCCCATCAACATTTCTAATTCCTCGATGACCTGTATAATGGCTGATTCCTTCGGCAAAAGCGTTTTTGCAATTGAAAGTACCTCATCTGCCTCTCCAAATAGCTTTGGAATTGCACAGATGAATGCATCTAACTCACTTGGATATCTCTCTACAAATTGCTTGAGATCCGTTAAGCTTTTATGATTAAAATAAAGTTCAAGTTCTGTTTTTGCCGCTTCATCTAACCCAAGTGACCGCACAATCAAACGGAAAATTTGAGCATGGCCTAATTCAAAATGAAAATTAGGGATCTGCAGTTCTTCTAAAATTTCAACAGCACAGGTGATACATTCGACTTCTGCTTTTAAAGAAGAATACCCGACCAGTTCAATTCCAGCTTGAGTCAATTCATTTTGCTCTCCTAGCATGTCATCATTTGAGCGAAATACTTTGCCACTATAAGATAATTTGAGCGGAGGCTGAATACCAGTCGTTGCAATCACACGACCAATCGGCATTGTCATATCAGGTCGTAGCACCAATAGCCGACCTTGCTTGTCAAAAAAACGATAAAATTCTTTTTCATTTTTTTCTTCGCTGTAAAACACATCTTCAAATTCGATTACTGGTGTATCAATGCGTTGGTATCCTCTTTTTTTTACAATATCATTGACTTGTTTTTCTAGTTGATAAGCCCCATTTGCTTCTCGGAATAACTTATCTTTTGTTCCTGATGGTAAACTGCGATTCCATTTCATTCCATTCCCTCCTATAATTAAAAGATGAAAGAGCTGACTGAGCTTTGGTAGGTAAATTAAGAACCTGTAACGGAGGTATTTCCCCTCTATTCATTTTTTCCTTTTACCCAAAGTCTTCATTCCTTTGAGTTTTCACTCTTAGAAATTGAAGCAATCGGAAGAAAGCGTAGTGCTAGAGAACACCCAGCTTTCTTCCAACCAATAAAAAACGCCCCCTTGCAAATAAGCCAAGAGGACGAGAAAATTTTCACGTGGTCCCACCTCAGATTCGCTTTCACTTCACAGCAAAAGCCTCTGTTAGTTAGATAAACTAATGAGTGATAACGGACTCTCCGATTTTTCCTACTAGATTTAGAAAAGTGAACAAATCTCGTTACACTAAACTTCTTCGTTCAAAAAAACAACTTACAGGCGTGTTCGATGATGATTCGCTATTTCCTTGCAGCAACCGGAAACTCTCTAAAACGAATCCCTCCATCTACTCTTCTGATCATCGTTATTTCATTTCATTCTCATATATTTCTAAACAATTTATCACGAAAAACAAATATAGTCAATAGTTTTGAGGAAATTTTATATTGCGCACTAGAGGAAACCTTTTTCTTGTTAGAATCATGTATACTCTAATTATTCATGAAAAGAGAGGACAGCCTATGCCACCAGAAGTATTGACTTTGTTATTAAACGAGATTGAAAAAAAACTGCACACCCCACTTACAGCTGAACGTTTAGCGGAGCAAGCAGGTTATTCAGTTTACTATTTTTATCGCCAATTTTCTGCTGCTGTAGGGATGTCTTTATCAGCTTATATTTTAACTCGCAAATTAAAAAGAGGCATCTATGAGATAGCTTCTGGGAAAAAAGCGGTCGATGTTGCTTTTTCTTATGGATTTGATACCTATGCTGGCTTTTATAAAGCGTTTGTGAAAGAGTTTGGTTGTTCTCCTAAAAAATATTTAACCCTTTACAAAAATGAACTGGATAACTCAAAACAAAAGGAGATTTTCTTTATGCACTTAAATAAGCAAGAATTAAAAAACGTTTTAAGCAATTGGAAGCTTGATTGGGCCCCAACAATTGAACAAAGCTCAACAACAAATGGGCTTCACCAACCAAAAATGGTTTGGAAAGTGGGCTCAGATAATTATCTGCATCACACTATAGATCGAAATGGTGAGTTAAAAAACATTGCGATTGCTGAAGCTTTAGACAAACAAGGTTTAGCCTCATCCTTACCTATTCCGACAATTGATGGCCAGCAGTTTATTGAAAATGACGGGCTATTTATTTTAAAAAAAGGCATCAAAGGCGATCCATTAGCGATTCAAACTATTTTCGAAACAGATACCTATGCCTTAGCTTATGGTACCGCGATCGCTCAGCTTCATAATGCTTTTATAGCATTAGAAGAACGCATTTTATGTGATCCTTCTGATTTCTTTAAAACGGTTACACAATGGGCTCTACCTGATGTAAAAAAACAAGTCAAACAATGGTCCTTAGAAATTCCTACCGCTTTTTTTTCAGATTATCCTACTGCGTTTGGTCTGCTGTACTCAAAACTTCCTGTACAAATTATCCATCGTGATCCGAACTTCGAAAATATTTTGTTTTTAGAAAATAAAGTTAACGGTTTTATCGATTTTGATTTAGTTGAGAAAAACATTCGCTTGTTTGATCCTTGTTATTGTGCAACAAGTATCTTGAGCCAAACGCCAGTAGAAGATTATAATGACTGGTTGCCTGTACTCGCGATGATTTTAAAAGGCTATGACCAAAAAAATCCATTAACAAAAGCTGAAAAATCCGCTATTTTTTATGTTATTTGCGGTATCCAAATGATTTGTGTGGCCTATTTTGGTGATAGGGATAATGATGATCTTACGTTTAAAAAATTAGCTAAAGCAAATCGAGAAATGCTAGCGTTTATTATTCGAAAGCAAAAAGAAATTGAGGCTATTTTCACTCAGGATTAAATGACTCAACTACTATTAAGATGAAGTGGCACACTAAAAAAGCACCACTTCATCTTACGTTTTTTACTTTCTAATCAGTCGATTGGCACACAGAATTCACAATTGCCTAAAGCAACTTGCTTTACCGTATATCTTTCTAAAATCGGTCGCTTGAAATCAATCACAAACGAGTTTTCTTCTTGAAGTTTTTTCTTGCTAAACTCTGTCCAAAAATGTTGAACTGCTTCTTTAGTATGCTTCACTTCAAAAATAGCATATTTGCCATTTTCAAGCACGGTCTCCTTCATTCCTTCAATTGGCTTTTGTTCCGCTGCCACAACAACACAAACATCATATAGGCATTTTTCTTTTGGTGTAGCTAAATCACTCCAAGCAATTCCATAAATAATCGTCTCTTGGCCAAACATGTTTTCTTCCTTTAGTTTTTCCTTTAGCCTAATCATCAGCTCCTTATTGGCTTTTCCATAGGGACCGATTCGTCTTAAATAAAAAATTCGTTGGCAGGGTATTCTTTCAATGTTCATTATTTAGCTCCTCTTTTATTTTTTGAGAGGATATTGATCAACGTCGTTCTCAAATACAGCGTAAATCCTATTAAAATAATTTTCAAGGTCTATTTTAAAATTTTTTTAATTTGATGCTTACGAACAAGAAACAGCAATCCAACAGAAAAATTATCTGGCGAATTGCTGTTTTTTGTTACGACTTAATTTATTGCATTCAGAGTGCTACTGGAAAATAAATCTCCACTACGTTTTTATTAGGGTCTGTGGTATTTGGATCGGTTTGATAGATTTCAAAAGGTGCCCCGTTCATTGTATATCCTTGCTCTTCTATCCATTTTAAAATCTTACTGTAGACAGAAGACAATTCTTTGTATGGTCCGGTATACGTAGACATAGCACATAAACTTGCTGGAAAAACTCTTGTTTGTTCATTTTGTTCAGCAATTGGTACGGCTAATTCCATGTCACTATTTTCAGGATCAAAGTCAGGACTATGATAAATCGTTAATGGCGGGCCTGTTGGCGTAAATTTTTCTGTTGTGAGACGACCAAATAATTCCCCTATATATTTCCCGTACTCATTTACATTCATTTGTTTTCTAAAGTACAGAAGATTCATTTCAGGAACCTCCGTAAGTTTGACTTCGATTTCATTTAGATAAGACATTAGTTTGTTTCCCCCTTCTAGCGTTGTTAAATCATCGGTGATCCGCTTCAGCAATAGGGAATAATCATGCATTTTTTGTGAAATTTCGGCTTTTTTCTTATGGATTGTTACTTGAAGCAATGTTTGATCTTGCTCACTTTCCAGGACCTGTTTGATTTCATCTAAAGAAAATGTATATTCTTTTAATCGTTTGATCAAAAGAATCGTTTCAAGTTGTCCCACATCGTAGTAACGATACCCACTTTGGGCATCTATAAAATTTGGTTTCAGTAGATTGATTTCATCATAATAACGAAGCGTTTTAGGTGAAACTTGTGAAACCTTTGAAAAATCACCAATTGATAGCATAATTACCTCCTAAAGTTTGATCTGTATAGATAAATAGGTTGTTCTTTGTCTCGAGACATTCTTATCATATAGCTTCCAGTAAGGGGAGAGTCAACAACTGTTTTACATTCTTTATTTGCCTTTTTCTAAAGTGACAACAGCGTAATTGAACAATTCAATCACTCTTGAAACAAATAAAGCCTTTGTTAGCGGCTTATCCGCTTTAAACACACTATGAGCCTCTTTAAAACGTTTATCGATCGCTTTATAGTGGGGAGAAGCAACATGGAAATGCCCGTTCTTTTCAAGAATTTTATGATATTCACCTTCAAAATCAAGGCTTTTTGCTAGTTTCGTTAACATTTTTGCTGATAGCATGATTGTACTTTGCACGAATTCTTCTTCTACTTCTTCAATAAAATAACTTTGTTGAGCATCGATAAAATATAGGTCGCCATAGACGATGGGATAACTTGTTTCACCAATTTTCAAGAGACCATTTTCAGCAAACAGTTGAATGATCTTAACATTTTCTTGCTGTTCTTTTCGTGAAATCATAGGTGCTTCTGTTTTGTACTCGCACCAAATATCGTTTCTCATAAAAGTGTCCTTCTTTCTTTTAGCATTTATTACTTTTTTAACATAATTTTTTGATTTAAGCAATTAGCTCTGGAATATAAAAAAGGCTGAGATATAACTCTTCTAGTTATATCTCAGTCCCTAAAAGCTACTAAAATATTTGTGACTCAGTCACCTTACTCTGTCACATTAAAGGGTACTTATCTTCCCTTTAAACTCAATATAATCCGTCATAGGTGTAATGAATTTCACTTGATTTTCAGATAGATAGACATTAGGTTTATTTTGATCATCGTAAACGAGCAATTCCAATTCCATACTAATTGCAGCTGCCAAAGATAGATCTGCCGTAGCAAACATAAATGCTTTTGCTTGATCTTCAGTTAATTTACCTAGATCAAACTGAGCCTTGATCAGGTCCCATTCACTACCCTCAAGTCTTTCTCGAATCACTGCGGCATCTGTGATCACTTGACTCGGCTCGCCTAATTTACTGATTACTTGTTCTTTATTATATTGTGAATAGTCTGGAACAAACGCTGATATATTCCCTTCTCCTGATGATTGATAGCTTACTTCCTCGTCATCATCTTCTGGATTTGGTACAAATAGTTGCCCGTCAGTTTCCACTTTTTTAACTTCTTTTTTCTGACTACTTTCGCTCGTAGTAGATGGCTCCGATGTTTTCTTCGCTTTGCTCTTTTTTTTGACGGTTTCTTTCGTTGTGCTCTCAGTCGTACTACTAGAAACACTAGTCTCTGTCGATGTACTGCCAGATGTTGAATCTGCCCCATCTCTCGTTGTGCAGCCACTCATTAAAAGCACAAGCACCCCACAAAATAATACAGTTTTTTTCATTTTTTTCTCCTTTATTAAATAATTATCCAACCCTTAGTCAAGCTTATCATAACTCTAAAATAAAGGAAATAGACGATCACATATAATCAATTAAAAATACAAGACAAGGATCAGGTCGATTTGCCACACATTGAGATGCTTCATTCAAAATTGCTTAGAAATAAGATTGCCTAAGTATCTGCTCTTTTGTTACACTCTTCTTGTTAGATATTAAAAAGAAGGTGCATGTATGAACTATAACTTAATAAATGAGTATCATATTGCTGTCCCAACAGCATTCTATAACGATGAAACCTTAAACATACAAGATACGCTCGGACATATTCTCTATTTACAAGGTGTTGGTGTCCGTTCTGTTTTAGTTTGTGGATCAACTGGAGAGCAGCATAGCCTGACTTTACAAGAAAAAATATCCATGTTAAATGCTATAGAAAAAGAAACCAGAATCAAAAATGACTTTGAAATTATTTTTGGTGTAGCTAGTATCCGTCAAAAGGAAGCTATACTATTGGCAGAGAATATCAATTCCTCAACTAAAATTTCAGGTGTTCTATTAGGTTTCCCTCCTTATATCCTACCTAGTCAAAAAGAAGCTGTTATTTACGTAGAGAAAATTTCAGACATACTTGATAAGCCAATTATTATCTATAATAATCCAAAACGGACTGGATTCGATATATCGACAGATTCACTTGTAGAGGTCTTTCAAAAAGCGAATATCATCGGTCTCAAAGAAGCCGGAGACAGCACTCGTATTCGTGACTTACGTTCTGCAATCAATAAAGAGATTTATATCTATGCTGGTGGTGAGATCGATCTTAAACAAAAAATCGATCTAGGTTTCAACCGCTTATCTTCTATAGGCGGTAATTTATATCCTTTAGAGATAGAACAGTGGTTTAAATCACTTTTGAACGGCTTCAATCAAGAATTTGCTCGTCAAAATGAACTAGACAAACTATTTGAGACTAGTCCATTGGTTTATTTAAAGAAGGAAATATCAGAGAAAGAACACTTATCCATGGGGATTTCTCGCAGCCCTTTAGGAAACTAGTAACGTAAATAGCTGACTAAAACTAAAAATCAATGGAGGAAAATCTAAAAGGTAACTATCGTTTTGTGGTTTCAGTACTAATTTTTAATAGTGCTAGTGAACTACTTATCCAAAAACGCCAATCAACAAAAAAATCATGGGCAAATTACTGGGATTATACTGCCGGCGGTGCTGTTAGTACAGGAGAGGAATTATTTCAAGCAGCCGAACGTGAGCTACTAGAAGAAACTGGCCTCTTGATTGATTTAAAAGACACACCCAGCCGTTTGACCGTGTCATTTGAAGAGGGATGGGATGAGATTTACTTTGTTACAAAAGACGTAACACTTGAGGAGCTCCAGTTACAAGAAGAAGAAGTCTGTGAAATGAAATGGGTAACTGAGAACGAGTATTTGCTTATGCTTGCTCAAAATGAATTCATCCCGTATATTTACGCAAAATCGATTTATGATTTTTATCGTAGTCAGAATGAATACATTCATTAAACGATCATCTTACTACCTAATGTCATTTTTGTAAGGTTTTTGTTCGTTCATTCCCACGCCAAATAAGTTTATTTTTTTTATACTATAAAAAGTTAAAAAAATATATATTTAGGAGAATGAAATGAACGGAAATCAATTAAAACTTATTATGATGGGCTTAATGATGCTTGACCATCTTACACCACTTTTACCCCCACAATTCGATCTACCCATTCACATGTTAACCCGCTGTGTAGCTGTCTTTTTTGCTTTTACAGCAGTTGAAGGATTCCATTATACAAGAAATCGGAAAAACTATTTGCTCCGTCTTTATAGTTGGGCCGCTATCATGCTGATTGGCAATACATTGATCAATACATTGATGATCAAAGATCCAATGTACCAGATACGCAACAATATTTTCCTAACATTAGCGATTGGAGTGTCGATCTTAACACTGATTGATTTCGCTAAACAGAGGAAAGAAGGATTATCAAAAACCATAGCAACTATCCTAGCAATCGTTTTAACACTAGCGGCTTTTATAGGCTTGATCCCAACAGAAGGTGGACCGATCGTTATTCCATTTATGTTGCTGAGTTATTTTTTTAGAGATAATGCGAAAAAAAGAGACATTTCTTATCTCCTTTTTGCCATCCCTTCACTTATAATCCCGGTTCTTGGCTTACCGCACTACTCTTTTGAAATAATCAAGCTACAACTTGAAATGAACCCAGAATTTCTATTTATTACAGTAATTCCTTTTATCCATTTATATAATGGTAAAAAAGGAAGCAATCAGCCAATCTTTAAATATTTATTCTATGTATTTTATCCAGCACATCTATGGATCATCACCTTGGTCAATTTCTATTTAAATCATGCATAACACCTAAAAAAACGTCACTTTAGGACTCTTCTAAAGTGGCGTTTTTATCTTTGGTTAGATGTATTTTATTTGTACTTTTTTAGGTAGCTTTTTTAAGACTAACTCATAAGATCTCTTTAAAAAAATAGCTAGCTGTTCCTCTGTAAATGATGAGTTTTCCAATTTAAACGAGTTCCAATGCGTTTTATTAGCATAGTAACCTGGAACGACATCTGAATATTGTTCTCTTAACAATTCATTTTCCTCTGGATTGCCTTTGACTGTCATTATCTTTTCACCTGCTTTATTCGTTCCAAGCATGCAAAAACATTTCTGCTCGATCGCAAAATAATCACAATCCCAGTCTTCCCGGTATACAACAGTTGCACCTGGCCATTGTTGAGCTTTCTTTTTTAGATACTGAATTTTCTCTTCCATAACTGGATTCCTCCTGACTCGCTCAACTTCTTAATCAATAGCACAAAACAAGCTCAGCAAATTCCCGTTAGGATCTTTGATGATGGCATAATATTGTCCCCAAAAAGCTGCCCAAGGTTCTCTAAATAGTTCATAGCCAAAGTTTTTCATATTCTCACACAATTGATCGATTTCTGTAGCAGATTCACACAAAAAGGCTAATTCGATTTTATCCCCTTCATTTTTGGGTTGAAATCCATAAACCCCTTCGATCATTTTTTTAGTATTTAGTGAGATTCTTATTCCATCATTATTCAGCTCGACATAATCTGCCTCTTTTTCTCCTACAACTTCAAAGCCTAAGCGCTCATAAAATAAAATCGTTTGCTCCATTGATTCGACGATGATTCCTACCATATCTAATTTCATATCAATCTCCCCCAACTTGTTTTCTTTATTATAATCAACGAGTTACTTCATGTCTTGTAAAATACCGACATGTTGACGAATTTCTTGCGGAGTCAAGCCAGTCATTTTTTTCAGTTTCCGACTATAGTGTGCTTGATCAAAAAAACCATATTTTCCAACTAAGTCTAGATGTTTTTTCTGAGGAAAATTGATGAGCTCTTGATAAACCTTTTGAAATCTTAAAACATCAAACGCTTCATAAGGAGATAAACCTGTTTCTTCCCTGAATAAACGCTGCAAACTTCTTTCAGAAAGCGAGCTATTAGCGACAGATTCATTGTAGTTAAGGGAATAATCTTGTCTTGTGATAAATTCATATATAGGAGACGAAATTCTGTTGTCCTTCAAACGGTTTAATTTTTCTAAAAAATAATGATTAGCACTTTTAATGAGTTCGCTTTGCGTTGTTTTACCTGATAAATGATCGATTAGAGCTGCGGCCATCGACTTTTTAATCGACTCTAATTCAACTCGTTGATTCTTTAGCCCATTCAGCGAATGCTTCAGAAATGGGTACATTCCATTTAAATAAAAGCGGATGCCAAAGAACATGGTTGGACGATCCACACGAGAATAAAAAAAGCTTGTATTGGGTCCGCAAATAGTAGCTTCTAAAATATCAAATTCCGGGCTGATCAAAAAAATCAAATCTGAACATAAATCAGGAATGATTCGAGCTGGAGGGCTTAACTTTTCTGCATAAGAAAACCAATAACGATCAATATACAATTGTAAACGCTCATCCGGACAAATTTCTTGATATGATCCTACAAGTGCTTGCCAGCTTTTTGTTTTGTCATTCATCCCTTATCTCTTCCTTTTTTGGGTAAAACATCTATTCTTTTTTCTTATAAGCCATTGTTGCATGCACTGCTCGTTGCCACCCATCATATAATTCGTTTCGTTTTTCTTCAGTGATTCTGGCTTCAAAACGTTTACTACTATGTGCAAACGCACTTATTTCAGCTAAGTCCTTCCAAAAACCTATCGCCAAACCAGCTAAATATGCCACACCTAATGCGGTTGTTTCAGAAAAATCTGCCGCCTCAACAGGCTTATTGATGATATCCGCTTGAAATTGCATTAGCAAGTCATTTTTAGTAGCGCCGCCATCTGCTCTTAATAATTTAATTTCAATATTGGACTCTTTTTCCATCGTGTTGATTACATCTGCGCTTTGATAAGCAATCGATTCTAAAGTCGCACGAATCAGGTGTTCCTTCGTTGTCCCTCTGGTGATCCCGAAAACTGCGCCACGCGCTTCTTGATCCCAGTAAGGAGCGCCTAAGCCAGTAAAAGCCGGAACAACATAGACACCATCTGAATCAGTCACTTGTTCAGCCAACGCTTGTGAGTCACTAGCCTCTTTAAATAGTTTTAATCCGTCACGTAGCCATTGGATAGCAGAACCTGCTACAAATATACTGCCTTCTAAAGCATACGTGATCTGACCATTAATTCCATAGCCAATGGTAGTCAACAAACCCTTTTCAGACAAAATCGCAGACTCTCCGGTATTCATAACGATAAAGGCCCCAGTGCCATAGGTATTTTTGACCATTCCTTTTTCAAAAGCCGCCTGTCCAACTAAAGCAGCCTGTTGATCCCCCGCCATCGCTGCAATAGGAATATTTTCTCCATAAAAATGATAATCTTCAGTATATCCATAGATTTCTGCATTTGAACAAACCTCAGGCAACATCGCTCTAGGAATTCCTAGAATCGCTAAAATTTCTTGATCCCAATCTAGTTTGTGGATATTAAACAGCATCGTCCGACTGGCATTAGTATAATCGGTTTTATGTACCTTGCCACCAGTTAGCTTCCATAATAACCAAGTATCAATCGTACCAAATAAAAGCTGACCAGATTCTGCTTGTTCCTTAGCGCCTTCAACATGATCCAATAACCACTTTACCTTAGTCGCAGAAAAATAAGAGTCAATGATTAAACCCGTTCGTTTTTGAATAAATGCTAGATAGCCACTTGCTTTAAGTTGGTCTGCAATTTCATTGGTTTGTTTTGATTGCCAGACAATAGCACGATGAATGGGCTCTCCTGTTTTTTTATCCCAAACAATTGTGGTTTCACGCTGATTGGTGATCCCAATTGCTTTGATCTGATCTGGCTTTAACTTTGATTCAATCAACACATCTGCAATGACAGATTGGACAGAATTCCAAATCTCGTTTGCATCGTGCTCCACCCAGCCGGGATGTGGAAAGTACTGAGTAAACTCTTTTTGTGCTTTAGCCACTGCTTGCCCATCATGATTAAAAATAATGGCTCTTGAGCTTGTTGTTCCTTGATCTATCGATAAAATGTATTGGTTTTGTTTCACGTCTTGTCCGCTCCTTGAAAATGATACTTTCATTATAAAACAAAGTAGTATTAAAAGTCTCGTTCGATCATAAATAAAAAACATACCCAGACGTATAGTCGAAGCATGTTTTACAGGTAGCTATGCTATTTTCCTTTTCGCATTATGTCTTAACTCTGACAAATATAAATTTGTTTTCTTTGAATAAATCACCTGGGAAAGAACGATTATTCTAATTAGTAATGAATAGAAAGTAACTGGATCAAAATCAAAAATTAGTAATACTCCATTAAGAACACTTATTCCTATTAACACTTTGGTTAAATGATATCCCCAAATACTTCCTTTGAATAACAATACACCTACAATAACAGAAAAAATGACACTGAACAAACTAAGCCACATGATTGTGCCCAATGCCTCATAAACAATCCCGATTCCAAGCTCTGCACCTAATTTAACTAGTCCAAACAAGCCAATCAGAGGAACTACAACAAGAAAACAACCTAACACTTTCCACATTACTGGTACTTTCATTTAACTTCTCCTTTATTTTCGTTACTCTAATCAGTTTAGAGATACTTACTTGAATAGTCAATATCCTTTTAAAGAATAGAAACGATCACAATAAACAATTTTCAGCTTATTCAAAAAAATTCTAATTTATTTTTAACAATTCAACCTCTTGTCATTTAAAACTCGTTATACAAAAAAGCAATTTTGGTTAGCATACGCTAGAAAACGTTATCAATTAAGCGTTTGTTTCTTATTTTCTTCTTCAAATAATAAAACACACATTTTTTTTAAGATTAACATATTATTAAATGGTCAAAAAAACAATTTTCTGATAAACTTATCTTGATGGCTTCTTTGAAAGGATGAACAATATGACCCCCAATCGTGAAGACTACCTAAAGCTGATTTTTGAGCTAGGTGGCGATGAAAATAAAATCAACAATAAGCAAATCGTCTCAGGTTTAGATGTTTCAGCAGCATCTGTTAGTGAGATGATTTCAAAATTAGTAAAAGAAGAGCTGGTTGTACATTCTCCTTACCAAGGTGTCCAACTGACAGAGTTAGGACTGAAAAAAGCAAGTACACTTATTCGCAAGCATCGATTATGGGAAGTATTCTTAGTTGAACATTTAAATTACTCGTGGAACGAAGTTCATGATGATGCAGAGGTCTTAGAACATGTTACTTCCCAAACATTAGCAAATCGTTTATCCGCGTACTTAAATCAGCCCAAATTTTGTCCTCATGGCGGCGTTATCCCAGGAGATAATCAACCTGTCCACGAAGAAAAACGTCAAACATTAATAGACTATCCTGTCGGAACTAAGATTCGTATTGCTCGTGTCTTAGACGAAAAAGAGCTATTGGACTATCTCGTATCGATTGACTTACAGATTCATGAAGAATATACGATCAATGAAATTGCGGCCTATGAGGGGCCGATCAGGATTAGTAATAATAACAAAGAATTGGCGATCAGCTACAAAGCGGCAAGTACGATTTTTGTTGATCAATTATAATAAGAAAGCGGGGAATGAATATGAACGAAAAAATAGCTCTATTTACTATATTTGGCGGTACAGGTGACTTAGCAAAACGAAAACTCTATCCTTCTTTATTCCGTTTATATCGTAAAGGAAGTATAGCAGAACACTTTGCAGTTATTGGTACGGCAAGAAGAGACTGGTCTGATGAACATTACCGGGAAATAGTCCGCGAAACGATCAAGGACTTAAATCCGACAAAAGAAGAAGCAGATGCTTTTTCAAGCCACTTCTATTATCAATCCCACGATGTCAATGATTCTGAGCACTACGATACGCTCAAAGAATTATCTGATACTCTAAATGATAAATATGAATTAGGCGGCAACCACATTTATTATCTGGCAATGGCTCCGCAGTTTTTCGGTACAATCGTGCAGCACTTAAAATCACAGGCAATTTTAACTGATAATGGTTTTGATCGTTTGGTTATCGAGAAACCATTTGGTGCTGATTATGACTCAGCCTATCAATTGAATGAGGAAATTCGGGCAGTTTTCCCTGAAAAGGATATTTTCAGGATCGATCATTACTTAGGGAAAGAAATGATTCAAAATATTTCTGCTATTCGCTTTGCTAATAATATCTTTGAATCTCAATGGAATAATCGCTATATCGACAATGTTCAAATCACATTTGCTGAAAGTCTAGGTGTGGAAGATCGCGGTGGTTACTATGACCATAGCGGGGCATTAAAAGACATGGTTCAAAACCACATTTTACAAGTCGTCTCATTGTTAGCTATGGAACCTCCTGTTGCTTTTTCAGAAGCTGAAATTCGGGCTGAAAAAGTAAAAGCCTTACAAGCGATTCGCCTTTACTCTGAAGAAGAAGCTTTAGAAAACTTTGTCCGTGGCCAATATGGACAAGGGAAACTTGATAATCAAGAATTTGTTAGTTATCGTGAGGAGCCGAATGTCGATGAACATTCTCAAATTGAAACCTTTGTTGCTGGTAAATTTTTAATCGACAATTTCCGTTGGTCCGGCGTACCATTTTATATCCGTACTGGTAAACGTTTAACAGAAAAAGGCACACGTATCAATATTGTCTTTAAACAAGTTCCAGTCAATGTCTTCAAAGATGACATTGATAAATGCGGCGAAAAAACGGATTTGCCCCCAAATGTCTTAACAATCTATATTCAACCAACTGAGGGCTTCTCAATGACTCTCAATGGCAAGGAAATTGGGCAAGGGTTTACAACAACTCCGGTAAAACTAGATTACCGTCATAGCGCAGAGACAACCGGCAATAGTCCAGAAGCTTATGAAAAGCTATTATTGGATAGTTTGAACGGAGATGGCACAAACTTCTCTCATTGGGACGAAGTAGCTCAATCTTGGCGAATTGTTGATATTATTCGTCAGGCTTGGGATAAAACATCTGTAGACTTTCCTAATTACGCAGCAGGCTCAATGGGTCCTGAGGCAGCTTTTGATTTATTAGAAAAAGATGGATTCACCTGGGATTGGCAGCCTGATATCTGGTATCGTGAACGCGGTAAATTAGAATAAAAAAGGACTCTGGAATTTTTTCCAGAGTCCTTTTTTATTACGCTTCAAATCCTTCAGCAACAGCTTCTGGATAATTTTCTTCAACGATTGTGGCACAACGTCCACATAAGTGCGGAAGCTTTTCATCTTCACCAACATCTGTGCGTACCGCACGACAACGTTCACACGTTTCACCTGCTGCTTTTTCTACAAGAATCGACATATCATCGAATTTTTCAACATTTTCAGGAACGGCTGCAGTTACTGCCGCGACCTCAAAATCAGAAACAATCAATAATTGCGCGATATCTGCATCCACAGCTTTTAACAATTCACGGATTTGTTCATTAGGATAAACCGTTACTTTTGCTTCTAACGATTTACCGATCAATTTAGAATTACGCGCTTCTTCCAATGCTTTTAAGACGTTATCTCTAAAGTCCATGAACGCAGCCCACGTATCCAATAACTCTTCTTGGTTTGCAAATTCTTCATAACCTGGGAATTCAGCTAACTGAACATAGTCTTCGTCTTCTTTTAAGAAACTCCAGATTTCCTCAGAAGTATGTGGAATGATCGGTGTTAACAGTTTTGTTAAAGCTACAGCAATTTGATAAAATACTGTTTGCATGCAACGACGTTGGTAATTATCTTCTGCTTCGATATAGACAACATCTTTCGCAAAATCCAAATAAAATGACGATAGATCCACTGTTAAGAAATTCATTACTGAACGATAAATTTGCATGAAATTGTATTTTTCATACCCTTTTTCTCGAATTTCTTGAATCACTTGATTTAATCGAACAACCATGTATTTATCCACAGAACGCAACTCTTCATAAGCAACTGTGTGTTCTTTTGGTTCAAAATCACTTGTATTTGCTAATAAGAAACGCATTGTATTACGGATTTTACGATAAACTTCAGAAACTTGAGTTAAGATATCCATTGAAACACGTACATCTGCTTCATAATCCACACTACTTACCCACAAGCGTAAAATATCCGCACCCATTTGTTTGATCACTTTGTCAGGTAAAATCGTATTCCCCAATGATTTACTCATTTTACGGCCTTCACCATCTAATGTGAATCCTTGAGATAAAACGGCTTTATAAGGTGCCACACCATTGATGGCTACACTTGTTGTAATACTTGAATTAAACCAGCCACGGTATTGATCAGAGCCTTCTAGATACATATCAGCAGGGAAAGTCAGCTCTGGACGTTGGCGTAATACAGCCTCATGTGAAGAACCAGAATCAAACCAAACATCCATGATATCATTTTCTTTTGTAAATTCACCATTTGGAGAACCAGGATGTGTAAATCCATCTGGTAATAATTCTTTAGCCTCACGTTTAAACCAAACATTTGATCCATGCTCAGCAAATAAATTCGCTACATGCTCAATTGTTTCAGGTGTGATGATTGCTTCACCATTTTCAGCATAAAAAATAGGTAGTGGGACACCCCACGCACGTTGACGAGAAATTACCCAATCGCCACGATCACGAATCATATTGTAAAGACGTGTTTTCCCCCAAGGAAGGATCCAATCAACTTTTTCAACTTCATCTAAGATATTTTGGCGGAATTTATCGATTGATGCAAACCATTGCGGTGTTGCACGATAAATGACAGGTTTCTTTGTACGCCAGTCATGTGGATAACTATGTGTAAAGAAATCTAATTTTAACAACGCATCTTTTTCATCAAGCAATGCTGTGATCATCGGATTCGCTTTATCATAGAAGACTCCTTCAAATCCAGGCGCTTCATCTGTAAATACACCACGATTATCCACAGGTGAAAGAACATCTAAATTATATTTTTTCCCTACAATGTAGTCATCTTCACCATGTCCAGGAGCTGTATGAACTAGTCCAGTACCAGCATCTAATGTGACATGATCTCCTAACATAACTAATGATGTACGGTCGTAAAATGGATGTTGAGCTGTCATGTATTCCATGTCTTGACCAGAGATGGTTTCAAGAACTTCAACATCCTCCCAGCCGATTGCTTCTTTAACTGTGTCTAAAAGATCTTTAGCAACAACGTATTTTTTACCATATGCTTGAACAACCACATATTGATACGTAGGATTTACAGAAATCCCTAAGTTTGCTGGAAGTGTCCAAGGTGTTGTCGTCCAAATGATTAATGATGTATCTGTATCCAGGATTCCTTTACCATCAACTACTTTGAATGCAACATAAATAGATGGGGATTTAACATCTTTATATTCAATTTCAGCTTCTGCTAATGAAGACTCGCTAGATGGAGACCAGTAAATTGGTTTTAACCCTTTGTAGATATAGCCTTTTTCAGCCATTTTTCCAAACACACGAATTTCAGCTGCTTCATAAGTTGGATCTAATGTAATATAAGGATGATCCCAATCCCCAGCAACACCTAAACGTTTGAAGTCAGTCCGCTGAGTATCGACTTGTGAACGCGCGTATTCTTCACATTTTTCACGGTATTCAGCAAGCGTCATTTCTTTTCTTTTGATGCCTTTATTTGTCAATACTTGTTCGATTGGCAATCCATGTGTATCCCAGCCAGGAACATAAGGTGAGCGGAATCCAGACATAGATTTTGAACGGATAATGATATCTTTACTGATTTTATTTAACGAATGACCTAAATGGATATTTCCATTGGCATATGGCGGTCCATCATGAAGAACAAAGGTTGGTTTGCCTTCGTTTAATGCTTGACGTTTTTCATAGATTTTTTTCTCTTCCCAATCTTTTTGCCATTCTACCTCACGGTTTGGCAAATTCCCACGCATTGGAAAAGCTGTTTTTCCCAACTGTAATGTTTCTTTCATTTTCATTTTTATTTCCTCGCTTTCATTTGTAGGTCTTTATTAATAAGTAGGACTGTTAATACGTTTTATTCTTCAGCAGATATTTTGGTGATGAACTAGTATGGTCACTTCTCTCACTTACGTTCGCCAAGTACTGTTCATCATCCGCTCTGGAGGAGCCAGTCGCGGTCCTTCAATTCTTGGAGCTTTAGCTCTTAGAAATTGATGTGATCGAAACGGAGTGGAGTGATGAACTAGTATGGTCACTTCTCTCACTTTCGTTCGTCAAGTACTGTTCATCATCCGCTCTGGCGGAGCAAGTCGCGGTCCTTCAATTCTTAGAGCTTTAGCTCTTAGAAATTGATGTGATCGAAACGGAGTGGAGTGATGAACAGCAAAAAAGTACCTCCATCCCAAGGGACGAAAGTACTCGCGTTACCACCCAAATTTAAAATAATTGATACACTCAATTATTTCCTCTGTTAATTGTTAACGAAATTACTCGTCAAGTTTTACTACATTCAAACTTGAGTAAAATAGAGGATCTTTTCAATACCAGGGTCTGTCAATCTTTCACTATCATTGACTCGCTAAAAGAATGGTTATCGACTTTTCTGTTCTATTTATATACGAAATTATTTAGGATCTTTATTTAGTAAATCCAACATTGCTTTTGGATCCATTGCAGCTTGCTCGAGCGTTGGTTGTTCTTCCGTTACAGTTACAGCTTCATCTGCAACAACAACATCATCACTTTTATCAAGTTCTTGTGCTAAGACTTCCTTGATAACTGTATGAGAGTCGCTTACATAACTTGAGAATGGTTTTAACAGTTCATTCCACTCTTCACTCTTCACTTGCTCTAATTGTGCTTCTAACATCAAGCTTAAACGTTGATGGAAAACACGTGTTTTTTTCTTCAAATCATCTGTTTCAGCAGCTAATTGACGAGCACGATCTGTGGCATCTGTCAGAATTTCTTTTGCTTTTTCTTCTGCTGATGTAATCAGATTACTTGAACGTTTTTCAGCAGATGAAATCATTTCATTAGCTGTATTTTCAGCAGACGTAACGATTACTTCTGATTCTTTATTGGCACTCGTTTTTACTTTATCTGCAGTATCTTGTGCAACAATAATTGATTGGTTCAATGCATCTTTTAATTCATTGAAATATTGTAATTTTTCTTCTGCATGTTTTAATGATTTTTCAAGCTCACGTGTTTTTTGAAGAGAATCTTCATAATCTTTCGTTACTTGATCTAAGAAATCATCGACATCGTCTTGGTTGTATCCTCTCATTTTTGTAGAGAAGTTTTTATTTTGAATATCTAATGGAGTTAATGCCATATTCCTTCACCTCTTTGGATTATTTTCGTAGTACTCCCAGTAACAAACGAAACTTGTCCTTTTTCGTCTTCCCCTCTAACTCTTGAATTTGGATACGGCCAAACCCTCTAATAGACACAATATCTAAAAGGTCCACTAGGAAATCAGGTCTTGTATTCTCCGTCCAATTCACTTTGACTTTTCCAGATTCGATCAACTGCTTCGATCTCTGTCTAGATATATTATATACGCTAGAGATCAAATTATCCAGACGCAACGAACTTATTGTTGTTCGTTCATGCGTCCAATCATCTTTAGGCATAATGATCTCTGTATAATTTCTTTTTTCTAATCGTACAGTTATTTTCCCGATTTTTTCTACTTGAGCGACAACAAAATTGGCTATTTCTTTAGCAACAAACACTTGCCAGCGATCACCATCGGAAATAATATCGCCAAAATACTCACGTTTAATCCCAGTATTCACCAAGGTCCCCAAGACCTTTCCATGAGATAATGTTGAGAATTTTATAGGATAAATGATTTCTAGTAATTCTACTTCAAAATCTTCTTCCTTTGGTTGATAGTAATCAGGAAAAATCAGACAGCGTCTTCGCTCAGCATGTTCATACCCACCATAAAACTGAAACTCAAGTTCACTATTTTGCCGTATCAATGTTTCTAAAATATACGCCTGTCTAGGGTCTAAAAAATCAGATAAGTAAGGAGCATATTGGCTTTCGACTTGTTCCAACCAATCACCAACGGAATCAATAAAAGGATGCTCATCTTTTCGAAAATGTTGATACACATTTGCGTTCATAGACAAATCATCCTTTCTTTTATTAATACAATAGTGATTGTAAAATCCGTCCTAATCCACTTGCGGCTAAATTTAATACAATAATTGCAATCATTACATTAAAACCAATCATACCTATGTTCAAGTTTAATCGATCAAATAAGCTTAAATAAGGTTCCGAAATTCTTGAAATCAAACGACCAAACATAGAATCATATGCTCCTGGAAACCAAGATAATAATGCATATACGATTAAAACGCCTGAGTAGATTCGTGCACCTGTATATAATAGAAATATAAATAGAGCGATACTCATTACCTCCTAACTAAAAATCAAACATTTGTTTCTTAGCTAACGATTGAGCCGTAGCACTATCGATTTCAATGTTTGATGGTGTACAAAGAAAAATTTCATCGCCTACACGTTGAATATCTCCATCTAGCGCATAAACAGTCCCAGTAAGAAAGTCAACAATTCTTCTTGCTTGATTTTCTTCCACTAAATGAAAATTAATCAATACGGCGTCACTTGCAATAATGTGCTTTGCAATATTCATCGCCTCAGAATACACTCGTGGTTCAAGAATGGTAATTTTACCTGGTCTTCCTGGACTAGGTGTGTCTTGCGAACGTTTTGAATTTGAGTTATTAGAACTACGCATGGAGACAACCTTTTTCTCATTAAATGCTGTTTCCTGACGGCTTTCTTTTTTATCTTGATGCGTTTCTGTTGAACGATAACGAGCAGATGGTTTTTCGGTTAACGGCTCAGTTACAGTTGGTCTTTGTACCTGCGCTTGTGCTGGTGTTTGCCGAACCGTCTGTCTTGGCGGTTGTTCATTCACAACCTTTTGCTCTTCATATTCATCATAATTATCATATTCATCTTCACCAGATAATCCAAAAAAGCTCGATAACGCATTTTTACTAAAAATTGACATAGATTCCCCTCCTTTACGCACCTCTGAAAATTGCTGTTCCGATTCGTACAAAAGTTGCACCTTCTTCAATAGCGATTGGGAAGTCATTACTCATTCCCATGCTAAGCTCTGTACATGGTGCATATGACAGATGCTGATTATTTATTGCCTTTTGCAATTCTTTTAGCTTAGAAAACACTTCGTGAAGCACTTGCTCAGAAGCTTCTAACGGTGCCATAGTCATTAACCCTACGACTTTTATTCGATCAAACTCAGCTAATTGATGTATAAAATCAAGAACTTCATCTGATTTAAATCCGTGTTTGCTTTTTTCACCAGTGATATTCACTTCAACAAAACAGGAAATTTGCTTCTCTGCCCGCTTCTGGATTTCTTCCGCTAATTTTAAACTGTCTAAAGCGTGAAAATAATCTATCTCATTTATTATTGATTTTACCTTCCTACGCTGTAAATTACCAATCAAATGCCACTTAATAGATGAAAAATTTTTCAGTGCCTCTTTTTTGGCTAGTAATTTATCGACTCGGTTTTCAGCCATATTCTCAATACCAAGTTCAGCAAGCTCCTTGGTAAGCTCATTTCCCACTGATTTAGTCACGGCAATCATTGTTACATCATTGTCTGACCGTGCAGATTTTTGGCATGCTAGCTGAATTTCTTGATTTATATTTTCTAAGTTTTCAACTAGCATGATCAAAATCGCTCCTATCTTTTTCTGCGGAAAATGGTGGTGTGTTTAACTCATCGTCATTGTTTTGTGATGGTTCTTCACGATGAAATGTTTCAAAATCTTTTTTCTCAACATTTTCAAATGTCGTATCTTCAACTTTAGGTCTTACATTTTGCTCACGACGGATATCCCAATCTCCAAACGCACTTGTTTCTTCTTGCGGTTGTGGCTGTGATGGTTTTGATTGTTCCATATCCAGTACTGGCGCTTGCTGTACTGTTTGAATTTGAGTAGGTCTATTTTGACGCGCAGGTTTGCGGTCTTTTTTTGATGGATCGATACCAGTTGCAATAACTGTTACACGAATTTCATCACCTAAATCTTCATTGATAGATGTACCTAAAATAATATTTACATCGCCAGTTGCAGCACTTGTTACAATATCAGAAGCATCTTGTGCTTCAAATAATGTCATGTCCAAGCCACCAGTAATGTTTAATAATACTTGTTCAGCACCATCAATAGAAGTTTCTAATAATGGAGAAGAAATAGCTTTCTTAGTTGCCTCGATCACACGATCTTCACCACTAGCAACACCGATTCCCATCAAAGCAGTTCCTTGATTTTCCATAACAGTCTTCACATCAGCGAAGTCCAAGTTAACATAGCCTGGTGCTGTGATCAAATCTGAGATCCCTTGTACACCTTGACGTAAAACATTATCAGCTTCACGGAAGGCTTCAAGCATTGGTGTCTTCTTATCTACAACTTCTAATAGACGGTTATTTGAAATAATCAATAACGTATCAACGTTTTCTTTTAAAAGAGCAATTCCTTCTGCAGCAAAACGTCCACGTTTTGGTCCTTCAAAGCTAAATGGTCTCGTCACGACACCAACTGTTAAAGCACCTAATTCTTTAGCGATTTTAGCAACTACAGGCGCTGCTCCAGTTCCTGTTCCACCGCCCATACCAGCTGTGATAAAGATCATGTCTGCGCCTTGTAACGCATCTGAAAGTACTTGTTCACTTTCTTCCGCTGATTTTTGACCGACTTCTGGTTGAGATCCAGCACCTAAACCGCGTGTATATTTAGGTCCAAGTTGAATCACTGTTTCTGCTTTTGAGTTTTTAAGGGCTTGTACATCTGTATTTGCAGCGATGAATTCAACGCCTTTAACGTTTTCATCAATCATGCGGTTAACAGCATTACCACCGCCGCCGCCTACACCGATAACTTTGATGACAGCGCCATTGTTAATGTTATTATCTAAAGAAAATTCCATAGTATCGTTTCCTCCTGTTTTAATTGTTAGTCAAAAATGTTTGAGAAGAAGTCTTTGATCTTGCCTGTAACTTTTTCACCAGATTCATGAATTTCAGAATCGTCGTAATCATCTTGAGGTGTATCTGTATAAGTATCATATTGTACTTCTTGTTGAACTGCGATTGGCTGTGATGGTTTGATCTTTTCGCCTGGAATCGCACCTTTAGCAATATGATAAATGTCATTCAGTTGAGCAGAATATTCTACGATACTGATCACATTTGTAAAGACTGGGTTACGTAATCCCATGTGGTTAGGTACGTACAATTTCACACTTGCATCAAAAATTTCCTGTGCTAAATCAACAACACCCGGAAGACTTGCGCCACCGCCTGTTAAGATTACTCCACCTGGAAGTTCTAAAGCATCGATTTCATCCAATACTTCTTTAGATTTTTTAAAGATTTGTTCTACTCTAGCTTCAATCACTTCTGAAAGGTAACGTTCATCAACTTTTACAGGTTCAGACTTACCGATCACATCAACTGGAAATTCTTCACTTACTGATGTTCTTTCAGGATAAGCATCGCCATAATTGATTTTCAATGCTTCAGCGTTATTGAATGATGTATTCAATACGATAGAAACATCTTTCGTAACAAACTCTCCGCCTTCTTGATTTACATGAGTAAATTTCAATTGTTTATCATGCATCACAGAAGTCGTTGTTTGGCCGCCACCCATATCGATCACGATAGTTCCAAAATCTTTTTCACCATCTGAAAGTACTGTTTCTGTTAAAGCTAACGGCATAATTACTAATTCATTGACTGTTAAGCCAGCTTTTTCAACACATTTTCTAGTATTGTGAATAATTGTTTTCGGACCTGTGAAAACTACGCCGAACATTTCTAAACGAACGCCAATCATTCCTCTAGGATCTTTGATCCCTTCGAATCCATCTACTGTAAATTCTTGAGGCAAGATTGCTACGATTTGACGTTCAGGAGGAGTTGAACGAACCAGGGCTGCAGATGCTACGTTTCTAACATCTTCATCAGTGATTTCTTTTGACTCACTACTTACAGCGATCATTCCTTGGCAATTTTCCACTTCAAGTAAGTTTGCTGGTAACCCCACATTCACACTTTTAATTTGAATTCCCGCTTTTTCTTCTGCTTGTCTTACTGCTCTTTGAATCGCATTAACTGTTTTATCTATATCGACAATGATCCCTCGATTTAATCCATCAGATTTTGCGTTTCCTACGCCAATGATATTCATTTGACCTTCGATAAACTCAGCAACTACAACT
Organism: Enterococcus crotali; assembly: GCF_000633635.1. Taxonomy (GTDB): domain Bacteria; phylum Bacillota; class Bacilli; order Lactobacillales; family Enterococcaceae; genus Enterococcus_L; species Enterococcus_L crotali. Next base: position 261,956 of record NZ_AYPQ01000007.1, on the reverse strand, counting down.
TTTACTGATGTTGTACCAATATCAAGGCCTACATACATTCCTGTCTTTGCCATGAATGGGGTTCCTCCTCCTATTAATTCCAATATGTAAGCGGGCATAAAACACCCGTTTAAATATATATTTTTTTATGAATACTCACTTCTTTCAATTTTACCATAAACATAGGCTTTTTAGAAAGTAGATTCTACTATTTTATTCTTTTATTTTTCTTAACTTTATTCTAGGGCCTGTGAAGATTCTTCTACACTTTCTTCAGTCTCCTCATTATTAAAAGGATATGAGAAAATCCCGACTTCCATATCGATGATTCCTGGTTTCTCCATTTGGCTCGCTACCTTGCTATAATACGCCATTTTCTCCTCTAATTGAGAGATATTTACGATGACTTGATTGGCATCTTTCATATGAAGATTGATCAATTCTTTGTTTGCATTTGACGGCGCATAACGAATTTCTGAGATATTTTGTTTTATATCCTCAGGAAGTTTGTTATAAGAATTCATTAAATTTTTAATGATCGTCTGATCCTTGAAATTCAGAAAAATCGGCATACCGCTCACAGGTGCTTTCATTTCTTCAGGTAAAATCTTGCCATTTTCCAAAATAGGATGAAAAATATTGTTTACAGATTCTAAAGCAACGACTTTATACTCATCGACTTTTATGTTAAACGAGTTAACACCATTCAAAGAGATTATTGCTTTTTTGATCCGCGGCAATTGACGTTGGATTTTTTCTTCATAAATTTTCCGATCTCCAAATTGCTCCCATAAACTTTTCCCTTGCTCCAGTTTAGATTGAGCAATGATGCTTTGACTATCGACCGATTTATTACCTGAAACGCTGACCTTGCCTAACTTACTAAGTGGAGAAACAAAATAAAGGACAATCAATATCGCCACCAAAAATACTGACACAATTAAAGTTAAGCGACGATATAATCGTTTATTTCTGACTTCTTTTATTTTTGGTAAGCGGTCTGCAAAAGATTCGTAAGTAGTCTTTTGTTTTTCTGGTATTTCGGACTCTTCCAACGAAGATTCTTCTGTTTTTTCTGCTTGATCTTCACCCGAGTCTTCTTCCTGCTCTTCTTCAGTAGACAAAACTGAAGGACTCCAAACTGGCTGATCGCCTTGTGTTTTTAAGTATTCTAGGTTTTCTTTTTGCCAGGGAGTCAAATTTTGCTCGTCTATGTTTTCAGTCTTGTTTGTTTGTTGGTCTTCTGGACCCACTGGATCATCTTTTTTCTTACTAATCTTCCGCACCCCCCATCAAGTTATTTCTTTTACCACTTTGTAAAGTCGTTCACTAGCGTCCGGAATACCTTCTTTTTTAGACGCTGCAGCCATCGCTTGATGCCGTGTTTCGTCAAGTAAAATTGCATCGATCTCCGTTACTAATTTAAGACCTGTAAGCTCTTGGTCAGTGATCATTTCGACTGCTCCAGACTTAACTAAGCTTTGGGCATTCTTTGTCTGGTGATCATTTGTGACATATGGACTTGGAACTAAAATTGCGGGTAATCCTAATGCAGTAAACTCTGCAATAGAGGTTGCCCCAGCACGACCAACCATTAAGTCTGCTGCTGCTAAGACTTCTGCCATTTTATCAATATAAGGCTGAATGCTTATGTTTGTCAATTTCTTTTTGGAAAGATTTAATGTTTCTTGTAATTCTTTATAATATCGCTCTCCTGAAGCATAAAGAACTTGATAATTTCTCTGCTCAAAAAGAGGTAATGCCTCAATAAATGCTTGATTGATTTTTAATGCACCACGGCTCCCGCCGAAAATGACGACCGTTTTCTGCTCAGGATCTAGGCCATATTCTCTTAACACATCTGTTTTTTTGATCATCACAACTTCTTGTGCTCGCGGATTTCCAGTCAAGACTACCTTTTCTTTTGGAAAATACTCAGCAACATCAGGAAAACAAATGGCGATTTTTGTCACATACCTGCTTAAAAATTTATTCGTTATTCCAGGTATACTATTTTGTTCATGGATAATTGTGGGAATTTTTAGCTGCTTTGCAGCATAAACAACTGACCCTGATACATAGCCACCTGTCCCGATCACAACATCTGGTTGAAATTCCTTAATAATTTTTTTGGCTTTTCCAATACTATTTAGGAAAAGATACACGGTTTTGATATTTTGAGGACTAAGCGACCGTTTAAAGCCTTGGATTTTGATTGTCTTAAACGGAATTTTATATTTTGGAACAATTTTACTTTCCAGACCTATTTTGGTTCCCACATACATAAATTCAGTATCGGGCTCTATTTGTTTTACATAGTTAACAAAGGCCAAAGCTGGATAAATGTGTCCACCTGTTCCGCCGCCGGTTATTAATATTTTCATAATTCTCTCACTTTTCTATGTCTTTTAGCTGGTGCATCGCTTGTATAAAAGCATCTCCGCGCAGTTCAAAATTAGGATATTGGTCCCAACTAGCACACGCAGGCGATAATAGAATAGTATCATTTTTTTCAGAAAAATCATAGGCATCCCTTACGGCAGTCTGGACATTTTCTGTCAATTGTATGTTCTTGATACCAGCTTCGATTGCCGCTTTGTGTAACTTATCTTTGGTCTCTCCAAAAAGAATAATTGCTTTGACCCCTCTTAGTGAAGGGATTAACTCATCAAAGCTGTTTCCTCGGTCTAAACCACCAGCTAACAAGATAAGCGAAGAATGATCAAAACCACTTAAAGCCATCTCAGTGGCCAATATATTGGTTGCTTTGGAATCGTTATAAAATTTGCGTCCAGCAACTTCCCCCACATATTGTGTACGATGTGGCACTCCAGTGAAGATCATCAATGACTTTCTGATCGACTCAGTTGAGACACCTTTTAATTTAGCCACAGCAATTGCTGCTAAAGCATTCTCAATATTATGACTGCCGGGCACTCCTAGTTCTACTGCTAACATAATGTACTCATTTTTGTAGTATAATTTTCCTTCTGAGAGATAGGCGCCAGCAACTTCTTCTTTTGTTGAAAAAGGAATAATTGTGGCTTTCGTTGTTTTGCTTAATTCTTGTAGTTCTTGTTGGTTCCAGTTCAACACAAGAAAGTCACTTCGCTCCATGTTTTCTTGAACTGACCACTTTGCTTTTACATATTCTTCTCTTGAACCATGATAATCTAAATGTGCTTCATAAATATTCGTGATAACAGCGATTTGAGGGTGAAACGTTTTAATTCCCATCAATTGGAAACTGGACAACTCCATGACTATATCATCCTCAGCAGCTGCTTTTTCAGCGACTTCACTAGCAGGGTAACCAATATTTCCAGCTAAACGAGCCGTTCCAGTTTTACGATCAGCATTTAGCAGCAACCCGATCATCGTTGTTGTCGTCGTTTTACCGTTAGTTCCAGTAATTCCAATAATAGGACATTCAGCAATTTGATAAGCCAATTCAACTTCTGTCAAGACAGGAAATTTCATGCTCAATGCTTTTTCTACTAGTGGATTTGTATAAGGAATTCCTGGATTTTTTACGATCAGAGAAAAGTCTTCATCTAGTAGTTCAATCGGGTGTCCACCTGTAACAACACGAATACCCAAGGTTAATAAATCTTGGGCTTCCGGGTTCTGATCAAATTGTTTAAAGTCATTAACTGTCACTAATGCGCCTAACTCATGCAGCAACTTTGCAGCACTAACACCGCTTTTAGCAAGTCCAAGAACAAGGACTTTTTTATTTTCATAATCTGTAATTTTTTTCATTATCATTTCCCCTTATCTTAGAAAAGCTGAAAGAAGCGATTAACCTTGCAGAAAATTAGGTCTCTAAAACTGGAACACTATTCGTTCCAGTTTCAGATTATTCATTTTCTAAAAAAAATACTTCCGAAGGCTAGGGCTTAGTTAAATCTCTACTCTTTTTAAAGTACGATCCATAATGTAATAGCCGAACAAATAGCACCTGTCAGCCAAAAGACAATATCGATCTTCCATTCCGACCAGCCACACATCTCAAAATGATGATGGATCGGCGACATTTTAAAAATTCGTTTACCAAACAATTTAAATGAAGTAACTTGCAAAATAACACTTGCTGTTTCACATACATAAACAAGTCCAATCAACAATAACGTCCATTCCTGACGCAAAATGATCGAAATAGCGGCCAACAAACCGCCTAATGCCAGTGAACCAACATCTCCCATGAAAATTTTCGCTGGTTTCTTATTATAAGGAAAGAATCCTAATAAACCACCAATCACACTTAAACAAATGATCACTACATCAAATTGCTGTTGTTTCCAGGCGATGATTGCATAGGTACCAAAGGAAATCGTGCCTAATCCTGCTACTAATCCATCGATTCCATCCGTCAAATTCACTGCATTTGAAAAACCAACTAACCAAAAAATGACAAATACACCATAAAAAATGCCTAATGGTATTGTCACAACACCAAACAAATCAAGCGTATCAGGCAAGCCTTCAGAACGATAAACAAAATAAAATACTAAGCCGCCAATGATTTGACCAATCAATTTTTGACGGGAATTCAGTCCCATATTTCGCTTTTTAAACACTTTGATAAAGTCATCTAAAAAGCCTAACAACCCATAAAGAACTAAAATGAACAAAATAATCAGTAAAGAAGGAGTGAGCTCTTGTTTCCATAACCCTACTAATAATGACGTGATAAAACTTGCAACTAAAAATACTAAACCACCCATCGTTGGCGTACCTGTTTTTACATTATGCCAAGTCGGACCATCTTCGCGCGTTGTTTGTCCTTGTTTCTTCATTTGAAAATAACCGATAAACATCGGCATCACTGCCACTGTTATAGCAAAACTACATACTATGGGAATAAAAATTTGTGTCCACTCCATGATATCTCTCCTAATTGTTTAACTCGTATTGATTTACTTTTCCATTTATTTAGCAGGTTCTACTGTTGGATCAGACTCACTATCGATTGAATCCATCACCAATTGCATCAATGGATTGGCAATTTTAGCAAGTGCCTCTCTTGTATATGTCTGAGGTTTCTTCATTGTAAGATACAAAATGTATTCTGGATTATCTGCTGGCATCATCTCCACAACAGAATAGGTATAATCAGTAAGACCTGCCATATATCCGTTTTCCCCAGTGATTTGAGCTGTACCAGTTTTAGCTGCTATATGATAACCCGGCACTTTATATACGTCATAAGCAATCCCATAATTTGGATCTTCTACAGTGTCGACCATATATGTGCGAATATCACTGGCCGCTTGTGGAGTTATGATTGGTTGTCCTACTTTTTCTGGTTGGGTTACTTTTTCTTCACCAGTATTTTTATCAACGATTTTGCTGATATATTGTGGTTTCAGCATCGATCCGTCATTAGCGATCGCTGTGTAAGCCTGCATCATTTGAAAGTTCGTTACTGAAATAGCTTGTCCAAATGATGACATTGCCAAATCGACCCAGTTATCTACTGGTAGCTCACCAGCAGATTCTCCTGCCAAACCTGAATCTGTCGATTTTCCAAAACCAAATTTTTCTAAATAACTTTTCCAAACTTGACCAGTTTGTCCATAGCTTGCTCTAACGTAAGCATTCCGACATTACTAGACCAAGAAATTGCTTGACGGAATGTCAATGGTCCAACTGCACCGTAATCATGATCATTTACCGTACGGTCGTCAAGCTTATAGCCACCAGCTGGGTAATTAAAGGTTGTGTTGGGGCTGAATTTGCCTTCTTGCATTGCCGCCGCAGCAGTAAAGAGTTTCATAGTGGAACCTGGCTCAAAATTATCTTCTACTAGTATATTACGCCAGACTGTATCTTTTCCTAGACCTTCTTTTGTTTCTGGATTAAAGGATGGGCGTTGAGACATAGCAAGGATTTCACCCGTCTTCGCTTTCATCAGCATCGCCGTCATGTCTTCTGGCTTGTATTCTTCAACAACGGGATCTAATAATGTTTCCAGCTGACTTTGTATGCGACTATCTATTGTTGTATAGATATCTTTACCGTCAACAGCTTGCTTTTCATTTGCAACTGTCCCTGGTAATGGATTTCCGTACACGTCTTTTTCATAATCAATCTTGCCGTCTTGACCTTTTAAAATATCATTATAAGATTTTTCTATCCCCATTTTTCCTACTAAACCTTTTGAATCATCCTCTGCATCAGCAGAATCTGTATAGCCGATGAAATGAGAAGCAAAAACACCATTTGGATAAATTCTTGCTGGATGACCTTCGAAATAGAGTCCTGAAACTTTGTTTTTCTTTAGCTCGTCTTCGATTTTTTGTTTTGTTTCCAGAGTAATATTTTTTCCTTTAGAACCAAACTCAACTTGAAATTTTACAGTGCCGTCTTCATTGACACCATTATTCAGAAAACTTAACGCTTCATTTTTAGTAAGCTCTGTATTTCTATCTAATATTTCTGCTAATGTTTGAAAATCTTTTTTCTGTGCATAAAGCTTTTTATTTTCTTCACCTAAATAGGTCTCAGACAAAATGGCATACACAGAATAAGATGTAGCATCTTCTGCAATCACTACGCCATTGCGGTCTAAAATAGCTCCTCTTTTTGCCTTGACCACACTGCTCCCTTGATAAAGAGCAGCTGTCTTTTCTGGTAAAGAGACACCTGCGACTTTTCCTACAGCCACTATGTACGTTAATCTAAAAGCAAATAAAAAGAACAATCCAATACTCGTAGCAAATAAAATAATGCCTACTTTTTTACGATTGTTCATTGGATTTAAGTTCTTCTTTTTGACAAAATTCTTTATTTTATTTTTTATGCTCATCTATTTCACTCTCTTTATATTTTCAATGTTATCAGATAGACCTTTACTTTTCGCAACATCTTTGATCCGGTCTGCTTTTGATAATTCATTTTTTTGTTGTTCCAATTTCAATGCAGATTCTTCTTTCTCTTGAATCGTCGCTTGCGTTTCAGTAATTTCATTTGTCATTTGTGTAATAGAAGTGCGGACTTGAATGGTGAGAACAGCTATTCCAATAATCGCCACTAACAATAAAAAGCCGATCGTCTTTTCTAAAAGTGAGATATTTCTCAACTTCCTTTTTGGAGATTGGGGTAAGTTACTATTTTTTTGAACTTTAGGTTCATTTTCATGGTCAATGACTGGTTCATCCATCACTGGAATATCGTATTGAAAATCTTCGACTTTTTTTAACTCAGCCATGTCGTTACCCCTTTCTTTATAAGTTTAATTTGACTTTTTCGGCAATTCTTAATTTAGCACTTCGTGAGCGATTATTCTCAGCCAACTCAGTCTCACCTGGTAAAATTGGCTTTCTAGTAATTACTTTTAATTCTGGTTGGAATTCTTCTGGTACTACTGGCAATCCTGGAGGCAAATCCTGGATACTGCTATATTCTTTAAACATGCTTTTCACGATTCGGTCTTCTAATGAATGAAAAGTGATCACACTGATTCGACCGTTTTTGTTTAATAAAGCAATGGCTTGTTCTAAAGATTCTTCTACAACTCGCAGTTCATCATTCACTGCAATTCGAATGGCTTGAAAAATTCGTTTTGCTGGATGTCCGCCTTTGCGTCTAGCAGGCGCTGGAATTGCTGATTTTATAATTTCTACTAATTCACCAGTTGTTTCAATCGGCGCTTTCGCACGTACCCGTTCGATTTCCCTAGCAACTTGTTTAGAGAATTTTTCCTCACCGTAACGAAAGAAAATCTTCACTAATTCATGATAGCTATAGTCGTTAACGACTTGGTAAGCAGATAACTCTGCATCTTGATCCATCCGCATATCAAGCGGTGCATCTTGGTGATAACTAAATCCGCGCTCAGCTTCATCCAACTGAGGCGAAGAAACACCTAAGTCATATAAAATACCATCGACATGATGAATCTCGTGATTTGCTAATTCTTCTTTTAAATGTCGAAAATTCGACTTGATAAAGGTCACCATGCCTTGATCAACATATTTTTTTAATCGTTGCGCTGCAAAATCCAATGCTTTTTGGTCTTGATCGAACGCGTATAAGTGCCCTTGCTCACTCAATTGTGAGAGTAGGTACTCACTATGACCTGCGCCGCCCAATGTGCAATCGACATAGATGCCATCTTCTTTCACATGTAAGCCGTCAACTGTCTCTTTCAGTAAAACAGTATAATGCTGAAACTCCTCTGTCATAATGCTCCTCTTTCTAAAAACCAAAATCAATCATTGTTTCTGCAATTTCATCAAAATTCTCTTCAGCTTCTGTAGAAAATTCTTGCCAACGGGCTTCATCCCAAATCTCGATTCGATTTGAAACACCGATGATCACACAAGCCTTCTCCAAACTACCATGTGTTCTTAAAGCAGCAGGAATATTGATCCTACCTTGTTTATCGATTTCACATTCTGTAGCGGCCGAATAAAAAAAGCGGACAAATGTACGGGCATCCTTCTTAGCTAAGGGCATTTCTTTCAGCTTTTCTTCTAGCTGTTCCCATTCGGACATTGGATAGCCAAATAAACAACCATCCATTCCCCTAGTCACCACAAATTTCTCACCTAATTGGTCACGAAATTTGGCGGGTACGATAAGTCGGCCTTTGGCATCAATATTATGTTGAAATTCACCCATAAACATCGCCAATTCCCCCTACTTTTCCACTTGATAAAAACAGTCTACCACATCCCGCCACTTTCTACCACCAAAAACAGTGAAACTTCTTTCTTTTAATGGTTATTTAAAAAGTTTGTAATATTTCAACGTGTAGACCAATTTCAAAAAAAAGCGGTATCAATAGCTATATAAAGGATTTTGTAATGAATCTTTCGACGAATTTCCATCCTATATTTCTCATAAAAATATTACAAATAAAAATGGTGGGGAGAAGTGGGGAGATTTCTACCGCAACCATTTCAACTCTATGAAAAATAATGAATGATATTCAACAAAATAAGTACGCCATATAAAACTAGACTGAAAAGAAAGACCAAACGCCAAAACATTTTGAAATATCTGCCATACAGAATCTCACCGTAATAATACGCTTGAAAAACCGCTACACAGATTCCCAATAATAAGACTGAGATGACCATATAAGGAACAATCGATTGTCCATAACTATCTTTTGACAATTCATTTAATCCTATAAATAAAAATGGGATCGAGATATCTGGTGCTTTCACTTTAAAACGCTCTGTCAAAGAGAACGTTGAAATAATAAAATTACACGCAAATAAGACGATAACAGGAAAAACATACCAAAAAAGCATAATGACTGAAAACGACACCATTTACTAACAATTCCTTTCGTAACACACTGTGTTAACTATACTTTATTTTCTTTACATTGATGTTTCATTTCGTTTAAATGTTCATGCCTAAATAATACTAAAGCAAAAGAGCTTTCTTTCCCAAAAATTCTTCAACTCTATTATAATAAAGTTAAGTCATTTTATAAAAAGAGGTGGTATTTTGATCAATTATTTAAAAATAGAAAATAGTCAGCTCGTTACTTCCCAAATAGATACAGATGAAACCGTCTGGCTCGCTGTTGAGAAACCGACTGAAGAAGAGATCGACCAGTTAGTCACGACTTATAAACTTCCTAAAGATTATATCACAGGTGTACTAGATGATAACGAAAATTCTCGTTTTGAAGGACTCCACCAAAATACGTTAGAAGAACCTGCACTGATGTTACTTCAGTATCCACATGCAACGATCAGCCCTAGCGGATATACCCAACTGGATACCTTTCCTTTCGCCATTATTTTAACAACAGATGGCAAGGTGATTACTGTGATCAATAATTCAGCAGATTTTTTAAAACAAACATTTACCACCCCGATCCCTGATAGTGAATTGCCGATTCAAGAAATGCTGATTTTATACTTATCCTGGCAAATATCGACTTGTTATAATCGCTTTTTAAAAGAGTTGATCAAACAGACGAATAAACTAGAAGGTGAATTAAAAGTGTCAACTGAAAATAGTCAACTTTATCAAATGATGGACATTCAAAAAAGTTTAGTCTATTTTGAGTCTGCCATAAATTCTAATTTAGCTGTTTTAAATATGCTCTACAATGCTAGAATATTCACAGACCCTAGAGCTCATTTGCCAAGGCTTCATGACATTCTGGTCGAAACAAAACAAGCGGCAACCACGACCTCGATTCAGCTAAAACTTGTAGATAAAGTCAGCGATACCTTTTCAGCAATTGTTTCGAATAATCTGAATAACGTAATGAAGATTTTAACTTCTTTAACGATCGTGTTGACCATCCCAACGATCATCGGTGGAATCTTCGGTATGAATGTAAAATTACCCTTTGCTAATCGGGAAGATGCCTTTTTTTGGATCTTTGTTGTGACAACTGCAACATGTATTCTTGTGATTCGCCGGCTAAAAAAACGAAACCTTTTGTAAAATTTCTAGTTGCTGATTCTAGCAAAACGATGTAAACTAGAGAAAGTAAAGAATAAGGATGTGTACTGATCAATGAACAATAAAAAGACAAGCACTTTTTCAAAAGTCACTAAAGTCGTTGTTTGGTTGATGTTAATTGCCATTGCTGGCTCAACAATATTGACAGCTATAATGAGTTTAAGATAGTCAATAGTTTACAAGTTGAACAACAGAATCTAGATACTGATTCAGAGAAATTTCACTGAGTTATTATCTAAGTTCTGTTGTTTTTTTATGCTCCAAAAAATGATGCGTTATCCCCCGTAATTTCCATGTGCCCAGGCAGTTCTCAAATTCAAATCAATAAATAAATCTTTTTCTTGATTTTGAATTGCGGAATGTAATAGTTCCATTTGCATAGGATGAGAGATGTAAATCAAATAATGATTTGAACTTAGCCATTGATTAATTTGCTCATACACTAAAGAACGTTGCTCATAACTTTCTTCAAGCTTCATCTTTTCAATTTTCTTGTTTAAACTTGAACGTATCCTTTTGGAGAAAAAGCGTTGACACAAAAGATTAGGATTACTACAAAAATCCAGAAAAGCCAACTCTTTATCCCCTACAGGAATATCTCTTAAAATCAACATATCTGTCTGTTCTTCAAATTCTTTCGTATAAAAGGCGGTATCAATCGGCATTTCTCTTATTTTTACAGAAATACCAAATTTCGCCGCTCGCTGTTGGAGCCAATAGGCTTTCTTCTTAGCCGCAGAATAAGTAAAAGTCCCTAGAACAATCGTTTCCCCTTGATAGTTTGCGGCTCTTAGCAAAGACTCTATTTTTTCACTGTCTTTTTTCTCATATCGCGACTTTTCAACATAGTAGCTTGATGCTGTTTCTCCAATCTCCAACGTTTTCTGCATTTCAGCTGAATCCAAGAGATGATAAATCGCTTCACGGAATTGAGCTTGCTTTATACACCTATGCCGATTAAAGTTGAATATCAAAAATTCAACTCCAACATTTTTTATCGGCTGCTTGATGTAATCATCTTCTTCACGATATTCCGAATGGGTAGTCACTGTGGTTGCTGGCAGCTTTTGATTTTCAAGCACCCAAAACTCTACACGATCCATGAGTGGACGCTCCCCATAATATTCTTCAAAGGCTTCTAACACAAGACACTGCTCCGAATAACTTTTAATTTTAAAAGGCCCTGTTGAAACCCAAATATGCTCATCAAAAGGAACATCATAAGGTAAAATTGTAAGATTTCCTGTTGACATATATTTACCAAAAAGCGGCTCCCCAATTTTCAATTTCACGGTGACCATGAAGTCATTGATACAAGCTATTTCCTCAATATTTTCTAGCTGCCAAGCAACAACAGAAGATTGTTCTTTTGCTCTTAGCAAGGTGAATTTAACATCTTCACTTGTTAAAGTTCTCCCATGATGGAATCGAACTCCTTTCCGTAAAAAGAATGTCCAACAACTATAGTCAGCAGATACTTGCCAATGGTGAGCTAATCCTGCGTTTAGTTGGTTTCTTTTTCCATCACTGGTTACAAGCGTATCTCCTAATTGACGGATCATGAATGCCTCTCTTGAGACAGCCGTTTTAAGCGGATCAAGAGAAGTAATGGAACGACGAAGTATATAACGAATCGTATCTTGATTTTCAATAGTCTGCTGAATCCCAAACATTCCTTGAATTTCTTTGAATACTTGACCAAACCACTCTTTCGGAATATCTAGCTGTAATAATTCAATCACTTCGTCGATTGAATTTGTCTGGATTGCTCTTTCACTAATTTTTTGGATTTCGACTTGAAAATTTTCACTAAACAATAGTTCAGAGTAATTTCCTCGACCTTTTCCAGGTGTGTAGATACATTTGTCTTCTGATTGATATTTTTGCAACCTTCGCTTACTTTGTTTCGATGTACACTGCCAGAGCTCTGATAGCTCTGAGAGTTTAAATTTGACCCGATTTTTTTCTTCACGTTTAAATAAATAAGAACGTAACTGACAATAATGAATGTCCAACCTGATCCCTCCTTTAAAAGGGGACATCTTTTCTTGATTTAATCTCTTTTTAATCTTATCTTACTCTTTTATAATCATATCAAATCATCTAGTTATTTCAATAAAAAAAGAGTGATTCTTTGTGGGACGTTCTCACACAAAAATTTTAAAGGAGTGAAAATTATGTTTAAATCTTTGCACCCTAATATTCGAGCTCGGATATTTATTCAATTTTTAAGTAAGGTTGTTGGTTCTATGATTTTTCCATTTATGGCGATTTATTTTACAAACACACTAAGTAGCGGAATTGCTGGAGTGTTGGTTACAATAAACGTCATTGTACAATTTCTCGCCGGAATCTACGGTGGTCATCTAACAGATATTTTTGGCAGACGACAACTGATGATTGTTGGGGAATGGCTAAAATCTGCTGCCTATTTAGGAATGTTTCTGGTAAATTCACCTGTTTTTAATTCCGTTTGGTTGACATTTTTTATGATTCTTGTTGTCAGTATTTCTCAAGGGATCATCAATCCGGCCGCTGATGCTATGTTGATCGATGTCAGTACTGCTGAAAATAGGACGTTTATGTACTCAATCAGCTATTGGGCCAATAATTTATCTATTTTAATCGGAGTCATGGTAGGCGGCTGGTTTTTTCAATCTCATTTTTTCTTTCTACTCATCGCCTTATTTCTATTGTCACTATTAACAACCGCTCTAACAATAAAGTTACTGACTGAAACCAAAAGCGCTTCTTCAAAACAGGAACAAAAAATAGGAGTAGCCGCCGTTTTCCAAAGCTATCGAAGGGTTATGATCGATCATCGTTTTCTATTGTTCACTTTAGGAGGAATCGCTCTGATGTCGATTGAATTTCAAAGAAATAATTTTATTTCAGTACGATTGGCAGAAGACTTAAAAAACGTAACCTTAAACTTGGGTATTATCGGAAATATAGCGCTCGATGGGGTAAAAATACTAAGCATACTCACTGCGGTAAATACAATCATGATCGTCTTATTTACTGCTCCTATTGCGAGTTGGGCCAGTAATCGATCGCAAAAAAAGATCATGTATGTTGGTTTTTTCCTGTTTAGTTTAGGTTTTGCGATAACTGCCTTTTCAAATCAGCTTTTAGTACTCTTTATAGCTACCATTATTTACTCTGTCGGCGAACTTCTCTATGTACCAACCCGCCAAACGATTCTGGCAGATCTTGTTGATGAAAGCCATCGTGGCTCTTATGTTGCCTTTAACGGAATTATTTATCAAGTCGGTAAAATCATCGCTTCGGTTTCACTAATGTTTTCTCCCACTATGGGTAAATATGGTATGGCGGCTTTATTACTTTTATTTGGTTTACTTGCTATCATTCTAACCAAAAGAGCTCTAGCAATCAGTCCAATAAAAAAAAGCCAAGTACTATTCGATGACTAGCTAACGGTAGGAAACAAAAAGAGCGTGAACAAAACGAAAAAATAGTTTTGTTCACGCTTTATAAATCTTTAATACTCATGATTTAACTTAAATGGCCATTTCGCTCATTTCCTGCCATATTCAACAGCTCTTTTGCATGTTCAATCGTCAGCTTAGTGATTTCACTACCTGAAAGCATTCTAGCGATTTCCGCCACTCGTTCCTCTTGGTTCAATTTTCTAACTTTGGTCTCTGTCCGTTCACCAATGATCTCTTTTTCAATGAAGTATTGATAATCGGCGACAGCTGCTACTTGAGGAAGGTGAGTAATACATAGTACCTGTGAATTTTCAGAAATTTGATAAATTTTATCGGCGATTGCTTGAGCAACTCGTCCACTGACACCTGTATCTACTTCATCAAAAACAATACTGGTAATCCCTTGTGATTTAGAAAAAATTGTTTTCAACGCCAACATCACACGAGATAATTCTCCACCTGAAGCGACTCTTACTAATGGCTTCAGTGGTTCTCCTGGATTTGTTGTAATATAAAACTCAACTTGATCCAAACCATCTTCCATAAACTGGCCATCCGCTAATTCAGTAAAACGAATATCGAATACCGTTCTTTCCATATATAACTCTTTTAATTCTTTTAAAATATTTTTTTCTAGTTTTTTCGCAACTTTTTTTCGAATGTCCCGTAGTTTCTCCCCTTCTTCAATCACTTGGTTTTTCTTTTCCACCAATAATGTTTCCAGTTCGCCCGTTCGTCCTTCTAGAAAATCGGCATCAGCCAACTCTTGTGTGATTTCCTGATAATAAGCAAGAATGGATTCGATTGAATCCCCATACTTTCTTCTCATTTGTCGGATCAGTTCAAGTCTATTCTCTACTTCATTCAATCGATTTTCATCTAACTCCAAGCTATCAATATGTCGAGATAGATCCCCACTTGCTTCTTGTAAAAGATAATAACTATTTTGGACTGCTTCAGATATCGCTTTGTACTCTGGATCAAGCATTTCGATCGACAATAGCTCATTCATCGCATAACCAATTTTATCTAAGCTGCTATCGCCATCACCATTGATTGCTTCATAGCTCGTTGCCAAAGCATCAGCAATTTTTTGAAAATTACCTAACTTATTTCGCTCTTCGATCAATTGCTCCTCTTCACCTAAAACCAGTTCAGCCGCTGCAATTTCATCACTTTGAAACTGCAACATATCCATGCGTTGCGCAAATTCTTTTTCGTTTTTTTGTCTGTTTCTAACCTTACCTTCGATCATGCGATATTCTGAGTAAATGCCTTCATATTGCTCTTTTATCTTAAACAGCTCTTTACCGCCAAAGTCATCAAGCATCCCTAAATGTTTTTCACTTTGCATCAATTCTTGGTGTTCATTTTGGCCATGGATATCAACTAAAAATTCACCGACTTTTCGTAAATTAGCAATATTGATGATTCTGCCATTCACTCGACAAACATTCTTACCAGATGTCGAAATATCTCGCTGGATCACAATTGACTCGTCGTCTGTCTCAATTCCCAATTCCTCCAAAAGATTAATCAACTCTTGGCTTTTAGGCATTGTAAACAGTCCTTCTAAGGTACACTTAGAAGCTCCTTGACGAATATAATCACTTGATCCTCGACCACCCGTCAACAAGCCCATTGCGTCGATAATAATTGATTTACCCGCACCAGTTTCTCCTGTTAAAACGGTCATTCCCATTTGAAATTCTAATTGTAAAGAGGAAATAATCGCAAAATTCTTTACAGAAGTTCCTGTAGCATTTCTATTCACCTCGATTTTATAAATATCGGAAAAATTCATTTTTTAAATATTCAGCATCTTTTTCAGTTCTTGCAATGATCAGAACACTATCATCATCGTTGATTGCTGCAAAAACAATGTTCTTGTACTGTTTCTCTATAAGATTAGCTGCAGCTGCAGCATTACCTGGTATAGTATGCAAGATCACTTGTTTTTCCATTTGATCGACCGAAACAAAAGCATCTCTCAGCAATTTTTCTAATTTTAGCGAGGTATCTTCTTTGGTTTCAGCAGGTACGCTATAGCGGTAGCCGCCATCTATAGAAGGAACCTTGATCAGTTTCATTTCTTTAATATCACGAGAAATCGTTGCTTGAGTGACTTCTATCCCTCTTTCTTGTAAGTAGGCGACAAAATCTTCTTGTTTTTGAATATTTTTATCAGCTAATAAACGAGTAATCAGACGATGCCGATCTTTTTTTCTCATAATATTTTACTCCTTTTCCTAATGGTCCATTATCCGTTCGCTCGGTTTGACTGTGCTTCTTAGAATAAAGGTACTCCTTTTTGATTCATTTCCATTTTATCATAGCGTATTTTTATTCATTTTAAAAGCGTAAAAGCTAATAAACCCTCTAGATAAGCAATTCTTTACATAATCGATCATAAATCCGAACAAGTGATAGAGCAATGACTGAGACCTCCACTTCATTATTTAGTGAATTAAATTCACTATTCTATTGATAATACATCAAAAAAGCGCTAACATTAAAATTAACCAAAGAAAGGAAGAGAGTATTATGAAGAAAAAAAGAGTGTTTGTTACAGGAACCACTGGCACAATGGGCGGCGAGGCAATGAAGCAACTTTTACATCGATCTGAGCGCTTTCAAGTCGTCACCCTTGCAAGAGATTCAGAGAAAAATCGCCTCTTTATGCAGCAATTTGAAAATGAACCAAACTTAGAAGTCCACTGGGGCGATTTGGTGAATTACGATGATGTCTTAAACTGTGTAACCAACTGTGATTATGTCGTTCATTGTGCAGCCTTTGTCTCACCATCTGCTGATCGTTATCCTGCTGAAGCCATGAAAATCAATTATGGCGGGACTTTAAATCTGATTCAAGCGATTTTAGCTCAACCAAATAAAGACGAAATCAAATTAATCAATATTGGTACTGTAGCAGAAACTGGAGATCGAACTGCACCTATTCATTGGGGACGTATCGGTGACCCTTTAAAGCCCAGTGTTCATGATTATTACGCCGTTTCAAAAATTGCAGCTGAACGGGCAGTTATCGAATCTGGGATCAAGCATTGGGTATCTTTACGTCAAACAGGAATCATGTCGATCAAAGAATTCAGTTTAAATGAAGGGATCGCTTTCCATCAGCCACTAAATAACGTCCTTGAATGGGTCACAGATCATGATTCTGGTGTCCTTTGTGCCAACGCTTGTGAGGAGTGGGTCGATGCTGATTTTTGGGGGCATGTTTATAATATCGGCGGTGGTGAAGAATGCCGAAATACAAACTATGAACTGATGTCAGCGATGATGAAAGAAATCGGTGTTGAACAATTCAAAGATGTCTGTGAGCCAAATTGGTATGCTACACACAACTTCCACGGCCAATGGTATTTGGACTCTGATAAATTAAACGACTTTCTTCATTTCCGTTCTCAAACAACTAAAGACTTTGTTCGTTATTATGGTAAAGTAATGCGTGAACAAACTGCCCAACAAACACCTGTTGATGCGCCTATTATGACTAGTCAACAAATTGCGGCAATGATCAAACAAAGCAACGAACAGGTTGCACTGACAGATACAGGAACCTTGCACTGGCTTGTTCATAATCAAGATGAACAATTGAACCCATTCTTTATCTCAAAAGAGCACTGGGCTAAGATTCCTGGTTGGGACCGTTTCATTCTTTATCGTCCAGAAGGAGATCCTATCCTACTTGATCACGGCTATGACGAATCGAAGGCTGAAACAGAACTAGCAATAAGCGATATGCAGCAAGCAGCACAATTCAGAGGAGGCACTTGTCTTTCAGAGACAATGGAAACGGGTGATTGGACAACAAAATTGTCATTCACCTGTCACTGTGGACATCACTTTTTAGCTAGTCCTCGCTTGATTTTAGAAGCTGGTCACTGGTGTGATGAATGTGAAAGAACCAGCTGGAACTATCATGAGCTAGCAAAATATAGTCCATTTTTCGCTCAAGTCTGGTATCCTCTTCATGAAAAAGACGAACACGTTCATGAATACAAAAAACATGTAAAGGATACTGACGTAGTAACTCCATCATAAGTATCAAAAAAACGCCTTGGCTATTGATTAGATTCACAGCCAGAGCGTTTTTCATTATTTATTTTTTTAATTGCTGATGTGCTGTCGCTACAGTCTCATCTATATTTACTGTGTCTTCAATGGTCCCTTCACCTTCTGTGGAGGTTAAGTAAGCTAGAAATTCAATATTTCCTTCTCCACCAGTAATCGGTGAATAATCCAACCCACTGACAGAATATCCGTGCTCTTGCGCAAATGAAAGAATCTCATTTAGTACAAACACATGAGTTTCCGGTTCACGAACGATTCCCTTTTTACCAACCAGTTCTTTGCCTGCTTCAAATTGTGGTTTAATCAACGCAACCACTTTTCCACCAGGTTTTAAAATTTTGTGCAGTGGTGGCAAGATCAATTTAAGCGAAATAAAGGATACATCGATCGTTGCGATGTCTGGTACCCCTTCCTGGAAATCTTCCG
Source organism: Enterococcus crotali (assembly GCF_000633635.1). GTDB lineage: Bacteria > Bacillota > Bacilli > Lactobacillales > Enterococcaceae > Enterococcus_L > Enterococcus_L crotali. Next base: position 243,561 of record NZ_AYPQ01000007.1, on the reverse strand, counting down.
GTGTACTGTAACGAAAATTGGTCCGTTCCATCACAACAACTCGTTCATCTTGGCGGATTTTCCATGCCAACTGATTATAGCCAACATCCAGCGCATAACTTAATCGCGCACCATTTTGTAAAGCCACATCTGTAAAGCCGCCAGTTGAAGAACCAATATCCAACATCGTTTTCCCTGTCACGTCTAGTTTAAATACAGCTAGTGCTTTTTCCAGCTTCAGTCCACCACGCGAAACATACTGCAAGGTTTGACCTTTCACTTGAAGGGGTGTCTCAATCAAAATTTTCTCCCCAGGCTTATCTAACCGTTCATTCTTATCATTATAAACCAGACCAGCCATCACTGCGCGTTTGGCTTTTTCTCTTGTTTCAAATAATCCTTGAGTAAACGCTAAAATATCTACGCGCTCTTTTTTCATAAGTGCCTTCTTTCTATCATAACTGCAATTGTTTTAAAAAATCTTGTAGCAGTTCTACATGGAATTCACTGCTTGTTTGTCTCAAAGTCTCTAATGTCTGAAGCCCTAAAGACAACTGCTCATTCAGTGCGTCTTTCGCTCCTTTTAAACCAAGTAAACCTGGATAGGTACTTTTATTCAACGCTTCGTCTCGGCCAACTTTTTTTCCCAGTTCTGCTTCTGAACTAGTGGCATCCAGTAAATCATCCTTAATTTGAAAAGCCAAACCCAAATGTTGGGCAAACGTCCCTAACAAGTCTACGATTTCTGCCGGCTGTTCCGCTAAAATACCGCCAGCCAAAAGAGCAAATTCGATCAAAGCACCTGTTTTCTTTTCATGAACATCTGCTAGTTCAGTCAATGATAACTCGCGTGCTTCTCCTTGTAGATCTCCCGCTTGTCCAGCAACCATTCCTTGTATGCCAGAGGCTTTACTCAATAGTTGGATCAGCAAGACTTTTTGATGCACCTCGGTTTGACTGATCGCTATTAATTGAAAAGCGGCAGTCAATAGCCCATCTCCAGCCAATATCGCCTGTGCTTCCCCAAATACTTTGTGTTGGTCGGTTTACCACGGCGCAAATCATCATCATCCATCGCTGGTAGATCATCGTGAATCAATGAATAGGTATGAATCATTTCTAACGCTGCCGCAACTTGATGATCCCACGTCTGGGGTTCTTTATTAAATGAACGAATAGTCGCCAAAACTAACAACGGCCGAAATCTTTTACCACCAGCATGAATCGAATATAGCATTGCCTCTTTTAGTTGGTCATTTGCCGTGTGATCGTTGATGAAAGTTTCCATTTCTTTTTCAATGAGCGGTAAACTTTGCTCACGAAAATCAGCGAAATTTCCCATCAATTTTCCTCACTTTCTTCAAACAAAACTTCTTCATTGTTTTCGGTCATTACTTTTGTTAATGTTTTTTCAGCTTTTTCTAATGTATCTTGACACTGTTTACTCAAAACCATCCCTTCTTGAAAAGCGGCTAACGCTTCTTCTAAAGGCACATCCCCACGCTCTAAGCGTTGAACGATTGCTTCTAATTCAGTTAATGATTCTTCGAATGTTTTTTCGACTGCTTTTTCTTTGGCCATCTTATTACTCCTCTTCAGCAGGTGATACTTTTTCGATCACCGTATCTACCACACCATCTACATAATGGATTTGAATTTTTTCTTTTACTTGCAGTTCATTGACTGACTTGATTACTTGTTGTTCTTTGGTCGTGTAGCTATATCCTCGACCCATGATTTTTAACGGGCTTAACAAATCTAGTTGTTGGACAGCAGAAGTAAATTGTTTTTCTTTATCTTTCATATATCGTTCCATCCGATCATGAAGCGATTGGTCCAAAAATTTTAGTTGCTGTTGCCCTTCTCTGATTTGTCCAAGCGGCGTTTGCTGCCTAAATTTGGCGATAATTTCTTGGGCTGTTCGTTGTTTTTGATGATAGACCGTTTCCATTGATTGAATCAAGCGTTGGTTGATTCGATCTAATTTGATCGTTTGTCCTTCATATAAACGATCTGGTTGTTTGAATACATAAGAATTTTTTAAACGCTGATAGCGATCATTCTTCTGTTGTAATTGATAAAGAAAGCTTTGTTCTAAACGAGTTTGCCGTTCTTTGATTTTTAATAGCTCTTCATTCAGTACAGGAACTGCTAATTCAGCAGCTGCAGTTGGTGTGGCTGCTCTGACATCAGCTACCATATCGGCAATCGTCACATCTGTTTCATGCCCCACTGAAGAAATCACTGGTGTTTGTGCCTGATAAATGGCTCGAGCCACTTTTTCTTCATTAAAAGGCCATAAATCCTCTATCGAACCTCCGCCACGACCAATGATCATCGTATCAAAAGAACCTAATGCTTCGATGTGCTGAATGTTACGAACAATATCATCCGCTGCCTGATCTCCTTGGACTAATGTAGGAAACAACACAAGCTGAGCAATTGGATATCTTCGTTTTACTGTCGTAATAATATCTCGGATAACAGCTCCACTTGGACTTGTAACTACAGCGATTCGTTTGGGGTATCTTGGTAGTATTTTTTTAGGTCCTTCAAATAATCCTTCTTTGCCTAATTTTTCACGTAATTCAGCTAATGCTTGATATAACGCACCCACACCGTCCGGCTCCATATGCTCCACATAAATTTGATATGAGCCTCCGCTTTCATATAATGAAATACGACCGACAAGAAGGACCTTCATCCCTTCTTTCGGTTGAAATTTCAACTTTTGGAAAGCTGATTTAAACATGATTGCTGAAATCTTCGCCCCGTCATCTTTTAAACTAAAATACTGATGGGCGTTTGGACGCAGACGAAAGTTAGAAATTTCTCCTGTCAAATAAACCCGCTCCAAGTATGGATCAGCATCAAATTTACGTTTTAAATATTTGGTTAAGGCAGTAACTGTTAAATATTGCTGCTCCATCTTCTCACCTTACTTTTGTTTTTTAGCGGCCTCAACTGTTTGGTACATCAACATCGTGATTGTCATCGGGCCAACACCTTTTGGTACTGGCGTGATGAAGCTCGCAATAGGTGACACTTCATCAAATTTTACATCACCGATCAACTTGCCATTTTCATCGCGATTCATTCCGACATCGATCACAACAGCACCTGGTTTGACAAAGTCTTTTGTCACAAAATGACCTCGACCGATCGCAACCACTAAAATATCTGCTTCTCTAGCAACCGCTGGTAAATCGACTGTTCTTGAATGCGCAATCGTAACCGTCGCATTTTTCATCATCATCAGTTGAGCCATTGGTTTACCAACAATGTTACTTCGTCCGATCACAACTGCCCGTTTACCTTCCAAATCGATATCATAAGCTTCAAACATTTTCATAATACCATAAGGAGTACAAGGGATCATCGTCGACTCACCAATAAATAATTGCCCCATATTCATCGGATGAAAACCATCGACATCTTTTTTAGGATCGACAGCTAATAATACCTTTTCTTCATCAATGTGTTTTGGCAATGGTAATTGAACTAAAATTCCATGATAATCCGGATCTTGATTGTATTGTTCAATCACGGCTAAAAGATCTGCTTCTGAAATCGTTTCAGGCAGGCGCTCGATTTTCGAGCGAATACCGATTTTAGCTGCAGCTAAATCTTTGTTCTTTACATAGGTTTGACTTGCTTGATTTTCACCAACTAATAAAACAACTAATCCTGGACGAATGCCTTTTTTTTCAAGTTGTTGCACTTCTTCTTTGATTTGCGCCTGCATTTTATCTGCTAGTTCGCGGCCGTTGATTAACTCTCCCATTAAGATCACTCCTTATTTTTGTTTGTATTCTTTTATTTTAGCATAATTTAGCTGGTCTTAACACTCTATAATCCCTATCTCCTTGAATTGTATATCGATGAAACTTCTCTCCGTTTGAACACATCATCTACTCTGGCTGAGCCTATCCCAGTTCTTCAATTCTTAGTGCTTTAGCTCTTAGAAATTGACGAGATCGAAGTGCAGCGTAATGATTCACTAGTAAGGTTACTTCTCTCCCTTCGCTCGCCAAGTATTGTTCATCATCTACTCTGGCTGAGCCAGTCGTAGTCCTTCAATTCTTAGTGCTTTAGCTCTTAGAAATTGATGTGATCGAAGCGCAGCGTAGTGATTCACTAGTAAGGTTACTTCTCTCCCTTCGCTCGCCAAGTATTGTTCATCATCTACTCTGGCTGAGCCAGTCGTAGTGATTCACAACAAAAAAGATTCAAAGTATTTCTACTTTGAATCAATATCTTTCATTACATTGGCTAACACACCATTAACAAATTTTCTTGAACGGTCATCACTGTATTTTTTAGCTAATTCGATTGCTTCATCTAATGCAACTGTATTAGGCACATCGCCAACATAAAGCATTTCAAAAATAGCCATTCGCAAAATGATCAAATCCATCTTAGCGATACGCGTAATCGACCAGTTATTTCCTAAATGTTTTTTGATAATCTCGTCTAGCTCTACTTTTCGATCACAAACGCCGCCTACCAATAAATCCAAATAAGTTGGGACAAATTCTTCCCCATCTTCACTGATGATTTCTTGATTATCTAACTCCAATGCATAGGAAATTGCATCTTGTTTTGTTAAGTCAACATTAAAATCTAAAGGAAATAACGCTTGAAGCGCCTTTTCACGAATCTCATGACGAGTGAAACTTGGCTTACTCATTTTCTCCCTCATCTTCCGGGAATAATTCATCGAAATCTGGTTCAGGTAGTTTTTCAGGAACTACTGCTACTACGTGAATATTGACTTCCACTAAATCAATGTCTGTCATGAACAAGACTTGCTGTTTCACACGATCTTGCATTTCTAATGCTACTTTAGGTACTGAAATACCATAATTTAAGTAGCAATAGATATCGACCTTCAAACCTTCTTCTTCGGCTCTTAAATAAACCCCTTTACCGTGAGCAGCACGGCCAAGAAATTCTGTTACATTATTAGCAAATGTTCCACGCATACCATATACGCCATCTACTTTAGATGCTGCAATACCGATAATGACTTCAATTACTTCTGGTGCGATAACGATCTCACCTAAAGAATCTTTTGTATTGATCACTAGATTTTTTTCGTCAGTCATTTTAATCCTCCTTATAATAAAAGCGTAGCGAACTCGTTTAGCTCTGACAGGAAAATAGGAGTGAAGTGTTTTTTACCTCATTCATATTTTATCTTTGAGCTAGTCCGCGAAGCTAGATAACACACGGTAACAACGTTCTGCTTCGCTCTGTTTGAAACCTAGGCAACTATGATCGAGATACTTTTTCCCTCTTACTATAGTTTATCTTTTTTTCCGAAGAACCAGCTCACGAAGCTAGTTAACACAAACGAGTGTTCATCAAAACTTCTGTTCATTTACCTATATGTTTACATTCACACTTAGTTTATCATTAATCAGCGTGTTTCGCTACCAAAAAAACTATGAGAAATTAAGTCGAAAACAATTTATATATAAATAATTGTCTGCTCTAACCGAACCACTATTTTTTATAAGATGATCAATTCTTTAGGCGAATGGGTCAACACTCGATTGCCATCCTCAGTAATTAATAAATCATCCTCGATTCTGACACCACCCAAACCAGGTAGGTAAATTCCAGGTTCATCCGTAATCACATTCCCAGGGACAAATTGTTGGTCCGCTCTAAAGGAAACATTCGGTCCTTCATGGATTTCCAACCCGATTCCGTGACCCGTACTATGACCAAATGCCTCACCATATCCATAAGAAGCAATATGATCACGAGCAATCGCATCCAACTGAATACCTGTTAATCCCGGTTTTGCTTCATCCAACACTTTTAATTGCGCCTCTAAAACGATTTGGTAGATGTCTTTCAATTTACTATTTGGTTCGCCAATTGAGAACGTTCTGGTCATATCTGAAACATAGCCTTCGTAATAGCAACCAAAATCTAGTGTAATCAAATCCCCTTTTTCAATAACCTTTTGACTCGCAACCCCATGAGGCATCGCTGAACGAACACCACTTGCAACGATCGTTTCAAAAGAAACCCCTGAAGCTCCTAAAGAGCGCATATAAAAGTCTAATTGATTGGCGATTTCAATTTCTGTCATACCTGGTTTAATCACAGTTAAAATATGCTTAAACCCTAGATCAGCAATGCTACAAGCTTTTTCAATGATCGCAATTTCTTCTTCATCTTTAACTTCACGCAACTCTTCAATTAGACCTGCTACTGGAATAAGATCACATGGCGTGATTTCTTCTAGTAAACTATATTCCGCAAAGCTGACAAATGTCTCTTCAAATGCTAAATTAGCTAATTGTTCCTTTTCGGCAATTGAGACAACCTCATCATAAATTGGTCCAGCATTTTGAATGATCTCAAAACCTTGTGCTTGAGCCGCTGCTTGCTCTGTATAACGAAAATCAGTTACAAAAAAAGCTTTATCTAATGTGATCACGGCTAACCCAGTTGTTCCGGTAAAATTTGTTAAGTAGCGTAAATTGTACGGACTTGTAATTAGAAAGCCTGAAAGATCATTTTTTTTCATTAACTCTCTTAATTTATTTACTCTTACCATCATTTTTTTCATCCTTCTTTCCAAAATAAGTTCCTCTCTATTATAGCAAATAATGATTTTGAAAAACACCGAAGACACACAACCTCTAAATTATTCTAAAGTTTCGACATAATAATCATCGTTTTATCTTTTTTTAACTTCTTTTCGTTATAATACATGGTGAAAGTGAGGTTCAAAATGAAAAAAAGATACTTCTTTTATTTATTGTTACTAGCCATTATCGGCATGGTTGTTTATGCCTTTTTTATAGAACCAAAAAGAATTGTTACGCATCACTACACAGTTGGAAGCAATGAAGGGCAAAAAACAATCAAAGTCGTTCACCTTTCAGACATTCATATCCAAGAGAAGTATCCAGCTTCACAGTTAGAAAAAATTGTGACCAAAGTCAATAATGAAAAACCAGATATTATTTTGTTTACTGGTGATTTATTTGATAACTATGCTAAATACGGACCAACGGAAGAAGTCATAGCCGCCTTAGGTCGACTAACGGCGTCTTTAGGAAAATACGCTGTTTGGGGCAACCATGATTATGGTGGCGGAGCTGCTCGTGTTTATCCAGAAATTTTGGCAGCAGCAGACTTTCAATTACTAGAAAATTCTGGTGTCAATCTTCCAATTTCTAATGAAAAATCAATCTATATCAGCGGTTTAGATGATTCTATGCTTGGAAATCCATCTATTGATGATGCATTGGCAAATCGTCAAAGCGACTATACTATTTTAATGAGTCACGAACCGGATAAAGCCGATGAAGTACTTGATCACAATATTCAACTGATTTTGTCTGGTCACAGCCATGGTGGCCAGGTCCGTCTCCCTTTTACTGTGATTAAAAATGTCATGGCCGAAAAATATTTTGACGGATTTTACGATTTAGCAAACGATACAACTTTATATGTCAATACAGGTTTAGGTACCACAAAAATCCCAGTACGTTTTATGGTTCCTCCAGAAATCGCTGTTTTTGATCTTTACATTTAACTTGTACTACAAACAAGTAGAGCCCTGGACAAAACTAAAAAATCAGTTTTGTTTCGGGCTCTGAATCTGAATAAACGGTGGTAGCAGAAGCAACCTCTACTCGTTTCCTGTCAGTTATCTATTTATCCAATTACTTTAACTCGACCGCCGATTTTATCAGCGAATTTTTCTGCATAATTTTTATTTGGAAAGAGCCGAACACGATTTTTATCTCTTGTACGTTGTCCGTCTTTACCAATATACCCATGTAATACTTTTACAGCGTACATCATCATTCCCCCTTTCTTCATTATATTCTAGTTATTCATTTTAGCTCTACCATTTGCCCATAACTAACTATACCTATCAGAACTTAATTCAAACATAAAAATATTCGAATAATTGATAGAGCCTTTCTTTTCCCCTACACGATAATATCTTTGGTTTTTTTGTCCATATGTATCCTAGCGGTCCACGTTTCAAAATTAACTAAAACGGGCTCCGGGTGATTTAACTCTTTTTGATAAGAGGATAACTTTGGTTTGAGTGCTTCGCGCGACTCAATTTGTTCAATTGTAAATTTTCCTTTTAAAAGTAGACTTTCATGTTCAATTTCCTCATAGCAACAAACAGATCCATTCGGGTTACATTGAATATTTTTAACAGTTTCACCATTGCCATCTAGATAAAACTGTAACTTCAATAACCCCTCTCTCCATAGCGGTTCAGAAACAGTAATAACCGTTGGGAAATCACGTTTATCAATTGTTGAAATCAAAAATACTGTACTAGAATTTAATAACCTGACAATTCGCTCATGTATTTCCATCTTTGAAGGCCTCCTGTTAATCAAAATTCTACTAATTATAACAATTTTATACTGCATTTGAAAAGCTAGATCCTTTTTTGATTCGATTTTCTTTTAAAGAATAAATCAAAACGAGTACAGAATCCCCAGTTCATTGGTTCCTGCACTCGTTTTGATTTAGTTAATTGTTTGTTTCTTTTAACCAACTAGTTTGTCGGCTCATCCTTAAAATCATTCGACAGACTGGACCTACAATCAATAATTGCAATGGCAATGCCATAATTAGGTTTTTCGTAAATGCCCCGAGGTAGTAGCTCAAAAAATTTTCTGTGAACCCAAATTGCATAATAACCCCATACATCGACATAAAGAAGACCATTCCTAAAACCATACAGCTAGAAACCGCAATGATCATCTGAATTTTTTTCTCTTTATTTACAGGTAAAGCAAAAGCAATTTTCTTGGCTGGTGATGAAACTACTATGACATCAAATAAAAATGCCACGATAAATCCTGGTATTAAGCCTCCAAATAAATTACCTAATGAAAATTGTCCGTGTAATAAAAGGTTATAGGCACTCATTGAAATCACCATGGAAAAACAGACGATTGTTGTGAAAAATATTCCTTCTTTTTTGTTTTGCGGCATAAAATACTCTCCTTTAATTTTTGTAGCAGAGTTTATGCTACCATAAAAAAAATTTCGTGTAAGTTTTTTTTGTGTTTAATTGAAAATTTGTTTCATTTGATATAAATGAAGAAAGTGGCATCCTTCATTATGAGTCACTCCCTAAAGGTTACAAAAAAAGCCCGATCCCTCATTAAACGAAGGATGGAGCCATTCATTGAGCTGCTAAGTATAGAGTGTCACAATAACATGAATAGCGTGATTATATTGATAATGAATCAAATATCCACTTAATTCTATCACTGAATACCATTCACTATTTTGCTAATGGCATTCGCTTAAATTCCTATTAACGTGGCGTGCTATACATAAAATTACTCAATAATTCGTTTAACTTTAAACTCTCTTGAAAATTCTGATTGCGTTTCTTGATCGGATAAATCAAATAAAATATGCTCCCCATCTACATCCTCCACAATAATTAGCTTACCAGGTAACTTACGATTGTCTTGCAAAATCTGTGCTTCTTTGATTAATTCTTTAGGATCACGTTTTGATGATAAAGCATTGCCTAGATTAAAGAATACTGTTTCTTCCATTTTTATCAACTTCCCTTCATCATAATATAAATTTCCTTGTTTGAAAAATCCCACTACGTTTTTTATTTAATTATACCAATATAAATACAAAAACAGCAATAAATGACCTGTAATGATCTAAAATTTTCTTATAAAGAATAGCCATCTCAAACGAGACAGCTTCTTAATAACAGTATAGTCAGGTACTAGCTACTTTTTCTAACATTTCCACATTCGAACGCTCCTACTGTGAACCACTACGAAACATATTTCCGTATTCAAAAACGGATTCACTAAAAATCTCAATTACCACGGGCAAGTCAATTTTTTCGTTATCTATCTCCTAATACACCTACATATTTATTTATTTTGAACCTCAAAAAAGCCGACTTCTTTGACAATCGTGCCATATATATCTGACTCTTCAATTTTAACTTTATAAGTTGATATTTTATCTAAAGCACTTAAATCCAGTTCGATTTCTAACTCTTCCTGATCTAATTGCTTAAAATTAATATTTGAATTAGAAATCTCTATATCATTCTTATATACTGTAATCTCGGGAGAATTCGGATACTCTATTGGAGCATTAAATGTTATTGTTGTCTGTAGTGCATCGCTTTTAGATACAATATTTGTAACATTATTTGAATCAAGAACCTTTGTAACAGCTGTTTGATTGAGTGGTCGATAAGCAATATCAAAGCTCCAATCTCCCGTATATTCTAAAGATGTAGGAACACTAAATGGTTGAGGATTATCGGGATCAGCAAATGCCTTAGATTCTGCTACTTCATACTCGTCACGATCCATCCAAGCTAATCTATAAATATGAAGATTCAGTTCTGCATTTTCAGGAATACTTTCTGTATCGAAAGTCGATATCACTGATCCATAAAAAACATCTCCATCTAATCTAAATGTTGAATAGGAATGTACACCTTGAAATAAATCTTTAGTATCTCCTTTGACAAAGAGACCCATTTGAATATCTTGATGATCTGATTTAGCTACCATATCCTTTCCTAGTAATGTTTTCAATTTTTCATCGTCTACCTTAAACTGATAGTCAAAAGCAAATTTTTTCCTTGTGGAAACAAATTTAGTCAACTTTATTTCTCGATTATTTTGAATACTTGTTAAATTGAGTTCAGTAGGTATAGCATTTTTCTCTACTGTCTCCACTCCAGAATCTCTCCCAATCCCCAACACATTCTCTATTGCTACCCCTACTGGTGTTTTGGTTACTATTAGTAAAAGTGCTATAGCAGCAACTAACACTGCAATGATATTATTTCTAGAAAAAACTCCAAAATTTTTCTCTTGTTTGATTTTTTTATTTAGGATGTTTTCTCTGTTAGATTCTAGTTTAGTTAATACTTCATCTGGGATTTTTCTTTCATTCTTAATTTTATCGATTATTTTTTTATCCATCATTTGATTCCTCCAATAAAATTTTCAATTTCATTTTTCCTCTGGCTAATCTTGTCTTTACAGTATTTACAGATATTTTCAATTGTTCAGATATTTCTTTGATACTAAATCCTGCATAATAATATAGTATAAGCGGGATTCTGTAGATTTCTTCCAATCCATTCAATTCTTGCTCTACATCAAAGGTGTTGTGCCTCTCTACTTTATCAGACATATACCTTTCTTCAGATTCTGCATTTGCTGTTTTTCTCTTCAAGATATCTTTTGCAATATTAGTCATTATTTTAAAAATCCAAGAATTAAACGCTTCTTCACTTTTTAATTTAGTTATTTTCGTCCATGCACGTATCTCTGTTTCTTGCATACAATCAGCTACATCTTCATCATTCAAAAGCATCTTATAAGCTGAATTATATAAAATGTCCTGATAAGCTGTACATAGCTCAATAAAAGCTTGAGCATTCCCTTTTTTAGCTTTTCTAACTAAGTATATATCTACATTTTTTTGCACTTTTAATCCTCCCTTCATAATATAAGACTGTAAATCTTCCCTAAAAGTTTCATTGGAAATAGGAAATATTTTTCTTCTATATGTACTTTGATTATCAGAAAAAAGACCAGAATATACAGTATGAAATATTCTGGTCCTCTATATTAATAATTTAGATTACTTCTCATGTAATAGAAATGAACATGATTAGTATATATAGTATCGGCTTCCTTTGACAGGATTGTATGTCGCAAAATATCCTTGTAATTTTGCTGATCCACTTTTTGAAGGAAAATATACCCAGTCCATATTTGCGTTAACCGTATGCCGACGTAAGAAACTATTATTTCCTGGAATCACAGTATAAAAATAGAAAGAATCTTTTGTAGCTCTTACACCAAATTTAGGGTTTGCATTGTAGTCCTTAAATTTAAATTGATATCCGCTGTATCTCCAACCCGATCCAGAAAATTCTTGTGAATTATATGGAATCCACGCAGTTTGATTATCCCTAGGTGCCCCAGCAGCAAATGTCATGAATGGAGGTAAGCTTTTTTCAGCAGTCTCTATTACTTCTACATTTTTTATTGAGCTAAAGACTTCATCATAAATCTCCTGCGTAGGTTCTTCAATATTTAAATCTCGTATTTCCTCTTCAATAGCCTCAATTACTTCAAGGGAACCTTCTTGAGTCATTATTCCATCTATCTCTGGATTATAAATTAAACCAGTTCCCTCTTCAACATTCTTTTTCATACTTTCATATGAAGCCGCTTCAGATGTTTGTACGCTCAAAACTAATCCCATACACCCAGCAGCACCAAATAAAAGTGCTTTTTCTAACATTTTTTTCATTATATAATCTCCTTTATTATTTTTTCACAAACATTTGATAATTATTTTTATCTTAATGCCTGCAATAAACATTATATAACATTATATTTAGAACACAAAGACACGTTTTATCGATCTATATGTTCGATAGTTCAGACACCATTATGAACCGTTACGCCTTGTATAGCCATTTACACAACCAAAATCACTAATAACATGTTACTAAACACCACTATAAACAATTTTTTCTTAGTCAAAATCTTAGTCAACAAAAACCTTAATTACCACGGGCAAGTTTTTTTAGTTAGTACCTTTCAAAACTAATGTATCACCATTTATACTCATACCCTCTAAACTTTGAAAATATCCATCTTCATATCCGAAATCTTTCATTGCATCTTCTTTGTATTCCTGAAACGATACACGAACCTCAATATCATCATCTAACGATGATAACAAATTTCTTAATTGTTCTAGTTTCATTACATTCTCCTTATTTCAAACATTTATTACGTCTCTAGGATTGATACGACTATTTGCACTTGATCCACCTTGCCTTACTTCAAAATGTAAATGGATACCAGTTGCAAGTCCCGTCTGTCCCGTAATTCCTAATACTGTTTCATTAGTCACTTGTTGCCCATATGTAACATTGACAGAATCAAAATGCCCATAGTAGGTTACAAATCCCCCCACATATTCTACAATGACATAATTTCCCTCATAACCAAGATTTGAGCCAACAACTAATACTTTGCCAGCCTTAACACAATACATAGACGGTTTACTACCCGCAGACGTAATCAGTACCGCCATGAATCACATCCGTTTGATCCCCAATAACATCCCATTCTTGCGATACTTGATAAGGTGTTCTTACTGGATTTTTCCAAGTTCCATCACCTTTGCCATCACCATTTGAACCCGCATTAACATAACTCTCCGCAATATTTAAAACTTTATCTACATACCAATCGGCATGATTATAGGCAAATACAGCTTTTCTTATATCTGTTTCGACACCGGTAGACTTTAAATAATTTTCAAACGCAAATACTGATTTCAACCAAAGTAAAAAAAATAATATAATATTTTGTAACTCTAACGGTCAATACATGAACCGTCAAGACGTATATCAACGAGCTACAAGGTTTTCTAAGGCGTGCAACACAACATAGGTTCTCTTGGTTATCGATATACACAAGCTTCAATGCTCTTTGTGAGTGGCACAACAATGAAAGAGACACAAGATTGTCTTGGTCATAGTTCCATCAAAATGACAATGAACGTTTATACTCACTTAACACAGAAAACTAAAGGAAAAACAGCCGACAAACTAGCCAAATACGCCGACTTTTAACAAACCGTATTCAAGTGTATGTTTACCCCAAACAAAAAAGCTCTATCCCTTACTACACAAGGAATAGAGCCAATCAGTTCAAAAATTATTGAGCTACTGGGTATAGCCCCTAAGCTATCAGTTCTATAAGAATAAACGTGTTTCTTCTAAAATTTTAAATTGAGAATTACTTTATACTTTGGCGCTGTTCTTTTTCAACCAAATAAAAAGTCCTAGAGGAAAAGACCTCTAAGACTCATACTAAATGATTTAATTCTTTGGATTTTCTTCACCAACATTAGTTGACAAAGAGCCATAAAAAGCCACCGCATAAGCGATGACTACAGGATATTATCGATTCTTAAGGTAATCTTAAGACTTTCATATTACAAATATATTTCATTTATGTTACAATCGATTCAGAAAGGAATGATTTATATGAAAAAATTAGCTCTTATAATTAGTTGCTTTGGTTGTATCGTTTTATTAAACATGCCTTACGTTTCGGCAGAAGAACCTGTTCCAGAGAGTACTTCTACAAGTTTGGTAAATGATTCTTCAACAACAGATTCTTCCGTAGCAGAAATGACCAGTTCTGATTTAGGCGTATCATCTATTAATTCTACTGAAACAACTTCAGATGATATTGAATTAACTCTTAGGCAAAACTTATTATTGACAGTTCCATACTATGGTTTGACTGAGGAACTGATAAACCGATTGTCTGATGAACAATTAGGGAATGCAAAAAATATGGCATTTCACTTCATAAACCAAGATATTAGCGGATCAGCAAAAATGGTAGTTAAAATTTATGGAGATAATCCTATTCCGAAAGAGTCATATTCAATAAACTATACTACATTGTCCACAGATGAATTGAAAAATTTCTTGCCTCAAATCAGACTCTCATTAATATACGTTTACGATTTGGATAAAAATCTTATAAATAGCTTAAGTAATCAAGAACTTATAGATATAATCGATAACATAAAACTCTCTTATGACAATAGTGATGACCCCACACTGAATGCTCACGGAGAATATGCTTTAGCTGCAATGGCAGACCAAATAGAATCTGGTAACTACATCAGTGGTAGTTCGAACTCTTCAGCAGACACGGACAGTACAAGCGGTACATCCTCTACTGATACAACGAAAACTACTGAGTCCAAAAAAAATACCTCCAAAAAAGAAAGCTTCCCAAACACCGGAGAAAAAAGAAATAAAGCATTAGTTATTTTGGGTGTTTCTATAATCATTCTTTTAATAGCTACCGTCTTTATAAGAAATAGAAAGAAACATTTTTAATATTATTTCTTAATTAGACACCTTATTTGTTTATTGATGAGGTGTCTTTAATCTGCCTATATCTCACTACATTAAAAATAAATCTGATCCTCATTGAGCTTTATCTCAATAAAACACCCACAGGCTGTAAACTAGGTATTTACCTGTGAGTGCCATAAACCATCCGCAACAATGATCATATTTTAAATTTGGGAATGATTGTGTAATTGTTTGCTTTGGATGGTTTATCTTAGTATTTCATAATATCAATATATCATCATCACATACAGTCGGGAGGCAATTTTTGGGCAAATCAGATTTCTAAATTTAGCTCCCTTGCCATTTCCTCAAAAAACTTAGTACGTAAATTACTTGCCGTCCGTCTACTACAGAAAATCAACTCATTTTCAATCAACCTCGTAATGTAAATTGTGGACGCTTCTTTAAATAAAATTCTTCGATAATCGTTGCCGTCTCTTCGCCTGTCTCGCTCAGTAATTTTGAAATAACACACTTATTGCGCCCTAAGTTAGTCAACCTCTTGTCTTGCTCGATCGTAATCGTCAAGTTAACCTGATTGTCATAACTCGCCTTGCTCCCTTTGATATCTCCATTGGGATCAGACTCACGGTGCGGATAACGCAGCTCGTCCTCACGCTGCTTGATATACTCACCTGTTTTGTAGTAATCCGCTAAGATATCTTTGATATAGTTAAATATTGATGTTCTCAATCCGTTCCCCCTCCTGTACCTTAACAACCTTCTTAACCGCTTTGCATTCCATAGCCCACTTGATAGCCGCTTTTCTAGATGGCTGCTCAAGCATCAGTTTGCCAAACTCCCCCTTATGTGATTGACATATTAGTTTATATGTTTTCATCGTCGACCTCCTGTATTAATTGAATAGTTTTTAATTATATTTTGTCAGGTTAAATCCTCAGGAAAGACTTGGACATAGTTCAATCGAAATGACTATGGATATATATACCCACGTTACCAAGAAGTCTAAAGAAAAAATCGTTAAACAACTAGCGAAGTTTGCAAGCTTTTAGCTGTTCAAGGTCAATCTCAAGGTCAGTCGAAAATTGAAAAAAATAAAAAAGCTCTATCCCTTACTACACAAGGGATAGAGCCGATCAGTTCAAAAATTATTGAGCTACTGGGTAAACAGACACTTGTTTTTTGTCGCGGCCTTTACGTTCGAAACGTACTACACCGTCAACTTTAGCAAATAAAGTGTCGTCTCCGCCGATACCTACGTTTGCTCCTGGGTAAATTTTAGTTCCGCGTTGACGGTATAAAATTGATCCACCAGTAACAGTCTGTCCATCAGCACTTTTAGCGCCTAGGCGTTTAGATTCTGAATCACGTCCATTGGAAGTAGAACCTCCACCTTTTTTGTGGGCGAATAATTGTAAATTCATATTTAATAACATAGTCTGCACCTCCTATTTTTCATTTATGGTTTTGACTTGAATAAATTCAAGACTTTCTTGCTCGATCGCTTGTAGACCTAATAAAAGATTTTCCAAGAGAATTTGGGCAATATTGGTTTGTTCCTGATTAGCATTAGAAATCATCTCAACATAAAGGTAACCACCTTCATCTTCGTTGGTTTCAACAATCGGTTCAAAGCCAGCTAATGCATCAATACCATTGACTGTACTAATCGTTAACGCAGACACAGCTGCACAAACGATGTCACTGCCATATGGACCTGATTCAGCATGCCCCGAGACTTCAAAAGAAACGATTTGGCCTGCGCCATTACGTTTAAAGGAACTTTTAATCATTGATAGGCCTTCTTTCCTATGCAACTTAAAAGAATTATGCGTTGATTGCGTTGATTACAACTTTTGTATATGGTTGACGGTGACCTTGTTTGCGGTGAGTGTGTTTTTTAGGTTTGTATTTGAAAGTCACGACTTTCTTTTGTTTGCCGTGTTTTTCTACAGTTCCTTCGACAGTTGCACCTGCAACAGTTGGAGCTCCTACTTTCGTAGATTCGCCACCCACTAAGATAACTTCGTCAAAAACAACTTTTTCGCCAGCTTCTACGTCTAATTTTTCAACGTAAATTGATTGACCTACCTCAACTTTTACTTGTTTACCACCAGTTTTGATAATTGCGTACATGCTATACAGCACCTCCTTCTTCTAGACTTAGACTCGCCATCCCAAGTGACAACGATTGTTGTGCTTACAAAAACTTGTTCTGTGCGGTTGTAGCTGTGGAGTCCACAATTACAACATTAGTATCATATCAAAATAAGAAGCCCGAGTCAATAAAAACTTAGTGATTTAGCGATATAAACTACTTTTCAAAAAAACTTTGTTGTTATTTCTAATTTATGATTGACTTTGTTTTAGATGTTCATTATAATAAATTCTGTTGCGTTAACGTTTTGCGCCAATAGCTCAGCTGGATAGAGCACTCGCCTTCTAAGCGAGCGGTCGGGAGTTCGAATCTCTCTTGGCGTATTCCTATTAAAAACTATTAACAAGATTTAATTCTTGCTAATAGTTTTTTGTTCCCCCACCTATCAAAAACCTCTTTAAACGGCTTTCTAAGCTTCTTAAAAAGAAACCAGTAAATCGTTTATCAATAGCCGAAAGACGCCTTTAGCCCTATGTTATGTAGCTTAAAGAAACATCCTCAGCTTAAAAGCTATTTAGTATTTGCTTTCCCCCTTTAATTTGACACTATTCTTATTAAATCCAAGTCCATACACTGAAATCCTATCAAAAAAGACCTAAATCCGTTTTGTTATTTCGCTAATCTTCTACCTATTATTTCGTTATTTTTTCAACAAATAAAAAAGCCTATAGGAAATGAATTCCTTATAGACTTTAACATGAATTAAATATTACTTTATGATTATCCTCTGTTTCCTTGTAATGCTGACATCTAAGGGATCATACTTTTCTCTCATCTCGTCATAATATTATTATTTATTATTAAAGAGGCGTAGCCGCAAGCTCCCAAAGTATCTCACCTTGGTAGGTACCTACTTTTTTAACGTCCCCTGGGTCAACTTCTAGTTTAAGTCCATCACCCGTTTTCGTTCCTGACCATGTGCTACTAATATTGTATAGCTCTTGATCACTATTATTAGTGTGGACCATAATAGGTAATGCTTCAACAGTATTCAAGATAATTTCTTTGCCATTATATACATAACGAATAGCATTTCTCAATACAACATTGGAAGAATCCAGCTCTGTACTTTGCATTTCTTTAGTTAGTTTTGCTCTTAAAGTCCAACGGTCTTTTATTAAACGCCCATCTTGTACAACCAAATCTTTATCGTAAAGTGGCTGATCTACGCGGGTAACAGAGCCATTATATTTATAAACATCAAAATTAATATTTTCTGGTGCTGAAAATAATGTAAGCCTTCCTTCAAAAACATATTTCGCTTTATTTTCACCTTCAACGATTTCAAAGTTCGTGACATTATCCGGCTCTGTCAATAATTTATACGGTTTCTCTTCAACAGTTGCAATAGCAGCAACTATCTCTGAATCGTTTTTCAAGTTGATAAATTCTCCAATATTCTTTGTCTGCACGATTGAAGGAAATAATTCCTTACCTGCTAAATCGACAAATTCTATTGTTAATGTTGTTGTTGCTCTTTTATAAAATAATTGGATAGTCTGAGCTTCTTTTATAAATTTTCCTTGTAAAGCTGCACCTTGAGCACGTACAAAAGTATAATTTTTTACTGTCTCAGTCTCTGTATTTACTTCATAGCCTTCTCCAACAATACCTGGAATTGTTTTTGCTTCTTTTAAAACCTTATTGGTCTCTTCTTCCAAATACTCAACGACTACCTTCGATTCCCGTGAAATGATTGTGGTCGTAACCTCATTTGACTGAAGCGGAGTCACTGACAGACTCACCCCATCTTCAAATTCTCCAACAGCAGAAGCTGTTTGAACAATTTTTTCACCTACTAATGCTGAGTCTTTAATCGTTGCATCATACTCTAAATTAAGAACTCCACTTGTTTCAATTAAAGCTTCTGGGATAGTCACTGCTATTGTTTTAGCTGTTTCATTATAATCAAAGGCTTTGTCTGGAACAGGCAATTTTACACCTTGATCATTTGTCACCTGGAAATGTTTAAAGTCCGTTAAGCTATCATGTAGTTGGTTAACAGAAAGCTTCAATGTTTTATACTTAATCGGCTTATACGAAGCAGGTGTTTCAGAAGGTAAAGTTAATGTTGTACTAAACTTATTCTTATAGTGTAATATTTCGTTGCGTCCTGCTTCATTTGAGACTACATCATCAACAGTAAAGGACAGGTCTGTCACAGGTTTGATTTTTTCATAAATATAAACAAATTCTTGTGGGTCCTCTGTATACTTTCCTGATTCAACGTCAGGTGATTTTACCAGTTTATAGCCATATAAATCATTTTTGGAAGAAACAGTAAAATCTGTATTAATTTCTCCAGTCTGATTTACAGTATCTAAAATATTGCCTTCTAAATCCTTGTGTATAGCTGATACCGTACCATCCGTTACAATTTTAGAGTATTTGTAGTAGACATGCCGCTCTCCTTCGATTATCTCAATGTTTGGAGTAAGCACATTTCCAGCTTCATCCACAGGACCCTCAGCTAAATTATAGCCATTAATTATTTCAGACTTTGGTGTAAAAATGTCTCCTTCTATCCCACTAAAAATAATAGGTGGAATCAATTCCGCTTGTGTTTTCTTATCTATATAATGAACATTAATGCTGCCATATGAAACAGCTTGCAAATTGGACATCATTAAATAGCTATCAAAAAATCCGTCCTCAGCATCGCCAATTGCTAATTTTAAGTGATACTGCTTTCCTACTTCTACAGCTTTTTTGGCAGTTAATTTTGTAGTATAACCATTAATTGAAGTAGGGTTGTGTAATGTATAGTTGGGCACAAAATATTGAGGATTTTTAGCTTTTGCACCAGTCTGTGGATTTCCATTATTTACATTATTAATAGAAACGTGCTGGTTTGTCGTCCCTGGAATCAAGGCGATATTTTCTTTTTGTGCTTCTTTTCCTTTTTCGTTTATAAATAAACCAAATACATCATTAAATTCACTACCCACATAGCTATAATACTCTTCTGAGCCAAATACATAGTCGAATATTAAAATATCTTTTTTAGGAATGAAATCAAACTCGATAAAGTTAGCATCTTGAATTTCAGTACCAGCTCCTAATAGTTTTAATAGATCTGCATCTCCAGGACCTTCCAGCCAGTTACTTTGAACCCTGTCTGCTTCAGCTCCATTATTGGTTAATTCAGTTAAATTTCCCGTTGATAAAATAATTCCACCTTTTTCATTTGTAAAACCAAATAGCCCTCCACCAGTAAATGTTCCTTGCTGAGTTTTCTGAGGTCTAGTATTCATTTTCACATTGGAATAATCAATAAATTCTGGATTGATCAACGCCTCTGCTAATGAACTAATAACTGCTGTAGTTGTAATACTTAAGTTTTGAGCAACAGCTTTATTTTCTGGTTGTAAAGGTCCAATTATCGTCTCTTTGTTCTCACTGCTTTTTGGTGCTATAGTTTCTTTAGAATTTTCTTCTTTTATTTCTGCCTTTGGCGCAGCATTTATTTTACTTTTAGAACTAAATAACATACCTATACCACACAATAAAAATAAACTAATTAATATAAACTTTGTTTTTTTCATTTAAGTACTCCTCCTCCAACAAATAACATTGTTTCTTCTATCCTTACTTTCACTAAATTCTCTAATTTATATGTTAAAAAAATGAAAGATCAAATTCACTATTTTGATATGAAAGCGAATACCATACATTAAAATATAAAATGATCTCATTACTTATCTTTAAACATATTATAGATATAATTTACATAAATATAACATGAAAATAATAATTGTAAAGGCAGATCTCTACTTCCTTTTTCAATTATATCAGGTAAAAGAGCTACTCTAAACTTTGGAAGTGCTGTTTCTATTTAATCTGAAAACGCCAGGAATCCTTGCCTATCATAGATAAAAAAACTGTCAATATGAAAAATCTTATTTTCAATTTGAAAATATATTACAATTTCAACTTTTCCTATTTTTTTATTAAAAATAGGAATTAATTTATTTTTTACATAAAATAAGTTTTATCATAAAAAAAGACTACTCAAAGGACTACATAACAACCTGCTTAATTGCATAAAAAAAAGATTAGGGAGTAAGTCCCCAATGAAAAATCCAAATATCAGTCGAATTGATTGGCACTTGAACCACTTTTTGTACAAAACAAGACGCCCCCTTTTAAATAATTTAAAAGAATGTTTCTCTGACGTATCAAACTATACTGTTGCCGACATCAACTACGGAGGAGATGAAAAAGGTAAAATTTATCATCAACAAAAAATTGACATCGAACTTGCTTTCGGCTCTTTGAAGGCTTGCTTAAGCTTCGCTCGGTTTTCTGTTCGTGGGAAACAACAAGTACACAATGAAATTGTGTTCGCTCTAATCGCAGTAAATTTAAGGCAATATTGGCTAAATAAGCGGATAACCCAAATTGATTCCCTCCTTAATCTAAAAATAGAAGATCGAAAAATCATTTTTATGATTTTCGGTCTTCTATTTTATATTTCTTAGGACTTACTTCCCAAACTCATTCTTTAACTGAGTATACGATCAGAAAAAATAGATTCTTCAGCAATAAAGTATGTGTTGATGTTACACAATATCTATCAAGTTCTCGGATTTGAACACTTTTTTCGTTTTCGATAATTTTACTTTACCATTTTTTGACACTACGAAAGTTCTACTTTCCCTGTATACAACTGATGATAGATTCCCTTTTCTTCAAGTAAATCTTCATGCTGCCTCGTTCAATAATACGCCCATGATCCATAACCATAATCGCATCTGAGTTTTGAATTGTCGACAATCGATGAGCGATAACAAATACCGTTCTACCTTTCATCAAACGATCCATTCCTGCTTGCACATGTTTTTCTGTTCTCGTATCTATACTAGAGGTCGCTTCATCCAAAATCATTACAGGTGGATCAGCGATAGCCGCCCGAGCGATCGACAACAATTGACGTTGACCTTGTGATAAGCCTTCACCGTCACCTGTGATGACAGTATCATATTTTTCTGGTAAGTTTTTGATAAAGTCTTCTGCATTGGCTAATTGAGCTGCTTGATGACATCGTCATCTGATGCATCCAATTTTCCATAACGAATATTTTCACGGATCGTTCCTGTAAATAAATGGGTATCCTGCAGCACGATCCCTAATGATCTTCTCAAGGAACTTTTCTTGATTTTCTTCACATTAATTCCATCATAACGGATTTTTCCTTCTTGAATATCATAGAAACGATTGATCAAGTTAGTAATTGTTGTTTTTCCTGCTCCAGTCGCGCCAACAAAGGCAACCTTTTGACCTGGTTCAGCATATAAATTAATATCTTTTAACACCCGATTGTTATCTGTATAGCCAAAAGACACATCTTCAAAACGCACATCTCCAGTCAATTCTGTATACGTAACAGTTCCGTCATTGTGAGGGTGCTTCCAGGCCCAAAGTCCTGTTCTTGCTTCACTTTCAACAAGTCCATTTGCTTCTCGATTTACATTAACTAGGGTTACATAGCCATCATCGACTTCAGACTTTTCATCGATCAACGTAAAAATCCGATCCGCTCCAGCTAAAGCCATGATCACGAAATTGATTTGTTGAGAAACTTGACTGATCGGCATGTTCAGCGAGCGACTTAGCTGTAGAAAGGAAGCAATCATCCCGATCGTTAAACCAGAAACACCATACACTGAAAAGATTCCGCCAACTACGGCTAAAAGCACATATTGGATGTTTAACAAATTCATCATGATCGGCATCAAGCTATTGGCATATTTATTGGCTTGAGTAGCACTTTGACGTAGCTCTTCATTGATTGTCGTGAATTCTTCGATTGTTTGCGGCTCATGATTAAAAATTTTCACCACTTTTTGCCCATGCATCATCTCTTCAATAAAACCATTGACTCTCCCTAAATCTCGTTGCTGCTTACCAAAATAACGACTACTGCGTCCTGCGATCATTCGAATCGTAACGATCATTATTGAAACAGAAACGATTACGACCAATGTCAGTGGTACACTTATGGTAAACATTGCAATAAACACACTCACAAAGCTGACCACAGCCGCCACCAGATTAGGAATACTTTGAGAAATCATCTGACGCAAGGTATCTGTATCGTTCGTAAAATGACTCATGATATCTCCATCTGAATTGGAATCAAAATAACGAATCGGCAACGTTTCAAGATGAGTAAACATTTCATCCCGAATTGTTTTCTGTGTTCCTTCACTGATTCGCACCATGATTAGGTTAAATCCTAAATTCGAAATGATCCCGACACCATAAATCAACGCCATCGTTGTGATTGCTTTTAATAATCCCGAAAAGTTAGGATTACTTTGTCCCAGTAATGGCGTGATATAATCATCGATCACCACTTGCAGAAATAAAGAGCCCCGAACATTGGCAAAGGTACTTAATAAAATGAGGATCATTACTAGTACAAGTAGAAATTTGTATTTTTTAAACATATATGAAAACAGTCGCTTCAATGTTTTCAAAGGATCTTGACTTTTGCGAATCCCTTTTGTTTGTTCATCACGCATCCTCTTCACCAAATCCTTTCTTTTGAGACTCATAAACTTCTTGATAAATCTGATTACTAGCTAATAGTTCATCATGAGTGCCAATCGCATTGATCAAACCCTTATCCATAACAATAATACGATCAGAATCTTCAATAGAAGACACACGCTGTCCAATGATAAACGTCGTTGTTCCAGGAATTTCTTGTCTCATTCCTTCTCTGATCAGACGATCCGTTTTCGTGTCCACCGCACTCGTTGAGTCATCTAAAATAAGAATCTTCGGTTTTTTCAGCAGCGCTCGTGCAATACACAAACGTTGTTTTTGACCACCAGAAACATTATTTCCCCCCTGAGAAATAACAGTGTCATACTTATCAGGAAACTCTTGGATAAAACTATCAGCCTGTGCGATTTTACAAACTCTGATCAAGTCCTCATCAGTGGCATGTTCATTACCCCAGCGCAGATTTTCTTTGATCGTTCCTGTAAATAGGACATTATTTTGTAAAACCATACTGACTTGATCACGCAATGATTTTAAATCGTACTCCCGCACGTCACGTCCACCAACTTCTACTGATCCTTGTGTCACATCGTATAACCTTGGAATCAACTGTACTAAGGTTGATTTAGAACTACCTGTTCCACCCACGATCCCAATCACTTCACCTGATTTGATTTCAAGATTTGCATGCATCAATGCTAATTTTTCGAGATCATTAGCATAACTGAAACTCACGTCATTAAAACGAACAGATCCATCTGCCACTTCATAAATAGGATTAGCGTTATTTTTCAAATCACTTTCCTCAGCTAATACTTCTGTGATCCGCTCGGCTGAAGTCCGTGCAATCAATACAATAACAAAAACCATAGATAACATATTTAAGCTCATTAAAATCTGCATTGTATACGTAAACATGCTGACTAATTCTCCAGTAGTTAAGGTGCTCCCTACTACAAATTTGCTCCTAACCAAGAAATCAATAACATACAGGTATAGACTGCAAACTGTAAAATAGGATTATTAAAAGCAACAATACTTTGAGCTTTTGAGAATGTTTTGTAAATATCTTTAGAAACGGTTTTGAATTTCTCATCTTCATGTTTTTCTCTTACATAAGATTTCACGACTCGAATCCCCTGCAAGTTTTCTTGAACAACGTTATTTAATTTATCATAAATACGGAAAACTTTATTGAAATTAGGATGAGCAAAATAAATAACTAGCGCTAAACCGATCATTAAAAATGGTACAACACCTAAATAAATCAATGATAGGTCCTTGTTGATACTATAAGCCATCGCTAATGAAAAAATCATGATCAAGGGACTACGAACTAACAATCGAATAATCATTTGGTACGCATTTTGAACATTGGTCACATCCGTTGTCATTCGTGTAATCAAGCTTGAGGTAGAAAAACGATCGATATTTGAGAATGAAAATCCTTGGATTCGAACAAATAATTGATCTCGTAAATTTTTTGCAAAGCCAGCTGAAGCAACTGCCGCATAGCGACCTG
Organism: Enterococcus crotali; assembly: GCF_000633635.1. Taxonomy (GTDB): domain Bacteria; phylum Bacillota; class Bacilli; order Lactobacillales; family Enterococcaceae; genus Enterococcus_L; species Enterococcus_L crotali. Next base: position 218,445 of record NZ_AYPQ01000007.1, on the reverse strand, counting down.
ACATCGCACCAAAAAATAACGCAATAATTGCACAAACAAATAAAATCGCGCCATACATTAAAATCGCTTTGGTATTTCCTTTTTCGATCCCATTATCGATCATCATCGCCATGACTAGTGGAATAATGATATCTAAAATCACTTCGCCTGTTACGTAAATCGGTGCAATGATACTTTCTTTTTTATAGACGCCTATATTGGCAATCAGTTTTTTTATCATGTAATCCGTTCACCTTCCTTATTTATTTTTTTGCTGTTTTCTGATAGTTTTTCCATTAACTTAAAGAAAATCGTTAGATCATTTTCTGAAATTCCTTGAACTAATAATTCATCGAATTTATGTAGCTTCACAATATTTTCTTTAACTTTCTGTTGTCCTAGTTCAGTTAAAATAATCGTTTTGTAACGATTGTCTTTTTCGCAACATTTTCTTTCGATAAATAAGCGTTTCTCCATCGTTTGCAGAACCCCTGTCGCAGTAGATCGACGAATATCAAATTCTTGCTCGATGTCTTTTTGATAAACGGGTACCTGTTGGCTATTGCGGCGATGAATAAAATTTAGAATACGCATTTGGATGCTCGAAGAAGCTTCACCATCATCTTCTTTTAAAATTTCTGCCGCTTTTCGATTTAGTTCATTGGCTAAAATTCTGATTTTTAGACCGATTTTTCTGTCCATGATTTACCTCCTTGCTGGATAGTTCGGTTCCTAACTATATTACGATAAGTGTTAGTAGCAGTCAAGTAAGAATTTCTCGGATAAAGTCCTATCAAACATATTTTTCTGGCGTTAATTTATAAAAAGAGGCACTCCAAATAGAGCACCTCTCACTTCATTTATAGGTTTGTTTAACTTATCAATCATTAAAGATATTAAATTAGCTACTTATAGTTTTATATCATTTTTTCTAATATTCATAAATCTCTGTTATAGCTTGAATATTATTAGGTGCCTGTCCATTCAAAGAATGTCCTTTAATTTGAGTATCACTAATATAAAGATACTTCACACCCATGGTAGCTCCATTATAATTAGATATCTGAAAAACTAACCCTCTATTGTTATGTTTAATCACATGACATTTTGGAACATGAAAATAGTGAAAGGCAGAACTATTCGTTGCTCCTTTATCATATTCTTGAAAAACCAATATCCAGCCTGTCTTACAATCAGATAATTTCTTTTTAGGTGTTATTGTTTGAAGTTCATTTAAAATCCAAGTACCAGTCCACAAAATTCCTGAGTCCAGTTTAGTTTCAACTGATTTCCCATTTAATTGCAAATCACCTTTAAAATTCTTGACCCCGGCAATTTCTTCATTACCAGTTTTCTTCACAACTGTCTCATCAAAATTATCAATAGCGCTTGTATGTGTCTTCGGATAAAGCAAGTTCCCTTTTTCTTCTAATTGTACGATATCTGCCATTATACTGCTCCCACCTTACTAAAAGTTATTGTTGGTAATGTATCTAATTTTTTCTTATCAACGGCACTCATCAATCCATTGACAGTTTGTGTTGCTACAGCTGTCGTTGTAGCATTTGTTCCGGCTGGTCCCTGTGGTCCTGTAGCCCCAGTTGCCCCTTTTAAACCTTGTGGACCAACCGCACCTGCAGCTCCCGTTGCACCTTGTGGTCCTGCTGGTCCTGTTTCTCCTTTTTCACCTTTGATTGTTGTTAATCCTTCTACAGCATTTACATGTGTTTTAGGATAAACAACAGCTCCATCACTTTTTAATTCAACGATATCTGTCATACTGTTCCCACCTTATCTATTGTTATATTTGTTCCTTGGATACCTAAATCTTTGGCTGTTAATGTGATATCTCCGGTTTTTCCATTGATTGATCTCACGCCAGTGCCTGCTGCTGCGATATTCTCTAAACCAAGGATTGCACTGACATGTGTTTCTGGAAAGACTTGGCGTTGTACGCCGGCTTTGTCTGTTTCCATAACTTTTTTGATGTCTACTTCATGCGCCATTATACTGATCTCACCTTTCTTATAAAGAAGGTATTTTGCATTTCACTGTCAATTTCTGCTACAACTAGAGCGGAAGCTTCTTTTTTATGCAAGACTGTTCCTACTTTAGTTACCTTATGATTCAAACTGAATTTATCATCTCGAATGGTTCTAAGGATGCCAGTTTCACCACTTTTCAAGGTGAAATGTGCTAATTTTAATTCTTCGATTACGTTCAGAAGATTACCAGCAACATTTTCATCTAAAATCCCTTTAATTGTAGTAAACCATTTATCAAATTCTGCTCTTTGAACTTCTGTCCATTTGTCATAACGTTGCTGACTTGTTGTAATCCAGCCTTTGAATTCAACAATAATCCGCTGTAACTCTTCTTGTGCTACTAAATACCAGTCATCATAAATCTCCTGGCAGGTTTTCACCCATTCAGTGAAATAGCGCAAGATTTCTTCAAATGTCCAAATATAGTTACGGTCTCTGATTCCCTCGTCGTAAATACTTTCTTTGACTTGATAAACAAAATCTCTCGTCGAAAATTGTTGTCGCCAACTTAAATCTTTTTGAAGTTCTTTAAAGCTGAAGTACGCTGTATTTTCTCCGATATTTTGCATATCATAATTGGTTAATGTATATTGTAACTTTCCTTTTTTTGCGTCGATGATTTTAACGACTTTTTGCTCAGATAAACCGAGTCCAGCATGATGTCCTTGTTTGACGCAGAAAAAGGGGTTAAATTTGAAATGTCTTTTGGTTTTCCATGTTCTGTTACGGTCACATCCAGTACTTGTGTTCCTTCGTCAAATTGACGAATCATGATTGTTGGAATATTATCGTTTGGTTGTGTGATTGATAAGAAAATTGGATATACGATTGACATTTACTCACTCCTTTCTAAAAATTGATTATTTGGGTGGAATCACGATTGAGCTGATTTCGCTTGATCCAATCCATTGACGTTCATATTTACCGACAACTTGCCCTAATCCGATATTTTGTTCATAGGTTTGGAAACCACCATGGGTTAATCCTCGAATAACGCCTGTATGACCATAGGTATAGTCAACGTTAAAACCACCGATATTTCCACCGCGTTTCCAGTTGATGATTGCACCCGGTACTAATTGTTCGTATGACGGATTATATATTACTTTCCATCCAACAGCTGCCCAATCATAAGCGCTACCGATTTCTGCCGCAGCCTCAGTGTCTCCTATGTTATGGCTTAACGGATAGCCAGTACTTGCGCCTAAACCGCAACCACCTAAAAATCCAGAATACTCTGCTGGCACGGCATAACATTGTCCATTGCCTAAAGGCTGTTTATATAAGGTGTCTAAATGAGCTAGCCCTGCAGCTCCAGTTGAAGCTCCTGGTTTCAAATTTCTTAACTTGTCATACCAATATTGAGCTTGTTGTGCTCTTATTGGTTGATTAGGATATTTAGGATGCTCATAAAATGCAATAAAATATTCTGCTGACAATTTGACATCCGAAAGCTTAGTGAAATCTCTAAAAGAGATGTTTGATAAATCTGGTCTTTCATAGTTTGGAAACCATTGCTGATTATTTTCCATTTCCCATTGTATTCGTTGGCATTGGGAATCCAGCGTTCGATGATCCAAACCATTTTCATTACACCAATTAACTAGCTTGGATTTAGGTGTCCATTGAGTTAGTCCATAACCACCGCCTCCACTTAGTTCGTCGATATCAGGCATGATCCCCGATTCTGATTGGATATTCCCCAACATTCCAGCGATCGATTGTTCAGTCCACCCTTTATTTTTAAAGAATTGCCAGATACCCCAAGCGTTTTTTTCTTGATCGGTTGTCAACTCTGGTGGTATTCCTCCACCGATGCCACCAGATCCTCCACTGCCGTTACCGGTTATTTCTTTGCCATTAAGAAATAGCTTGCCATTTATATTTAACTCACCCTTTAAAGCAACTTTTCCATGAATCTCTAATTTGGGATTGTCTGCTGTGCTGTCAGGTGGAATACTGATAACATTCGCATGAACTTTTGCATCTGTTGATTGAGTCGCTATATTGATTGAATAACCTGATTTTTGAATAATTGTATATCCTTTTAATGCTCCGTCTACAAATGCTGGAGCAATAGCCCCGATTTCTTTTCCAGTGTCTGAATTGAGAAACCGAATTTTGCCATCAATAATATGAACTTTAAATCCGCCACTATCTGATTCAAATTTAGAACCATAGATATTGACCCCTTTTATATCAATTGCTCTTAATGTACCTGTATTGATGTAATCGGCATTAAACTGACCATCAATCGTCCAAGCTGTTTTAGGCTTGTTTGCAAAATTATCTTTGATAAAACCAATTCCATCAGAGTTCATTACTAAAAAACGTTTACTATTTTCTAGCGAATTTCCATCCATAAAAACTTGTTGATACGGCTCACGACTATTTGATTTTCCCGTTTCGATTCCATTCATCAGTTTTATCGAGCCGCCTTTTGCTCCACGTATAATGTCATCTTGCCACTTTGAAATTTCTTCAGAATCATAAAACGTCATCTTTTTCTCTTCTAAGGTATCGACATTGCCTTTTAACTCCGAAGTAGCTTTTGAGATGCTTTTTGAAATATTATCTCCTAAACCAGCTTCGACTTTTCCTGTCAAACGATCGATTTTCACTTTAAAAATTCGTGTTTGATAGTGATAGTTTCGGTCATGACGATGGATCGTCACGGTATTACCAATTGCATCTCCACCTAAGATTTCTGTTTTAAATTGAACAAGTGGTCGAGAATATTCGATGAGTGAATCGTATGTTTTTTGTAGTAATTTTTCTGGACTTTCTTCTTCATCAAACGTAATGACTTTTTCTCGTCTTCTCATGCCGCCATTTTTAAGTGGAATACCGTATTGTGTTGTCATTTCAGGAAATTCTAGCCAATTTTGTCCCTTTGGTTTATTTAAAGGTTTACCGTTTGCTTTTTTCCACTCTATATTTGTGAACTCGATACGTTTGCCTTTTCCGTCACCGACATCTTCACCACGTCCGCGTCCGATCAGACTTGTATACACTTGATTGCGATCTTGCTCTTTTATGATGCTTAATGCTTTATCACCATACGTAAAACGTTGGTTGCTTTGCTCGCCAATTTCACGATAGACTTCTAGCCATTTATCTGTGATACCGATACCATCTATTTTATATTTAAATAAAATCTCACAGCCTTTTGTTTGAATATTTTTTAGTGCATCACGCACAGAGAAAAAACTAAAATCTTCTGTGATGACTGGTAAGTTTGTATCGATTTCTCCTAGACGCCACTCTGTTTCTGTTAACAATTTTTGTATTGTATTTTTGATCGAATCGTTTTTAACTTCAACATTTTTTACTACATAAGAATCAAGTTCATCCGGTGCGAAGCTGATTCCTACAAACGATAAAATATTCTCAGATTCAGTGTCTAAAATAATTCTGTATAAGCTATAATAAGAAGCTTCTTCTTTTACAGCCATGTATGCCGCTTGTTTTAATTCTTCATCGTAAACAGTGGAGACATTTAGTGTATCATTCATCAATTCTTCTTTATTTGAAGTAATTTCTTTTTCCTGAATAACTTCTATCAGCTCGTTTTCTTTCACGATCCGAAGTAAGTGCTGACGCTCATCAAAGAAATAAACACTTTTGCTCATAGCTGTACCTCCCGATATGAAATGATCATTTGTCCATTGCTACAACCAATAGTTTGACCTTCTTGAATCGTAAAATTTTCAAAATCACTTTCTAAATCAAGTAGAAACGTTTGATCCAACTTATTTACAAAAACTTTTCCTTTTAAGAAATCAAAAGCGACTTGATCACCTGCACTTAAATTGTAGCTGGTGATTCTAATCGTTTTATCACCATTTGAAATCATTAATGAGCCAAATTTTGCAATATTGACTTCAATCTTTTCAGGAGTCGTTGGATATGGCAAATAGGTAGTAATTGCGCCATCTGTTTTTAATAATACAGAATATTTTTTGGGGTCCGCACAAAGAATTTCAAAACTTGCAATAATGCTGTTGGTATCCCCACGCACCTCATCTGTTGCCACATACTGCCCATAATAATGATAATCAAGTTCGTCTTTGAATCGAATTTCAACATCAGATTCTTTATAAAGCAAACCCATCAACTGATGGTATTTTTTTTGCACATCTTTTGCATCTTTTCCAATTAGTTGATAACTCACCTTGATCGTTCGAGCAGGTAGCTTTTGATTTAGTTTGATACTGCCGACTTGTGTTTCTTGCGTTTCTATATTGAGAGATAACATTTCCCTACCAGTTACAGCTAGTGTGCGGTAGCCTGAGATCATTTTTTCAAGATAAAGGCCGTCATACATCATAGCTGACGAAGGAAGGATCAAATCATCTTTGTGGACTTTTTTGGTTGTATCTTCAAAATAATACATTTTTTCCCTCCTTCTAAAAGGCTAAATTGATAGCTGAATCTTGTCCCATTGCTTCTGAAATATCTGAAACAAAAGCTTTGAATTGTTGATTGCCGAGTTTGATGTTGAAGGTTGCTGGTTGTTTGGTTTGGATCATCATTTGTTTACTACTTGATTGAACTGATACGTCTTTGACCGTTTCTAAATGTTGATCTAAGCTGTCTAAGCTCGGTAGCATAATTTGAGAAGCTAGTTTATCCATTGGTTGATCGATGACATGGGCATTTCTTTCGATACCGATTGCTAAACCTGCTGGCAGCATTGCTCCGATTTCATCTCGCATCCAGCGAGATGGTGAATGGATTTTGAAAAGACCTTTAAATGCATCTCCAATACTTTTACCAATGTTCATTACTGCATCTAATGCAGATTTTGCCATGCCTTTGATACCATCTACCAAGCCTCGTATTATATTCCCACCAATTTCAAATAAATCTACTCCTGTAAGTTCTTTGATTATTTCGTTCCCCATTCTCAATCCTGCACTAGCAATATCTGGTAAAAGCCCAATTATCCCTTCAACAAATGTCGCTAATAACTTACCTGCAGCTAATAGAATATCTGGTAAACTATCCCATAATCCTTTACACAAAGTCGCGACAATTTTAATTGCTGCGTCAATTAAAGTAGGTAACTGTTCTAATAGTGTTCCAACTAAAGTTGCAATTGCTTCTATAGCTACTGGAATTAACTTAGGCAATACAGAAGCGATACCTTCTGCAAGTTTCGTTAACACTTCAACACCTTTTTTAATAATTTCAGGCAATTTATTCGTAATATTGGTAGTGAACGCTTCAATAATATTTGTTACAGTAGTAATAATTTGATCCTTATTAGCTAAAATTCCGTCAACTAAAGCAATTAATAAATCTAATCCCGTTAATAACAACTGGGGTGCTGCAGCTAATAAGCTTGTGGCTAAGGATTCAATCAACATTAAAGCCGCTGGTATCAATGTTGGTAAACTTTCAATTACCCCATTAACTAAAGCTCCGATCAGATCAACCGCACTTTGCATGATTACAGGTAGATTTACGGAAATTGCTTCTGCTAATCCTGCAATTAATTGCGTTCCCGTTTCCATCAATGCAGGAAGCTTCTCTATGATACCTTGAACAAATCCAGCAATAATAGCTGGTCCTTTTGTGGTTGCCGTTTCTATCATCTTACCGATTTGTCCATCGAACTGACTATCTAATAAACCAAAACCAGCTAATGCAATCCCTAAAATAGCTGCTGGCCCCAAAGCTTTTAAGGCAAATCCAAAAACAGAGGACAATCCTTGAACCATTGAGGTCATAGCCGTTGTCCCGATATTAGCTGATCCTTGTAAGGTTGTTCCTATCCCACTGAAAGTCGCTTTTAACAGCTTTGAATTTGTAATCGTATCAGTAAATTTACTTCCTAAAGCGCCAAATTTAGTAGCAACTGTAGAAATAGTTCCACCTACTTGGGAAGACATGTCAGAAAACTTTGTTCCTAATTCAGCCAAAGCCGGATGTTCACTTCTTATATGCATTCCTAAAAGCTTCATTTGATATCTTGCACTTTCAGGTAAACCAGTCATATAGGTTTTTACCCCGTTGAATCCTTCACCGACTTGGCGAAATGCTGACCCCATCATCCCAGAGCTTTGATACATTTTTGAAAAACCTGAAGAGACTTTTGTAGAAACCGTATCAAATGCTGTCCCAAGTTTATCAATTGGAGAGCCTTCTGTCCTCATTGCCATAGTAAAGAGCTTCATTTGATATTTAGTATTTTCTGTAAATCCAATAAGATTTTGTTTCCAATTTGATATGCCTGAAATCATTTGTTTCTGTTTATTCCCAAAACTTTGAGCCATTCCGCCAAAAGACTGTGTTACTTTATCTATGTTACCGTTGATATTCCCGAAGATCGATTCATCCCCTATCATCATTTTCCCCAAGCTAGGCATATGAAATTGTTTTAACTTATCATTGATATCAACGATTGCTTTATCGACAGCACCTATCATTCCAGTAAAACTTGGATTTTCAACAACTGGAGTAAATCTTTGTTTTAATTTTTCCCCAAGAATATCCACCATGCTTGAAGCCTCTTTAGCACTGTGTTTGAACACATCGAAACTCTGTGGTGCAACAGTATAGGATGATAATTTTGCAAAAGATTCAGCTAAACGATCTGATGTACCTTTCGTGCTATTTAGTGCAGCATCAGCACTAGTCAATGTTTTGAAAAAATTATTCTCCATAATAGATAAAACCGTCGTCAGATTATTTTTATTTTCCATTTTCTCCCTCCTTTCCTATGAATTGAAATTGGCAATCCAATTTCGAAGTTTTTCTTTATCAGGAGAAGTGCTTTTTTGTCGGCCTAATAGTTTCTCTTCTGCTTTGCGATAATCGAAGAATTTATCAAAGGTCCTAAAAATTGGTTTCCCTTTTCGTGTTTGCCCCGCCATAACAGTGGCCCAAGCTTGCATATGAATTTCGTATTGACGATCCAATTGTTTTAACTGATAGGCTTTCATTCGAAGTTCGTACTCTGGAATCGTCAACCGATCTATTTCATTAAATGTTTCGATCTTCAAAAAACGTAGACAGTTTAAACGAACCTGCTCATACACTTCATCAAAATCTATGCTCTTTACACTTGTGCTTCTTCCAACATCTTGCTGGTCATCATCCCGGTATATTCCGACTTTTTTAACTCATCGATCACTTCTTCAAACAGATTTTTTGTTCCATTTTGTTCAACATAATCTTCTAAAAATTTAACGGTCATTCTAGGCTTTTCTGTCATATTGGCAATCAACAGAACTTCGAAAAGCGTGTCGACATCCGATAAAAGAAGATTTGAAACAATTGCGCCAACACCTATCTTCAACTGCATTCCACTACGTTCTACTGAATAACGTTTGTTGATTTCTTTTAAAAAGCCGTAGCCAAATTTGCAGCTAAATATTTTTTCATCCATTGTTAGTTCCATCTTTATTCCTCCTGATTTTGAAAGAGGTTAGTTAGACCAACCTCTTCATTTATATGCTTGTGTTTGAAATATTAGGGCGTTTTTTCTACTTTTACAGTGTCTTTAAATTCATAATCGCCGCCTTCAGACGTATCTAGCTCTAATGCCGCAAAGCCGTTCTTACCAGCGCCTTCGATTGCCCACTCTAAAGAATATTCCACTTTATTTTCAGCTGAATCCGTTTCTTCAAAGGAAGTAAAATAACCTTCAAAATATTTAGCTTTGAATTTTCCTTCATCATTACCCGTGCCAATTTCTTTGGTATTAATACGCCAAATTTGAACACGTTTATTTTCATCCATCGCTGTTTCTAATTTATCGATTTGAGTTGAACCGATTTTGTATAACGTTGTAGCAGTTACTGTGGTTTCAGTTGCTCCTGGTGTTACAACACTACCATCTTTCGTTACGGTCGATTCACTTTCTTTCGATTTTGAATAACCATTTTCTGTACTGTAGGCTAATCCCCACGCACGTTCATTTCCTTCGTCTTCGGCTAAACGAAAACGCCAAACTACATCTACTCCGCTTAATGCTGTCATATGTTTATTTCCTCCTCTGGTCTTCTACTGCTGTTTTAACTCTTCTAATTGTTGAAGCGATCGCTTTAATTGAGATGCAAGCAGATTTTTTTGTCTTTGTTCTGCTTTTACTCTTTTTTGCAGCTTTTCGATAACTTTTAATTGTTTTTTGATTGCCTTATCTTGCTGCTCAAAAGCATCATTCAAATCCACTTTGACATCTCCTCTCATTTAACGTCACGGGCGACTCTTTTAACGAATGTTTACAGCAGGTATTGCTTGATGAACCTAGTATACATAGAAATATCGATTCCAAACTCCCAGATTTCTGTTACAATTATCCCAAGTTTCTGTTATTTTTCTTTCTCTATTTGGACGTTACATCCTATTTTTTTCTGTTTCAATCCGTTACTGTGGTAAAATAAATAGAAGTTCTTCCTATTTTATTGTGGGAAGATTATGGACGGACGTGTTAAGCCTATTTAAAAAAACGATAGACAATCCTTTCATCCATCCGATACTAAGGATCAATGATGGACTATTAATGAATTTTTACTATTTTAGGTGAAAAGAAAGAAATTACTTTATATAAAGCACCTTTACTTAGAAGCTTTTCTATTGATCAAAGATACAAAAAGATGAGTTCTAACGATTAGAAAGAATGATCAAAGGGGAATCTGGCCCTTTGTCTATTATGAATTTACATTTAATTAAAGGAGGCTAACAATGTATAAAAAAATAATCGAAAATGAACAGCTCTATTTAAGAGAATTCACATCCGATGATTTTAGGGATTTATGTTTGATTTTGCAGGATGAGGAAACGATGTATGCCTATGAATCAGCTTTCACAGAAGAAAAAGTAAGAGATTGGTTGAACTGGAATTTAAAAAGTTATCAAGAAAATGGCTTTGGTCTATGGGCGATCATTGATCAAAAAGTAAAGACTTTATCGGTCAATGCGGTATTGTTTATTCTGATGTTGAAGATGAATCATTATTAGAAATCGGCTACCTGGTTAACAAACGCTATTGGAATCATGGCTATGCAACTTCTGCTAGTCAATTATGTATTACTTATGCAAAAAATATATTAAACGCAGAGAAGATTTGTTCGATCATTCGAGATACAAATCTCTCTTCTCGAAAAATTGCTGAAAAAAATGAGATGACGATCGTCAAACAATTTGATAAGAATTATTCTGGACAGCCCGTTCGCCATTTTGTTTATAGTATTGATTTAAATTAACGATATTGGAGGAATCAAATGCCTATTTTAAACGTTTCTGGTGCTACTATTTATTTTGAATCTAAAGGAAGCGGCCCTCATCTTTTATTGATCCATGCAGGTATCGCAGATTCACGGATGTGGGACTATGAATTCCACTCATTAGCTCAGCAGTTTCAAGTGACAAGATTTGACCTTCCTGGTTTTGGTCAAAGTTCATTTACGGGAGGTGCTTTTTCTTATGCAAGCATCATAAACAAGCTTTTAGATCATTTAGCTATCAAACAAACATATATCTTTGCGGCTTCTTTCGGAGGAAAAATAGCGTTAGACTTTGTCACTGCAAATCCTAAACGCTGTTTACAATTAGCTTTAGAATCTTCAGCTATTGATGAATGGGATTTTTCAGAAGAATTGCAACGATATGATGAAAAAGAAGAACAATTATTGACCTTGAAGCACTTTGAACAGGCAGCTGAGTTAAATTATCAAACGTGGATTCTCAGAGGCCGTAGTCCAGAGACACTTGATTCTTCTATTAGAGAGCTTGTAATTGATATGCAGATGGTGGCTTTTACGCAACCAGAGCCGCCTTTACCAATCGAAGAGCTTCCAACAGCTCAGCCCTTGTCCGAAACGCTTGATCAACTCACGCTTCCAGTTTTGATCATCATTGGCGAGCGTGATGTAGATGATTTCAAAAATATAGCTGCTTTTTTACATCAAAAAATTACTCATGCCAAAAAAGTAGCGATTCCCGAAGCGGCACATTTAGCCAATTTAGAAGCGCCAAAATTAGTTGAACAACTGATCGTTTCTTTTTTTCTAAGCTAAATAAATACTAATTATGAACCAAGAAAGTAGTGAATTACTTGTTATTTTTAGATCATAGTCCTGACCTTAGTCCCATCGATTTAGAAATTTATAAATATGTTGCGTCTCACATAGATGAAGTCGTGTATATGAGAATTCGTGAGTTAGCGAAAGAAACGCATAGCAGTACAGCTAGTATTTTGCGTTTTTGTCGAAAGTTTGGTTGTGAAGGATTTTCTGAATTTAAAATCAAATTGAATTTATATCGAAAATCATTGGCTGAACCCGTTACCACTCATGCCGTAGATGAAACATCTTTTACTAATTTTATCCAACGGTCGACCGAAGCTTTTTATCAAGAACGAATTCAAGCAGCGGCAAAATTGTTATCTGAAAAAGATCTTGTTCTATTTATTGGAACAGGCTCATCCAATATTATTGCTGAATATGGCGCATTGTACTTTTCATCTATTTTTAGCATGGCTTTCCATATTGAAGATCCGATCAATCATCCTGTGAACTTCTTCAATAAAAGCATGGCGAAAAATGTTTGTGTAATTGCTCTTTCGGTCAGTGGTGAAAATGAAGCGATCATCAATTATCTAAATCATTTTATTACCAATGATAGCTCCATTATTTCGATCACGAATAGTGAAAAATCACCGATTGCAGCCCTTTCTGATGTAAACATTCCCTATTATATTTCAACGGAAAGAATTGGTGATAGTGATATTACCTCCCAAGTTCCAGCGCTTTATACCGTCGAGTATTTAGCAAAAGAAGTACAAAAACAAAAGCAAGACCACTCATAAAATTGAGCCGTCTTGCTTTTTTAGTTTATTTACTTTCTTTAAAGAATGCAGGTAAATACTGTTTATGTGCTTCTAATAATTCATCCATTACTTCTTTGGCAACATTTCCACTTGTAATCAATGGATTCATTGTAAATGCTTGTAACAACGTACCATAATCACCTGTAACAGCTGCTTCGATCGTTAGTTCTTCCATTGATTTCATTACTTGCAGCAACCCACGTTCTTGAGGTTTAAAGCTACCAAAATTGTATGGAACAGGTCCTTTTCCAGTAATCGTACAAGTTACTTCTACGGCACTTTCAGCTGGTAAGTCTGTGATCGTGCCATTATTTCTAGTGCTAACTGTCATTGTTGTGCGTTTATCATTGTGGATAGAGTTGATAATTTCGCATGCGGCATCACTGTAACGTGCACCACCACGTTCGGCTAATTGTTTTGGTTTGTAGTCTAGATTTGGATCTTTATATAGTTCAAACAATTCATGCTCGATTTCTTTCACTTTTTCAGCGCGTGTGCCATTGTTTTTAAAGTCTTCTAATTCTTCAGCTAACATTTTATCTGTATAGTAATAATAATTGTGGTATGGACAAGGAACCATGTGTAAGTTTTCTACTTGCTCCCAAATCAAATTATTGTCTTTGATATTCGCTACGATTGATTTTGCATCATCTTGACCGTACATTACTTTGATTAGCTCATCTGTGCGATCATTCCCATTTTTATCTGTGATCGTATGCCAATGTAAATGATTGATCCCAGCAAACTGGAAGAACAAGTCACTATTTTTTTCACCTAATAATTCAGCTTCTTCAAACACCGCATTAACTGGAATATTACATAAACCGACAACTTTATCCCAATTTCCGTAACGTAAAACGGCTTCTGTAACCATACCTGCAGGATTTGTAAAGTTGATCAACCAAGCATTTGGACATAGTTCTTTCATGTCTTCAACGATATCTAAAATCACAGGAACAGTTCTCAACGCTTTGAAAATTCCGCCAGCCCCATTTGTTTCTTGTCCGATCAACCCATGACTTAATGGGATACGTTCGTCTAGAATACGAGCATCTAAAAGTCCAACACGTAATTGTGTTGTCACAAAATCTGCATCTTTTAAGGCTTCGCGGCGATCTAATGTTAAATGAACTTCGCAATCCACGCCAGCTGCTTTAACCATACGTTTTGCCATCGCGCCAACGATTTCCAGCTTTTCTTTTCCTGCTTCAATATCAACCAGCCATAACTCACGTACAGGCAATTCATCATAACGTTTAATAAATCCTTCAACTAATTCTGGTGTATAACTTGATCCTCCACCGATCGTAACGATTTTAATTCCTTTTGACATCTCGTTCAGCTCCTTAAGCGTTTTATCTGATATCAGTATAGCCTTTTGCTCAGTGAGAATATATAGAAAAGAAGAAAGTGGTTACATAATAAAGGAAGAAGTAACTTGTAACATCTGAGTAACAAGACGTTACAAAAAAAGCATTGAACACCGTTTCATGCTCAATACTTTTATTTCTCTCAATCGATCATCATGCTCATCAAGTGAACATCTAAAAATTCACCTTCATCGGTTTTCGCCCCGCGCGGCATGATTGCTTCTGTTTTAAAGCCCATTTTTTCGTAAACATGGACTGCACGTTGATTCCGATGTTGCACAGTTAATTCTAATCGGCGAATCACTTCACTTTCTTTCGCCCATAAAATCAACTCTTCCATCATCAAACTTCCTAAGCCAAAGCCCCAAAACTCTTTTAAGATACTGATCCCGATCTCACCGATATGCTCCATACGCTGCTTCGATGATGCCTTGACAGAAGCCGTACCAATGACCTTCCCGTCTGCTAAAGCAACCATCAATACGTTGTTCGGCGATTCATAAAGATTGGCTAAATTCTCACCCATCTCCTCTGGTGTCATTTCCATCCCTTTTTCATCCATTACAAGATAAGGTGTCTCACTGCCAATAACTTTTAATGCATGTAAAATCTCTGCTGCATCATCTGGAATGGCTTCCCGAATTGTAAACTCAACCTCTGTCATGCGCGTTCCTCCATTTTTTTCTGAATACGTTCTAAAAATCCTTCTGCCTGTATTCCAATTGCTTGAATGGATACTTTTCTTTTTTCCATATCTTCTGAATCCTTTGTGATCGTGATATCTAAATAGTCTACGGGTAAAAATTCGCCTAATAATTTTCCCCATTCAACCACAGATAAGCCGTCACCTTCAAAATATTCATCTAGTCCAAGGTCATCCGCACCGTTTTCAATACGGTAGACATCCATATGATATAGGGGGAGACGTCCTTCTTGATACTCTCTAATAATCGTATAGGTCGGGCTTTTGATCATTTTCTCGATGTCTAAACCTAAAGCAATTCCTTTAGTCATTGTGGTTTTGCCTGCGCCTAAATCGCCTGAAAGAATAATCGTGTCACCAGGTGCTGCGACAGAACCGATAATTTTAGCTAATGCTTCTGTTTCTCTTGGATCATTGATTTGTATATCCATTTTTTCACCTACCTATTTATACAATTCATGTTTCTATGTAGTGTAGTATACCGAATTATGGTAAAAAAACTAGAGAACTAAGACAAAACATTGAATGCTTTATCCCAATTCTCTAGTAGTTTTCATTAGCTCATTAATGTTTGTGCAGCAGTGATGATCGATAATTTGTAGATATCTTCTTCGTTCGCTCCACGAGATAAGTCAGAAACCGGTTTGTTCAATCCTTGTAAGATTGGGCCGATTGCTTCAAAGTTACCTAAACGTTGTGCAATTTTGTAGCCAATGTTTCCTGATTGTAATTCTGGGAAAACAAAGACTGTCGCTTGTCCAGCAACTGATGAATTTGGTGCTTTCAATTGTGCAACTGAGGCAACATATGAAGCATCAAATTGTAATTCACCATCGATTTCAAGTTCCGGCGCTAAGCTTTTCGCAATTTTTGTTGCTTCAACGACTTTATCCACTTCAGGTGCTTTAGCAGACCCTTTTGTTGAAAAGCTCATCATTGCAACTTTTGGTTCGATATCGAACAATTCAGCTGTTTTTGCACTATCAACAGCAATCTCAGCTAATTCTTGAGCTGTTGGATTTACGTTGATCGCACAATCTGCAAAAATGTATTTTTCTTGGTCACGGCCACGAACCATGATCATCGCACCACTTGTACGGCTAACACCTGGTTTTGTTTTGATGATTTGTAGAGCTGGACGAACAGTGTCTCCAGTTGAGTGGATCGCTCCACTGACCATACCATCAGCTAGTCCCATGTAAGTTAGCATTGTACCAAAATAGTTCACATCTTTTAAAATCTTACGTGCATCTTCATCTGTGACTTTTCCATTACGGCGTTCAACAAACGCTGCAACCATTTCTTCCCAGCCATCATAATTATCTGGATCGATGATCGTAAAGTTAGATGCTTTGATTCCGCGAGCATGAGCTGCTTCCACAATCGCTTCTTGTTTACCGATCAAGATCGGTTCCATTAATTCTTCTGCTTTCAAACGAGCGGCAGCCCCTAAAATACGAGGATCTGTTGCTTCTGGGAAAACAATTTTGATGTTGCGGCGAATGACTTTAAATTTTAAGCTATCGAATAATTCCACGATATACCCTCCAACTGATTATTTATACAAACTTATCATACACCATTCTGCAAGAAAATAACAGTTATTTATAGCTGTATTAGTGGAAAAAATGCTGATTCTGATATTGTTTTCACAAACAGGCTCTACTGCACTATAACAGAAGCATCTGTTTTAAGACACTGTATCAGGCAACTGCCAATCGATTGGCGTCTCTCCAAGTTGCTCTAAAGCTTGATTTGTTTTTGAGAATGGTTTTGAGCCAAAGAAGCCACGATGGGCTGCTAAGGGACTTGGATGTGGTGATTTAATGATAATATGTTTATTGGTATCAATCATTTTGATTTTTTCTTGGGCAGGCTTGCCCCATAAAATAAATACGATCGGCTTATCTCGTTCATTCAATTTTTTAATAATGGCATCAGTCAAATTTTCCCAGCCTTGACCACGGTGCGAATACGCTTGACCGTTACGAACGGTTAGGACTGTGTTTAATAAAAGAACGCCTTGTTTTGCCCAGCTTTCTAAAAAGCCATGCGAAACGGGAGGATAACCTAAATCAGCTTGCAACTCTTTATAAATGTTCATTAACGATGGGGGCGTTTTGACCCCAGGTTGTACAGAAAAACTCAATCCATGAGCCTGATTTGGTCCATGATAAGGATCTTGTCCTAATATCACTACTTTTACATCTTCATAAGGTGTTAGCTCTAAAGCGGAATAAATATGATACATATCTGGGTAAATCGTTTGTTGGCTGTATTCCTGTTTCAAAAAATCGCGTAAGTTTAAATAATAATCCTTTGTAAATTCTTCTTCTAAAACATTTTGCCAACTATTATGAATAATTGCTTTCATTCGTTGTCCTCCTTGATTTTGATCCGTACACTTTTTTTCTAACGTTGATTAATTAAAACGTCTATTCTGACAGCTTTCTTTTACACATCAAGCATATCTGATTTTTTAAGTAGTGACAAGGAATTTTTTCTGCACCGAAATGGAAAAAACATGGTAAACTATAGATAAGTTAAATAAACGAGGTGTAGAAAATTTTATGATTAAATTGATTGCTTCAGATATGGACGGAACATTACTAGATTCGAAGATGGGGATCTCAAAAGACAATGCCTCAGCTATTAGAGAAGCGGAGCGTTTAGGAATTGAGTTTATGGTGGCTACAGGACGAGCATATACCGAAGCGAAACCTGCTTTGGATGAAGCTGGAATTGAATGTGCGATGATTACTCTGAATGGTGCGAAAGTTTTCGATAAAGCTGGTAATTCACTTTTTACTGCCGGAATTGAAAAGAAAACAACTATAGAAATTTTAGACATTTTAGATGCACATGATATCTACTTTGAAGTCTCTACGAACAAAGGCATTTATTCTGAGCGACAAGAAAAAAGGATTGAAAACTTTGCTTCTCACATCGCCACTACTATGCCCCATTTGACCTACAAAGTAGCAATTGCGATGGCTGCAGCCCACCTATCTTTATTAGATATCACCTATATTGACGATATGCGTACTTTGATTATGCAAGATGACATTGAAGTCTTAAAAATTATTGGTTTCAGTATGGAAGGACCAAAAGTACTAGCTCCCGCAAGTACTCAAATCAGAGGCTTAAATGATTTAGTTGTTACATCATCTGCTCAAAATAATATTGAAGTCAATCATAAAAATGCGCAAAAAGGAATCGCTGTAGCTCATGTGGCACAGAATCGCGGAATTTCAGCAAAAGAAGTCATGACAATCGGAGATAATTTTAATGATGTTAGCATGCTGCAATGGGCTGATGTTAGTTTTGCGATGGGAAATGCTGAGTTAGAAGTTAAAGACCATGCAAAATACATCACCTCCACTAACTTAGAAAATGGAGTTGGCGAAGCGATAACACGTGCTATTAGAGAAGATTTATAACCATTCTCTACTCTAGCTACCAACGAACGAGGAAAAGAGGTGAGATATTGTGTCTGAGTTTTTTATTCAAGAACAACAGCTAAGCAATGTTACTAGGACGATCGTTAAAGATGAAGACGGCAAGTCTCTTTTCTTACTTGTTGGTCGCTGGGGCACACGCGGCGATGCCCTTTCTCTTTATACGATGAGCGGCGAATTAGTTGCTAGCATCAAGCAGACATCTTTTGCTTTTGGTTCACGCTTTGATCTATATAAAGGATTTGAAAAAGTCGGTGTGCTCCGAAAAATTTTAAATTTAAATGCAGATTTTTATTATATCCAGCATATGCATTGGACGGTTTTAGGTGATATTAAAAATCACCAGTACTCTATTTATCAGGTCAATCGAAAAATCATGGTAATGAATAAGGCTACACTTTTTACCGGTAACTATTTTAGTTTGGATGTGACCAATGATGATGATGCGCCTCTATGTATTTGCGTTGCTGCTGTGTTGGACTACTGGCTGTACAATAAAAAGAAAAATCAAAATCATAAGCCGATCATCGGTTGGGGAACATGTTAAAAAAATCAGCGGCTATTCGCTGATTTTTTTTTGCATATGATCGTATAAATGTCCGCTGATCATCATCTCAGCTACATCTTTAAATCCTTTACGGCTATACAATTTTTTTGCATTCGGGTTGGCTTTATCCACACTTAACCCAATAATCTGTTTGCCATCTTTTTGGGCCATTTTCGGTAGGGCATCCAACAACTTAGACCCGATCCCTAATCCGCGATACTTTTCATCAACAGAAATCGTATCCAAATACCATTCATTTGGTAAGGTTTCAGGATCGACAAATATCCTGATTTCTTCATCCAAATTGTATTTACGTAGTATTTTTTTCAAAGGCTCATCAATTAGTGGTTCATCTTCATTTGGGTAGCCAAAAGCAATTCCAGCAACCTCTCCGTCTTGTTCATAGACCAGTCCTCGTTGATAACCATAACGATATACTGGATCTGCAACTGCTTCAGCTAAGACAGCTAAAATTGTTTCTTCAGGTATAATTTCTAATAAAGGTAATTCCATATCTTTTAAAATAACTAATACTAACGGAGCAATAGCCTCTCCGTCTTCTTTTGTTGCAAAACGAATCATTGTTATTCCTCACTTTCTATATTGAAGTGTACCATTTATCTTTTGGTAATGCATTACAATAAGTTTTAATTTTAATTTGTTTTAATAATCATAGCAAGGCAACCCAGCAAATCATAGCCAATTCTTTATTTTAATAGATATCAACTGATTTTAGGCTTATTCTTATATTCTCGTTCTATGAAAAAATTAGCAAAAAAAAGACACTCTGATGAGTGTCTTCACTTTTTTATTGAATCGTTACTTTAACATTGTTTCTACGTCCCCAAGTTAAGCATTGCTCAACTGATGGAAAATGGACATCTATGATGTTTCCCTTGATTGCGCCACCTGTATCTCCAGCAATAGCAAAACCATAGCCCTCTACTTCAACAAATGATCCTAGAGGAATCACGCTTGGATCAACTGCGATCACACTGCTTTGTGAGCGAAGATCGATCCCTGTTGCTGTGATAAAACCTGAACCGGCTTCTTTCCAAGAATACGCAGTTGATTGCATATAAAGTACTCGACCGTTTGTTCCACCATTACCAGTATCCCCACCAGTATTTGGTGTTTCTTCTGGTTGAGTTGGCGGTGTTACAACTGGTTGCTCTTCACTGCTTGAGCTTGAACTGCTGCTACTTGAATCACTACTTGAAGAAGACGATGATGAACTGCTGCTTGAGCTTGATGAAGTAATAGCATTCGCTTTTCTTTGAGCTTCGGCTGCTACCTCTTGTTGTTTACGAGCTTCAGCTGCTTTCTTTTCATCTGTAATTCGTTTTTCTTCTGTTTGTTTTTGGCCAGCGATTTGTTGCAGCGCTGCTTGATTATCAGATAATTGCTGTTTTAAAGTTACAACTTGTTCATCCATAGCCGATGCTTCATCCTGTAATTTTGTTTCGTTGGTTTGCAATTCTTCTTGTTTGCTTTTTACAGTTTCTTGAAGATCGGATAATTTTTCTTTATCTTTAGATAGACTTTCAATCTTTTCTTGTTCTGCATTTTGTAAGATTGTCATCGCATACGCTTTACTAAAGAAATCTGATACACTTTCAGCATCTAATAATACTTGCCATGTACGTTGTTCCCCACTCAATTGGATATCCTTCATACGATCTCCAACGACTTCTTTGCGGCGTGCAATACTTTGTTCTGTTACTGTGATTTCAGCTTCAGAGCTTTTGATTGTTTCTTCAGCTTTTAAAATATCTGCTTTGAGTTTTTCAATTTCAGCATATTTTTCATTAACATCATTCAAAGCTGTATTGATATCTTCGCTAAGTGACTCTCCCGTTTGTGCGGCTTGTGCTTCTTTGTTCTTCAGCTCATCTAATGATTCTGCTGCGGCACTGATTGGAAAAGCAGCATTTACTAGCATGATAGCAGCTAAAAATGGTATCAATTTTTTTACTTTCACTGAATCCAACACCTTTCCTAACTAAATCCAACTCTACCTATTATACTAATCTATAGAGCTTATTTTATTTCAATAACGTTACAATTTATTACATTTCAGAGAAAACACCTCTTTTTCTGTAACAATAGATGGTTCTATTTGCTTCATTTTACTAGGATGTCATCTATAAAAAGACCGTTCTATCAACCTTTATCGATCATATAGAACACAAAAATATCCTGTTATACTTAATAAGAATTAGTTGACATCTTTTTTATTTTTTTTGATGATTTGCTGTACTTCAGAAGAGTTTTTTAGGTTTTTGAGCTTCAAATTAGGATAATTTCGCACCCAGCGGTTTTGATTGAAGTTCATATGAGCAACTATTTTTTTGATAGCTGGTGTCTCTTTAAACTCTTCTATCCAAGAAATTCGTTCAGCTGTTTTTGTTTGTTTTCGCTCATTGATTTCTTCTGATACAGATTCTTTTAGCTCAGAAAAATTTGCGGATAACTCGTCACGTTTCTCAGTTAAAGCAGCTGCCAGTTCTTGTTTACGTTCCTCAACAGCCGTACTGATTTGTGCTGTAGCTTTTCTAAATGACTGCATATTGACTAAGGTATAAATCAAGTCACTGATTATGATCACTAATAGCGCAATCGGTAGAATCAGACCAAATTTTTCAGATAGAACGTGCTCTAACATCATTACTTTAGGATGGATCACACGAACGATCAAGACGCAACCAATTCCCCAAAAAAGTGAGACAGGCAATGCGACTCTGCCGTTGATATTTAAAGGAACATCCTTATAATCCCACCATGAAGCATGAAACAGCTTTTCTAGACCATAGCTCGTGATATATTCTAAAATAGTAACCAAAATCGTCGATAATAGATATAAAACCACGATGTTTTGTCTAAGCGGCTCTAAAAAATAGAGTACACCTAAAATACCGAAACCATAAATAGGACAATAAGGTCCAACTAAAAATCCTCGATACACAAATTTTCCGGCCTTCAATGAGCAGTAAACTGTTTCCCAAAGCCAGCCAATAAATGAGTAGATGAAAAATAATAAAACGATTTTAATAAATTCATTCATATATTTTCTCCTTTAAAATAGCATTTACTAACTATTGTAACAAATAACTATGGTTTTATGCGAGCAACTTTATTCTCACGAAGGATTGTTATACAATAGAAGAGATTATTTATATTATTTTGACACATACGAAAAACACGAAAATATTTTAGTTTTTTACATCTATACTATCTGGCTGAATGAGTTGATCGTTGAAATAAAATATGGCAAAATCCACTCTAGTCTTGTACTCTTATTTTATCAATTTCAATTAGCTTATTTAGCCTTTAACTTTAGGAGGAAACCATGATCGATTTACTAAAATATACAAGAAAATATCGCAAGCAAATTATCCTTGGTCCGTTCTTCAAGTTTTTAGAAGCTTGTTTTGAATTAGTTTTACCCTTATTTATGGCTCGTTTAGTTGATCAAGGTATTCGCAATAATGATCGATCCTATGTAATTCAAATGGCCGGTTGGATGCTGTTGATGTCAATCATTGGACTAATCTGCGTGATGATCTGTCAATATTATGCTTCAATTGCTTCCCAAGGATTTGGGACAGAATTGAGAAATCAATTGATGAAAAAGATCAATCAACTTTCTCATGCTGAATTAAATAGTTTTGGGACGGACACGTTGATCACACGTATGACGAATGATATCAATCAATTACAGCTAGCTTTAGCGATGTTGATTCGACTCGTGATCCGGGCACCTTTTTTAAGTATCGGTTCTGTGATTATGGCTTTTTATATTAATGTCCAGATGGGGCTGATTTTTCTGCTGATGTTGCCGATTTTTTGTCTTATTCTTTATTTCATTATAAAAACGACAGTTCCATTATATAAAAAAGTTCAAGAAAAGCTAGATCTGTTAAATCGACAAATCAGTCAAAATTTAAGTGGAGTTCGGGTCATTCGAGCCTTCGCTAGAAAACAAACGGAAGAAAAACACGTCAATAAAGTAACAGATGACCTTTCTTCTATCTATATCCGTGTTTCCAATATTTCTGCTTTACTGACTCCTGCAACCACCTTAGTAATGAACCTTGGTATTTTGGCATTGCTTTATCTTGGCGGAATCAAAGTCGAGATTGGTGGATTACAACAAGGAGAAGTATTGGCTTTGATCAATTATATGAATCAGATGCTGCTTGCATTGATCGTTGTTTCAAACTTAGTGATCATTTTTACACGCGCCTCAGCCTCTGCAACAAGGGTGCAGGAAGTTTTGACGGTTGATCCTAGCATTCAGTCAACAAATGATGGACTTACTTCTGATGGGCAAATAAAAGAAATCATCTTCGATCATGTTTCCTTCCGTTACCAACCAACCGCTGGCTTGGCGTTGAAAGATATTTCGTTGAAAATACCTAAAAACTCAATTTTAGGTATTACGGGACCGACTGGCGGCGGAAAAAGTACGTTGACTCAATTGATTCCCCGTTTTTATGATACCAGTGAAGGGAATATCTTCGTTGATGGAATCAACGTTCGTGACTGGTCTATAGAAAAACTACGCAAAAAAATCGCACTTACGCCTCAAACAGCGGTTTTATTTACAGGCACGATTCGAGAAAACCTTCAGTGGGGAAAAGAGAATGCCACCGATGAAGAATGTTGGCAAGCGTTAGAAACCGCACAATGCAAAGATTTTGTCGAAAACCTAAGTGATGGTTTAGATACACAAGTATACGAAGGTGGGAAAAACTTTTCTGGCGGTCAAAAACAGCGCTTGACGATTGCCCGTGCTTTGATTCATAAACCGGACGTTTTGATTTTAGATGACTCTTTAAGTGCTTTAGACTACCAAACTGATCTAAATTTACGCACCGCATTACGCCGAGATTTAAAAGAAACGACGCTGATTATTATTTCTCAGCGAATCAGCTCGATTCAACAGGCAGATCAAATTTTAGTTTTAGCTAGCGGCAAACAAGTTGGATTAGGAACGCACAAGGAATTATTACACCATTCTAAAGCCTATCAAGAAATCGTCGCTTCACAAGAGGAGGAAACAAACGAATGAAAACGAAAAAAGCAGCTACAAATTCATTTAATCGTTTCATGCCTTATTTGCTTCAATATCCAAAAGAAATGATTGCAGCGGTTATTCTTGGTATTCTCAGTGGATTGACCACTGTTTTGATGACTTACTATATGGGGAAATCTGTGGATACGATGATTGAAAAAGGCAATGTTGACTTTACGATTCTCTTGCGATTTCTTAGCACTTTAGCTGGTATTTTGGTTATTACAGTCATCAGTCAATGGCTGATCCAACGTTTAGGTAACCGTGTTTCTTATCTTTCTGTAGCAGAACTTAGAAAAGATGCTTTTGCTCATTTAAATCGGTTACCGTTAAATTATTATGATCAGACGTCTCATGGAAATATCGTTAGTCGTTTTACAAATGATATGGATAACATTTCTGTCGCTTGCTCAGCTGTTTTTAACCAATTATTTTCTGGGCTATCTGTGGTGATCATTGCGTTTTTCTTTATGCTTAAGCTAAGCCCACTCCTTACAGCCGTGGTTCTGGTTGCTACACCCATTATTTTTCTAGTCAATTGGGTCGTTGCAAAATCCTCTCAGAAAAATTTCTGCTCAGCAAAAAATCGTAGGAGAAATTTCTGGTTATGTTTCTGAAATGGTTGGGAATCAAAAGATCGTCAAAGCTTTTCAGCAAGAAAATGTTTCTCAACAACGGTTTGAAACATTGAATCAAGACTTATATGTACGCGGACAAAAAGCGCAGTTCTCTTCTTCACTTACAAATCCGCTCTCTCGTTTTATCGATCATTTAGCCTATCTATCGATTGGTCTTGTCGGAGGACTTCTGTTATTAAGTGGAAATCAAGCTATTACGATCGGTGTCATTTCTAGTTTCACTATTTATTCCAGCCAGTTTTCTAAGCCCTTTATTGAGCTATCAGGAATCACAACTCAAATTCAAACAGCTCTGGCCGGATTAGATCGCACCTTTGAAATCATCAGCCAACCTGAAGAAAAACCAGATGGTGCACATGCTTTTGTTTTAAATGAGGTTACGGGAAAAGTTGTATTTGAACATGTAGATTTTGCTTACACGCCCTCAAAACCATTGATTCAAGACTTTAATCTGACCGCCTTACCTGGTGAAACGATTGCGATTGTGGGGAAAACAGGTGCTGGTAAATCAACCTTGGTCAATTTACTGATGCGTTTTTACGAAGTAGATAGTGGACAAATTTCGATCGATGGTCATAACATCACACAGGTCACAAGAGATAGTTTGCGTAAAAGTTTTGGGATGGTTTTGCAAGATACTTGGTTATTTGACAGCACCATCCGTGCTAATCTGACTTACGGAAACGCTGAAGCCACGGATGACGAAATCGAGGCGGCCATGAAAAAAGCTTATATTTTTGATTTTGTTACCCGTTTGCCTGAGGGGTTAGATACGTTGATTGGTGCCAGTGGAATCAAAATTTCAGAAGGTCAAAGACAACTGATGACGATTGCCAGAACAATGATCAGTGATCCGCCTATGTTGATTTTAGATGAAGCGACTAGTTCCGTTGATACGTTGACTGAAAAAAACATTCAAGATGCCTTTTTACAAATGATGAATGGTCGTACAAGTTTCGTAATTGCTCATCGGCTTTCCACAATCAAGAATGCAGATAAAATTTTAGTGATGGAACAAGGTTCTGTTGTTGAAATCGGCAGTCACGATGAGCTGATCGATAAAACAGATGGCTATTACCACGCATTATACGAAGCACAATTTAAAAAGCAAGTATGATCTAACACGCTAAAAATCAAAAAACTCAAACTTCTTGGGATGTTGGAAAGTTTGAGTTCTTTTTTTTATTTTAAATTAGTTAATGATCTATTTAATAACTGTTTATAAGGAATTTTATTGCCTAAATAGTATGTTGCAATAACTTGGATTGGGAAAAAGATGATATTTTTAATTATCCGTGGTGCCCACCAAGCCAGGTTGGAGATATCTACCCCATACATCAGCCCCAGCCACAATGGTGTCAAAAACATATGAATAATCAACGTAACAGATAAAGTTGCCATGATCACTCGTTTCCAAGTCAACTCTTTCTTATAATAGAAGAACCCATAAATTGCTCCTGAAATAAACGCATTTAACGTAAATCCAGGAAAATAAGCTCCCTTTGGAAATAGCAGCATACCAACTGTATCAGCAACTGCACTACCGATTCCTGTCCAAAATGGACCAAAAAGTATTCCCATCAATGATTCTGGAATAAAGGTCAAGCTAACACGTAAAAATTGGGTTTCAAACGAAATAAATCGTGTAAAAACCACCATTAACGCAATCAGTAAACTCATCAACGTTATGGTTCTAGTACCAATCTTATTTTTCTTCATTTCTAGCATCTCCTCAAAGAGCTGCTACACAAAATATGCAGCGAATGCGAAAACAAAACCGCGATCATCAAATGTAATCTACACTACTTTTGATTGATCTTCGTCCGAAAGGCAACATCCCATCCTTTCAGCACTTAACGCTTTATTTCCTACTCTGTTTTATTTAGGCCTAAGCCTAAAGGCAATATAGCATATTCCCTACATTGCTGCAAGTAAATTCAACGACAAAATAGTCAAAATGACAATGGCTTATTATCAGTTTCATGAACTACATTTCTAAAATCTGCAAAACCTGCCTGCAAACCTCTTAATAGAATCTCAGCTGTTCCAATATTCGTCGCCAAGGGAATTTCGTACACATCGCTTAAACGAATCAATGCTGTAACATCGGGTTCATGAGGTTGAGCTGCCAGCGGATCTCTCAAAAAAATCACCATATCCAGCTTATCTTCTGAAATCATTGCACCAATTTGCTGATCTCCACCTAAAGGCCCTGACTTAAACCGATGTACTGGTAAACCTGTAGCTTCTGAAATTTTTAACCCAGTTGTTCCTGTAGCAAATAGTTCATGTTCTTTTAATATCGGTTGATATGCCAACGTTAATTTAACCATTAATTCCTTTTTCCGGTCATGTGCTATCAATGCAATTTTCATCGTCGATCCCTCAATTCACTTATTTTCCTCATTATAGCAAACTCTTTCCGTTTAAAGTTAAAGGAATGATCGTTTATTTGTCACTTTGACGAAAAAACAGATTTTTTCTTGTGCAACCTTACGTTGAGCATGTATAGCGCTTTCATTTATACTAAGAATACAATAAAAAAGAAAAGAGTGACGACAATGGTAGAAATGGCGTTAAAGCATGTCTATAAAAAATATGACAATGCAGATAATTATTCCGTAACAGATTTCAACTTAGAAATAGCAGACCGTGAGTTCATTGTTTTTGTCGGTCCATCCGGTTGTGGTAAATCAACAACTTTGCGTATGATTGCAGGATTGGAAGACATCACAGAAGGTGAACTTCTATCGGTGATAAAGTCATGAATGATGTTGCACCAAAAGATCGTGATATCGCTATGGTTTTCCAAAACTATGCGTTGTATCCTC
This sequence comes from Enterococcus crotali, assembly GCF_000633635.1. Classification (GTDB taxonomy): domain Bacteria; phylum Bacillota; class Bacilli; order Lactobacillales; family Enterococcaceae; genus Enterococcus_L; species Enterococcus_L crotali. Next base: position 190,957 of record NZ_AYPQ01000007.1, on the reverse strand, counting down.
ATATGACTGTTTTTGACAATATGGCTTTTGGTCTGAAACTTCGTAAATATGACAAAGCAGAAATCAAAAAAAGAGTAGAAAATGCCGGAGAGATTTTAGGTTTAACTGAATATTTACATCGTAAACCAGCGGCTTTATCTGGTGGACAACGCCAACGTGTGGCCCTTGGGCGTGCCATTGTTCGTGACGCAAAAGTCTTCTTGATGGATGAACCTTTGTCTAACTTAGATGCAAAATTACGTGTTGCCATGCGTGCAGAAATCGCAAAATTACATCGCCGCTTAGAAACGACTACTGTTTATGTCACTCATGATCAAACGGAAGCTATGACCATGGCGGATCGGATCGTCATCATGAAGGATGGTTTCATTCAACAAATCGGCTCACCAAAAGAAGTCTACGACACACCAAACAATGTCTTTGTTGCAGGCTTTATCGGCTCACCAGCTATGAACTTCTTCAATGTAACTTTAAATAATGGGGTCATTCGTGATGGGCACGGATTAGAATTGATTATCCCAGAAGGTAAAAATAAATTATTAGTCGAAAAAGGCTATGAAGGAAAATCAGTTATTTTTGGAATTAGACCTGAAGATATTCACAGCGAACAAGTTGCTTTAGACACAATGAACGATGCTGTGGTTCGTTCTGAGGTTGTGGTATCTGAACTCTTAGGTGCTGAAACAATGCTTTATACAAAATTAGGTGACACAGAATTCATCTCAAAAGTGGATGCTCGTGATTTCCATAAGCCTGAAGAAATGGTTGATTTAGCCTTTAACATCAACAAAGCTCATTTCTTTGATCCAGAAACAGAACAAGTCATCAAATTACCTTAACCTCTATTTAATCATTATAAAAAAAGATGAGATTGGATCAGAAGCACCCCCTTCTGACCGAATCTCATCTTTTTATTGTTGCGGTTCAATCTCTTGGGGAAGAATGGCCACTTTTGCTTGCTCCAATTTTTTAGCCTGACTAAATACTGGAATATCAAATTGTTTACTTAATGCATTTGCCACAAAATAAGCAATGTTGTAATCAATCAAACTATGGATCAGTCCACCGATACCCATCAACAAGAAGATCGAATACAGATATCCTTGTGTATAATACGTTTCCGGCAAATTCCCCATCGTAAAAAAAACACTTACTACAGCTAGTTCTGCAGCAGAATGTATTAAGCCAATCACAAAATTAAACAATTGAAAACGACCGTTGATCAACACAAACTTATGTTTAGCTAAAACGATCGTTGGATGCTTCTGCAAGTAAAGGGCACCTATCACTGCAAATAGCAGATGAGAAAATGCTCTTAATGCAATAATCGGTGTTGCTGAAAGAAAAAAGCCAAAACCAGTACCTAGACTCACTATCATCGCTACACCTGGTGAAAAAAACATCGCTAAAAATACCGGAACATGACTAGCCAAAGTAAATGAGGCTGGTCCTATCGTGATTCTTGGCATGACCATTGGGATGATAATTCCCATCGCTACTAGTAAAGATGCAATCGTTAACTGTCTGACTGAGTTCTTTTTCATATGCTCCTCCAATGTGTCTTGACATATATGACATACCTTATTTTACGAGAAAACCAACGATGTGTCAAGACACCTTGAGCGTTAATTTTTGCTAAAAAATTTAAACAGTATGCTTTTTTGCTTCAGAAAAAAACACTCCGATCATTCAATTCAAACAATTGATCGGGGTGCTTTCTATTTTTCTTTATCATTGCACTAGAATAAACCAACAATCTTCCCATCGGAATCTACATCGATTTTCTCATAAGCTGCTTTTTTTGGTAACCCAGGCATGGTCATTACTGTTCCAGTATACGCAACAATAAATCCTGCTCCAGCCGATATCTTGATATTACTGATCGTTATCGTAAAATCAGTTGGTCTGCCCAGTTTTGTCTGATCATCTGAAAATGAATATTGTGTTTTAGCCATACAAATCGGTAAATGACCAAATCCAAGTTTCTCTAGTTTAGCAATTTCTCTTTCAGCGATCGGTTCATAGCGAACAGCGTTCCCACCATACACTTTCTCCACAATAGCACTGATTTTTTCTTTGATCGGTAATTCATCTGGATAAGCAAATGAAAAATGATTGTCCTGATCTGCTAAACGAACAACTTCTTTCGCCAACTCTTCACCACCAGCACCACCATGTGCCCAGACATCTGAAAGAACTACATTTACCTTGCGTTTTTGACATTCAGCCTTCACAAGTTCAAGCTCTGCATCTGTATCTGTAGGAAATTTATTGATTGCCACAACCGTTGGTAAACCAAATACAGTCGTTGTATTTTCGATATGTTTTAAAAGATTCGGTAATCCGTCTGTCAATGCTGCAATATTTTCAACTCCGAGATGATCCTTGGGTACACCACCATGCATTTTTAGGGCACGAACAGTTGCTACAACAACGACAGCTGACGGACGAATACCAGATTTTCGACATTTGATATCAATGAATTTTTCCGCCCCTAAATCTGCACCAAAGCCTCCTTCTGTCACAACATAATCAGCTAATTTTCTCGCAGCATTCGTTGCAATCACACTATTACAGCCATGTGCAATATTGGCAAACGGCCCACCATGGATCAAAGCTGGGTTATTTTCAAGCGTTTGTACTAAATTAGGCTTGATTGCATCTCTCAATAAAGCCGTCATTGCCCCTTGTGCATTCAGTTCCCTGGCAGTGACAGGCTGATTATCATACGTATAACCAATAATGATATTGGCTAGATTCTCTTTTAAATCTTCGATATCATTGGACAAACACAAAACAGCCATGATTTCTGAAGCAACGGTGATTTCAAATCCATCTTCTCGTGGAACACCATTGACTCGAGCGCCTAAACCATCAACGACATGTCTTAATTGTCGATCATTCATATCCACTGCTCTTTTCCAAGTGATGCGGCGATTATCAATTCCTAGCTCATTGCCTTGAAAAATATGATTGTCAATGATTGCTGCTAACAAGTTATTTGCCGCACCAATTGCATGAAAATCTCCTGTAAAATGAAGGTTGATATCTTCCATCGGCACAACTTGAGCATAGCCACCACCTGCTGCTCCACCTTTTATGCCAAAAACGGGGCCTAAAGAAGGTTCTCTTAATGCGATGATCGCATCTTTGCCGATTCGATTCAACGCATCGCCTAACCCAACAACTGTGGTTGTTTTTCCTTCACCAGCAGGTGTCGGCGTGATTGCTGTAACTAGAATCACCTTACCTTCTTTATGTGCGTCGATTTTTTCAACTGCTATTTTTGCTTTATATTTTCCGTATAACTCAAATTGCTCTTCATTTAAACCAATTTTTGTTGCTACTTTGGTGATAGGTAACATACTTGCTTCTTGTGCAATCTCAATATCTGTTTTAACCACTTTTTCCCCTCCATTTGCTTAAAAATTTTTAGCCTTTTTTCAGCCAAGACATCGCTGTATCTGTATAAACTTTCGCACCTTCAACCAAGACTGATTCATCAAAGACAATTGCCGGATTATGAAGATTGATATTTTCTTCTGACGCAACTAATAAAACAGTTGTTGTCGGGATCAGCTGACTGATTTCACCAAAATCCTCACTTCCCATAAGCGGAGTTGATGTAGGAATCGCAACGATTCGATCTGCTCCGAATGTTTCTGTTAGTGACTTTTTAGTAAAAGCTGTCAAAGCTGGATCATTGACATTCGTCGTACAACCATTTGTGAAAACTACTTCTGCTTCGGCCCGAAACGCTTTAGCGATGTTTTCAGCCATTGCTGTCATTCGCTCTTTCACCTGTGCACGAACATCTTCTTTTAACGTCCGTAAGGTGCCTTTCATGACCGTTGTTTCTGGAATAATATTTGAAGCACCAGGCGTACCGCCAGTAAATTCACCGATCGTAAGTACAAAGCGCTCCTCTGATCCAATTTCTCTTGCTGATAGCTCTTGTAAGGCTGTATAAATATGAACCGCCACATTGATTGGATCGATCGATGTTTCCGGCTGTGAACCGTGTCCACCTCGTCCTTTAATATTGATTTCAAACCAATCTGCGCTAGCCATAAAGGTTCCTTCAGGTGTCGGCATGATTTGTCCTGCTTTAAATCCTTTAAAAGGGAAAACGTGGATCATCATACCCGCATCAACTTTCGGGTTTTCTAAAACATGATTTTCGATACAAACTTTGGAACCTGAAAGAATTTCCTCGCCAGGTTGAAATAATAATTTTACTTGACCATCTAGCTCATCTTCAAATTCTTTTAGCAACTTCGCCGCTCCAAGCAACATTGTTGTGTGCATATCATGACCGCAGGCATGCATATACCCATTTTCAGATTTAAATGGTAAATCGGTCAGCTCACGAATTGGCAATGCATCCATATCTCCGCGTAATAGAAATGTTTTCCCTGGCTTTTTACCAGCAACTACTGTAATCCCTGATTCCCCACAAGCTTGCGGTTCATAACCATATTCTGTGAGTTTTTCTTTTACAAAAGCTACTGTATTTGGTAAATCCATTCCAATTTCTGGATTCTGGTGAAGGTGTCTTCTAATGTGAATCAGTTCTTCTTCTAAACTATCGGCAACTCTTTTTTGTGTTTCTGTCAGCATTATTTTTTCTCCTTTTCTTTTTAAACGAAGTGACTTTTGATGACTTTATAAAAACCAATAATGCACCCAAAGCTAACGGACAAGTTGATTCTCTTATTATAGTACCAAATATTTTAGTTTATTTGCCATATTTCTGTCATTTTTTTGGAATTGTGTGAATACCAAGCCCCTGAAGATTTTCATAAGCCTCGCCTATCCCTTCATTATAGGTTGGATGTGGATGAACAATCGATGTTACTTCATCGATCCTCAACCCGTTGACAATTGCTGTCGTAAATTCACTGACCATATCTGTTGCTCGATCACACATTAACTGAGCCCCAATAATTTTGTTACTTTGTGCATCTGCAATCACTTTTATGAATCCTAATGTATTTCCAGCAATCATTGTTTTTCCGTTTCCTGCCATGTTATATTTACCAATCGTTACAGAGATTCCTTGATTTTTTGCCTCATCCTCCGTTATTCCAACAGTGGCGATTTCAGGTGTGGTGTAGACACAAGCAGGTATGATCTCTAAATCGTATTCCGTGGCTTTATTATTCATCGCCAAAACAGCATTCACTCCTTGAGCAGAAGCTAAATGGGCCAATTGTGTTCCACGGCTTGCTACATCTCCAATAGCATAAATACCTTTAATAGACGTTTCAAAAGAGTCGTCGACCCAAATACTTTGATTTTCTATTTTCACATTCAAATCAGAGGCAAATATCCCTTCAAAACTTGCTTTTCGGCCAGTAGCGATCAAAACTGCATCACTTGTAACAGTATTTTCTTTCCCTTTAGTCGTATAAGTACATGTCAGCTGTGTCTCTTTAGAAATACCCGTAACAATCGATTTTGTTGCTACTTTGATTCCTTGTTTTTTTAGAACCATTGCTAATTTTTTTGACACTTCACCATCAAAATTTGGCAACAACGTATTCGCTGTTTCAATGATCGTTACATCACAGCCTAGCTCATTAAAGATCGTAGCAAACTCTACACCAATCACTCCGCCGCCGATAATAGTCAATTTTTGATAGGTATTAGCATTTCTTAAAAGTTCGTTACTGGTTAATACACCGGGCAAATCACTGCCTGGGATCGGTGGAATAGCTGGTTTTGAACCTGTTGCAATCATGATTTTTTGAGTCTCGTATATCACTCCACCCACTTCGATTACACCTGCTTTGATGATTCTAGCTGTTCCAAAGATCAATTCTATTTTATTTGCTTTGACCAGACCTTCGATTCCTTGAACGAGCGTATCGACCACTTTATTTTTCTTTGCATAAATTTCTTCCATGTCGATTTGAATATCTTGAACATGAATACCATTTTTGCTCGCATTTTTTATTTCACGAACCGTTTCTGCTGAATGCAATAGTGCTTTCGTCGGAATACAGCCTCGATTTAAACAAGTTCCACCAACACGATCACTTTCAACAAGGGCCACGTTCATCCCCAGCTGAGCAGCCTTGATCGCTGCAACATACCCACCGGGCCCCGCCCCGATTATGATTAGATCATAACGCATACATTTCCTCCTTATTTTAAAAGCGTAACGGGCTCGTCCTGGCTCGACTGAACAACAGGAAAAATGAACGATGACGCTTTTTGTCACATGTCATTTTTCCGAGAGACTAGCCCGCGTAGCTAGATAACTCACAGTAACAACGTTCCGCTTTGCTTCACCCTGTACTTTTCAACATCAAACAGCTAAATAAACCCACTATTCCTTTCAGTCCCTTTGTACCACGAGACACACTCTATTTTCTTCGTCGTATGATCTAGTCATGTTCCAAAGCAAAATCATAACGAACAATTGGGTGCCTTGCAGCTCTTACTTCATCCACACGATGAATTTGAGCGTGTAGCGGATACTCATGAAAAGCTTCCGGATCTTTATGAGCATCTTCATAAAGCTTACGGTAAACAGCGATTGCATCGTCCATCCGCTCTTTTGACTCTGTTTCAGGCGGTTCTACCATTAATGCTTCCGGCACAGTTAACGGGAAGTACATTGTTGGTGGATACATATTATGATCTAAAATTCCTTTGGCTACGTCTAACGCTGTAACACCTGTTTCTTTTTTCAATTTATCTAAGCTAATCACAAATTCGTGCATACATGAATCCCCGTATGGCACTTCAAAGATATCTTTTAATTCATGAAGCATATAATTCGCATTCAACACCGCGCTCTTAGAGGCAGATGAAATCCCTTCTGATCCTAAAAATAAAATATACGTCAACGCACGTAAGAAAACTGAAAATTGACCATAAAACCCTTTCACTAAACCAATCGAATATTCAGGTCTCGTAAAGCTTATTTCTGATCCTTCTTTGACAGGATAATAATCAGGTAAAAATGGTTTCAATAGCGATTTACATCCTACAGCGCCAGAACCTGGTCCACCGCCACCATGAGGTGTTGAAAAGGTTTTGTGTAGATTTAAATGAATAATATCAAAGCCCATATCTCCTGGACGAGCAACCCCCATGATGGCATTTAAATTCGCACCATCATAATAATTCAACCCACCAGCATCGTGAACGATTTTCGTGATTTCTAAAATATTTTTATCAAATATTCCAGCTGTATTTGGGTTAGTCAACATCAAACCGGCCGTATCTTCACCAACCGCATCTTTCAATGCTTCAATATCTACACAACCATATTTATCGGATGGAATATTGACGGTGATCATCCCTGTCATTGCTACACTTGCAGGATTTGTTCCGTGAGCAGAATCGGGGACAATAATTTTATTTCTTTGTGTTTGACCATTTTTTTCGTGATACGCTTTGATCATCAATAAACTAGTAAATTCACCATGCGCTCCTGCTGCAGGTTGAAACGTTATCGCATTCATCCCAGTAATTTCTTTCAGCAACATTTCAGCCGTAGTGAAGACTTCTAACGATCCTTGAACTGTATGCTCTGGTTGTAAAGGATGAATATTGGCAAAAGCAGGGTAAGCTGCCATTTCATCATTGATTTTAGGATTGTATTTCATCGTACATGACCCTAAAGGATAAAAACCATTATTGATACCGAATGTTGCATCCGCTAATTCAGTGTAATGCCGACTGATTTCAGGTTGAGGAAGTGATGGTAAATGGAGTTCTTTTTGACGTTTCATTTCTTCTGGAAGCTTTGTCGTTGGGACATCACACGGAGAAATCATTTCGTTATAGTACCCTTCTACGCTACGTTCAAAAATTAATTTCATGATTCACACGCCTCCTTCACCAATGCGACTACTTCATCTATTTGCTCTTTGGTATTCATTTCTGTCACACACCATAATAAACCTTGCTCTGTAGGATAGCCGCCCAAAATATCGTGTTCTTCTAATTTAGTTAGCACAATTTCATTCGATACTGGAAAAGTTGTCACAAACTCATGGAAAAACGGACTATCGCTATTTCTTTTGACTTCTTTGATTTGCGTTAATTGGTCACAAAGATAATGGGCCTTACTGTAACATTGTTCAGCTACTTCCTGAATGCCGCGCGCACCCATCATACTCATATAACTGCGTTTGTTAAAGCGCAAAGTGCTTGATTTGAACAGATATTAGAAGCTGCTTTTTCTCTGCGGATGTGTTGCTCACGAGCTTGCAGTGTTAAAACAAACGCTCGATCACCTGCTTCATCCACCGTTTCTCCTGCGATACGTCCAGGTAGTTTACGGATCATCTTTTCTTTTGTCGCAATAAAACCAATATACGGCCCACCAAAAGCCAGCGGTATCCCAAATGGTTGTGAATCACCAACCGCAATATCTGCATTAACTTCACCAGCTGTTTTCAGGACTGTGCTTGCCACAGGATTGACACTCATAATAAATTTAGCTTTTGCTTCGTGAACCATTTCTGCCATTTCTTCAACGGGTTCAATTCCACCATAATAGTTTGGCTGTTGAACAATACAACAAGCACTCGTATCATTTAGTTTTTCTTTTAAAACAGACAAATCTGTCAAGCCATCTTTTTCAGGAATCATGATAAATTCGATGTCTCTAGAACTAAAATAAGTCAAGGCTGTTTGAATTGTCATCGGATTCGTTGTTTCTGAGATCAAGACTGTTAAACGTTTTTTTTCTAAACACATATTGATCGCTTCGGCCGCCGCCGTTGCCCCATCGTAAACAGAGGCGTTTGTCGCATCCATTCCGGTAATTTCACAGATCATTGTTTGATATTCAAAAATCGACTGTAACAACCCTTGACTGATTTCTGGTTGATACGGTGTGTAAGATGTCATGAATTCTTCTTTCGCTGAAATTTGCTTCACAATAGCAGGAATGTAATGATTATACGCACCAGCACCACGAAAGATACTTGAAAAGACTTTATTTTTCTTCCCCATATTTTCTAAAATACGCCGGACTTCAAACTCCGATTTTCCCGCTGGAATATCTAAATTTTCGACAATCATTTCTTTAGGAACGTCTAGGTACAGGTCACTCATGTTTTTTAAACCAATCGTTTTCAGCATTTCTTGTTGTTGTTGTTCTGTTGAGCCAAGATAGTTACCCATTCATTATGCCTCCTCAGATTCTTCGCAGAATTTTTTATATTCCTCAGCACTCAGTAAGTCCTCGATTTCTTCTACTCCTTCCACTTCGATCAACCATGATTCTAAAGGTGTTGAGTTGATCAGCTCTGGACTGTCTAGTAACTCTTCATTGACCGCCGTAACTGTAGCTGTGATCGGAGAGTAAGCTTCTGAAACAGCTTTAACAGATTCGATATCTGCAAAGGATTCGCCTTTCGTCACATCGTCTCCTTCATCTGGTAAATCAATAAAAACGATATCACCTAGCTGGTCTTGTGCATAATCTGAAAGACCGATTTTCACTTTGTCTCCATCAAAAAGTACCCACTCATGTGATTTTGAAAACTTCAATTCCGTAGCTTTTGTCATAATAAACGACTCCTTCTTTTCTAATTATTTTTTTATAAACGGGATTGTTACAACTTCTGCTTTAATCCTTTTCCCTCTAACTTCAACTTCTATAGGAGAACTGATTTCTACACTATTTTTCTCAACTAACGCCATTGCACATGCTTTATTGATAAACGGACACATTGTGCCTGAGGTTGTTTGACCAATTTTCTTGTCATTAAAATACACATCTGCCCCTTCACGAACAATTCCTCGATCCGTTAACTGTAGACCGATTCGAGTGATTTTAGGTTCGCCTTTGTCAATAAGAGCTTTTTTGCCGATGAAATCTTCTTTGTTCATTTTGACTGCAAAGCTTAAATCCGTTTCAAGAGGCGTAATCTCTTCTGTCATTTCATGACCGTAAAGCGGCATTCCTGCTTCTAACCGTAACGTATCACGAGCGCCTAAACCACAGGGAATAACCCCATATTCTTGACCCGTTTTCAGTAATAAATCCCATAATTTGATCCCGTCTTCTGGTTTGCAGTATAGTTCGTAACCAAATTCTCCTGTATAGCCTGTTCGTGATAAAAGACACATCACGCCACCTATATTGGCATTTTCAGTAAAGCTATAATATTTTTTAGGAATCTCTTCTTCTTTCGTTAATTTCCCAATAATTTCTTTTGCAAATGCGCCTTGCAATGCGATTTGCACAAATTGGTCCGATTGATCAGAAAATTCGACTTCCCCGAATAAGTGCTCTTTCATCCATGCAACATCTTTTGCTCGATTCGCTGCATTGACGACTAATAAATATTTTTCCTCACTACATTTATAAACAAGTAGGTCATCGATCACACCGCCGTTTTCATTACACATCAAAGTATATCTAACACGGCCTACTTCTAAATTACTAAAATCATTTGTTAATACATATTGCAAATTCGCTAAAGCATCTTTTCCTTCATAAACAACTTCCCCCATATGGGAAACATCGAATAATCCTACTTGATTTCGAACAGCTAAATGTTCTTTGATCACACCGCTATCTTTATATTGAACAGGCAGCGTGTAACCAGCAAATGAAACCATTTTCCCGCCTGCTTCAAGATGTGCGTCATATAAAGGTGTTTTTAAATCCATCTTTTCTACTCCTTTGCTTTTTTGTATTTTTAGTACCTAACTTATGACACCTCCAAGCTGTATAAACTATATAAAAACAGAGGAACAGGCATGTTAAAAAAATGCCTGTTCCTCTGTACAAAACCTGAGAGATTCGTCTTCTTCTTGAAGAGTTGCTCCTTCGGTGCTTCCGCTTTCCAGAGTGATGTCCAATTACGGTCCTTTTACCTGAGATCTTCATAATCAACGGTTTGCGCCATTGTTTATTTATTCCTTCGGTGCTATGGCTAGTCTCTCCCGTAATTCTCTTCCATCTATTTTATAGTGTGCCTATAGTTCATTTTTTAGGCATTGAATAATACTGTTGTTCCGTCTTTAATTCAAAATACTGAGGGACTGGACTATCTAATATCCCCGACGTTAAAGACAATGTTTGAATCATACGATTCTCATACAAATGAATATACATTTGTTTTTCTTTACTGTCATAAGCACTTGTATATTGGGTATATTGTACATCTGTATCTGAACTGACTTTTACAACACCTTTGGGAATATCAAAGCTATCTAAAATATGAAAAATCTGTTCCACTGCTTGTTCATCGTCTACTGGCTCTGAAAAATGCTTTAGATACGCCGCACGGACAAATCGAGATTGCGGTGTAAAATCACCTGGAATCCCTCTTAGCCCAGAACCTTTACCATTTGAAATCACATGAAGATCATCCATCTGAATATCCGGTGCTATCGTATCACTAAGTCCAACGTAATTTTGAAGGTTGGTCAAATGCCAATCAAATTTAGGGCTGTTCGTAAAAACACCGACAGGATTATCATAAATTTCATAGCCACCATTGATCGACGGTTCAACGACAACAGAGGCCCCAGACTCATCTTGAAACACATAATGTTGAGGAATTCCCATTTGGTTATCAACAATTGCGATTGCGGTATCTTGATTTACCCGTTCTTTTATTTCTTTTACAGAAGCATAGTTTGTTAATGCATAGGTCACAAATTCAGCGCCTGCTAAAGGTAATTTTCCCACCGCACGAATTTTTTCTGATTCGATATACCGATTATAATGACCAAAATAAAAAGAACCACCCATCAATCCTTTTTCATTAACACCATCTACTAATAATGGCTGACCTGAAATTGCGACACCCATCGCAGCATAACGTGTTAAAAAGTGATCTAACGAAACAGTCAAATCATAATTTGCCGGAATAATTGCACCATCATATTCCAATAACAAATTAAATTCCTGAGTTCTCCCCCAGTAACTATTCCCATTGATTGATTTAATCGTTATTCCTGTACACATTTTCTCACACCCTTCTCATTTTTTCAAAACTCTGAACTAGAATTAGTCTCTTTTTTTTTACGAGTAAAGTAATTCCTCCAGCAACAATGAATGAAATGCCTATAAATAGAAATGAACTGAAGAAAGCACCATTAGAAAGTTGGATCAATGCTCCAATAATCGTCGGCGCAACAAATCCACCTGAAACACCAATCGCGTTGATCGTTGCATATTTCGCAGACACTTCATCTGTTGGAAATATCTTTAATGGAATACTCATCAATGTTGCAAATGCTAAACTAGCAAAAGCCACAGCACACGTCAACGCAACCATACTCATGAAAAACGTTCCAACAACTGAAACCAAAACAGCAAAAATGCCGCCGCCTACAGTTGCAACAAAAATCACATTTTTTTCTTTGCCAATAAAATATTTATTGACCACAACGCCCCCTACCATAGCTGCTACCATCGTGAAAAAGCCAATAACAGCCGTTACATATGCTGTTTGAGTTAATGCCAGTCCATGAGCTTCAACCAAATAAGTTGCCATCCAGCCATTCAATCCGTATATCGCAGCGTTGATAAAAAATGCCGCAAAAATCAAAATCCAAACATTTCGATCCTTCAGCACTTCTCGAAATGAAATCCCCTGTTTATTTTTCAAATGTTCCTTCACGCCGCCAAATTCTTTTGGAATCACAAGATACATTAAAACGGCTATCAAAAGAACCACTACACCTAAAAAATAATAGGTCTTATGCCAACCGACTTGTAATAGAAGCGGTGCAATCAATAACGGTCCTACGATGGCCGCAAAACCAGAGGAGGCAATCATCGTCGATTGTGCGGGTCCCCGTTTTTCTATTGGCAGTTCTTGTGAAATAAAGGTACTTACAGAAGACGGATAACCAGAATGAGCCACAGCTCCTGTCATAAATCGAATCAAAATCAAATACAACAAAGAAAAACCGAAGCCAAATAAAAAAAGAAAAATTCCAACTAAAAAAACAGAAATAATCATCATTTTTCTCGTTCCGATCTTATTAGATAAATAACCAAACGGAATTTGAAAAATCGTATAACCTAGAAAAAAAGCACTGAGGATCAATCCTTTTTGCTGTGGATCAAACCCTAAATCATTTGCAATTGTCACCAGTGACATTCCAATTGTCGTCTTATCAACATAAATACAGGTGTATCCCAGAAAAATAGCTGCAAGCATCCACGTAACATTTCTTGTTTTTTTATTTTCCACTGTCTCACTCCTTACCAAAGAAAGCGCTTTCTAATTTCAATTATCCTAGATATTTGAAAAAAGTCAATATCTCAATTCAATTATTTTACATAAAGTCAAAATAAATTGGTTCTTTCTTATTTTACGTTTATTCAATAGATGCTGATTAATTGAAAAAAGTCTATCCAAAAAAGAATCCAGATACCCATCAAATTGACGATATCTGGATTTATCCTTAAAAGCTATGTCTCACTATCTATCAAATACGATGAATTTCTGCGCAACTGAGAGTACCTAAAAAAAGATAATTTTTTCTCAGTACGCTTGTTTAACGATTTTTTTCTAGCGTATTACTTAAACGACCAAATTCCTCTAATGACAAGGTTTCTCCACGGCGTGAAGGATCGATTTCAGCTTCTGTCAAACTCTTAGTCAGCCAAGCTTTAGTTTCATCATCCTTACCGTAAAAATGAATCAAATTATTCCACAACGTTTTACGGCGCAATTGGAATGATGCTTTTGTTAGTTTGAAAAATTCTTTTTCATTGGTTACCTCAACAGCTGGTTTATCTCGTTTTGTTAGTTTGATGATGGCCGAATCAACATTTGGCTGCGGAATAAACACTGTTTTCGGTACAATAAACGCGATACTCGCTTCCATAAAATATTGAACCGCGATCGATAATGATCCGTAGGCTTTTGTTCCAGGTTTTGCCGAGATTCGATCTGCGACCTCTTTTTGCATCATGACGATCATTTCTTGTACATCTAAATCCGATTCTAAAAAGTGCATCATGATCGGTGTAGTAATGTAATAGGGTAGATTAGCCACTACTTTGATCGGTAACTCTTGTTTGAAAACCTCTTTTGTTGTACCCACTAAATCTGCTTTTAACACATCATTATGAACAACAGTAACGTTTGAATAAGGACTCATCGTATCTTCTAAAACAGGAATCAAGCGATCATCGATTTCAAATGCCAACACTTGGGCAGCATTTTTAGCCAGCTGTTCTGTTAAAGCCCCAATACCAGGACCGACTTCCACTACATTAGTGTGAGTATCGATTCCTGCTGTCTCAACGATTTTACGTAAGATATTTGGTTCTGTTAAAAAGTTTTGGCCTAAACTTTTTTTGAATGAAAAGCCGTGTTGCTTCAAAATTTCTTTCGTGCGTGAAGGGGTGGCTATTTCTTTATACTCTGTCAAATTGATTCCTCCGATTTTTCACTGGGTAATTCATTTAGGTTATTCATGACATCTCTTAATTCTTTTTCGGTAATGCGAAACATTTTCAACCGTTTGGTCAATTGTTTACTATTTGTATAGCCAATACGCAATTCATCGCCTAATTTTTCGCGGCGTTCTTTTGCATGAGCTCCCGCTATTAAACCATATTCGATCAAGGTTTGTCTAGGGATTTCTTGATAGTCATCTGTCTCATTGACTGGTGTCACGATTTTTTCCAAAGCTTCTAAAATCGCTTCATCACTGGCATGCTCCACACCTAAACTACTGCCTCTTTTTTTAGGTGTCGCAAGTTGCCGCGAGAGAAAGGCATGCTTGGCATCAGGCACCACTTCCATGATTGTTTTACGAATCTTTTCACCTGAAAAATCTGGGTCCGTAAAAATGATGACACCGCGTGTTTCTTGTGCATGCTCGATTTGTTCTAAAATATCCTCATTGATTGCTGAACCGATCGTCTCGATCGTGTCTGCGTCAACAACTTCTTGAATCCGTCTTGTATCGTCTTTTCCTTCAACGACAATGATTTCTTCTATTCTCAACTTTTCTGTCATTCAGCTAACCTGAATAAGCGATGGGCATTGATTGTCGTTTGCTTTGCAATTTCTTCAAATGGAACTTCTCGTAGTTCTGCGATTTTTTCCACTACATAACGAGTATAGCCCGGTTCATTGCGTTTACCTCTGTATGGAACAGGCGCTAAATATGGTGCATCTGTTTCGACTAATAAACGATCTAAAGGAACAGCTTTCGCTACTTCTTGTACTTCTAACGCTTTTTTAAATGTCACAACACCGCTTAAAGAAATATGCATGCCCATATCTAAAAATTTCGCCATCCACTCTGGATCCCCACTAAAGCTGTGCATGATTCCGCCAATATCACGAATATCCTCTTCTTTTAAAATCTTATACGTATCTTCCATCGCATCTCTAGTATGAATACTGATGGGTAGATTCATTTCTTTGGCAATCGCGATTTGACGACGAAACACACGATCTTGGACTTCTTTCGGGTCTTCCATCCAGTAATAATCTAAACCGATCTCACCGAGGGCCACTACTTTGGGTGTCGTTAATAATTGCTGCAGCTTTTTCTCGATTTCAGGCGTATAGCTGCCCGCTTCTGTTGGATGCCAGCCGATGATACTTTGGATCTCTTTATATTGTTGGCTAAGTTCTAGAGACTTTTCGATCGTCGGTGTATCAAAACCAACCACTGCCATCTCTGTCACACCTAACTCTTTTGCACGTTCAATTGTTTCTGGAATATCTTCATTAAATTGTTCTGCGTTTAAATGGGTATGAGAATCAAAAATCATGTTCATTCACTCCTTTGTCTTCTATACTTTATCACATTTCAACCAAAATCTGAATGGACAGCACCGATAAATTATCAGCTTCTTATAATTGCTTTATCTTCAAAAATAGCTTATACTATTCGGTCACGGAAATTTATGTCAGGAGGAACCCATATGTCAAATGATCGCACACAAGAAACCCAACATCTGTGCCAGGTTTATGAGGAATTAAGCCAAGCAAAAGATACTTATCAAACCGCTATCAATGAAGTCAATACCACGGGAAAATCGGTGCTGGAGCAATTTAGTGGCGATACGAAACTAAATTTTGATAGTTACTCAGATAATTTAGAAACATTTGCCATGATGGAAATGAAAAATCGCGAAATCGATCAGTTAAATATCCAAAATGAAACGGCTGCTAAACAACTAGAGAAAGTCGAACGACTACTGAAAGTTCCTTATTTTGGAAAAATCGATGTGACGTTTTTAGATGATGATTCTGATCGAGACGTTTTTTATATCGGCATGAATGATTTTACAAACTTAGAGGGCGAGTCACGAATCTACGACTGGCGTTCACCCATTGCTTCACTTTTTTACAATAATGTTTTAGGCGACAGCAGTTATCATGTCAACAACAATGAAATTCCTGTTACATTAAATCTAAAAAGACAATTGATCATTGAGGAAGATCGTTTGATCAATTTTTTTGATACAAGTCTTGCGATTCAAGATGATATTTTACTTCATTCACTTGAAGCAGATTCTTCTCAATATATGAAAGATATCACGACCACCATCCAGCAAGAACAAAATGAGATCATCCGTGATGAAAGTCATCCTTTGCTATTAGTCAATGGGATTGCGGGTAGTGGAAAAACGTCTGCGATCATGCAGCGAATTGCTTATTTACTGTATAATCACCGGAAACAAATTACTGCTGATGATATTTTGCTGCTCTCTCCTAATTCGACCTTTATCGATTATATTTCTCAAGTATTACCAAATTTGGGCGAGCGTAATCCATTGAATTTAACACTGCTACAATTTCTTAAATTTACCTTTCGTGAAAAAGCACCTATAGAAAGTGAGTCAGCTTATTTCAAACGAATCACTGCAGAACAAGTAAGTGCCCAGCAAAAAGTGATTCAATCTCAAAAGTTTGTAGAATTTATTCAAAGCTTCAATGATCCAACGCTCATTCAACAATCACTGTTTCAACCCATTTTATTCAAACGAAAACCAATTTTTTCTGCTGAATTGATTTTTAGTTTGTATCAAGAAACACCAACGACTTTATCAATCAGAGATAGACTTTCAGCAACAAAAGAAAAACTCTCAAGTTTATGGAGTCGTTACTTGCTCAAACAGTCAAAATCTAAACAAATGATCGATCAAATGCAAGACTTGACTGAAGCCGAACAATTGCGTTATTTTGACACGACATTTGCTGAGGAAGATGAGGAACAATTAGCAGAATTTGCCCTTCAACGATTGCAACAAAAATACCGTAAAGTAGTAGATGCGATTGCTGATTTTTCTTGGTTTGATCAATGGTTGCTTTTTGAAGCCTTGTATCAACGTTATCAAGAAAACTCATATGAACGAGTAACGACTGCCTATACTGCAGACGAAGTGGTTATTTTGTTACTGATTAAAGATAAATTTATTGAAGATTTATCGAATCGTCAAATGGCGTTTATTTTGGTGGATGAAGTACAAGATTACACGGAAGCTCAAATTCTTTTGTTGCTTAACTTATTCCCACAAGCAAACTTTACATTAGCTGGGGATGAAAATCAGGCTATTTTCAATACCTCGATCAGTTTTATGGATCTCAAAGAGTTATTATCTGCTTCAAGCCGTTCGGTTACGTCCTATCAATTATTGAATAGTTACCGCTCAAGTAAAGAAATCACTCAGCTATTTCAGACCTTAGTGACAAATCATAAAAAGCTCAAGATTGTTTCTATTCGAAAAGATGGCGAGAAACCTGTCTTTATTTCTTGTGAAGATGAAACGGCATATTTAGAGACACTTGCGTCACTTTTGGATTCACTAGCGCCTGAGGAAGATACTGTCGTGATTACAAAAACAGCATCAGAAGCAGAATTATTGAAAGAGCAGCTTCTACAAAAAAACAGCGCTATGGAGGCTCAAATTCTTTCAATCGATATGGCTAAAGGGCTTGAGTTTGATAATGTGATCATTCATGATCCTTCTAACGTGCGTTATGGGACAACGGAAAGAGAGAAGAAGATTCTTTATACAGCGATTTCTCGTGGGATGAAACAGGTGTTTCTGCCTTATGTTGGAGAGCTTTCTGAGTTGTTGAAGACTAAGTAATCTCTTTTTAATCTTCACGTACAAAGAAATTAACATAACAAAATTAATTCACTTTATTTAACAAATTCTTAAAAACATCAGGCTAAAAAACCGACTTTAGCCTGATGTTTTTTCCCTATTCAGCAGTAAACTTAATTCCAGTCCGATTTTCAATTTGATAGGAGTGAGTGCTTTTTGAAAAATTTCTTCGAAGAATCCGACTTTCTAAAATCTACGATCAAAAAGAACGTAACGATTCAAAGAAAACCGCAAGTCAATACGATTTGGCATTGGGTATTGCTGATTCTCTTTGGCCTGTTGGCTTACGGCTCTATGACACAGCAGTTTCTTTTGATAGCGATTTTTATAGCTATCGCAGCAATTGTCAAAGGCCCATTAATGCTCTTATGGGGAGCTATTTACTCGTTTCTGATTGCTTTTTTCCCTCCACTTGGGATTGCTTTGTCGATTCTTTTTTTCTTGATAAACCTTGGAACCATAGCAAAAAGTTGGCGAATTTCATTAACTAGTGCTTACTTTTATCTCGTCCCTTTAGTCGGCAGTATTATTAGAGCTGTCATAAAAAATGAACCCACCTATGTTGTTTTGATTTT
Source organism: Enterococcus crotali (assembly GCF_000633635.1). Lineage (GTDB taxonomy): Bacteria > Bacillota > Bacilli > Lactobacillales > Enterococcaceae > Enterococcus_L > Enterococcus_L crotali. The sequence continues at coordinate 172,297 of NZ_AYPQ01000007.1, read as the reverse complement.
TGTTGCTCTCAGTATATTGGGCTTATATTTCTTACTTAATTGGTTGTACAAAAACAACAGTTTGAGCCGAACGTTGGCTTGGTCGATCGTTAGTGTGCCTTATGCGCTATTGATCATGCTTTTACCGACTCGTTTCCGTAGACTTAAATCAAATAAAAAGTTGAAGTTCTGACAACAAGCTGCGGTTGGGTCAGAAGTGTTTACCCCCGAGAAATAAGAAAGGGTTGCTTCTGATCCCACCGTTTATTCGGATTTAGAGCCCGAAACAAAATGATTGAAAGGAGTACGACCATGAATAAAAAACTGTGGCGATAGCTGGATAAAATCAAGCCATCATTATTTAAATAGCAACAATGTTTCCATCGGTGAATTGGCTCAAATGGTCGGATATACTGATCCATCTTATTTTAACCGTGCTTTTAAAAAATATACTGGATTTACACCTAATGCTTTTCGTATATCAAAAAAAGAGTAACAAAAGGATATCATTATTGATCCTCTTTTACTCTAGAATTTTCTATAGTTTCCAACTCAATCCAATATCGCTGGATCATGTTTCCTTCAATGAGATACTCATCAGACAATATACCACCGTTATTCTGAATCGTTTTTTTAGATCCTAGATTCGTCTTATCACAGGTCAGCATTACTTTAGAGAAACCACGTTTTTGAAAAATAAGTAGCGTTTGCCCGAGTAGCCAATTGGCATAGCCTTTTCCTCTTTCAGAAGGGACAATACCATAACCAATGTTCCCGCCAATTTGGATAAGCTTATCGGTTAATGCATATCTCAATTGGACAGCACCAATCAATTTTTCTTCAACTTCAAGAAATAATGTATCTGCTGGAACAAAATCATTATTCCTGACTTTTTTATCTTCTTGTAGCTTGTTTAGCCATTCTGGAAAAGCCAATCCATTTAAATTAGCCGATGTTGGAGTTATTTTAGCTCTCCTAAAGAACGCCACTCTTTTACAAACGCTTGATAGTTTTGCTCATCTGCTCTAGTTAATTCTCTTAACATCATTAGTCTCACCACTTTTCTTTAGTATTGTTGTTTGGAGGGAATCACGCCTCGTACTCCGCCTTTTGGATTTGTCATATCATCGATGTACCTAGGAATTAAATGTATATGACAGTGCATAATGCTTTGACCAGCATTTACGCCACAATTTGTTCCAATATTAAAGCCATCCGGTCGATATTTCTCTTCAAGCAGTTTTTCCCCCACCTGAAGTAATTCCTCAATCGCTTGTTTTTCTGCAGTGGATAAGTCAAAATAATCGGTTCTATGGCTTTTCGGTATGATCAATAGGTGCCCTGGGTTAACAGGAAATCTATCATAAAAAGCGCCAGCCAATTCATTTTCTACAACGAAGTCAGTTATTTTACAAAATACGCACATCGTAATCCTCCTTTACCATAAGAATTCTTATTAACAATTATAGCCTAATCTAGACTGTCAGAACATACGCAAAAAACAATGTTCTCTGCCTTAGTTACAGAAAACATTGTTTTTCATCATTTTTTAAACTGTACTAGCTTTCAACGCTTTATCCAAAGCATCGTTGAGCTTTTTCATTTGTTTGTCATTAAGATATTCTTTCGCCTCTTCACGAGCTTCTTTGGCTTTTTCTTCAGTTACAGCTTCTGGGTTTGCTTCAATTTGCTTGATCATCTCATCTAATTGAGCATCCATCAATTCTTGAATTTCTGGATCATCCTTTAAGTCACTATAGTCGATTGAATCATCATCTAAATCATAATCCTCTGTATCTGCTCCAGTGATATTTTCTAAAATATCCTCTAACTCATCTTGACTAATGATTTCTTTTTTACTTGGCATTTTAATGTTTCCATTATTTTTTTTCGGTGTTGTTGAAATTGTCATAACGATGTTCATTTTAGCATCATCTTCATCCGTTGCAGCTAATGCCATTTCCATATCAACAGCTTTCGTCTTTTCGTTGATGCTGACTTTCATATCCATCTTGTCTAAATCATTTTTTAACGACTTGATGGCATCTTTCATCTCTTTTTCATTATCTGACTTTTTGTACTCTTTGTCTTCTTTCGCCACTTCATCGATTTTTTCCATGATCTTGATAATTTCTTTTTTAGTAAACGTATGTGTTACAACATCTTTGTCTTTTGTAAATGATTTTTTGTCAAACCTTTCAATCAATTTTTTGACTTCTCTACCCATTTTAGAATTTTCAGCATTCGTAAACGTGTTTTTCTTCAAAGTATTTGCTTTCTTATCCAGCTCACCTGAAGTAAGTGTGTCGCCTGCTTGAGCTATATCGATATATTTACCCTTTAGTTCTTTCAAATCGCTTTTACTAAGTTCAAGTGGATAACCAAATGAATTGGCTAAATCCAATAACCCTGAGACAAAGCTAGTGGACATATAGTAGTTGTCTTTACTGCCGACAAACTGAAAGGGTAATTTTTCCCCAAATAGATTCGCAGTGATTTCCATTTCTATGGTATCTTCTTTATCATCAATCGCGTAATTTCCTTCAATGCTCATGTCTTTTAATTGACTGGCCATCATTTTTACATACGCGCCGCCTTCGTCACCATCATAAGATAAGTCTTTAATTTTCATCTCAAAGCTTGCCGCATTGTAGTCTTTACTTTTAGAGCTGAACAGCTCATTTGTAAACTCTTTTCTTGGATCTGCGCCACATGCTGCTAATAAAAAAATCGCAACTCCTGCAATGATCCCCATCATATACTTTTTCATTCTCATTTTACATTCTCCTTGTGTGTTACTCTATTTTTTTTATGTCTCTAAACAATAGTACAATAAAATCATCATTTTTGATATATTTGTTTATAATATTTCTCGAATTATTGGTTATTTCAACTTTTTTATACTAAAAAGGGTGTGAAGCTAAAGTGAATTTCACTTTAGCTTCACACCTTAAATCCGAATAAATAGTGAGATCGGACATACCTTCTTTTGAACGCTTGACGCTCACTAAGCTTATGCTAAGCAATAATTGCTCCATTTGGCATTTCTTTTGGTGCATCGATAATTTGTAGTTTGCCCTCTGGAGATTCAGCAGAAAGAATCATTCCTTGGCTGATTTGTCCACGCATTTTTCTTGGTTTCAAGTTTGCTACGATAACAACTTTTTTACCGATTAACGCACTTGGATCTGGATAATATTCTGCAACGCCTGAAAGAATTTGACGATCTTGCTCGTCTCCTGCATCTAAGCGGAATTGGAGTAATTTATCCGCCCCTTTGACCTTTTTACAATCAATAACTTCTGCTACTTTTAATTCTACTTTATCGAAATCTTCATACTTGATTTCTTTTTCTTTCGTCGAAACAAGGCCCGTTTCTTCTGGGTCCCATTTGATTTCCTCTGTTGTTGTTTGAGCATTTTGAGTCATTTTCTTTTGAATATAAAGTACTTCTGCCTCAATCTCTAAACGAGGGAAAATAGGCGTTCCTTTCGCAACGACTTTGACCTCTGTTGGAAACTCACCAAAGTGGATTTCTTCCATATTCATCGTCTCAGGATCCAACCCTAGTTGTTCAAAGATTTTGGTTGGTGTCTCAGTCATCACAGGTTGTAACAGAATCGCTACGATACGTAGACTTTCCGCTAAGTGGACCATTACACTATCTAACTCATTTTTCTTCTCTTCATCTTTGGCTAAAACCCAAGGTTGTGTTTCGTCAATATATTTATTCGCACGAGAAACCAAGGTCCAAACTTCGGCGATTGCCGTGTTGAATTCCATTTTCTCCATTGCTTCATGATATTTACCAATCACATTTGCAGCTGTTGTGGACAACTCGCTATCAAATGGTGTGACTTTTGAGGCATATGTTGGAACTTGTCCATCACAGTATTTATTGATCATCGCAATCGTACGATTTAATAAATTCCCTAAGTCATTCGCCAAATCATAATTTAAACGAGAAACGAAATCTTCTGGTGTGAAGACACCGTCACTACCAAATGGAATCGCCCGCAATAAGTAATAACGTAGCGCATCTAAGCCATAACGATCCACTAAAATTTCTGGGTAAACGACATTGCCTTTAGATTTAGACATTTTACCGTCTTTCATCAATAACCAGCCATGACCGAAAATTTTCTTCGGTAATGGTAAGTCTAAAGCCATCAGCATGATCGGCCAATAAATCGTATGGAAACGAACGATTTCTTTTCCAACCATATGAACATCTGCCGGCCAATACTTTTTAAATAAGCTATCATCATCTGAACCATAGCCTAAAGCGGTGATATAGTTTGATAAAGCGTCGATCCATACGTAAACCACATGTTTTGGATCATTCGACAATGGAATCCCCCATGAGAATGTTGTACGTGACACAGCCAAATCTTCTAAGCCTGGTTTGATGAAGTTATTGATCATTTCGTTTTTGCGTGATTCTGGTTGAATGAATTCTGGATGTTCATTGTAATAATCTAATAAACGATCCGCGTATTTACTCATACGGAAGAAATAAGATTCTTCTTTCACTAACTCCACTTCATGACCACTTGGTGCTTTCCCACCAATTACTTTGCCTTCGTCATCACGGTAGACTTCTGCTAATTGTGTTTCAGTAAAGTATTCTTCATCTGAAACAGAATACCAACCTTCATACTCACCTAAGTAGATATCCCCTTGTTCTAATAAACGATCAAAGATTTGCTGAACTGCTTTTTTATGGTAATCATCCGTTGTACGGATGAATTTATCGTAACTGATATCCAGCGTTTTCCATAATTTTTGAACATCTGCTGCCATTTTATCCACATATTCTTTTGGTGTAACGCCTAATTCTGACGCTTTATTTTCAATTTTTTGTCCGTGCTCATCCACACCTGTTAAGTAAAATACGTCAAAGCCCATCAAACGTTTGTAACGGGCCATCGCATCACAGGCAATCGTTGTATAAGAATTGCCGATATGTAGTTGTCCGCTTGGATAATAAATCGGGGTGGTAATATAAAATGTTTCTTTTTCTGACATGTAGAAACATCCTCCTTCTAGCATTCTCTTGAATTTACTCCTAAATAGTATACCACACTTGGCTTTATTGAACTAGAAATCCTGATATTTTCTCTAGATAAAAAAGAGGTTGTACCAAAGGTCGCTTAGGTTCGAGCAATTGGAGTAAAAAGATGATGGGACAGAAGGCATTGCTTCTGCTCCCATCATTTATTACGTTTTAGGGTGCGGAAAAAAACTGCTTTTTAGTTTTGTCTTGCACTCTTTTAGCTATTTTTAGATCACTCTCTAATAACGCCATCTTGAACAGCGGCTTCAGCAACTTCGCGTATGATGACATCCACCAATTCTTGATTAAAAGGAGAGGGAATAATATACTCACTCGTAAGCTCAGATTCTGGAATGATTTCTGCAATGGCTTTTGCAGCAGCTAATTTCATATTTTCAGTGATTTTCGTTGCACCTGCGACAAACGCGCCTTTAAACAACCCTGGAAACGCTAGGACATTATTGATTTGATTGGGGTGATCTGAACGACCCGTTCCAACAACCGCCGCACCTGCATCGATTGCCTCTTGATAATCGATCTCTGATTCTGGATTCGCCATTGGAAATACAATAGCTCCTGGATTCATTGAAGCGACCATTTCTTTTGAGACTAATTTAGACGCAGAGACACCGATAAAAACATCCGCTCCTACCATCGCTTCTCCTAAAGAGCCGCTAAAGTTTGCAGGATTCGTGATTTCAACAATTTCTTTTTCTAAAAAATTCAGCGGTCTATCCATCGTTCTAGATAATGCACCATCGATATTGAATGCAATGATCTTCTTCACGCCAAAATGATGCAACATCTTGATGATCGCACTGCCGGCTGCACCAGTTCCAGATACAACGACGTTGATGTCAGCAACTTTTTTATCGACAATTTTCAGCGCATTGATCAAGGCTGCAATGGTTACAATAGCTGTTCCATGCTGATCATCATGAAATACAGGAATATCTAGCTCTTCCATTAGTGTACGCTCGATTTCTACACAGCGCGGAGCAGAGATATCTTCTAAATTGATACCGCCAAATGTTGGAGCCATTGCCTTGATAATACGAATGATCTCTTTGGGATCTTTCGTATCTAAGCAAATCGGGATTGCGTCGATTCCAGCAAATTCTTTAAACAGCAATGCTTTTCCTTCCATAACTGGCAATGCTGCTTTCGGACCAATATCGCCTAAACCAAGAACGGCTGTGCCATCGGTTACGACTGCTACAGTATTGCCTTTCCATGTATAATCATAAACTTTATTTGGATTTTCATGGATTTTTCTACATGGTTCAGCGACACCTGGAGTGTAAGCTAATGATAAATCCTTTTTTGTTTTTACTGCTGCTTTTGAATGAATGTCGATTTTTCCACGCCATTGTTCGTGCGCTTTTAATGCTTCTTCATAAATATCTGTCATGTTTTTCTTTCCTTTCCAATACTGCTCTGTTATTTGCCTAACATTCGTTCTGGTTTGACCCAGCTTTCGTATTCTGCTTCTGTCACTAGACCTGAAGTCAACGCAGCTTCTTTAAGCGTTGTATTTTCTACAAAAGCTTTTTTAGCGATTTTGGCTCCGTTATCATAACCGATATGCGGATTTAAGGCTGTCACAAGCATCAATGATTGTTCTACATACTGATTCATTTTTTCCTGATCTGCCTTGATGCCAACTAAACAGTTTTGATCAAACGAGCGCAATCCATCAGCCAATAATTCAATACTCTGGATCAAATTAAACGCCATTACCGGCATGTAGACATTCAATTCAAAATTCCCTTGTGAAGCACCGATTCCGATCGTCGTGTCATTTCCCATGACCTGAATGGCAATCATGGTCAACGCTTCACATTGCGTTGGGTTGATTTTCCCAGGCATGATCGAACTGCCTGGCTCATTAGCTGGAATCGTGATCTCTCCCAATCCACTTCGAGGACCACTTGCCATCCAACGAATATCATTGGCCATCTTCATGACATTGCCAGCTAACGCTTTTAAGGCACCAGAAGTAAAAACAACAGCGTCTTTGCTAGCCAATCCATGAAATTTATTTGGATCTTCTAAAAATTGATTATTGGTCTCCTTATTTAAGCAGGTAAAAAAAGAGTCGATATATTCTTTAGACGCATTCAATCCAGTTCCGACAGCTGTACCGCCAAGCGCCAATTGTTTGAGCTCATTCAACGTCAGCTCTAGCATCTGATAATTGTGCTCAAGACCTGAGCGCCAGCCACTGATTTCTTGTGCAAAAGTCACTGGTGTTGCATCTTGCAAATGTGTCCGGCCGATTTTTATGATTTTTTCATTCTCAGCTTCAAGCTTTTTCAGCGTTTGGATCATTTGCTTCATCACAGGGAATAACTGCTGTTCGATCAATTGTACACCTGCTATATGGATCGCTGTTGGAAAAACGTCATTTGAACTTTGAGACATATTGACATGATCATTGGGATGAACCGTCACACCCATTTTAGCCGCTAAATGAGCGATGACTTCGTTAACGTTCATATTCGTTTGAGTCCCACTACCAGTCTGCCACAAAGATAACGGAAACTGGCCATCTACCTCGCCTTTAATAATCTTATCTGCCGCTTGTTGAATAGCTTGACTGATTGTAGTATCTAGCTTTCCAATTGTTTCATTGGCTCTAGCTGCATTCTTTTTTACCAATGCTAAAGCTTGGATAAGAGCTATCGGCATTTTTTCTATACCAATATTAAAATTTTGGCGACTACGCTCAGTTTGTGCTCCCCAAAGTGCCGTTTCAGGAACTTGAATTTCTCCCATAGAATCCCGTTCAATACGATAGGACATGCTTTTGATCCTCTCCTTTTTTCACCATTTACTATCACTATACTGTAAACGAATCACGATTTACAGTAAAATTCCTTTATTCAAGAAAAAGACAGAAAAAATCAGCAACCTTTCGATCACTGATTTCTACGTTTAGTTTTTCATTTTACCTTCATTACTATGTTTGTAGCCATAAGCAAAGTAAATAACAAAGCCTAAAACTAATGCTATTGCGAAAGCTTTCCAAGTTGCCGCTTGTAGTTGTAGCATCAAGCCAATACTAACGATCACTAATAAAATCGGGACAAACGGGACAAAAGGAATTTTAAATTCCCCCGGTTTAGGATCGCCCGCTACTTTTCTTAAACGAATAATCCCGATCGCCATAACGATCAAATACATCAACGTCACGATATTCGTCAACTCAGCTAACAGTTCCATTGGTACGAACCCTGCAAAAATCATGGTGCAAAGGCCTGCCACGTATGTCGCATTTTTCGGCGTGCGATTTTTTTCATCGATCTTGCTCATAAATTTAGGTAACAAACCATCTTTACTGATAGCATAAATGATTCTAGCCAGACTGTACATCATCGAAATCGTTACGGTCAAAAGCGTTAAAATCGCCCCAACAGAAATCACACCCGCCACACCATCACGCTGCACAAAACGCATCGCAAAGGCTACTGGATCTTTCACACCAAGTGCATCAAACGGTACGATTCCAGTTAAAATCAAAGTAACGATCACGTATAAAACAGTGGCAATAATGATCGAACCAATAATACCTTTTGGAATATCTTTTTGCGGATTTTTCACTTCTTCCGCTGTCATACTCACGGCGTCAAATCCCAAAAAGGCAAAGAAAACAACCGCAGCACCACTTACTACACCAGAAAAACCAAAAGGCATAAATGGCTGCCATTTATCTGGTTTCACATAAAAAATACCAACCACTAAAAAGAGTGCAATGATTCCAAATTTAACAAATACCATCACATTATTCAAGCGCAAAGCCGTTTTGGTCTCTAACGATACCCAAAAAGTAACTGCTAAAAGTACCAGCATTGCAATCAAATCAACATAGGTCCCATTTGCTGGATTATAAGCACCACTTAAGGCTTTAGGTAGATCCACACCAAGGCTATTTAAAAAACCATGAACATAACCTGACCAGCCTGACGCGACAGATGAAACTGCTAGAAAGAACTCACAAATCACTAACCAGCCCGTCATCCAGGCAACAAGTTCGCCAAACACAACATACATATAGGCGTACGGTCCACCAATCGCTGGAATTCTTGATGCAAATTCTGCATAACATAACCCAGCTAAAATAATCGCTCCGGCCGCAACTAAAAATGAAAGCGACAATGCAGGTCCTGCATATTGTTCAGCCGCAACGCCAGTCACGACAAAAATTCCTGTCCCAACAATTGCTCCGATCCCTAGCATGATCAAATCCATTGTTTTTAAATCCTTTTTCATAGAACTTGGCTCACTTGAGACCGCAGTCAGCTCTTTTTTCCGAAACATCGACATTACTTTTCCTCCAATAAATCCATCCATTTTCTAGTATAATAATTGCAAATAACCTCATAAAAATAAGCGTAAATATGACATTTACGCTTTCATATACCCTAAAAGAATACCACCTAAAATAACGAATAAGCAACCAATAATGACATATCTCATTTCTTTTTTAGACTTGTGCTCCCCAAGTAGATAGATTCCGCCTAAGGTTGAGATAATAATCCCCATTTGAGACAATGAAAAGCTGATTGCCAAACCAAGTTGACGCATCGTCAACAACATACAGATATTCCCTAAGCCCCATAAAAGACCACAACTCATATTCCGCCAAACATAGCGATCCAGCTTGACCTTTTTAAAGGCAAAGAAGCTGGCACCGATCAACATCCCCATACTTTGCGGTAAAATGATCCCCATCGGATCAAGTCCTGCCGCATTGATAATAATCGTATATGCACCATAACCGATCGTTGAAAAAATCAATGCCCGCAAGCCTTTATTAAAATCCAACATCGAATTCGTTGTTTTTACCCCACTATCATCATCTTGCCTAGCCGTTAAATAAGCACCTAATACCAATAAGCCCAGTGCAATAAAGCCTAAAAGAAAATCTCGACTACCCTTCCATTCATGAAAAAAGACCGCTCCGGCAATCGTATTGACGATCAACTGCATCCCAGTTGAAACAGGTAAACCAACCGATACACCCAAATACTTCATCCCGTGAAATTGCTGATTTTGTCCAACACTCCAGAATAGACCAGATAAAATACCGATCACAATCATTTGTACAGTGATCACCGGCTGAATAACGAAAAAGACAATCGTTGAAAAGAACAACGCACCAATCGTCATCCCAAGCGTCTGCTGATTGGCACTACCACCGATTTTACCGCTGACAAGACCAATACTGCCCCAAGCAAACATTGGGATCAACGCTACTAATATCTCCATAATATGCTCCTATCAAGTGTGATGTGTTAAGTCTAACAATAAAAACGTTTGCTATACAACTATAAGATAGAAAAAAGTTCAATAGAATTTCTCTCATTTTCCGGAAAAAGTAGCAAAAAGCCCTGAGAAATCAGCCACTACTTCTCAGAGCTTTTCTATTATCTTCTCTCATTAAAATAACTTAAAAACGGAAACAACAGCTTCATCGTTGTCCCTTCACCTTCAACAGATTCCATCATCAGTTGATGTCCTAGTTTATCAGCAAGACTTTTCGCTAAGTATAATCCCAAGCCTGTTGAATGCTGCTCACTCGTCCGGCCATTTTCGCCCGTAAATCCTTTGTCAAAAATACGATGCTGATCTTCTTTTGGGATACCAATGCCAGTATCTTTCAAAAATAACCAAGCACCTTCTTTCGTTCTTGAAAAAGTAACTGTGAGCTCACCGCCAGCAGGCGTATACTTGATTGCATTACTGACTAATTGCTTAAAAATAAACGCTACCCATTTAGCATCTGTTAAAACCATTTGATCATTTCCTTCAATCGAAAAATGCAGGTTCTTTTGAATAAAATAATTCCCCTGCGTTCGAATCACTGATTGAACGATCTCTTTCAATGAGTATTCCTGAATCAAATAATCTCTGGAAAAACTATCTAGTCTAGCATAATAAAGGACTTGCTCTACATACTCATCAATTTTGCTCAATTCATTTTCAACTAGATAATATTTCTTTTCAGGAATATCATCTTCAATCGATTGTAAGATCAAATTGACTGCCGCCAGCGGTACTTTGATTTCATGGACCCAAGAATCGATGTAATCTTTTTGATCCTGTTGATTGTTGATTGCCTGCTGCATGACTTGCTGGTGCTCCACTAACAAGCCATTAATATAGTCTTGAGCCAGTTTTTCTTCTGCTTTTGATGCTTCACCTAGATAGTGTTGTAAAGACGGCGGATGTTCTGAAATATCTAAAGAACGCCACCAGCTTTTTTTCAATGAATAATCGATGGTTAAAAATAAAAGTAAAAACAACCCTTGTAATAAGACCAAATACCCAATAATCGATGGATTCACTACCATATCTGGAGAAAGCCACAAAATAAAACAAGTCACTCCAATAAAAAATAACCAGCCGATCAATAACAACCAATGATCTTTTAAATACTTACCAATTGTCATTTTCTGCTCCTATTCTATGGCACGATATAGCCTTGTCCCACTTTGGTCTCAATATATCCTTCAAGACCGGCTTGTTCAATTTTTTTTCTTAAACGATTGATGTTGACGGTCAATGTATTGTCATCCACAAAGCGTTCATCTTCCCATAAAGCGCGCAACAATTTTTCTCGTGTTAAAATCTTGCCGTGTTTCTTGATCAAAATATAGAGCAGTCGATATTCATTTTTGCTTAAATCGATCACTTCACCATTGATTTCCATACTGCCATTATCCACATTTAGGGTAATACCATTATGGGACATGATCTCACTGCCAACTTCTGAGTAGTTATATGAACGACGTAAGAGTGCATTGATTTTTGCTATCAGTACATCGATTTGAAATGGTTTTGTGACAAAATCATCAGCCCCCATATTCATCGCCATGATCATATCCATATTTGTATTTCGACTGGAAATAAAAATAATCGGAATTTTAGAAATCTCACGGATTTTCTGACACCAATAATACCCGTCAAATACTGGAAGATTGATATCTAGCAATACCAATTGTGGATCTTCTCTTTGGAAATCTTCTAAAACATGATTGAAATCAGTTGTTCCAAATGTATCAAATTGCCATTTTTGCAGCTCTTCGCTGATTAGTTCACGAATTGTTGTCTCATCTTCTATGATCATGATTTTTGCCATTTTTTGACCTCCTGTTGTTTCCTTCTATTGTACCTTATCAGAAAATCTACGTCATTCATATAGGACTTTTAGCCGAAATCTTATAAAAAAAGAATGAAGCAAAACTAGAAATAGTTTCACCTCATTCTAAAATCTAATAGCTTTTCATTCATTTCTACTCGAAATTAAATACACTCGCCCAATCAAAATCACCTGAAGATTCAATATTTTTAGGCCATTTTTCACACCATACAGGAACTGTGGGTGCCTCCACTCGATCCATACTTGGTGTATAAGGTTTTAAATCCAAAATGGGACTGCCATCTTCTGCATCTAAATACCCCACTTGGATCAGTCCCTGTTCTTCATCGATCGCTAAAATTTCTACTACCGAAAAGGCGATTGGATTGGGGCGGATCGGTCCTCTGATTGCAAATGTTCCCATGGTTTTGGGTGATTCTTTATACGGTTGCTCTGTCTCTAATATTTCACGCATTTCAGGTGAATCAAGCTGATCAAACCAATAGAGCACATTTAGATGACTAAACCCTTGTAGGCCTTTCAGCCCCACTTTATACTCTGAGAATAATTGAACAAAAAATCCTTCCTCATTACTGATTGACTGACCGATTGCTTTTACACTGTATTTTTGCATATTTATCCCTCCTGTATACACAGAATAGACCCTCACATGGTGTGAGAGTCAAGGATAATTTTTTTTATAGGGATTTGTATTTCAGTTAGATAGTTTTCAGGATTTTCTTCTTCATATGGACCACGATGGGAAATTTGCTTTGTCGGCTCTAGCATCTCATATTCATCATGTTCATCCAACCACTTAGCAAAATAAGCATATGCTTCTTTTAGTTTCTGATAAGGTCCAGAGACAAATATTGATGCTACCAAAGGAATTGGCTCTGTTTGGTAGCAGTTCAATGGCTTAGAAACAGCAATTAATTGCTTTACTTTTAAACAAACTTCCAAATCCACATTTTCTTCTTGATATCCTTCATCATGAAAAATAGTGAAATTAGTCGGCGTGCTGCTCACCAATTCAAGTGCTAACGGCTTTAAGTATGCTCCTAACTCATGCCATAATGCTCCTTCTTGAAAATAATCAGGTATTATTTTACGCAAACTAATTACTTTCTCACTAGGCGTACTCGTAAAAGTAACTGGATAATAAACTGGCTGCGGATACTCTATTTGTTTGATCGTTTGCCGAATTTTTTCCAATCGCTTTTTTTCAGTTGCTATCTCAGATTCTATTTGCACGTATTTTTTATCCAAACATTCTCGAAAATACCCAGTGTCTTCATTTTCATGAACCAACTCTTTTATTTCCGCCAAAGAAAATTTAAGATCCCTTAATAAAACGATTTTCTGCAGAACAGACAGTTGTTTGACATGATACAATCGATAGCCCGTTTGCTGATCGACTTTTGCTGGTTTTAACAATCCTTGATCATCATAATAACGAAGCATCCGAATCGACACTTGTGATAATTTTGAAAACTCTCCAATTCTAAACATACTTCCCCCAAAAACAATTCATTTAAGCTTGCGATTTCACTATTCTAAAACTGCAACCCCACTATCGGCTATCGCTTTTCCAATAAACAAAAAAACACCGTCTAAAAGTAATATTGTCATATTTACACCAAAAAAAATCGATAATTTTTCGATTCCTTGGATTTTTTCTTTTGTTCTAAGAATCAAATATAAAATAAAATTACTGCCATAGGTAAAAACCGTCAGCACTATAATCAGTTCTATCAGCATTTTTTACTCCTCATTAATCCATTCATTTTTGTATCCACTTTCATTTTACGCCAATAAATGCTTTTTTTAAAGTAGGGATGATCAATCACTGATCAAAAAAGATTACTTTCACAAAATAAAGTGCAGCTTTACCCTATCGTCCCTTACTATTTTCCTGATGATTTCTATCGGATAATGTGAACGATTACTTTATTTCACTCTTTTAGGCAGATATGATTTTTGCGAATCTTCCTATTGATCGAATAAATAAAGTAAGTTTTTTCCAACACTTTATTGACCCTAAAAGGGTTTTCCTATAAAATGGAACATAGATAGAAACGAATAGGATAAAAAAAAGCACTTCACAATTTAGCTACCAACTAAATCATGAAGCCCTGAACAGTCAGTGAACACCTGACCAATCAAGTTGCTTAAGCCAATATTTATACATTGACATCTTCCATTTTACTCAATTTTGACGGAAATTTCTAGAGGTTTATACTAGTTTTTTCTGACTTGAAGATGTTTATGCTTATTTATTGAACTTACAATGGCGTTGGATGTGTGTCCAACGCCATTTTTTGTTTATTCGTTTCTATCTTAAGAGGTACATGCTTACATTTTTAAATCATAATATATAACTGTCAACCAACCATTGACTATATAAAACGCTGATCCCAACCAGCCTTTTACCCATTCTCCTGGATGATTTAATTTGTAAGCATGCCTTTTTCAAAATAATAGTCAAGTACTACTCCCAAGTATTCTTTAAGAAAACACAATGATTAAAAACAACATAACCTTTTTCGATACTTCCTTTTATACGAATTCATTGTTTGTATTTTCTTTATTGATGACTATTAGGACTGGAGATAAGCAATCAGGCTTATTTCCAGTCTATTTTTATTTAACCTCTTCATTTGCTTGATCAAAATACAGCTTTTTTAATTTCTCAACATCAGGTTTAGCCGTCAAATCAATAAAAAAAGGTGCTTGCCACCTTTGAGTAGCTGACGCTGTACGATTTAATTCGTCAAGCCAAGTAGGATAAACGCGCAAGGCCATCTTTCCGACTACTTTTTCATGACTTAAGATTCCTTTTTTTATTAGAAGTTCTTTAGGAAAGATAAATTGCCCTTTTTTTTCTTGATCGAACACAGTAATCACTAATTTGTCTGGTGCTGTTCGTCCATCATACGGCTGATTTTTATTTTGATCGTCTTTCTCCCAAAAAACAACAAAATACCCCGCTTTTTTCGGTGTTCGTTTTGCTTTTCTGCTTCTAAATGTTTGTTTCCCTATTGAAAACGTTACACCCTCATATTCTTTGTTTTGTTCCTCAATTTGCACCTTTTCCAATGGTGACTGACTGATTCCTGCAAGAACCTTTATCAAATAATTTAATGATTCCACTAGCATGTTCCTTTCAGTTCAACTCATTACGAACGACTAACAAATACTTTTAAGCAGCACTCGGTAGTCATTGGTCTGAGCTTTACTCCACTTATTCTACCCTTTTTTATGAAATTTTATTATATCATGGTCGTTCATGCTAAAAAAGCGTTCGGACATTTCTCAAACGCTTTTTATAACTATTCTTTTTACATGCTCTTGATTTAACTCCGCTTTATTTCTATTCTTCATACTCCTCTTCTTCATCAAATTCAGGAAGCTCAATTTTTTCTACAGCATTCTTACCTATCCCGCATAGATAATCTGCTAACGCATCGATTTCTTCTATTGGCGACACCGCAGCTTCGATTACCATAGCCAGGTTTAAACCAGATAACACGCGTAATTTCGGCCGTTCACTCATTTGCATCATGCCTACATTACAAGGTGTACCGCCTTTTAGATCCGCTAAGATCAACACTGGTACGTCTCCTAAAACATCAAGTATTTGTGTTAATTTTTCTACTGTACCAGACATACCGTCTGTATCCGTCATCGAAACAACTTGAGCTGATATCAAGTCTCCAACAATCATTTTGGCTGATCGTAGTGTTTCAGCCGCCATATTACCATGGCTCATCAAAATCAATTTAGGCTTCATTTTAACTCCTCCACTCAAACTACTTATTCTGTTTCTATTCTTTTGTTAGTTCACCAAGAACGTCTGAGATACGTCGATTATGGCGCTTCAACAGTTCTTGCGCTTCAGTTAAATCGATTTGCCCTTTGATCATGACGATTGCTTCAGCTACATGATTTTGTGCCTTTTCCAAATATTTTTGTGCGGTGGTCAAATCAACGCCAGTTGCATCATGAATAATATGAACGGAGCGTTGAACTAGTTTCTCATTTGTTGGTTGGACATTCACCATTAGATTTTGATAGACATTTCCTACTTTGACCATGATTCCGGTTGAAAACATATTTAAAACCATTTTTTGAGCAGTACCTGCTTTCATACGAGTTGAACCAGTGATTACTTCTGGTCCAACAACGGGTGCAATACCGATTGCGGCGATTCTATTCATTTCACTGGCTTCATTACAAGTCACAGCAATCGTCAAAGCATTGACTTTTTTAGCATATTCTATTGCACCAATAGCATAAGGTGTTCTACCACTAGCAGCAACCGCAATAACCACATCCTCAGACGTCAGCTCATGTTTTTTTAAATCCGCTTCAGCTAATACTTTTGAATCTTCTGCTCCTTCAACTGCTTGAAACATCGCTTCTTTTCCACCAGCAATTAGACCGAATGCCTTATCTGGCGAAACACTATATGTTGGCGTTAACTCAATCGCATCAAGGGTTCCCAAGCGACCCGATGTTCCTGCACCACAATAAATCAGTCGGCCGCCTTTTTGGTAACGTGCTGCTGCTTGGTCAATTGCTTCAGCCAATTCAGGTAAAACTTTTTCCACTGCTAAGGCGACTTTTTGATCCTCCTGATTGATCAGTTTTACCATCTCGATCGTTGATAATTGATCGATATTCATACTTGCTGCATTCCGTGATTCAGTGGTCAATTCATCCAGCTTCATCCTTCATCCCTACTTTTCTTTCAATTTCTCTACAAGTTTTCTTGTGTCCATCATATTTTTTTCGATCGTTGTCTCTAAATCATCTTGAATCGAGCCTAAATAGAGGACATCGCCTACTGCCATCGTTGAAGCAATGGATGCCACGGCCCCAACTCTTAGTAAATGTTCATTCGCTGGAACAAGCAGAACTTCATCGCTCACTTTTACGATTCGCTCACTTTCATTTCTAGTGATAAAAATAATTTTACTTTTATTTTGCCGAGCAATCTCACAGGCAATCAAGACTTCTTTTGACAGCCCGCTATATGAAATAGCAATCAGAACATCCTCAGGTTTAGAATAATTTAGAAATTCAAATTGCATATGCACATCATAGTTGAACACAGCCTTTTTTCCTGCCCGATTGAATTTATGATACAAATCATAAGCTGTTAATGATGAAGAGCCTATTCCGATCAAGTAAACAGTTTCTGCTTGTTTGATTGCATCGATCGATCGTTTCAGTGCTTGTTTGTCGATCAAATCAAATAAATCTTCAATTGTTGTATTTAGCAAAGATTCGACCTTTGCACAGAGTGTTTCGATAGAATCAGTTGCCGCGACAATCGGATCGATTGCTTTTGGCGTGTGTTCAGCGCCTTGTTTTGTGGCGATTGCAAGCTTTAGTTCTTCCCAACTATCAAATGTCAGTGATTTAGAAAAACGCGTCACTGAAGCAGGGGAGGTCCCGCTATTGGATGCGATCTCATTGGCGGTCAATGAAAGAACCAATGTTGGATCTTTTAATATATAATCTGCGATCTTTCGGTTGACCTTAGAAAAATCCTTGTATTTTTGTCGTATGATTTTGATAGCATCCATATAGCTTCAGCTCCTGCTTTTTATTTAATAAAATTTAAAATCGTTTCATCAGATTCAGATGGAATCATTTGTGCCGTAATTTTTATGCCTTGTCCGTCCAAACGCCTAATTGTTTGGATATCCGTTTCAGTTACTGCCACCGACTTCTTGATAGGCTTGCTTCCTTCTTTTTGCGAGATATTCCCTACATTAAATGCTTTTAATGGAACCCCGCCATCAATCAAATCAGCCATATCTTGAATATCTTTGGTAATCAAAAAGACCCTTTCATCATCGTAATTACCAGCTAAGATTTTTTCAATTGCTTTTCGTTTTGATAAAATAGATAGTTTTACGCCAGCAGGTTTTGCCATTTTTAGTGCGCCGATCTGCAGTTGATCTTTAACTGCTAAATCGTTGACCACCATGATTCTTTGAGCTCCTAGAGTATTTGTCCAAACAGTTGCCACTTGTCCATGGATCAAGCGTTCATCCACACGTGCATTTTCTATTGTCATCCTTATCATCCTTTTCTTTTAAAATAGATTTCCGATCCAAGATGTGATTCCTTGTAAATTACCTAAAACCATTCCGAGTAAAATCAAGACAAAAATCAAACGGGTCGAATTCATTTTTTTCTTTCCTAATAACCAATAAGACATCATAACGATCGACAACGGAATCAAGGCTGGTAAAATTTTATCCAGCATCTCTTGAATAGACAAAGTGACTTCTCCCATTTTATAGGTCAACTCTAGTTTATAAGTTATCACAGAAGGAATCAATCCTCCAACAACAGTTAATCCGAGAATTGCTGCTGCTTGTGTCAAAAGTTTCATCTTATCAGCAAATTCTGTGGCAATTTTTTTCCCTTGGTTGTACCCGATCCAAGTAAATTTATAACGTACCCATAAAACTGCTGCTCCAGCAATGATCGGAATCGCTAACCCAAAAGCTTGTCCACCTTGGGCCATATAAGCAGCGATCGAAAAAACAATTGCTCGATAGATCGCAATGAAAAGTGTATCCCCTACGCCAGCAAACGGACCCATCAAACCTGTTTTTAAGCCTGTGATCGCCTGATCATCTTCGATCCCGATTTTCTCTTCTAATGCCATATCTGCTCCGATGATCAAATGCGACATGGCTGGTGTTGTATTGAAAAAGCCCATTTGTGTTTTAAGTGCTTTTTTCATTTTTTCAGGATCGTTGCCATATAAGCGTTTCAACGCTGGCATAATCACATAGGCATACCCAATACCTTGCATTTTTTCATAATTCCAACCCCATTGTAAGCTGAAGAGATTTCTCAAATATACTTTATTAATATCTTTTTTGGTTAATTTGTTAGTCATCGATTTCTACCTCCTCATCGTCTTCATAAACAACTGTGCCAGCTGGTGTTGCACTCCCTTTATTGTTTTGATTCATCACATAAATCGCCGCTAACGCTAGACCAACTAGTGCTACACCTAATACAGAGAAAAAGGCCGCCCCATACGCAAGTAATACAAAACCAATAATAAAATACGGCCAGTAGGTTTTGATGGGTAAGTAGCGCATCAAAATAGCGATCCCCATTGCTGGCAAAATTGCACCTGCTGCTTTTAGACCATTCATGACCCACATTGGAATCCATTCATTGATCACCGTTACAACTTGTTCACCAAAGGCTAATCCAATGAAAACTGGGATCACACGAGACAAGGTCCAAGGAAAAATACCTAGCACATTACAACGTTCCACGCCTTTATAATTTCCCTCAGCTGCATATTTATCTGCTTTATGTTGGAAAAAAGTATTCGTCATGCGTCCTAGAATATCTAATTGTGTCAACAGTAATCCTATTGGTACTGCAACCCCGATCCCATACTCAGCACCTTTACCTGAAATAATCGCATAGGCTGTTCCCATTACCGCGCCAGAAAGAAAATCCGGCACCGTTGCTCCGCCATAAGTCGCCACACCAAGTGTCATCAATTGTAAAGTTGCCCCAATCATCAAACCTGTTTGAACATCTCCTAAGACCAAACCAGTAAATGTTGCAGCAAATAACGGTGTATATGGACCAATTTGGATAGAAATTTGGTCTAATACACCTATTACAGTGTAAATACATAAAATCAGAATAATGCCGATAGAAATTTCCATTTTGCTTCCTCCTTCAATTAAAAGCTTCACTAACCCAAAAAAGAATGCGCTTTCTTCCTGTGCACAAATCATATCATTTATGAAACTTAATTTCAAGTTAAATATATTTTAAAAATAAAAGAAATTAAATTTCTTTCCGAGCGTAAAAAAATATGGAGGTCAAGACATAACTTTATGCGTCATGTCTTGACCTCCACGTTTTTAGTAGTAGTCCTTTACGAACTTATCGATTTCTCGCAATTGCGTTGATTCAATATGTTGTCTCTTAATGAAATAAAAACTTCTTTGGTACTCTTGACCTAAAGAATGCCAGTTTACGTTTTTAGGTAATGCTTTCTTCGATATGATCGATTGACCTATTCCTTCTTCCAAACATCTGACGATCATTTCATTATTTTTGATGATCATCTTCTGAGGATTCAAGTTATGTGCCAAAAAGTAACGTTCCGTATAATGAAATACACCAGAGTTTTCTTCTCGAACTAACCACAGATTCTGAGAAAAATCACCTGCATGAACTAATTCATCCGACAAAATCTCTTGCCGAATAATTAAATCGGTTATTAGCGGTTTTTCGATAAAACCAAAATGCGCTTGATGTTTTTCGATTTTATCCAACACTTGTTCAGAATTATCCATATCTAGAATAAACGCTACTTCTGGAAATTGCCGCATCAGTTGCTTCATCAATTCTGGCAGATAATAAACAGCAAACGTATTTGAAGCAACGATTCTGCAGGTCTCTTTAGGCATTGCTTGTATGCGCAAAGCTTGTAGCGTATCTTCCCAGTCATCTGATAAGTTAAGCAAATGATTATACAAAATATCTGCTTGTTTGGTCGTGATGACCTCTTGCCGTCCATTACGAACAAATAACTGGATGGCTAGCTCTTCTTCCAACTGTTTGATTTGGTTAGAAACTGCTGGCTGTGAAATAAATAATCGTTCAGCTGCTTTTGAAAAATTCTTCGTTTCGTATACACTACGAAACGTTTTCAGTAATCTAAACATAGAGACCCCTTCCATTCGTTTTAGTTATAGATATTATTCTAACTATTTATTTCTCAAATGCAAATTATTTCGTTATACTAGGTTTATAGATAAACAAGGAAAGAAGATGAATGATTTAGTGAAAAACAAAGATACCAAACACTCTTACTTAACAAAATCGATGGTGATTTTGCCTGGGCTGCTCACCGCTTTTATTGTCGCTATCATCAGTAAAATAGCAGCAATCTGGTTGCCGACTTTAGGCGCTGCAACGATCGCTATCTTACTAGGTATTTTATTAGGTAATACTATTTTAAAAAATCCTATTCTGGAAAAAGGCACAAAAATAGCTGAGAGCAAACTATTAGAATTTTCAGTTGTGCTCTTAGGCGCGACCGTTACCTTTCAAACTATTGCACAAATCGGACTCAAAGGCGGGATTTTTGTTCTTTTACAAATGAGCTTAACCATTCTAGCTTCCTATGTACTTGGCAAAAAAATGCAGTTTTCAGATAATATGTCTTTATTGATGGCTGGTGGGAATGCCGTTTGTGGTTCTTCTGCAATTGCTTCGATTGCTCCAGCTATTCACGCAAAAGAAGAAGAAAAAGGCCAGATCATCACATTAGTCAATTTATTAGGGACTATTTTAATGCTGCTATTGCCAATCGTCGGCTCTATTATTTATGGAAGTGATATTCTTACAAAAAGTGCTTTGATCGGCGGAACCCTGCAATCTGTTGGACAGGTTGTAGCAAGCGCAAGTATGATCAATGGACAAGTTGTCGAGCTGGCTATGTTGTTTAAAATCATGCGAATTATGTTGTTGGTCGTTGTTGTTTATCTTTTCAGTCAGTTTAAACAACAGATATCGACCACCCCTACACAAGCTGAAGCAACTACTAAGAAAACAGGTTCGGCCTTGCCATGGTACGTTGTTGGTTTCGTTTTATTTTGTATTCTTAACAGCCTGATCCATTTACCCCAAGCATTAAGTCAAACTGCCCACTTCTTTAGCGGCTGGTTTGAAATCACTGCTTTGGCTGCGATTGGTTTACGTTTAGACTTTCAGAAATTCTTTAAAGAAGGCAAACGCTTTTTGATTTATGGCTTATCCGTCGGTCTCATTCAAGTTCTCTTGGCCATCGGACTGATTGCTTTGTTATCTATTTAATTTTACTAAAAAGGATGACTTAAAAGCATGTATTCATATAAAAATCCCGAAACAAAACTAAAAGACAGTTTTGTTTCGGGATCTAAATACGAATAAACGGTTGGATCAGAAGCAACTCCTTCTGACCCAACCTCTTTTATATCATTGTTTTTCTTTTTCATCTAAGTGGGGTTTAAAACCTGCATAAGATTTATTGCCGCTTAGGTTTAATACAAATAGTACAATAACGAGTGATAAAATCGATACAGATAATAACAAGGTTTGTACAGCATCACCATGAAGAACCATCAATTGTCTTAAGATAGCCGTAATACAAATCAGAATCAAATACCTGATCGGAATATGATGACCTTCTTGAATATAGCGGATCACCATCATAATAAACTCAAATAACATAAAAAATGCCACTACTTCTTGCATTACGATCGATAAGTTTTTAGGTGTCATTGGTTTTGTGATAAATGTGCTGATATCAAATAATTGCCGTATCATAAAAATCAAAATCAGTAGGGCAAGTACGCCTAAAACAATATCTAAAACCCAATTGACATATTTTTTCATTATCCCAAATCTTTGCTCTTCTTTCATCGTTGTCCTCCTTTTGTTTCTAGGGCTAGCGATATGCTAGATAAAAAAAAATTTAATTACAGTAATCTACTTTAAGACGACCACAACACTTTCTTTATAAGAATAATATAACATTTTTTTTAGATGATGTAAAAATCTAAATCTGAAAGAACGCCCTCTCTATGCCAAACGCTTAGGAATTTTTTTAACAAACCTAAAATAAACAAGCTTTTTTACCTAAAAAAAGTAAATAGCACATATTGATTTCAATACATTTCTAATATAGAATAAATTTGTACATATTTTTATTTCAAAGAATGAAAAGGATTTCATGGATGTCTTCTCTTTTATAAAAAAATGAACACAAGGAGGAATACTATGAATTTGTTTTAATAATAGCATTAGAGCAAAAAAAATACCCACTCAAACCGAGTGAGTATAAACGTTGATAAATCAACAAAAATTTAATTATTTAGCTAAAGCACCTTTAGCTTGGTCATATGATATAGCATGTGTCACTTACTAAGAACACGAATTAAAAATCAAGAATTGCTTAGCAAATATAATCATACTCACTTCAATTGATATCAACAAATTTCATATTAATCTGGGTCATTTTCTGGGTCAATCTACAAACTCATCATATAAAAATCTGGGTCAATAATGTGGGACCTATAGGATGAGCATTTAAATATCTAAACAAAAATAGAAACTATTAAGCTAATAGCTGTTTTATCCTTTACCATCAACTGAATTTTTAACTGTCAAATTACTTCACACATCTAAAACCTAAATTATTTGCAGCAGACATTCCAGTATTTCCATTCCGGCAGAAAGCCGATATCTTTTACAATAGGACGCGTGGCACAAAAAGGACCCTCCGCGTGTGGCATAAGTTTTATCTTTAGTTATTTGATGGTGTGACCAGTAATAAGCACTGTCCTTTTCCTTAAATTCTGTTAAATCAATTCGTGCAGGGTTACTACACCATTCCCAAACGTTACCGATAGGTTGATACATTCCATATGCATTAGCTTCATACCATTTGGCGGGCGCCGTGTTGGTAAAACCATCTGCCAATGTATTTGTTCTCGGAAAATCACCTTGCCAAATGTTACATTGGTAAGTACCATCTTTTAAAAATTCTTCTCCCCAGTAATATTTTTCAAACTCAGTTCCCCCTTTAGCAGCAATTTCCCACTCTGCCTCAGTAGGTAGTCGTTTGCCAGCCCATTGACAATAAGCAACAGCGTCATTTCGAGAGACTTGAACTACTGGATGATCCCACCTGGCTTCAATTGAAGAATCTGCTCCTTCGGGATGAGACCAATCAGCCCCAGCTACTGCGTACCACCAGCCCATATTAGGAACTAATTCACTTTTCATTTTTGTCTCTTCACTCAAAAAATAATGAAAAACAAAGGACCAACCAAACTTCTCTGCTTCGGTAATATAGCCAGTTTCCTTAATGAATGAAGCAAATTCTTTATTGGTTACCGTTGTTTCATCAATCATAAATGCAGGGTGTTGGATAGTTATTTTCGGACCTTCATTATCTGTAGGAAATCCATCTGGTTGATCTGTCCCAATTTGAAACGTTCCTTCTGGAATAGCAATCATCCCGTTCCCTTCTTTCTATAATATTTGATAAGCATTATAAAGATTTATAAATAGCACAAGAAGAATGACACTCTGAAAAACAATAGTAACCTTTTCTGGTGATAAAACATTACTGAGTTTTGCCCCCAGTAATCCCCCAATAACTGCTGCTGGAATCACAAACCACAATATTGTTAAATCATACCGACTAAATCCTGTCGTAAGAGCAACTGTAAGCAATTTGGCAAACTGTGAAAAGAAAATTGTACATATAGAATAAACAGTTGCATCCTTAATAGGTAATGAGAACAGTAGCATAAGTAACGAAACATTTATTGGACCACCACCAATACCTAATAAACTAGCTAAGAATCCTAGGATTAAACCACAGCTAAAATACCAAATAACATGTGTAAATTGAAAATTTTTCCAGTTATATTTTGTATACATGAAAGCAAAAATCAAGGTAATTATTGTTAGTGTAATTTGAATCAATTGCACGGTATTATTATTTCCAAACCAGTTCAAAAAAGCCTCAAATGCTAGATTTCCAAAAATCCCACCTAACACTGCTCCAACAGATACCCAACTGACAATTTTCCAATTAAACTTGCGACCACTAGTCAATTGACGCGTAGTAGAAACGACGGACATCGTAAAAACCGCAGTGGCAGAATAAAAGGATATTGCTGCCACATCATGCGCACCAATGAAGTCAAAAATAGGCTTAATGATTACGCCACCGCCCATTCCAGAAACTGCTCCAACAGTATTGGCTAAGACAATTACAATAAAGTAAAGAATTCCTATCACATATTCACCTCCCGCAACAAAATCAATATTTCTTCTATTTTTGGTATAAATTCTTGAAGGAGTTTCTGATAGCCACAATAACCGTATTCGTCAATGTATACCGCGTCCTTCATTCTTTTACATCCACCGCCGCACATTTGCTGAAAAGGACAACTTTGACACTTTTCTGGAGTCACTGGTCGTTCACAAATAAATTTATGGGAAACATCCTGTTCAAACAATTCTCGTAAAGTATTCTCTTGAATATAGCCAATTCTATACTCATCTAAAACATAAAAATCACAAGGATACACACTGCCATCTGCTTCAATGACGTATTGAACTTGGCAATTTCCCAGAATGCCACAAGCAGTTACTTGCTGCCTAACTAACAAATTAATCAAATCATCAAATAACTTGATACTTATATATCGTCCTGTCCGTAATTCATCCAGCCAAAGTTTAAAAATTCTTTGATAAAACTTGGCAAAACCTCTTGGTGTCAAAGGATAGCTGCTTTCTCCTCTTGCATCCAGGTCTTCTAAACAAGGAATAAACTGGACATAATCAATTCGTTGCTCCTTTAAGAAATGAAAGATTTTTTCTCCTTCATCTGCTAACGGACTCATTAATACACATAAAATATTGTAGTCAATAGCATAATGATCAAAGAGTTTTTTGGTTTCTAAAACGAGATGAAAAGTGCCTTTCCCTCTTGAATCTATACGATTCAGGTCGTGAAACAACGGATGACCATCAATGGACAATCCTACAAGAAAATTATGTTTTTTTAGAAATTTACACCACTGATCATTAATAATGACGCCATTAGTTTGAATCGCGTAGTTTACATGTACTTGTTTGTTTTGTTGAGCTACAAAATCAGTAATGTGCTCAAAATAACTTAACCCTGCCATAGTCGGTTCACCGCCTTGAAAAGCTAGAGTTAATTCATCACCATCTTCTAAATCGAGGTAAATATTTTCTAGCATTGCTGTCGCAATCTCATGTTTCATTTTTCCATACGAACGAACCTCTCTGAGTGAGCTAACATTGGCATAAAAACAATACTTACAGCGAAGGTTACACAGCGAAGATGCCGGTTTGATTAAAACCGATAAATGTTTCATTCCATCACCTTTTTTCTGAACTCCTTACTTATTAGCTTTTTATCGAAAAAGGAACGAAGCCTTAGAAATTTTTACCAAAGATTGGCTAATTTCTTCTCTATTTTTCGAGACCTAATCGTTCATATTCACTATCTGGCACTTCAATTCGATCCATAATTTCCACTAATTTTCGAATCATTTTGTTTTCGATTTTTTTATCTTTAATTGGGTGTTCTTGCTTAGGATCATTTATTAAATCAAATAACAAATGTCCAATAGAATATGAATCAATATATGTTGATACTGGTACTTCGGTATAAGGATATTGGTTTGTAAAGCGATTTCCTGGCTTAAGTGCTAATTGATCTAAAACATCTTTTTTTAGAAAACCTCGAATCATGGAATAATTTAAAGTCTGGATAGTAATTGGACCATTATCAGGGTAAACAGATGCTCGCATATACACATAACGTCCATCATAAATATTCACATGTCCGCCATTCGTACCAAAAATAATTTCTGGATGAAGCAGTATTTCTTCATTTTTTAATGCAGGTAGTAAAGATTTCCCATCCATGTCTAGCTCATTCTCAATTCCAAAATAATCAAGTAAAGTGGCTGGAATATCAATTGTTTGACTCAAAGTTTGACAATGATTGCCCACTTTACTATCTGGGGTACTAATGAAAAATGGAAGGTGGATAATTTCTTCATACATAGGTGCTACATTTTTTCCTAACCAATCATGTTCACCTAACAAAAAACCATGATCGGTATTAATTATGATTAATGTGTCCTCCCACATATTATTTTCATCTAAGTAATCCAATAGTTTTCCTAGATGTTTATCACACATACTTATTAATGACGCATATTCTTTTTGTAGTCCCGTTAAGTCATTTTCAGTAATATCTTCCGTAATTCGTCCATATTTAGGCCAGAAATAAGGTTGATCTGTCGGTTGCTCTTGATAAAGTTCTCGATACTTTTCTGGAACGAAAAAAGGTTCATGAGGATCAAAACATTCAATTTGTAAGAACCAATCATCTTCTGTTCGGTATGCTTCCAAAAACTCTAGTCCTGCTTGAATTGTTTGTATGCTAGACATTGTTTCTTCAGTGCGTTGCTTGGTTCGATTTGCAAAATGTTGATCGACAGAAATTCCTGTCTTATTTAAAGAGTTCTGTTGAGGATGGTTCTCTCCTGCTTTTCTGGGAATCCAACGATCTCCTTCTTGCCCACGGAATCCTTCCCAAGTTGAATAACGATTATGATAGGTCGCCCCACCATCTTCAAAATAATGAGAATGATCTGTCACTAAATGACAATAAATCCCATTATTTTGCATAACTTCAAAGATAGAGTGATCAAAAGGTTCCAATTGCCCCCACATACGATGCATAAAATTATAGCGTCCTGTATGCAACTCACGACGGGCTGGCATACAAGGCATGCTACCTCCATAGAATTGATCAAAAGTTGTTGTTTGTTCCCTCAATCTTTGAAAATTTGGAGTTTTCATCCATTCATTTCCGTAATTAGATAAATATTCTCGTGACAAAGTATCGAACATAATCATTATTGCTCTCATGATCTCACTCCTTTATTTGATAATAATCAATTCTTTTTCTTCGACTTTTTCTAACACATCCAAATATTCTTTCGTATTTGTAACAACAATTGGTGTATCAATAGAATAGCCTGCTTCTTGAATTGTTTTTCCATCAAACTCCAACAATAGTTGTCCCTTCTTGATCGTATCTTCTTGTTTTACCTTAGATACAAAATATTTTCCCTCTAAATTCACGGTATCCATTCCAATGTGGATCAATATCTCAATCCCATCTACTGATTTCAAGCCAATTGCATGATTTGTTGGAAACAATGTTTCAACCGTACCGTCAAAAGGAGCATATACTTTTCCCTCGTTTGGTCGAACAGCAAGCCCTTTTCCTAATAATCCTGTAGAAAATGCTGCATCATCGATTGCTGATAACGGAAGAACTTCGCCAGCAATAGGTAATGGAACCACTACTTCTGTCATCAAATCATTTTTCTTAGACTCTACTTTATTTTTTTCATTGTCTTTTCTACTCTGTGCTTCTCGGTCTTCTTTAGGATCATATAGGAAAGTTAGAGTTAAGATGAACGACAGTACAAAAGCAACTACAATTGCAATAACATAGCCATAAAATCCATTTCCTATCCCACTTTCAGGACTAATATAATTTGGTAAGCTAAAAATCCCCATTCCTCCCATAATGAAAGATTTGGTTCCGAAGATACCCATTATTAATCCACCAACAGAAGCTGAAATCAAAGTAGCAATGAATGGTTTTTTCGTGGTAAAGTAACTCCATACAGTGATGGCTCAGAAACACCAAACAAACTAGAAATAAAAGCCGGAATACCAATTGCTCGAACAGAGACATTACGAGATTTGATAATTACTGCTAAGACAGCTCCAGCAGTTGCAAACGGCGTTGCTTGTCCTAAAACCATCACAGGATCATAACCTAGTACACTGATATTATTGATTGCAATCGGAATAATCCCCCAATGTAAACCAAACATTACTAAAACTTGCCAAATAGCTCCTACAGCAATTCCTGCTACAATTGGACTAAAATTATAAATTGTTAAAACGAACTCACCTAGCAAATCTCCAGCCCAAGTTGCTATAGGTCCAATAATAATAAAAGTTAAAGGAACCATAATTATTACTGTTAGAAAGGGAACTAAGAAACTTTTTAGTATGCTAGGAATAATGCGAGCTAAGGATTTTTCAAGTTTACTACCAAAAAAAGTTGAAATAACGATTGGAATAACGCTTGAACCATAACTCATCAAAATAACTGGAATTCCTAGAAAAGTAATATAGATCGGCGACTCAAAAATTGTTCCTGAAAACAATGTATATAAGGGCTCTGCATTAGTTGTTAGACCAGCAATAGTCGGATAAACTAATGCTGCCCCCAAAGCCATCCCGACAAATTGATTCAGTCCAAATTTTTTGGCTGCTGTGTATCCTAAAAAGATAGGGAAAAAATAAAAGAAACAATCTCCTGCAGCTTGTAAGATGGCATAGGTCCCAGAAGTATTTGTAATCCAACCTAATGATACAAATAGAACATTCAGTCCTTTAATCATCCCTGTAGCAGCTAACAGACCCAAGACAGGTGTGAAAATTCCTGAAATAATGTCAATAAAGCTATCCAATAATCCTTTCTTTTCCTTAACTACTTCTGTTTCTGTTGACAACCCTGAAAGTTCAATAAATTCCTTGTAAACATCTGGAACGTGATTACCAATAACAACTTGGTACTGTCCCCCACTTTGAACTACGGTCACAACTCCAGGTAGTTCTTTTAATTCTTCTGTATTTGCTTTTTCTTCATCTTTCAAGTTGAAACGTAAACGAGTAACACAATGAGTCAGTCCATTGATATTCTCTTTTCCACCAACATCTTTTAAAATTTCTTTTACTAATTTTTCGTAGGCCATTTTTTTCTTCCTTTCTATTTTTAACTAAAAAAGGCAAGACAAACAAAAACCTTCAACTAAGAAAGCTTCTGTCAGTCTTGCCTGCTTTACCAGTAACAACCCTAATCGTTCTCTATTAATTTTTGAATATGCAAGGTTAAATATAACTGCTCATCATCATTTAAAGTTGATTCTAAATATTCTTCAACTAGCTTCATTGTACGAAATGCTTGATTGTATTGCTCTTTTACATGTGCTAACAACGGATTCGGCTTCGATTTATCTTCTGATCCATTCAAACGTTGAAAGAAAAAACGTAGATGAGTAACGAAGCGATCGTAAGCTAATGAATTTTCGTTAATTGTTAACTTGTTTGATAAACGAATAATTGCAATAATATCTCGGATTTTTTTAGCAATGATTCTGGCATCGATCATTTGATCTCCGTTTTCATTTATCTGAGCATTGATCAGGTGCATTGCAATATTGCCTGCTTCTTCATCCGCTAATGTTACTTTCATTTTTTTTTCGATTAGGTACAGTGCTTGTTTTCCTATTTCAAACTCTTTGGGATAACTTTTTTTAATTTCCCAAGACAGACGGTTATGAAGAGAAATTCCTTGTTTATAAAGCTTAATTAAATTGAATAGATGATCTGTCAAAGACATATAGAGCATTTCACTCAACTCGTAGTCTAATTTCTCCTTTGCCAATTGAATAATATCATCTGTCAATGAAAAGTACTCAATTGGTATAGAAGAAATTAATTTTTCAAATCGTTGATACGAATTCTTTTCTTTCAAGACAAAGATTTTTTCTATTTTACTTTCATCAGCTTCTAAACCAGGCTTCATTTGAAATCCTAATCCCGTTCCAATCCATATAGAATCTTTTCCATCTTTTCCGACCAAAACTGCATTGTTATTGAGTATCTTTTTGATCTTCAAGACTTGTTTCACCTCCTTAATTACAAGAAAAAGCTAAAAACAGGCATACCTTAATACGGGTATAAGAATTACACCTGTAATAAGGTATAGCCTGCTTTACCAGTAACTACCCATTCAATTAATGTAAGTATAATTGATTCTAAATCATATTGCAAGCGTTTTTCTTTTCGATAATATTTATATTCCACAAAAAAAAATAACTTTAATAACCATTTTCTCAGAAATTATTAAAGTTTTGAAATCAAAGAGAGTGGGACAATTGTCCTCTCTCTTTTCATAACAGACAAAAAAATCCCCACTCAAATGAGTAGGGATAAACGTTGCTATATCAAGGTTTGTAAAACTATTTATTTAACGCTGTTTTAGCTTGGTCAGTTGAGATGTAGTGTGTCATTATTAATAATATGATTTAAAAATCGCGTTCTAACAAGAAAAATAACTATACTCACTTCAACTAATATCAATAAATTTCATATTAAACTGGGTCATTTTCTGGGTCAATCTATGAATTCATCAAATAAATATCTGGGTCAAAAAATTGTGGGGCATATAGGAAAGAAAAGTCTTTGATGTTACGGATGATTTTTATTAATTCACAAACTTAATTAATACTTCAAAATATGATTGTGGTTCTTGAATCATTGGGTTGTAACCACTTCTATCAAACTTCACTATCTCGATGTCATTTTCTTTCGCTATTTCATCCCACTTATTTGTTGGAACCACTAAGTAATCGTAATCACTTAATAGTAAGATAACTATTTTTTCCCAGTTGCGGAAGAGAAATTCTGTATCGAACAAGGCAAAAGCTACATCTCATAAACATACTCAATTAAATTGATAGTCATAAAAACTATGGGCTTACAAGCGAATATATATATGACTGAAACGGTTATTTGTATCTGCTTCATTGTCACTTGCTAACTTAGCATTCTCTTCATAGTAGTTATTGATAAATACTATCTTTCTCTATAAGATCAGTTATACTACCAGTAATCAACTCATTATCCAATGCCTTGTTACTAATAACACGTAGATGCTTAGTATACCTCTTATTATTAGATTGAACCCCATTTACTTCAATAGTATTCCCATCCTTTGTGAAGAATTTTATAGGAATATTTTTTTGTTTTATTTTTTCATATATCTTATCAATCTGTTCTTTTCCATAAGTTGACACAGGATTTCCAGTTGCTAATATCAAATCAGTGCAGTTAAAGTCTAATTTTTCTAATTTGGCAATAATTGCATCCGTATTGATTTCTATAATATCTTTATTAGGTTTTTCTTCAATAACCTTTTTCACTGCACCACTGTCTGTTTCATAAACTGGCAAAGTGTTATATAAATATACTCTTCTATACTTATCTTTAGCATAATTTAATACTCTATTAATAGTCCTATCCGATTTTTTTGATGTCGCTTTACTGGGGTTCATTAATATTATCATTAAGTCTTTTTTCAACTTCTCTTGAATGATCATTATCATTGAAAATCTGTAATTATAATAATTTTTAGAGTCTTTAATATCGCTATCAATTTTCAAAATTTCCTCATTTTCAAAATCAAACCATTTAGGGTAATCCATTTCATTATTTTTGTTACTCACTTTATCAACTCCTAACAAATTAGGTTTCACTAAATTCGATTAAAAAAAATAATAAACTTTTTACCTATTATGCTTTCTACATTGTATCAAAAAACTACCACACATGCCACTATTATTAGTACGCTTCTTCCAGACACAAACACAATCCATCACAGAGCCCCTATAATCCAATACGTCTATCAGTCCACCATCTTTTGTATTAAATTACATTTTAAGAGATGGAGTTTACTAGCCTATAATACTCCTTTTGATTTTCAATCATATCGACATGTGTTCCATTTTCAACTACCATTCCATCTTGGATTATACATATATAATCACAATTACGAATCAATTCCATTCTATGAGCAATAATTATTACGGTTTTTTCAGCAAGCCACGGTTGAATATTTTTCCAAATTTTATCTTGAGAAATATTATCTAATGCTGAAGTTGATTCATCTAAAATAATTATTGGAGTATTTTTCATTATTGCTCTAGCAATTGCAATTCTCTGTTTTTGTCCTCCTGATAGTTTCCTTCCATTTTCACCAATATCTGTACCTTTTGCAATTTCCTTCAGTTCCAATGCTTCTAATAAATCAATAGGGATATCAGATAAATTTGAATCCCAAAGAATATTCATTTTTACGGAATCATCAATTATCAACGATTCTTGGCTAACAATACAAATTTGCTTCCTCAAACAATCTAATTCCCATTCTTCAATCTTTATATTATCAATTTCTATTGATCCTTTTTCTGGCTTCCACAATTTATACATAAGATATGTTAGTGTAGACTTTCCACATCCACTTTCTCCTGCAATTCCCACAACAGTTCCCTTAGATACCTTTAAAGTAAAATTCTCTAAAATTTTACTTTCATTATACGAAAAAGTTACATTATTAAAGAATATGTCTCCATAAATTTTATCTTGATAAGATTCTTTCGATTCATCATATTTTTGTTTGTCTAGTTCTTCAAAAATTCGGTCTAATGAAATTGTTGTTTGCTTCAATGAAATGATCGCTTTTAATAAATAGTTAATCGAACCGATAAACAATCCCATGTATTGAGTAAACGAAATTAAATCACCCAAAGAAGTGTTATAATTGATAATAAACCAACCACCTAAAACGTAAATGGTTATTACAGAAAGATGTGTTGATAATGCAGATACTAAATCTGATTTTGATAATTTTTTGTTAATTGATTTTGCCATATCAATGAACCTATCCTGATATTTCGATATTTTTCGCAAAAAATATTGTGCAGAATTTGATAGAATAACCTCTCGTATTTTAGATATATATTGTTCTTGTACATTAGATTGATTACCTGCATTTTTTCTAATTAGCTTTGTTTCCTTTTCAATTTTAATAGAGTAGCTTTTTTGGACAAAAATCACAACCACTTCAATTGATAAAATAATTAAGAACAAAGCTACATTTATTTTCACAAGAAATACTACAGCCCCAAGAGCAGTTAATAAATTTATAACACACTTAAACCATACTTCAATTCCGAAATTTTCAATTCTAAATATATCATTATTAATAATATATATAAATTCTCCTGTTTGATTTTTAGATAGTTGGTCGCCATTTGCATTCGATATATTTATTAACAATCTCTCTTTAATTTTTTTTGATCCTTCAAGTTTTATAGCATTAAAAAAATTATACAAAACATAGTCGACTACCTCGCTAAAAATATACAACAGCAAATAAATGCAACCTAATGTCCAAACAACTTGAAAGTTTTGTTTTATAATCCCATTATCTATTATTTCCCCTAAGTATTTTGGGGCTAAAAAGGTAGTAAGTAGAGATAGAACCATTAAAATAAATGATGAGAATATTTTTACACTTTTATTTTCACAACATATTCTTAAATACTTAATTACATTTTTATTCATAGGCTTCACCCACCTTTAAAGATATTGATTTACCAGAGCCAATAAACTACTAAAAGAATAGAAATCTTTTCTAGAAATTTCAGAATAGTCTCTGATTGACAATTCAAAATAGCTTTCTAGCTGCAATAATAAATCAAAGCATTGATCATATCTCAATCCATTTTCCTGAGAAAATAAGCTATGATAATACAATGATTTTTCATCCGTTAATCTCAAATAATCTAGTAAGATTTTTACAATGGGATATGCTATTTCTTGATTACCTTGTTTTTTTTCAAAAATTTCAAACTCAGGAAATCTGTAACTATGTCTATGATGGTACTTTGTCCACCACTTTTTACTAGCACCTTTTTTTAATATTTCATATATTTGCTTTATATCATGTGTATCATTTTTCTCAATAACTTTAGAAACCATTCCTGTAAATTTTGCTGCTGCATAACTATTACTTTTTCCAAACATACAATAATTTCCATCTAATGTTGCATGAAAAAAAGGTTCTGAATCAACAACAACTTGAACACCTTTATATGGATTAAACCAATACGAAGAGTCGCTTTCCAAGATATGCCCCCTAACACCTATACAACTTTTAAAATAAGCAGGGTAACTTTTTTGATTCGAATTTGACTGTGAGGAAATTATTATCTTTCCTTCACTTCTTAACTTTTGACATATTTTTTCTAAATCTGACGATTTAAATTTATCAATGATTGATAAGCTTAGATTTACAATGTCTACATCTAGGTCCCTAGCAACCATGAGCGCTTTTTCTAAAACCAATAATGAAGTTTGACCACTACTATCAAAGATCCTAATTGGATAAATCTCAACATTTTGATTTTCTTTTGTTATTACTGAAACTACATTAGTACCATGACCTTCTATATCTTTATATTTTCCTTCTATTACTTCCAAATCTGGTTGAATTGTACATCCCCAACTGATTTTCTCATTTAAAAAACTATGGGAAGAATCCACACCAGAATCAATAATTGCAATTTTTAATTTTCTTACCATGTGCTTTCCTCCAAAAAAAAGAATTAACAACCGTAACTATACAGTTGCTAATTCCTTTAGACTAATGGGTTTTAGACGCGTAATATCTAGGTTTGTCCCATTGAACACAGTCGTTAAGACAATCTCCTTGACCTTCATACTTGTAACTGTGTCCTGCTGCTGTACAGTTTTTTTGAGCTTGCACTTTTACTAAAGTTTTATCCTCAATTTTTTTGAATTTTAACATATACCTCACCTCCTTAATTTTTTTACTATTTATATTAGTATTCACTAATAACAAAGATAAATAATTAAACAATGCCATTTAATTGATAGAATAAACTGGTGATCCGACATTGAATGGCTGCTGGTTGTAGATAATTTCCAGTAACTAGCTTATTAATAATTTTACATCGTGATCCTTCACAATAATTTATCAAACTGCACCCACTACATGTTGGATTTTCTTTATCTGCAGTTTCTAATATTTCGGATAATTTTAATTCATTAATTCCAGTATTTATATCACCTACCTCAAAATTATCCTCATTACCTGCCATTAAACATGGATATATTTTCCCATCACAAAAGATATGCTTGCTAGAAATACCTCCACTACAGTTTCCCGTACAGGGAGATAATTTTTCACAGAGACTAACACTTTTAGTAGGATTTTTTTCAAGATACGCCTTAATTAATTTAATTTGTTCTTCTAGAATCTCCAAATGAATTTCATCCCACTCTGTATCAAAATCATCTTCTATAGGAACAATCGTTTGAAACCCTTGCTCACATAGGAAAATTACATTGGATGCTAAACAGTCTGTAGTTTTAGAATTAAATGTCATTCTCAATCTTAAATTTGGGAACTTTTGATTAAGAATTAAAGCATTATTCAGAACTACATCAAAAGATTTATTTCCATTTTTAAATGGACGCAGATAATTTTGAGTCTCCTCATTCCCATCAATACTTATAGTGATTTCAAATGAGTTATCCAACATAAAATTTAATATGCTTGCAGAAAGAACTGTTCCATTTGTTGTGACAGAGTAGATAACTTCTGTTGCTGGATTAATATCTGTATTGATTTTTTTCACCAAATATTCTATAATCTTCATGTTTAGTAAAGGTTCCCCTCCATGAAAGTTAATTAATAAACTTTCATCGTCATCATAATCACTAAGAATATATTTGACCACTTGATCAGCTGTTACATTATTCATATACACTCTAGGTTTGTCATTTCCTTCATAACAATATTTACATTGCAAATTACAATCTGCTGTTACCCATATTGAATATCCCATATTTTTAGTTCCTTTCAACTTATATATTAATTATAGCCAACTATTCTTTCCAAATAATGTCAGAAATCTATCACTATCATCATTTTTTATGCCTGTATTCAGAAAAATTCTGATTACTATTTTCATAATAATCAGAACCTTGTTTAATTTTTAGTTATTACTTCGTAGTCTTACACTGATAGATTCTTTCTTCTTTCTAAAAAATAGAATTGGAATAAGAATACCTATTGCCCCAATAATCACTATCATTCCAGCAAGAGCCTTCCAAGGGATAGTAAACTGCATATAGCTTTCTTCTTTAAAAAGATTAAACAACAAGTAGGATATGGGAATCCCAATAATTAAAGTCACCCCAACTGAAAGTACGAGATATTCTATGCTTTCTAACATCACCATTTTTCTTATTTGTTTTCTGGTCATACCAATACTTTCTAAAATTGAAAATTCCTTATTCCGTTCCACAATTCCCGCTGTTATAACATTTACAAAATTAATCATAGCTATTAAAGCAAATAGAGTAATCAAAGCATTAGATATCATCGAAATTTCT
The DNA here is from genome assembly GCF_000633635.1 of Enterococcus crotali. Taxonomy (GTDB): domain Bacteria; phylum Bacillota; class Bacilli; order Lactobacillales; family Enterococcaceae; genus Enterococcus_L; species Enterococcus_L crotali. The sequence goes on along the minus strand of NZ_AYPQ01000007.1, from coordinate 135,365 downwards.
TTAATACTATTTTTCATTTCATCTCGAATATCTATTTTACTAACGATACCTATTCTATTATCTTTTTTTACCATAGCCTTTATTTGTTCATTTACATCTCCAGCATTTTCAGAATCAAAATTCAAACGGATTTTTTCATAGATATAGGAGATACCCATTTGATTCACTACATCTTCATATAAATAGATATTGGGTGCTATCCCTGCTTTATCTGAAAGACTCTGATTTGTAACAGCCGCTATTTCAACATTTAAATTTTTTCCGGATACTTCACAATTCAACTCTTTATTTACAAACTCGGATGTTTCATCGATATCTGTATTTAGTATCCCTATCCTCCCCTCATAAAAGTCAGCTTCGTCTACCTTACTAGTTAGCTTTTCTTGAATCTTTTTAAAATCCTCTTTACCAATTCCAACAACAAAGCCGTAAAATTGGTTTGGATCATTTTTTATATTTTCTTCTCCTTCACTTGCTGAAATTCTCATATACTTTTTATAGTACTTATCCAGATAATTATAATATTTTTTGTGCTCATACTTAATTACCATTGGTGTAAAAGAAATTTTACTAATGTTTTTTATTTCAGACTGAGAAAATATTTTATTCATAATTTCATCTGTAAAAACCTGTTTTGGCTGTTCATCTTCTCCTGATCCAGTTTGGTTTTCTAAAATAAGATCATCTTCCATATGAGCATTTACAAAATCTTCATCATTTCTGCTATAAATTAAGGTGTTAATCGTAATAAAAGTAGTAAACGCTAAAAATAACGATGTAATAACTAAGAAGGCTCTCCTTTTGTCTCTAAAAATGTTTTTATTTGACATTGACAATAAACTAGTTCCTTTTAACCGTTTATGTCTCTGTTTATTTTTTTGAAAGCTCATGCCTTTAGCTTCAACTACCGTACGTTTCATCGCTATTTTTATAGGAAAACTCAATGAAACATATGTTGTTACGGAAACAAATAGACAGGAACAAATTAATGTTGCCCCATTAAAACCGATTTCACTCACGCTAAAAGAGTCAACTCCACCAGGGATAACGAAATGATTAAAAGTCATACCTAAAATTACACCGATTGGTACACCAATGATTAACAAGAAGAATAACTGATACATAAACATTTTTTTGATTTGAGCATATGTCATACCAATTGCCCTATACAATCCAAAGACGTTGATATCCTTTACAAGTGAAATGTACATGACATTAAATATGACTAAATACGTCGCTAATAATACTAATACTATTAACAATAAACATCCTATTAAGATAATTAAAGTAGATTTAGCCAGTTCATTATCGTATAAAAAAACTTGATTACTTGACACATCTAACTTTTTTTTCAACATTTCAACTTTTTCGTTTCTGATAAATAACGAACTAAAACTTACATATGCTTTACTTGATTCTTCTTTACTATCATTATAACCACTTTTTTTYATTTTTTTTCAAAAAGGGTTTGGACACAAGAACCGATGGTGTACTATTTCCATTTAGTTCAGTCATATCTTTATAAATACCTGATAGAATGAACTCGTTCTCCTCAATACCATTCTTATCAATATATTTCATTGAAATTTTCATACCTAATCTAACATCTTTTATTGCTGCATCGCTAAGTGCGGCACTTGACATCATAATTTCGTTAATTTCTTTCGGATATCTTCCTTCCCACTCAACTAAAGCTGGGATTGTTTGTTTTTGCCAATTAATTGGGTCTTTCCACTTCAAAATAATTTTAACCGTCGTTTTGTCATCAATGGAAATACCAGTTCCACATGCTATTTGTTGCCCAGTAAATTTAATGTTAGACTGATTTTCTAAAATGTTAAGTTGTTTTTCTGTTGGAGAAGTGAGAACTGCTTGATAATCCATACCATCTACACTTAATTTTTGTTTTTGAATAGCAGAACTATAATTAGTACTAGCATTTATTAGAATTATCAATATCATTTGACATAAGATGATTGATGCTAACAGTAGTATATTTCTTTTTATATTTTTCTTAAAATCTTTTATAGCAAGTTTTCTCATTATCCTTTTATTTCTAGTTTCAAACATAAGATTACTCCTCACTCTCTTAAACTTCCATCTTCTATTCGAAGAACTCTATCAGCCATTTGAGCAATTGTTTCATCATGAGTAATCATCATAATTGTTTGCTTATATTTTTTTCCAGTCATTTTTAATAGGCCTAGAACATCTTGACTTGTTTTTGAGTCTAAGTTCCCTGTTGGTTCATCTGCTAAAATAATGGCTGGTTTCGTAGCAATTGCGCGTGCTATCGCTACTCTTTGTTGCTGTCCTCCAGATAATTGACTCGGATAGAATTCAAGTTTATCCTGTATGCCAATTTGTCTAGTAATTTGATCAATAAATTCGCAATCGATTTTTTTTCCATCCAGTTGAATAGGTAATACAATATTTTCATAAACATTCAACAACGGTAATAAATTGAAATCTTGAAAAATAAAACCGATATTTCTTCTTCTAAAAATAGTTAACTCTTCTTCATTCATATCTTTAAAATTTACATCATCGACAAAAACATCTCCACTTGAAGGATAATCTAATCCTCCAATTAAATTTAAAAGAGTTGATTTTCCACTACCTGAAGTGCCTACTATTGATACAAATTCACTAGATTGAATAGTTAAATTAATGTTTCTCAAAGCATTTACCTTCAAAATTCCATTATCATACTTTTTAAATACATCTACTACTTTTACCGAGTTCATATTTCCCACTCCTATCTAAAACAATTATATTAAATAATTCTTTCGAGCTTATGTTAGAATTCTATCAAAATTGACATAAAGAGGAATAATAAGTCCCAAAAATCGAACTCATTATTCCTCCTTTGGTAAAAATAATTTAACCTTTGTTCCGTTATCAATTTTAGACTCAATTATCATATACCCTTCTTGCTTTTCAATAATTTCTCTGGCTAAACTCAAACCTATACCAACACCTTGAATGTGTTTTACTTTTTGACTTCGGTAAAACCTTTGAAAAATGTGTGCCATATCTATTTCATCAATACCAATCCCAGTATCTGAAACGATAATACAAACAAATAAATCTTGTACTTCTACTTCTACTAGAACACTTCCTTCGACAGTGTATTTCACACTGTTTTCAATGATATTTGATAAAGCTTCTTGAGTCCATTTGAGATCTGCAAATATTGATGTAGATGTATTTTTTAACTGATCATAGATTAAATCTAAATTTTTATTATCAGATGCTACTCTATATTGCTCTAAACACGGCACAATTATATCGTTAATCATGTAAACTTCTTTTCTACATTGTATAATCCCATTTTCTAATCTTGAAAGATGTAGTAAATTCTGTATCAGCCATTGCAATTTCTCAGCTTGATTAGTAATAGTTTGAACGTATTTTTTTTCTTTTAGCTCTTTTTCTAATAACAATTCACTATATAAAATAATATTAGCAATCGGGGTTTTAGTTTGATGTGAAATATCTGAAATTAATTTTTCGATCTGTTTTTTGATTGTTCATTCTCAACACGCTTTAACTCTTCGATTTTTGTATACTTAATCAATCTGTTCTTTAACGAAGAAAATTCAGTTTCTGTTTCTATTTCTAATTGGCTAAGATTTGGAGTAGACAGTAACTCATGTAAATCTCCTAATAAATTATATACACTTCTTGAAAAAAAATAATAAGATACTAGTTGAATAGCTACTAAAATAAATAATTCTAAAAAGATAATTGCTTTTGTAGTTTCATAATAGATGCTTATTCCTAGTGTTAAAACTATGCCAACATTCAACAAAATGAGAAACTTTTTTTTCATACTCATTCAAAATTCTCCCATTTATAGCCAATGCCATAAATGCTCTTAATATTTTTTGAGCCAGAATCCATTTCCAATTTTTTTCGAAGCCGTTTAATTACAACCGCCAAAGCGTTCTCTTCAACATAATCTCCATCTATTCCCCAGACAAACTCAATTATCTTTTCTTTTTGCACTATTTGCCCTCTATTACTAACTAATACTTTTAATAATTTTTGCTCTGCATTACTTAAAAATACAGCCTGTCCTTTGCAAGTATAATTCATTGTCTCAAAATCAAAACAATAATTTTGATCACTATAATTTTCATCAGTAATAGGAGTATGGTATCTTTTAATTACCGTTTCCACTCTTGCTCTGAGCACCATTAAATTAAAGGGTTTTATGATATAGTCATCTCCTCCTAATTCTAATCCACGAATAACATCTATATCAGTATCATTTGCACTAATAAAAATAACTGGACTATTACTTGAACGAAGTTTGACTATTTTACAAAATTCAATACCATTTCCATCTGGTAAGTTGATATCAAGTAGTATCAAATCGAATGTTTGATTAATTTGTTTTTTTGCTTCTGTCAGAGAATACGCTTGAAAAATCTCAGTTGTATCATTTTCTAGAACAAACTTTATTCCTTCATTTAAGTCTATATCATCTTCCACAACAAGAATTTTTCTAACCAACAAATAATCACCTCTTTTTTAAGAATTCCAAACCCGTTTCATTAACACTGGTTTAATTCGCCGACAATTATCATCCAAAGCTTCTTTTGACTTAAAATCATCTATAGAAGCTGGGCATGTCCAACAAAAAAGTTTCACTTCACACTCAGAACAATTTTCTGAATTCTTAGGATCTATTTTATCTAATGTTAAGGATATTTTTCTACTTCCATTTTCGGTTAAATCTGTCAATTTGTCAATTTTAAAAATATTTCCCATTTTGAGTTCACTACGAATATAACTAGGGCAGGGATAAACGTTCCCTTGATAATCTATGAATATTTCCTTTTTCCCTGCGGTACAAGAACAAATAGACAAAGGCTTATCCGAGTGCTCAACCATATAATCAGAGGGAATATACGTTTCAAATTCTGTTTTATCTGTAAATAATTGCTTATTTTCTTCTCCTCTTCCAGTTGGCGAGAAGAGCCGACAAATAGGGTTTGTTTCCAATTTTTCATTTAACTGGTAAAATGGTTCTAATAAATGTTCGGTTTTATCTGAGAAAATCATAGATAAATTAATGACAGTAGCGTTATAATTTTTCAATATTTCAATACTTCTAATCACTTTTTTGAAAACTCCTCGTCCTCTTACTACCGAACACGTTTCTTCATCTATTCCATCTATACTTATCTCAAATTGATCTACCATTTAACGAGTTGACTAGCATTTTTGGAATTTATAAACGTACCATTCGTGGATAAAATAATCGTTCCGTTATATCTACTCCGTAAATAAGAAAGAATCAAGAAAAAATCTTTTCTAAGCATTGGTTCTCCACCACTAAGCATAATTCTTTTAGGTTTCCATTCAATTATCTTATTTAACATTTCTTTCATTTGCTCTAAAGACAAATCAGATTCTTCTTTCATATTATTTGACGCATTCATACAGCAGTGGGCACAGTGTAAATTACATCGATGGGTTGTTTCTATCGATACCGTTTCATTAACAACTCCATACTTCTCGCCTGAACGACTAATTAAATTCATTTTTTCAAGTTCTTCAATTGTATTTTTTATAAATTGAAAATCTTCTAAGGATTGAAAAAATTTGATTCTAAATCATCTACTAAATCTGCTTCGAGTAACTGCTTTAGAATATCAAATGTTTCTTTCGATATTCTTATCCACTGATCATTTACAGTATTAGCCAATAATACATATCCGTTTGCTTTACTAGATACAATTTCAACATGGTTGCCTATTTCTTTTTTCATAAATAAAATTCCTCCATTTAACATAAGAATATCAAAAAAAGTTGACACAATTCTTTCGGAATCCTGTCAAAGTTGACATTTTTTTAATGTTTTATATTTAGAAACTAGTAAAAGAAGATAATATTTTTTATCAAATAAAAAAAGCAGATGACCATACAATCATCTGCTAAATTTTATTTCCCTATTTCAATCAATTGAATTTTATCTGCTTTAAAATACATCGGATTTCCAATCATAGAAGGCTCCAAATTCACAAATTTGCATTTCACACTCTCTCGTTTCAAAATTTCTTTGTTCGTAATCGGATTGTCTAAACTATTCACTGTCACTTGAGTCGCTTTCTTTCTGTAATTGCTTTCTGTAATTGCTTTCTGTAATTGCTTTCTGTAATTGCCTTCTGTGATCGTCACTGAGTATTTATATCCAACGATTTCATCCGTATTGAATTTTCTTGGTTGCCCATCTTGTCCCATAATTGTTTTTCCTTGATCATTTGTTCGTTCTTCTGTCGCAAACTTTGGTGTCACCTCATCTAATTCAAAAATAGTGCCAATTGCTGTAAAATCAAAGTCTCTCATATTCAACATTTTTGCCATGTATAATCATTTCCTTTCATATTTGCTATAATTAGTTTAGTTTATTTTGGTGATCGTTCCATCTTTTTGATGGAGCGATTTTTTGTTTTGTTCTGAATCAATGGGATTAAGTCCATTCGTTGATGCTGTGTGACAAAATCAATTAACTTCTCAGCCAATTCTGGAGACCAAACATAATGTTCTTTTTTGCCTATAAGTTTTGGTTGGATAGGTAATCCATGATTAATCAAAAAGTAAATGGCTTGTATCACCGCGAATCCTCTCTGATATTGATATCAGTTTAAGCTAGAGTCAAACGATGATTCCTCTCAATAAAAAAATATACTAAAAAAAATGGTACTACTGCATACATGTTAAAAAAATATTTAGGAATAGATCTATTAACTGGTAAACAAAAAGAAACCACTCGTCGTGGCTTCAAAACAATAAAGGAAGCAAAAATTGCGCTCTCACGCTTAGAAGTTGAAATACAAGAAAATGGAATACAATCAAAACCTAAAAAAAGAAAATACAAAAAGGAAGATGAAGAGGAAACAGCTGACATCTTTGCAGCTTTTATGGAGCAAGGTAAATCTCTGGGTCAAAATCTGGGTCAAAAAAAATCCCCACTCAAATGAGTAGGGATAAACGTTGCTATATCAAGGTTTGTAAGACTATTTATTTAACGCTGTTTTAGCTTGGTCAGCTAATGCAGTAAATGCTGCTGCATCGTTAACAGCTAATTCTGCTAGCATTTTGCGGTTGATATCAATCTCTGCCAATTTCAAACCGTGCATTAATTTAGAATAGCTCAAGCCATTCATACGAGCTGCTGCGTTGATACGTGCAATCCATAATTTACGGAAATCACGTTTCTTTTGACGACGATCTCTGTATGCATAACTGTATGATTTCATTACTTGTTCTTGTGCTGTTTTAAATAATGTATGTTTTGATCCATAATAGCCTTTCGCTAACTTAAGAATCTTTTTACGACGTTTACGGCTACTACGCCACCTTTAACACGTGCCATGGTTAATTCCTCCTAAATATCTATTGTCTCTATGAGTTATTTTAATTGCTAAGTTATTGCATGAATTATTTCATTCTCAAATTCAGCAAGCTTTGTTACTAAACGCTTAAGGAAATCATCCTAAAAGCTTTTTTACTTCATTCTTGCTAATTGTTGACGAATACGTTTGAAATCGCCTGATGAAACCATGCTTGCTTTACGCAATTGACGGCGTTGTTTTTTTGTTTTGCCGTGGAAACGGTGACTTGTAAACGCACGGAATCTTTTTAACCCGCCGTTACCAGTACGTTTGAAACGTTTTGCTGATCCGCGGTGTGTTTTTTGTTTTGGCATGACTAATTTTCCTCCTACATTTTCATTTCGTATACAGTTCAACTAAATTAGTTGAAAAAGTTGAACTAGCATCCTCAAAAATTTTCATTAACTAGTTATCAGCTTGTTAGCTTAATTTTCATTCTTCGGTGCCAGCGTTAGAAACATGCTGCGTCCGTCCATTTTCGCTTTTTGTTCCACTGTAGCGATATCTGCAGTTTCTTCTGCTAAGCGATCAAGAACTTTCTGACCAATTTCTTTGTGGGTAATGGCACGGCCTTTGAAACGGATCGAAGCTTTCACTTTGTCGCCTTTTTCTAAGAATTTACGTGCATTACGAAGTTTTGTATTGAAGTCATTTACGTCAATTGTTGGACTTAAACGAACTTCTTTTACGTTGATCACTTTTTGTTTCTTACGAGCTTCACGCTCTTTCTTTTGCGTCTCGAAACGGAATTTCCCGTAATCCATAATTCGCGCAACAGGAGGTTTCGCAGTAGGTGCTACTAAAACTAAATCTAGGTTAGCTGTTTCAGCGATCTGCAATGCTTCCACTTTTGTTTTTACACCTAATTGTTCACCGTCTTGTCCGATCAAACGTAACTCGCGTGCACGAATGCCGTCGTTCACCATCATATCCTTTGCTATGGTCATTCACCTCCAAGTTTTTTAAGAGAAAATCATTGCTGAAACCTTTTCTTCAAAGTCTGCTATTGTAAAAAATACAATAAAAAACAGGCTCTGTATACAGACCCCGCGAATGATTCAGACTTATATCAATTGACATAAGGAATCCTATATCCAGCCCAGTGACACTGTCAGCTAAGGCGAGAAGCGGGTGCTTCTGCTTTCATTTCTCAACTTTAATAGTATATGATATTAATTCATTTTTGTCAACACTTTTTTTAATCAAGACAAGGCCGAGACAAAAGCGTTTATTCGCGTTTAGAGCGCAAATCGGAACTAACCTTTAGTTTTGTCTCATGCTCGTCTTGATTGCTTATTGTTCTAATAACTCTGCGATCTTCACTAACACACCATTTTCATCGTTAGATAAGATGATTTCTTTAGCAGCTACCTTGACATTAGGTTGCCCATTACTCATGACATAACTAAATCCAGCATGTTTTAGCATCTCTATATCATTACCGCTGTCTCCAAACGCGGCTATTTCATGATTTTTGATTCCCCATAATTCTTGTAGTTTCATCAATCCATGCGCTTTGTGGATGCCCGGAATGATCAAATCTACATCGCCATGCCCACTTGATACTGGGATGACTTTATCACCTAATGCTTCATGCAACTGCTCCAGTACTTCTGCTACTTGCTCAACAGGAAAACTCAAGGCGAACTTGAACAAAGTATCGTCTTTTACATCGAATAAACTTGGTACTTTTTTCAAACGATGATAATATTTACTGCCATGTTCAATAAATGAAGTAGGCTCATCCTCAGCAACATACGCGCTGTTTTTCCCACAAAGAATGATATGCCCATGCTCAAAGTTCGCTAAAATAGTCAGAACATCTTGCACGACTTCTGGATCGATCTCACCTGTAAAAACTTCTTGGCCTTCACTAACCACATACGCACCATTTTCAGCCACAAAGGATAATTCCGTCTCGATTTCTGGAAAAAAAGATTTAAGTTGGTAATACTGATTACCACTTGCTACAACAAACCGAACATTTTTCTGCTTCATTTTTTTGTACAAGTCATCGAATCTTTCTCGGTCATACTCTTGCTGGCTATTTAAAAACGTGCCGTCCATATCTACTGCAATCATTTTTACTGTCATTTTCTCGCTTCCTTTCAATCAATCAATTAATTCAAAATGCTTTAAGGCAAAACGAATACCATCATCCATATGAGACTTTGTAATAAAATCTGCTTGGCTCTTTACATGATCTCCTGCGTTATCCATAGCTATGGCTGTTTCTACCGCTTCAAACATCCCTAGATCGTTATTGCCATCGCCAAAGGCATAGGTTGGTAACCCAACTAAATCCAATGCTTTTATGACTTCTTGAATACCAGCTTTTTTTGATTGTCCGTTTAATACGATGGCCAACGAGTAAGGACTGTCTCTGAAAAAAGTCAACTTATCGGAGAATTCTGTTATATACAGCGGATCTTTGCTTTCGTCCTCTGAAAAAAGATACAGCATGTAGATCTCATTTTCTTGGTGGAAGTCTTTTGAAATTTGGGGCAATGGTGCATTATCTAATTGATACAATTTTTCCATACTGGCGTTTGTATAGCGCGTAGCATAGTCATTTTCTGTGTAACAAGCGAGCGAATGACCTTGTACTTTAGAAAACGCCATCAATTCTTGAATCAATTTTAAGGGGATCGGGTGCTTTGAAACCACTTGATTTTCAACCACATTAAATTGACCATTCAAACTTACATAAGAATCGATTGCAGTTCCAGTAGTGATTTGTCTGATTTCTTTTGGTGAACGTCCGCTTGCAATCAGTGGTAGAATCTTATTTTGCTTCAACGCCATAATTGCTTGATGGTTTTCTTTGGAAATTTTTGAGTCTGTCCCTAATAATGTACCGTCTAAATCAAAAAACACAAGTGCTTTATACTCTCTCATTGATCATCCTCCTTTTGGATCAGTTTACTTAATATTATTGTACTATATATTTCATCAAAGACGGCAAAAAACTTCATTCTATTTACCCAAGAAGATTACTTACTTGAATAAGTAGAACAAAGTTTGATTTTTTATCAACTAATAATTAGTGAACTATTTCTATTAACTAGAAATTTCCTAGAAAAAGACAAATGATCGACTAAACGCTATATCTATCTTATATGCCCTAGGCTAACCCTGTAGTCCCTACAGTTTTTTTTACTTAGTCATTGACAGTTGCTTCTTTTAATCCCTGTGTCAGTACCTGAATACTGGCCGCTGTTTCTGGATCTTGCCTGCCCTTTTTTTCGTTTATCTCATGAAAAAATAGTTTACTTATCCGGGTATTATCTGAATGTTCAGAACATTTGTGGCACACGGAAACCTTAATCAATCTTTTGTTATACCACGATGCTTTATATTCTAACTTTGAAACAAACAAGGCCCAAGAAACATCCGTAACGCCTCGATGTAGTTTATTATTTCTATAAAAATCTGCTTGATGAATATCTTCTATACAAATCAAGTCATACTTTCTAACGATTTCTGTCGTGATTTTATTTAGAAAATCAATTCGTTGATTCATCAACTTTTCCCGCATTTTTACAACTTTCACTTTTTGTTTCTGGTAGTTTTTTTGCTGAGAAAGATCTGTTCCTTTTATTTTTGCAATTTCTTTACGTCGCCTCAGTTTTCTTTCTTCTCTCGTGATCCGCCGTTCAAATTCCTTTGTATATTTATCATTGTCAAAACGTCTGCCATTTGATAATACAGCAAATTCAGAAGCGCCTAATGTGATCCCGATTGCAAAATGCGTCTTCTCAACTGCCGGAATTTCTTCTTCACACAAGATTGAAACGAAATACTTATTGCTGGGAGTCAAAGAAATTGTCGCTGACTTTATTTTCCCTATTACTGGACGATGCATCTTCATTTTCATCAACGATTTTAGCTTAGGCACTTTTAAATACTTCTCATCAATGATTTTAATTGTACCATTTTGATTATTCGTTGTGTAGGAGCAAACAGCGTTTTTCTTTTGCTTTAGCTTAGGAAAACCAACTGCTTTTTCTCTATGAAATTTTTTGAACGCTCGATCCAAGTAAACCTGTGCATTTGCCAATGCTAAACTATCCACTTCCTTTAAACAAGGATACTCTTTTTTATATTGAGCTGGTGTTGGCATTTTTACTTTTAAATCTGGATTTTCTTTCAGTTCTTTATACAGCTGAATTCTCTCCTGTAATAAAAGGTTATACACAAGCCGTACACAAGAAAAAGTTTTTTTAATGAACTCCTCTTGCAATGAAGTAGGGTAAAGTCTGTATTTATACGCCTTTAATACCTTCATTATTTGACCACCTTGACAAGTAAGTTATGAACTCTTTCAAAGAAGAAATAGTTCTACTAGTCATTTCATTTTTTTCATCCCATTTTTTAAAAATTCTAGCTAAGAAAAAATAGTCTTTTTCCTAGCTAGGATTTAGTTTGCAAAACGACTATGCGTGATTCGCTCTGGCTTTTTTCTCTTCGATTTTTTTACGGTACCCTTCAACTTCGTCTTCAGAACAATAAACATAATGTTCAGGAGTGATTTCTCTTAGTTTACGTTCTTTATTGTCTTCAGGTTGTGGTTTATAAACGATACGTTTACGTGTCCGTTCATAATCTGGATCAGGCAATGGGATAGCTGATAGTAAACTTTCAGTATACGGATGCACACCAAAGTTATACACATCATCACTTGAACCCATTTCCAATAATCTACCGCTATGCATTACACCGATACGGTCACTTATATGTTTTACCATTGATAAATCATGGGCAATAAACAAATAAGTCAGACCAGCATCTTTTTGTAAGTCTTGCAATAAGTTAACTACTTGCGCTTGAATCGATACATCCAACGCTGAAATCGGCTCATCACAGATGATGAAACGAGGATCAACAGCTAAGGCTCTGGCGATTCCGATCCGTTGACGTTGTCCACCTGAAAATTCATGCGGATAACGTGTACCATGGCTCGGATCAAGTCCAACGACTTTTAGTAATTCGTTGACCTTAGCTTCACGTTCAGCAGCATCTTTCGCTAAATGGTTAATGTCAATCCCTTCAGCAATGATATCGTTGACTTTCATTCTTGGGTTCAATGAAGCATAAGGATCTTGGAAGATCATTTGTACTTCACGACGGAATGCTTGCATTCCTGATTTTGAACGAATTTTACTGATATCGTCACCATTGAAAATGATTTCTCCACCAGTCGGATCGTATAAACGGATCACACTACGTCCAGTTGTTGATTTACCACTACCAGATTCTCCTACTAGTCCAAATGTTTCACCTTCGTAGATATGAAAACTGATGTCGTCAACTGCTCTAACTTCGTCAGGGCGCCCAACGTTAAAGTATTGTTTTAGTCCTTTAACATCTAAAAGTACTTTTCTTTTTTCACTCATTATTTAACGCCTCCTGCAGTCGTATTATGGCGTTCAGCATAAATTGCCCAACGTCTTACAATTTCAGCTGGAGGGGTGATTTTTGGCGCTTGTGGCGCTAATAACCACGTTGCAGCTTTATGAGTTGGTGATACTTCAAAATACGGTGGTGCTTCTTCTGCGTCGATCTTCATTGCAAACTCATTACGCGGATAGAAAGCATCGCCTTTTGGCGGATCTAACAAATCTGGAGGTGAACCTGGAATCGCATATAGCTTATCTTCCGTTCCTTCCATTGTTGGCATAGAACCAAGTAATCCCCATGTATATGGATGTTGTGGATTGTAGAAAATCTCTTCTGATGTTCCCACTTCCACTAAACGTCCGCCATACATAACAGCTACACGATCAGCCACATTGGCTACCACTCCTAAATCATGGGTGATAAAAATAATCGATGTGCTGATTTTTTGTTGTAAATCTTTTAATAGCTCTAAAATTTGCGCTTGGATCGTAACATCCAAGGCTGTTGTCGGCTCATCTGCAATTAGAACTTCTGGGTAACAAATCAAAGCGATCGCAATAACGATCCGTTGACGTTGTCCACCTGAAAATTGGTGAGGATAGTTTTTCAAACGTTTTTCAGCGTTTGGAATCCCTACTAATTTTAATAATTCTAATGCTTGATCTAAGCCTTCTTTTTTAGAAACTTTATTGTGTTTGATCAACGATTCCGCAACTTGTTTGCCGATCGGCATCGTTGGGTCCAATGAGGTCATTGGATCTTGGAAAATCATTGCAATTTCTTTCCCACGAATGGTTTGCATTTGTTTTTCCGTTTTGTGTACGATATCTTCACCTTTAAACAGAATTTCTCCATTATCGATGTTTGCATTGCTGCTCAATAATCGCATGATACTTCTAGTAGTAACTGATTTACCACTACCAGATTCTCCTACGATTGCAAGAGTTTCCCCTTTGAACAGCTCAAAGCTAACACCACGAATAGCATTTACTTTTCCAGCAAACGTATCAAAAGAAATCTGTAAGTCTTTTACTTCTAATACTTTTTCCATAGTCATTCACTCTACTCTTTCATCTTAGGATCGAAGGCATCACGTAGTCCGTCAGCTAACAAGTTGAAACAAATCATTACGACTGACAAAGTTACGGCAGGAATCCACATCAAATATGGAAGGAAACGGAACGTTTTATATCCTTCATTTAATAATGTTCCAAGAGAAGCGGTCGGCGGTCTTAATCCTAAACCGATGAAACTTAGAAACGCTTCGAAGAAAATTGCCGATGGAATACTGAACATCATTTGAACGATGATCACACTTGAGATATTCGGCAAAATATGTTTTACGGCGATCTTCAAACGAGATTCACCTAATGTTTGGGCGGCTAAAACGAACTCTTGATCTTTTAATTTCAAGGTCTGAGCCCGAACGATCCTGGCCATCGAAATCCAGTTGGTAATAACCATCGCTAACACGATTGATAAAATACCTGGATCAAAAACAGTCAGCATCAAGATCATCACAACAAGGTTAGGAATTCCTGAAAGAACTTCTAAGATACGTTGCATCACTGTATCCACACGTCCGCCTAATAGTCCTGAAATCAAACCGTATGTTACACCGATCGTAATATCAAGTAAGGCTGCGATAAATGCGATCAATAATGAGATACGTGTTCCCATGAATAAACGGCTCAATACATCACGGCCTAATCCGTCTGTTCCTAGGAAGAAGTTTACATTATCAGGAACATTGGCTTGTGCGTATTTATCAACAACTTTTCCAGCGACTGTGGCTGTTCCATTGAAGCCATTGATACTGTCTAAAATCGGAATACGCGGTGGTAAATTGATATAAGCTACATTTTGTTGGGTTGGGTCATGAGGTGAAACCCAAATAGTAATAATTGAAATAAAGATGATGATCCCTAAAAGAATCAAGGAAATCACAGCTGCTTTATTTTTTTTCAAACGACGCCAAGAATCTTGTAAGAAGCTTAATGACGGTGTCGCAATTCGTTCACGTTCCTTTGTTGTTGATGTATCCAAAGGCTGGAAGTCATTTGCAGGTATCTTTTTGATTTTTTCTGGGACATTGTTTAAGTCAACTGTTTCCATTAACCTTTGGCACCTCCTGAAACACGAATTCTTGGATCGATCAATCCATAAAGTAAATCAACGATCAAGATTACAAATACTAATAAAGCAGAATATAGAATAGTTACTGCCATAATTGTTGGGTAGTCATTGGTCATGATCGATTTTACAAATTGCTCCCCAATACCTGGGATAGCAAAAATATTTTCAACAACTAAAGATCCAGTCATCAAACCAACAGCTAATGGACCAAGTAATGTAATCAAAGGAATCAAACTATTTCTAAGTCCATGTCTTACGGCCACTTGCCAGCGACTCAAGCCTTTGGCACGCGCCAACTCTACATAGTCACTATGTAAAACTTCGACCATCTCGGTTCGTATAAACCTGGCGGAATCGGCCATTGGACTCATTGCTAACGCGATCGTTGGTAAAATCGTATAAGCAAACCCATTCCACATTGCGATTGGTAATACTTTTAATTTCATAGCAAAGATATATTGCAGTAATACCGCAAAAACAAAGTTAGGAATCGAACGCCCTAAGATTGCCATTAAAGTTGCTAATGTATCCACCCATGTATTTTGGCGCATCGCTGCAATGATCCCTAGTAAAATCCCTACTAGCGTACCAAAGATGATTGCCTGCGCACCTAATTGTACTGAAGGTCCGATACGGCCTGCTAAAAGTTTTGCTACTGGTTGGTTTTTAAATTGGAAAGAAATTCCAAAATCGCCCACTAGCAGATTTTTTAAGTAAATTCCATATTGAACGATCACCGGTTTATCTAAACCTGATTGCTTGTTCAACATAGCGATTGTTTCTGGACTAAGTTTTTCTTGGTTGGTATAAGGAGTACCTGGTAATAATTGCATTAAGAAAAACGTAATCGTTGCGATCAGCCACAATGTGATGATCATAAAGAAGACCCGTTTAAGAAAATATTTTCCAAAACTGTTCAAGAATGACACCTCCGAGATTATTTTGACTTCATCAGTTTTTTTCGATAAAGTAAGGATAGAAAATTAAGTAAGGATGAGCATATGAAAAATTTTAAATGGCCCTTGATTACTTCAGCGGTCTCAAGCATCGGTATTTTTACTTACCTAATAATAAAACAGTCACTGACTATCCGTTCTGTATCTGATACCTTCTTCATTGTTTCACTCTTCTTTTTAATTATCGGCTTGGCCTTATGGATCATGTCCTCAGGATTTTTTGATAATTTCCAACGTTTTATGAAAATGCATATTCGCTTTAGAAAGAAAAATGAACCAAAAGAATTCATCCCATTTTCAGAGATTGGTAAAGCACATCAGCTTTACTGGCTTGAAACTGGAGGTATTTTACTGATTGTCTCTATTGTTTCTTTATTATTTTACTTTTTATGAGCAAAGATAGCAAGAGAGAGAAATATAAAGTTCTCTGTTAACTTGCTCAAACGCTGAATAAATGGCGAAACAGAAGCAGCTCCTTTAGAAACAAGTTGAAATTCACGAAATTTGGAAACCCAATTTTCGTGAATTTCTTTTTATTCCCATAACCATTCGGTTCCTGGAGGTGTATGCTTCTGTATCAATCATTTTTATGATTAGGACTAGTTCAGATTATTCTGAAATGTATGTCCATTTATAATCGTATTGTGCGCCTGCTGGATGGAAAGCAACATCTTTAACTTTTTCAGCACGTAAGTGAGCTTCTGCTTTTTGGTAAAGTGGAATCACACCCATGTCACCCATGATTATTTTCTCTGCATCAACTAAATTATCCCAACGTTTTTCAGGATCATTGGCATTGGTTGTTGAAGCAGCTTTTAATGCTTTGTCATAGTCAGCATTGCTGTAGTGTCCACGGTTATATGGAACCCCTGTCTGGAATAGATCTAAGAAGCTACTTGGATCTACATAGTCAGCTCCCCAGCCGCCGATAACTGCTTTAAAGTCACCTTTGTTAGAACGGTCTAAACGGACAGCAAATGGTACTGGACTTACTGTTACTTTTGTTCCTTCTAAGCTATCTTGAATCGCACCTTGGATATATTCTACTGTTTTCTTAGATGAATCAGCATCAGAAGATAAGATATCAATATCTAATGTTTTGATACCCAACTCTTTCTTCGCTTTTTCCCAATATTCTTTTGCTTTGTCTTTATCATAAGAAATTTTATCCTCAGCAGCTTCTGTAAAGTCTTCTTTTCCATCTGGAGATTTAGACATATCAGCTGGAACTAAGCCTTTAGGTTCTACAGAACCGTCACCTAGGATCTGCTCAACCAATGATTTACGATCGATTGAATAAGAGATAGCTTTTCTTAAGTTTTCATTTCTAAATGGTGAATTGTCATCGATTTGATTTAATTCCATATATTGAGTCGATGCTGTTTTTAAAATTACAAGCTGTGGATCGTTAGCTGCTTGTTGTGCTAATTCACCAGTTAATTGAACATCATCTACTTGTCCGTCTTGGAATAGATTATATGAAGTTGGTGCTTCTTTTACAACATTCACCTGTACTTCATCCAATTTTACAGCATCTGCATCCCAATATTCTTTATTTTTCTTGTATGACCATTTTGTATCTGTTCCAGGTCCATCAAATCCGTCTAATACGAATGGTCCATTATAAACTGAATTTTCACTGTTTGCAGCATAATCTTTACCATATTTTTCCACAATATCTTTTCTTTGAGGGAAGAACGATGGGAATGCTAGTAGATAATCAAAATAAGGAGTAGCCTTTTCTAAAGTAATCTCTAATTCATAATCGCCTACTGCTTTGATTCCTAATTCTTCTTTATCTTTTTTACCTGCAGCGACATCTGCACCATTTTTTACAGATTCATACAAGTAAGCATATTCTGAAGCTGTCGCAGGGTCAACCGTTCGTTGCCATCCATAGACATAGTCTTCTGCTTTTACTGGTTTGCCATCAGTCCATTTAGCTTTTTCGTTTAACTTAATTTTATAAGTAATTCCGTCTTCGCTGACTTCTGCTTTTTCAGCAGCGCCCGCAGGTTCAGCTTCATTATCTAAATTCAAACGATAGATTCCTTCATACACATTGTTTAAGGCAATAAAACTGATTTGATCTGTTGCTACTGATAAATCAGCACTTGGCATTTCTTGTAATTCATTAACACGGAAAATTTGTTCTCCGCTAGGCTTTCCGTCAGCTGATTTCGAGCTGCCTGAATCGTCTGTTTTTCCGCCGCCATTACCACATGCTGCTAGTGTTAAACTAAATAAAGTGATGAATCCAAAAGCAAATGACTTCTTTAACTTCATTTTTTTTTCCTCCCTAAAATGCCCTAAGTATTTTCTGAAAAATCAGAATTTAATAATTATTTATTGTACTGAGGTATAGTTTACAATTTTTAAATTAAAAAATCAAGAATAATCTTATTTTTTCTTAATACTTCCATCATTAAATTATATCTTCATTAGAAGCTGTTTCTTAGAAATGACTATAAACAGTTGGACAAGCTCGTTTAGCCAAGGCTAAAAAATAGAAAGAAATGAGGGTGGTGTTTTTGCTCCCAATCCTATTTATTTTTTTTCAGTCATGACTAGACCGTAAAACTAGATTAGTTAAAAAGCGATTGTCTTCTTATAAAAGAGTATGTTAGATTAGTATAAGAAGAAATAGACTCTAACCTCAGCACTTTTAAACATGGAACGATCTCGTATCCGCTGGTTGAAAGGTCGTTCACGTATTTCTTATCAATTATAAGGAGTGATTAGATGCATCGTTCAGCATTTTTCAAAGAATTAACTACGTTTCATAAACCTCAAAAAGCACCTTTTCGTTTGATTGGTGCTGGTATCTGTATGGCTGTACCCCTATTCATTGGTTATTTTTCAAACAACTTACTGATTGGCAGCTTCGGCTCACTTGGGATCTTTACTTTTCTCTATTACCAAACTCTTCCATTAAAGGAGCTGCTGATCCGCCTAAGTTCAGTTGGTGGTTTTTTACTTTTTGGTAATTTAGTCGGTGTCTTGAGTACACATATTCCTTGGACTATTCCTATCGTTATAGCGTTGGTTGCTTTTTTCGCCAGAATTATATTTAGGTTATACAGAATTGCTAAGCCGGGGGCTTTTTTTATTGTCATGGTAACCGCCATGGGCAGCGGGACTAAGATTCCTTTGGATAGAGTGCCCATCATGATGAGTTATGTTTTACTGGGCATATTGACGTCTCTTTTAGTAGCAGTCGGCTTATACTTCATTGAAGGAGAAACGGCCGCACCAGAAAAAAAGGTTTCCTTACAAGAGCGACTTTATACAGATCCAGCGGCACTTCTAGATGCATTGCACTACGCTGCAATTTTATTTTTAGCAACCTACATCAGCCAATCTTTACATCTGACAAATGCTTATTGGATGATCGTTTCGTGTGCGGCGGTTTTACAAGGGGATAATTTACGAGCCGTCATGCACCGGAATATTCAGAGGATCTTAGGTACAATGATCGGATTGTTGATTGCAGCTTTGTTGTTGAGCATTTCATTTAGTTCTTTAGAAACAATTTTTCTCATTTGTTTTTTCTTTGTGACTGTCGAATTTTTCATCAAAAGAAATTATGCGATCGCAAACTTTTTTACCACACCTATGTCTTTATTACTCGCTAACTTAGCTCGTCATCAATATTTAGTGAGTTTGTTGAATTATCGTTTGATTGGGATTGTTTTGGGCAGTCTTTTAGGGCTTTTAGGGGCTTATGTTTTAACGACCTGTTTAAAATTTTATAATCGTGCGTATCAATTAAATGAAAATTTGGATAAAGAAACAGAATAGTTCTATCACATTTATTGGAGGGTTTATTTATGAAAATCAAGCAGCCGATTGCCCCATTGTTACCTAAACTGACTGAAACAGATTTTATTTCTTTAGATGATGAAGTAATCATTGAGGGTCTATTTGTAAAAGAACAAGATTTAAGTTATCAAGATGTCCGTAATTTAGTTTTTAGAGAATGTCAGTTTGAAAAATTGACGATGAATCGGAATCATTTGGAGCGTTTTGAATGTAGCAATGTTATTTTTGATCATTGTGATCTTTCAAATACAGAATGGATCGGCGCAAGCTTTCATCAAGTCCATTTTCGCCAATGTAAATTAACTGGTACAAACTTTGCCGAAAGTTATTTGCGGGATTGTCTCTTTGAAGATTGTTTAGCAGACTATACTTCTTTCAGTGCAACCAATCAAAAAGTGGTTCAATTCAAACAAACAAGTTTAAATGATACAGAATTTGTTGAAGTTGCTTGGAATAACCTTTTGCTTGATGGCTGTTCAGTGACTGGTAGTAATTGGTTTCATACAAAATTAGCTGGTCTTGATTTGACCAAGAGTACCTTTGAAAGAATTGCTTTTTCTCAAGAGTTACTCAAAGGGTTAAAAGTAACACAAGAGCAAGCAATTACGATTGCTGCTGGCTTAGGCTTAGTTATTGAAGAATAAGAGAAAGTATACTTAGAGCTAAATTTAAGATTTTTGCTCTAAGTTATTTGTTTACAGATATTAATAAGAAATTAATTTTTTCCTTAATATAGAAACTATAAATTTTACTTCATATCTTTTTTTGGTAAACTAGTGTAGGTTGAGAACATTTCTCAGGTACATGAACTTCCATACTACTACATACTTTATTATCATGAACTATGACCGCCAAATGCGGATCTTAGCTAAAAAAATATTTCTCATAGGGTACTACCAGGTTTATTTGTTGGTTTTATTCTACTATTTGCTTATAACTAGACTGTTTTGGGTGTTTTACTGGTAAGAATCGTTTATAGTACTCTTAATAAAATAAACGTAAATTAAGGTGTTCAATCCATGATTTTTTATCTTATCCCTTGGATCATCACGCATCTGATATTTTAAATAAAAGGACTGTTTATTAAAATGAATAAAGAAAAAATCGGTCATGGGCAAGCCTCTGGAAAAATTATATTGATGGGGGAACATTCTGTTGTTTACGGTGAACCAGCGATTGCTTTTCCGTTTCAAGAGACCTTTGTTTCAACAAAAGTTGAAGCTAATCCTACCATGATTTTAGATTGTGATTATTTTTCAGGGAGACTTTCGGAAATTCCTCCCCAATTAAAAAGTATCAAAGAAGCCATCAGCCAAACCTTGATGACACTTCATCAAGAAGATGCGACGTTAAAGATTACTATTACTAGTACGATTCCCGCAGAGCGTGGTATGGGATCGAGTGCTGCAACTGCTGTTGCTATCGTTCGTGGACTATTTGATTATTTCAATACTTTTTGTGCGCCAGATACCTTGCTACAGTTAGTCAATCGTGCAGAAAAAATAGCTCACGGCAATCCTAGCGGAATTGATGCAGCGGCCACTAGCGGAAATGAACCACTATTTTTCATAAAAGGCCATCCATTAGAAACGTTCCCAATGAATGTTTCCAATGCTTTTTTGATCGTTGCTGATACGGGCATCAAAGGTCAAACAAGAGCTGCTGTTCGTGATGTTGCTCATCTTTTTGATGAAAATAGACCAGCAGTCGCTCGACATATTACTGAGCTAGGCCGCTTGACTAAACGTGCCAAACAGGTTATTTTAGCAGATGATGTTCATACATTAGGAAATGTCATGAATCAAGCACAAGAACAACTTAAAGCATTGACCGTTAGCAATGACCAATTAGATCAATTAGTTGCCGCTGCTCTAGAAAACGGCGCTTTAGGAGCAAAATTAACAGGTGGCGGCCGTGGCGGTTGTATGATCGCTTTGGCTGATTCTAAAGCATGCGCAGGAAAAATTGCTGCCGCATTAGGAGCAGCTGGCGCAAAAGCCACTTGGATTCAATCATTAGGAGTGAAAAATTAATGTACGCTGGAAAAGCACGAGCCTATACAAACATTGCGCTAATTAAATACTGGGGTAAAAAAAATGAACAGTTGATACTACCAATGAACAGCAGTCTTTCTTTGACACTAGATGCTTTTTATACGGAAACCAGTGTTCATTTTGATGAAACATTAACTGAAGATATCTTCTTTTTAGATGGGAAAAAACAAGATTCTAAGCAAACAGAAAAAATTTCCAACTTTTTAGATATGGTTCGCAAACAGAAAAATTTATCGTTATTTGCAAAAGTTGACAGTCAAAACTTTGTACCTACAGCAGCAGGACTTGCCTCTTCTGCTAGCGGTTTAGCTGCTCTAGCTGGTGCCTGTAGCGAAGCATTAGATTTACAATTAACTGAAACAGAGTTATCTCGCTTGGCTAGACGCGGTTCAGGATCTGCCTGCCGCAGTATTTTCGGGGGATTTGCCGAATGGCAAAAAGGCGACTCCGATCAGACCTCATTTGCTCAAACGGTTCCTTCGGATAATTGGGAGGATGAACTAGCCATGATATTCGTTTTAGTCGATGATGGTGTAAAAGATATTTCCAGCCGCGATGGTATGAAACGAACAGTTGAAACATCAAGCTTTTATTCTGGTTGGTTAGACAATGTTGAACCCGATTTAACAGCAGCCAAACAAGCAATCAAGGAAAAAGATTTTAATACGTTAGGTGAAGTTACTGAAGCCAATGGGTTACGCATGCATGGCACTACTTTGGCGGCCGTTCCACCATTTACTTATTGGTCACCTGAAAGTTTAAAAGTCATGCAATGCGTACGTTTAGCTCGTCAAGAAGGTTTGCCTTGTTACTTTACGATGGATGCTGGACCAAATGTTAAAATTTTAGTCGAAAAGAAAAACCTGACTGCTTTAAAGAATTTTTTAGCAGATCATTTGTCTGAGCAAAAGCTGATCACAGCGTACGCTGGACCAGGAATTACCTTGATGCCTATAGAAAGGTCGGAAGAATTATGATAGAAGTTTCTACACCAGGTAAACTGTTTATTGCTGGCGAGTATGCTGTTGTTGAACCAGGACACCCAGCGATTATCGTAGCCGTGGATCAATTTGTAATGGTCACTCTAGAAACAGCAGAAAATGTCGGTAGTATTCAGTCTGCTCAATACAGCTCGCTACCTGTGCGCTGGACTAGAAGAAACAACGAACTAGTTCTTGATATTCGAGAAAATCCTTTTCACTATGTTTTAGCAGCGATTCGTTTAACTGAAAAATATGCGCAAGAGCAAAATAAAGAGTTGTCTTTTTATCACTTGAAAGTTACTAGTGAGTTAGATAGTTCAAACGGACGCAAATACGGTTTAGGTTCCAGCGGTGCGGTCACTGTGGCAACTGTAAAAGCATTGGGGCTCTTTTATGGTTTAAATCTCACGGAAGAAGAGATCTTCAAACTTTCTGCACTAGCTCATTTAGAGGTTCAAGGAAATGGTTCTTGTGGTGATATCGCAGCAAGCTGCTACGGAGGATGGATCGCTTTTTCAACTTTCGACCATGACTGGGTTTCAGAACAAGTCCAAAAACAAGCGCTAACAGCGTTGCTTCAAGCAACTTGGCCAAAATTAATGATCCAACCGTTGACTGTTCCAAAAAAACTACGTCTTTTAATTGGTTGGACAGGCAGCCCTGCTTCCACTTCTGATCTAGTAGATCAAGTCAACCAGTCCAAAGAAGTGCAAGAAACAGCCTATCAACAATTTCTAGATGACAGTAAAACGTGTGTCGAAACAATGATTACAGGTTTTAATACGGAAAATATTTCTTTGATCCAAACGCAAATACGAAAAAATCGACAATTACTCCAACAGCTAACATCGATCACAGGCGTTACGATCGAAACACCTGCCTTAAAAAAATTATGTAATTTAGCACAAACTTGTGGTGGTGCAGCGAAATCTTCTGGTGCAGGTGGCGGTGATTGCGGTATCGTCTTGTTTAAACAAAAATCCGGCATTTTACCTTTGATGAGTTCTTGGGAAAAAGAAGGAATCACTCCTTTACCATTGCATGTATACTTTTACGGAAAGCAGGAAAAAGATGAATCGAAAAGATGAACACATTTCGTTAGCAAAAGCCTTTCATAAAGATAAAACCAACGACTTTGATCAAATTCGTTTCGTCCATCATTCCTTTCCAGAAATAGCAATGGATGATGTCGATATTTCAGCGTCTTTTCTTGGTTTTTCCTTGAAACAACCTTTTTATATCAATGCTATGACAGGCGGCAGTGAGCGTGCGAAAGACATCAATCAAAAGCTTGGCATCATCGCAAAAGAAACTGGCGTGATGGTGGCCACAGGATCAGTCAATGCAGCTTTGAAAAACCCTGACTTAGCAGAGAGTTATCAAATCATGCGCAAAGAAAATCCAGACGGTGTGATTTTGGCAAATATTGGTGCTGGACTTTCTTTAGAAAAGGCCAAAAGAGCGGTCGAGCTTTTTCATGCTGATGGACTGCAAATTCATGTGAATGTACCACAAGAGTTGGTCATGCCAGAAGGAGATCGAAATTTCCATGGCTGGCTGGACAATATTGAAGATATTGTTTCGCAATTGTCTATTCCAGTTATTGTAAAAGAAGTTGGCTTTGGCATGAGTAGTGAAACGATCGAACAATTAGTCTGGCGCGGTGTAAAAGCGGTCGACGTCAGCGGTCAAGGCGGAACGAGCTTTACACAAATTGAAAATGCCCGTCGAAA
Organism: Enterococcus crotali; assembly: GCF_000633635.1. Lineage (GTDB taxonomy): Bacteria > Bacillota > Bacilli > Lactobacillales > Enterococcaceae > Enterococcus_L > Enterococcus_L crotali. Next base: position 110,872 of record NZ_AYPQ01000007.1, on the reverse strand, counting down.
AAAACGAGAATTAGGATTTTTAACTGATTGGGGACAATCTACTGTTCTTTCCTTGTTAGAGTCAGTGAACTGGCAACGAGACATAACTGTTTTAGCTTCAGGTGGTGTTCGTCAGTCGTTGGATATCGTCAAAGCTCTTAGTCTTGGGGCTAAAAGTGTGGGCGTCGCAGGAACTATTTTAAATCACCTGATGACAAATGGGGTAGATGAAACAATCGAGCTTGTTCAGCAATGGGAAGATGAACTTAAAATGTTATATACCTTGCTTGGCAAAACAACCACAACTGAGCTTACCACAACGGATATTATTTTTTCTAGTGAGATTATTCATTGGTGTGAAAGCCGTGGAATTGCTTATCAGCCATTTGCTAAGAGAAGTAAATAAAGAAAGAGTGAGTGGGACATAACTCTTCGAGTCATGTCCCACTCATGTGGAATCTGGATAAACGGTGGGAGCAGAAGCAATCCTTTCGGAAATAAGTGAGAACGAAACCAACCTCTAATCTTAGAATATTTCTTATCCTTCATACGCTTTCTTCAACGCAGATATATCGATTCGTTTCATTTTATACAATTCTTGCATCACGCGATACGCTCTATCAGGATCAGAATTATCCAATAGCTCTTCTAAATCATTGGTCACTGTCTGCCAACAGACACCATACTCATCTTCCATCCAGCCGCATGGCCATTCTTTTCCTTTGGCAGTGACTGCTCCCACAATTGATTAATCTCTGTTTGATCCTTACAATAGATGTAAAATGACGTCGCCATCGTAAAAGTAAAATCATGTGCTTCACCACTATCCATGACACGAAACGGTTGTCCATGCATCGTAAATAAAGCTTGGGCTAGCGTGCCATCAGGATTTTTTTGAACATATTCTACCTGCCCTTCACCGAAAATATCGATCCACTGATGCATCGCTTCTTCTGCATTGCCAAATTGTTCTCCAGCAAACAAAAAGCTAGGAGCAATCGATTGCGGTGTACCTGCTAAAACTAATTGCCATGAAACACCATATCGATCATTCAACCAACCATATTTTTTGCTAAATGGGTACTCACCAAATTCCATCAAGACTTCACCATTGTGACTTAAGGTTTCCCATAACTTATTGATTTGCTCTTCTGTCTCACATTCTACGAAAAATGAAATTGCAGGGGTCAACTGGAATTCTGGCCCACCATTTAGTAAAATAAATTCTTGTCCTGCAAGTGTCAAAGCTATCGTCAGTACTGATCCTTTGGGCTGATGTTCACTATCTACATAGTAATCAATCTTATTAACTTTTCCCTCTTCAAATGCATTCACATAAAACTCAGCTGCTTCTTCTACTTTTCCATCAAACCATAAACAGGGAGAAAATTTAGGCATCTTCGAACCATCCTTTCTTAAATAGGCTTTTCTATTTCAGTAAACACTGATACTGTCCCCCCATTATATACATCAAATGATTTTTTTGAAAAAGCAACGCTTTTGATCATGTCAACCCTAAAATTTTCTCTCATTTCGTTCTTTTGAATAAAACTATCTGTTCAAATCCACGCCTCTTATCCTTTAAAATTATACAAAGGACGGATCACCTCTTGAATATCCATCGTATCCTTCACATCTTTCATTAATTGTTTCATCGGCTTATACGCTTTTGGTGCTTCGTCAATCGTTTTTTTTGAAACAGAAGTCGTCCATATATGCTTCATAGCATGCTGATAGCTTTCTAAACTGATTTTTGCTTTGGCTTGAGAACGGCTCAATAAACGTCCCGCTCCATGAGGGCCAGATTGATTCCATTCCGGATTCCCTTTCCCTGTAGCTAAAATACTCCCGTCTTTCATATTTAACGGCACAATGATTTTTTCACCTAATTTTGCCGAAACTGCCCCTTTTCTTAAAAGATGATTTTCTAAGTCAATATAATTATGAGGGCAATCGAATACTTCTATCGCAGCCTTTTTCCATTTCATCCCTTTAAGTATGGTTTCAGCCATTATTTTGCGATTCATAGCAGCATATTCTTGAGCAATTTTCATATCCTCTAAATACCTACTTAGATTATTCGCCGTTACATAAGAAAGCTCATAAGGTATTTTCACTGCTTCTCGTGCGGCTTGTAACTCTTTTGCTTGCTCTATCTCTTTATTTTGCTTGGCGTGCGTTGCAGCTATTTTTAGTTCTTTTCTTTTTTGTGCTAATGCTTGGTAGGCAACTTCCTGATGATATTCAGCAATCTCTTTACCTAAAACGCGACTGCCGCTATGGATCACTAAATATAAACCGTCTGTTCCTTCATTGACTTCAATAAAATGATTTCCACCACCAAGTGTCCCTAAGCTTCTTAATGCCCAACCTTTATGGATAGGCGCATGGATCATTCCTAATTCAAATTCATGTAAGCTTTTATCATGAGACTGAGAGCCGCTTGGAATTCTCGTACGAATAATTCTATCTAGTTTATCGAAATTAGTTTTAATCGATTTTTTTAACTTTACAACGTATAAACCACAACCAATATCCACCCCAACTAAGTTTGGTACAACTTTGTCCGTGATCGTCATTGTGGTTCCGATCACACAACCTGATCCACTATGGGTATCCGGCATGATTCTGATTTGGCTTTCTTTGGCAAATTCTTGATTACATAAAGACATGATTTGTCCAATTGTACTGTCATCTAACATATCCGTAAATACTTGTGCTTCGTTATATTTTCCTTTGATTGTTAACATTCTGATTCCTCGTTCTTTTTTATAGTTTGGAATGCAAAATGTCGGCCACATTCCTTAGCCGGTTTGATTTTTTCCTTTTCTTCCACTCATTGGGTTCACCTCCAAAAAAATTAACAAAAAAACCACCAATCAAAAATGATTGATGGCTTATCTTTTAAAGAACCTTGCTTAAATAGTTCTATATACTGAAAGAGAGAACAAAAAAACATGATTTTTGCAATTGTCTCAATCTAAGATAACGTTCTACAACCCATTTTTGACTATTACTTGCTTTGAATTGATTCATTGTCATTTTGCTCCCTCCTTTCTTCTTTGTTATTTTTCTATGGTATCATTTTATAATTTCATTTGTCAACATACAATTTTATTCTTTACGACTGATATTTTTATTCAACTATTTTTCTGAAATTAACTTGATTCTTCACTCTTACATAGCCTTGATGTTCGTAAAATTTATGTGCTTCAGTTCTTTCTACACCTGAATTTAATCGAATTCCTTTCGCACCTTGTTCCTTTGCCCATTGCTCAGCATATTCAAGTAAAGCTTTTCCTATCCCTTGACTATGAAATTCCTCAGCTACTACAAGTGCCAATACATTCATTAATTTCGGAGCATACGTACAAACATATTCACTTAGTTGAATATAGCCAACCACCTTTTCATCTAACTCTTTCACAAACAATTTATTTACTGGTGAGGATAATAAATAGCTCAACTGGTTTTGGGCTTCTGCCAATGGATATTCATGATTCAACGGACTAGTATTTAACTGATTGATTGCCTCTACATCTTCTAATTTCGCTTCTCTAATGGTCATTTCTATCGCTCCTACTTTTTTACCTTTATTATAACTCCTAAATAGAAAAAAGAAGAGCAACTTTTACGCCGCTCTTCTTCATTTATTCAATTAACCATTATAGGCATCAATGATGATTTGTTTTAATTCACTGATCAATGGTTCTTTTGGATTTGCTGTAGTACATTGATCTTCATAAGCAAGTTCTGCCATGTGATCAACTGTAGAATCAAGAATTTCTTGTGTAACACCTTGTGCTTTCAAGTTCATATCGATTCCAACAGATACACCTAAATCATAAACAGCTGTTGCTAATGCATCCACTAATTCTGCTGTATTTTTTCCTTTAAGACCTAAGAATTTCGCAATATCAGCGTAATCTGTGTCTGCACGGAAGTAGTCATATTTAGGGAACATTGCATGTTTTGAAGGATCTTTGGCATTGTAACGGATGATATGCGGCAATAAAATCGCATTAGTACGTCCGTGAGGAATCCCATATTCTCCACCAATTTTATGTGCGACTGAGTGACAAATTCCCAAGAATGCGTTGGCAAAAGCCATACCAGCCATTGTTGATGCGTTATGCATTTTTTCACGACTTTCTGCATCTGGACGTTTCACTGAGTTTTCTAAGTGTTCAAAGACTAATTTGATTGCTTGTAAACTTAATCCACGGGTGTAATCAGAAGCCATTACTGAAACATAAGACTCGATTGCATGTGTTAATACATCCATACCTGTATCCGCTGTTACAGAAGCTGGAACTGACATCACAAATTGAGGATCGATGATCGCAACATCTGGCGTCAATGCGTAATCAGCTAATGGATATTTTACATGAGTTTCACTATCTGTAATAACCGCAAATGGTGTTACTTCTGATCCCGTACCTGATGTTGTTGGAATACATACGAATTGTGTTTTAACTGCTTTTTCAATTTTGTACGTACGTTTACGGATATCTAAGAATTTTTGTTTCGCGCCAAAGAATTCTGTATCTGGGTGTTCATAGAACATCCACATGCCTTTAGCCGCGTCCATTGCAGATCCGCCACCTAAAGCGATGATTGTATCTGGTTCAAAATCAACCATGACTTTTGTTCCAGCGTAAACTGTGTTTGTAGATGGATTTGGTTCTACAGCTGAGAATACTTCGATTTGAACGTCGTTTTTACGTTTTTGTAATTCTTTACGAACTGTATCAGCATAGCCAAATTGAACCATTCCTGGATCACAGACGATCATCACACGTTCAACATTTTCCATTTTTTGTAGATATTGTAATGAATTTTTTTCAAAGAAAATTTTTGGCGGTAATTTAAACCATTGCATATTATTTCTCCGTTTCGCTACAGTTTTGACATTGATCAAGTTTACAGCAGATACGTTTTTAGAGACTGAGTTTTTACCGTAAGATCCGCAACCTAATGTTAATGAAGGAATCATTTCGTTATAGATATTACCGATTCCACCTTCTGCTGATGGAGAGTTCACTAAGATACGGCAAGCTTTCATGCGTAAACCAAATTTCACTTGTAGATCTTCATCTTCTGTATGGATCACAGCAGTATGACCTAAACCACCTAATTCAAGCATTGCTTCACATAAATCAAATGCGTGATCTGTATTTTTCGCTTTCATCATCGCTAATACTGGAGATAATTTTTCACGAGAAAGTGGATATTCAGCTCCTGCACCTTCAAGTTCAGCAATTAGAATTTTTGTTCCTTTTGGTACTTTGATTCCTGCTAAGTCAGCGATATGTTCAGCTGAGTACCCAACGATTGCTGGATTAACTGCATATTTGCCTTCATTCATCACAGCATCTTCTAATTTTTGTAATTCGTTTGGTTTAACGAAGTATACTTGATGTGCTTCAAATTCTGCTTTTACAGCTGCATAAACTTCTTTGTCTACGATCACAGCTTGTTCAGAAGCACAGATCATACCATTATCGAATGATTTAGAAACAATCAAATCGTTAACTGCACGTTTGATTTTTGCTGTTTTTTCAATATATGAAGGAACGTTACCTGGTCCAACACCTAAAGCTGGTTTACCAGTTGAGTACGCTGATTTTACCATGCCGGCACCACCAGTGGCTAAAACAATGGCGATTCCAGGATGATTCATCAAACCTGATGTAGCTTCCAATGAAGGTTGTTCGATCCATTGAACACAGTTTTCAGGAGCACCTGCTTTGATTGCCGCATCACGAACGATACGAGCTGCTTCTGCAGAACATTTTTGTGCACTTGGATGGAAAGCAAAGACGATCGGGTTACGTGTTTTGATTGAGATCAATGCTTTAAAGATTGTTGTTGATGTTGGGTTTGTTGTTGGTGTAACACCACAAACCACTCCAACTGGTTCAGCGATTTCAATCAAGCCAGTTTGATCATCTTTATTGATAACTCCGACTGTTTTATCGTGTTTAATGCTGTTCCAGATATATTCAGAGGCATACATATTTTTAATTGCTTTATCTTCATAAATTCCGCGGCCAGTTTCTTCAACAGCCATTTTTGCTAGAGGCATATGTTGATCTAAAGCAGCCATTGCCATTTGGTGCACAATATGGTCAACTTTTTCTTGATCGAAGTCTTCCATTTCTTTTAAAGCAACATTTGCTTTTTTTGCTAACTCGTCGATCATTGCTGATACATCAGTTGTTTTAGTATCTTCTTTCTTCATTGTTTTAGCCATTGTGATCCTCCTAGAAAAATAAGTTATTTATTTTTGTTTGTTAACTATTTCACATACACATCATACAACATTATTTTTTCCTTGTAAATAGTTTTATTGTGATTTTTTTCACATTTAAATAATTTTTTTTCTCCAAAACACAAACAAGCGCTTTCTATCTTACAAAAAGAAAAAAAGGACCTATTCACTATTAGAATAGGTCCGTTAAATCATGCCAATCTTTGATCTTTAAACTACTTGTTTGCGCAAGTAATTGTTGATAATCAAAAAATTCATTTGGCTCAATATGTAGAATATCTTCCTTGCACTTTTTGATCGATGCTGGAGATTGCTTTTTCCAACGATAAGAAACCAGATAATTCATCAATTCCGTCTCGTTGACAGATGAATACCCCAGTTGCTGAAAAGATCGGCACTTCGTCTTTAATTCTTTTTTTAATAAGAACTTTTGATGCCACGACAGCTTTTCGATGGCTCTCCCCTTCTTTCTGAAGAATGATCTATGTATATTTTCCTGATAGGTTAGAAAGAAAAAATCCCAGCAAGCTGGAATTTATTCTTTCGTTTCATCGTTTTCAGAAGTTGTTGGTTCTTCAACAATTGTTTCCTCTGCTTCAACTACAGTTACATCATTGTCATTTGTAACAACTGTTCCTGGTTTCACTGTTTTGATCGCTGCACGATCAAATTCAAGGATAATTCCTTCACAATCGATCAATACAGTTCTCTTGTCAGTGTCAATTTCAGAAATCACGCCGTGTAAACCACCGATCGTTACAACTCCATCGCCCACTTTCATTGCATCTAAAAGTGTTTGACGTTCATTTTGTTGTTTCTTTTGCGAACGTGTCATAAAAAACATCATTCCCGCTAAAAGAATTAATGGTAAAATAAACGAAAGTCCTCCGCCCATTATCTATTCACCTCTCTATCGTATAATCACTAGTTTACTGTAACAAAATTTCTTGTACAACACTAGTCTTTTGATCATTTTTTTAGAAACTTTTCGCATTCTCTTTATTGAAGCCATATTCTTCAAAAAAGGCTTGTCTAAATTCTAGTAAATTATCATCCATGATTGCTTGACGAACTTGTTTCATCAGATTCAATAGGAAGTATAAATTATGGTAAGACGTTAAACGAATCCCAAATGTTTCATCCGCTTTGATCAAGTGGCGAATATACGCTCGAGTATAGTTTTTACATGTATAGCAATCACATTTCTCATCCAATGGACGGAAATCTCTTGCATACTGCGCATTTTTAACAACCAGACGACCTTTTGAAGTCATACACGTTCCATTTCTAGCAATTCGAGTTGGCAAGACACAGTCAAACATATCGATCCCACGAATCACCCCATCGATCAATGAATCCGCAGTTCCTACACCCATTAGATATCTTGGTTTATTATCAGGAATCAACGGTGTTGTAAAATCTAGCACACGGTTCATTTCAGCTTTAGGTTCACCAACTGATAAGCCACCAATAGAATAGCCTGGAAAATCCATACTGATCAAATCTTTTGCGCTTTGACGGCGTAGATCTTCATATCCAGCACCTTGAATGATTCCAAATAAGCCTTGACGGTCTGGATTAGCATGAGCTTTTAACCCACGTTCTGCCCAGCGTGAAGTACGCTCGATCGATTTCTTCACATAATCATAGCTTTCATCAAACGGCGGGCACTCATCAAAACTCATCATAATATCAGAGCCTAGATTATTTTGAATGTTGATTGCTTTTTCTGGTGAAAGGAACAGTTTAGATCCATTCAGATGATGTCTAAAATGAACACCTTCTTCAGTGATTTTACGCATATCACTTAATGAGAATACTTGAAAACCACCAGAATCTGTTAAAATCGGTTGGTCCCAATTCATAAATTTATGTAAGCCACCTGCTTCTGCAATCAAATCGTCTCCAGGTCGAAGCCATAAATGATAGGTATTGCTTAGAATCACCCCGGCTCCCATCTCTTTCAAATCTTCTGGTGACATTGTTTTTACTGTCGCTAACGTTCCTACAGGCATAAACATTGGTGTTGGAAATGTTCCGTGAGGTGTGATGATTTCTCCTAAACGGGCACCAGTATGTTTTTCTTTCTTTATTAAACGATAACGAATGGCTGGTTCTGTCATTCATTCTCCTACTTTCTTTTGTAAATTTACACTTTCCTCATCATACTTTTTTTTGTTTGTATTTGCAAGGTTTTACAGGCTTTCTTTAGGATATCCTTAGACAATAAAAACTGGAGATACGAGTTCAACGTCTTCGGTCTCCAGTTCTTTTATTTTTTTCAGCTTCACTTATCTACTGCTCATCGCCTCTTCAAGTTCGATCATTGCTGTTTTGACAATTTCTGGTGTAATCTTTTCTTTCATATAATGAATAGTTTCATGCGGCTCAGCAGCACGTTCAGCAACACGCTGATAATCATCCTCTGATAAATCCATCTTCATTTCTTTTAAAGAAATTGGTAAATCTAAACTGTGGTAAAACGGAATGAGTTTCTCGATTTCCGACCATTTATTTTCGATCACTAACTGAACCAAAACACCATACGCAACTTTATTGCCATGAAGTTGGTGGTGGCTCTCTGGTAAAATAGTCAACGCATCATGAATTGAATGGGCCCCGGACGTTCGACCATAGTCATCACCGAATCCGCCAACCATTCCGCCAAGTAAAATATTCGTTTCTATAACATTTAAAAAGGCTTGATTGATTTCTTTTTTCTTGATGGCACTAAGCGCTTCTTGGCTATCTGCAAGTAAAACATCTCTACATTTTTTCGCGGCAAATGCGGACACTTGGATTTCAATCGGCTGTACCGCTAATTGCGAGATCATCGCATCTGCTTCGTACCATTTAGCCACAGTATCTCCGATTCCTGCAATCATCAGCTCGATCGGTGAATCCAAAATAACTTTAGGTTCAATTAAAACTAGCGCATTACTTCGAGCAAATACATCATAGCGATCCATTGAGCCATCCTTATTATAAATCACACTCAGTGGTGTATACGCAGCACACGTCGCAGCTAAGGTTGGTAAAATCAAAATCGGTGTGCTGCATTGATCAGCAACAGCTTTCCCCAAATCCGCAATTTTCCCACCGCCGACAGCTATAATTCCTTCTAGTTGTTCTTGCTCAAATAAGCTTTTTAATTCCAGCGTCTTCTCATCTGTACATTCTCCACCATAATAAACGAAATGTGCATCTATATTCACTAGTGTAGGAAAATAGGGTTTCGCTGCTTCCCATGACTCTTTCCCATGTAAAACCATTACTCGTTTGATTTTTCTTCTATTTAAATGTTCCTCTAAATCATCCCACGCACCAACTCGGCATTCATACTCTTGCGGTGCTCCTCTTACTATCAATGATTGATTCATTCTTCTCGACCTTTCATTTTTTACTAATTTTTATGCAAAAGTGAACTTTCGTAAATTCTTTGATAAAATTCACTTTTCCTTTCCCTTAATCTATGATATGATAAAACACATCCAAAAACAATAAATTTTTATACATTTATTCATGTTTTTTAGAATATTTATTGAAAAAATAAGCAGTTGTACTTACTCAACTGTTATCATTCTATTATAAAGGAGAAGAACAAATGAAATTATGTAAAAAAACTTTAGCACTTATCATTCCCGTATTGCTGGTACTACTCACTTTTATCCCTGTAGCTACAGTAAGCGCAGAAGAACCAGATCCTGTCTATGACAGCATCATGAAACGAGGAGAACTTATTGTCGGTTTATCAGCGGACTATGCGCCGTATGAGTTTCACGCAGATGTTGATGGTAAAGACCAAGTCGTTGGTTTTGATATCTCGATTGCACAAAAAATTGCAGATGATCTTGGCGTGAAATTAAAAATCGAAGAATTGGGTTTTGATGCATTATTAGGTGCATTGAAAACAGGCAAAATCGATTTGATCATTTCAGGTATGGCACCAACACCTGAACGACTACAAGAAGTTAATTTTTCGACTCCTTATATGACGGTTCAACAAAAAGTTGTCGTTAGAAAAGCAGACAAAGATCAATTTCAATCAACAAAGGATTTTGATGGTGTAAAAGTTGGCGTTCAAAAACAAACGACACAAGAGGAATTGGCGAAAACAGAACTTGTTGGTTCAATTCCAACTTCTTTACAAAAAGTACCAGACATCATCATGAACTTAAAAAATAAAAAAGTGGATGCCGCTGTTTTGGAAGGTCCTGTTGCTGAAGCTTATGTTGATCGTGATCAAGAATTAACATTTGCAGACGTTTCATTTGAACAAGGTCAAAAAGATGCTGCTGTTGCGATTCCTAAAAATGCCCCTATTTTAGAACAAAAAGTCAACGCTTCGATCAAAACGATCAATGACAATAATTTATTAGATGGTTATAAAAAAGAAGCGGGTAAATTAATGTTTACAGACGATGAAAGCTTCCTTGGAAAATACGGAAAATTTTATATCAGCGGTGCTGGTTATACGATTTTCTTAGCCTTTATGGGCGTATTGTTTGGCGCGATTCTTGGTGGTTTATTGGCCTTGATGAAGTTGTCTAAATCAAAGATTTTGCGTGGTATCGCTATTTGCTATATCGAATATGTTCGTGGTACACCTCTATTAGTACAAATCTTTATCGTCTATTTCGGTACAGGTGTTCTAGGTCTTGATTTATCGAAAATCGCTGCTGGTTGTATCGCTCTCGCATTGAATAGTGGTGCTTATGTGGCTGAAATCGTTCGTGCTGGAATCAATGCGGTGAACAAAGGACAATTAGAAGCCGCTCGTTCTCTTGGTATGAATCAACCACAAGCAATGCGTTACATTATTTTGCCACAAGCAATCAAGAATATCTTACCTGCTTTAGGTAATGAGTTTGTAACGGTCATCAAAGAATCTTCTGTCGTTTCAGTTATTGGAGTTTCGGAATTGATCTTCCAAGCTGGCAATGTTCAAGGAGCTAGCTTTAAACCATTCTTACCATATCTTGTGGTATCATTGATTTACTTTGTTTTAACCTTTACTATTTCTCGCCTGTTAGGTGTTGCTGAAAGGAGAATGAGCACTAGTGATTAATATAAAAAACTTACACAAAACTTTCGGAAAAAATGAAGTCTTAAAAGGTATTGACTTAGATGTAAAAGCTGGAGAAGTAGTCGTAATCATCGGCCCTTCTGGCAGCGGAAAAAGTACCTTCTTGCGTTGCTTAAACTTATTAGAACAACCAACAGACGGAACGATCGAATTTGAAGGTAAAAATTTATTGGATAAAGATACAGATATCGATGCTCTTCGCCAAAAAATGGGTATGGTATTTCAAAATTTCAATCTATTTCCTCACAAAACAGTTTTAGATAATTTAACGATCAGTCCAATCAAAGTCAAAAAAGAAACAACCGACGCTGCAAAAGAAAAAGCGCTAGCTCTGTTAGAACAAGTTGGCTTAAAAGATAAAGCTTCTAGTTATCCTTCCAGTTTATCTGGCGGACAGCAACAACGGGTAGCAATTGCACGTGCCTTAGCAATGAATCCTGATGTGATGCTCTTCGATGAGCCAACATCTGCACTAGATCCGGAAATGGTCGGTGAAGTTTTAGCAGTTATGAAAGCTTTAGCAGTTGAAGGGATGACGATGGTCGTTGTAACACATGAAATGGGCTTCGCTCGTGAAGTTGCCGATCGTGTGATTTTCATGGATGCTGGCATCATTCAAGAAGAAGGAACCCCTGAAGAGATCTTTGGTCAACCGAAAAACCCAAGAACGCAGGACTTTTTAAGAAAAGTTTTATAAAAATCGAAAGAGGACAAAACAAGTATAAACAAACTTGCTTTGTCCTCTTAAAAAATAGTATAGAATGAATAAAGCAACAAGTAATTGGAGGTAAAAACATGGATCGTTCAAACATTGCAAAAAAACATCAACAACCCGCTGAGAATATCTTAATGGACATTGCTACCTTAGCGAAACAAGTACCAGATTTACTGGATTTATCGATTGGTGATCCAGATTTGATTACTAACGAAAGAATCATTGATGCCGCTTTTACGGATGTCAAAAATGGGCATACTAAATACACTGCTTCTGGTGGCAGTCAGGAATTTATCGATACAGTCGTTGCCTTTTATCAAAAACAATATGGATTATCCTTTGAACCTAACCAAGTTCGGGCAACTGTTGGTGCCTTACATGGCATGTATTTAACGTTACAAGTTCTATTAGATCCAGAAGATGAAGTTATCATTCACGAACCGTACTTCTCACCTTATAAAGACCAAGTGATTTTTGCTGGTGGCAAACCAGTATTTATCCCAACTTATGAAGAAGATGGTTTTCAAATCAATATCGATGTATTGAAAGCAGCTATTACAGATAAAACAAAAGCGCTTATTATCAATTCACCTAACAACCCGACCGGTGCTGTTTTTTCTCCTGAAACGTTTAAAGCAATTGCTGATTTGGCGATCAAACATAATTTTTATATTCTTTCTGATGAAGTATACGAAGCCTTCTGCTTCTATGATGACTTTGTACCAATGGCAACTTTTGCTCCTGACAACACAATCACATTCAGCAGCTTCTCAAAAGCCTTTGCGATGACTGGTTGGCGAATTGGCTATATGATTGCGCCTGATTATATCAACGATGCGGCCAAATTGATCAATGAGAGTATTACCTACTCAGCGCCTAGCCCTTCTCAACAAGCAGGTATCTACGCTTTAACCCATGCTGAATCCCTAGTACCTACTGTGGTTACTGTCTTTAAAGAACGACTGGAATATCTTGAACAACGAATTTCTACTATTCCGTTTCTTTCACTTCACCCCGTCAAAGGCAGTATGTATGCCTTCATTAATATTTCTAAAACAGGTCTTACCTCTGTCCCTTTTGTTGAGAAAGTCTTGAAAGAAACTAATGTATTGATGATTCCTGGAAAAGCTTTCGGTGAGACGACAGGTGATGAATATGTACGTCTAGCAGCGACACAAGATATTCAAATTTTGAAAGAAGCTTTTGATCGAATAGAAAAGATGACTTTTTAAGCTAAATAAGAATGTTTTTTGATGTTCAAAGATTCTTTTTAGTGAGAAAACGCAATAAATGAACGACTTATAGCTAAACGTCTGTCATTGATATGAGCAGGAGTTAGTTATAAGTCGTTCATTTTTATTCTATCGCTTATTTCTATGAGTTTTTCCTTCTCTAATGAATAAGCCCAACTAATCTAACTTGATTAAATAATTTTTTGATACTATTGTTGATCCTTCGGCATCTAAAAAATCTAATCTCAGGTCTTTATCTGAAACTGTTTTATAGACAGTGGCCATCGGAACTGCTTGCCCTTGTTCTTGCTCCTTTGTAGATTCATCCGAAAGCTTTTTAATCTGTTCACTAATTTCAGGATGCTCTATAAATAACGTCTCCATATTGTCTTTATTTGATGCCTGATTCGCTAACAAATACTTTTCAAATACCTCTTGACCTGTTTTAAAGACATTCGTTTTATTCGTAAAGGTATAAAGGACGACAAGATAAGTTATATTATCATCTCCTTGAACAACATTTGATCCTGTCAACTTTGCTTCAAAGTCTGGTGTAACAAAATTTTCATTGTTTACAGTAAATGAATTATCGGCTGAAGCATAATTATTTTCTGATACTTCTTTCTTTTCAGTTTTTTCCTGATTGTCTTTTTTTCCCTTTGATTCACTCTCAGTATTTGAACTACATCCAGCCAGCAGTATAGAACATGCAAGAATTGCAAATCCTGTTAGTTTCTTTTTCATTTAAGTTCCTCCTATTTCACTTGAGTCAAACGACCTAGCTCATTTGTTTTATAGTCCCAACTATACGGTCGAGGTTCTTTCTCTTTTTCCTCGCTAGAGGTGGTTCCCATTTTTGGCTCGATAAAAACAGTTACCCAATATTCACTCGATTTACTATAATCTACTGTAATAGGATTATTTTTTTCTATTTCAGAAGAATTATCAAAAGAGTGTTTTTCTCCAAGATTAATATCATCTATTGTTGCAATAGCTCCTTGATACGTATAATATTCTGGTATCAAATCAATAATCTGAAGTTTATCCACTCCAACAGGAATGTTTACTGTTGTAAAAAGTTCTTTTGTAATCTCTGTTGGTTTATTCTTTATAGTTGAACCAGTTACCAATTGATACGTGTTTATTGTATTGCCAGAATTTTTAAATTGATCCAACTTGAAATAGCCTGAGCTAGGAATGACTAAAGCTTCATTCTGATTTAGTACAACTTGTCGTAAGTGAAGCCTGATAGGTCTATTCTCGACTTGATATATTGTTGTTTTTCCTTGAACCACAGTTAATGGTATCCAACCTTTTTTTATGATCTGATAGCCAGCTGGGGGAGCTGTTTCTCGGATATAATACGTGCCAGTTGCAATAGTTGGAATCGATATTTTACCTTCTGAATCAGTTTTTTGGTTTCTGTATAGGATGTTTATTCCTTTCTCATCACTCGCTATATCAAAAACAGCTCCTTTTAATTTTCGTTCTTTGTTTTCTTCATCTACTTTGATGATCTGTAGTCCGCCTTTTTGACGCACATTTTCAAACTCTACAATTTGAGGATTGTCACTCATTTTTAGGTTGATCGTCTTACTTGATGGCGATGCCAATTCATAATTTGTCGGGGCAGCAGTTTCGATTATCTTGTATTCTCCTGCTGTGAGAAAGGCACTCGTTACCCAACCGTTACTATTCGTTTGTAATTTTTTTTGTACTTCTTTACCTGTACTATCAAAAATACTATACTCTGCTCCAGCTAAGGCTGCTTTGCTTTCTTTATCGATTTTATGAATGGAGATCTTTCCCTGGCGATTATTGGTGAATGTTAGGGTCGCTGTTTGATTTTTGACTATATCAATGGATCGATTATTTCCTTCTACAGGTGTTCCAACATGACCTGCTGGGGCAGCGGTTTCCATAACGGTATATTTTCCAGTTGGTAAGTTTGCCACTGTATATAGACCATTAGCGTTGGTTTTACCACTTCCTACTTGTATTCCTGATGCATTTTTTACGATATATTGGGCGTTAGCCAACCTTTTTTTTGTATCATCTTGTTTGATGATCTGTAAACTACCTTTTTGGCGTTGGTTTTCAAACACGACTTCTGGCGTGGTTTCTCCCATTTTTACCGTTACTTCAACGCTTGACGGCGTCGCTAATTCATAGTTTGTTGGGGCGGCACTTTCTTGGACTCGGTATTTCCCTGCTGGCAAGTAGCCTGTTGTCACCGTTCCATCCGCTCCTGTTTTGATACTCGCTATGACTGGTTTGCCTTGACTATCGCTGACGCGATACTCCGCTCCTGACAAGACTGCTTTACTTTCTTTATCCAGTTTCTTGATTTTTATACGCCCCTGGCGATTATTCGTGAACGTTARCGTCGCYGTTTGGTTTCTTACTACTTCTATCGTTCGATTATTTCCTTCCACGGGGGTTGCCACGTGCCCCGTTGGGGCCGCTGTTTCCATAACGGTATATTTTCCAGTCGGCAAGTTTGCCACTGTATAGAGACCATTGGCATTAGTTTGACCACTTCCTACTTGAGTGCCTGATGCGTTCTTTACGATGTATTTAGCCCCAGCTAGTCTTTTTTTCGTGTCATCTTGTTTGATGATCTGTAAACTGCCTTTTTGACGTTGGTTTTCAAACACGACYTCTGGSGTMGTTTCTCCCATTTTTACYGTTACTTCAACGCTTGATGGCGTCGCTAATTCATAGTTTGTCGGCGCAGCACTTTCTTGGACTCGGTACTTCCCTGCTGGCAAGTAGCCTGTTATCACCGTTCCATCCGCTCCTGTTTTGATGCTCGCTATGACTGGTTTGCCTTGGCTGTCGCTGACGCGATACTCCGCTCCTGACAAGACTGCTTTACTTTCTTTATCTAGTTTCTTGATCTTTATGCGTCCTTGGCGATTATTCGTGAACGTTAGCGTCGCTGTTTGATCTTTAACTATATCAATGGATCTATTATTTCCTTCCACGGGAGTCGCCACATGCCCCGTTGGGGCCGTTGTTTCACTTACCGTGTATTTCCCCGTTGGTAAATTCCATACTGTATAGACGCCAACGGCGTTGGTTTCTCCTCTTCCTACTTGGGTTCCAGAAGCATTTTTTACGATGTATTCGGCCCCAGCTAGTCTCTTTTTCGTATCATCTTGCTTGATTATTTGGAGTCTACCTTTTTGGCGTTGGTTTTCAAACACGACTTCTGGCGTGGTTTCTCCCATTTTTACCGTTACTTCAACGCTTGACGGCGTCGCTAATTCATAGTTTGTCGGGGCGGCACTTTCTTGGACTCGGTATTTCCCTGCTGGCAAGTAGCCTGTTGTCACCGTTCCATCCGCTCCTGTTTTGATACTCGCTATGACTGGTTTGCCTTGACTATCGCTGACGCGATACTCCGCTCCTGACAAGACTGCTTTACTTTCTTTATCCAGTTTCTTGATCTTTATGCGCCCCTGGCGATTATTCGTGAACGTTAGCGTCGCTGTTTGGTTTCTCACTACTTCTATCGTTCGATTATTTCCTTCCACTGGTGTCGCTACATGCCCCGTTGGGGCTGCTGTTTCCAGAACGGTGTATTTTCCGGTCGGTAAATTCGCTACTGTATAGAGACCAGTGGCGTTAGTTTTACCACTTCCTACTTGAGTACCTGAAGCGTTTTTTACGATGTATTTAGCTCCGGCTAGCCTTTTTTTCGTGTCATCTTGTTTGATGATCTGTAAACTGCCTTTTTGACGTTGGTTTTCAAACACGACTTCTGGCGTGGTTTCTCCCATTTTTACCGTTACTTCAACGCTTGATGGCGTCGCTAATTCATAGTTTGTCGGAGCGGCACTTTCTTGGACTCGGTACTTCCCTGCTGGTAAGTAGCCTGTTGTCACCGTTCCATCCGCTCCTGTTTTGATACTCGCTATGACTGGTTTTCCTTGACTATCGCTGATGCGATACTCCGCTCCTGACAAGACTGCTTTACTTTCTTTATCCAGTTTCTTGATCTTTATGCGCCCCTGGCGATTATTCGTGAACGTTAGCGTCGCTGTTTGGTTTCTTACTACTTCTATCGTTCGATTATTTCCTTCCACTGGTGTCGCCACATGCCCCGTTGGGGCTGCTGTTTCACTTACTGTGTATTTCCCCGTTGGTAAATTCGCTACTGTATAGAGACCAGTGGCGTTAGTTTGACCACTTCCTACTTGAGTACCTGAAGCGTTCTTTACGATGTATTTAGCTCCGGCTAGCCTTTTTTTCGTGTCGTCTTGTTTGATGATCTGTAAACTACCTTTTTGGCGTTGGTTTTCAAACACGACTTCTGGCGTAGTTTCTCCCATTTTTACTGTTACTTCAACGCTTGATGGCGTCGCTAATTCATAGTTTGTCGGGGCAGCACTTTCTTGGACTCGGTACTTCCCTGCTGGCAAGTAGCCTGTTGTCACCGTTCCATCCGCTCCTGTTTTGATACTCGCTATGACTGGTTTGCCTTGACTATCGCTGACGCGATACTCCGCTCCTGACAAGACTGCTTTACTTTCTTTATCTAGCTTCTTGATCTTTATGCGTCCTTGGCGATTATTCGTGAACGTTAGCGTCGCCGTTTGGTTTCTTACTACTTCTATCGTTCGATTATTCCCTTCCACCGGAGTCGCCACATGCCCCGTTGGGGCTGCTGTTTCACTTACTGTGTATTTCCCCGTTGGTAAATTCGCTACTGTATAAAGACCAGTGGCGTTAGTTTGACCGCTTCCTACTTGAGTGCCCGAAGCGTTTTTTACGATGTATTTAGCCCCAGCTAGTCTTTTTTTCGTGTCATCTTGTTTGATGATCTGAAGGCTCCCTGTTGCTTGTTTCACGCTTAACGTAGCCGTTGCTTTTAAAGAATCATAGAGCTTTCCTTTTTCTACTAGATTCACTTTATTTAAATCATATTTTCCACTACCTATTGCTGTATTCACCAAAGAAGGTTTCCCCACTGTGGACGCATCAGCCACAGCAGTAAAGCTAACTACCAATTTCCCCTTTTTTTGGCTGATAATAGGCGACTTGGAAGTTGAGTCAGGTAATCCTTTTGTATTTAATACTGTTCTTGAAGTATTCCATACCAAAGTGTCTGCAACTTTATTACTTGTACCACCATTCAATGAGTATGTTGTTGTTCCTGCTTTTGCTACAATCCCAGCTGGCAATTTATCGTCAATAATCATTGAACTGTATAATGTATCATCTCTAGTTACATTTTCCATCGCAATGGTATATACAAACTCTTCTCCATTTACAACTGAAGCTTTATTTACTGTTTTAGTTATTTTAAGTTCTGGTTTTAGTACGACTATATCAGCAGTACTCATAGGTACAGTTCCTTTCAAATTAGACCCATTCACTGATCCTTCATTTCTTCTTACCGTCCCATCATTTGCTTGACCAACGATCGCTTGGATTTTTATAATATATGTTTTGTTTCTTTCGTGATTTTTTCCTGGTGCATAATTATAATTAGTAAGATTATTTCCTACCCATGCTGAATTTGGTTTAGCTTCATTATTTATAGACCACGACTTTAAAGTAACTCCTGCTGGTAACTTATCTGTAAATGCTGCATCTTTCAAACTAGACATATTCACATTTGTACTTTCATTTTTCAATACAATTTCATACTCTACTACATCATCATATTTTGCTTTCGCACTCTTTTGATACACGGTCTCTCCAGTAGTTATATTTCTCACTTTCTTTTGAATCGTTGGCTTTGGAGAGTCAAGTGGAACTTTTGTCGTCACTGTATTCGATACTTCATTACGCTGACTATTATCAAAAGTTTGAGTAATAATGGTCGCCTTATTTGTTATTTGTGCAAAACCATCTATTACTGGGTAAGAATTCAAATCTATTTTTGAATTTAACTTTACAGGAACAGTTACTTCAAGAACTCTATCATAAAAATTTGCTTGCTTTGTATTGATAGCCTTCACTGTCAAATTATTATTCACATCAATACTCGAAGTGAACTGAGAAGTCAAATTTTCATTCCGCACACTGTCTCTTACAACAACAGAACCGTTTGTTTCAATACCATTGGGTAATTTATCGGTAATTTGAAATGAGTTATACCACCACTCTTTACGTTCATTAGGGATTCTAGTTTCAAAAGTATAAGTGAAACTTTCTTCTTTTGAATTTAGCGTATTTGTTGTTGTTTTTGTTTCATTACTATCGCTGACCTGTTTTTTTATCACAGGTGTTTTAAACGGACGAGCATTGGTCGTCATTAGTATAAAAGTGTATCCTTGCCCTCCATTACCTGTCGGCCATTTCGTTACAACATTTCTATGTTTATCCTCATATTTGATTGAGACAGAGGTTCCTTGAAAAATACCCGTGGCGAATGCTTGAGGAGTATTTTCTTTCTGTGCATCCTTTCCCCCACCAACAAAACGTAATTCGTTCCCTGTCATTCCGTACCCTAATTGGTTTTGATGATGAACGTATGCTTTATGCCAATTTGAAGTATCAAAATTCGGAAATACTAATTCTTCTGCATAATCAATATCCCCAAAAGTAAGTGCCCCTTTTACATTGATTGGAGTTGAAGTTCCGCTTTTATAGAAACTAAATGTTTCGCTAATATCATAAATACCAAAAATATCCTGTGTCATTTCTTTTTCAAAAAACCTAAGTACCCCAAACGGCTGTGAGCCTGTCCCTAAATTCAAAGTATAAGAGTCCAATGTTACTTTTATATCTATCCGTTCACCATTATACATTCCTATATTTCTGTACCATAAACCCAATGCACCTTGTTTATTCTTAGGAACTTGCATGACCTTTTGATTGGGCGCCTCTGTAGCAACGACTCCTCCCCAACCTTCAACTTTGGTATCAGGTGTAAACTTTATACTTAAATTATAATCAGATGGTATCCATGTATTGTAATCTCCTAAACCACCACTTGTAACTCTATTTCCAGAAGGTCTTAATGTGCCTCCAACAGCATAGCTTTGCCCATACACGCTGTTTCGTTTTCTTAATTCAGAGAAAAACATTTTTTCTTCTTCTGTAAATTGCTCTGTTTCATCATCTGTTTCTTCAATAGATTCAGAAGGTTCTTCTTCATCCCCAGAGTCTTCTATCTGCTCATTTATTGTTATATCTTGCTCTTCAGCTTTTATATTACTTATATTTTTTAGAAATAGTACTATTCCTAAACTTCCTAATAAGAAACCAACCACAGCTATTACTTTCACCCATTTATTTTTCATTTTGTATCCTTTCTAAAAAAAAATGAATCTATCTCACAGAATTATCGCTTTAAATTTGCAGTTTCAATTGATCATCTATTTTTTTTCTAGGATTTTGTGTAGGACTAGTACCTTGCCACCACGCATCGCGATAAGCATAAGCTGTTGAATTTACTCCTTCTAGTTTAATTTCAATCTTTACTTCTGCATTTAAATACTGCTGATCTAAATTCTTTGAAATAATCGTCACTTGCTTGAACAAACTGGGACTTGTTTCATTTTTTTTCAATTTCCTTATATAATAAAAGTAACCATCGTCACCATCTATCCAATTAGCTGTATCAAAGGGAATCGCTATCTGAGCATCTTCTCCTTTAAATTTAGCAGGAAGTACTAAGTCCTCTCCTCCAGAACTCGTTGCTAAAATTGTTGGTAGGACCAATACTCTAATAAACATATCTTGATTTTGGTCATTTTTGATTGCAACATTTTTGGTGATCGGAGTGTCTATTTTTAATTCCTTTGATGGGGTAAATGTTTCTTTGATTGTCCCTCTTAGATCGCTCCATCGAAAATTGTTCACTTCTTCATCGATCGATTTATTCGCTGCATAAACATCACGCAAAAACATTCCAATTGTCACTAACAGAACTAATGACAAAACGATCAACATCCACTTTTTAGAGTAACTGATTTTTTTCCCTTTATTTTTTTTCGTCCTCATTATTTCCTCCATCTCTCACTCAAAGTTGGCATCATTTATTATTTAGTTTAGCTTATCTTTAAATAATCCATAAACTAAACTATTCGTTCCAATACCCCATTCTTTAATAACCGTTTTTACAGGGTCATGCGCTTCTAAATAGGGATTCAACTGATATAATGCCCCTTTATAAGTATTTGATGCACTTGAGGAAAGTGATACATTATCTACCAATGGTTCACTTATATTTCCAGGTGGTAAAACTTCAGAGTAGTAAAAATAACCATCTTCATATAGCCAATAATTCTTGACTTCTGGTTTGGGAAGTGACGTATTCAGATATGCTGAAAAATTGATTTCAATGAAGTGAAATGGTAACGCCTTTCTTGCGGGATCATTTAACTTATATCGATCTTTGCCATTCTTTTGATCTGCTATATAAGCTTTATTAGCTACATAATGAAGTGAGCCATCCTTATATGTGCCACCTCTTTCTGAGGCTGGTTGCCAAGTAGATAAATCTTTCCAATTAACAACTGGTTTTTGTTCACTTGAAACGGTTATTAAATTTCCATTACCTATTTTATCTCTGACGTCTATTTTGAAAGTTAGCAAATATTCATACAGAGAAACTCTCACAAGAGCAGGTGATTGTCCTGTGTTTTGAACACGAATTTGTTTTGTAGTATCTTTCCCAGGCTGCCAAGCTAAATTCGGTTTAAAAACTTCAGTTAATTCAGCTTGAAAACGTCCGCTTTCAAATTTATTTGTAACTGAATCAGCTGATGTAAACCACGCATAGGTACTTCCAAGAATCAACAGGCTAGAAAATAATAACGCAAAGAGCGCTAAATATAAGCGGAAACCTCTTTTAGCAACTCTTGCCTTCTTTTTATATTTTACAGATCTACGTTTCTTCTTTTTCAAGAGGTGTTCCCTCCTAACTTCCTAATTCAACCACTATTTGATCAGTCATTTTATTTATGAATGTTTCTTTTGATCATCGTATTTCTTTTTCAAAATCAGAATGACTATCAACACTATAAATAAACCTAAACAAATATAAATCAATACCTCCCGCCATTCTTCTCCTGTCTGTGGAAAAAGTTGCTTTCGCTTTGTTCGTTTTTTGTCTTTTATTTGTTCAGGCTCTTGATTTTTGATTGCCCGAAATTTCCAAACATTCTCCATCATACTTTTTACCTGGAAATCATTTTTAGTGTATGTGTGATCCATTTCGAAAAAAACACGTAAACGCTTACTATCCCCTGGTTCAAATGTTCCTAAAAAATATTCAGATTCTTGTAAATTCGTTTTACTACTAATACCAGAAGCTGGGCCATCATAAATTTTTTTTCCTTCATAATTCATCACCATATGAATGGCTTTGGAAAGGTCAATCGGGCCGCTTAATATCGGCTCAAAAATTTGCATACTTAAGTCATACGGCGCTCCCTTATCTACGCTCATTAGATCAATGTCAATCGTCCACTTTTTTCCCGGTAGTACATCTTTGACTTCAACTAGATATTTTCCATCGGATTGAACTTGGATCCCTTTATTGTCACCAATGACAATACCAGAAGGCAATGGTTCTCCTTCAGCCCCATGGGCAAAATACGGAGAACCACTGATGATGGATAAACTTATAATAATCAAACTGAATAGCTGACAAAGATATTTTATCTTTTCCATTCTATATCACCATTGTTTTCTATTTATTAGTAGTCACAAAATTCCACTAATTTATTGTACAAATCTGGGTTACTTTCATCTGTTTTCCATGAGTCTTTGATTGATTGTTGTGCATTTTGAATTCCATTGGCATTTACTATCAAATCAAATTGAAGTAAGCTATAGCTATTGTCTGCTTTCTCCATTAATTTCACACTATCCAAAAGTTGAGGCGTTTGAGTGCCACGTAACACTTTTCCAACAAAATAAAAATACCCATCCGCTATATTGTAATACCATTTGTTGTTAGTAATCTCTTTTGCTAACTCTGTAAACCCTAACTGAATAAGATCATCTGCAAATGCTTTATATGTTATTTCATCCACAGCAGGTTTATTATATAGTTTACTAGGATCGGCCCAGTTTTCCTTTATTTCATTGTAAGTTGCATCAATCATAGAAAGATATGCTGGATTTACTAATGTTAATTTTTGAGTAGTTCGATCACGTTCGATACTACCTGACGTGTTGCCAATATATGCTTTTGCTTTAGTACCATCAGACGCTTCCCATTGTGCCACATAGGAATATTCTTCTGGAATAGGCTCCCCAGATGGTTTGTTTCCAGCTGCTTGTACTTCTTTTTCATATATTTTAAAATGATATTCTTTATTAGCAACTGTAATATTTTTTACTTCAGTTGATAAATTTGCAGTTACGTCTACATAGCCTAAACTTACATAGTCTGATTTAGAAGGCATAGCTTTAGGTACTACTGGGGGATTTGATAACTCATTCCCTTTATTTGGTCCAGATGCCCAAATATATTTCCCTGTTCCATCGAAATAAATCTCATTGTTATCTCTTAGCTTTTTGAATATTTCTTCAAAACTTACGCGAATCAATGCGTCATATTCCGACACATTTGCTACAGAGACTTTCTTTGCGACTCCTTCGCCTGGCGTCCAATTCTCTTCAGGTGTAAATGTCTCAACTATCTGAATATCATTTCCGGCAATTTCACCCTCAAAATGATTGGTAACTGAGTCCTCACTAGTAAACCAGGCAAAAGTCCCAGCACCCAAAGCTAGTAAAGCTAATAAACCTGCAATAATCAACAACTTTTTATTTTTCATTTTTACTTCCCCCATATAATTTTTATCTAACACTAATCAGTAAATTAAGAAGCTATTTTGAGAATATATACATCTTAATTACCAATATAAAACCAAAGACAGACAGCATAAAAATAACAGACACAGCGAAGTTTTTTCGAATGAACTTTAGAACTGCTCCAACTTTTGGAAAAACAATTATTTTTTTCCCTACTACTTGTTTTTCACTAATCGGCAAATCTTCCGTATCGTTGTTATCCCCTTTGGTAATATAATAAGTTCCTTTTACTTTATCCAAATGATCTAATTTTTTAACCACTCGATGTGTTAAAAAAGCTTCGCTTTTCATTGAAGGCCGATAGGTAATCACCTCACCTTCTTTTGCGGTATCTCCTTGGATATCTTTTACAATGATGACATCACCAGCATAAAATCCACCAGATTTCTGATCACGTTCATTAGGTGCCATTGAATTTGTTAAAACATTAAATATCCGATAACCAAAAATAGTCTTGTTCTGATCATCACTAAATGCAAAAAGAATCGACATGCAAATCAACCCTAAAGTAATGATATAAAATAGCAGATCTAAAAATTTTTTTAACCTCTTACTTTTTAGAGAAGACCGATTTTTTTGTACATTCGAGCGCTGTTTCTTTTTTTGCGTCTTCTGTCGCGGCAGCGATTGAAGACTTTTTTGATTTCTTCCATTTACACTTGATTTGTTGTGTGACTTCTTCTGTCTGCTTTTAGAACTAGAAGAAGGCTTCTTCTTTCTTGGTCTCTCATCAGATGAGCTCCTATGTCTTTTTACTCTTCGCTGTTCCATGTTATACCCTTTCCTTCAATCAGTTCAGAAACTTACTAAATAACAAATCAAGTACCTTTTAAAACAGAATGAATCTTTTTTTTTTGGAAAAAACATTAAAAAAAGCACTAAATCTACTTTTTTCATTTGAAATTTCCTAATAAAAAAACACAAAACCAATATAAATAATCCTAACTATAAAAATACAAAAACCAACCAAAAGAATTATATTCTAACCATTTTACAAACTTAAGACTATAGTAAATAATAACAGCGTAATGTGTCAACCTCACAAAACACTACCATTTTCACCTTTTTTTTATATTATTTTCATATTTAAACCTATATATAAACAGTTGAAAAAAATGATAAATATTACCTATGAAAAATAACGAGAAAAACCGATAAAAATATTATTATTCTCTTTAAAATCAATTGTTACAAATATATTTCTTTCGCAAAAAAACTTGTTTATATAATTTCTCGCCATTTTTGAAGCATTTCTTTTACAAGTAAGAGGCACTAAAAGGCATACTAAACAAAAATATCATTGACTAAAAAACAGCCTAGATTCAGACTATTTTTAAATCAATGATATTTAATGACCAGTCAGTGAGACCTAACTCTTCGAGTCAGATCCTCCTCACGTGGAATTCCTATAATCGGCGGGATCAAAAATACGCCCTTCGAAAATAAACGTCTCCGTCCACCTATTTAATACTTCCTAGCTATGCGTCAAATAAACTACGAGTTGCTTCTCTGATTTTTTGCGCTACATAAGGGTTGTTCATGGTGTATAAGTGAATACCATCCACTCCTTGTGCAACCAAATCGACTATTTGGTTGATTGCATATGCAATACCAGCATCCCTGATTGCTTCAGGGTTGTGTTCATAACGTTCCATCATTTTTAAAAACTTCATTGGTAACGTCACATTAGACATTGTTACCATCCGCTCAATTTGCTTTTTATTGACTACAGGCATGATCCCTGCCTGAATCGGTACAGTTATATCCGCAATCTCACACTTTTCTTTAAATGTATAAAAATAGTGATTGTCAAAAAATAACTGTGTGATCAACTGATTCGTTCCAGAATCGACTTTCCTTTTCAAATTTTTGATGTCATCTACTGAATTGACTGCGTCCCCATGCGTTTCAGGATAGCAAGCTCCGATAATATTGAAATTTCCTTGTTCTTGAATAAAAGCAACGAGATCATTTGCATACATAAAATCTTTTTTAGGTTGCTTATCCGGCAAGATATCCCCTCTTAAAGCTAAAATATTCTCCACCTTTTTTTGTTTTAGTTCCTCTAAAATGACAATGACTTCCTCTTTTGAAAAATTCACAGCAGGCAAATGCGCCACACTTGGTAAAAATTGTTCTTCTTGAATTTTCTGAGCAATATCTACGGTGCTTAAGTTTGCGCCTATACCGCCAGCACCTAAAGTCACACTGATAAAATCAGGCTGCTGTCCTTTCAAACGATCCAAAGTATGGTAAATGGTATCGACTGGTGCAGTTCGTCTAGGAGGAAAAATTTCATAGGAAAAGACGGTTTTTTCTTTGAACAAGGTATCTGTCCTCATTTACACCCCTCCACGTACCTTTTTAGCTGCAAGTACTAGATTTTCCAAACTAGCTTTTGTTTCTGGTACTCCGCGTGTTTTTAACCCACAGTCGGGATTGACCCACACTTTTTCAATCGGTAACTTCCTTAAAATATTATCAATCGTTGTCTCGATTTCCTCCACTGATGGCACACGCGGTGAATGAATGTCGTAAACGCCTGGTCCAACTTGCGTTTGAAAATCAATGGCCTTTAAAGCATCTAAAATGTCTAAATTTGAACGGGACGCTTCAAATGAAATGACATCTGCATCCATCTTATCGATATCTTGAATGATATCAGCAAACTCGCTATAACACATATGCGTGTGGATTTGAGTTGTCGGCTGCACTTTACTATGAACTAAGCGAAAAGCAGGTATCGCCCATGCTAGGTATTCAGAATGCCAATCTGTTTGGCGTAATGGTAATTTTTCCCGTAATGCCGCTTCATCTATTTGAATAATTTCAATTCCATTCGCTTCTAAATCCAATACTTCTTCTTGAATCGCTAACGCTAACTGCAATGTCGACTCTCTTAAGCTGAGATCTTCACGAGGAAATGACCAATTCAAAATCGTCACAGGACCTGTTAACATCCCTTTCATTGGTTTATCCGTCAAAGTCTGAGCATATTTTGAGTACGCTACGGTGATTGGTTTTGAGCGTGAAACATCCCCCCAGATAATTGGTGGTTTTACGCAACGAGTCCCATATGACTGAACCCAAGCTTTTTCAGTAAATAAATACCCATCTAAGCTCTCACCAAAGTATTCCACCATATCATTACGCTCAAATTCACCATGAACTAGAACATCTAAACCAATGTCTTCTTGAAAAGCAACGCATTCTGCAATTTTCTCCTGATTAAAAGCTGTATATTCTGCTTCTGTAATTTCACCTTTTTTAAATTTTGCACGATTTTGCTTCACTTCTTTTGTTTGTGGAAAAGAACCGATTGTAGTTGTTGGTAAAATCGGTAACTTCAATCTTTCTTCTTGAATAGTTGCCCGTTCAGCCAACGCCGGTAGTCGAATAAAATCTTTTTCTGTCAACGCTTCGATTTGTTGGGCAACGTACTCGTTTTTAGAAAAACGCTCCTGAGCAAACAATGCAGCATTGACGCTTAGCAACTCATGATTCGTCTGTTTGTCCGCAACTATTTTCTTTAATTCATTTAATTCAGTTAATTTCTCAACAGCAAAAGCAAAATGACTTGTTACTGTTTTTTCTAATGCAGATTCATTCGCCAGTGTAAAGGGCACATGGAGTAATGAGCAGGATGTATTCAATACGATATTGCCAAATGTTTGAATCTTTTCAAGAAGTGACAGCGTTTCTTGGTAATTATTTTTCCAGATGTTTTTCCCATTCACAATGCCCGCAAACAACAGTGTCTCTTTTGGAAAGCCATACTCTTCAAGCAAACTTAGCGTTTTTCTACCTTCAACAAAATCCAATCCAATTCCATCAAATGGCAATGCAATCAATTCTTGGTACGCATCTCGAACGTCTCCGAAATACGTTTGCACCAATAGATTTAAGTTGCCTTTTTTTGCCAATAATTGCTGGTATAATTCTTTAAATTGTCGAACTTCAGCTGGTGATAAATCCAAAACTAAAGCTGGCTCATCAATTTGAAGCCATTGGCAACCTGATGCAGCTAATCGATCAAAAATTTGTGCATAAGCTATAATTGCGGCTTCATAGAAATCAGCTGCCTGCTTGGAACCATGATACGTCGCCAATTTTAATAAGGTAAATGGTCCTAAAATCGTTGGTCGAGTAATGATGCCATGCTCTTTCGCTTCATCAAATGATTTAAATATGCTCTCTCCAACAAGTTTAAGTTCTGTCGTATCATCAATTTCAGGAACCATATAATGATAATTGGTATTGAACCACTTTTTCATCGCTAAGGCGGTAACATCACCTGCATCGCTTGATAGCCTCTAGCTAATGCAAAATATGTTTCTAATGGGGGTAACTGTAAAGACTGATATTTTTCAGGTACAAGGTTCAATAAAAGTGCTGTATCTAACGTTGTATCGAAGAAAGAAAAATCCCCGCTCGGTATAAAATCGATTCCCTGATCGACTAATAGCTGCCAATGCTTCTGTCTTAATTCTTTGCCCTTTGCTTCTAATTCTTCTGCTGTGATTTCCTTTCTAAAATAGCTCTCTGTTGCAAATTTTAGTTCTCTTGATTCTCCCACCCGCGGGAACCCGATAATCGATGTTTTCATACTTTTCCTCCCTCAATAAGGTATTTCAACTACTTTACCACGTGAAAGGAATATAGAGTAGAACTTATTTTCTATCAATATATATAGTTTGAAACTATATTAAAATGTCTTTTAGCAGAAAAAAAATCGGAATATAACTCTGTGAGTCATATCCCAATCTCGTCTTTTTTATCATGTTTTTGTTCTGCTAAAAATTCTTTTGCTTCTTTATTTACAGTTTTTAGGTCAACACCTTGTTTAGTTGCTGCAAACATACAACCACAATAGCATTGACGGTACACATCATATTCTTTACATAACTCAATCGAGCGTTTGTAGCCGTTATTTTTCTTAAAATCACTTGGTAGGTAATTAGTCGCATAAAATTTTTGAATATCGATTCCGATCTCATTGATCAATTGACTATTTTTCTTTGGTGACAGCGTTAGCGCACTTCCAAAATAATCATAGCCTAATTCTTGTGCTTTTTCCGCAACGATATCTAAGCGCATTTGAAAACAAGCGGAGCATCGTTTGCCACCCTCTGGTTCTTCTGCCAATTCTTTTTCCTGCACCATTTGGATAAATTTATTTGGCTCATAAGGAGCTGCTAAAAATTGGACCTGATTCTTGGTCTGCTCATTAAAATCCTCTACAAATTTTTTCTGAACAATTTCTCGACGCTGGTATTCAGCTCTGGGATGGATATTGGAGTTGGCAAAGAAAATCGTAACATCTGCATATTGTGTCAAGTACTCAAGTGAATACGTACTGCAGGGCGCACAACAACTATGAAGTAAAATTGTAGGTCGGATATCTGATTTTTCCCATGCAGCAATAACTTTTTGTAAAACACGATCATAATTTATTTTTTGATTTGGAGACATCTTCTCCGTTATTTCTGTTAAATTTATCAATAAACTGCCTCCATGTTTAGTCGAATCATACATCTTATTTTACTGCTTAAATGGGAGATTAGCCAGTCCATTTTTGATAATGTCAATCGAATGTGCTAGGGAATCATTTTCTTTTTCAGTCAGCGGGCAATGAACGAATGCCTCTATCCCATTTTTTCCGATCACGACTGGTTGTCCATAATATACATCTGCTTGTTTGTTATATGCCGAAACGGGCACGATCGTTTTAGAGTCATTTAAAATCATCCGAATCAGACGAGCCGCACAAGTTGCGATACCATAACTTGTATAGCCTTTCCCAGCAAATGCATTCCAGCCTCCTGCTCGAACAGCTTCATCTAATATTTCTAAATCCAGTTCACGATCCCAAGACAAAAGCGGGCGATCTCCAACAGTCACACTCGACCAAGCAACAAATTGGGAGTCCCCATGTTCACCATAAACATAGCCACCAACATTGCGGCTGTCGATGGATAGATTGCGGCTTACTGCCTGTTTCATCCGTGCTGTATCCAACATCGTGCCTGTTCCAAAGACTTTATTGGTTTTGAAACCTGTTAATTTTTGCATATAAGCTGCAATGACATCACATGGATTTGTGATCGTCACTATAATTCCATTAAACCCAGACTGCTTGATTTGAGGTGCCGTTTCTTCTACTATTTTACTTGTGATTTCAAGTTCTTTAAAACGATCTCCATCATCTCCCAGCGCACTGATTTGTCCTGCGCAAAAAACAATGACTGATGCATCTTTTAATGCTTGATAGTCCTGAATGATGATCGTTGTTTTGCCTGTTAAAAAAACTTGTGCATCTAATAAATCATATTGTTCAGACATTGCTAATTTTTCATTCTTATCGATCAAAACAAGTTCGTCAACTAAATTTTCAGTGACTAATGTATAAGCAAGCGTTGCACCAACATGACCTAACCCAATGATTCCTACCTTACGCATTCAAACACTTCCTATTTTCATTTTTTCTTAATCCTAGCTGAATAATTAGTTTCCGTCAATCTTATTTACCACTTCAAACTAAAAAATCGAGATTGTGACATCACTCTTCGAATCATGTCCTAATCTCGATTTACTCTTTTATTCAGTTGTTTTTTTACTTTAAAATAATCAATATGTGCATGTTCATAGTCCATCACTTCAAAAGTAAAATCATCGATCTCGATTTGATCTCCTACAGCAATTTGATTATTTTTTCTTTCTACAATAAAACCAGCTAATGTAGACATTTCTGATTCCTCAAAAGCAGCAATTTTGACTTTAAAATACCGTTCGAAATCATCCAGCGTAATCTTTCCTGAAACAATATATGAATGATCCGACTCCTTAGCAATCAAGGCGTTTTCCAAATCCGTCTCATCCCGAATGTCTCCAACCAGTTCTTCTAGAATATCTTCGATCGTGACCATTCCGGTGGTTCCACCATATTCATCCTTCAAAATCGCGATATGCTTGCCTTCTTTTCTCATCATCGTCAATAGACTTTTGATTGGAATAGTCGCTAACGCAATAATCGGCTCTTCTACAAGTTCGCTGACTTTTCTTTGGCTGTCGATAAAGGATTCTTTGATCAAGGCAGGTAGCGTCACGTAGCCTAATACATTATCCTTAGATTCTTCGATCACAGGATAACGTGTATGTCCCCGTCTTAACGAATGCTGAATCGCTTGCTCTACGGTTTCATCTGCTTCAAATACTTCCATAGAAGTACGATCGACCTGAATCTCTTTAGCTAAAGTATCATCAAATTCAAAGACATTCTCCATATAATGATATTCTTCTTTTGTTAATTCACCTTTTTTATAGGAATCCACAGCTACAAATAATAACTCTTCTTGGGTCAACGTTTCTTCCCCTTCAGAAACCAATTTTATTCCTAATAGCTTCCCTAATTTTGCGGCGGAGTGATTCAATAACCAAATAAAAGGATACA
This sequence comes from Enterococcus crotali, assembly GCF_000633635.1. GTDB lineage: Bacteria > Bacillota > Bacilli > Lactobacillales > Enterococcaceae > Enterococcus_L > Enterococcus_L crotali. The sequence continues at coordinate 79,348 of NZ_AYPQ01000007.1, read as the reverse complement.
TCACTTTATAAAAATAGTGCAAAGGTTTAACGATTGCTAGAACTACTTTCTCAGTTTGCGCGATGCTATAACTTTTCGGTAATAATTCCCCGACAACAACATCGACATAGGTCACAATGGCAAAACCTAAAATAACTGAAATCGTTCGACTAAGGGCTGCGCTAATCGGCAAATTTCCAATCAATGGATGTAACAGTGCCGCCACAGATCCTTCACCGACCCACCCAATAATTAGTCCAGTCAAGGTGATCCCCAATTGACTAGCAGACAGATAGGCATCTAAATGATGGGTAACATGGATGGCTAATTCCGCATTTTTCACATTATCCTTTTTCAATTGTTCCAATCTGGACATTCGAATTTTCACTAAAGCAAATTCACTTGCTACAAAAAATGCCGTGATCGCAATCATTAAAAATAGGATTAAAAAATTTATTGCAAGCATAGTTTACACCTCGTTTTTCTTCTCTTCTTATTTATTATACTTGTCCTAATGCAATAGAGCGAATATGAACTATTGACTAATAGAAAAAATGAGACCGGCATATAACTCTTCGAGTCATGCTCCAGTCTCATGAATATAGCTAATCAGTTGGATCAGAAACCACCTTTGCTCAAATAAATACTTCCGATCCAACTTCATTTTCCTTTATACTAAAGTTTTTCTTTCTCTTAACCTTGTCTTACGGGCATCTCCAATAATCAACGGAACAGATTCATATTTCACTTCACTATATTCCAAACCAAACCAGTTTTCTGGAGTAGTTGTTCTTTTTTTGATTGCTAATTTCAGCTGCATGATTTGGCGATCCCACTTCTTCAATTCCGTTACTTTCGATAATTCTTCACGAATAATAATGAATTGGAAGTCACCAACTTCACGTCCAGGCGTTAATGAATATTTCTGCGGCTGCTTAGGTAAGCGTCCTTCTTTCATTAAATCATAAACGATCTGACGAATGTAGACATTCACTTCCTGTGCTACATGAAACCCTAGATATAATTGTACTTGGACAATAAAATCAGTGCCCATCATGTCTACAGAATATTCCTTCGTAAAAGGCTCATCCGTTACTTCAACATTGACAAACCAGTACACATTGGCTCTTTTTGGCTGTTTATCTAAAATCGAATAAATAATTTGACGGCCGATTTCATCCCCGATCGTATCTGGTGTCATGAAAACGACGTTGGTTTGAGATTTTGGAACTGTTGTGTCATCTTTTAACATTCGTAATTGTTCAACATATTGATTCAATGGAACTGTATCAGAGGTTTTCTCTTTGATGATATTGCCCCATTCCCAAATCGTCATAACGGCCAAAATCAACAGAGCAATCCCAACAGCTACATAACCGCCATGGAAGAACTTCGCAATACTTGAAACAAAGAAAATCGATTCAATACTACCAAAGAATAAGGTAACCAAATATGCAACCCATCTTGGCGCACCTTTTTGTAATAGATAAAACATTAATAATATCGTTGTCATCAGCATGGTCACAGTAATCGAAAGGCCATAAGCGGCTTCCATATGCGTAGATGTTCTAAAGGTGATCACGATCAATGAGCAGACAATCCATAACATCATATTAACTGCTGGAATGTACATTTGCCCAATATTGGCACCTGGATAGATGATTTTTAATCTAGGCAAAAGCTTTAATTTGATAGCTTCAGAAACTAATGTGAATGAGCCTGAGATCAATGCTTGAGAAGCGATAACGGCCGCAACTGTGGCAAAAACAACACCGATCAGCATAATACTATTTGGCATCATTTGGAAGAATGGATTTAAGTTTTCAATGGCTAAAATCGATGGATCATTTTTTGCACTCAAGATCCATGCTGCTTGTCCTAAATAGTTAAGGATCAAACAAACTTTAATATAAGGCCAACTGGCACGAATATTGTGTTTACCAACATGACCTAAGTCAGAATACAAAGCTTCTGCACCAGTCGTTGCTAGAAAGACATTTCCTAAAACAAAAATCCCTAATTTATTTTCTGGACTAAGCAATAGATGAATTGCATAATAGGGGTTCAATGCACGAAGAACCGTCCAGTCTTGTCCAAAATTGATCAGCCCCATCACACCTAGAAATGTAAACCAAGCGAACATAATCGGCCCAAAAGCTTTACCCACAGCATCCGTTCCAAAACGCTGAACAGAAAATAAAATAAGAATAATGACTAAAGTAATCATCACAATAATGTTTTGATCACTGCCGAACCGATCAAAAAACACTGGAATTCCCCGCAGCCCTTCAATCGCCGTTGTTACCGTTACAGCAGGCGTTAACACCCCATCAGCTAATAACGCTGCTCCACCGATCATTGCTGGAATGATCAAATATTTTCCTTTTTTACGTACAAGCGTATACAAAGAAAAAATTCCGCCTTCGCCATGATTATCCGCATTTAAAGCAATCACCACATATTTGATCGTTGTCAAAATCGTTAATGTCCAAAAGATCAATGATACCGCACCAATAATGAAATTCTCTGAAACATTTTGAAGACCACCATTGTCCCCAACGATCGCTTTCATTACATAAAGCGGACTTGTTCCGATATCACCATAAACGACACCCATTGCTACTAAAAGACCAGCAGCGGTCAATTTCTGATGATGCGAAACTTTTGACTTCTCTACCACAAAATTCTCCTCCAATTTAAAAGCTGAACAGGCTCGGTCAACCTTGACAGGAAACCCACCTAACCCAGATCTCACTTTTTAAGTAAAACAAGAGACCTAAGTGAAACGACACTCGGCCCTTACACTTAGGTCTCGCAATTTCATTCTTAGACCAGTGTTTACACACTTGCTGTTGATCTAAAAACATAGATGAACTATGCTGCTACTCCCCTAAGATTTTTATTTGGGCATCCAAATAAAAATATCGGTTGTTAGTTATAATTAAATTTAAAAAATACCAGCTAAAAAAATAAAACAACTGATTTTGATAACAACTATAATACTCCTTCATCATTTTAGCAAGTCTTTTATGTAAATAAATTCAATAGTATTTTCAAGATAGTTTTTCAATCTATCCAAAGTGATGAAAAAGAACGCTTGACGTATAGATTTCTACTAAGAAATCAACACGTCAAGCGTTGCCTTTAAGCTGATTTTATTCTGTGTCTTCTTCCACTGAATAATGGAATTTGATCATTTCATTAACAAAAATCGGTATGATCGATAGTCCCATTACTAATAACCAATGATTCATTCCAATCGGAACTAAACCAAATAGCTCTTGCGTGAATGGTAACAACGCAATCACTGTCGTAATAATAACAGCTAATACAGCCATTTCAAACAATGATTTATTTGTCGATAATTTTACTCTAAAAATGGATTCTGTACTTCTTACATTGAACACATGCAAAATCGATGAATAAGCTAAAATCAAGAATGCGACTGTTTGACCAATTTCATGACTTGCTTCAAAAAAGTAAGAAACTGAATCAACATTTGCGCCTAAATAGAATCCAAACAACGTAATTACTGTAAAGACAAAAGCATTGATTCCGATTTTTTGCCATAAACCACGTGCAAAAATTCCTTCATTCCTTGGAATCGGTGCTTCATCCATGATTCCATTTTCAGCAGGTTCTTTCCCTAAAGCAAAACCAGGCAGTCCGTCCGCAACAACGTTTACAAACAATAATTGAACTGCTGTAAACGGTGCTCCCCAGCCAAGCAGCATAGCAATCAATACAATAAAGATCTCCGAAATATTACAGCTTAGTAAAAAGTTTACCGCTTTACGAATGTTTCGGTAAACCGCTCGACCCTGAGCAACCGCATCAACGATTGTTGCAAAATTATCATCAGTCAAAATCATGTCTGCTGCTCCTTGAGCAACATCTGTTCCAGTAATCCCCATAGCACAACCAACATCACTTGCTTTTAGGGCAGGTGCATCATTAACACCGTCTCCTGTCATCGCAACAACAGCACCTGTCCGCTGCCAAGATTTAACGATACGAATTTTGTCTTCTGGTGTTACTCGAGCATAGACAGAGAGTGATTTCACACGTGAATCTAACTCGTCATCAGACATTTTTTGCAATTCTGATCCTGTCAACGCTTCGCTTTTATCTGTTAAAATCCCTAATTCTTTGGCAATCGCTCCAGCGGTCACGACATGATCTCCTGTAATCATGACTGTTTTGATGCCTGCTTTTTTCGCTCTCGCAATAGCGCCTTTACTCTCTGGTCTTGGTGGATCGATCATACCAACCAATCCTAATAGGCGCAGGTTCTTCTCTAAGGCCTCTGAGGTGATATCTGTGGGTTCTTCATCATAGATGGCATAACCCACTGCAATCACTCTTAAAGCACGTTTTCCAAAGCGGTCGTTTACTACTGCAGCTTGCTCAACATCACCAAAACGGAAGCGAGTCAATAAAACATCAAACGCACCTTTGGTTACAGAAATATATTTTTTCCCCATTTTATGAACAGTCGTCATCATTTTACGTTCAGAATCAAAAGGAATTTCTCCGATTCTTGGGTATTTTTCTTCTAGTTCAGCTTTCGTGTGATAATTTTCCTCCACTGCACGAACAATCGCAGCTTCTGTCGGATTTCCTTGGATGACTAAATCGTCTCCATCTTTATCTACGATAACATCTGTACAAAGCGAAGCCATTTTTAAGACTTCCATTGCTTCATCGGTCATCGCATCCTCTGTATCTGTTACTTCATCGCCACGAGACCAAACTCGTCTAACGCGCATTTTATTTTGTGTCAAGGTTCCCGTTTTATCAGAACAGATCACGTTGGCAGTTCCAAGTGTTTCAACAGCTGGTAAACGGCGAATGATCGCATGTTTTTTCGCCATTTTTTGTACCCCGTAAGCCAATGTCAAAGTCACGATCACCATCAATGTTTCAGGTACCGCTGCAACAGCTAATGATACCGCCGTCATAAACATTTCCAATATCGGCTCGCCTTGTAGTTCACCAATGATAAAGACTAACGCCGCAGCGCCTAATGCAATAAAACTGATTCGCTTTCCTAATTGGTTCAAACGTTTTTGTAAAGGCGTTTGCTGAGTTACATCGTCATTTAACAAGCCAGCGATTTTACCCATTTCAGTTTGCATCCCAGTTGCAGTAACAATTGCTCGCCCACGACCATTTGCCACTGTACAGCCTTTAAAGACCATATTGATTTGATCGCCGATCGGTGCATCTTGTTTCCCTATGTACTCCGAATCTTTTTCAATAGGTTCACTTTCTCCAGTAAGTGCTGATTCTTCTACTCTAAGTTGTGATGCTTGGATCAAACGGGCGTCAGCTGTGATCATCGACCCTGATTCTAATACAAGTATATCCCCAACAACAACATCTTCTGCATCGATGGTCTCCACTTTGCCATCACGTAAAACCGAACTACTTTGTTTGTTCATATCCTGCAGTGCTGCCAATGATTTCTCAGCATTTCCTTCTTGAACGATTGCTAAGACTGCATTGATGACCACGATGGCGATAATCAAAATCCCTTCAAAATAATCCCCATGATCTGTAGCAATAGCTGTGTAAAAAGAAATGGCTGCAGCAACTAATAAAATGATTGTTGTAAAATCAGATAAGCTATGAAGAAACTTCTTTACTATCGATTCTTTCTTGGCTTCATGGAATTTATTGGCACCATGTTCAGCTAGTCGCTTCTTTACCTCTTGTCCGGTTAAACCTTGCTCTTTATTTGTGTTCACTTCTTTGATAATTGTCTCGATAGGTTGTTTGTATGCTTCCATCCTATCCCCCCATTCTTATTTTTTCCTTCTATTAATATAGTATCTATATTCACTATACCATGTTTTTTTTTCAAACTTCAATAAATATGGCTAAATTTTCATTTTTTTCTGGCAATTTCTTTCAATAAAAAAGCTGTCGTTCATCAAAAAGAAATTGTAAAAAGCGAAGTCTTTTAATTTGAAAACGCTTACCTTATATGTTACTATATTTATAGAAGGAAGGAGGAAATGTCAGTTGTATTGAAGAATTTCTCGAAGTAGACAAGAGTAAACACAAAATTGTTAGCAGAACACGATTCACCTTTCATCAAGATATATGTGTAAAGTATATAATCATAAAAACATCTTTAAAAATAGTGAATATGTGTAAAAAGTTGGACAGTCGATCCAAATAAAACAAAAAAACACGTATAAAGATAGTTTGATTGAAAAAATTTTAAGAAAAGAAATGTAGAAAATGTAATGAAGACAAGATTTGGTTTATGAACAAGAAATTCAACTAATTACTTTACATGTATAACGAAAAGTAAAAAATCATCATTCAATACACTGATTCCTTCCAGTAACAAAAGCCAAGCTAGTCGAGAAGCTTGGCTTTTTTCTTTATATTTTATCTGCATGATATTTGTAAGTGAAAGTAAGATATGGTATATTGACTATGCGCTTTTTATTTTATACATAAATTAGACTATTGGAGGGATTTGCATTGCCAAAAAAGAAGAACTCATCTTTTGAGAGTTCCATTCACGTCTACAGAGCCATGAAACGCATGACCCAACAGGAACTTGCTGACAAGGTGGGAGTATCTAGACAAACAATTATTCAGTTAGAAAGAAATAGGTATAATCCTTCCCTTTTACTGGCTCATGACATAGCGGACGTATTCGAAGTGCCGATTGAACAAATCTTCACTTTCAAAAAATTAACAGAAGACGAGCAAGCAAACGACGAAACCGACTAACGGAAGGAAAGGATAAATTATGACTGAATCACTTAAATCTTTTTTTGATAACTTGCCTGTAAATCACTGGAGCAGTTTACTGATAGTTATACTTTCTATTGTATTTATTGGATACTCTGTTTACTTTTTCTTTAGCAAAGAGGGAAAAGACGAACGCGGAGAAAAAATAATGTCCAAAGCTAGTTTCGTAACTTTCATCGTTACATTTATTTTATTAGCAGTGTTAAATAATGTTTTTTATGATATCGCTACTTATAGTGCAACATCATACTCTTGGCTATTAAACTTAGTAGTATTTTTAATATCAGGAACTCAAGCTGTTGGCATACTTATTTTAAGAAAAATAAAATAAAATAGAAAAAGCTGAAAAGAAAACAATTAAATTGTTTTCTCTTCAGCTTTATTTATTTTAGTCTACCAACAAATAAAACGAGACCAACCTGCTAGTGAATTTGGTGTAGCTTCCTCAAGTCGATTAAACATCTCATCAGTCTCTTCATTTCTTTCGAAAGAAGTACCTACAAACTTATCCATTTTTTGTGTGTCAGTTCTTGCTTCCATTTTTTCAATCGATAATTTTCTCATAATATTATTTCTCCCCCTTGCATTAATACCTAAATTATAAAGCGTTCTCTCAAATAAGTAAAGTTCTTTTTTCAGATTGTGTTACTTAATAAATAACAAGGAGTGGACATTGAGTGGATCGTATGCTCTTAAGACTTGATAACCAACTCCAGTTAATCCGCAGAAAAGTCCCACTGGAATACTTTCTGTATCAGCTTTCAGCCGAATAACATCGTCAATTAATATATTAATATCATTTAAATGGTTGTCTTTATTTCCATAGGTTCCATGACAAAGACAATCATCTTCCCTATTCTTATCCTCTATTTTTCTGTCTCTTTCATTGAATCTTATATCCAACAATTGACAGACTGTTTCGAGTCCAATTATTCCTTTACACCAAGAGTGATTAAGTGTGTCGTTTTTTTCAAGTTTTTTTTCAAATGCTTTTTGATACCATTTTAGTTTTTCTTTAATTGTGGTCTCTTTAAGAACCTGATCAGCTTTGCTTAATCCGTAGCAAACACCCGCGTAGCCATGAGCAAAACTATTGTCTGTCATTTCTTGGTAAGTCACTGCTTTTGCACAAGCTAAAAGTACTTCATAGGCCTCTTCACTAGCATAGGTTTGATAGATAGCTGCTAAAACAGCTAATAAACTAGCTTTGCCGTAAAGCCATTCATTCGACTGATTTTCTGATACTATTTGACGTGTTTTTAAGGCTTGTAAACTAGTTTCCATATAAGAACGATGCTTGGTATCATTGAGCAGTCTTGAGACGTAAAAGGCAACGGTCAAACGCATCCCTTCATCAAAAAAAGCACTCTCGTAAACTTGTTTTTTCCGCTCACCGAAAAAGATTTCTTTTTCCAATAAATCGATGACTTCCTGATAGCTCTCTTTCGGGACAAAATGATTTAGATAAACGAAAAATAAATACACACCTGCACTGCCTCCGTAAAGATCTGTATCTGGATAAACAATACCGATTTCACCATCAGACTCTGGAAGAACAGAGAGCCAATCTACTTCACCATGCTCAGGCTCCAAAACAAGCTGATCAAGGATGTTATCTCCAATATCAGCGGCCTTTTGTAAAAGTGGCTCTTCAATCGATTCGTTTTTCGCTGGAATTGTGATTTCTTGCGTATTATATTTTAGAGTAGCTAAACTTTCTTTTAATAAAAGATAGGAAAAATGACTCGTTTTCTCTGTTATTTGCTCCATATGCTCCACCGTATCCTGTAAGGGCGACTTTGCCAAAACTTGATGCAGCTCATGACCATTTGTATAGATATTCGTTAAAGAGGTATTCGCCGTAATCAATGGAACATCATGATCTAACATCGCTTGAATTTCAAAGGGAATCAGGCTTCCGGAATGATTTGGCTGGCCCATAAATTTTCAATGATTTTTTCTCGCTCAATATAATTAGCCATGCTATCGGTGTGTAAGGTAAAGTTCAATAAATTGCCATAATCTTGTGTATCTCTATAGATCAGCCGAATCGTTGTATCCGTAAATAGCTCTTTAACCTTCTGGATAAATCCAGCTTTATTTTTTAATAATAACTGATTCATCTCTTTAAAGGCATCTTGGATTTCATGACGGTAGACTTGATAATCCACTTCTTTTCCTGCTAGGCGCGGAATATTTTTTGCACCATCCATATAGGCTTCTTCTAGTTGAAAAGCAATATCACTAGAACGATCGTTTCTCAGTCTTCTGACCTTTTTAGGCAATTTCTGTTTAGTACCAGATAAAGCATCCATTTCCAAATCACGTTTCCATTGTTTTTTTTGAGGCAACAAACCTGTAGCAATGACCGAATGCTTTTCTATTCGAGTTTGTCTTGTTAATTTTTTGGACAGTTTAAACATGTCCGGGCGAATCAACGTCTCAACATCGATCAACACAGGATAAGAGCCGCTAGCAATCAAATTTTCCATATGCAAATCCGTTGATCCTAACCAATAAACGATTGCCAACAACTGACCATAATTGTGATAAAAAGCTGTTACGTCACTTTCTTCTAGACACTCTTGATAAGCAACTTCTTCCTCGATCGTAAAGGTTGGTTGTACAATCCGCTTGATTTTATAAAAAGACGAAGTTGGATTTAATTCTTCAATATACGTCAATAACGCATTAAACCGCTCACCAATCTCAAGATTTTTAAATTTAAAAATCAATGCCTTGTCTTGTATTTGAAACTGAATCACCGTTTTCCCACGCTCATGACTATCCCCTTGTCCCAGCTTGATTTGAGTGAGATGCATTGGAGTAGTGATAGCAAATACCTCCGCCAATTGTTCAGTAGAGTCATTCAAAGAAGAAACAAACGCTTCGATCATTTCGCATGCAAATGTCAACCTGACAGCAAGAATTCTAGCAAGTGTAGGGTATTCGCCATAAAAAAGATAGGTTCGTTGTTTATCACCGAGAAATTCCTTGATATAGTTAGCAAATTCTTCTTCTTTTGATTCGGCTTGTAATTGATACTCTTCGATCATCTGATGTACATCCCAAACCAGTGTCTTTTGGGCTATGAAAAAGAACTCATCAGATAACTGAGCGATCAGATCCTCCATTACTTCTGTTGAGATCTGGATGGATGGATATTTTTGTATCAGCGTCTGAATATGCTTCTCATAGTAATCTAGATGAAAACGTAATGCAGCGCTTAAGCTAAGGTCTTTGATCGGAATCTCAGCTATAAATAAGCGTCTATGTAATTGAAACCAGTCACTTTTTTCGATCATCGGTAATAATAATTGTGCTCGTTCTTCAGTAAACGGCATCAGTCCCACACTAAAAGTCGATTCGTCCCAATGGTAATGCTGCAACATTTTCTGATAATCAGGGGCTTTCAACAAGCTTTTACGTGCTCGCCATTGCTCTAGATAACTTTCTTTATCTACTTCTATCGTTTGATTTTTCCAACAATCGATTCGTTCTGACAGTGTTGCTGCATAACTGTATGTCACTTCTTCAATCATCACACGTTCTCCTTTGGCATTCTTTGTACCTCCTCTTTATAATAATAAAAAAATAGCAAAAATACTATGTTATTTTTATTTTCGCTTTTAGAGATCGATCCGGTATCCTTTGATCCTAAGGCTAAAATTTAGTGAGATCAAACGATTGTCTACTCTACTAGCTATTTTTGATCTCACTACATTTATTCCAGCCGCTCACAGAATCTAAATAAATAGAAAAAAACAAATATGTCCTTCTTTTTTCGCAGTTGAGCCTTTTATACCTGTCTTACTCACAGTTTTTCTACTGACAAATAACATTGCCGTAAAAACGATTTATTCATTAAAAAATCTTTAGGAGCTAACAGATAAGTTCCTATCGTCACCCATTCAGATTGGGCAACAGTTGAAGAAATCATACTGTGCGCTGCGTCTTTAATCTTAAAAACGGTCAACAATTCTTTAGGAATTTTTTTTGAATACGTTTTTTCAGTTTCTAAAACATCGACATTTTCATCATGATCAGCAAGGAATACATCCACAGGGACTTCAATCTGTTCTAAGTCCAATTGAGCATCTGAATATAGGTTTTTTTTAACAAAAATCCAACGATCTTTTGACATCGGCTCTTGTTCCGGTGTATTTGCTAGATATTCTTGATAAGATGTGTTCTTTTTCAGCAATGAGACAATTTGTTGTTCTTCTTCTAAAGATTGTTGGATTTGTCTTTGCGTCTTACCTTCACGCTTTAATTTTTCAGTTGTATAATAATCATTTTGACTCAGCCAGTTAATTGCTGGGGAAACTAAGATCACCTTAGATATCGGCACCTTCTTTTGCGCTGCTACTTTTGGCACGACCCAGCCACCTTGGCTTACTCCCCATAAAATAATTTTTTCTGTATTTAACTCTGGTTGATCCATGGCCCATTGAATGACTTCGGTCACTTCTGCCGCTCGTTCATCCATCGATTGATGTAACCAGTTTCCATAAGAGCCAGCTACTCCAAGTTTTGCCCAGGAAATTGTCGTAAATCCGGCTTTAGCAAACTGTTCCATCATTGGTCTATAGCCGCCCTCGTTCGTAGCATCAACTGGTGCATCACCATGGACAAGTACAACGATCCCTTTTGAACGCTGCTTCACGGGCTCTATCACTACAGCTGAGACCTTCCCTTTAGACAATGGGATCCATTTGCTCGTCTCTTGCATCTCGTAACAATGTTCATACCAAACAAATATTCCTAAAGCGATCATCACACCTAGTAAACAAACTAAACGTTTTCTACCTCGCCGCATATTATTTGCTCCATTCCATAAAAAGCCAATTTGCTTCATTCACTAACAGACCTAAAATAAGCTTTCTTTTCTTTTTGACGATGGTAAAACCACACTTTAAGTACAAACGTAGTGCCTGATGATTATTCGCTGAAACTAGTAATGTGAGCTTCTCTCCTTTTTTTACTTCTGCTTGTGCGGCCTTGATCAAAGCTTTAGCAATCCCTTGTTTTTGATAGCTTTGATGAACAGCAATATTTTCTATATAATGTTCTTTTTCACCTGGTGAATACTCCAAAGCTGTCAATAATACAACATATTTAAAAATAGTAAACAAGCCATACTTCTTAGATAGCTCAAACGGATAGGCAGTTTTTTTAGGTATCGCTGGTTTTCCAGAAACACTTAAAATACCGATAATTTCATTTTCATCTTTCACGATGTAATCAGTGGGACTTGCTTGAGGTAACGCATAATGTTGCTCAAAATAAAGCAGTGTAGCTAACTTGTCCTTTGCCGCTAACCGAATTCCGGAAAATTTATCTGCAAACGAGGTCAGAAGCAACTGTAGAAGCTGTCTTACTTCATGTTCAGGCAACTGATTTCGAGCAACTAACTCTATTTTATGATCCATGGGGTACTCCTTCTTTCACCGAAATAAAGTATTGTAATTCATATAAAAGTTTATTATTCATCAAAATCGAAGAATAAGCAGTCTCTTTAACAATGATTTCAGCTCCCTCAAAAAACGGAATGTTGACTTCTTTACTAAAAACGTTGATTGCTTCTAACAACTCCTCTTCTGTTGCAATCCAAACTCTTTTCACTAGATAATCCCCGGCTTGTAACATTCGCTGACCCGTTGAACCCTCACCTTCGACATAAACCTCGATTTGTTGGGCATTCACTAAATAGTAAAATGATTCCCCAAATAGTGAACGATTTCTTTGACTATTTTTTATTGCTTTATAGAATTCCGAGATATTCAACTTCTCCGTCATTGGATACGAATAAATTTTATTCAATGTTCTTTCTGGTAAGTTAAGATAGCTTTCATCTTTTTGCTCGATTTCTGGTAGCAAACGCTCGATCTGCTCTTTGGCTGAGAGCAGCTGTTGTAATTTTACCTCTGTTGCTTTCAAGGTTTCCTTTAACGTCTCTTCTGCCCAAACATCATCCTGATTCGTCATAAACTGCGCTATTTGAGCTGTTGATACCCCTATATTACGCAGTAAGAGAATGTTTGACAGCTGATACACCTGATCCATGCCATACTTATGATAGCCATTCACATCGATCAACGCTGGTGTTAGCAACCCTTTTTCCTCATTGTAACGAATCTGATGTTTAGAGATAGACATCAACTCCGCTAATTGTCCCATAGTTAAATACGTTTCTATTTTCCTCTCCTCCTCACTGTGATTGTGTTCTAGCATAAACTATCAGGTCACCCAACAGTCAAGTTGTATCTTATGAAATAAAAAGGAACGTCTCAATTTTTTTTCGATCCACTTTTTTGAAAACGTTTATAAATGATCGTAGAGAATATCCTGATGACGCTAAATTCTTACATAACAAAGTGAATTACTCATCATCATCATCGATATTGTATTTTGTTCAACAAAAATAACAAAAGTTTGTGAATTTTTAGCTATTTCTACCTTTTGATAGAAATAAACAGCTATTTTGTAAGCATTTATTTTGTGATTTTTTTACTTTTCGTATATTATAGTTATTAAGAGGTATGTACCAATATTTTCGAAAGGACTGAAAAATATGTTAAAATTGTATACGACAAATAGCTGCACATCATGTAGAAAAGCGCGGAGATGGCTGATCGATCATGAAATTCCATTTGAAGAAAAGAATTTTGGCACTACTCCTATTACATTAGATGAACTAAAAAATATATTGATCCTTACTGAGGAAGGAACGGAAGATATCATTTCGATTCGTTCCAAAGTTTTTCAAAAATTAGATATAGATATCAACGAATTGCCGTTACATGCTCTATTGGAATTGGTTAAAGACAATCCAGGACTGCTTCGTCGTCCAATCATGATCGATGAAAAAAGATTACAGATTGGTTTTAATGAAGATGAAATTCGCTGTTTCCTGCCTAGATCAGTTCGTAAAAGAGAATTATCTCAAACATTACTTTTAAGCGGTTTATAACTGTTACTGCCTCGAATCCAAACTAATCAAAAAACTCATTCTCTTCTAATCTTGAACGAGTGGGATAAATGTATTAAAAATGCATTTATCCTACACTCCGCTCGATTAGAGGCAGAACGAGTTTTTTATTTTCTGCAATTACTTCACAAACATGGCATCACCAAAGCTAAAGAAGCGATAGCGTTCATCGATTGCATGCTGATAAGCAGTCAGGGTCAAATCTCTACCCGCAAAGGCACTGACCAACATTACCAATGTCGATTTAGGTAAATGGAAATTCGTTGAAAACGCTTGGACAATTTTAAATTCATAGCCCGGCGTAATAAAAATATCTGTCCAGCCGCTATCTGCTTTGATTTGTCCGTCAAATTTCGTTCCGATCGTTTCTAATGTACGAATCGATGTTGTACCTACGGCAACGATTTTTCCACCATTTTGACGAACATCATTTAATTGAGCCGCGGCTTCTTCTGTTAACCGATAAAATTCACTATGCATTTCATGTTCTGATATGTTATCTACACTAACCGGCCGGAATGTGCCTAAACCGACGTGTAAGGTCAAATAAACGAGCTTCACGCCCTTTGACTGGATTTTACTAAGTAGTTCCTGCGTAAAGTGTAAACCCGCTGTAGGGGCAGCAGCAGAGCCATTTTCTTTTGCATAGACTGTTTGATACCGGTCAGGATCTTCTAGACGTTCTTTAATATAAGGTGGCAAAGGCATTTCTCCTAGTGATTCTAAAATTTCCAAAAAGATGCCGTCATATTTAAATGTCACGATCCGTCCGCCATGTTCTAGTTCCTGAATAACAGTTGCGGTTAGGCGACCATCACCAAAACTGATTTGGGTACCGACTTTCGCCCGCTTAGCAGGTTTAATCAATGTCTCCCAAGTATCACCTTCTGTATTTGTTAAAAGCAGCACTTCTAAATGCCCGCCGGTTTCAGGTTTTTCTCCATATAATCGAGCTGGCAACACCCTTGTATCATTCATGACCAAAGCATCTCCTGCATTTAATTCATCAATGATTTCATGAAAATGTTTGTCTTCTATTTCTTTTGTTTCCCGATTTAAAACTAAAAGACGGGAACTTGTCCGATCTTTCAAAGGCGTCTGAGCAATGAGTTCCTCTGGTAAATCAAAATCAAAATCTTCTGTACTAAGCATATTTGTCACTCTTTCTACTTGATTTGTCTTGGCTATTCTACCATTTTTTATGCTATCTGGCTATGAAGAAAACCCCTGTTAAAAAGCGAAATACTTGAACTATTTATTTATACACCTTATACTTACTTTTAGTAAGTGAGTTAAAAATGTAAGGAGGCTTTCCAATGTTCGCACCTATTCATCATGTTTCACTATTAACAAGATTTGCTGAGGAAAATCATTTCTTTTATACAACTATCCTTGGATTGCGTTTTGTAAAGAAAACCGTTAATCAAGATAATCATAAGATGCTGCATTACTACTACGGTGACTATGCTGGCACACCTGGTTCCGTTATTACCTTTTTTGTGGTTCCATCATTAGCACAACGCTATGATAAGATTAGTTTTTTAAGTACGATCGGATTAAAAATCCCTAAAGGTAGTCTGCTTTTTTGGGAACAACACTTAACTGATGCTCAGATTGAATTTACTAAAAAACAAAATAGACTTCATTTTACAGATAAGGATCAAGTAAAGATCCATTTGGTTGAAGTTGAGCAAGAACCACTACCACAAGAGCTGCAGGTGGATAATGCTATTCCAGGCGACAAACAAATTCTAGGGCTTTTATCTACTGAATTTCACGTTGCCGATCCTAAAAAAACGGCTGATTTCTTTTATCAACTAGTAGGCTGGAAAAGCGAACAAGGAAAAATCCAACTCAATAAAACGGATCATATTCAACTTCTGCCAACCGCAACAGCAGATAAAACACGAATGGGCCGAGGAAGTATGGATCATGTTGCTTTTTCAGTTCAAGATGAAAAAAAATTGGATGAACTATATGAAAAAGCGAAAGAACAAGGATGGGACATTGAAAAAATCGTCCATCGCGGTTATTTTAAAAGTCTCTACATCAGAGAACCAGGAGGCACTCGAGTTGAGTTTGCAACCTTGACACCTGGATTTACGATTGATGAACCATTAAGCTCCTTAGGCGAGCACCTTGCCTTACCGCCATTTTTAGAAGAAAAACGTTCTGAAATCGAAGCAACTATCTATAAAGAAACATAACTTATCCAACAATTAAAAGCTGAATTAAAAACGATGATATACTATCAAAGGGGGTCTTCCTTTGCATCAACGCTCTTAGTTCAGCTTCTCTATATCTTTCATTTAATTATTCTCACTCAACGGTTCACAGATGAACTGTTCCCAACTAAAAATACAAACAGGCGCTCAAGCTAAAATAAATTGACTTGTCTAGAATTCATCAATTTCTCTATGCTCTCACTCCCGTTTGTATCCTTTGAACCACCAAAGACTACTTTTTACTAAACAGAACATTACCACCTTAACGATTCTATAAGTATTTGTAGGTCTTTGGCTCTTCAGTCTGGCAAAGTTCCTATTTACTAGCTAGCTAAAGCATGTCGGCTTCATTCATCAGCCAGCAGCTCATACAAATCTTTACCTTCAGATAGAAACAAAATAAAAAATGGTGTTGGCAAAGTACACCAACACCATTGCATGTTCAACAAATAGACATCACATTATCCATCTTCAACTCTGACAAAGAAAGTTCTAGATATTTCTCCCAAAATTGAGTAAAATGGAATATGTCGATGTTACGCATTGACACGGGCAACTTGATTGGTCAGCATTCTCTGACTTCTCAGGGCTTCATGGATCAGCGCCAACTGATCTGTGAAGTGCCTTTTTTTATTCTATTCGTTTCTATCTATTACTCATTTTAAAGAAAAACAATTTCATAGTCAACAAAGTGTCAGAATCTTTTTTGTTTATCTGGTTTTATTGTGAAAATACAATAACGTTTTCTAACTTTTTTGTAGCTTAACTAAAAATTTTGTTGTTTGTCCATTGAAGCAAAAAACAGAGCGAAATTCGAGAAAATCGATTTTCAAACCCTGCGTTTTATTCCCTTTGGTTGTACTATTTACATACTAGGTGAATCTAAATACTCTTCATACATCCACAAAGACTCCACATCAAATTCCTCTACTGTTGCCTTATTTATTTCTTTAGAAGAGGTCCTTCTTAGATAATTGATTTCTCCTTCTTCGATGAGGAATGTCCAATTTTTGCTGTCACTCGCTTGGATAATATCTGTGGAATCGATCATATTTTTTTTCAGCCATTCTTTTCTGTCTATTTCATAGCTTGAATCATCATGAAATAGCTCTTTTTTTAGTAAAACAAATTTTGCTGAGAAATCCATTCCTGCAGCCATTCGATACAGTTGGTCTGCTTCTTCAACGCATTGTTCCTCGTTATAAATATCTCCCAATAAAACAAACGAACTAAAACATTCATTTAATTGGATACCACCATTTTTGATGCTTGTTTCAATAACCAATTTGAAAAAGTAGACAGCTTGCTGCAGCTGATTTTCATTCAAAGCTTGCTGAGCATGTTCAAACCATTTTTTTATTTTCCTTTTTTTAAACATTTTTTCTCCTTTAAAAACCTTTTTTCTAGAAAGTAGTGAGCCAACGTCCCTCTTCCTACTCAATCATTTCATTTTTAAGGAGAGCTAGACAAAACTTGTAGCGTTTCGCCCAACTCTCCTTTTGAATAATTCAAATCAACGCAACATTTACCAGCATCGCTCTAAATATTATCTTCGATTGATTTTATTCAACTTTCTTTAGAATCTTGACATCTCCCGATTTTGATTTTACGTCAATGCTATATTTTTCGTTCCCTGATACATCAGAGAAATCATTTTTCAATTCACCCGTCTCTGTATTTACAGTAACTTTAACTAGTTGGCTAGGATCTTGCAGCCATTTGATGAAACCTGATTGACTAGAGACACGTGCATTTAATTTGCTGCTTTGGACAGCGATTGTTGGACCGGAACCATTTTTCAACTCTAACGTTCCTTTATTTTCTTCTGAGACAATCTTCCCACTATCATTGACTAATGAGAGGTCGCCATTTGTTCGTTTGACAATTACTTGACCGTTTGTTGCAGTCGCTGTAAGTTTTTTTGTTTCAGAATCTTCTAAAATCATCCGCCCCGAATGATTATTTAATACGACATTATCTGAACGCAAGAATTTTAAAATAGAGAGACCTTGATCCCCCTCAATTGTCAGGTCTCCTAACATTCCGGTGATAACCGTTTTTCCAGAAGTACTCTTAACATCTAAGTTCATAGCAGATTCCTCTATGATTACATCACCATAATCACTTCTGATCTTCCCTTCATCTGCGATAATATTTTTCGCATAAACATCACCTGAAATCAAATCTAAATCGAAATTCTTTGTTTGAATATCCAACAGCCGCAAATCTCCCCGACTTAGCCCTAAGTGGAAATCATCCAAGATCGTTCCTTTTGGTATAAAGAAAATCACTTCTGAACGTCCTGTTCGAGTGAATGTATCAAAAAGATTTTCTTCATCTAAACTCAAGTTGACCTTGTTATCATACAGACCTTCTTCAATTTTCTTAATATCACTCTCTTTAAATCTGCCTTTGACCATCAAACTTGGTTTATCTGCACTAGATACTTCTACAGTCGTGATTTCAACATCTGCATCTGAATCAAAGCTAAATGCAGCATGATCGTTAGAAGAAAGACTGATTTCTTTATAATATTGTCTGCCCGTATACATTAATTGACCTGTGACAGAAAAAAACAATAGCATCATAGTTCCTATTAGCAGTAAGCCAAGCGATAAACCATTGATCAATTTCCTTTTTTCAAAGACCCAGCCTTTTATGACTTGCAAAATAAGTGCTAGCGATAAGAAACATAAAATCGTTGGAATCCCAGCTAAATTTCGTTCTTCATTCAATTCTTTAACCGTATAGATCAAGAAAAAAGCAAACGACGCTACTAATAACAAAAGTAGTAACGGTTTCAATACTTTAAGCGTTGCTTTTAGAAGCTTCTGCATTCTCTTTTTCTGGGATTGAATGAATACCTCTTTAATTTCTTCTCTGGGAACAACAGAGGTTTTGGCATTGATCGCAGCATCTAAGCTTAAGTCTGCATAATAATCTGCTGCCACCTCTTCTGGCGGGGCAAGCCCGGCAACGACTTCAGCTTCTGTCTGTCCTTCTTCCAAACAGATATCTAGCTGCTCCAACAAGTATTCTTTCAACTCATTAAAATCTTCTATATCCTCTTCCGCAAAAGCAGCCTTTAGTCGGTTTAAATATTCTTCCATCGTGTTCACTAATCTGCCTCCCTCAGTTTACGTACTTGTTCAACGAATTCATCCCAATCATGCTCTAAAAGTTCCAAATATTCTTTTCCTTTATCTGTCATTTGGTAATACTTTCTGGAAGGACCATCAGGCGATTCTTTTGTGTAGATCACACAATATTCTTCTTTAACTAATCGACGCAAAACTGGGTAAAGCGCCCCTTCGGTAATTGGTATAAACTGATTCACTCGCTGTGTTAACTCATAACCATATCGATCTTCTTTTTCTATAAAATGAAGTACACACATTTCTAAAGCACCTTTTTTAAATTGGCTGGAAGCCCTCATTGCTCAATCCCCTTATCACAGTTTTGATTGACAAATTACCCACCGTTTTTATAAATGTCCACTGAAATAAAATGACGATGAAAAGAGCAATTATGACCAAGTTCATCTCTATGCTGCCCGTCTGAAACAGACTACTTTACTGTAACCTTAAAAATCTGTTTTTAGTGCATGCAAAATCAGCCACGTACAGAAGTACTTTATGCTTTACAATAAAATATTGTTTCGTCTTTTATTAGTGGTTATTTCGGTTGTAATTCTTTTTCTCTTGAATGATACCTTGACGCTCTTCCGGTGTCAAATTAGGATCTCCCAATTGCTCCCCCCATTCGCGATTTTTTTGACCTCTTTCCTGACCATTAGCAGAAGCTCCCGAAACAACCTCAGGGGCAGCCGCATTTTCTGGTGTCTGAGGTGCTTGTCCTTCTACCGGTGGTTGAACTGCCGCTTGCTCTGCTACTACTGCTTGGGCTTCTTCAGCCGCTTGAGCTTCTTGAGCTACTGCCTGACTTGCTGTCGTTTCTGCTTCGGCTTTTTTAGCAACTTCTTTTTGACTTTTCTCTGCTTCTTGTTTTTGGACTTTCTTTTTTTCTTGGTCTTTTAGTTTTTTCTTGATTGAGTTTTCAACATGAGCGATCTTTTTTGATACGACCTCAGCCAATCGTTCTCTTTTTAATGCAAAACGTTCTCTAACAGCTTCATCTTTAGAAAATGCCGCATCTGCAGTATTTATTGTCTGAGTCGTCCCAATACCGATCATTAAAAAAGCTATGCAAAATACTATAAATTTTTTCATTCTAACTTCTCCTTAATCAACATATTTCTTTTCTATTGGTTATCCTTGAAAAGCATCTAGCAATTCATTAAACCGTTTTTCCTCGTCTACAATGATCCAATATTTTTTCTCTTTTTTATCCGGCTCCAATTCTAAATGAATTATTCTCGGTTCTTTCGCCGCTTTCAACTCTTTAAATGTCTTCTTTAGTGCTTCAAATTGAATTTGATTAAGGTCTTTGTCTGTTAATGCATTTAATTCTTTTAAAATCCCGTTTAATTGCTTTTCATCAGTGATTTTATCAATATCATCTAGCTTTTTGATGGTATCATAGCCTTTATTCTTTAACCATTGTACCAGTTCTTCATCGGTTTTTTGATCAATGATTTGATCGAATTTAGTTTGATCCAATCCAATGACCGCAACCTCAGCTTCTTGCTTTTTTGCCTGACTATCTTTCATCTTTACTGTAAAACTGGTTTCTTTTTCTAGTCTTTCCTGATAGATCGTTACTACTTCCTTTGCTTGCTCTTTTGAAAGCTCGAACAGCTCAGAGAAATCTTGAATTAAATCCTCCTGACTTGGTGCATCTAATTGATAAAAATATTTTTCTGCTTCTTCTTTATCTCGCTCGTAAATTACATTATTGATGAAAGCTGTAGCAACTTCTTTAGGATCAGCGTTCTTTGCGCATCCTGTAAAAACAACAACTATAAAAGCTAACATGATAATTATTCT
Source organism: Enterococcus crotali (assembly GCF_000633635.1). Classification (GTDB taxonomy): domain Bacteria; phylum Bacillota; class Bacilli; order Lactobacillales; family Enterococcaceae; genus Enterococcus_L; species Enterococcus_L crotali. Next base: position 58,433 of record NZ_AYPQ01000007.1, on the reverse strand, counting down.
CTTATTTTTCATACGTCTAATTGGCTCCTTTTATGACAATAACTGTTGATTTTTTTGTGCATCTTTTCTATTTTTGAAGATATACTTGAAAATCGTGTAAAACTTAACTCTGATGGAATGGATATCCCCCACACCATATTTTGGATCTGAATAAATCAACCCTAACCAACGGTAGTGATTTTTACGTGAAAACTTCTGGGTTTTGAAGGTAATTTCAACTTTCCCAGTTAAATTAATTATACGCGAACGAACCATTTTTACATTTTTTATTTTTTGAAAAGAAAGAAATCCCTCTTCTTGATTCAGCAATATACTTAAAAATGGATCGTTTTGATCGGCTATGATCGTTACACTTCGTTCACCTAGGTAATTGATTTTAACAGGGATCACTTGATCCTCTTTGACTAGTTTCCCATCGTAGTCAACTGGTATGATCATTGGTAAACGTGGACGTTCATATGCCACACTTACTGCAACAGTCAAGCTAACAATATTGTAGAGTAGCCAATAAATATTGATAGAAAAAATATTCCACCACTGCAGATGAGCAAAATCTAATTGCACGATATAATAAATCAAGGCAAAACAATTTGCGCTCAATAATAAGATCTGAACTTTACAATTGCGCCAATCAAAATAGCCTTTTTCCCCCTGGATTCCTTTGATCGTTACATGGAACTTTTTATTCTTTTTAGGACTAAACAGTGTCTCTTTCCAAACAGCCCAGGAAACTTGAGGTGCAGTCACTAATTCATAAATATTACTGATAAATGAATTGTATTTTTTTCTGGCAACTGATTTATACATCAAACTACCTGATAAAAAGGCCGGTAACCAGAACACCACTAGATGTGGCAGTGTCGTCTTCAAGCTTGAAATATTAAAAACTAAATATAAAAATGGGCAAAGTAAATAAATCAGTTTATACATACCCGAATACCAATACATCACACCATCCAGATAAAACCATTTTTGAATAAAGGTTAAATTCTTCAACGTTTTCAACGTATACTTTTTAGCAACTTGCACATTGCCGCGTCCCCATCGGTCCCGCTGCTTTACATAATCGGCTAACGTTTCTGGCGAAAGACCTGAAGCCAGGGCTTCATTAACGAATACACCTTGCCAGCCATTGTTTTGCAGCAATAAACCAGTAGCCATATCTTCTGTGATCACACCCGTCGTGAAGCCACCGATCGAATCTAATGCTTCACGTTTAAACAAGGCATTGCTTCCTACATAAAGAACGGCATTGAATTGATCTTTGCCTTCTTCTAAACTACGCATAAAAAAGTCTTGCTCATTATTGATTTCACTATCTAAATATAGATTATGCTGAAAGATATCCGAATTAAAAAATGTTTGTGGTGTTTGGATAAACCCTACGTTCTCCTTCGCAAAATAGCCCAGCGTTCGTTGCAGAAATTCTCGTTTAGGTACCATATCCGCATCTTGCGTTACGATGATTTCTCCATTCGTTTTAGTTAAGGCATAATTCAGATTGCCTGCTTTAGCATGCTCATGTGTAGGACGAGCAATAACTTGTATATGATGTTTTTCAGCTAGCTTTCGTACCATCGAGCGGTCACCATCGTCACAAAGATAAATGTTCAGTAATTCTTTCGGATAATCAATCGATAAACAACCAACAACTGTTCTTTCTAAAATCTCAATATTTTCATTATATGTAGCGATTAAAATATCAACTGTAGGCAAATTCTCTAATTCATCCAGTGATTTTTCAGTCCGTTTATATGGTTTCCAAAATAAGACGACCAAAGTAAAAGCCTGAACAAATCCCATAAATTCTGCCAAATACAATAAACTTCCTGCAATCAGCTCGGCAACATTTTCAGTAGGAATCGTATAAAAAAATCGCCAAATCAAGTAAACAAACTGGATCACCACAAAACCCGTCAATACAAATTTTCGATAACGTTCCATTTTCTTTGAAATAAGATAAAACAAAAATAAATAACTTAAACTAAATACCAAATATCCTAACCCAATTTTTTCCATTTCGTTCTCCTTTTCACTCCCTATTATTCATAAAATAGTAGCAACTAGTCAACAATATACTAAGGTTTCCTACTATTGTCAATAGAATAATAGTTATTTCGAAGATCTTGTCCGACTTTTTCAGTGTTTTTATTATGAAACCGTTACTATCCCTTTATTATTTTTGACCTTAAAAAACGAAAAAAAACATCTGATTTGTCGAAATCATTGTTTTGTAGCATACTAGTAGTAGAAACATTTAGTAGGAAACACTAAAATCGGTTAGAAAATGAGACACAGAAAAAAGAATTTGGGGTGAGAAAGTTGATCGAATTTCAACATGTTTCAAAAATTTACAAAGGCGGCAAAATCGCTGTAGATGACATCAATCTGTCTTTTGATAAAGGTGAATTTATCTGCTTTATCGGAACCAGTGGTAGTGGTAAAACAACTTCTATGCGGATGATTAATCGAATGACTGATCCATCAAAAGGAAAAATCTTGATCAATGGGGAAGATATTCAAACCATCAATCCAGTCGAATTACGCCGAAAAATTGGTTATGTTATTCAAAGTATTGGCTTGATGCCGCATATGACCATCAGAGAAAATATCGTATTAGTACCAAAGTTATTAAAAGTTGATGTAGAAGAACGGAATAAAATTGCTGAAAAAATGATCGATCTAGTTGAATTACCAAGAGAAATGTTGGATCGTTATCCAAATGAACTTTCCGGTGGTCAACAACAACGAATCGGAGTTGTTCGAGCTCTTGCAGCAAATCAAGATATTATTTTGATGGATGAACCTTTCGGGGCGCTTGATCCGATCACCAGAGACTCTTTACAAGATTTAGTAAAAGATTTGCAGGAACGTTTAGGGAAAACTATTGTTTTCGTTACACATGATATGGATGAAGCATTAAAATTAGCTAATCGAATTGCTATTATGAGTGAAGGAAAAGTTATTCAGTTTGATACACCAGATAATATTTTACGTCATCCAGTCAATGAGTTTGTTGAAGAGTTGATCGGAGAAGACCGCTTGATTCAAGCGAAACCAGATATCACAACAGTTGGTGAAGTGATGCTAAATAACGCGATCACGATCACACCAGAAAAATCATTATCAGAAGCGATCAAACTAATGAGAGAAAAACGTGTTGATACACTGCTAGTTGTCGATGGAACAGGTGTATTAAAAGGTTTTATCGATGTTGAAACGCTTGACCGTCGCAGAAAAGCTGCTACAAGTGTCAGTGATATCATGAATCCAAAAGTATTCTTTGTAAAGAAATCTTCTTTATTACGCGACACGTTACAACGAATTTTAAAACGTGGTTTAAAATATGTCCCTGTTGTGGATGATCAACAAAAAGTCGTTGGTATTTTAACTCGTGCTTCTTTAGTAGATATTGTTTACGACGTTATCTGGGGTGAAGAAGAAACACCAGAAGACGCTCCAAGTGAAACAGAAGCAACAGATGCGCCACAACCTCAAGCGGGGGTGTAAGAAAATGAATCAGTTTCTTTTAGAAAGAGGAAATGAACTTGTTACTAAAATCGGAGAACATATTTTTATCTCTAGTGTAGCACTCATTTTAGGCATTTTGTTTGCAGTCCCGATCGGGATTTTATTGACAAGAACCAAAAGAACGGCAGCAATCGTCATCGGTTTAACCAGTGCGCTACAAACCGTACCTTCTCTAGCTTTGCTCGCCCTAATGATTCCAATTTTTGGCGTTGGAAAAATTCCAGCGATCATCGCATTGTTTATTTACTCCTTGTTACCTATTTTACGAAATACGTATATCGGGATCAAAGAAGTCGATCCTAACTATAAAGATGCAGCCAAAGGCATGGGCATGACCAATGTACAGTCGATTTTCATGGTAGAACTACCAATTGCAATGCCGACCATCATGGCAGGGATTCGATTAGCAGCTGTATATGTTATCGCTTGGGCAACGTTAGCCTCTTATATCGGTGCCGGCGGGCTTGGAGATTTTATTTTCAGCGGGTTAAACAATTATCAGCCAGATCTAATTTTCGCTGGAACGATCCCTGTTACTATTTTGGCTTTAGCAGCGGACTTATTATTAGGCCTGTTGGAGAAAAAATTAACGCCTAAAGCATTAAGGGAGGCGGAATAAGCATGAAGCAAAAATTAAAATTGTTCTTTATCGCATTTTGTAGTGTCTTGTTATTATCAGGCTGTTCTTTGCCTGGACTAGCTTCTAACTCAGATGACTCGACCATTTCCATTACTGGAGGAATTACCTCTGAAGCGCAAATATTAGCGAGTTTAGTTGCTGGAATGATCGAACATTATACCGATGAAAAAACTACGATTATCAACAACTTAGCTACAACTACAATCAACCATCAAGCGATGATGAATGGCGATGCGCAAATTTCAGCTGCTCGCTATACCGGAACTGATTTGACTACTACGTTGAATCTAGAGCCGATCAAGGAACCAAAAAAAGCCTTTGATGTTGTACAATCTGAATTTCAAAAAAGATTTCAGCAAAAATGGTTCAATTCTTATGGATTTGCCAATACGTATGCCTTCATGGTTACTCAAGAAACCGCTAAAAAATATAATTTGAAAACCATCAGTGATCTAAAAAAAGTTGGTGATCAATTAACTGCAGGTGTGGATACTTCTTGGATCGACCGCAAAGGAGATGGCTATAAGGGCTTTACTGAAACTTATGGTTTTGACTTTAAACGTGTTTTTCCGATGCAGATCGGTTTAGTTTATGATGCTGTTGCGGCTAACAAGATGGATGTTGTTTTAGGTTATTCAACAGATGGTCGAATCGGCAGCTATGATCTGGTTATTTTAGAAGATGATCTGCACTTCTTCCCACCTTACGATGCCTGTGCTGTTGCAACAGATGAAGTCTTAAAGAAACATCCTGAATTGAAGGATGTCCTTGCTAAGCTATCAGGAAAAATTTCAACAGAAACCATGCAAAAACTAAATTATCAAGCGGACAACGATTTAATGGAACCTGCAACTGTTGCTGATAATTTCTTAAAAGAACACCATTTCTTCGAATCTGAAGGAGGTGGAAAATAATGCAGAATTTACAAGATATGAATTTACTGCAGCAGTTTTTCTATTATTTTGAGCAAAACGGCAGTTATGTATTAAGTCAGTTTGTTCGGCATTTTCTAATTTCCATTTACGGTGTATTATTTGCTGCAATCATCGGCATTCCAATTGGTATTTTCATCGCTCGCAGAAGAAAGATGGCTGGTTGGGTCGTTAGTATTGCTAACCTGATCCAAACTGTTCCATCCCTTGCTATGCTTTCGATCTTGATGCTGGGCCTTGGTCTTGGAGTTAATACTGTGATTGTTACAGTCTTTCTCTATTCTCTTTTACCGATCATCAAAAATACCTACACTGGCATGATCCAAGTCGACCGAAATATTTTAGATGTAGGTAAAGGAATGGGTATGACGAAATGGCAACGTCTTTATATGGTGGAATTGCCGCTATCCGTTTCTGTAATCATGGCTGGGATTCGCAATGCCTTAGTTGTGGCGATCGGAATCACAGCGATCGGTGCTTTTGTTGGTGCTGGCGGTCTTGGTGATATCATTATTCGCGGAACCAATGCAACAGACGGTACAGCGATTATTCTTGTTGGTGCTTTACCGACTGCTTGATGGCGATCATTACAGACTGGGTATTAGGCATGATCGAACGCCGCTTAGATCCAGCGAGTAAACATTCAGCAAATTGATATTTAGACAGCTTACTCTTTTGTCTTTTTAACCAGAAAGCATTCCTTGTTTTGTAAGTAAATTAGATAATTAAAGAACGACCTTCACGACTTTTCTGCAAACTAACTGCAAAATAGTCGTGAAGGTCGTTTTATTAAGTTATAGCTTTCAATTATTTGTCTTTCCTTATTACCAAATAATTCTTCAGTTTTAATCGTTGATTACACAGCTTTTTCTATCACTTCTTCAAATGATAACTATACGTTGCCACAACAATATTCTCTCGCCAAGATAATCGTAGACGTAAACGCAAACTCGTTTGATTATGCAAGATATTTTGCCAGCGGCGATTAGGGACAAACTGGGGAATCAAGACCGTCGTTGTATAATTTCGTTTTGCTGAATTCTTACTCACCAAATCGACATAACGGAGAATTGGATTCGTGATCGACCGATAAGACGAATGAACGACTGAAAAACGAATATCGGGAAAATGTTGTTTAAATTCCGCTTCGATTTCCTTTTCTTTTTTGACATTTTCATCTAATGACACATGCATCGCAACCACGTAATCGCCAATTGAGCGAGCATAATTGACCGCTCCCACATTCGCTTGAGTTGCATTACCTACTAGAACGATGACTGTGTTCCCATAAAATTCCTGCTGCTTAACAGTTTCTTCTAAGCGCAGTTGTTCTGCAACATTTTGATAATGAGCATGAATACTGTAAAAAACAAAAATCAACACAGGCATAATAATGAAGAACGGCCAGATATCCCCTAAACGATACATGAATAAAATAACGATGATCGCATAAGAAATGAATGCTCCCACAATGTTAGCTATCGATTTTGACAACCACTTTTCAGTCTCTTTCCGCCATTTAATGACCATTCCTGTTTGAGATAACGCAAATGGAATAAATACACCAATCGAGTAAAGCGGAATCAAGCGTTCAGTCGAGCCTTGAAAGATCAATAACAACACTACAGACCCAGCAGCCAATGTCAAGATCCCATTTGAATACCCCAAACGATCTCCACGATCCATATACATATGCGGCATAAATTTATCTTTTGCTAAATTATAGGCTAGCACAGGAAAAGCTGAAAATCCTGTATTAGCAGCAACAGCTAAAATCAAGGCTGTTGCGAATTGCAGAACATAATAAAGGATATTCTGTCCAAAGACTGCCTTTCCAATCTGAGCTAACACAGTCACCTCTGTTTGAGGAACGATTCCATACCAATAGTTTATGAACGTGATCCCAACAAAGAAAAAGCCTAATATTCCAGCCATCCAGGTCAATGTCCCAGCAGCATTTTTTGCCCTAGGCTTTTTGAAAAAAGGCACCGCATTACTGATGGCTTCCACCCCTGTCAATGAAGACGAACCAGAAGAAAATGCTCGTAAAATCAAGGCAATTGTAATGCCGGGCACAACTGTCCCGGGTATTGCCGTTGCATGTAATGGTACGGCACCCGTAACGATCTTAAATAAACCTGTTGCGATCAATAATGTAATGACTGCAATAAAACTATAGACAGGAAACATCAAAAAGCTAGCAGACTCTCTTAATCCCCGCAAATTCATCAGCATGATCAATAAAACAATAACGATCGAAATCGCCACCTGGTGACCGTACAAAGCAGGTACTGCTGAAATAATCGCCTCAGCTCCGGCTGAAACTGAAACAGCAACGGTCAACATATAATCAACCAACAACGAGCCACCAGCTACTAACCCTGCATTCTTCCCTAGATTCTCACTACTGACAACATAGGCTCCGCCGCCATGAGGATACGCATGAATAATTTGCCGATAAGATAAGGTTAATGAAATAAGCAAAATAATAACAAAAGCAGCAATCGGTAACGAATACCAGATGGCAGCCGCGGATAGTGTAACAAGTACAACTACGATTTGTTCTGTACCATAAGCAATTGAAGATAATGCATCGGATGATAATAACGCCAGCGCTGCAAATCGACTCAGCTTATGCTCATCATTTTCAGTAGATTTTAACGGTTTTCCGATAAACAGTCGTTTTAAATAGTCCACTTTTTACTCTCCCTTTCTCTATTTTTTTCTGCTTCATTTTCAGAAAAAGTATGTTTTTTTCGCAAACAATCACATATGCTACGCTTCTAAATTACGTTTGTCAATTATTTACCTGTTAAACTATTCAACTATTTATTCCCTCCTCTTTATCTATTAAAGAAACTCTTAGACTGTAACTTTTCTCCATTTTAGCAAGATTATGTTGTCAAAAAAAATATTTCGTCCTACCTTAGTTTCCCAACCAAAAAGAGGTGATCAGCTCATAACTCTTCGAGTCATCCCCTGATCACCTGGAATTCATATATACAATAGAAATAGAAACAACTTCTATCTATGTCTAGCCTTGTCTTTTAATTATTCTAGTGTTTGCCAAGTACGATGTTCATCAAAATAATCAGCTTCTTTTTTCGCTTGCTCAACGACCATTTTAGGATAATTCAATACATGTAACAGTTGAATTGCATTTCTAGTAGTAGAAGGCCCTTCCCTCAAATAATAATCAAACGTCACTCCTTGTTCTTCGGTCACTTGTTCTTCAAAATGAACATTTGAGCATGATTCTTTTAAAATTTCTGTCAACTCGATATCATGTGTTGCAACAAAAGCTAGTGATGGATAGGACTTTAGCCAATCAACTATACTGGACGATGCTGCTATTCGTTCAATTGTATTTGTCCCTTTTAGGATTTCATCAATAAAACATAAGCACGGCACGCCTGTTTCGACGAAGTCCAGCACCCGTTTGACCGATTTCGTTTCTGCAACAAAATAGCTATCTCCTTCAAAAATATCGTCTTCGACCGCCATCGAAGTTAACACATGTCCAAACGGCAGTTGAAACTTGGTTGCTAAAGCTGTATGGATCGTTTCAGATAGGATACAGCTGATTGCTACACTCTTGACATAGGTTGACTTGCCTGAGGCATTAGAACCTGTTACAAGGGTGTTTTTGACCCAATTCACATCATTTGGCACTGGTGTTGCCAATAAGGGATGATACACTTCTTCTCCTAGTACTTGAATATCCTCAGAAAAAATGGGCTGGCTGGTATCAGGCATCACTGTTCTAAAATTCAACACAGCAGCAGCCACTTCCAATTCACCAAGCAAACGCCACATCTCTTTGGCCTGATTCTCGTAGTTTTTTAATTTTGCCAAAACAAAATTATACGAAATAAACGGCAGCATAAAAATCATAGCTAAATAATCAAACATCAACTCAGCATCACTGTTAGACTTCATTCTAAAAGAAATACCGAATTTTGTCATTGAAGCAAGCGGCTTGAGATTTTTCGTCAGCTCTTCTTGAAAGGGGGTATTTATTTTCGCTAATTTCTTTGCACAAGCTACCGATTGGACCAAATACCCCATTGAAGCCAATTCACGCTGCAGTTTTTCCTTTTTTACCATATAATAAACAACATTGAATAAAATCGATCCTAACAATAGTAAAATCGGCAGTGTGGATGGAAATAGCACGAACAAAACCAATGCAACGAGCGGTAACAAGCCTAAACATAAATACAATTTAGTATTCGGCAATTTTTGACTTCTTGTTTCACTCAAATAGCTTTCCACATGATTGCTATCTTTTTTGCCTAAACAAGCAAATTGAAATTGGATGTTTTCCCTGATAGCAGGATTTTGCTGATAATACTCAATCAATAGCTCCAAACGCTCATGGCTTTTTTCAGAGAAATTGAAATTTCGTAGCCGCTGATACAACGCCTCTGAACCTACACTTGAATAGGTTGCATTGATTCGTTCAAACAAAGCAAACCCATCTAAATCATACCAAGTAATATCATCAATCTCACTATCATACGTTCGATATTCTTTAGCCTGCTTCCACGCTTCTTTTAAACTTTTTTCTTTATCAAAAAAACGAGCACTAGGAAAAGCACCCCACTTACTTTTGACCATCGCTCTTAATTTTAAGCGGTTGTAAATCTCCATTGCTGTGATAATCAAAGTAATCAGTCCAACAAAGCCAAGTACAATCAATTGAGCTTCCACATAGCATCCCTCTTTTCAGTTTTAGTATATGGTTTTATCGCTCCACATTCAAGAAGAAATTAGCGAACGACGGGCTTTCACTTTGAAAACAAAAAAGTAACTGAAAGAGAACTATCACGCACTCTTTCAATCACTTTGGTTTTGATTATTGATTCTTTTTTATGAATGGTAATACTCTCGATTCATGCTCTCATACTGGTCTAGATCCCACTCCTGTACGATTGGCTCTTCTTGCATATTCTTTTCTGAATAATTGATCCCGATCCGTGTAGTTGTGCTCAGCATATGCGCAATCGTTTCATCTTGCATCTTGATTATATGTTTCAAACGGACTTTTTCTAACATCAGCTCCGTGATTTCTTCTTGCTGTGAATCTTTTTTGTTCAGTAGACTTCGCAAAAACTGTTTATCTCTGACTATAACTAATGTTAAAACAACGATAATCACAACAAAAAAATATAAAACAAGCAGTAAGTTTTCATCCATCCTTTTAACTCCCCCTAACATTCAATACCTATGTTACCACGTTAGAGAGCTATATTTTTTCATCTTTTTAGTTAAAACAGCTAGTTTTATACATTTTTTTGAGAAAATTTTTGGTTAATATGTTTTTTCTATCTTTATTTGCATATATTTAAAGAAGATAATTGTGATCAAAAACGATGTCCACCATGTAATCCCCAATTTTTCTATAGACTTGCTCTTGAATGCGAATCTTTAATTCTTGATCTGTTGCTTTAAAATGGTTAGGAACAACCAAATCAAATAAAATACGGGGCTTCTCACCATGGTCCACTAGGCGAATATCGTGTCCTCTTAATTCACCGTTGATTCCCTTAATGATTTTTTTAAGCTCTTGATGAATAAATTGCTGTCTTTGGTCATGCAAGTTCACAGGATCAATATGGCAAACCAGATCCACACCTAATTTCTCTTTAAAACTCTTTTCAATCCCGTCGATCGTTTCATGCGCTTGTGTTAAATCCCAGCGGTCGTCAATTTCAATATGCACAGAAGCAAAGGTTTTATTTGGACCATACTGATGGATCAACAGATCGTGGTAACCGATAATCTCTGAAACCGATGATAAATATAGCTTCATCTCATCAATAGCAGCTTGATCTGGTCTTAGCCCCATCAACTCATTTACAAATTCTCGGATCAACTGTAAGCCGCTGAAAATAATGTAACATGCTATCAGCAAGCCGACAATTCCATCAATTTTTAATCCAGTCATTCCTTCAACCGTTGCCGATACTAAAACAGCAATGGTTGTAAACACATCATTTAAGCTGTCCTTGGCTGTAGCAATAAGCGTATTAGAATCGATCTTTTTGGCAACACGCTGATAAAAAACACTTTGCCAGACTTTGATTAAGATAGATAATAACAACACGATCAAGATGACAGGCGTTACCTTAATACTTTGCGGATCTTTGATTCGTTCGATCGATGTCATAAAAAATTGAAAGCCGACAAATGTGATCAATAATGAAACCAACATACCACTAATATATTCAAAACGCTCATGTCCATATGGATGTTCTTTATCTGCTGGTTTCCCAGAAATGTAAAAACCAACCAAGGTCAAAACCGACGACACTGTATCTGACAAATTATTCATTGCATCTGCCATGATCGACACACTACCAGAAATCAATCCAATCAATAGTTTACTGACAAAAAGCAGTAGATTGGATATTAAGCCAACAATTCCAGCAAAAATCCCAAATCCTGTCCGAATATCCGAATTTTTTTGTTGTCTTTTTTCAAAACGATTTATTAAAAAATTTATCATCTGTAATCCCTACCTCGTTTTTTAGCATATCTTAAGACTATAAAATGATTTCACGGATTTGTATAGTAAAATAGTGCTTTTTTTAGTGACTTTTTATTGTTTAGAAAGACCCAAGTTGATTGATTGGACTCATTTGTTTTTTTGTTAGGGATACCTTGAAGTGACTCCCCTTCAGAAATAGACGCAAAAACAAAGCTGGAACATAACTCTATGAGTCGTATCCCAGCTTTCTTGTTCATCTTATTATTTTTTAATGGAAAATATGGCTCTCATGTGAAACCTTCGCTAATTTTTTCGTTTTTTCTTCGATATAAGGATACAAAAGAATCCCTAGTACACAGAAAACAATCGAAATACATGTCAAGATGATGATCGCCTTCCAAGCGTTCGGCCAATAAATCCCGCCAGCTGATTCCCGCAGTAAATTCACCGCATGTGTGAACGGTAAAAACGGATTGATAAGCTGGAAGAATTTACCAGAGACTTGGATCGGATAATTTCCTCCACCGCCGGAAATAGACAAGACTAGGATAATGATCGCCGCACCTTTTCCGACATTCCCAAACAATGCTACGAGCACATAGACCATCATCATAAAGGCAAAAGCGATCAACAATGCGAACAAGACACTATAAAATGGTTGTCTTACATCTACGCCTAATAAAAAATAGTTTCCTAGAGTAACGATCAATCCTTGAGCTAGTCCCATAACTAAGAATGTTAACATTCTTGCTGAAAATTGTTCTCGTTTAGAGTATTTTCCACGGTCTTTTTCATCTAAATAGAAATCGGTCGTCGCCACACTTGAAAATAATACTGCCCCGACCCACAGACAAAGTGCTGTATAAAATGGGGTACTTGCTGACCCATTGTTGGCAATTGGATAAATTTTATTTTCAGAAACTTCAACTGGTTTAGCAAAGAAGTCACTTTCCGCATTTGCGTCTAATTTAAGCAATTTTATCACTTGCCCAAGATCAACATCCTTTTCGCCTTTGCGGATCGCTTCAGCCGCTTTATGAAGCCCTATTTTGATATTAGGCCAATCGTTTTGAACTAAATCATTCGCTTTGTTTAAAGCATCTTCTAAATCCGGCATTTTTTCATTGACCGTTTTTAAAGTCCCTGTGATATTTTCTTTGATTCCTGGATAATCATTTTTAATAAAATCTGCTGCTAAGCCGAGTTTTTCATCTATAATAGGTAATTCATTATTATAGAGTTCTGCCCCTTTGTTAATACCATTCACAATCGTCTCCATATGACCGTTCAGTAATACATTTGCATCATGAACTTCTTGTTTGATCGCTGGTAATTCTGCTTGGTATTTTTCTAAGATGCCGATTGCATTAGACACAGTTGCCTCTGTGGAACTTAGTAGAGAAGTAAAATCGATTTGTTTCGCTTGATTGAGTAGTCCTTGCGCTGTTGATATCGTATTGATCAGTTTAGTCAAAATATCCTTTACATCCGTTGCAACTGCATCGACATTGATACTGCCTGCTATTGAAGCAATGTTACTGGCCATACTTTCAATTTCACCTAAAACAGCTCTTAGCTGATCAACAGAGATCGAGTCTGCATCGATACTATCTACTCGAGCTTTTAAGCCACTAATCAAGGTACTAAGATTATTTAGGTTATCAATGATCGGTTGAAGCTCTTGATTTCCTGATGAATTTTGAATATCTGTCAACATCACGGCTAACTGGTCGATCGCTGCTTGTTGCTTCCCTAGGCTGTCGCTAAATTGCTGCAGCAGTTGTTTTAATGCTGCACGTTCTTCTGGTGTCAATTCGTTGTCTGCTAACAATTGATCGATTTGTCCTGCTATAGCTGATACATTTGAACCGATTGTTTGAACAGACTCTAAAGTTACTTTGATACTACTTGTAATACTTGGTAGTGCTTCTTGTAGTTTTACTGCACCTTCGTTCGTTGCAGTCGCTAATTGATCTGCTTGGTTGCCAAGTTTTTCAATGTCTGGTAATGCTGTTTGAACTTGCTGAATAATCGTTAAACCTTGTTTGGCTTCATTGATTCCTTCAGTCATCGTTTGTTCGACTGATGCAAAATCTTCATCGATCATTGCTAATTGTTTTCCGGCATTTTGAATTTCTGGAATTTTCTCTTGCAAGGTTAAAATAACTTTTGCTTGTTCCTTGATCGTCGGCATCTTATCATTTAAATCGACTAGTTTTGCACCCAAAGCATCGACTTGGGGTAAATAATCGACAAATTCATTAGCCTTGGCCAATTTCGTTTTCAATTCTGGCATTTTGCCGTGTAGCGCAACAACTTCTTGCGTATACTTATCGATTTGGTCAATATTCTCATCGGTTGAAAGAATCATGTCTTTTACTTTAGTGATACTAACTAAATTAGAATCTAAATTATAGCCAATGTCATTGAAAACACCAACGAGAGTGCTACTTGCTGTCTTAGTAAATTCGTCTGTGATTTGCGCTTGTAAAGAAGATGCGCCTTTTTCAGCGATTTTTGGTGCGATCGCGTTGATTTTCTCATTGATGGAATAGTCTATTTTAGGTTTGGTGATCTCTCCTGTTGTAAAGCTTAATAAGTCTTTAGAGAAATCCTTAGGCAAATAAATACCTGCATAATATTTACCTGATTTTACCCCTTTGTCTAATTCCTGTTTAGAGTCGACAAAGCGCCAGCCCAATTGCTTATTCTCATGGAGATTTTTCAGGACTTCCTCTCCGATGTTAACTTTTTTGTCTTTGAAAGTCGCTGCTTGATCATCGCTATATACTGCGATCGGCAGCTCTCCTGTATTCGCATATGGATCCCACAAAGCTTTGATATTGAACCATGCATAAAGTGATGGAATAATCATCAGTGCAATAATCAAAAATGTTGCGATTGGGTTTTTAAAAATGCGTTGCCAATCTAATTTAAATAACTTCAATGTATTTTTTATATGTTTCATCCTGCTCACCCACTCTTTTTAATGACTGATATACTTTAGCATAATTTTTTTATCAATAACAAATGAAAAATGCTTTTTGTGTCTATTTCTACGACAGGTTTCTTAAACTGTCGTAGAGATTTCCTTTTGGTTTTATTAACTAACTGGCTAACTGATTTTTTCCACTTTTAATTCGCTACTTTCCAGCACCTAAAAAAAGACAAACTCATCCGATTGAATCAGCTTGTCTTGATTTTTTTGCTTATAGTTTTGCTGAAAACTCTGATACGACTTTTTTTACTTCATTTACTGAATCAGGATCTAAATAAGAAAGCGCTCTAGGAACCACACTCATAAGATACATCTTATCAAGTTTATCCGTTGATTTTCTTTCCATCAATTCTGCTAGCAAATGTTTCATGTCTTCTTGATGATCCGATTTTGTTCGGTCCATTATAAAGTCATAAAATTTCTTTTCTTCTGCTTTCATCAGCGATGCCTCCTAGAATTTTATTCTATTATAAGCTTAAATAACAATAAGTTGTAGTATTTTGCTTTTTATTCCAAAAATGAATATCTATATAAAAAACAGTAAAACAAAAAAGACTTCGTTTCACTGTTTTTATTTCTAATTAAACCTTCTTCAGGTACACTATATGTCGTATTTTCTTAAACTAAAAGATCTTTGCGCAACCTTATGTCAAAGCTCATCTTCTGTTATGCTTTATATTTTCCAATCAGAAATTCATAGGCTGCTCGACTAATGATGCCCATCGGCTGATTGATTCCTGGATTAAAATAAAAATCCATCGTGACTAATTCTTCTAATGTTGTCTCTTTATCGATCGCTAAAGATAACGTGTTGATTGATTGTGTGATATCTTTTTCTGACATCAATTGACCGCCGATCAATTTGTGCGTTCCTTTTTCGAAAACCATTTTAATATGTACTTCTTCTTGAAGTTCAAGATAAGGTAATTGACATGGTAACGTTAAAAAGATGCTTTCAACTTCAAGCCCTTCAAATTTTGCTTCGACTGCCGTCAAGCCCGTACTAGCAACATAGTTATTGAAGATTTTAGTAGCTGTTGTTTTTTGTGTCATATTGTATTTCATCGTATGACCTAAGACGTTCATCGCAGCGACCGTAGCACTTCTTACCACATTGTTCACTAACGGAATAAATGACTTGCGGTAGCTGTTACGCACAGGATAGGAAATCACATCTCCTAAAGCATAAATATTAGCATCACTTGTTTGCATATATTCATTGACACGAACCGTTCCATTGGTATTCAAATCTAAAAATTCTTTGACTAAAGATGTATCTGGTCGAGCATTCACAGCGATGATCACGCAATCATTTCTGATCTCTTCATTTGTTGTTTTTGTAATAAATAGCTCTTCCTCTATTTCTGAAAAACCAATCACACTTTCGCCTAAATGAAGTTTCACTCCAGAATCTACAATTTTTTGTTTGATCAGTGAAGAAATTTCATCATCTAGATAACGGAAAAGAACAGAGTCCGCACTTTCGATTAGATGGACTTCCTTCCCTAGTCCTTTTAACGCATCACACAACTCTACCCCAATATATCCACCGCCAATAATTGAAATGGCTTGCGCTTTTTCCAATTTTTCCAATACTTCTAGGGAACTGGGATAACTTTTAAAAACCTTCACCTTCTCTTCACTTGGCAATGTCAGATTTGTTGAAAATTGATTTGAACCTGTTGCAAGAATCAATTTATCATAATTTACTTCCCCTTTTGTTTGGGAAGCTCCTTCATAGATAATTGTCTTTTGATCTGGATTGATGGTGGTAACTTCTGTATTCAGTAAAACCTCTACACCTTTATTAGCCAATTCTTCTACGGTAAGATATCTCACTTCGTCCAACTCATTGACTAATTGATTCATTTTCAAAACGATCCCACTTGAAACGAAGCTAATTTCACTTCTTTTTTCAATTAGCACTACCTCAGTCTGAGAATTTAATTTTTTTAATGTTAATGCGGCATGAAGCCCACCATGTGAGGCTCCGATAATGACTACTTTCACTAAGGTTCGTTCTCCCTTCACTCAACTAGAGCATCGTTATAATTATATAAACACAAAATAAAAATAACATTCCATTCCATTATATATAAAATTTCGCTTTTTTTAAATAATAATAACTAGTAAATTTCTTTTTATAAGTTGCGTATTGCCATTTTCATGTGAATCAAGTATCCTTAAAGTGAGGTGTCTATTATGCTAAAACGAGATTTTTTAGAAAAGCCCTTCGATTATATGAATGATATACTATTATTTTTATACAACAATCAAGGCAATGCGACAAAAAACGAGCTAGTCAGTGAATTTCAAATTAGCTTGCCAACATTAAATGAATATTTGTCTTTCTTACAAAGTTTTCTTGAAGAAAACCATGTAAATGAACAAGTAAAAATAACCCTGCAAGGTGAAAATATCTCTTTGAAAAAACAACCGACTTTTCCATTAAAGAAAGTTGTGGTCCTTTTTCTAGAAAAATCAATCAAATTCCAGATGGTCAATCAATTATTTACTAAAGGTGAATTGACTTGCGATTATTTCCAGTTGAATTATGCAATCAGTTCTGCGACTTATTATCGCAAAATAACTGAACTTAATGACCTGCTAAAAGAGTTTCGCCTACAAATCAAACGTGGAAAACTTCTTGGAGAAGAAAAACAGATCCGCTATTTTTTCTTTAGTTTCTTTTGGTTTCTTTTTGAAGATAAAACCAGTTTGGAAAAAGAAACTGCGAATCAATATCTTGGCTTTGTGGATATTTTAAAAGATTCTCTTAATTTGGTTTTTGATCCAACTGAGGTATTGCAGATAAAATTATGGATGAAAATATCCTTCCGGCGACTGACTAGTGAATACAATCCAGTCATCAGCCCTAACTATGATTATCCAGATCGTCCTTTATTTGAAGAAATCAATTTAGCCTTACATACATATATGAAAAAAATCGACCGTCCATACACTATTTATGAAGCTTACATGTTTTATGACTTTTTTTGTTCTATGCATAATTTTTCACCTAACTCATCTTTTGCTTTTAGATTGGCTGAAAAACAACGTAGAGAAAGTTCTTACTTAAATTATATGAATAAAGTTATCTTAAAGTACCTAAAGCAACAAGGCTATCTCTCGAGTTACGCTTCATCAGCTAGATTGCTTTACATCGAAAACCTGTTGTTCCAGCTTCATTCACAACTCTATTATTTCGATGGTTTCATCCTGCCTTTTGACAGTTGGACCATAAGATCTATTGTTAATGCACATCGCCATCCATTTTCGGGTAATGAAGTGTTTGAATTAATGGATATCGCTACTAAAAAGTTTGATCAAGATGGCGATAAGGGGAGCTATAAAAATAAATTTACTGAGATTCACTATACGATCATCTTAAATCATATTGCTGAATTAAATGAAGAAAAAATTGCAATCGGTGTTTATCATTCACTAAATCCTTCTATCGGTGAATTAGTTATCCAACATTTAACGAATGTTTTAGGGCATAAATACCCAATCAAAGCAGAAGCGTTCAAAGAAGACAGTCATTATGATATCTTACTTTCCAATATTTACAGTGAGTTGATTTCTGAAAAACAAGAACTAGTTTATATTTTTTCCGACATTGGCAATAGCTATGATATGGCTGAGGTCGAAAACTGATTATTCAGTTGATCGATACAAAATAACTAGCATTTATGATTTGTGCTACTATCTGAAATTATAACAGAGAACTCCCTCTTGATGTTCTCTGTTTTCTTTGCGTCTAGTAAATTTAATGAGAATAGTAATTATGATAATAATAAAATGATAATGATTTTTTTATGCTCTTTTTATCATTTATAATAATTAATTATAAATAAAAAAACGATAAAAAATTATCGTTTTTATTTAATCCAACCAATATTGTTAAATGGAGCAAATCGGAATGAAACAACTCCTTCGATCGCCTGGCCATCGACTAAACCAAAAGCTCTACTGTCGCTGGAATTATTTCTGTTGTCTCCTAAAACAAAATAATACCCTTTAGGAATTTTTTTTAATTGTGACATTTGAGCCAAACTATCCTCAGAGATATTTACTTTGATCGTTCCATCGGGCAATTCATTTGCAGCAGATAATTCTGAGGCTTTTGGCAAAGCTTCAGCTTGATGATTGATGAATAAGTCGCTGCCTTCAGTCCAAACTAAGTCCCCGGGCATCCCGATAATTCGTTTTACATATTGAAAATCACTTTTTACAGGCGGCTTAAATGTGATGATCTCATATCTTTTTGGTTCCTTCGTACGACGGACAATGACCCGATCACCATTTAAAAGTGTTGGCTTCATTGAATCGCCATCAACCATATGAGGGGAAGTATTTAGGATAAAGAAAAAAACAAAAATGGCAAACAATACAACTGGCAGCATAAATTTAACGATTTCGACAATACTTTCTTTTCTTTTTTTCTTTTTCTTTTCTCAAACTCTTCCTTCGTTAATTTCTTCTTTTTTCGCTTTTTATTCGTTGGTGTTGCGTTTCTGATCTGTTCTTCTTTTGGTCTTGGTCTATTTCTTGGTTCTTCTCTAGTTGGTTCAATTCGCTCTCTTGGTTGAGGCCGTTTCTTTTTGACTCCTGATTGGGGGCGTTTTCTATTCGTATTTGTACGTTTATTTTTTGATTTATTATTTTTACTGAATTTCCTTTTTAATTGTCGTTTTAATCTTTCAAAACGCTCTATTATTTCATCCATAATACACCTCATTATACCGATTAATACTCTCCATTAAGAATAACAGACTGCTGTATATTTTTCCATACAAAAGAAAAATCAACTCACTAGAAGAAAATTCTACCTCTTAGTTTCCACAGACTTCTCTTATATTGAAAAAGTGAGCAAAGCAAAACATTTATTGTTTTGCTTTGCTCACCTAAAATCCGCTCTGTAACTTCTCACTAACGATCGAATACTAATTCTTGTCCTTCAACGATGACGCTACTACTAAGCTGATTTTTATTCATTAATGTTTGAACTGATAAGCCAGAATCTTGAGCAATCTCCCATAACGTCTGACCATCTTTTACAACGTAGACTTCTTTAGGAACTTCTTTTGCTTTGCTTTGGGTAGTAGCACTATTTTCGGTTGTTTCCCCCGTAGATTGTTCTACTTCCGGAGCTACTGGAGCCGATTCAGGTGCGACTGTCGTTGTGTCTGCTACCGGTGCAGTTCCAGCCTCACCGCCTACTGATGCCCCTAATACTAATGAATCAGACATGAAATAGCCCGCAGTACTAAACAATATTATAGAAAAAACCAACGGTATCAGATGTTTTTTTTTGATTCGTTTTTTCATATTGTTCTTCCCTTCATTTGTTTTATGATCGTTTAGTTTCCAGTTTTATCTAAGCGTGATAATTTACTTAAACGTTCTTCTAGTTCACGGTAAATCGTCATTACTTCATTTTTAGACTCTTCTACTTCATTAGAAATATTTTTCGCACGATTGCCAATGTTCAGCATTTCAAGTTCGGCTGAATTGACCATGTGTTTTGCTTCAACTTGTGCTTCACTGATGATACGATTGGCTTCTTTCTTAGCAGAAACCATTACTTCACCGATCTCTTGTTGTGATTTCAATGCTTCTTCTTGTAAAGATTGATTTTTCAACAATAGGTCGTTGATTTGTTGTTTCGCTTGTAACAGTTCAGCTAATTGATTTCCTGTAGCTTCGCCTGTTGCAGACATGCTGCGCATTGTTTCAAGTTCAGCATTTAAGTTTTCTAGTTCTTCTTCTTTTTCTTTATAGATGCTTCTTAAGCCAGCTAATTCAGATTCAAACACATTTTTTTGAATAGAATATTTATCGTTTAAGCCTTGGATACGTCCTAGGTTTGTTTCCAATTCGCTTTTTTCTGTTAGAACTGTTTCTAATTCTTTTTTCAATTCTTCAACGCGGCTGTTATCAACCGAAACATCACTATTTGTTGATAAAGTGATTTCTTTATCTTTCAATTCTTGATTTTCTTGTTGTAAACGACGCATTTGTTCTTGAAGATCAGCAAGTTTTTGTGTTAATTCTTGATTTTCTTTATCAGTAGTTTGAAGTTTTTCATTCAATGATTCTAATTCCATCTTCACCGTCTCCAATGCTTCTTGTTTTTCTCCGATTGTTCCTCGGGCTGCTAAATCAGCTTTTAACTGCTGTATTTCTTTTTCTTTTTCAAGAATTTGTGTTTCCAATGCTTTATCTTTTTCAATAAGTGCCGTTTCTAGATAAGCAATCTGTTCTTGGCCACTCACGTTTTCTTTTTTCAGTTCTTCGATTTGTGCCTTCAAGCGAGTGATTTCTTCTGAAGAATCAGCTGCTTCAGTTGCTTCTTCCAGTTCAAAAATTTCTGTTTCTTTTTGATTAAGCTGTGTTGCTAGTTCATCGTTCTTCTCTTTCAATAATTCAAGTTCATCTTGATTGCTTTCAACCTTGATTACTAATTGTTTATTTTGTTGAGATAAACGGAAATTTTCTTCTTTGTTTTGTTCAAATTCAGATTCCTGCATTCTGTATTCTTTGATCAATTCTCTTAAGCGCGTAATCTCTTGTTCTTGTTCAGCCAGTAGGTTGCTATTATTTGTAGTTGTTACACTAACAGGCGGTTGTTCATTATCTGAATTGAAATCTACATCTTGTGTTAATTCTTCTTCGGAAACTTCATTTATTTTTTTTATTAGCCGTCTCTTTGCCATGCCTTTTACACCCCGTCTTTTTGTTCTTTCTTACTCTATTTGTTCAGTTCTACTTTTTCTAAGTTACTGTCTTTTAATTCTCTTGTGTAAACGATCGATTTTTTAGATAGTTTGTTTGATTTATCTCGATATGTAAAGTTAAAATCCATCATTTTGATTTCTTTCACTGGCTGTAATTCTTTGATAAATGGCTCGATATTTTTTTCAGCCGTTTGGAAATCACTAAATGTCAAAGCTGTTGGAAAGACTGAAATTGTCAATGTCTCCGTTTTTTGACTAATCAGGATCGTTACATTTGCTTCACCAAAAAAGGGCTGCCAATCTCTTACAAATGAAAGTTCGTAGTTATCTAAACTTTGTGCATCTCGGCTTTCGACAACTTTTTTCCAAGGAAATTCGGCCAGTTTCAAGGTGTTTTCTTTGTAACTCTCAATCTCAGCGCCAGAAGCTCCGCCTCTGGCCTCCTTGATTTCTCCTATCTTCAATTCTAAGTCTTTATTATCTTTTCTTAAAGCATCTTGATTATACAATATCCCAAACAATATTAAGCAAAAAATAATTGCAGCAATCATCAAAAATAATATTGATCGGTTGTTCTCTTGGTACTTATAAAAGTTAATTTTACGTTTCATCTTTGGACTATCAGAATCCAAGCTCTCCAATTGGAATCGAACATAAAGCTGATAGCAGAAAAAAAGAAACAGCAATACTACTAACACGAACATGAAAATCGTCATCAAATATAAACTCCTTTATCCCTTAATAAAAAAACACTAAATATATCTATTTTTTTGAAAGTTATCCACTTTCCACCCAATTATACATAGTTTATTGTAACATTACGTTGAGCTATTGCCAACTTTTTTTTATAAACGCATGAAAAAGTCAATAAAAATAGCCGCTCACTTGATAAATTTTAGTATTTTTTTATTATTGGAATCGAATAAAGTCATTTATATTTCAGCTGTTTCCCTTATGTTTGTAGTAGGTATCAGTATTTTGGCGACTATTTACTAAAGAATGAAAAATAACAATATAAGTAAGTAACAATGTGACTACAAGGATAATTTCATTGTCTCAGGCATCTTTTTTTGCGTTGCTGACAAAAATCGACTATGTCTTATGTTCTTTCACTAATACCCGATACTTTCAACGATATGTACCAAGATTTTCTTCTTCTAGTTCTGTTTCATGAATTCCTACGCTGACTCCCAAAGCTCGGTCAACAGAATCCATGATTTCTATTCCTAAATGACAAACTTTTTCTTTTAATCGTATTTTATCAATGGTGCGGATCTGTTCTAATAAAATGACTGAGTCACGTTCGATCCCAGTTTCTTCGGAATTAATTCCTATGTGTGTCGGTAATTTTGGCTTAGCCATTTTTGCTGTAATCGCCGCTACGATGATCGTCGGACTAAAATGATTTCCTAAATTATTTTGTATGACTAGTACTGGACGTACTCCCCCTTGTTCTGATCCTACAACAGGGGATAAGTCTGCAAAATATATGTCACCCCTTTTGACCATTTGAAACCTCCTATTCTATTTGTATTCCCTTGGCATACGTTCAGAAAACGTACATGCTACTTCATAGTGGATCGTCTCTAATTTATCTGCCACCATCTGCATTGTGATATTTTCCCCATGATCCTGTCCGATCAGTGTGACGCGTGTTCCTATTGTCATTTGTTCCGGTAAGCGAATCATGCATTGATCCATACAGATTCTCCCGATAATTTCGCATTTCTTACCATTTACTAAGACTGAAAAACCTTGTAAATGCCGCAACCAGCCATCTGCATAACCAATTGGTACAGTGCCGACCCATTCATTTCTACCTGTCGTATACGTATTTCCATAACCAATTCCTTCACCAGCTGAAAGTTCTTTGACCTGAATCAATTCAGATACTAGGCTAAGTGCAGGTTTTAACGGATACACCTCAGGCAATACTTGTCCCGATGGATTTAATCCATACATTGCTATACCAAATCGAATCATATTCCCCACATTTTCAGGATGCCAAAGCGCTGTTGCACTATTGCTGACGTGAACATATTTTGGCAACTCAAAAAGTACTGCTAAGACTTCCTTAAAACGCTGTGCTTGTTTTTCAAAATAGCTTGTATCTTTTTCATCAGCTGTAGCAAAATGAGTGAATAAGCCTTCCCAAAAAAGTGATTCGGTTGATTGTACCAATTCAACGATTTGTTTTACAGCCATCGGTGTAGTAAAACCAATGCGTCCCATACCTGTATCGACTTTTATATGTATTTTCAATGGTGTTTGTATCTCTATATGCTTCATCTGCTCGATTGCTTGTTCCAGCCATTCCTGTGTTGCTACTGTGACGGATAAATCGTATTTCAGCAGCAAATCTATGTAAGAAACATCTACAACACTCAAAATGAGTATCGGCTCTGTAATGCCGGCTTCACGTAGTTCTATTGCTTCATCTAAGATTGCTACACAAAAGCCAGTAGCACCTCCCTGAATGGCCGCCTTAGCCGTTTGAACAGCTCCATGTCCATATCCATTCGCTTTGACTACCGCAAATAATTCTGTCCCTTGCGGCATTCGTTTGACCTCATTGTAAACATTCTCTTTAATCGCCTGTGTATCGATCACTAATTTTGTGGGACGATGCCATCCTACTGCCATATGTATTGTGTCCTTCTTTCTTTTATGATCGAAACGGAAATAATTTTGCTATCGAAGTTTACCTTTCACATCGTATAAATTCTAGTAAACGCTGAACGACAGCTTTCGTTTCAACCTTTATTCCATAGCTTTTTAATCAACTTCTAAAATAATTTGTGCAACTGCAAAAGTATCCGTGTGTGAAATTGAAACAAATACCGTGCCTTCATGTGGAGATTTTGTCACCTTAGGCGCTCCGCTGGCTTCTTTTAGGATTTCGATATCCTGTAATCCCACACTGCCGATTCCAGTGCCCCATGCCTTAGAGAATGCTTCCTTACAAGCAAAACGTCCGGCTAAAAACTCAACTTGACGTTTATGCGGTAATTGTTGAAAAAGGACATATTCATCATTGGTGAGAACCCGTTGGATAAAAGAAGGCTTATTGTTGATAATTTTTTCGATTCTTAAAAGTTCTACCATGTCTATACCAATTCCTTTGATCATTCTTTCAAGCCCTCTCCTTTATTTTATAAATTACTCTTATTCTATCAAATTTTAACAATTTTTCCACATAATAATGTAAAAATTAATAAAAGAAGGGAAAACAAAGCATAAAAGCTTTGTTTCCCCTCTTAAAATCCAATTATTAGTAAAACGAAAACCAATTACTTTTCATTGCTACTATCTATAGATTTATTAATTTGAGTTGTCTCTAATAACAAAGCTACGTTTTTTATCGTTGTGACGTTTTGCTGAACGATTGTCTTTGCTCTTATTGTAACCGCCGCCGTTTCCACTGCCGCCAGCTCCAGTACCTTTGTTATTTTTGTTGCCACGGTAACCGCCGCCACCGTTTTTATTACGGTTACGGCTATTTCCACCGCCACCGCTGCGATTATTTTTATTGAAGCCTTTTTTATTTGATGGTAATGGACGTTCCGGTGTAATTTTCACTGGTACAGCATCTGATGGGTCTTTGGAAATTGTTTTTAGTAATAATGCTGCTAAATCTTCAGCAGAATATTTTTCTAAAAGACTTTCAGCAGAAGGTAAGTAATTTTCTAGACCATTTTCTGCTAATTTTTCTTCAACCGTTTCAAGCGCTGCTCCTAATTGTCCTTTGAACGCTTCTTGTTCACTTGGTGGACGTAATGGTGTCATGCGTTTTTTCGTTAATTCTTCGATGACATGCAAGTAGCCCATTTCGTTTGGTGTAACGAAAGTCACTGACATTCCGCCTTTACCAGCACGACCAGTACGGCCGATACGGTGAACATAGCTTTCTGGATCTTGTGGGATATCGTAGTTATATACGTGTGTAACACCTGAAATATCTAGTCCACGAGCTGCTACGTCTGTTGCAACTAAAATATCTAAGTTACCGCTCTTGAATGAACGTAAAACGCTCATACGTTTTTGCTGTGATAAATCACCATGAATTCCTTCAGCTTTGTATCCGCGTGCTTCTAGGCCGCGTGCTAATTCATCTACACGACGTTTAGTACGACCAAAAACAATTGTTAGCTCCGGTGTTTGAACGTCAAGTAAACGAGTCATGATATCGAATTTTTCGAAATCTTTTGAGCGTACGTAGTATTGATCGATCAAATCAGCTGTCATTTCTTTCGCTTTGATTTTCACGTGTTCTGGTTCTTTCATGAATTTCACGCCAATGTTTTTGATTGCTGGCGGCATTGTTGCTGAAAATAGCAATGTTTGACGAGTTGACGGAATTTTAGAGATGATTTTTTCGATATCTTCTAAGAATCCCATGTTCAACATTTCATCTGCTTCATCTAAAACTAACGTTTCAATTGTATCTAGTTTTAGTGTACGACGATTGATATGATCTAATAAACGTCCAGGTGTTCCGACAACCACATGTGGATTTTCTTTTAGTCCACGGATTTGGCGACTAATGTCTGCTCCGCCGTATACTGCTTGCACACGAATTTTTTTATCGCGGCCTAAACGGTATAATTCTTCTTGCGTTTGGATTGCTAACTCACGAGTTGGAGCAATAACGATCCCTTGTAACATACGTTTTGATGTATCGATTTTTTGTAACATTGGAAGACCAAAAGCAGCTGTTTTACCAGTTCCTGTTTGTGCTTGTCCAATTACGTCTTTTCCTTGTAATGCTAGAGGGATTGTTTCCTCCTGGATTGGTGTTGCTTCTTCAAATCCTGAGCGCTCGATCGATGCCAATAAGTCTGGTTCTAAGCCTAGTTCTTTAAATTTCAAATGATATCCTCCTAAATAGTGTTTGTTGCAGAAGAAAATTTTTTTCTTCTAAAAATGATGTTACAGGTGATTTGACTTTCACTAACTTCGAAAATGTTCATGGAATCAGTAACCTTTCAACATAGGTTTTGCTTATTTTCTCATTAGTGTTACCGAAAAATCCACCTTATGAAGCTACAGGCACTAGAAAAGCCAAACGAGTTCGTTCAGCTTTTTTAATCTTTATATGATAGAAAAGTATCTTCAATAGGTACTTTCGATTTATCTACTTCGATCTTCCGGCAATAGGTTATTTTAGCATAGTTTTATATTTTCAGCAAGTTTTATGAAAGCTCGCTACATTTCGAGAAGTTTCGTAACAACTTCATTTAAACCCATGCCATTACTTGCTTTTAAAACAACCATATCTTTAGGTTTTAGAATCGATTGTATGGTATGGATCAAGCTTTCTTTCTCTTCTTTTTTAAAGTAGTGAATATGACTTTCTTGATATTTTTTCGTTAGTGCATCATACAAAGCCTGCATCTGCTCTCCATACAATACAACTTCTATGACCTCAGAGGGGTTTAAATGCTCACTGACAGAGGCATGCATCTTAGCTGAATCTGGACCTAATTCAAGCATATCCCCTAAAACCGCTACTCGTTTTCCTTGGGTAGGCATCTGGCTGAAGCTATCCAGTACTAGATTCATTGCCGTTGGATTGGCATTATAGACATCACTTAGAAGCTCGATCTCTGAGCTAGTTCTTAGCCATTCAGTCCGATTTTTAGTTAATTGAAAATCAGCTAACCCGGCTTGGATTTTTTCTTCCGTAAGATTAAACCATTGACCAATAGTAATTGCAATCAAGGCGTTGCCAACATTGTATTTACCTGGAACTGGGATCGTAAACAACGTATCTGATCCACTGATTTTAAATGTTGTATATTCTTTTTGTGCTTCAATGATCGTAGCTTTACAGTCCGCGTGATCTAAGCCGAATGTTTTGATTGTTTGCGGCACTTCCTTAATTAAAGGCAAGAGCAAAGGTTCGTCTGCTGGAATGATCAGCAAACCATTTTCAGTGAGTCCTGAAGTGATTTCCATCTTTGCTTGTGCAATTCCTGCTCTTGATCCGAGATTTTCTATATGAGCCTCACCGATCATTGTAATTGCAGCTACCTCTGGCTGAGCCAATTTCGATAAAAAATCAATCTCATCAGCATGATCCATCCCCATTTCTAAAATCAGCTTTTCTGTATCATTTGGCATATGTAAAATAGTATACGGCAAGCCAATGTCGTTATTGTAATTTCCTTGGGTTTTATACGTTTTAAACTGTTGAGCTAAAACGGCTTCGGTCATATCCTTCGTTGTTGTTTTACCATTGCTTCCAGTAATTGCGATCACTGTTGGCTGCATTTTCTTTAGATAATAGACAGCCAAGTCTTGCATCGCTTTCAACGTATCCGCTACTTGTAAGATTGGTAGTTGTTCGGGAGCCGCATTTTTTGAGCTCCAAAACGCAGCTTGTGCCCCTTTATCTACGGCACTTTTGATAAACGAATGGCCATCATTTTCACCTTTTAACGGAACAAAAAGATTCCTTGGTGTAATCAATCGGCTATCAAATTCGATACCTGTCAATTCAAAATCTGTCCACTGTTTCCAATCATTTGTGGCTTGTACTGCTTTGGCTACTTCCCAAAAAGTTAGTTTCATCAGTCTCTCTCCTTAAATTTGCTTTAAACTTATAGCTCTTTTAAACAACAGATCATATATAAAAGGGCTGAAACAAAACCAGCTACGTTTTGTCTCCTCCCTTTTAGTGTTTTATCTTTCGTAAAAACTTTGTCTTTGTTTGAAACGATTTAAAGCTAATTGGATCAATTCTTCAATCAAATCGCTGTATTTCAAGCCCATATTTTCCCATAATAATGGATACATGCTAAATTCTGTAAAACCAGGCATTGTATTTAGCTCATTTAAGAACAACTCATTTTTACTAGTTAAGAAGAAATCGCAACGACTTAAACCACTGCCATCTAAAATAGTATAAGCTTTTTTAGCAAATTCCTGTGCCTTTTGATGCACTTCTTCCGGCACTTCCGCTGGAATTTTCATCGTAATTTGATTATCGATATATTTTGAATTGTAATCATAAAATTCAACATCTTTAACAATCTCACCTGGTAATGTTGTTCTGACGTCCTCATTACCTAAAATCGCTACTTCGATTTCACGTGCTTCGATCCCTTGTTCAACGATCGCTCTAGAATCATAGCGGTAGGCTTCTTCTAAAGCGTGTTGCAGCTCTTCACGATTTTCAGCTTTGCTGATTCCAACACTAGAACCCATATTAGCTGGTTTGACAAAGACTGGATAAATCAATGAACCTTCACATTGCTCAAATACTTTCTTAGGATTTTCTTTCCAATCACTTTTTAAGACTGGTACAAATGGCACTTGAGGAATACCTGCTGTTTGTAATAGATATTTTGTCATGATCTTGTCCATTGCATTAGCACTTGCCAAGACACCGGCTCCCACATAAGGCATCCCGATAGTTTCTAAAAAGCCTTGGATCGTGCCATCTTCACCGTTAGGCCCATGTAAGACCGGAAAAACGATAGCTTCTTCTTCTTGAATATCACAAGGTTGGATCAATTTACCAGTAAATTCGCCCCATTTATCTATTTCCCCATCATCAGACCAAGTTAGCTTAAGAATGTCCTTACTTTCAGGTTTCTCTGACAAAATCGGGCCTTTGACCCATTGTCCTTCTTTACTAATAAAGACCAGCTGGACTTGATAGTAATTATAATAAATCGCATTTAAAACGGAATAGGCAGATAATATAGAAACATCATGTTCTTCACTTCTCCCACCATATAGCAAAATAATCTTCAAATGCTTTTCCTCCTAATTTTTAAAGCTGAAAGAGCTCATTTAACCTTGACTGGAAAATAGGAAATCATGACTGTGATGCCCTTTTCACATTCAGGATTTATCTTTTTCCCGAAAGGTTAGCTCTTGAAGCTAGATAATTTTTATGATTGCCTCCAACAGGGATATTCAAAATAGCTCTTTCATATTTTAGCATAAAAGCGTTAGTCCGAATAGAAACAAATCACGAAATAAGGTAAAAAATTTTAGTAATGCTATTCTAGCCAACTTGATGACTATTTTTATTTACTCAGCTGAATACAAAAATAAGACATTCAAGTAAGGATGTCTTATTATAGAACGATCATTGATACAGATTGGCTAACGTGTTGCTTCGATCAATTCAACAAGTTTTACTTTAAACTTTTCTCGATCTGCTTGTGTAAAGGCTTTTGGCCCTTTTGTGCGTCCGCCACTTTTTCGAACCTTTGCACTAAAATAACGTTGCTCCAACAAACCGTCCATATTTTCACCTGTATATTCATAACCTAGTTGATGCAAAACTCGAACACCCTTTGGCAGAACCAAGGACGCTAATCCATAATCTTGCGTCACTAAAATGTCATTGTTTTTAATCAATTGAACAATTTTATAATCAGCCGCGTCAGCCCCTTTATCTACATAAACAAAAGAAACCAGTTCAGGATATTCTTTCAACGAATAATGATCAATACTTGTGACAATCACAACATCGATTGAATACATAAGGGCGATTTCAATTGCACTATCTTTAACTGGTGAACCATCACCATCAATAAAAATTTTCATGTTTTTTCCTTTCAGCACTGCATACTTAGCTTAAATACCAAGCCGGATGTCGTTTCAAAAAGATCGATACATCAGTAAATACAGCTTCTTTAACGATTTTATACAGCTCAGGATTTCTGATTTTCTTTTTGACAGCGCCAGTGTACCTTGGGCGTTTGACTTTAATTGATAGAACAACGTCAAAACGTTCAGAAAAATTATCGGTCGTTAGATATTTTAATCGGTTTGTTTCCTCTAAAAACTGATTGATCGCATCGACTGTTCCTTGAATAAACCCATCGAGATGTGTCCCGCCGTCTGCTGGTAAATGTCCATTGACAAAGCTATCTTTGATGCTAGTAGAGCCATTTTTTGAAATCACCGCTTGAATCGTAACGCCTTCACTAACTGTATTAATGATTAACGGCTGGCCGTTTCGCGTGATGCTATCATCTTTTTGGAAAATGTATTCAACCAGTCCTTGCTCGTAGTGAAAATAATTTTTCTGTTTTTTCCCATCTGTCAGCGAAATCGTCAACCCGCTGTTCAACAGCGCCAATTCCTGACAACGGTTAAATAAAATAAAGTATGATAATGCTTATTGCCGAATAATGTTTCATCTGGCGTAAAGGCCAATTCAATTCTTTGTCCTTCATCTTCTGAAGGAATCAAGGCTTTTTTGTTCAACTGACCATTCTGATAGATCTGAATGGTCCGCTTGCCTAATTTTTCTACTCCAAAACCCAACTGCTCTGATAAAGCATTGACGACAGAAAGAAAAAGATAAGGGGGAGTGTACTGTTCTTCCGGACTTTTATCTAAGAGAAATCCTTTTTTACTGAAAAAGGAAAAAATAAATTGCTTTTCTGATAATTCGATTGATAGTTCTGCCTGCTTTAGATCAACTGCTAACTGCAATAAATGGTCTAGCACTTGTAGTAGCATGCTTTCTAAACCAGTAGGACCAATCCCACCAATGTACATACCTGGCCGTTTTCGAATACTATCTTTCAAAACATCATCATCTAGTGCTTTCCAAATATTTTCATCGGTCACGTTGATCTCCTCCTGTAAACAGACTTTTATCTATAAAATAACATGTAAATGCTAGCTGATACTTCCTAAGCATACCAATTAATCTGAGCCACGTAAATGGTTACGCTAAATTCCTTACCTATACTCATTATAATGAAAAAAAGACTAGAACGAAAGTAGTATAAACGCATTTATACTTTTTCATTCTAATCTTTCATTTAGCGAATCAAATCAACTGTCGGCTGCTCCATGATATGTCTGACTTGCTTGCGTGTTGTAAGCGGCACATCCCCTTGAATTGTATGCGCCAAAACACCATTAGCTGTGGCAAATTCAACTGTCTCCAGCAGCGACCAAGCTTCGCTATAACCAAGCAATATTCCAGCGGCATAGCCATCTCCTGCACCGATTCGATCTAAATTAACGATTTCCCGCGGTGCTGCTTTTACACTATTTTCCTTATCAAAAAGAAAACCCGTCAAATAATGTTTGTCTCCTTCACCTTGGCGAATCGTTCCAGCGAATTCTTCGATTTGGTATTGCTTCATAAAGCGATGAACTAATTCTTCAAATTGTTTAGAAGAATCCAATGCGCTATCAAGCACCATTCCTAATAGATCCGTTAAATCACGCTGACTACCAAACACTAAATCACAATATGGAAGCATTTTTTCATATTGTTCTTTCATAAACGAAACACCATTAGCTTCATTTAAACTAGGGCGAAAATTAAAATCAAAGCAAACTTTTTTTCCCATAGCATGTGCTTTTTTAGCTAAAGTAAATGCTGCATCTCGTGTTTCTTGAGTTAAGCTCAATGAAATCCCACAGATATGCACTAAATCCGTTTCAGCTAAAAATGCATCGAAATCATAGCTATTAGCATCACTCACACCAAATGAGCTATTACGGCGATTTTGGTACGTTACTTGTGTTGGTCTTGGGCCAAAACCCATTTCAGCGAAATAAGAGCCGATATGATCCCCAGCGTTCCCAATCCAATGATCTTGAATCCCCAACTGACGAATGCTTGCTTTGGCAGCTTCGCCTAGTCGATTATCCGGCACATTCGTGATTAAGCTTGTTTGACAGCCAAAATGAGCTAAATTACTTAAAATATTTACACCTGTACCTGTAAAATCTAACCGTAATTCCTTTGTTTGTTCCAACATTAGATATTCCGGTGGCGTTAAACGCATCATTATTTCACCAAAAGCTGCAATTTTCATCATGATCCCTACCTATTATCTAGCTTCACGAACTAACCCTTCGGAAAAAAGATAAAACATGAGTAAGGCATAAAGCGCCTTAGTCATATTTTCCTATTTTTCTGTCAGCTCTGGACGAGTTCGCTCAGCTTTTATTTGTCTAGCTTCACGAACTATCTCTTCGGAAAAAAGATAAAACTTGAGTAAGGCATAAAGCGCCTTAATCATATTTTCCTATTTTTCTGTCAGCTCTGGGCGAGTTCGCTCAGCTTTTATTTTTTCAATGTATTTTTCATCATACCAAGTAGTGTTTTCACATCTGCTGGTCTTGTATCGCCTGTTTCAGAATCGATGATTGAACTGTACACATGAGGGATAATCTTTTTAACGCCTGCATCCACAGCAATTTGCACGATTTCTTCAAAGTTTTCTAAATCGATACCGCCAGTTGGTTCTAGATAAAAATCATATTTAGCACAAGCTTCAGCGACTGCTTTGTATTCTTCAATGTGTGCTAAGCCTTTCATTGGGAAGAACTTTATCGAGCTGCCGCCCATGTCTTGTAATAAACGAATGGCTGTTTCGATCGTCACTTCGCCTGCTGGTGTTTGTGAGCTTAACGGACCTGTCGCAATATTGACGATGCCGACTTTACCAGTTGGTGAGACTAAACCATTGACGATCGTTTCATCTTGACCTAGTAATGCACGAGAGGTGCCTACACCTGTAAAAACTTGGTTGACATGTTGAGGTTGCAACTCTTTTGAAATTCTTGATACCATTTGACTTTGATTTGGATCACCTGCACCTAAGCCCACAGATAACGCATTGTTGGTTTCTGCTGCATATTTTTTCATATCTTCGATTGCCGCTTCATCGGTTGAGTAGTTTTTAGATAAAACACCTAAAACGATATGACCTTCGGCTGCTTCATAACAGTCTTTCGCATTTTCTACTGAGTTGGCCAAGACGTTTAGGCAAATACGGTCTTCTAAATAATTTGGTGTTAATGTCATGATTGATTCACTCCTGCTTTTAGTTTTTTAGTTCATGATTTCGGTTAAACGAATCACGATTTTATTCATTTCTTCTTCGTTGACAGAACGGATATCGAATTCGATGATGCCGTTGTTTGCTTGGTATTCACGCGTATAGATCGCGGGGCTTTCAGCTTTCAGTTCTTGGATCACTTCTTTAGCTGATTTTTTCCCACTAACGTTGATACTAGCGCGGTAAATATCTCTTCCAGCTCCATCTTGCACGATTTTAGCTTCGATGTTTGGGATCTGATTCAAACGTTCAATAAACGGTGCTAAGCGTGCTTGCATCGAATCGCCTGCTTCACTGCCGTTTCTCACATAATCTTCTACAGCTTGGGTGAAGCCTAGAATGTTGTCCTTGCCGATTTTCATGGCACGACCAATGCCTTTTCCTTGTAGACGAATCCATTCAATGTACTCTTTTTTCCCAATCACAAGTCCTGCACTAGGGCCTTCAATGGCCTTTGCACCACTATAAATCACTAAATCTGCACCTGCTTCGATGTACTTGAATAGATCTTCCTCTGCTGCAGCATCAACAATCAATGGTAGCTTGTGTTTTTGAGCTATAGTTGCGGCCTCGTCTACACTTAACATACTTTTTTGAACCGTATGATGACTCTTGATGTACAAAATAGCGGCAGTTTGGTCTGTGATCATCATTTCGATATGTTCTGGTGAGCACATATTCGCATATCCTGCTTCTACAACATGACCACCGCCTTGTTCCACCATGACTTCCACTGGTGTGCCATAATCGACATTATGTCCTTTGGGTAAAATGATTTCACGTTTGCTAATCTTATCTGTATACGGATGATAAGCATGATATACCGAACCTTCACCGATCAAAGCTGCCACACTTTGGGCAATTCCAGCCGATGCAGATGAGACGATTTGAGCATCTTCAACATTTAATAATTTTGCTAAATAAGCGCCCGTTTGAATACTTAGTTCACTCATTTCAAAAAAATGTTCACCGCCAAATTTTTGAGCAGCTAAAACATTTTCTGATACCTTGGAAACACCTAAAATTGTCATCCGTCCTGAGGCATTGATGACTTCTTTTAGATTGAATTTTTCATAACTAATTGTCATAAACTGTTCCTCCTATAATGGTTTTTACAGGTTTGATCAATTCTGTTGCTTCTCTGGTAAATCCGTTAGAATCAGTCAATGTCTTTTGACCTGCTTGGATCGTAAAGATCGTGATGTCTCCGTCGTAACCTTCTTTTAAATGACCTTTTGTCTCAAAATGGAAATTTTCAGCAGGTGCCGCGGTTACTTTTTCAATAATTTCAGACCACTTATAGCCTACCACACGCAATTTTTCCATGGTAGTGGCTAAATCATGGACGGGACCTTTTTCACGGTTACGGATATAAATATCTGTACTGATCGACGTTGCTTTCATTCCTTCTGCTAAAGCTGTCTCAGCAACATCAAAGTTAAAGCTATCTGTCCCATGACCAATATCAAATACAACGCCTTTGTTATATGCGGCCCAAGCAAACTCTTTAATTTTATTTGTTGATTGATCCAAAATACCATTAGGTTTTCCATTGAAACAATGAGTCAAAACATCTCCCTTTGTCATATGCGCTAGGATTTCATCTAGCTTTGGAGGCGCAGAACCAATGTGTACCATTAGAGGTAAATCATGATTTTCTTTTTGAATTTTCTTAGCCATGGTTAATGGAGTGATCCCATTGTCTCCGATCACTGTTTTACTCATCCGCGCTTTGATTCCTACGACAAAATCAGGTAGTTCAGTCAACGCTTTGTGAACTAACTCTTCTTTCACCTTACTTAAATCAGCCAGCTCGTCTTGCTCAACGATCCCCCATTTTGAAATATTCACTAACGCATAGACGTTGGTTTTTGCTTGTTTTGCTAGGTCGTAAAATTCATGGATGTTTTCAGCACCTGTCGTACCTGCATCGATTACTGTTGTTACGCCTTTTTTGACACCAATTTCATCTGGAAAATCATAGTATAAAGTCATTTTTTCAAAGCAATGAACATGATCATCAATCCAACCAGCCGATACATAGGTATCCTCAGCTAGTTCAATCAACTCTTTACTATCTGCTTCGATTTTATCTGCAACTTTTGCTATTTTCCCAGCGTTGATCGCTATTTCTATTGGTTTACCTTCAATGGTTTTGCCATTTTTTATGATTAAGTCGTAACTCATTTTATCCCCTACTTTTCTTTAAATCTAAATTTCGTCCAGGGTTTTACAAAATCCAACAACAACAATTCTTTCTCTGTTATTTGGCCCACTTTATTTTTACGGGCATCTGAATGTGGCTGTAAAACAATTTGCAGTTCATTTTTGTATTTTCCAAAGGAATCATTGCCGATCACAATATCACCGATTTGAAACTCTTGTGTATTGTCATGTGCTGGATTCTCTTCATCTTTATACTTCTTACGAACTTCAGTTGAACGAACAACTTGATCTGTGATATCGCCACGGCGGAAGTGTTGCTCCGTCAATGTAATTGCCTTTTCAACTTCACTAGCGTTTTTCGTAAATTCAACGGCAAATTCTAATTGATAACGATTTAAGTTCCCTAGTAATTCTAATTCTTCATCTGACGCATAAGCATTTCCAATGATCACATCATCGATCAGACCTGTCGCAAACAAATGCTTCGTTTGGATATCCACTGGTAAATGTCGATGCATTTCTAATGTCGGCAATCCATCATTCACGTCCCAAGGACCAATCTTGCCTGTCTGAGAATTAATGAAAGCAGCTGTCCGAATCCCATGTTTTTTAAAACGAACGCTACAACGCTCAAAGAAATCATACGGCAGTGCCGTCCCCTCTTGTGGATAAAAATTATGACAGCCATAAAGAAACGGAACATTGGCCTCATAAGTTAAAATATTATCCAAATAAGCCACATCATTACTCATGTTCAATTCGATTGCTAAATCAAATGGATTAAACGTTAATTTTGCTTCTTTATTGCCATCAAACCCAACATCTAAACGAATTCCATCAGCACCCGTTTCATAAAAGAAGGTCAAATCATCATATGAAATTTGTAACTCATCAAAAATATTTGGTGCTACATCCAAAATTGTTTCATAGCCTAAGCTTTTTGCATATGAGATCAATGATTTGAACCGCTCTTTTACAACTTCTTTGCCTTCTGTTACTTCTAGCATACTCATAAAGATTCGTGAAAATCCACATTCACTAGCTTTTTTTAAATAAGCTTTATCTTTTTCTATATCACTATGATCTGGATAAACAGATACACCTAATGCTCTTTTCATTCCTATTACCCTCGCTTTATATGGTCGAATTTATGTCTGTACTTCCAAGAAATGACTGAACTGCACAATATAGTGACAGTTCCTACTATGAATAAAGGTTGTCTAACTAAAATTCCAATTACGATCGATAAGAAAATCAAACCGATCGAAGTAACACATAGATGCAACAATCTTAAATCCGTAAATTTTGTAGGCAGCCATTTTCTTTCAATCATTACCTGACTAAGAATAAAAAATACGATGAACCAAATGATCATGACCTTCATCACCAAAGAGAGGTTGGGACAAAAGCATCAAAGTCCTCTTATTTTCGAAGCCTTCAACTCTTAGTGCTTCTAGCACTTAGTCAACAAAGGATGGTGCAAAACTGTTTTTTGTTTTGTCCCATCCTCTCCTCTCTCCCTTTCTTTTCTCGATTAAGCCGCAGCGTTTGCTTTTTGTTCAGCTGCTAATTCTTCTGCTTCTTTGTCCAATTGTTGTTTTTCATATACTTTGAAGAACGGGTAGTAAATCGCCAAAGTAATCGCGAAATTGACACAGACCAATAACGCTGCCGGAACACTCCAGTTGGTACTCATCCAAGCCGCAATCGGCGCAGGTATGGCAAATGGTAAACGCGCTGCCATCATCGGAATCACATTTGTGACAGTTAAGAAATAAGAAAAAGTTGTCGTGATCAAAGGTGCCACGATAAATGGAATCCCTAAAATCGGGTTCATTACGATCGGTGTACCAAAAATCACTGGCTCATTGATATTGAATAATCCTGGTAAGAAAGACAAACGGCCTAAACTTTTCAGATATGTTGATTTAGAAAACATCATTAAAACGACTAAAGCTAAAGTAGTACCGGCACCGCCGATCCAGATAAACCATTGTAAAAATTGTTCCGTAAAAATATTTGGCAAATTATGAACAGACGCACCTTCTTGAAAGGCAAGTGTATTTTCTGCAATCGACATATCCCAAAACGGTCTGATAACAGGACCCATGATTGCTGGTCCGTGAATTCCTAAGACCCAGAAGAAACAAATCAAGAAGACTGTAAGCAGTCCGCCAAATAAGCTATTTCCTGCCAAGGTATCTTTCAACGGCATCAATAATGTACTTAAGAACCCATTTAAATCAAAGCCAATAACGTGACGAATCACCCAAAATAGTAATAAAATCACTGCGCCTGGAATCAATGCGATAAATGAATTAGACACTTCAGGTGGAACACCATCAGGCATTTTGATCGTAATATCTTTTTGAATAAAGAAACGATAAATTTCTACAGAAACAAGCGCCGTAACGATTGCACCAAAGAGTGATGCTGAGCCAATGTTTGCTAAATTGATGTAACGACCTGCCCCAATCACATCTTTCACATCTTCAAACACTCTTGTAGGCGGTGCTGCTGTGACTAAAAATGCCATAACAGCTAAGATCCCGCAAGTCAGTGAATCCAACTTATAACTTGTCGCTAAAGAAGAAGCGATCCCAAACGTTGCATATAAAGCTAAAATCCCCATCGTATAGCGTGACGGAATATCCAACACCGCTTGATACGGCTCAATAAATTTCATATAAGCATCGATCGGGATATTCTGAAATACTGTAAAGAAAGCACCCACAATTGTCAAAGGCATCGTCGCGATAAGACCCTTTCTAATCGCTGTCATATGTCTTTGAGAGCCAAATTTATTGGCAATCGGCATCAATTTTACTTCCATCCATTGCACAAAACCATTCATTCCTATTGTCCTCCGTTCAAAAAATTAGTATGAATAAAAAATCAAATTATTTCCCATTCATAATAACATGGTAACATTATAATGTAAACGGTTTTCAAAAGAAAAGTGCAACTTCATTGAATTTTAACTAGGTAAATCAACCGGGAATATTGCACCAAAGATCATTGCGCCTAAAATCGCACCACCAGCAATCGGTTTTTTCCACACATAGAAAATCACGGCACCGATAACTGAACCGATCCCAATTGGTGCAGAGGCTCCACATGCACTGATAATAATTAACGGACCTAAGAAACGACCAGAAGCGTTACCTGCTCCCATCATGACGTCTGCACCAAATGTAGAATTAGACTGATTAATAGTAAATTTACGAATCATAATGATAATGCCGCCAATGATCAACCCAAGAACCATTCCAGTTAATAAAGAAAGGCCGAAGTTTTCAACTGGTGCTGAGATCCCCATACTCAAAAGAATCGCTGGAACTCCGATCCCTACTCCCGTTAAGATTGCGCCGCCAATATCTAGAATGCCGACTAATGAGCCTTCTAAAATACGAGCAAATAAGAAACTTGCCCCAAATGCCGCGGCCGCACCATAAGAGCCGCCGTCCATCCCAGCCTTCAGCATGGCAACGATTGCTACTTCATTAAAGGCTCCCACGCCATGCTCCATATACATATGTGTTCCAGCAAACACTCCTGCCGACAATAAACCAACTAAAATTGGAAATGACCAGTCAGCAAACCAAAAACTCTTTTTTTCTTGTAAGTCTAATGTTTCTTCCATTGCAGTTTCCTCGCTTTCTTTTCAATTATTTACCAATACTGAA
Source organism: Enterococcus crotali (assembly GCF_000633635.1). Taxonomy (GTDB): domain Bacteria; phylum Bacillota; class Bacilli; order Lactobacillales; family Enterococcaceae; genus Enterococcus_L; species Enterococcus_L crotali. The sequence continues at coordinate 19,410 of NZ_AYPQ01000007.1, read as the reverse complement.
TACATCATGCATACTTTGCAGCCAACCTGGAATTTGTAAACGGAAACTTTCAATCATTTGTAAATCGAAACCACGGAAAAAGGCACTGAATACAAATAATAAAATGATTGCAGCCATCATACTTTTCGTCACTTTATTCCAACCGATTTCATCGACACCTTTACCAATCAAAATCCCTAAAACAACACCGGGAACAGCATTACCCATGATCATCGTTGCAAGACCGCCGAAAATTGTTGCCCAAAGTCCAGAACGCTTGCCAGCATCGATCGCCGCCAACCAAAATAATACCGGCATTACTGTATTGATTAATAAATTTGCAGCCGGCACTAAAACAGCGATTGCGGTTACTTGTAATGACTCTGGAATGGCGGACGCTGTTGTATTCAAGAAAGCCACGACCAGCATTCCGACAATAGCCCCTGAAATCCCCATTTTCTTAGGATTGTGCATTGTTTCAGCAACATTTTTATTTTTTACTAATAATGCTGCAGCAGCCCAGTTGGGAATAACTCGATGATCCACATCTTGTGTAAATGCCCCAGCTCCAACAGTTGAAGCCCAAGCATTAAAGAAGAAACCTAATCCAAATGAAAAGTGACTGGCCGCATCTCCTTCACAAGCATTCATTTCCCCTAAGGTTCTAAAAGCACCTAACCCTTGTGTACTTGGTGCATGAAACATTCTCGCTGCTCCTGCTCCTGCTGCAAACCCAACTAATCCCCCAATCAGTAACGACTTGAGTAAAACGACTAAAACATCCATTTAATTTACCTCCTTATGCATTCTTTTTTTCTTTCCGAAAGGGATGGGAAGACCATTTGGATCAGCAACTTTTTTCTCTACAAACGGGATTGTTTCCATCTCGATCAAGGTAATTTCTACTTCGACGCCTAACAATACTCGATAATCCACACGCGTACGCGGTAAAAAGAAAAAGAAAAAACGTTCAGTATAGGTTTCTTGTTCAGCCTTTACGATCTGAATATCCAACGGTTCGATCCGGACGATCACATCGTCTTTTTCCTTTAATACTCGATTATGAATTTGATTCAGCGCATTCGCAAAAGCCAGATTTTTCTCTTTCCCTGTTCCTTCAACTTGAATGATCTGACGTTTTTTAGTGGTTACTTGTTCCATTGGTTTTCCCCTTCCTATTTTAAAAAAACTGAACAGGCTTATTCCGCTTTGACTGGAAAAGAAGAAAAACGATTGAGATACTTGTTAACTCATCCTGTTTTATCTTTTCCCCAAAGACCAGCACCTAAGTGCGTAGTGCTAGTCTTATAAAGCTAGCTAGTTCCAATGATTAGCCGTTCTTTTTCATATACGCTTCAACAATACGCTTACCTAGTTCCTCTTGATCCATAAACCCAAATCCTAAAACTGTTTTACCATCATTGATAGCGGTCACTCCTTCATCGATCGAACGCATACCATGACGTTCTGGATAGCCATATTTTGTTGCTGCTGTTAAAGCCCCAGCTCCACCACTTCCACAAAATGAAATGCCTAAGTCTGCGTTTTCTTGCTGCATCACATCACCTAAACGCATATCTGCTCCCATTCCCGGTACAACGACAGCCTTGCCGCCCGCTGCTTCTACTCCTTTTGCTACATTTTGTCCTTTTCCTAAACGATCTGCGATTACTACTGTTATCATCATAATTCCTCCAATTTTTAAAGCTGAACAGGCTCATTTAGCTGTTCTCGCTTATTCTTCGTTTTGTCTTGCCGCTTCAAAATGAATCGATAATACATACATTTCATCTTGCGGCAAATTACCAATATGCTGAACCACTTGATCCGCAATTGTTAAGGCCTCTTTAGACACTTCTTCAAACATTATTGGATCAACACCTGACATTTTTTCTCCAGCAATTGAGCGTTTGATCATTTCATTGACATGATTGATCAAAATCGTCCATTGCAACTCAGTCGGTTGAATCATCTGTTCTACTAACAATGTGCTGATTTTTTCCAGTGATGCTTCCAACTCAACTTGATTTGAACTTTCATCAATGATTTTTTGAGCATCGTCATTCAACTTCATGCGTGCTCCTCCTCTCTTATATAATTCAATAAAGCAGTAATTTCTGCTTGATTAACCATTAAATCATTTTTAGCAAAAATCCGTTCAATTTGTTCCACTAATTCTTGCTGTGCCAACAAGGTTTCTTTGACTACATTTCCCTCATTTTCGTATTGACTATCAAACGTGATCCGATGGACCATCAACATCACATGAAGCAAAAATGCTTCTTTATATTCTTGTGTCAATTTTTCGGCAAATGCCTTTAGCAATTCTTCATAAATCACATAAGCTCGTACGAGAATATCTCGGCTTTCCACTTCGATTCCTTGTTTTTCTTTAATTTGCTGACGTGGGATCAAACGTGGTCCCTTGCCAGTTTTTGCATGTGTCAAAATTTTATTGACTTCTTCTTGGATGCTATGAATATCAGATTCCGTTGGTAATGGATTCACTTTTACGAACGGTCGATTTACGATTTCAATTGGAAAAATACTTAAGACCAAATCTGGATTCTTTTCCTCTATTGTATCCACCGCATTTAAAACAGAAGCAAAACCTGCAATCTCAACATTAGCGACTTCCTCTAGAATTTTCTGTTCAATCAGGCTGGTTACACCCAACCCTGTTGAACATACATAAACGATCCGAACTACATTGACTTCATGCTGATTTTTTTCGTAAGCCACTAAAAAGTGCAGCGCAATATAAGCAATAAATGAATCGTTAATCAACAATGCCGAACCTACAATGTCGCTTTGACTAGCAAGTTGGATTGCAGAAAATAATTGTGGGTACTTGGCCTTGATGTCATCAACAAACGGATTATATTCATTTATAAAAAGATGTTTCTTTGTTAATCGCAAAGATAAATGAGCAAAAAGATTGGTAAACAATTGCCGATCACGGTAAAAAGGAAACTTGAGTTCTTCTGACACGTCCTTGATCAGCTCTTCAGTCAAACTAACAATATCCTGCTGATTATTGGCTACAAACACATCACTATAAATATAGAAATACTCATCTGCTAAAAGTGGCAACTCATAAAAGTCGAAAACCTTTTTCATCAATAGAAAGGGCAATTCTTGTTTTTGCTGGAGTACATTTTGATTCGTCAACATTTTATAACCACCAACAGTATGGTGTAGCTGCATTCTAGAAGTTGCGATCGCTACTCGTAATGTGATCGACAGAATTTCTGCATAATTAAACTGATCAAATAAAGAAGGATCTAAAAGGTTTGTCATTTCTTTTAACGCAACTTGATAAATTTTTTGAAAGATCGTATTGACGCCAACATGAACTTCCTGCATTTTTTTCTGTTGCCCAGATTGAACAAAATAGCTCATAATTTGATAAATATCATACTCTGTTATTTCTTTTTGTGTGATGTATTCCATCAACAAGCGGATTTTACTTTCTTCTCCTATGATTGAAAATCCTTGACGACTTTGCCTGTTCAGTACAAGACCATACGTCTGGATCAACTCTTGTACACGATCTAAATCACTGACAATTGTATTTCTGCTAACTTGGATTTCATCTGCCAACTCCTGAGAAGTTAAACAATCAGGTGCCAGCAATAAACGGAAAATCAATTGATTTACTCGTAACTCCTGATCAGGATAGGTTTCAAAGCGCTCCACCTCGATAATTTCATTTTTCAAGGTCAATCGTTCTGAATCAGGTAGTTCCAGCCAAATACCTTTATTACGGCGCGTCTGCAGTAAAACATTCTGTTCTTTAAACCAATCACGAACATTCTCCAAATCATATTTGATCGTTCTTACGCTGACTTGAAACGTTTCTGCCAATTCTTTTGTAGTAACACTTTCTTCTAAATCTAAAAGCAATAACAAGATTTTTATTTCTCGTTTTGATAAGTGCAGTGACATAAACTCACCAACTTTCTTTCCCTTACACTTGAACTATAGCTTGATTTTTATTGCATAACAACACAAAAAAGTTGCACTTACACAAGTGCAACTTTCTTAGTATACTATTTTTATTCAACGATTTAAATTTCTTTATTCGTTATTTTATAATGCTTCATCCAAATTTTCCATGCGTAGATGCTGGGTTTTCAAGTGATTTTTTTAGTGCAACAAAATTTATCTATTATTAAATAGTTTTTGCACCAACTCTTGTCACAGCAAAAAAGAAGACCGAAGTCTTCTTTTTTACCACAGTATTTATAAAAATAAATAGATAACATCTTCTCCACAAAAATATTTATCCGACACGCCTACATCCGGTAGGTATGATTTAACATATGTGCCTCTGTTGTTTTGTTAATCACTAGCCGTCAAAACGGAACAGCCTAAGCTGTCTGATTAAGTCAACTCGTCGCATGAGAATTACTTTAACACAGATAACCTATGATTGCAACTGCTTCTATATATTATCTGCTTTGAGCCATTTTGTATAAAGTTGTTCTACCAAGCGGACAGTGTCTAGCGTCATCTGTTTTGTCATAATCGGACTTTCAATCAACTGTTCTTGTAGACAGTCATTCACATGATCCACTTCAAAAACAAACTCACTTGCAAATTCACCCAGCAACTCCTCTTGACTACCATCTGCATAGTAAACAACCGCCTGCTTAGCTTTCCAAAAATAAGGAATTTCGATGCGGCCTTTCTCACCATAAATCGTCATTTTACTTGGAATATCTACTTTTACGGAAATAAAAATATTCCCCAACACTTGATTTTGAAACTTTAGAGCCAAAGTCACTTGATCATCTGTTGTACCTTTGTTTCTCGTTACGCTACCACTATACTCTTCAATAGAATGGCCCAACATAAATTGCATATACTGAATTGGATAACTGCCAGAACCACGCAAAGTGCCCCCGCCTGCTTCTAATGAATGAAACCAACTGATATGCTCTACATTTGGATAAGAGGTCGTCGATTGCATCCAACGAACCTCGCCGATTTTATTTTGCTGGAGGATATGTTTTACTTGTTCGCTGATCGGTAAAAAAACAGATTTTTGTGCTTCCATTAAGAAACAACCCTTTTTTTCTGCCAATTCAAACAGTTCTTCTGCTTGTGAAACTTCTAAAGTAAAAGGCTTTTCAACTAAAACATGTTTCTGATGTGTTAAAGCCATTTTCGCCGCTTCATAGTGTCCCTTGTTATAGGTAGCCACATAGATAATATCTATAGCTTCATCTTTACACAATGCCTCATAACTGCCATATGCTTTGGAAATCCCCAATTCCTTTGCCATTCGCTCTGCTTTTTCCAAACTTCGTGAAGCAATCGCCGTAGCTTCTCCTACTTTACTTTGCTTGATTCCAGCCACAAAGCGAGGCACGATTTGCGCTGTACTTAAAATACCATACCGAATCGTCTTCATCCATATCGTCTCCTTCCTTTATACTATAACGATAAATTCTAAAAAATTCAAAAAACTCTCTTACCATAACTCTCACTATATCTAAATAATACAACAGCAGATAACTAAAAATCGTTCCGTACCTCTTCTCACTCAGTCTAATTTCTATACACTGAAATAGACTGAGACAAACGGTGAAAAACACCCTCATCTCAGCCTAGCTCGTCCATTTTGATTATCCAAAAAGCATATTCGCGAATTGCTCGGTCTACTTATTACCCTAATTATTTCAATCCTTTGTTTACGAATATTTATGTATATCTTTACCTATGTACTACTCCTTATTCAACGAATACCAATACTTATTTTCAGTGCTTGGTTGACCTTCAACATATCGTCTTCTTGTAACTGACAAATTTTGTGAAGGATTCGTTCTTTATCCAATGTTCGGATCTGTTCCAGTAATACCAACGACGGTGTCATTCGATCGTCATGAGGTATATCCACCTTGACCTGTGTCGGCTGCATTTTTTTATTTACATTTCTAGTGATTGGTGCAACGATCAACGTTGGACTAAATAAGTTCCCCTTGTTATTTTGAATAATCAATACTGGCCTAATCCCTCCTTGCTCTGAACCAACAACAGGCGAGAGGTTCGCATAAAAGATTTCTCCCCTTCGCATCATAATAGTTTATCACCTCTAATCTAACAAAAACTTCTTCTGTGTAAATTATATCATGCTTTTATAGTAAAATTTTTCAATATTTTATACTAACCTCTGAAAACTTTGATAATCTCTATAAAAAGGAGGATTTCATGAGAAAATAAGCAAAATCCATTTTATCTAAAAAACAAAAAAAATAAGTATTTTTCTGCTTTTAAAAACTTTAAAAATTCAAATAGACACTATAATTCCAAATATAAAAAATAAAAAAAGACCAATAAATAAACTAAAGCGCTCCATAACTTTATTTAAGTAGAAAATAAAACCACTCAAAACCAATCCTTTTATTTTTTTATTCTTAGTAAAAATACAATTTACATTTAAATAAACTAATTAAAAAAACTGCTCCATTTTCCTGACATCTAACACAGGAAAACCCTTCTCATTGAATTCTTATTTTTCAGGTGAACAATTGCTTTGTACTAAAAAAAGAAACCAGATGAAAACAACACCTGATTTCTTACTTTACGATTCTATTTATATGCTAGTGTGACTTTTCTTTCGAATCTGGTTCCTTGGCAGAATCATTACCAGAAGCTTTAGGTGATTGATTTTCTGCTCCCTCTAAATTCCCTAAGCTGATATCCAAAGCGACTGTATAGTCTAGTGGGACATACAGATTATACGCACTCATTCCAACAACTGTTCCTTTAGGTTCTGCCGAGTCAACATACCTGACCGTATACTGAATATTTGCACCTTTTGATTGAAATTCCTCATAAAATTGTTTTTGTAAATCACCTTCTAAGGTATTTCCTCTTAAATCTTTAAGGTACGGTTGACCTGCTGAATAGTAGACTTTCACTTTCAAGTCATCCTTACTTGTTAACTGAGTTCCGGCTTCAACACTTTGGGAAATCAATTGTCCATAAGGCACATTGTTCGTAAATACACTTTTGGCTTGAATGGTCAATCCTTCTACAGCACTTCCTGCTTCTTCTTGTGTATAGTCTGCAAAATTCGGTACAATAAATCCTTTACCAAGCGATACGGTGACAGTTAAGCTATCTTTCTTAGCAACTTTTTGATCTTTAGCAATACTTTGAGAAATAATGCTTTCTACAGGTATTTCTGCTGAGCTGGCCTCTTCATAGGTCACTTTGATATCATTTGTTTTGGCCCAGCTTTCAACTTCCGTCTTCATTTTTTTCGTGAAATCAGGAACAGAAATATTTTTTTCATAAGTTTCTTTGCCTTTAGAATAATACATATTGGCTTTGTCTTTGCGTTTGTAATTTTCCTTCGTGACTTCTTTATTAACAATTTCAAAGCGCGCAGCTTTGCCTTTTTCCAAGGTATCACTATATTCATCTATGAGCGATATGTTCTCTGCTTTATTGTCCTTGATCCATTTTTCAGCTTCTGATTTTTTCATCGCCATAAAGTCAGGCAACGTCAATTTTTCTTCTGGATCAGCACCGGTGCTTGCTTCGACTGTTAATTCCGCTCCTTTTTTGATTTTACTGCCTTTTTTTACTTTTTGTGAAATTATTTTGTTCGCTTCTACCTTGTCACTATATGTTTGATCCACTTTTAATTTCACTTTATTGTCAGTCGCCCATGTACGTGCTTCCGCTAAATCTTTTCCTGCAAAGTCAGGGAGTTCCACATGCGTCATTTGATAATAACCAAAATACAGGATACAAAGTGCCGCAAAGCTACCTATACTGATCAGTAAAATTTTTTGTTTTCTTTTCTTATGATACGTAGGATCTATTTCTGTTTCATCTTCTGACTGACTTCTTCTTGTCTGTGAAGTCGTTGGTTGTTCCGCTTCAGAAGAAGCAGAGAAGCTATCAACTTTTCGGTCAGCCATATTGACTGGTCCGATCCTTGTTTGAGGTTCATTTGATGAAGAAGCCGTTGCTTCCTGTTTTGTTGCTTCTTCTTTTTCAGAGCCTTCCTGCAGCTTTTTTTCCTTTGTACTATCATAATTTGATTTATTGAAATTAGATAGAAAATCACTCATTCAACATCAACTCACCTTGCTTAAGAAAATAGGTTTTATCTGATTGTTTTGCTATTTCATTGGAGTGGGTAACAACGATCACACATTTATTATGTGTTTCAGCCAAATCTTTAAAGATATCCACGATTTCTTGTTCCATGCCTTCGTCTAAATTTCCTGTTGGCTCATCGGCTAGTATAATATCGACATTGGTCGCCAACGCTCTAGCAATTGCCACACGTTGTTGTTCTCCACCTGATAATTGCCCGACTAAACGATCTGCTTTGGCTTTATTGATGCCGATATAATCCAATAAATTATACGCTACTTCACGGTTATCTTTAGGCATATCGTTATCTGTGATCGACATTGCTACTAAAACATTTTCTAACGCTGTTAAATATGGGACTAAATTGTAACTTTGAAAAATAATACTGATATCATCTCTACGATACTTTTCTAGTCCAATGGTTTTGATATTTTGACCTTTGTATAAAACCTCACCAGATTTCGGTTCATCCAATGCACTGATCAACGAAAGAAAGGTTGTTTTTCCTGAACCAGACTGGCCTAGAATCGTGTAAAATCGTCCTTGTTCAAAATTGATCGATGTATCTTGTAAAATCATTCGACGTTTGTCTCCGTCTTGATAAAAATAGCTCACGTTTTTTGTTTGTAAAATTGTCATATTGTTTTCCTCCTACATCATGATTTTCTTTGGATTCAAGCGCAAAACATACGTCAGAGGTAAAACCGCAGACAGTAAAACTGTACTTAATCCTGCAATCAAGAACGTCACGATATAGCTAATTGAGAACTTCACTTCATAGGCACTAGAGACATCTTCGGTTGTTAACGTTGGCAAACTAGAGCCTCCACCGACCATCATCATTCCACCATTACTTGCTGCATCTCCAGTTTGTGAAAATGCATCACTGGCAATCAAAGATTCTGAGACCATTTTCCCAAGAATATTCCCTGTAACTAAAGAAAGACACATAGCAACAAGACTAATCAGTAACAATTCAATCAAAATCTGTTGCATTACTTTAACTCTTGTTTCACCTAAAGATAGATAGATACCTAATTCATGTTTACGGTCACGCAAGAAGAGAATGACTACTAGTGAAATGATCAGCAAAGTTGCACCGATAGCTAAAAGCACTACATAACCGGAAATTTGTGACATTTTTTTGAATGTCCCACCTACTTGATCATATTGATCAGTCGAAGCATTCAACTTGAAGCCTTCTGGAATCAACGATTTTGCTTCTTCCTTAAAGACTTCCACATCCTCTGGTGATTTTAGAACATATACAGGCGTGATTTGATTCATCTCTTCTTCTGTCACATCTGTACCGTCAGCTTTTTTATACCGATCTGGTATCAATGATTTCCCTTTTTCAAATTCAGCTTTGTTGATATTCATCACAGCCTCATTTGGCATATAAACAGTATTGAACTGCTCTGTTTCCATAAATTGCTCGTCCATCCCTTTTTTATCTTTGCCATCTGATTTTTTCTTTTCAACACTTGTCGGTTCAAACAGACCAATAATTTCTACTGGATGATCTTGGCTGCCTAGCTCTTCCAATGAACCATCATCTTTATAATCAACGATGGAACTATCCAGCACAACTTTATCTCCTACATTAAACCCATTTGCCTCTGCTACTTTTTTTGAGAGGATTGCAACATCTTTCCCGCTGTTGATCTCATCTTGCTTAAATGTACGTCCCTCAACTAAGTTTACTTTTTTATCTTTAAAATCCATTGGTTCTACTAAGTTGTTCCCTTTAAGATTCAATACTTTTGGCATGTTAACTGCTGCTGTACCATTTTCCATTTCATAACTTTTGACTTTTTTTACCATTAGACTGGTTTTCACATTGTAGTCAAATTCTTTAACATAGGACGACGACCCTATTTTTTTGATATCTCCGACCGTTAAAGCTTCAGGCGAAAAGGATTGACCTTCATCCATCAACTTTTCATAATCTAACTCAACAGTTACAGTAGCACCTAAATCATGCTTGATTTTCTTTTCAACATTTGCAGTAGATTGCTGAATCGCGATCGATCCGGCAATAACATTACCTAATATAAAAATAACTGCAAATAAAATAAGTGATTTTCCTTTTCTCCTTGTCACACTACACAATGCTCGATTCCAATAGTTCATATACTCTTCCTTCCTACTTAAAAACAATGTAGAAATCACTCAAGTAGCTATCATTACACTATTTCACCAAGCTCACAACAACCTTGATCTACTCTAAAGTTTTTTATTTTCTACATTATCCTTGATAAATGATAGTTTCCCACCATTCAATCCCCACAGCTCATCAACATATGCTGCAATTGCTTTTGATCGCGAGCTGATGATGATACACTTGTTTTCATTTTTCGCGTATATACGTATGTACTCCATGACCATTTCTAATGGCAGTTCACTTAATGACACAACAGGTTCGTCGATCAAGACAATTTCAGGATCATTGATTATTGCTTTAGTCAAATAAACGCGTTGTTGATTGGAAACAGATAATTTTTTTATTTTTTGATTTGCCAACTTTTTATCGATCCCGACTTTTTTTAAAGCTTCATACAACGGATCATTTCCTTGTATACAAGAATTAAGCGTACACAATTTAAGAGTTGTCAAAGCTGTTTCATTTGGGAGTAGATTATACTGTTGAAAAACTGTGCCAATTTCCTGCTGGCGGTAGTGATCTCGATCGATTTTTTCAAGGCTTTGATTGTTGAAAAGGATCGTACCCGAATCAACTGTATCTATTCCTGCGATCAATGCAAGTAATGCCGTTTTTCCTACTCCTCTTTTCCCCAAAATGCCATAAACCTTCCCCGGTAAAAAATCGATCGTCACATCATCCAATACAGTCACTTTGTTTTTTTTATGCGTATATACTATATTTTTAAGAGAGAGAATCATTATTCATTTATGTTCCTTTCTAACAAAAAATCAATAGGTTCAAATTTGAAAATCTTATAACTTTCGACAGAAATGATCGTAATCAAAAAGAAACATGCAATTCCGATCATCATGAGAATAGCATCATTGTTGATTACCATAGGAATCGATGTGATAGCTTTGGTTTCCCCGCTCCCCATAACACTAAACAACTGGTCAACATTTCCCATCACCAGTTTTTGATTTTTCAATTGCCAATCGGCAATCGGTTGTACGATCCATTTAGCAATCAATAATGCGAAGCTGAAGCTAAACACTGTAACAACTATCAATTCGATTAGTCGACTACTGATCAGTTGCTTTTGTGTGATTCCTATATTACGCATCACACAAATTTCTGTTTGCTTTTGTTTAAACGTCCGAATGGAAAATAATGCCACACTAAAGTTGCCAAATAGTAATAACCCTAATAAAATCGTTCCAGCCAATGTTCCTAAGCCATTAACTGGACTTAAGAGCATCTGCATATTCGCCTCATTGGTCATGACCTGATACTCACTAGGTAGACCTTTGGCTTGGATTTCTTTAAGAAATGCATCAAAATCATCCGTTTTTTTTAATTCATAGGACACGCTGCTGTATCCGAAACGGTTAAAATTTTTTATTGCATGCAACGTTTCCCAGTTCGTAAAAACATCATTTTCCTGAATGTTCATCCATTCACTGGCTCCATTTGATTGGGTCTGTTTTTTAGGACGATACATCCCAGCGATTACCAACGTTTGCTTCTCTACCTGCTCATTTCCTGTTACCGTCACTTGAATCGAATCACCTATCTTAAGCTGATTCATCTGCGCTAACGCTTCACTGATCAAGCATTCATTCCTTTTTAGATTGGTGCTTCCTGCACTGATTTCCATACCGCTTTCTGAGAGATGTTTTGTAAGCTCTGTTGCTCCAGCACCAAACCAATTAGCTGCGGTTTGATAAGAAGTTTGTGTCAATACATCATCTTCTACCCTCCGAACTGGACTTGCAGTTGCAACTGTCTTTAAGGTTTCAAAAGATACTGGAACACTTGCTGTCATTTGTATGTTATTTACATACGCCGATTCTCCAAATTTGAGATACTGTTCTTTTGTTAGTTTTTCTTCATGCGTTAAATTACTTAAACCTGATTCAAGAATCGTTACTAGCATCGTAAACTGCTTACTGTAATTTTTTGCAAATAATTTAGCAGATGTATACATGGTGTTTGTCACCATTGAACTTAAAATCAAAAGAAATAAAATGATGCCGACTAGTATATAATTCCAAGTGTTTCTTTTAAGATTTAAGAAAGCATGTTTAAAGACGAACATGTTCTTACTCTCCCCCTTCCTTGTTCCTACAATACCAAATCAATTGTTAACTGAATGTTAACTTTCAGAAATTTGTGGAAATGATAGATAAAAAGTGGACCCTTGATCTTTTTCACTTTCAACGTAAACAAACCCTCGACATAAGTCACATACATGGGAAACCACTGACAAACCAATACCATAGCCATCTTGTTTTAAGCCATTGATTCGATAATTATGATTAAAAATAGTCGCATGGACTGCCGGATCGATTCCTTTGCCATGATCTTTGATCTCAACGATAATACTACCTTTTCGGTTATTGACAGATACTTCAATCGGTTTGTTGTCCCCATATTTGATTGCATTATCCACTAAATTTGAGACTGCTCGGTAAATCCAGCGGTTCTTCCCTAAAATCAGCGTTGAATCGATCTCATCAAAAGAAAATGTCAGCATAGGATAGCTTTTACGGTATGTGTCGCAAACCTCTGCACAGATCATAGAAACATCGACAGATTCACTCATGGTTTCTTCCGTACTGTTTGAAAGCGTCAAGATATCATCGATACTATCAGTTAACCGATCCAAAATATGTAGATTACCTGTATCATTTTGCTGCAACTCTAGATTCGCTCTTAAAATTGCAATGGCATTTTTTTGTTCATGAGTCAGATAACTGCTAAGCCTTTTATAATCATTTAAATTTCCATCAACTTTATCTTTTAATTGTTTGAAGGCTTCGGCAACAGATTTATCTTCGACTTTTTCCTCTGAAAACTTTTCTAAAAACTGTAAATCATGAATGATCGAAACCATTTGCTTTGTATAAATCCTTCGTAAAACAACCCACAAGGTCATAGTCAAAACTAAAATAGCTGAACAGACCACTAGAATGATCATCGGCAAATACTTTAATAAACTATTTAAATAAATATCATCCAGTGCTTGTGTACTGACTAATTCAGAGGCCTTAAGTTCAATTGTTGCCGTCGGTTGAGCCATTGTTTCATTGACCACATACACAGCGGAACCGATCGACTGACCTATATTTAGTGAATGCCAGTTACTTTTGATTGCAAAAAAACCACCACTGATAATCAAAATAATAAAAAAGGCAAAGCTCAAAACAGTTAAACTGATTTTTAAATTTACTCGCATAATTGATATCCTTTCGCTCTAATCGTTTTTAGTAAGTCTTTTCCAGACGCTTGAGCAAGTTGCTTTTTTAAACGAGCAAGATGAACTCGTAAAACGGAGGAAAATGGATCAAAATTTTCATCATAAACGTGTTCGGCTATCTCTTCGGTCGAAACAACTGCTGGATGCTTTTGAGCAATGCACAATAAAATATCAAATTCTTTTGGCTTTAATATAACTTCTGAATTTTCATAGCAAACAAAGCGCTTCACTGGATCGATCATTAACAGTCCGATCTTGATATGGGGCGAAGTTCGTCCATGGAAACGTCGAACAACGGCACGAATACGTGCGACTAATTCTAATAATTCAAACGGTTTTACTAAATAATCATCTGCTCCAAAATCAAGCCCTTTTGCCCGTTCTTCAATTTCGTCTCTAGCTGTAGTAATAATAATTGGACTATCTATATTCGATTCTCTTAAAAAGTTTAAGATCGATAACCCATCTTTATCAGGTAAATTCAAGTCTAATAAAATAACATCATATGTATTGACATACGCTTTCTCTTCACCATCCACACCAGAAAAAGCGAGATCTACCGAAAATTTTTCCCGTTCTAATCCTTTTTGTACAGATAACGCTAATTCACGATTGTCTTCAATAATTAAAATTCTCATCTAATTCGTTCCTTTCAAAATAACTGCCCTGTGCTCATAGTTATCTCATAAGATACTATATCTAAGAATGATTTGTCTATGATTCATTTTTTTAAATCAAAATAAAATAACAAATAAGCAGCCATTGTATTTGATAAATCCAAATACAATGGCTGCTTATTCACTCTTTTTCTACTGATAACTCAATTTAAAATACTGGCTACCTTTGTCGTGATCAAATCAATCGCTACATGATTTTCTCCACCTTCTGGAACAATCACATCTGCATAACGTTTCGTTGGTTCGATAAATTGATGGTACATTGGTTTTACCACAGTCAAATATTGTTCAATAACAGAATCTAAGGTTCTGCCTCGCTCTTCCATATCACGTTTGATTCTGCGGATAATACGGATATCGTCATCTGTATCCACATACAGTTTAATATCCATCAACTCTCTTAAACGGACATCTTCCAAAATCAGAATCCCTTCTAAAATAATCACTTCTTTTGGTTCTTGAATAATAATATCCGAACTTCGCGTATGAGCAACATAATCATACACTGGTTTTTCAATTGACTGATAGTTTATCAGTTGTTGTAAATGTTCGATCAGTAAATCCGTATCAAAAGCAAACGGGTGATCATAATTAGTCGTTAATCTTTCTTCAAAACTCAGATGGCTTTGATCTTTATAGTAGGAATCTTGTTCCAGCATCATGATCGAATGATTTGGGAAATGATTGAAAATCGCCCGACTGACACTGGTTTTCCCACTACCTGAACCACCAGTAACACCAATCACGATTGGTTGAGTATTTTTCATTCAACGAAACCTCTCTCTTATCTGTAATAGTCATAATAACCTTTTTCTATTATAATAGAAACGAGCCAGAAAGCTACAGTTTTATCTATTTATTTTTTAAACTTTTTCATTTATTGAATCGGTGTATCAGAAAGGAAAATATAGCATGACAATTAAAGAAATTCAGACTCTGCAAACAATTCATTATGACTTATTATTATCGGCTGATCCAGATAATCATTTAGTTGATGACTATGTAAAGCGCGGCCTGTGTTTTGACCTCGTTTTTAATAAAACCATAGCTGGTATTTTAGTCTTACTTCCGACTAGACCAGAAACACTGGAAATCGTCAATATTGCTGTAGCTGAAAATGTTCAAGGTCAAGGGCTTGGTGAAAAATTGCTCCAGTTTGCTTTAGCTTATGCCACAAATAATCATTACAAGACCGTAGAAATCGGCACTGGCAGTACTAGCTTCGGACAATTGTATCTTTATCAAAAATGTGGGTTTCGTCTAACAAGTATCGATCGCGACTTTTTCCTTCGTCATTATAAGGAAGAAATCATCGAAAATAAGCTTGTTTTAAAAGACATGATTCGATTAAGTATCGATCTATAAACAAAAGATAGCGACTACGAGAGGTTTTCAAGATTCGTAATCGCTGTTTTTTTTATTGTTCTAATACCTTAAAAATCTCATCTAGCTGACTGATTTCATAAGTGGGCTGAATATCCGTCAGCGCTGGTTGCTTCGATGGATTTAACCAAAGCGTTTGAATATTTGATACGTTTCCACCTTGAATATCAGAAGCAAGTGAATCGCCAATGATCAGCGTTTTTTCCCGCTCAAAGCTAGGAATTCGCTCAAAAACATAATCAAAGTATTCCTTCATCGGCTTTTGATAACCTACTTCTTCTGAAACAAAAATATCATTGAAAAATGCGGTCATTTTTGAATCATTCAACCGCTGATATTGCGTTTTTGCGACACCATTTGTCACAATATATAAGTCATAATCCGGTTGAAGTCGTTCGATAATTTCTTTACTGTTCCCTAATAAATCATGACCTTGACTTAAATGATAGCGATATTGCTCCCCCATTTTTTCCCATCAACATTTTTATTGAACTGAGCAAATAACAAGCTAAAACGAGTATCTGTCACTGTTTTTTTATCTGTTTTGCCTTGCTCAAATTCACGCCACAACTGACTGTTGATTTTTTTATAGGTTGCTTCTATTTCATCCGTTAAGAAAAGTCCTTCTTCTTGAAAAAGGGCCTGTAAAGCTTTTTTTTCTGTTAATTGAAAATCTAACAACGTATCATCAACATCAAATAATAAGGTTTTAAATTTCATATTCCACACTCTTTTCTTTTTTATGAATAGTAAAATAAGGTAATAAAGCTTGTAATTCTTCTTGATTTAAAGGGCGGTACTCCCCTAAGCTCAGTGTTGGATCTAGTTGGATCGGTCCCATCGATAACCGTTTTAAGTAAATCACTTTTTTCCCTACAGCTAAAAACATTTTTTTGACCTGATGAAATTTTCCTTCGGTGATATCTAAATAGGCACGGCTTTCATTAATCTCTGACGATAAAATCATCAGCTCTGCGGGCTTACATTTTTTTCCATCAGCAAACACGACACCTTCAGAAAACGCCTTACAATCAACTATCGTTAATGGCTCATTCACGATGACTTCATAACGCTTTGAGACTTTTTTATGGGGTAATAATAATTGATAGCCCAACTGGCCATTATCTGTTAACAGCAACAATCCTTCTGTATCACGGTCTAATCGACCGACAGGATATAAGCCCGATCTTTGGTCACTTGCACTGATTAAATCAATAACTGTTGTGTGTTGGGTATCTTTGACCGCAGTCACGACACCTTGAGGTTTATTCAGCATGTAATAGACATGTGTTTTTTGCTGAATTTTTTTATCACCAACAAAAATATCTTGCAATGCTGCATCTACATTTAAGCTTTCACTCAGAATGATTTGCCCATCAACGGTCACTTGTTTGCTGCGGATAAGAGCTTTGACTTTTCTTCTAGATCCAATTTTTTCTTGTTCTAATAGTTTATCTAAACGCATTTTTTTTCCTCATTTCAATTAATAGTTTAGTATAAACGCCGTCGAATGAAAAGCAATCAAGATAATAAAGTCGTTGATTTTTTTGCTAGAGCAATCTTTAAGTAAAAATTAAAAGACTTCACTTCCCTTGACTTAACTTTAGATTCGCGTTATGGTTGATATAGAAAGTGAATAAGGTTTCTCAAAAACAGCGTAATGACCTGGGAGAGAATAAAGTATCATATGGAATTTTCCCCTGGATAATTGTGCACAATTATTCGGGATTTTTTGTCTTTGCTGTCCTTTTTTTGTAGAAGCAACTTGTTCGTTTAACAAATGAACAGGAGAACTTTAGCTAAGTTAACGGCTTTTACAAGTTTATACGAAGCGTCAGTGAAACTCCTTTTTTACATTATTTTGCTTTTTGTAGATAACCAAATATAAATTCATTTTGATTTATCAAGCGATGTGGAATAGTTCTTCGGAGAAAAAGATAAAATATGCCTGTGACAAAAAATATCACAACCATGTTTCTCTATTTTTCTATCAGAATGAAATGAACCCACTACGCTTTAAATTTAAGGAGGATTTTGGTTATGTCAGTATCGTTAGAAGTTAAAGAAAGAGCTGTCCGTCCACGTTCCCTAAGAAATCAACTACGTCACACAGGTCAAGTTCCCGCCGTCGTTTATGGATATGAAATTGAAAGTACGCCTATCTCAGTTGATCAAAAAGAATTAACGAAAGTTTTACGAGACAATGGTGCCAACGCTGTAATCACAATGACTATTGGTGGTAAAAAAATCAATACATTGCTGTTTAAAGCACAATTGGACACTTTTACAAGCCAAATGAAACACGTTGAATTTTTAGCTGTAAACATGAAAGAAACAACTGAAGTAGAAGCTGAAATTGTTCTTGTGGGTGAATCTGAAGGTGTGAAATCCGGTGGTGAACTAACACAAAACTTATACAATGTTTTAGTTTCAGCTACACCAGATAAATTACCAGAACGTGTAGAAGTTGATATTACAAAACTTGCAATCGGTGACGCATTAACTGTTGCTGATTTACCAAAAAATAAAGATTATGACATCATTACTGATAGTGAAGAACAAATCGTAGCAGTCACAGAAGCCAAAGCAGCGACTGAAGAAAGCTCCGAAGAAGCAGCTGAACCTACAGTGATCGGTGAAAAACCAGAATAACTGGTCAATTAAATATATAATGAAAGAGATAAGGCAAAAATGAACCGACCCCAAAAAGTTAGACCAAAAATCTAATTTTTTGGAGGTCGGTATTTTTATGTCTAAATATAACTTTGAACTTAAACTAAAAATTGTTCAAGAATATCTGGTAGGGAAAGGAGGAATACAAGCTTTAGCAAATAAGCATGGGGTTAAAACAATGGAACAAGTGCATAGGTGGATCAATGCTTATCAAGAATTCGGTGAAGAAGGTCTTTTACGAAAACGCCAAAATCAGAATTATTCTGTTCAATTCAAGCTAAATGCGATAGAGTTATATCAAACAAGTGAGTTCTCCTATCGTGAAGTTGCCAATATTCTTGAAATGAATAATCCAACTCTTATTGCCAATTGGATGCGAAAATTCCGAAAAGAAGGAATCGATGGGCTCTCAAAAGAGAAAGGGCGTCTATCTGCCATGCCAAAAAAAGAAGAAAAGACAAAGAACCATTCAATTAAAGAAACGCTAGAAGAGCAGAACCGCATCAAAGAATTAGAAAAGCAGGTTCGTACTCTTCAAATTGAAAATTCCTTTTTAAAAGAACTGAGGAAGCTGCGAAAACAGGGAGCTCACCAACGACGAGTGAATCAATCGCGCGAATCATCGCAAGCCTCCGAGGACAGTTCAAATTAGTTGAGCTTCTTAAAGCATTGAATTTTCTAAATCAACCTTTATGTATTGGCAAAAACGGTTTGACCGAAAAAATCCAAATCAGGAAATTGAAACAGAGATGCTTCATATTCGTCAAAAGCATAAAGATTACGGCTGTTTACGAATGACGAACGAACTAAGGAACCGAGGATTCCATGTGAATAAAAAGAAGTTCAACGCTTGATTCGAAAGCTAAGGATTGAAGTCCGCTCTTATACACGGAAATCCCGTCGCTATAGCTCGTATCGTGGAAAAGTTGGAACGATTGCCAAGAACCGAATCCGACGTCGCTTTTACACGAGTGTTTGTCATCAAAAAATGACGACAGATACAACAGAATTAAAGTATTTTTACTGTGATCCCAAAGATCATTCGTCAAAGAAGTTATACTTAGATCCTTTTATGGATATGTATAATAGTGAAATTCTTTCTTATCGTATCTCAGAAAAACCAWMGTTAAGAAAAAAAGAACGTACCTTACATATGAAGGGTTGCAAGATCG
>NZ_AYPQ01000006.1 GCF_000633635.1 Enterococcus crotali | reverse complement strand
CTAGAAAATTGAACCACTTGGTTTATTCCTTTCAGAAATGTCCAAATCGAGACAACGTAAAATTTCTAGTAACCGATATGAATGCCGCTTATTTCCAATTGATTCCACGTGTCTTCCCTCAAGCGAAGCTTGTCATTGACCGATTTCATGTTGTTCAACACCTTAATCGAGCCTTTAATACCTTTCGCATCAAAGAAGTTGCCCGATTAAGGCAAGAAAATAAGCACAATTTAGCGAATAAATTGAAAAGTAATTGGCGATTTTTATTGAAAGATCGAGCCAACATTAATCATTCCATGTACAAAACATGGCGCAGCTTTAGAGCACCTAAATTTCCTTATCTGACAGAAGCCATGATGATTGATCGACTCCTTGATTTTTCTCCAGCACTGCGTTTTACGTATCAAGTATTTCATGAATTAACAGAAGCTTTCCGAAGGAAAGATCATGAACAATTCTTTGAACAATTACAGACACTTCCAGATCAGTTGGAGGAAACATTTCGGACCACAATCAGCCATTTACTTTCTTATAAAGAGGGAATACGCAATGCCATGATCTATCCCTATTCAAATGGGAAGCTGGAAGCCATGAATACACATATAAAGACATTGAAACGTGTCTCTTATGGTTTTAAATCCTTTCAAAATATGAAAACACGAATTTTTCTTATGAATGATTTGATAAAAATGACATAACAAAGAAGTTGGTTATCGAAAGCCTTTCTCTTTCAATAACCAACCTCCTTATTTCTACTCATCAGTCCGATTTGACAAAGAGCCTAAAGACGGAATCGTGCCTTTTTTTCTTATAAATTGAAAGTAGTTTGAAAATCAAACTAAAATAAATTCAAACAGAATAAGTTAATATTTTTTAAACTCTGTTTGAATCCTTAATTAGTCACTATTTATTCAAGTTAAATAACTTAATAACCTCATTTTTGCTTAAGAAAAATTAAAAATTAATTATTTTACTTGCAATCTTTTTTCATATGCGATATAGTTTGAACATCAAATGATTTGATAATCAAAGTATATGGATGGTGCACACAAATGGAACCTAATTTAGAAACAGTCAACGATTATCTGGTCAGTGTCTTTAACGATATTTTGACAATTGAAGAATCTGAATTGAAAAAATCACAATTCAATGACTTATCCATTACTGAAATGCACACAATCGAAGCAATTGGAATGTATAAGAAAAAGACTTCTTCTGAGGTTGCCAAAGAATTGTCGATCACTGTAGGAACTCTGACCGTAGCGATCAATAATCTTGTAAAAAAAGGGTATGTTGAACGTATACGAAGTGAAGATGATCGTCGGGTAGTCAAGTTAGGTTTGACCAAAAAAGGAAAATTACTTTTTCGTGTTCATCAGCATTTCCATAGAGAGATGGTCAAGAGAATTTTAAACGGAATGGATAAAGCTGAAGAAAAAGCTTTATTGAAAGCATTGAAGAATCTTCATGATTTCTTAAGGGAATATAAATAAAAAGTGAGGACCAAGATGAACCAATATGCAAAAATAACTTGTACAGGCCGTTATGTTCCTGAAAATGCAGTATCAAATCATCAACTTTCCACGATGATGGACACATCAGATGAATGGATCTCAAACCGAACTGGCATACGATCAAGAAATGTTGTAACAAATGAAAATACTTCTGATTTGTGTAGTAAAGTTGCTGAAAAGCTATTAGATAAATCTGGGAAAAAAGCAGAAGAGTTAGATTTTATTATTGTAGCAACTATGACACCAGATTACGGTACGCCTTCTGTAGCATGTCTTGTTCAAGGAAATATCTCAGCCACTCATGCTTTTGCTTTTGATGTCAGTGCTGCTTGTACTGGTTTTGTTTATGCATTGAGTCTGGGAGAAAAATTAATTCGCTCAGGTCAAAAATTAGGCATGATTATTGGCGGAGAGACGCTTTCGAAGTTCTGGATTGGAACGATCGCAGTACTGCCGTATTGTTTGGCGATGGTGCAGCTGGTGTAATTCTTGAGGCCAGCAATGAAGAGCACTTCTTGAAAGAAAAACTTCAGTCCGATGGTAAAAGAGGTAAGTCGTTAACTTCTGGTTATGTAGAGAATAACAGTCCTTTTTACACAGGAACCTCTGAAGGCTCTGCTTATCTGCAAATGGTTGGCAGAGATATCTATGATTTTTCACTGAATGATGTGACAAACAATATTGGAGAAATTATAGAAGATGATGTGGATTATTTATTATTACACCAAGCAAATAAACGTATTATCGAAAAAATATCGAAAAAGCTCAAAATTCCAAGAGAAAAATTTCTCACGAATATGGAATATAATGGTAACACATCTGGTGCAAGTATTCCGTTGTTGTTAGATGAATCAGTTGAAAAGGGCATCATTCAATTAGGCTCCAACCAAAAAATTGTGTTAACAGGTTATGGCGGCGGTTTAACGTGGGGATCGATCCTCTTAACGCTGTAAAACTGTGACTATATAAACTAAAAAAAGAAAATTATTGGAGGAATATACACATGGTATTCGAAAAAATTCAAGCAATTATTGTAGAAGAATTAGGTAAAGAACCTGAGGAAGTAAAATTAACAACAAACATTCAAGAAGAATTAGATGCGGATAGCTTAGACTTATTCCAAATCATCAATGAAATCGAAGATGCTTTCGATATAAAAATCGAATCTGAAGATGGTATCACTACTGTTCAAGATTTAGTAACATATGTAGAAAAACAAAAAGCAGAATAATCAAAACAATCAAGTAACGATAAATAGTTGGATGAGCAAGGCTCTATGCGATTCTCAACAATTGCTGAAGAGTCTAGCTTTTTTCACACCGTTAGCTGGATTTAATAAGGCTGGTACTAAACTTATAGAGTTTTGTTCCAGCTCTTTTTTATTCATTATTCTATTATTTGAAGGATGTCAATTATGCGATCAAAGATATGTGAATTGTTAGGAATCGAATACCCGATTTTTCAAGGAGGAATGGCTTGGATCGCAGATGCTTCATTAGCTGGTGCAGTTTCTGAAGCTGGCGGGCTAGGAATCATTGCCGGTGGTAATGCACCGAAGGAAGTCGTTCAAGCTGAAATCAAGAAAATCAAAGAAATTACGGATAAACCGTTTGGTGTCAATATTATGCTACTTTCGCCGTTTGCACAAGACATCGTAGATTTAGTTTGTGCCGAAAATGTTCCCGTGGTTACAACAGGAGCAGGTAATCCAAGTAAATATATGACTCGCTTTAAAGAACATAACATCAAAGTAATTCCAGTGGTTCCTTCTGTTGCATTGGGCACCCGAATGGAAAAAATCGGAGCAGATGCAGTCGTTGTTGAGGGAATGGAAGCTGGGGGACATATCGGTAAGTTGACAACAATGAGTATGGTTCCTCAAGTTGTTGATGCCCTGACGATTCCAGTAATCGCAGCCGGTGGTATTGGTGACGGCAGAGGAATGGCAGCCGCATTGATGCTAGGGGCTCAAGCTGTTCAGGTCGGTACTCGTTTTTTAGTTGCAAAAGAATGTACAGTACATGAAAATTATAAAGCTAGAATCATCAAAGCAAGAGATATTGATACGACTGTCACTTGTCAGCATTTTGGGCACCCAGTAAGAGCAATCAAGAATAAATTGACGAATGAATACGATCGATTAGAGAAAATTGAATTGCGAGTTGACGAGCCCGACCTTGTAAAATTTGATGAATTAGGACAAGGAGCGCTGCGTAAAGCTGTAGTTGAAGGGGATGTCGATCACGGATCGATTATGGCTGGACAAATTGCGGGACTTATTAAGAAAGAAGAAACAGCAAAAGAAATTATTGAAACATACATTAAAGAAACACAAGAAATTATAACTGAACAATATAGTCAATGGTGTTAAAAAATGCACATTGATTCATAAATATAATAAACTATTCAGAACTGAATAGTACCCCCAGTTTCGCAGGCTAGCTCTTCGGAAAAAGATAAAATATAAATGAGATAAAAAGCATTTCAGTTCTATTTTCCTATTTTTCAGTCAGAGCTGAATGAGCCTGTGTAGCTTTTAAAGTAAGGAGTAAGGTAATGAAAACAGCTTTTGTATTTAGTGGGCAAGGTGCTCAATATATCGGTATGGGAAAAGAATTGTTTGATCAAGAGGAAATTGTTCAAGAAACGTTTCAAGAGGCAAGTGATATTTTAGGTTATGATATGGCGGAGCTTTGTTTTACTGAAAATGACAAACTAAATGAAACGATATATACACAACCAGCTATATTAACCGTTAGTATTGCTTTTTATCGTCTTTTGAAGGCTAAAGGATATCAACCCGATGTCGTAGCTGGATTAAGCCTTGGAGAATATAGTGCACTTGTAGCAAGTGGTGCGATTTCATTTAAAGAAGCCGTTCAACTAGTTGCCAAAAGAGGGAAGTTCATGTCAGAAGCTGCGCCAACTGGAACAGGCAAAATGGTAGCCGTAATGAATGCTGAACGATCATTGATCGAAGAATGTTGCCAAGAAGCAAGTAGACTTGGGATCGTTTCACCTGCAAATTATAATACACCTCAACAAATTGTGATTGGTGGAGAAACACCAGCTGTGGATAAAGCTGTAGAATTATTAACAGAAGCTGGCGTGAAGCGGATGATTCCATTAAAAGTCAGTGGACCTTTTCATACAGCTTTATTAAAACCCGCAGCTGAGAAGTTAGCAATAGAATTAGAAAAAATAGATTTTACAGAAATGACGATTCCTGTAATCAGTAACACGACAGCACAAGTAATGGAACAAGCAGAAATAAAAGAATTATTAGAAAAACAAGTTATGTCAGCCGTTCGTTTTGCTGATAGTATCGAAACAATTAAAAAAATGAATGTTGATGTAATTATAGAAGTTGGACCAGGTAAAACATTGACTGGTTTTATCAAGAAAATCGATAAAGAAATCAAGACAGCTCGCGTAGAGGATGAAAAAACATTGTCTGAAGCACAAGTACTGTTGGACGGGAGGTAACGAATGGATTTAAAAGGAAAGAACATTTTTGTTACAGGTAGTACACGAGGTATTGGGAAAGCAGTTGCTTTTGCTTTTGCAAAAGAAGGAGCGAATATTGCTTTGAACGGACGTGGCGAAATCAGCGTGGATTTAATTGCTGAAGTGGAAGCTTTTGGCGTGAAATGTATTGGCGTCTCTGGAGATATCGCTGATTTTGAGTCTGCTGGAAAAATGATTCAGGCAGTTGTTGATGGTTTAGGATCGATTGATGTCTTAGTAAATAATGCTGGGATCACAAATGACAAATTGCTATTGAGAATGTCAGAAGAAGATTTTACTCGTTGTATCCAAATCAATTTAACAGGGACCTTCAATATGACGCAACATACTGTCAAAAAAATGATGAAGCAGCGTAGTGGCAGTATCATCAATATGTCTAGTGTGGTCGGGTTGATGGGAAATATCGGTCAAGCGAACTATGCAGCTAGTAAAGCTGGAGTCATTGGCTTAACAAAATCTGTTGCAAGAGAAGTTGCTGCACGAGGAATTACTTGTAATGCGATTGCACCAGGATTTATCGAAACTGAAATGACAGAAGTGTTATCCGATAAAGTAAAAGAACAAATGAGCCAACAAATTCCATTGCAATCATTTGGACAAGTAGAAGATGTAGCGAACACAGCTATCTTCTTAGCAAAAAGTCCGTATATTACAGGACAAGTCTTAAATGTAGATGGTGGTCTAGTCATGCACGGCTAGGGAACAAACTTGAAAGGAGCGATTGAATGAATCGTGTAGTTATTACAGGTTACGGTGTAGCTTCCCCAATCGGGAACGACGCAGAAACCTTTTTAGAAAGTTTGCAAAAAGGAAAAAATGGCATTGGTCCAATCAAAAAATTTGATGCAAGCGAAACAGGGATTACCTTAGCGGCAGAAGTAAAAGACTTTCCTTTTGATAAATATTTTGCTAAAAAAGATGCCAAGCGAATGGATTTATTTTCTCTTTATGGTATTTATGCGGCGTTAGAAGCAATGGAAATGAGTAAACTTGATACTGAACAAATCGATGTGGACCGTTTCGGCGTCATGGTAGGTTCTGGTATCGGCGGCCTTCAAACGATCCAA
The DNA here is from genome assembly GCF_000633635.1 of Enterococcus crotali. GTDB lineage: Bacteria > Bacillota > Bacilli > Lactobacillales > Enterococcaceae > Enterococcus_L > Enterococcus_L crotali. The sequence goes on along the minus strand of NZ_AYPQ01000006.1, from coordinate 305,934 downwards.
GATCAAGTGACTCGAATGCGTGAAAAAGGCCCTAAACGAGTAGCGCCTTTATTTATACCAATGGCAATCGGCAATATGGCGGCAGGTAATATCGCTTTACGTGTAGGTGCAAGAGGGACTTGTACGGCGACAGTCACGGCCTGTGCTACAGCAAATAATTCGATCGGTGAAGCTTTTAGAAATATCAAGCATGGCTATTCTGATGTTTTACTCGCAGGAGGAACAGAAGCATCTATCACTGAAATTGGGATTGCAGGTTTTGCTTCACTAACAGCTGTAACTTCTGAAGAAAATCCGAATAGAGCATCGATTCCTTTTGACAAAGACCGTAGTGGTTTTGTGATGGGTGAAGGAGCTGGAATTTTGGTTCTAGAATCGTTGGAACATGCTCAAAACAGAGGGGCCAAGATTTTGGGAGAGATCGTTGGTTATGGTTCTAATTGTGATGCCTATCATATGACATCTCCTAGACCTGATGGAAGCGGTGCTGCTAAAGCGATGAAGCTAGCGATCGAAGAAGCAGCGATCGAGACTTCTAAAGTCGGCTATATCAATGCTCATGGCACAAGTACGCCATCAAATGATGTGGCAGAAACCAAAGCAATTCAAACTGCGCTAGGAGATGCTTCTAAAAACGTTCGTGTTAGTAGTACGAAAAGTATGACGGGACACTCGTTAGGTGCAACGGGTGGTATCGAAGCGATTGCTACTTTGAATGCGTTACAGCATCAATTTATTCCACCAACGATCAATATCGAGCAAGTGGACGAAGCCATTGAAATCAATATTGTCACAAACGAAAGCCAAAAACATGATTTTGATTATGCGTTAACAAATTCTTTCGGCTTTGGTGGTCATAATGCAGTACTTTGTTTAAAACGTTGGGAGGATTAAGATGAATATCAATGAAGTAAAAGACTTATTAACACAATTTGACCAATCAACATTAACTGAATTTGACCTTAGAGAAGGTTCATTTGGTCTTTATATGAATAAAAATAAGGTAACACAAAAAACATTGTCAGGTGAAGTAAAACAAGCAGCTGACAACCATACAACAAATCAGGAAGTAACAGAAGTTACCAGTCAAACGACAGAAGTAAAAGAGACTGCTAAAGAGGCTGTAAAAACAGAAACAAAACCAGAAAACACAGAAGAAATCATTTCGCCGATCGTGGGTGTGGTGTATTTAAAACCAGCACCTGATAAAGAAAACTTCAAACAAGTTGGTGATTCGGTGAAAAAAGGGGATGTCGTTTGTATCGTTGAAGCGATGAAGCTTATGAATGAGATCACTGCAACAGTTGATGGCGTGATCACGGAAGTTTTGGTGCAAAATGAAGATGTTGTTGAATTTAATCAACCACTTTTCCGTGTAGCTAAAGGAGTGTAAGGATGAATATTGAAGAGATCAAAGCAATAATCCCTCATCGATACCCTTTCCTACTGTTGGACACAGTGGAAGAAATTGTTGTGGGTGAAAAAGTTATCGCAAAGAAAAATGTTACGATCAATGAACCTTTTTTTCAAGGTCATTTTCCAGGAGAGCCTGTGATGCCAGGTGTTTTGATTCTTGAAGCATTAGCACAAGCAGGAGCTGTAGCATTATTGTCTATGCCTGATTTTAAAGGCAAGACAGCCTATTTTGGCGGTATCGATAAAGCTAAATTTAGACAAAAAGTTGTTCCAGGTGATACGTTGATGTTAGAAGTAGAAATTATGAAAGTAAAATCAATAGCCGGCATCGGCAAAGGAACTGCGACTGTGAACGGGAAAAAAGTAGCGGAAGCAGAATTGACCTTTATGATTGGATAGGTGAGCTATGTTTTCAAAAGTTTTAATTGCAAATAGAGGAGAGATCGCAGTTCGGATCATTCGAGCATGTCGTGAATTAGGTGTGCAGACCGTTGCGGTGTATTCTGAAGCAGATAAAGAAGCGTTACACACACAGCTTGCAGATGAGGCGATTTGTATTGGGCCGGCGAAAGCGGCCGATTCATATTTAAATGTACAAAGCGTATTGAGTGCAGCGATCGTGACCAATGCAGAAGCTATTCATCCTGGTTTCGGTTTCTTATCAGAAAACAGTCAATTTGCGGCAATGTGTGAGGAATGCAATATTACATTTATTGGTCCAAAAGCGGCAACCATTGATGCGATGGGAAATAAAATCAATGCCCGTGAATTGATGCAAAAAGCCAATGTTCCTGTTATTCCTGGAAGTACGGGTGTGATCAATTCGGTTGAAGAAGCTTTAAAGATTGCGGATGATATTGGTTATCCAGTTATGTTGAAAGCAGCCGCTGGTGGTGGCGGTAAAGGGATTCGTAAAGTAATGAGCAAAGAAGAACTCCCTCAGCATTTTACCTCAGCTCAACAAGAAGCAAAAGCAGCTTTTGGCAATGATGATATGTACTTAGAAAAAATTATTTATCCAGCTCGTCATATCGAAGTGCAAATTTTAGGTGATCAGTATGGACACGTGATTCATTTAGGTGAACGTGATTGTTCTTTACAAAGAAATAATCAAAAAGTTCTTGAGGAATCGCCGTCAATCGCAATTTCTCCTGAGAAACGTCAATTAATTGGTGAAACGGCCGTACGTGCAGCTGAAGCTGTTCATTATGAAAATGCCGGAACGATCGAATTTTTGATGGATAAATCGGGTGAATTTTATTTTATGGAAATGAATACTCGAATCCAAGTTGAGCATCCTGTTACAGAAATGGTTACGGGGATCGATTTGGTTAAAGCGCAATTGAAAGTGGCTTCTGGTGAAGAATTACCGTACAAACAAGAAGATATTACGATCACAGGCCATGCTATTGAGTGCCGGATCAATGCTGAAAATCCTGCATTTAATTTTGCTCCTTCTCCTGGGAAAATCAAAAACTTGTTGCTTCCAAGTGGAGGAATGGGCTTAAGAGTGGATAGTGCGATGTATTCAGGCTATACGATTCCGCCTTTCTATGATTCAATGATCGCTAAAGTGATTGTTCATGGGAATGATCGGATGGATGCATTGATGAAGATGCAACGAGCTTTATATGAGATCGTAACAGAAGGAATCATCACGAATGCAGAATTTCAGCTAGATTTGATTACCCATGAAAATGTATTAGCTGGTGAATATGATACTAGTTTTTTACAGGAAACATTTTTACCGAATTGGGCACCAGAAAGCGATAATTAAAAAGGAGCAGGTGTATGGCTTTATTTAAAAAGAAAAACTACATTCGAATCAATCCGAATCGCACAGGCGACCAATCTTCTGTAAAAAACCGGCAGTTCCAGATAACATGTGGGCGAAATGTCCTTGTTGTAAACGTACGTTATATACAAAAGATATGGGGGCAGAAAAGGTCTGCCCTTATTGCGGTTATAGCTTTAGAATCGGTGCTTGGGAACGACTTGCATTGACGGTAGATGAGAAGAGTTTTGAAGAATGGGACACAGATTTAGTCACAAAAGATCCATTAGATTTTCCTGATTATTTAGATAAAATTGCCCTCATGCAGGAAAAAACAGAGCTGCATGAAGCCGTTTTGACAGGGAAAGCTAAAATTGATGGTCAAGAAATTGGTATTGGAGTAATGGATGCTAATTTTATTATGGGGAGTATGGGAACCGTTGTCGGAGAGAAAATCACTCGTTTATTTGAACGTGCAACAGAACAACGCTTGCCAGTGATCATCTTTACTGCTTCAGGAGGAGCACGGATGCAAGAAGGGATTTTCTCTCTGATGCAGATGGCAAAAATCTCTGGTGCACTTAAACGTCATAGCAATGCAGGACTACTTTACATTACTGTATTGACGGATCCAACAACTGGCGGCGTTACTGCTAGTTTTGCGATGGATGGCGACGTTATAATAGCCGAGCCTCAAAGTTTGATCGGATTTGCTGGACGTCGAGTGATCGAACAAACGATCCGTCAAGAATTGCCAGATGATTTCCAAAAAGCCGAGTTTTTATTAGATCACGGTTTTGTTGACAGAATCGTCCCTAGAAATCAGCTGCAAGAAGAACTTAGTAAATTAATCAAGATTCATACGATGAAAGGGTGGAAATAACGATGGAAAAAACTGCCAATGATATTGTCACCTTAGCTCGGGCACAGGATCGTTATACTACTTTAGAGTATATTGCAGCAATTTTTGATAATTTTATGGAATTTCATGGAGATCGCTACTTTGGCGATGATTTAGCTGTTGTCGGTGGTATCGCAACGTTAGAAGATAAACCAGTGACAGTCGTTGGTATCCAAAAAGGGCGCAACTTACCTGAAAATATTGAACGAAATTTTGGTGCACCACATCCAGAAGGATATCGTAAAGCCTTGCGTTTAATGAAGCAAGCAGAAAAATTTGGACGTCCAGTCGTTACGTTTATCAATACCGCAGGAGCATATTGTGGTATTGAGGCAGAAGAACGTGGTGAAGGGGAAGCAATCGCTAAAAATTTGATAGAAATGGCTGATTTAAGTGTGCCGATCATTGCGATCATCATTGGTGAAGGTGGCAGTGGGGGAGCTTGGCATTAGCTGTGGCTGATGAAGTCTGGATGTTGGAACATACCATCTATGCGGTATTGTCCCCTGAAGGATTTGCCTCGATTCTTTGGAAAGATGGTAGCCGTGCGAAAGAAGCAGCAGAATTAATGAAAATTACTGCTACTGAATTAAAAGAATTAACAATCATTGATCGAGTGATTCCAGAAGAAATGAATGGTGAATCCTTGGAGCAACCTAAGATCAATCGAATGATCCAAAAGGCACTTATTAGTAAGTTTTCAGAGTTATCACAGCTTGAAACAGATAGACTATTGGAAAATCGCTATCAGCGTTTCCGTAAATATTGATAAAAAATGGAATGAGCCCAAATGTGCTTGTTCCATTTTTTACCATTCATTCGTATAAACCTCTGAAATCGACCAAACAAAACCAAATGGATCTTTAATATTAGCCACTTTAAATTTGTTCGGTACAACGGTGATCGGCATCGCTAAAGTGCAGCCTGCGGCCAACGTTCTTTCAAGCAGTTCTTCTACATTATCACAAATCAATTGGATACAAAGTGGTGTCCCTTTCAAGGTCAATGGTGATTTCCCACCATTTTCAGGTTGTTCGTCAGCTAAAGCAAAAAGACTTTCACCGATACTAAAACGACCAGATGCCATGTTCTCTGTAATCGATAGTTCTATTTTTTTCGCCTCGAATATTTTTTCGTAAAATTTCATTGCTTTTTCCGTATCAGGGACAAAAAGATTGATAGATGCTTTTTTTATTGTAACGGACATTCGATTTCCTCTTTTCCTTTAGTTTGAAGAAAGTTTATCATAGAAAATAGCAAAGGAACAAAACAATGATTTCTTTGTCACAACATTGTCATCAAATCTTATGAAAACTTATGATGAGCATTTATAGAATTTTTCAGTAAAATGCAGTATAATACAAATTGGAGGAGTGCTAGCTTAGTACTCCTTTCACTATGAAAAAGTTCATCGTGGAGATGAGAGGAGTTACTATGTTTTCAAAATTTAAACCAACTTGGATGGTAGATGCGATTTATAAAGTCACACCGAACCAATTAAAAAAATTAGGGATCAAAGCTGTGTTAACAGATTTAGATAATACATTGATTGCTTGGGATAATCCAGACGGAACTGAAGAATTATTGAATTGGATTTTAGAAATGAAAAATGCTGGAATTCCTGTAGTGGTTGTTTCTAATAATAAATCGAGCCGTATTAAGCGGCAGTCGAGAAATTTGATTTAGAGTATGTGTCTAGAGCACTTAAACCGTCAACTAGAGGATTTAGAGAAGCTGAAAGAAAACTAAACATGAAACCAGAAGAATTAGTGATGGTAGGAGATCAAATCATGACTGATATTCGAGGGGCTAATGCTGCAGGAATCAGAAATATTTTAGTTCGTCCGATTGTTGACACAGATGGATGGAATACAAGGATCAATCGATTTTTTGAACGAAAAATCATGAAACATTTAGCGAAGAAACATCCAGATATGATATGGAAAGGCGGACTAGAATGAGCGAGCAAGAAGCAATTCATTGCATCGGTTGTGGTGCAATCATTCAAACAAATCAGCCAGATGAACTAGGCTATACGCCAAAGGCTGCTTTTGAGAAGGGCATGGAGACAGGGGAAGTTTATTGCCAACGCTGTTTTCGTTTAAGACATTACAACGACATTCAAGATGTTCATTTGACAGATGATGATTTTTTACGTTTATTAAATGAACTGGGTAAAGAAGACGCTTTGATCGTGAACGTTGTCGATATTTTTGATTTTAACGGTTCATTGATTCCAGGATTACATCGTTTTATCGGAGACAATCCTGTTTTGATGGTAGGAAATAAAGTCGATATTTTACCAAAATCACTGAAAAAACCCAAAATGATCCAATGGATGAGAGAACGTGCCCATGAAGAAGGGTTGCGTCCGGTTGACGTTTTGCTGACAAGTGCTAAAAAGCCTCAGGAAATGGAAAACTTACTTGATACGATCGAAAAATATCGTGACGGTAAGGATGTTTATGTGGTTGGTGTGACAAATGTTGGGAAATCAACGTTGATCAATCAAATCATTAAGCAGACTGCTGGTGTTCAAGATGTTATCACAACGTCACAATTTCCAGGAACAACATTAGATAAAATCGAAATTCCTTTGGATGACGGACATTTTCTGATCGACACACCAGGAATCATTCATCGTCACCAAATGGCACATTACCTAGGTAAAAAAGATTTGAAAATCATTGCGCCACAAAAAGAAATCAAACCAAAAGTATATCAGTTGAATGCTGAACAAACGCTATTTTTAGGCGGCTTAGCTCGTTTTGATTTTGTTCAAGGAGAGCGTAGTTCGTTTATTGCCTATGTATCAAACGATTTATCGATTCACCGAACTAAATCAGCGACAGCAGATGCCTTTTATGAAAAACATGTTGGTGGATTATTACAACCACCACGCCCTGATGAAGTAGGAGAATTTCCAGAGTTGGTTCGTTTTGAATTTTCGATCAAAGAAAAAACAGATATCGTATTTGCTGGACTTGGCTGGATCACAGTAACGGACCCATGTGTAGTTGCTGGCTGGGCACCTAAAGGCGTGGATGTTTTAAGAAGAAAAGCGTTGATTTAATTATAAGTGATAACAGAGAGAAGGAAAATTAGTGGATTTAAGAGGAAAACAAAAGCGTTTTTTACGTAGTCAAGCGCACCATTTGCAACCGATTTTTCAAATTGGCAAAGGTGGTTTGAATTCTGCGATGGTGGTACAAATCAATGAAGCCTTAGAAAAGCGTGAATTGATCAAAGTTACTCTACTACAAAATACTGATGAGATCGCTGAAGATGTCGCAGCTGCCTTGAAAGCAGATATTCATTGTGATATCGTTCAGATCATCGGTCGTGTTTTAGTGTTATTCAAACCATCATCCAACGAAAAATATCAAAAGATCTCTAAAGAAGTTAAAGCAATTTAAAACTTGGAGGTAAGAAAAATGGGGACAAATACGAATGCAGCATTAAAAGCAGAAGTACTTGTAGAAGAAGCAGAGCTTTTTCAAAAGCGTAAACAGGTAGGAATTTTAGGCGGGAATTTTAATCCGGTTCATTTGGCACATTTAGTAATGGCTGACCAAGTGCAACAGCAACTTGGGTTGGACAAAGTCTATTTGATGCCTACTTATTTACCGCCTCATGTAGATGAAAAAAAGACGATCGATAGTAAACATCGATTAGCCATGTTGGAACTTGCCGTTTCGGACAATCGTAATTTAGCGGTTGAGCCTATCGAGTTGTTCCGAAAAGGAAAAAGTTACACCTATGACACGATGAAAGCTTTAACACAAAATAATCCTGACACAGATTATTATTTTATCATTGGCGGAGACATGGTAGAATACTTACCAAAGTGGTATAAAATCGATGAGTTGTTGACGTTGATCAATTTTGTCGGTATCCGTCGCCCGCATTATGGTACGATTACGCCGTATCCAATCATGTGGGTAGATGTTCCTCAAATGGATATTAGTTCAACTCTGATCAGAGAAAAAATTAAAAATGGTTGTTCTACACGCTACTTACTACCGGATAGTGTGATACACTATATAGAAGAGAAGGGGCTGTATGTAGATGGATTTTAGCGGAAAATATACAACGCTTAAACGCGAAGCATTGATGCAAGAAGTTCAAATGCATATGAGTGAACGCCGTTTTCAACATGTTTTAGGTGTGGAAGAAATGGCTGTAGCCTTAGCAGCTAAATATGGAGCTTCTGAGGAAAAGGCGAGTATTGCAGCATTGACCCACGATTATGCCAAAGAACGTCCAGATGAAGAATTTAAAATGATCATCCAGCGTGATGGGTATGATCAGGATCTACTAAATTATGGCAATGCGATTTGGCACGGACTTGTTGGGGCCAGCATGGTTCAAAGAGAACTAGGAATCGATGATGAAGAGATTTTAGAGGCAATTCGACTCCATACCACAGGTGCTGCTAAGATGAGTTTGCTGGATAAAATTATTTATGTTGCAGACTATATTGAACCAGGACGTAACTTTCCAGGAGTAAAAGAGGCCCGTGAAATTGCTTTAGTAGATTTAGACGGAGCCGTCGCCTATGAAACAAAACATACATTGCTGCACCTTATTGAACAAGAACAAAAAATCTATCCCAAAACAATTGAGACATATAATTATTGGGTAGTAGGAAAAACTGATTAAGCTCGTTTGGCACAGACAGAAAAACAAAAAATTTTTATTAAATAATGGGAGGAAACCATCATAGATAGTCAACAGATTTTAGAAATCGCTGTAAAAGCAGCTGATTCAAAAAGAGCAGAGGAAATTGTCGCTTTAGATGTGCATGAAATCTCACTTTTAGCAGATTACTTTATGATTTGTCAAGCAACAAGTGAACGTCAAATCAATGCCATTGTGGAAGAAATTATCGAAAAAGAAGAAGAAGCAGATGTAGAAGTGAAACGAATTGAAGGAAAAGATGGCGGTAAATGGGTATTGATCGATTTAGGCGATCTTATTGTTCATGTCTTCCAATCAGCAGAACGTGGCTTTTACAACTTAGAGAAGCTTTGGTCAGATGCGCCAATGGTCGATCTTCACGCTTGGGTCGAATAGTATGGCTTATGAAACATTTGCTTTTGTATATGACGAAGTAATGGATGATAGCCTGTACGATCAGTGGTTGGCATTTTCTAAACGTCACTTACCTGAAGGCAAAAAAGATGTCTTAGAAATGGCTTGTGGAACAGGTGCTTTAGCTGTGAATTTTGCTAAAGCTGGTTTTACAGTAACGGCTTTGGATTTATCCGAAGAAATGTTGATGATGGCTAGCAAACGAGCCGCGGAAGAAGAGGTTCATGTTCAGTTTGTTCAAGGGAATATGATGGACTTATCTGAAATGGGTCAATATCACGCCATTACTTGCTTTTCTGATTCACTTTGTTATATGGCAAATCGTCAAGAGGTCCAACAAGTGTTTGATGATGTTTATCTGGCTTTGGAAGAGGAAGGTGTCTTTATCTTTGATGTTCACTCTATTTATCAAGTAGACAAGGTATTTCCAGAGTATAGTTATCATTACCAAACAGAAGAATTTGCCTTTTTGTGGGATAGCTATCCTGGAGAAAAAGAACACAGTATTGAACATTTTCTAACTTTTTTTGTGAAGGAACATGGAAATGATGAAGCATTTATTCGACAGGATGAACTGCATCAAGAACGTACCTATACAATGGAAAACTATTTGATGATGCTGGAAAGCGCTGGTTTTATGGACGTTACAGCCTATGCTGATTTTACAGATGAAGCACCAACAGAAGAAAGCAAACGCTGGTTTTTTGTTTGTAAAAAATAATCAAGGAAATGAGTGGCGCAAAATTGGCCGCTCATTTTTATTTTGTTCCAGTACCAAATTAAACGTGGTATGATGGAACCCAAAAGAAATGTTCTAGATGAAGGAGATAAAGATGAAGAGCTGCGGCATTATTGTTGAATATAATCCATTTCATAACGGACACCAGTACCATGCAAAAATGGCGCGAGAAATGAGTGGAGCAGAGGTTGTGATTGCTGTAATGAGCGGGAATTTCTTACAAAGAGGAGAACCTGCTATTATCGACAAGTGGACACGAGCAAGTGAAGCATTGGCTCATGGGGTCGATTTAGTGATCGAGTTACCTTTTGCTTATGCTGTACAATCTGCTGATTATTTTGCTGCAGGTGGTGTTAAATTGCTACATGCTTTGCATTGTGAAGCTTTATGTTTCGGTACGGATAATCAATCAGGGATGGATTATGAACTATTTGGAGATTTCGTGAAAAAACATCAGACTGAAATCAATCAACAGTATCAAACAATCAAAAATAACGGTATGAGTTATCCACAGCAAATGACAGAAGTTTTTCGCGCACTTTATCCAAGTAGTGGGTTAGATTTTTCTTCGCCTAATCATATATTGGGATTAAGCTATGCGAAAGAGAATGCGAATTATGAAGAGCCGATGAAGTTATATCCTTTAAAGCGAGAGCAAGCTGGATTTCACGATACTAACATATATCAAGATTTTGCCAGTGCTACTGCAATTAGAAAAGCTGTTTTCTCTGATGAATTAGCTCAAATCAAGCAAGTATTGCCAGAAAAAGTAGCAACGGATTTGACGACCTCGCCGACTGTTTCATGGGAAGACTATTGGCCGTTATTAAAATATAAATTAATCAGCAGTTCGATTACAGAATTACAAGGGATTTACCAAATGAAAGAAGGAATCGAATATCGGTTACAAGAAGCAGCCAGAGCTTCAGATTCTTTTCAAAAGTTTATAGAGCAAGCAAAAACAAAACGTTATACTTGGACACGGCTGCAAAGATTAGCAACGTACATTTTAAATAATGTCAAACAAGAAGAAATAATAAATTCTTGGAAGGACACTCATTTACAAGTATTGGGTTTTACAGAACAAGGACAAGGCTTTTTACGAGCTGAAAAAAAGAATCTAGAGTTGCCTCTGATTACAAAAGTATCCAAAAATCTAAATGCTCAGTTGGCTTTAGATATCCGCAGTAACCAACTCTATCAGTTAGGTCATCCTAGTATTTTAGAACAAAGTTTTGGTCGTTTTCCAATTCGTAGCTCGTAAAAGCAAAAAACACTTAACAAAAGTGGGTTTGCCAAGTATAATGGATAAGGTGTTAGAAACAAAAAAATAATAATGAATGAAAGCGAAGTGAGAATATGGGTCGTAAGTGGGCAAATATTAAAGAGAAAAAAGCTGCCAAAGACGCAAATAACAGCCGAGTTTATGCAAAGTTCGGAATTGAAATTTACGTAGCAGCGAAATCGGGTGATCCTGACCCTCAAGCAAATCAGAAATTACGGTTTGTTATCGAGCGCGCAAAAACATATAATGTACCAAAACATATCATTGACCGAGCAATCGAAAAAGCTAAGGGTTCAGGCGATGAACAATACTCTGAATTACGTTATGAAGGATTCGGACCAAATGGCTCAATGGTCATTGTTGATGCTTTGACAAATAACGTAAATCGTACAGCGTCAGATGTCCGTGCTGCTTTTGGTAAAAATGGTGGAAATATGGGTGTCAGTGGCGCTGTAGCGTATATGTTCGATCATACAGGTGTGATTGGATTTGCAGGCGATGATGCTGATGAAATTCTCGAATATTTGATGGAAAAAGACATCGATGTACGTGATGTTACAGAAGAAGAAGGCCAAATTATTGTCTACACAGAACCAGAAGATTTACATGCAGTGCAAGAAGCGCTAAAAGCAAAAGGAATTGAAGAATTTTCAGTAGCGGAATTAGAAATGATTGCACAAAATGATGTAGAATTAACTGGAGAAGATTTGGAAAAATTTGAACAGATGATTGATGTTTTAGAAGATCTTGATGACGTTCAAAAGGTTTATCATAACGTTGATTTAGGTGAATAATAAAGTCTAAGAATCCTTATAGCTAAGGGTTCTTTTTTTATCTAAGTACAAAAATAAACCCTTCATACACACACTATATGAAGGGAAACACAATATGAAAAAACTAAGAACAATAGTATAATAGCACTTTTCTCTTTAATTCTCAAATATTTAGCATTTTAATGAAATTTTTGAGAAAATGGAGTTGGCTAAGGCTGAACTCTTTAAGTTTAATTGATTTACGAGAAGACAGTTTTTTATGGTTAGTAAGGAAACGAACATAATTTTACAAAGAGAATAATTCAAAATGATATCTTTAAGCGAGAACTGTTGTGGGTTTCATTTTTAAACTAGTTTTTTCGAGTTAATAATATAAAAATAGTGATCTCAAATATTTTACTTTATTATAGTAGCAGTATAAAATCAGGGTAACGAAGCAAGACTTTTATTCTTTTTTTACATAAAATATTTTTTAAATTATATTTTTGCATTATTTCAAGCGATCGAAAATCAAATATATTGCTATAATCACTTGTTAATGGGGAGGCGTTCGTGTGAAACGTAAATGGTTATTTCTATCTTTAGTAGGATTGATGTTGTGCGTTCTACAAATCGGTATGCAACAGTCTTTTGCAGAAGACGAAGTAGTGAGTGAACCACCCGAAGAAAATGAACAATCTGAAATGACAAAGGATATCCAAGAACGTTTGGTTACGGTAGGTTCAGGATCACTTGGTGGAACGTATGTAACTGGCAGTACTGGACAATCGATTATCACAATGACCTACACTTATACGCCTACACTAGATTTATCCCTTGGCGGACAACCTGTAATTATGCTCCAATTGCCGCCTGAAATAGCTAATCAAATTAATGGTAGTACGACAAAACAACAGAGCTTTTTATCACTACTTGGAGGTACAGTAACGTTTCCTGCCCCGTTGATTGGAAATGCTTCTTACAATATTCATGATACAAATCGTGGATTTACATTGGCTTATAGTAGTACTTATAATTCAGTTTACGTTACATTCCCGACTAATCTTGTCAGTTTATTAGGACTTAGTCGTTGGGCCGTTAGTTTCAATTTTGACGTTGCAGCTTTATATCAAAATGGCATCACGATCCCACCAGCAAGTAATGGTGTAAATTACCCTATTAAAGGGGTTTTTGGTTCATCAACAGATGGGTTGAATATTATAAACTTAACTATAGGAAATATTTCACAGTCAGGTGTAATCGCTTTACCTTCTATGTCGATTGGGACAAGTGTTCCAAATGTTACAGCACCGGTCTTAAATAGTCCACTGTTGAATTTACAAACATCCGTGAGTGGAAAGATTCAACAGGTACAAAATAGTGGGTATAATTATACTGTTCAGTTGACGATTACCCGTTCAGATGGGACTTCGGCACCAATAATTATTAGTAGTATACCAGTCGATGCTTCTGGAAATTTCAACACAGCTTTAGCTTCAGCTTTACAGTATGGAGATAGTGTTACAGCACTTATCATTGCCCAATCAAAAACAACAAGCAATTATATTCAAAGTCCAGTTTCCGCTCCGCAAGCTGTCAGTTGGCCAATTCAGCCTGTGACTACCAGTTCGGTAACACCAGGAACTACACAGCTTTTAGGAACTGCCGTGCAAACAAATGCAGGGACTTATCAAGTGGCTTTGCAAATAAATGGAGGAACCGTATATACAGCTCCGCTAAATGGAAATGGCAGTTTTCAATTTTCTAATTTGCCCATGTTTAATGGTGGAGAAACAATTAGTTTGTCGGTCCAAGGATTAAGTAACAGAACGGGTGCTGTTTTAGTAACGAGTGCAGGGTATACACAAACAGTCCCTTATTTAGCACCAGCTATTTCAGTTGTACAAAAAATTGAAAGGCTGAATGCGCAGGGAAACTGGGAAGCTGCACCGTCTATTGTGACAGGACAAACTGTTCGTTATACATTGACGACAACTTTGACAAATCAACCGGCAACATGGGGACAGCAAATGTTAAAAGCTTATGTGCCAAATGGGCTAACACAGGTAAGCCCAGTAACGTTGATTCGAACGTCTAGCACAGGCGTACAAACACCTGTATCAGGCACACAGCTTCTAACAGATTCAACTTTAAATATGCAGTACTGGTATTATCAAAATCCACTGGCAGTAAATAATTTTACACAAGCAAATACAAGTTATACCTTGCAATATACGGGTGTCGTAGCTCAAAATATGACAGGACAAACGTTGCCTTTTTCAAGTATTGTGGGAGGGGCTGATGGTGGTGGAACAGCAATACCTCTCAAAAATAATGCAAATTCAATTCAAGTAGCAGACGGAACGTTACGATTTGTTCAATCTCCTACTCAAATCTCTTTTAAAAGTATACCTGTACCAACGAAAACAACAACCTATAGTCCAAGTATAGTGAATACTTCTTTGATCGTGGCAGATGGTCGAGTGACGAAGAGTCAGTGGCATTTGTTTGTTAGAGAAAATCAGCCAATGAAATCTACAACGACCAATAAAACGATCGATCAAGCATTTGTTTATCGAAAAAATGGTCAAGATAATACCATAACTGCGATTGCCTCGGAGGCGTATGCTTATACTTCGCCGGATAATAATAATGTTGTCATTTCGTGGAATCAGCAAAATGGTGTGTTCCTAAATCTTACTCCTAGTGCAAATATCAATGTCAATGAGTCCTACACAGCACAATTGCAATGGATTTTATCAGATGCTCCTTTATAATTTTGACTTAGCTTCTTAAAAAAAATAGGAAGTTAAAATAAATTGAAAAAGAAAGAAGGAAGTAAAAATGAAAAAGATTCTAGGCTCGTTATCACTGCTTGCTGTATTTACTTCGTTTAGCTTTGTTGGAGGAATAATTGGAGAAGCAGTAGCTGTAGGTTCGTTAACATCAAATGCAGATATTAGCTTTTCTCAAGATACAACGATAACACCACCTGTTAATCCAACGGACCCAACGTCACCTGTTACTCCGAATCCAGGCGATCCACATCAACCAGGAACCGGTGGGCCACTAAGTTTGGATTATGTCTCTAATTTTCATTTTGGAACTAAGGTGATTCAAACAGTAAATGCAACGTATTATGCTCAATTGGACCAAGTTCAAAACTCACTTTCTACATTGATCAGTGTCCCTAACTACGCTCAAGTAACCGATAAACGCGGCTTGAATCTTGGCTGGAAATTAACTGTAAAGCAAAATGGTCAATTCCAAACATCCGATAGCACACCAGCTGTGTTGACAAATGCTCAGATGAGTTTGGTAGCCGCAACGCCTAATTCTACCGAACTACTCGCATTAGCACCTGTAACAGTACCTGTCACCTTAGATCCTACGGGTGCATCATCTTCTCCAGTAGCAACTGCAGCATTGTCTACCGGAATGGGGACTTGGACACTTGCATTTGGATCAGGAGCTGGAGCTGCCCAAGGAGTCAAATTAACTGTACCTAATACGACGACAAAAGTTACCAATGATCAGTATAAAACTACACTTACCTGGACATTGAATGACAGCCCATTATAATAGCTAGCTAAAGTTTTTGATTTTCCAACTATAAATAACGGGAGCAGATGTCTACTATACTGAAAAGAACCTATCGTTACTAAATAGTGTTCTTTTCAGTATCATTATAAGGAGTGAAAAAGGAGTTTTAGTGATGAGAGAAAAGCTATCTACATGTTTATATGCTATTATTTTTATATTATTCTCAACGACTATCGGCACGATCAGTCATGCTAGTGAAATCGATTTTAGTGTTAAAGCGATCTTACCAGAAAATCAACGGAGTAAGGAAATTAGTTATTTTGATTTAAGAGTAGAACCTGGAAAGTCACAGACGATTAGCGTAGCGCTGACCAATGAAACGGAAGACGCGGTTACTGTTTTTGCTTCGGCAAATTCGGCAATAACGAATGATAATGGGATTGTTGATTATTCTTATAAGAATACGAAAAAAGATTCATCAGCTGTTATTACATTTAGCGAAATTGCAAAGGTACCTAAAGAAATTGTTTTACCAAAAAAATCAAATAAGATAGTTGAATGTGTGATAGATGTCCCTAAAGATTCTTTTGATGGGTATGTTTTAGGAGGTCTTTATTTTGAACAGAAAGAGGATAAAAAAGAAAAAAGTCAGGGGGCTTTAGCAGTTGGTAATCGTTTTTCATATGTTGTTGGTGTTTTATTAAGTGAGACAGATAAAGAAGTCAAACCCGAATTGGCCTTGAACAAGGTCGAGACTACACAAATAAACGGAAATAACGCAGTCATTATGAACATTCAAAATAAAGAATCAGCAATGATTAAAACGTTGCTGATGGATGCAAAACTTTACTATGAAGATGAAGCAAAACCACGTTATGAGAATTATCAAGAATCATTAACAATGGCCCCAAATACGAATTTTAATTATAAAATCGATTTAAAAGATCAGCCTTTTGTTGCAGGTCATTATACGCTTAAAATCAAAGCCAATGATGGCTACAAAGATTGGACTTGGGAAGAAACATTTAAAATAAAGGAAAAAGAGGCTAAAAAATACAATGCAACGGCAATCAATCTACCACCAGATCAGAAAGCGCAGCTTCCATGGATGCTTATTGTAGGGATAAGTGCAGGGATTTTAGCTGTGATCTTAGGAATTATTTATTATTTCAATCAAAAAATGAAAAAAGAACAAAAGAGGCAACAAGAAAAATACGAGGAACTACAAAAGAGCATGGATAAACCTAAAGAGTAGCTAGTTTATCCATACTGAATTATTTTGATTAGATAGTGAAAAATATCGATGATTTTAAATAGAAAATTAATAAAATAAAAGAATTTACATCATATTTTCTTCACAATTTTCTACTATTATATAAATATACCAACAACAACCCTAACAAAACACTTTTTCATTTTTAACTCCTTTCCCGCCCTTCCCCAAAGGGCGGGTCTTTTTTTGAAGAAATCGATCAATGGTCAAAAAGTAAACCGTAGCCCAACGCACAGATCTCTCTGACATAGGTTTTAAATACAGCAGAAGATTTAGAAACAGAAGGTAATCCACTGACTTCAGAAATCCCTAATCGTTTTGCTAATAATTTCGAACGATACATATGAAAATCACTTGTAACGAGAACTGTATTGCCTAATTTTTGTTTCTTTTGAGCATTTAGAATATTTTCTTTTGTACGGGTAGATGTATCTTCGATCAGAATTTGTTTTTGTGAAATACCATTGACTCTTAAATATTCTGCCATCACATTAGCTTCGCTATCTGGTTCATCATTCCCTTGTCCCCCGCAAACGATGACCGTTGTATTTGGATATTTTTTTAAATAAGGAATTGCTGCATCCAAACGTTCTTTTAAAACAGTACTTGGATATGCATTATCTTTTGAAGAACCTCTAACTTGAGCCCCTAAAATAAGGACCGTATCAGGTGTCGTAGTTGGCTGTTCTTTGGTTCCGCTTAAAATCAAGAAAAGAACAAGCGCCGCATACATAAAAGCTAACCCTATAATGATAAACATGATTCGTTTCACCCATTTCATAACTCCACAACCTTTCTTATCTAGTGTAGTAGATAATTAAAAGATATGGGGGCAGTATTTTCTTTTTTAAAGTTTTTTTAACGATTTTAAGAGAAAGTATAACAAAGTGTAGTAGCTTGTACTATACTCTATGTACAAGAGGAAGAAATGAGGGAAGGGTATGAGAAGTGAGCAAGAGATGTTTCGTTTGATTTTAGATTCAGCAGTAAATGATCCTAGAGTTTTGGCTGTTGGGATGAATGGCTCGCGGGCAAATAAAAAGGCTCCTAAAGATTTATTTCAGGATTATGATATTGTCTATATTGTGGAGTCTGTTGAATCTTTTCTTTGTGATCCATCGTGGATCGATCAATTTGGAGCGCGTTTAATTATGCAGACACCAGAAGCAATGGAATTATTTCCACCAACGAACAATGGACGCTTTACTTATTTAATGTTATTTGAAGATGGTAACCGAATTGATTTGACTCTTTGTCCTAAAGAGCAGGCGGATTGTTGGCATGAAGGAGATCGTTTAGCCAAGGTTTTATTGGATAAAGAACAATTATTACCTGATCAGGCAGAAGCAACGGATCAGGAATATTGGATCAAACGTCCTAGTCAAGCTGAATTTTCAGATTGCTGTAATGAATTTTGGTGGGTCAGTACGTATGTAGTGAAAGGTTTATGGCGTAATGAATTGTTTTATGCAGCAGATCATCTGAATGAGCATTGTCAAAAAGAACTTTTACGTTTGCTCTCCTGGCGAGCAGGTGCTGATAATGGGTACGATTTTAGTGTTGGGAAAAACTATAAGTACTTACCGAATTATTTGACGAACGTAGAGTATGAAGTACTGTTAAAAACCATGGACGTTTCTAGTATTGCCGCAGGTTGGTCTGCACTACTTTCTTTACAAAAGCAGTTTGATTATTATGCTCAGCAGTTTTCAGAAAAAAACAATTTAGTATATGACCAAAAAACAGCTGAGAAGGTTATAGGCTATTCGACAGCATTTTATTTTAAATCGTCAAAATAAGTGTATTTTTAGCTCTTTTTTTTGACAGCAAGTGAAAATTAGGTTGTGTAATAGCTTTTATTGTAAATAAATAAGAATTTAATAAAATATATTGCTAAATGGGCTTTTTTCCTCTTATGCATGTATGATAGAATAGTAGGTACACTGTATTAAATTTTGATCACGCTTGATGCCTGTTTATCGGAAAAAATAGAATTCCAGCATTTATACATACAAAACATGATTTTTTTCTCATATGTAAGCAAATTAATTGAACAATAAAGCGAATTTGACTAAACTAACCTTAAATTGTCGATTCTATGTAGGAATAAGTAGACAAAGTCAAAACAATTGTAGGAAGAGTTGCTTCCATTATTTAATTTCTATAGACAGAAAAAAGTGTTGCATCAAAAGAAACATATAAATCATAAAAAAGGAAGATAGCTCAATGGAAAATGAAGAATCAGTTAGTCGCTCGGCAAAAAATACGAAGGCGCCTCTAAATAAGAAGAAAAAGAAATGGTTAGTTCCTGTAGTTGGTCTGTTGATTTGCTTAGCATTGGTATTTACTGGTGGGCTTGTCTATTTCCAATCACATTTTTTCATCACAGCAAAAGCCAATGGTATTGATATCAGTTTATTAAACGCAAAAGATGCCAAAAAGAAGCTAGAAGAGCTGAATAAAGCTGAAGCTGTTGTTATTAAAGTAAATGACAAAGAAGAAAAAATAGAGTTACCTGAAAAATACCAAATCACAGAAGAATATTTGAAACAAAATATTGGGGACCGTTCTATTAAATTACCGATCAATGAAGATTACAAAACTGAGTTGAAAAATAAATTGAATGAGCTGACCTTTGAAGAAGGAACGCCAAGTCAAGACGCTCGAATCGAAAAAGTTGATGGTAAGTATCAAATCCTAGCAGAACAAACTGGGACTGCAGTGGATAAAGAGGCTTTGATGAATCAAGTCTTGAAAGATGTTGACGAAAATAAAGGAAATTATGTCTATGACGTAAAAGAGTTTTACCAAAAACCAGCAGTTACTAAAGATGATAAGGGATTGCAGGAAAAACTAACAAAATTGTCTAAAAAAGAAAATAAAACAATCACATTAAATATCAATGGCGAAAAACTAACTCTTACAAGAGAAGAATTACAGTCATTTATGGATGCAAATGGAGATGTTGACTCAAATAAAGTCTATGCTTGGGTAGAGCAAACCAATCAAGCGTATGGTTCGATTTTTAAACCAATCATTTTTAAAAATGTTCATGGTGTGACAACTAAGTATAAAAACAATGGTAGCTACGGTTGGGATATCAATATGCCTCAAACAAGAGATTTGCTTGTTCAAGCACTGAATAGTGATAAGGATACAGAAGAGATCACAGTACCGATTGATGGTGACGTAACTCAATCTTCCACAGTTGACAAAGACTATGTAGAAATCGATTTAAATGATCAAAAAATGTATTTCTTTAAAGATGGTGCCAAAGTAGTTGAAACGGATGTAATTACAGGTCGCTATAATAAAGGAACTGCAACTGTTCCAGGCTTCCATACTATTCTATATAAAGACACAGATACAAAACTGGAAGGCGAAATGCTAGATGGTTCAAGTTATAGCGTACCAGTAAAATATTGGATGCCATTGAAGAGTTTTGGCGGCGTGGTAACACAAATCGGAATTCATGATGCTGATTACAAAGCGGAGTATTTCGGAAACAAAGAAGCCTATAAAACAAACTTTGGTAGTAACGGCTGTATCAATACACCAGGTGCCGCAGTTGCGCAAATTTTCAATGGGGCTTATGCAGGAATGCCTGTTATTATCTACGGACATATCTACGATGATGCACCGGGAGAATTTGACAAACCAGTGGATTACGGTGAACCAGCTTAAAACGTAACGAAAGAAGTCCCGAGGGGCTTCTTTTTTAATAATGCAAAATAAATAATAGGAATGAAACAATGCTGCAAGGAGGAAACAAACGATGAATGTTTTTGATCAAATCGCGCAACGTTATGATTCACCAAAACAACTAGAGCTAGCAAATATTATTACAAAAGAAATCAAGACAGAGCTAGGCGATACAACAGGTAAAACTGCCCTAGATTATGGTTGTGGCACAGGATTGATTGGTTTACAAATTTCAGATGAATTTAAGGAAATGCTATTTGTCGATCCATCTAAAGAAATGATCCACGTTGTTGACCAAAAAATTGCGCAAATGAATCGAACAAATGTAAAAACAGTAGTGGGGAGTTTTGCTAACGAAGAGACGCTGAATATAAAAGCTGACCTGATCATTGTCTCTTTAGTGCTCTTACATGTTCCTGATACACTTGATAGTTTGAAGTCATTATATCGAGCATTAAATTCCAAAGGACATATTTTAGTTGTCGATTTTGATAAAAATGAAAACATCAATCATGAGAAAGTTCATAATGGTTTTTCTCAGCTTGAGTTAAAAAAACAACTTGAAAAAATCGGATTTAAATCAGTCTCTAGTAGAACTTTTTATCACGGTCAGAATATATTTATGAATCAAGATGCGTCAATGTTTATTTTGAATGCTGAAAAATAAATAGATCGTTAAAAAAAGTGGTATTATTGAAGTATAAAAAATGAACGGAGGAACTATTATGCCATTTATTCATGTTGAACTTGTTGAAGGACGCAGTGAGGAGCAGCTAACAACTATGGTCAAAGAAATCACAGAAGTAGTCTCAAAAAATACTGGAGCCCCACAAGAGAACATCCACGTTATTGTAAATGAGATGAAAAAAGATCGTTATGCTCAAGGTGGTCAATGGAAAAAGTAATCATTTTTAAGAAATGCTTGCTTTTTATTTGAAGAAGTGTTTAAATTAACACATAAATGATTGATGAGAAAGACAACTGAACTTGCAAGCAGTCTTTTAGAGAGGAAAATCTTGGCTGAAAATTTTCCAGACCTGCACAAGGAATGACCACTTTTTCCAACCTTTGTCGAAACAAAGGCGGCCGTACCGTTAACACGCTTGAGGAACATAGCTGTTTGCTGTGTTTAAAAATAGGTGGAACCACGAACTTTTCGTCCTAGTATCTGATTTAATATCGGATGCTGGGACTTTTTGTTGTGAATCGCCATCTACAAGCAAGTAGAAGGTTTTTTCAATCATAATATACTAAAGGAGGAAACAAAAATGTCAATCAAGATTACTTTTCCAGATGGCGCAGTCAAAGAATTTGAGGCTGGTTCGTCAACATTAGACATCGCTAAAAGTATCAGTAACAGTTTAGCTAAAAAAGCATTAGCAGGGAAATTCAATGGCACGTTAATAGATTTAGATCGTCCGATCGAAGAAGATGGAACGATCGAAATCGTGACACCAGACCACGAGGATGCACTAAGTATTTTACGTCATTCATCGGCTCACTTAATGGCTAATGCCTTACGTCGTTTATTCCCAAAAATCAAATTCGGTGTTGGTCCAGCTATTGATTCTGGTTTTTACTATGATACTGATAATGGTGAAAATCCAATAACAGCAGAAGATTTACCAGCGATTGAAGCAGAAATGATGAAAATCGTTAAAGAAAACAACCCAATCGTTCGTAAAGTTGTTTCTAAGAGCGAAGCGCTAGAATTATTTGCAGATGATCCTTACAAAGTTGAATTGATTTCAGAACTTCCAGAAGATGAAGTGATCACCGTTTATGATCAAGGCGATTTCGTTGATTTGTGTCGTGGTGTTCATGTTCCTTCAACTGGTCGTATTCAAGTATTCCAATTATTATCAGTAGCTGGTGCGTATTGGAGAGGAAATTCTAACAACCAAATGATGCAACGTATTTACGGAACGGCCTTTTTCGATAAAAAAGATTTAAAAGAATTTATCAAAATGCGCGAAGAAGCCAAAGAACGTGATCACCGTAAATTAGGGAAAGAGCTTGATTTATTTATGCTTAACCCAGATGTTGGTTCAGGATTACCATTCTGGTTACCTAAAGGTGCAACAATTCGTCGTACAATCGAGCGTTATATCACAGATAAAGAAATCAGCTTAGGGTATCAACATGTGTATACACCAATCATGGCCAACGTTGAGTTTTATAAGAGATCTGGTCACTGGGACCACTATCATGAAGACATGTTCCCACCAATGGATATGGGAGATGGCGAAATGTTAGTCCTTCGTCCAATGAACTGTCCACATCATATGATGGTATATAAAAATGATATCCACAGCTACCGTGAATTACCGATTAGAATCGCTGAACTTGGTATGATGCACCGTTATGAAAAATCTGGCGCTTTATCTGGATTACAACGTGTGCGGGAAATGACATTGAATGATGGACATACATTTGTTCGTCCAGATCAAATCAAAGAAGAATTCTTACGTACACTGAAATTAATGGTTGAAGTTTACGCTGATTTTGATGTGACGGATTATCGTTTCCGTTTAAGCTTAAGAGATCCGAACAACAAAGAGAAATACTTTGACGATGATGCAATGTGGGAAAGATCTCAAACAATGATCAAAGAAGCGGCAGATGAAGCAGGCATTGATTATTTTGAAGCAGAAGGTGAAGCAGCCTTTTACGGACCTAAGCTTGATGTTCAAGTAAAAACAGCTTTAGGAATGGAAGAAACACTCTCTACAATTCAAATCGACGCACTATTACCTGAACGTTTTGATCTGACTTACGTCGGTGAAGATGGGGAAAATACACACCGTCCGTTGGTTATCCACAGAGGAATCGTTTCGACTATGGAACGTTTTGTTGCTTACTTAACTGAAGTATACAAAGGCGCTTTCCCAACTTGGTTGGCACCGATCCAAGCGACAATTATTCCAGTATCAGTTGACGCTCATTCAGATTATGCATATGAAGTGAAAAAACGTCTGCAAGAACAAGGTTTACGCATAGAGGTAGACGATCGTAATGAGAAGATGGGTTACAAGATCCGTGCGTCTCAAACACAAAAAATCCCGTATCAAATCGTGGTTGGGGATAAAGAGATGGATGACGCAACTGTTAATATCCGCCGTTATGGCAGCAAAGAAACAGAAGTCATCGATTTAAATATCTTTGTCGACAGTATGGTCGCTGATGTAGCGAACTATAGTAGAAGATAATAGCAAAATAGACAGAGCATTCGTGCTTTGTCTATTTTTTAGAATAAAAATTAAATATTTTCTTAGTAAGAGGATTCCCTCTATTTTTTTTTGCATTTTTTCGTTACAATAGAGAAGCGAGAATTTTCTCATATGGAGGATTAATAATCAAATGAAAAAAATGAGCTTTTTAGATAAATTAAAAAATGACAGTGAAGAACCAATGACACAAAAAAGTAAGAAATCACATATTCCATTTCGATTGAATTTGTTGTTTTTTGTAATTTTTGGTTTATTCGTGGCTTTGATCGTTCGCTTAGGCTATTTACAGATTGCCGAAGGACAGCAGTATGCGCAAAAGGTTGAGGAAAACTCAACGTTAAAGATCAAAAACAGTGCACCAAGGGGCCAGATTTATGATGCAAAAGGTAATTTACTTGTTGGCAACAAAGCGAATTTAGCGATTACTTACACACGTGGCAAAAAGGTTCAGACTAAAGATATGATATCGATCGCAAATAAAGTCAATGACCTGATCCATGTACCAGCAGATGAATTAACCGAACGTGATAAAAAGGATTTCTGGTTAGCGGACTCGGAAAATTTAAAATCAGCACAAAAACGGTTAACAGATGCAGATAAAGTAGATGAAAAAGGCAATAAAATCACCGATGAAGGAACCTTATATGCTAAAACGGTGGAAAAAGTCACGCCAGAGGAAATCAACTTTGATGAGCACACCTTACAGGCAGCCACTATTTTTAAACGAATGAACTCTGTTGGGGAATTGAATACTGCTTTTATCAAAAATGAAGGAGTTACTCAGGATGAAATTGCGATAATTGGAGAGCATACTTCAGAAATCGCTGGCGTTTCAACTGGGATGGATTGGGATCGAGAATACCCTAATGAGACGGATCTTAAGGGGATTTTAGGGAAAGTATCTTCACAAAAAGCTGGATTACCAGCAGAAGAAGCGGATGAGTATATCGCTAAAGGATATGAACTAAACGATCGTGTTGGGACGAGCTATTTGGAAAAACAATATGAAGACGTACTACAGGGAAAAAAAGCAATCTCAGAAGTAACTTTGGATAGCAACGGAAAAATTGTGACTAAAACACCTGTATCAGAAGGTAAAAAAGGTGAAAATCTAAAATTAACGATCGACATGGCTTTTCAAGCGAAAATCGAAGAAGTTGTTCGAGCACAGTATCAACAATTATTGGCAACAGGAAATGCTGCTTATTCAGATGGTGCCTATGTTGTTGTCATGAATCCTAAAACAGGTGCAGTGATGGCAATGGTTGCGTTAGATCGTGATCCAGCTACAAATGAGTTGACATCTAACCCACTAGCTACGATCAATAAAGCTTTTGAACCTGGTTCGGTAGTAAAAGGAGCCACGATTTCAGCAGGTTATGAACAAGGCGTTATTACGGGGAACGATGTGTTGATTGATGAGCCGATTCAAATTTATGGAAGTGAAAAGAAAGCATCTGTTTTTAATAATCAAATTATAGGAAATCAAATGCCTCTTAGCGCAGAACAAGCGTTAGAATATTCATCTAATGCTTACATGATGAAATTAGTATTAAAAATGATGAAAACAGATTATCAATATAATATGCAACTGCCTTACAACACGGGGGATCCAACCTTATTTAATGTTTTGCGTAAAACTTTTGGTGAGTATGGTATGGGTGTTTCAACAGGAATCGATTTACCAGGTGAAGAAACAGGCTTTACAAATAAAGCTTTTGATGATCCTGATAGAGCACCGATGCCAGGTCATTTACTGGATTTATCCTTTGGTCAGTACGATACGTATACAGCGATGCAACTTGCTCAATACGTTTCGACTGTAGCAAATGGAGGTACTCGTTTTGCCCCACATGTTGTTGAAGGAATTTATGATAACAAGTCAGATGGCTCACTTGGTGAGTTAAAAGAAGAAAAGAAACCAGAAGCATTGAATAAAGTTGACATCACACCAGAGCAGATGCAAATCATTCAAAATGGATTCTACAATGTTGTACACGGAAATGGCGTCTTTACGACAGGGAAATATATGCAAGGCGCAGCACTTGATATTGCGGCTAAAACCGGTACAGCTGAAACCAATGTAGGGGAGCACGTTACGGTTAACAGTAACGTAGTAGCTTATGCACCTTATAATGACCCTGAGATCGCTGTGAGTGTCGTGTTGCCTCACTTAACCAGTGAAAGTACTAGACCAAACCAATCAATGGTTACAGCGATCGTCAATGCCTATGCTGAATATAAGGCCCAATAAATTTGTAAAGTAGTTTTCCTTTACGAATTTCGCTAAAAGGGTAGAAATTCCTGAATAAACATGATATGATATTTGAGGCTAAGAAATATCTTAGAAATATGAATTTAGATATAGGAGGGAAATCACATGCGCGTAAACATTACTTTAGAATGTACTTCTTGTAAAGAACGTAACTACCTAACAAGCAAAAATAAACGTAACAATCCTGATCGTTTGGAAAAGCAAAAATATTGCCCACGTGAAAGAAAAGTTACTTTACATCGTGAAACAAAATAAGAAATTTATTTTTAAGCTCAACCCCTTGTTGCGTAAGGGATTGAGCTTTTTTTATTTGTCTAAAAATTTCATTGATTTATATTTTGATGTAGATTGGTTAATTTTCCATGTACTTCATTAACTTATCAACCGTTGACTGCTCCATTTTCTTACTTAAATGAGTGTAGATATCTAAGGTCATGGATATATCAGAGTGACCAAGTCTATTCTGGATTTCTTTAGGACTTATCCCAGCTTCAAATAAGATAGTAGCATGAGTGTGCCGGAATCCATGACAACCAATATTATGGAGACCAGCTTTATCTGCTAAACGTTTTGATTGCTGATAAACATCTGTACGATAAACCATTTCACCTACATAACCTGTAAATATAAAATTTATCTGAGTTACATCATTAGCTAATAGTAATTCACGTTGTCTCAAACGCCATTTTTTTAACGTATACAGTGTCTTGTTATCTAATGTGATAATTCTATTGGAGCTTCTTGTTTTGGTCGTAGAAACGACGTAAGAGCCTTTGGTTTGAGATAGATTTTTATTGATATCAACTGTTTTATCTTCAAAACTAATATCATCCCAATTTAAAGCTAAAGCTTCACCAATCCTCATACCAGTATAGGCTAGTAATCGGAATATGGCTGCATCAAATTCAGCATAGTATTTTTGAATCAATGCTTGATCACTTACTAGTGAAACCCTTCGATCAACAATCCTCATGAATAACTCTAATTGTTCTTTTGAATAATATTTAAGAGAGTGTTTCTTAAAAGTAATCTGTTTGGGTTTAGTTACTTTCTTAAAGGGATTAGAATCAATTATATCTAACATGATAGCATGGTCACAAACCTTACTAACATATAATAAAAGCTTAGTATACATCCCGAATTTTATAGACCGATCATTCACCATCTTTTGTGCTGTCTTCAAATCTAATCTTTCAAGTTTGATAGCACCAAAAGTAGGTAATACATATTTTTTCATTCTATTATCAGTTTGCATATAGGTTGTTTCTTTGACTGTTGTTTTATAGACTTCAAACCATAAATAATAAACTTCCTCAAGCGTTGTAACGCTTTGTTGAATAGTACCATCTGGATTAAGTAATAATTGATTTAAAGCAGCCTGAGCTTCTTTTTTAGTTTTAAATCCTCCACGAGTAGCATTGATTTATTTTCCTGTGACATAGTCCGTTTTCAGATAAGTTGAAAACATCCATAATTTGTTTCCATTTTTCTTTGTATATTGTTTAAAAGTTGCCATTTTGTTCTCCTTTTACTTGGGCAAGCAATGAGATTAATGACTTTGGCATCACTCCTTTCAATGGTGAATTGTTGCATTATTTTTGTATCATAGTGTCGTAAGCTTGTTGGAACTGATCATCTATAGAATTTTTAATATCTTGGATTGTTAGTTCATTAACTTTTTGAGTAAATTCATATGGATATCCTAAATACGTAGTGAAATTATACATACTGGTGTCAATTGTTTCATCTGTCCAATCAATTTCACCATTTGCTTTCCACTGAGCAATTTGATTTCTCTTTTTAGAAATGATAGCCTCTTTTTGTTGTTTAAAGTAACCTTCTATTTCTTCGATTTTGATTCTAGTTTCCGAAGTACCAGAGGATTGAGGTTGTTGATTTTCAACAGAATATTGTTCTTGGCTTGTTTGTGATGGGGTAGACTCATGAGGTGATGAATCTACAACAGACTTCTGTGCTAAAAACTGATCCATGGTTAAATTACCAAGATATTGATAGTTTTGACTATTTACAGAAAGTGAACCATCCAATTCTTTAACTAACTCGCCAAGATTAGTATTCATCACAAGTCGTCCGTCAGGATAAGACGAAAATGAAATATCACCCAAAGATGAGTTTGTTGCAGTACTACTAGAATATGTTCCATCCGAATTTATAAAAAATAGGTTACCAGAATTAGGTACACCCCAACCTCCTATGAAATTTGAAAGAGAGACCTTGTGTAATTCTGTAGTGCTGGTTGTGGTAATCTCTTTGTTTTTTGATGAAGCTGATGTTTTAGTTTTTTCCTTTTTCGTTTTTTTCTTGGGTTTAGAAATATTTTTTTTGTTATAAGGTTTAAGAATTAATTTTTCTTTGTTGTCATTGCTATTTGATTTATCAGGAATTAGTATTAAATCTTTCTTATCTTTTTTTATGGTGTACTTTGTTTTATCAGAATTTTTTTCCCATGTCATTACATTATTTTTTAATGTGTAATCAGCATCAAAATTTATTTGATTGATTATATCTTTTCCGATTTCCTCACCATATTGTTCCCATTCATTAGATGCACTTGATTTAATAGAACTAGTATCTAATTTAAAGCTAACTTTTTTATCAGTAAAGTTTAAAATCATAGCTGGATCATCATTTTTCGCTTCAATTCTCCAGTCATTCGCTTTTAAATCTTTTGTAGACACCTGATCTTTGCAACCCGATATAACAAATAACATGATTATAACTGCTAGTACTTTTTTCATAAAATCCCTCCTAATTTATAAACTCATCTTAATATAAAAATAAATCTTATCAATAGATCCAGAATAACGATATTGGTTGACTACTTGTCTAGCTAGACTAGAATTTAACATGAATAACTTTGTCAAGAAATCATATAGCCGAACATATAAAGCAGAATGACTAATTTCGAATTCCTCACAGATTTGAACAAAGCTCATTTTATTACGGAAACAATCCTTTAAAGCTTCATCATTAATTAGTGTTAACGATGCAAAAACATTAGCACGATTTTCTTTAGGTCAATCTTCTTCTGAATATCCATTACCATCTAATAAATCAGAAAAACCTTGAGTAGATTTAGATTTATCCATATCAAAATAATAGTGTCCCAATTCATGTAATATAGAAAATCGTTGTCTTCCTTCTACCATCAATGGCATAATCTCTAAAATGTTTCCATCGTAAATCTTTTAATTCCATCCCATAGTAGTATGCAATTTTTTCAATAATGATGTAACTTTGGTCGTGATATTCAAAATAAGTATCATAGTCTATATCCACAAGCAGTCTTCCAATCATTTATTCTTTAATCTATTTTTCATGAATTCAAAATACTCTTTAAGCTCTTCTTGCAACTTTGCTTTATCATCATCTGAAAGTCCTTCTGTATTGATTCGGAAGAACGTAGCAAACTCATCTTCTGGTTCACTGTTATCAATATTAGGATTGTCAGTTCTTCCCAAAAGATAATCAGTTGAAACATTGAAATAATCAGCAACTTTTTGTAATTTGTCAGAAGCAGGGTAGCTTGTTTTCCATCTATACAAAGAATTTTTTCCAAAACCTAAACGAGATTCTAATTCTAAAATAGAAATTCGTTGACCATCAGCCAATTTTTTACGCGTTCAAATGTTGTCATATCAACCATCCCGAATGCTTAAAAAAGGATTCTATATAATTATGGCAGAAAAATGTTTGGAATCTATATAATTATATAATATACTCTTCTCGTAAGCTAATTTATTAGCTAATTATTTGACAAACAAAACCTTAAAACAAATACATTAAATCGTTGGGAACGTGTGAAATGTTAATTTGTAGGCTTTTAAAAGTCTTATTTAGCTATGGATATATTCTATATTATTATATAGAAACTGTCAACGAATTTTATGAAATTAGCTAATTTATTAGCTTACAAATAATTATAGGAGGGTAGAAGATGAGTGAAAACTTAGATTTACAGATTAGAAACGAATTGAGAAAACGGAAAATGAAACATTATCAACTAGCTGAAATGGTAGGTATCACACCAGTTTATCTTTCAGATATTTTGAATGGTAAACGAGATGGTGAGAAAGCTCAGGAACATATCCGAACGATTAAAGAAATCTTGAACATTAAGTAGGTGTAAACAATGAAAGTAATTTTGACGGAGGAAGACGAGAAGTCTCTTAGAAGTTTCATTTATGAAATTGCAGTGGAGGAATTTAAAGCTGCTTGGATCAGTTACGTTGCTGATAGTGGCAAACGTCGCTATGTTGCTGTTGCTCCTGATGATGGACAGGTCGATACAACGTGGGGTAGAGGGTTCTTTAATTAAATAAAAATAGCTCTCCTTTTTAGTGGAGAGCACATACATGTATTACAATCTCATTACACTTACCCAAGATTTGATTTATATTTTGATGTAGTTTTGAATCCGTTGAGGAATTCTATAGAACTATAATTGTATTATTTTGGTTACTATTTCCAATTAGAAAGTATTGTTATACCTTAGTTTCCCCACACGGCACCTATATTTGAATTTACATCGTGAAACAAAATAAGCAACACATTAAAGCTTTGAATCCTTCTTGTAAAGGTTCAAAGCTTTTTTTATTTGACTGGAAGCAAAGTTACTGCAAAAGCAAAAAAATAATCTTTTCTTTATGCAATAATTAATTTATACTTTATAAAGCATCGATAGTTATTTTATGTTTAAATATTAAGAAATTTTAAAATGTTTTATTAAGATGTCCAAAAGATGTCATTTATGTTACTATTTTGTTACAAGGTTGTTAAAGGAGTTTTACTATGAAAAAGCTTATATGGTTCATGGGTCTGTTGTTTTTATGTTCACCTATTATTTGTTATGGAGAAGATGCCAGTGGTGAATCCAATTTTGATGCGGCAAATGATTTGACAAGCCGCTATGCTCGTAAGGAAATCTTGGATGGGAAAACCACAAGTCTTAAAAAGAAAAAAAATGAGATTCATTTAGCGTTCCCTTTTGATGAACGTCCTTATATGAGTTTTTCAGGATTTGTGTTGAATGGACCAACGAATGTCTATAGTGGTTTTATCGAAACGATTTTCTATCGAGATAAGATCAAAATCAAAGATATGTACTATGAAAAAAATCCAGTAAAAACAGATAAAATTGGGATTTATTCAACGGATTTATGCTTTACATCTGAAGAGGACGTTGTGTATCATTACAAAAATGTTCCTTATTTAGTTAGCAGTGATAAGCCAACGATCTTCTTTTCAAAGGTTCATTATAATAAAGAAAATGCAACGGTATCTGGCGAGATAAAAATGCCGTCCTCTAAGAATACTTATCAAATTGAGCTGTTCTATACTGATAACGATGAATATCATTATCAAGAAGGGACCGCAGATAAAAATGGTTCGTTCATTATTGAGTTAAACCGAGAGGGTATTGAAGGGAAAATGTATCTTAGAGCCAGTGATGGTTTAGGGAATTATGCCGATGCATGTGATATTGATAATCAGGAAAATACAACGTATTCTGTTCCGTCAGAAGCTTTAAAAACAATTAAAAAAGATCACAAAGTAGTTAAGAAGGAAGCAAAACGGCCAAATTGGTTTGTAATAATTCTAGCTCTAATTTTAGGGATATTCATATTTGTTTTGGTATTATTACGTGTAAGAGTGATTATAAAAAGGCATAAAAGAGGTAATATAGTAAAAAAAACGAAAAATAATTGATTGTTTTTGTTATTAATCGCATTTTTTTGGATGGAATCAAAAAATAATGATAATTTTGAGTTAAGGTGTATACTTGAGTAAATAAGCGTTGTTTTTTTAGGAGTGAATCGAATGAAGGTCAGCATCAGACATCGATATATAAAAAAGATTCCAGTACTGGAAGTTGTTCCAGAAGAAGCCAAAAATAATCCATTACCATTAGTTGTTTATTACCATGGCTGGCAGTCAGCTAAAGAGTTGTCATTGACTCAAGCTAGAAAATTAGCGAAACAAGGGATACGTGTTCTGTTGCCAGATGCAATGAATCATGGTGAACGAAAGACAGGTCCCATTTCACCAATACCTTCTGTAACATTTTGGGCAAGTATTCAATACAATATTATTGAGTTTGCTCAACTAGTACGTCATTTTGAAAAACTAGCTTTGATCGAATCAGGTAAAATCGGAGTTGGCGGTGTCTCGATGGGTGGGATCACGACTTGTGCGTTATTATCACAACATCCAGAAATCAAAGCGGCAGCTTGTATGATGGGGACTCCCGCACCGCTACGTTATATCGATCGTGTAATGGAACGTGCTGCTGAGATGGATTTTTTTGTGCCAGCGGATCTACCTTTATTGCTTAGCTGGGTGGCGAATTACGATCTTTCAAAAATGCCTGAGAAGTTGGCAGGGCGTCCAGTTCTTTTTTGGCATGGCACTGAAGACCCGAAAATACCTTATGAAGACATGAGCAATTTTTATCAAATGATTGAAGGAAAACCTTATGCTAAACATAGTCAGTTTATTACAGGTAAAGGTGAAGGTCATCTAGTTAAAGGGGAGATGATGGATGTTGTTGCTGATTTTTTTGAAAAGGAATTAAAAAAAGAGAGCGACTAGCTACACTATTGATAAACTTTGCAATAACACAATAGAAAATTTTTCCACTAGTCAAATTTCAAGTGTCAGAGAGAGAACATGAAACGTTATCTCTCTGACACTTTTTTGATTTGAATCATGGATATTGAAATTTTTCACAAAGAATGATTAATTTTTTTTATGAGTGGGCTATAATGGAAATGACTACAGGAAAAATAGTTGAACAACTTAATTGGAGATGAAAGCTATGGTAGGAGAACCGAGAAAATACAGAGATATTTTTGTGAAGGAGCAATTTTTTAGTGATTTCTATTTTTTTAATGTTGGGCATGAACTTTGTGAAAGTAGCCATCATCATGGCCCCACAATGAGAGAAGAGCATGTCGTTCATTATATTGTTTCTGGTCATGGAACGTATGATGTTAATGGAATCAAATATCGTTTGGGTGAGGGGAATTTTTTTATTATAAAACCAAATGAAATGACTTTCTATCAAGCTGATGCGGAGGAACCTTGGGAATATTACTGGTTTGGTTTTTCTGGAGCGATGGTCAAAGAACTACTTTATAGTAACGGGATCGGTTTAACCGATTATGTGGGAAAAGTTGAAAAAACCGATGGGATCAAAGAATTATTCGAACAGATTATCGTCTCCAATATGTTTGATGACCGGGAAAAATTAGCGAATCAGGCACGATTTTTGACTTTATTTTCACGCTTCAAATTACAAGAAAAAACGGTTCATTCATCGATTTTGGAGAGTCGAAAACAAAAATATAGTGAATCATTTTTGCTTTATATCAAAAACAACTATTATCGTGAAGAGCTTTCTATTCGCGAGATCAGTCATTCGATGAGTTTGAACAGTTCTTATTTAAGTCAAGTAATCAAGGATGAAATTGGCTGTTCACCAATGGGTTATTTAAAGGAATTTCGTTTGCAAAAAGCCTCGATTTTATTAGAAACGACCGATTTACCCATTACAGAAGTTGCTTTAGCGGTGGGGTATAAGAGTAGTCAAACCTTTTCAAGGGCTTTTAAAGATCAATTTGGTTGTTCACCGTCAAATTTTTCTGGTCAAAGAAGCTAAAAAAATGCCTTATTTTTCTAAAATAATGTTATGTATAAATGAAAGCGCTTCACATATAATGATTTTATTGAACGGCTAATAATTTCTACAGTTTTTCACTTAAGACCGTGGGTGCCTATTCAATTTTTTAATATGAGGAGGAGAACAGACATGACAAAAATTTCTTTTATTGGTGCTGGAAGTACGATTTTTGCTAAGAATGTTTTGGGAGATGCCATGTTGACACCGAGTTTACAAGATTCGGTGATTGCGTTGTATGATATTGACGAGGTGCGTTTGAAAGAGTCAGAATTGATGTTAAAAACCATCAACAAAAATTCTAATGCAGGGCGAGCAACGATTCAGACTTATACCGATCGTAAAGAAGCGTTGCGTGATTCTGATTTTGTAATCAATGCGATCCAAGTGGGCGGATATGAACCAAGTACTGTTATTGATTTTGAAATTCCCAAAAAATATGGGTTAAAACAAACAATTGCCGATACAACTGGTATTGGTGGGATTTTTAGAGGGTTACGAACCTTACCGGTCATGTTTGAATTTGCTAAAGAGATCGAAGAAGTTTGTCCTAATGCTTGGCTGTTGAATTATACAAATCCAATGTGTATTTTAACGATGGGAATGCTAAAGGCGACCAAAGTCAAAACAGTTGGCTTATGTCATAGTGTGCAAGTTTGTGTACCAGAATTATTTAAACATTTAGGAATAGATCAGAAATATGATTTGAACGATTTCCAGTGGAAGATCGCCGGAATCAATCATATGGCTTGGTTATTGGAAATTACAAAAGAAGGTAAAGATTTTTATCCAGAAATCAAACGCTTGGCAAAACTTAAAACTGAACCTCATGATGATGCAGTCCGTTTTGAGCTGATGAAACATTTTGGATATTATGTGACCGAGTCCAGTGAGCATAATGCGGAATATCATCCTTATTTTATCAAAAAAAATTACCCGGAATTAATTGAAACATTGAATATTCCTATCGATGAATATTTAAGACGTTGCGTGAAGCAAATCGAAGATTGGGAAAAACAAAGGGATGATATCGTCCATAATGGCTCATTGGAACATACGCGAAGTCGAGAATATGCTTCCTATATTATGGACGCCATTACGACAGGAAATCCAGCTGTGATTGCAGGCAATGTGTTGAATAAAGGATTGATCACCAACCTTCCAGAAGATGCTTGTGTAGAAGTTCCTTGTTTAGTCGATAAAAATGGTGTGCAGCCAACCTATGTTGGTGATTTGCCAACTCAACTTGCAGCTTTAAATCGAACAAACATCAATGTTCAGGAATTAACTGTTGAGGCGGCGATGACATTGGAAAAAGATAAAATCTATCAAGCAGCGCTATTAGATCCTCATGCAAATTCAGAATTATCGATCGACGAAATCAAAGCAATGGTGGATGAATTAATTGAGGCTCACGGCGATTATTTACCAGAATACCACTAATCGATAAGAAAAGGAGAAGCTATTATGAAGAAAATCATTGCATCGTGTTTGTTAGTTGTTAGCGGCTTGTTGATTGTTGGCTGTGGAGGAAATAAGAGTGGTGAGGATGGTTCAAAAGAAGACAAACAAACAATTACTTATGCAATTTGGGATACCAATCAGGAAAAAGGGATGAAAGAGATGGCCGCGGCTTTTGAAAAAGAAAATCCTACTATCAAGGTCAATGTCGAGGTAACGCCATGGGATCAATATTGGACAAAATTAGATGCGGCGGCGACAGGTGAAAGTTTGCCAGATGTTTTCTGGATGCATTCTAATGAGTCTTATCGCTATATGTCAAATGGAATATTGATGGACCTAACAGAGACGTTGAAGAAGAGTGAAAAAGCAAGTTTAGATAATTTCCCAAAGAATATTTCCGAACTTTATGCTTTAGATGGCAAACAATATGCGCTGCCTAAAGATATCGATACGATTGGGCTTTGGTATAATAAAAAACTCTTTGATGAAGCGGGTGTAAGTTATCCAGATGAGTCATGGACGTGGGATACATTTTTAGAAGCGGCTAAAAAGTTGACCAATGAAGAAAAAGGTGTTTATGGTTTTACAGCCGTTAACAATGGTCATGAAGGATACTGGAATTTCATTTTTCAAAATGAAGGGAAAATCATGTCAGAAAATCATAAAACATCAGAATTTGCTGACAGCAAAACAGTTGAAGCCATTCAATTTTATGCAGATTTGATCAATAAATACAAAGTATCGCCAAGCGCTGATCAATTAGCTGAAAATAAACCTGTTTCTTTTATTCAGTCAGGGCGTTCTGCTATGGGATTTTTCGGTTCATGGATGTTGGCGGATTTTAAAGAAAATGACTATATGAAGGAAAACACAGATGTTACGGTTTTACCACAAGGGGCCAAGCGAGCTTCTGTTTATAATGGCTTAGGCAATGCAGTGGCTGCAACAACGAAACATAAGGAAGCTGCGCTAAAATTTGTTGATTATCTAGGTTCAAAAGAAGCAAATTTGATCTCTGCTAAAACAGGTGCGGCAATTCCGGCATATAAAGGAACAGCGGATGAATGGGTTAAAAGTACTGAGGATTACAATGTGAAAGCTTATGTAGATATGCTTGATTACGCAGTGATTCGTCCATTTTCAAATGAAACCATCAAGGTCGAAACTGTGGAAACAGAAAAAATGTCTGATTTGTTAAGTGGGGAAAAATCAGCCGAAGATGTAGCAAAAATGATTCAAACAGAGGTTGATGATATTTTAAAATAAGTGTTTGATTACTTGTTTGAGAAGGCGGGGACGAGTATGGAAAAAAAGAGAAACAGGCGTAAATATAATAAAGAGGAAGTCATATGGGGAGCAATGTTGATTGCTCCTACCTTGTTAGGATTAATTATTTTAAATATCAAGCCAGCAATCGAAACACTCGTTTTAAGCTTTCAAAAATCATCGGGTTTTGGTAAAACAATTTGGGCAGGCTTGGAGAATTATAAAAAGTTGATTGCTGATCCAGAAGTCATTCAAGCAGTCATCAACACACTAGTTTATACACTGATTGCGGTGCCGTTCATCATTGTTTTGTCGTTATTAGCTGCGGTCTTGATGAACCAAAAAGTCAAAGGGATTTCTTTTTACCGAACGCTTTATTTTTTACCAGTAGTAGCTACACCCGCAGCTGTGGCAATGGTCTGGCGTTGGTTATATAATTCCGATTATGGAATCATCAATTACTTATTTTCATTGATCGGGTTAAAAGGGCCTAACTGGCTGACAGATCCTCATACGTCTATTTTAGCTATCGCAATAGTCGGAATTTGGAGCACAGTGGGCTATAATATGGTGCTACTTTTATCAGGGTTACAAGAAATCCCAAGAGATTATTATGAATCAGCGGAAATTGATGGGGCAGGTACAATCAAGCAATTTTTCTCGATTACTTTACCCTTAGTTTCACCAACATTATTTTTTGTGATGGTTACAACGATCATCAATTCGCTGCAGGTTTTTGATTTGATTTTCATGATGATCGACAAAACGAATGCAGCCTTGCCCAAAACGCAATCACTGGTTTATTTGTTTTATAAGCAGTCGTTTATTATGAATGACAAAGGCTATGGTTCGGCAATCGTGATGGTTTTATTAGTGATCATCATGCTCGTTACAGTGCTTCAGGTCAAAGTTCAGAAAAAATGGGTCAATTATTAGGAAAGAGGGATACAGATGAAATCACAAAAATTGAAAAGCAAGCTGGTGATCCACTTACTTTTGATTATAGGGGCTTGTGTAATGGTGTTGCCATTTTTATGGATGATCGTAACTTCTGGGAAGACACTGGCTGAATCTGTTAAAATTCCTCCTAGTATTTTTCCAGAGAATTTTCAATGGCATAATTTTACGGTTGTTTTGGAGAAATTGCCATTTGTTCAATTTTATTTCAACACGGCATTGATGATTGTTTTTCGAGTGATAGGTTCTGTTTTATTTAGTGCTATGGCAGCTTATGCTTGTGCCAGATTGCATTTTCCAGGGCGAAATTTGTTCTTTGGTTTAGTCTTGATGCAGATGATGATCCCAACACAGATTTTCATTATTCCTCAATATCTACTCGTTCAAAAGATGGGGCTGTTAAATTCTATTCCAGCATTGGTATTGCCGGGCATTGTGAGTGCTTTTGGGACGTTTTTATTACGACAATTTTTCTTAGGATTGCCTGATGAACTGGAGGAAGCGGCAAAGTTAGATGGTTGTAATGTTTGGCAGACTTTCTTTAAAGTGATGCTGCCGCTCGCAAAATCAGGATTAGTGGCTCTTGCAATTTTTACGGCATTATTTGCCTTTAAGGATTTAATGTGGCCGCTGATTGTAAATATGTCCTTAGATAAGATGACCTTATCTTCTGGTTTAGCGAATCTGCAAGGACAATACACCACGAATTATCCACAGTTGATGGCAGGATCATTGCTTGCTATTTGGCCTATGTTGCTCTTGTTTGTGATATTTCAGAAGAAATTTATCGAAGGAATCGCTACTTCTGGCGGTAAGTTGTAGCATTTTTGAATCAATAAGGTGTCTAGGACAACGCTATGAGTTGTGTCTTAGACACCTTATAGTTGACTAAAGCATGAGAATAGATCGAACACATTAACTTCCGTGTCCACCAACATTCTAGCGAGGCATCACAATTTAAGCCTAACTTTTTGCTTATTTGTGTTGGTCAATGATTTTATCTGATTTAGCGGTCACTGAAGCAGTGTCATTTTTGGCTTTTTCTAATTTTTTTACATAATCTTGTAGGCTAGTGATTTGAGTGGTTGCATCGACTAATTTACGCTGAGAATCCTCGTATTGGGCTTGAAGCGTATTTTTCTCGTTAGCTATCTCACTGATTTTTTGGTTCAATGTTGTGATTTCTTTGTTTTTTGCATCAACTTCTAATTGTTTGACTGCCTCTTTTTGTTTTCCTTCTTCTATTTTTTGCTGAATCTGGCTGTCTTTTTGTTGCAATTCGACAATTTTTTGTTGGATTTCACCGTTTTTATTAGTTAACTGGGATTGCAGTGAGTTGATTGTTCCTTGTGTTTGATTTTTTTCATTTGTTAGAGTCGTTACCTGGCTTTTTAAGCTTATTAGCTCAACCTCATTTTGACTCAGTTGAGTACTTCTTTGATTGAGTTGTGTTTCCAGTTCAGTAATCTTTTTTTCTTTTGAGCTTAGCATAGTGTCTAATTGGTCAAGGTTATTGTTGATTTTTTCAACATTTTCCTCACCGCCCCACAAGATAACTTTATCTGCAACTGATTTTAAACCAAAAAGCGTAACTGTACCGATCAATAAAAGGATCGCCAGCGCTAAGAATGGTTTATTATTTAATTTTTTTCTCAAAATTTTATCTTCTTTCTGTCTTTATTATTTGAATTTCTTATAAATAATAGGGTTTATTTATAGTGTAGTCAAGAGTTTTTTTACTTAAAGGGACAAGGATTTATTATTTGAATAGTATTAATAACAATGGTGGGATGAATGAGGAGGAATCACTGAGTTGATTGTATTTAGTAATGATACTTGTTTTATGAATTATTTGTATATATATGTAAGATGCTTGACTATCAATTAGTAAGATTACAATTGATATTTTTAAATAGATGGCTTGTTAAGTGAATGATTTAGAGTCAGAATGATCTAAATAAAATAACTTTCAAATAAAAGTAATGGATTTATCTGAGTAGTTCTAAAATCTGATTAAGTATTTATAAGCTAATTTTTTTTCATATTGACTGGACTATTTTTTATATGATAGGCTAAAAATCAAAGAAAGAGGTTGTTCATCTAATGATAAAAAGAGCAGTGGGGACTACAATTGTGTTGGTTTTGATAATTGGCTTAGCTATAGTTTTTTTTCGTAGCGAAACGTATCAACTACTTTTTCCAAAAAATAATATCGAAAATGGAGCAACAAGTACTGGACATACGATAGTGCTGGCAGATGGTGTCACTCTTTCAAGAACCTCTGCTAAGAAAGATAGTTTAATTATTGAGCAAGAGCATGAACAAGTCTTCGTTCAAGGTTTTTTTGATCGCTTAGATTTTGATAAAGAATATGCCTTACTGTTCGAAGAAGAGCATCAGCTCTACTATTTTATTCATTTAAAAACAATGGAATTAGAGATATTTACTGAAGATGACCGTCCGAAAAGTATTGAAAAAAACACAAAAAATCTTAAGCTTAAGAAACATTATTACTTTGATTGGACATAATAAAAGAGGAAGATTGGAACAAAAGAGTTGTGTCCCAATCTGCCTCTTTTATCCATTAAAACGAAGAACCAGGTTCTTTTAAAAAAGCAATTTCTTCCACTGTTGATTGTCTACCTAAAATGTCATTCCGATGTGGATAGCGACCAAAACGCACTAAAATATCGCGATGCTTTATTTCAAAGGCAAGATTGTGTTCTAGTCCTTTTTCTGCAAAATATTTTAATGCTTCATCATGAATCACTAAGGATTCAGAGTGCATCAATGGCATATATATAAATGCTCGTTGTTCAGTAGTTAAAAGTGCTATTTCCCCGGTTGCGATCGCCTCTTGTGCTAAAACTAAAGCCATGCCGTCGTATGCAAAAGATTGTACCTGACCTCTAAATAAATTCCGTGAAAACTGATCTAAGACAATAATTTCAGCTAAACGTCCGTCAATGCTTTTTCGCCAAGCGAATGTCTCTCCTTGAGCCACTTGCTTATGGACGGTTGAAAACCTCTCCTTGATAAGATCATCAAAAGCTAAATCCTTTTTAAACCACTGACTGGCTTCAGTTTCCTCAAACCAAAATGCTAGTATTTCTTGATAGTTCATTGTCTGACCTCCAATTTATAAGTAATTCATCTTAGCTTAATTCTATCACAGGCATTGCTTTGGTGGGGAAATACAGATTGGAAACTTTTTTAGAAAATAAGTGTTATTTTATTTGCCTTAAAAGCAGCGTTTACTGTTTATAAATAAAGCGATTGTTACTGATTTTAGTTTGTTTGTGTGGAAGAAATACAGGCATATCAAAACAAAATGTAATAGAGTGATGCTTGATTTTTTATAAAAAAACGGGCTTTCTAAATTAGCTTTTGTGCAAAGAGAGGAGTCGTGTGATTTTAATTCTCTAAAAGCATTTTTTAGTAAAAAATACAATCCAATTGTTTGAAATAAAATTATTTAGATAGTATTCTTTACAATGCAATCATGTATTACTTAATTGTCTGTATGGGTCGACCTAGAAATAAACAGATAAATAAGTTTAAAGACTGAACTAGCTATTCAGTCTTTATGTTACCTAGTTATACGAAGCAAAGCATAAGCTTTGTTATGCTTTTAAAATGAAGGAGGCAATCATGAAAAAGAATTATCGCACGTCGATTACGTTAGTGGGGGCAATGGTTTTACTAGCAACGGCTATAACACCTAGTTCGCTCGTTGTTTTTGGGAATAGGAATCAGTATAGGGTAGAGGCGGCAGAGGGAACAAATCCAGCCGATTTAGCAGATATCAGTATTTTAAAGGGGACACAACTTTCTTCAAATAATGGAACGATCATCAATGATGGTGTCCAATTAGAAAAAAACGCCGATTCTACATATGATTTAAATCTAACCTTCAAAGGTACTGGTGTTGCTGATGTAGGGTTAGCATCGCCAAAAGTTATTGTATTTGCAATTCCAGAAGAGTTACGCGGCAAGATTGAGGGACCCATTTTGATCAATGCAAGCGCTAAACTACTTCCAATTGTGCCAGGGGATGTTCCAGGCGTGAAAGATTTGGTTTTAAAAGTAGGTGGTTTGGTGACTAGGCTATTGGGTTTGGCAAAACCGTTAGGATTACAACTTGATTCCTTAGAAAAAGCGTTTGAAGGACTTAATTCACTTCAGGATTTAGGGAGTTATCAAGCTTCGGTTGAGGGAAAATTATCACCAGATGGCAAGTATGTAATGGTCGATTTCACAGATGGCTTAGGACAATACGTCCGTACAACGTATGCGAATCTGTTTAATCCGTTGAAAGAAGCCGTTAATGGCTTAAAATTTACTGGAATTTTAGCGATTTTAAATCCGGTTCTTGATTTACTAAAACCAGCTGTGAATGGTTTGTTGGATCTAGTAGGTAAAATTGCGAATGGTACGTCTGATGTATTGACAGATGCATTACAAGCGAATGTACTAGGTGCTGTCAATTTTGATTTTTCTACTAAAGTTTCTGATGTAACGGCTGAAAAAGCTAAGGTAACAGCAATGGCTGTTAATAACCCAGTCATCGATTTAGAAATTTTAAATACGATCCATGCAAATGGGGATTCAATCAATCTTTATTTTGATCAAGTAGCAGAAGATCCGTTAGCAAACTATCCAGTTACAAGTCCAGTTGTGGACGATATTGTTGAAGGTATGACAGGCCTTAAAGGAAATGTAGCTCTGGTACAGCCGATCCCGACAGGTGCGACATTTGAAGCAAAAGTTGAACTGCCAACTGGGAATACTCTATCTGGTGTAGTCAATGAAGACGGCTCTTTTAGCATTCCTTTTGGTGATTACCAGCCTCAAGGGAATGATCAACTAAAAGTAGTGATTGAAGCTCGTGTAGAGAATTATTCCAAGGTCAGTGATCCTACAATAAAACAAGTGATAGCAGATCCTTTTGTTCACTACGTTGTTGCGAAGCCTGTCATTGGTGACATTTTAGAAGGGATGCCAAATCTGAAGGGGAG
The DNA here is from genome assembly GCF_000633635.1 of Enterococcus crotali. Lineage (GTDB taxonomy): Bacteria > Bacillota > Bacilli > Lactobacillales > Enterococcaceae > Enterococcus_L > Enterococcus_L crotali. Next base: position 263,546 of record NZ_AYPQ01000006.1, on the reverse strand, counting down.
TGTCGCTCTAACTCAGCCAATTCCAAAAGGGATCACGTTTACAGCCAAGCTAGACTTACCTGATGGCACCAGCTTAACTGCACTGCTCAATGAAGATGGTCGCTTTACGCTTCCGTTTGGTAAATATCAACCACAAGGGAATGATCAATTAAAAGTAGTGATTGAAGCAAGCGATGGTGAACGAACAAAGGCTAGCGAACCAGAAACTAAACGAGTACTCATAGATCCTTTGAAAAATTATCAAGTTCCTAAGCCACAATTTAAAACTGTCAACGAAGGAAGTAAGGTCATCACAGGAAGAGTTGAGGCAAGCGATGTTCCAATTGGGACTAAATTATTTGTGGAAGTTCAATTTCCAGATGGTTCATTGAGAAGAGTCGCAATTGAAGAGGACGGGACATTTGAGATTAGTACAGCAGATAAAAATTTAAAAGAAGGCAATCCGCTACGATTAGTAACAATTGCAGAACATCCTCAGTCTTTCAAAGGAAAAGTCAGTGAAAGCGTGGTTTTTGCGGTTGGCAAAGTACCATCTTTAGAAGGATATGTTGTTCCAACACCAGTGGTTACTCCTATCTTTGTGGGAGACACAGTGATCAAGGGAACAGTTAAACTTACAAACGCTCCGGAAGGTACTCAATTTAAAGTTAGAGCAAGGTTTCCGGGAAATGTTTATGAAGAAGTTGTGGTTAATACAGACGGAAGTTTTGTACTAGATATTTCTGGTCGTCAATTACAAGCAGGGACTTCGATCACCTTTAATACAACGGCAACACTTGGTACTGAAACAGCTGCAAGTGGTAGAATCATTGTTTCTGTTGGTACCAAATAAAATAGATTTACCAATAAAGAAAGGGTGTATAAAATGAAAAGTTCAACGTTCATTACTACTAGTTCAAAAGTTCTATTATTGTCAGTTGTGTTTGGTACATTATTTGTCGGACAAGCAGCAAGTGCCGCCGATATCAATAAAGCCACTGATGTAGATGTTACGTTTACCCCAGGTGCTTTGACTTTAGAGGCTGTTTCAACAATCAGTTACGCATCACAAACGATTTCGGTCAATGATGCGGCATACATCCCAACAAATCCAGATGCAATCAAGGTTGTCGTTTCAGATGCTCGAGGAACAAATGCAGGTTGGAAACTTAGTGGCAAATTAAATGGGTTTAAAGATAGTGCAGCGGCAGCATCGTTACCAAATGCCAGTTTGAATTTTAAAAATACCCAAGCGGTAACAAATAGTGATGCAGATGCACCTACACCTGTAAATGCGGTTAAATTAACAAGTGGTGCTTCAACAGCAACACCATTTGCAAGTGCGGCAACAGGTGCAGGAGCTGGAACGTGGACATTTACTTGGCCGGATACTGAAAATGCAGGGGTGACGCTAAATGTGCCAGCAGCAATGGCAACGCTTGGTAAGCACACCTCAACGATTGACTGGACTTTGGCTGATGCCCCATAAAAGCAATATATGATGGAAAGAGAGGCTGAGATAGAAGCGTCTAACTCCGAGAAAAAGCAACTCTTTCGGAAATAAGCTCTTTCGCAGCTTCTTTTTTCTGATTCTATCAAAGGAGTGATTCAAGTGAAAGGTTGTTTTAGGTTAACTATTTATCAGATATTATGCTTTGTCGGACTTATTTTTTTCTTTTGTTTATTGAAAGTGGAGACTGTTTTAGCACAAGAGGCTGAAACGAATAGTTTTTATGTACAAGCAATTATTCCACAGAACCAAGTCGATCTAAATAAATCATATTTTGATTTGAAAATGCAGCAGCAAGAGGAGCAAGAACTTCAAGTGAAGTTAGTTAATCCGGAAGATGCGCCGATCTCTGTTTCAGTTAATGCAATAAATGCTACGACCACAGAAGAAGGAATGATCGATTACACGTTAAAAGGAATCAAGGATAAGACCTTAGACTATCCTTTTGAGTCTTTGGTCAAGGTTTTAGAGACGAATATTTCTTTACAGCCGTATGAAACTAAAATTGCCCGATTTCACTTGGAAATGCCAAAAGAAAGATATGATGGTGTGATTGTAGGTGGACTGCGTTTTACCAAAAATGCACCTGAAAGCCAAGAGAAAAAGAAAGATGTGACGATTCAGCAACGATTTCATTATGTTGTCGGTGTTGTTTTGAATGAGACAGATGAATCGATCTTACCGGATTATGAAATGGATTCAGTAAAAGTAGCTAAATCTAAACAAGGAAAGAAGCTGTCTGTCATTCATTCGATCCGCAATAAAAATGCTGCGATTTCAAAGAAAATGGATGTAAAGATTACGATCCAAAAAAAAGGAGAAAAGACGCCTTTAATCAAGTTAGAAAAAGACGCATTGGAAATGGCACCTGACTCAGTGATGAACTTTCCTGTACCGATCAAAAGGCAATTACAACCGGGGAAATATATTAGTAAAACCCAAATCAGTCAAGCTGGCAAAGAATGGGCATTTGAAAATGAGTTTGACATTACAAGGGAGCAAGCCAAGCAGATCAATGAAGAAAATAAGACAGCTAAGGTTGAAAGTAAGGTTCCTTTGTGGCTGATTTTAGTGGTTATTTTATTAGCGTTACTGGTACTGATTCAAACGTATATTTTATGGCGAAAAAGAAAAAAAGTTGAATAAATAATAAGAAGATAAGAAACACGGAATTTTTAATTTCGATGTTGAACGATTCCTACTTGGTACTCTACAAATTTTTGTGAGCAAGTAGGTACTGTTCTGCATCAGCTCATGTCTGGCAGTGTTTTACAGTAATTTTAGCTAAAGGCGTTCTTATTTTGTAAAAAAAATAATCCAGATGCCGATCAACTTGATTGGTATCTGGATTTTTCTTTAGGGCTTATGTGCTAAGCACCTATTATTTATGATGATTGATGATTTTACTGCTTATTTTAGTTTGAATTTAACTTGTGTATTATCGTTAAATTGACCTTGGTATTGGAATTGTTTGTAGCTTGTGCCACGGCCTAATTTGTTTAAAATGTGTGAAGTGATTGTTTTTTCGCTACCATTTTTTAAATCTAAGCCAGCGATGATTCCTTCGATTTTAGTTTCAGCAGCGCTACCTTGTAATTGAACTTTGTTTGATTTGTCTTGGTATTGTGCTTTAACAGTTCCATTAGAATTTACTTGATATTGTAATTGGATTTGTTGACCAGTTTTGTATGTTACTTGGATTTCTAATTTTTTCAAATCAGATTTTGCAGCAGGAACTTCAACTTCTGGTGTTTCAGTTTCAGGAACCTCAACTTCAGGAACGTCAACTTCCGGTACATCAACTTCCGGAACATCGATTTCTGGTACTTCAGTTTCTGGTACTTCAGTTTCTGGTACATAGTATGATTGTAAACCAAATTCTGCTTTTACATATCCTTTTGTAATCAAGATAACTTTAAGGTGTAAATCTTTTTGATACGTCATTTTTTGTAACAAGTTTACTGATTTGTAGTAGTTTCTACCGAAATCTCTTGCAATCACAGTTGCTTCTGATGAACTATAACCAGCCGCTTCCCATGTACTTGCTTTAACTAATTCGTTGTAAACAGATGATACATTTGAACTAGTTAATGATAACCCTGTGTACTCTAAGATATCTGCTTTATTGAATAAAGTGATAGTCTTATTGTAATTTGATTCCACGACTGTTGCTGCGTCTGCTGGGCTTGCCACCGCTGACAAACTAGCAGAACATAAACTGATTGCTAAACCTGCAACCATCATACCTTTAAAAAATTTCATAAAAAATACCTCCTCTTTTTTACTACTGTTTTATAAACAATAGCTTGCTTATATTATTATCCAAAGCAAATATAAAGTAAATATATATGAGTGATTTCTCATAATGTTTAAAATATATTAATAATTCGATTTTTTTGTATTTAAAAAAACTATTTTTTATAAGGTGTAGCTTTTGGTATAATTAAGAGGAGAAATGAAGGACGTTTCAGAAAGGATCTGTTAGCAATGAAAAAAGCGACAATCACGAAAACAGTTAACTTGCTAGATGGAGGCTGCAATGCTTGCGGAATTATTGAGGATGAAAATTATACATTGACGATCGAGGATCAACTAATCCCACTAGAAACACTGACCGTCAATTCTTTGATAACGGCGATTGTGTTAAAAAATGGTTATAAACGAGCATATAAGATGGATGTTATTGATGATTACACTTTATACAAAAAAGAAAATTATCAAGTCACACTTAAAGAAGAATATGATTTTTTAACATATTCAAATGATACAGTAAAAATAGAAACAAAAGATCAGTTCATGGACCAAAATAAATTAGTAGAAAAAGTGAATGAACTATTAGTTACTCTTTTTAAGTTAGAAGAATTAGCATTTAGTTTTAAATTTAAAAAAAGGTGTGGGACAAAAAAGTTACTTTTGTTTCACACCTTAGATACGGATAAATGGTGGAAGCAAAAGCAACAACTAATCAGATTAAATTGTAAACGCTAACGTGTTAAGCGTTGGAGGCTTTGGAAATTCCTTTTATTTTGACGCCTTTCAAAAGCAAAAATGATTTATTTCATACGAGTGTCAAAATTCATAAGGCTCATTTTTCTTCTTCGCTTATTTGAAAATAGTCTGAGGTAGATAGTTTTTCAAACCGTTCTTGTGAATCAAAAATGCTTTCGTTATGATCATAAACGAGCAACTTAAAGTCCTCTGCTTTTTTGATTCGTTCAAATGTTTCACTTTCAGAGAAGAGGATCATTTGCTGGCAAAGCCATTCAAGGATAGTCTCGATATCATGCTCATCTTCCACCCAATCATCAAATAAATGAAGGGAAGCAATCCGTTGATTTTCATCCCAGTCACGAGCATTATATTTCATTTCTGTTAGTTGGGATTTGTTAGAGCCTTTATTTGTATAATAACTCGCTGTTTCTTGCCAAAGATCGACAGAGTTGATGCAAAGGTTTATTTCGCCTTCTTCATAAATACTACAGTCTAGAGCAAAGGCATAGAAGGTTTCATCGGTTTGCTCCAATAAAAAGTTATCAATACTATCCGTTAAAAAGTTGAAAAAGAAAGCTTGTTGTTTTTCTAAAAAATGTTCCATGAGTGGCCTCCAGTTATGTTGTCTTTTAAACATTGAAACAGATAATGCTAGGAATGTCTATCTAAACATGACAATTAACAGAATATAGATGTTTTAAGAAACTATAAAGATTTTTTTGTTTTAAAAGTCATGTTATTATATACTGTTTCCTCAACAGTGCTAAACGCAAAGTAGTTTACATCGTTATAAAAGCAGATTGTTTCGATAAAATTTAATTTGACTTTGTGATTGGATACGCTTATAGTTTAAAATGAATTAAATACTTGTTAGGTGAGGCTCCTATATAAACACAGGCTACTGCTCAGAAATGTCGAAAGACAGGTACGGGTAGGACAAAATTCGTCGAATTAAGGCGTTTTTCAAAGTAGCTAAAGGCAATGCTTTTTACGTTATATAGTGCTAAAACTCAACGAAGAGAAGATCAAGGTAAGTTGAAAATAAATGGCGAGTGTCATAAATTTAACCCTGTAATCTAATCCCTTCGCTGAGTGTTCTTGGTGAGGGATTTTTCTTTTATCCAAGTAAAGATTGAAACGATTTCGTTTCATGAGTGAGATTACCTTACCAACTTTTATGTGTAGAAAGGAATAAACAATGAAAAAATCTGTAAAAATAATGATTATTACCTTATTATCGATTCTCCTTATCGTTGTCAGTGCAGGCTGCTATGCGGCTATTTCATTTCAAACGGCTAAAGAAGAGAGCGAATCAAAACTTCCTAATAAGAATCAAAATTTTACTGGTGATGAACAAGCGAGTGATAAGGAATTGACCGTCATGGTCGTAGGGAATGACTCTAGAGATGATGATGAAGATCAAGGTCGTTCAGATACACTGATGGTTGCTCACTATGATGGGAAAACCAAACAGCCTAAATTGGTTTCGATCATGAGGGACAGCTATGTGACTTTCCCTGATGGCGGACAAGATAAAATAAATGCAGCTTACGCATATGGTGGCGCACAAATGACCAAAGATGTGATCAAAACGAATTTTGGTTTACCGATCAATTATTATGTTGTCATGGATTTCAAAGAGTTCAGTGATATTATCGATGAGCTTTATCCAAAAGGAGTCACGATCGATTCTGAAAAAGATATCAATTTAGATGGTGTAGATATTTTAAAAGGAAAACAAACCTTACATGGTAATAGCTTACTGCAGTATGCACGCTTTAGAATGGATGAAGAAGGCGATTTTGGCCGGATCAGACGCCAACAGCAAGTGATGGATGCTTTGGTTGAGCAATCTAAAGATTTGATTCCAGTTTGGGAACTACCTCAAGTAGCTGGGAAAATGGTTGGGAAAATCGACACAAATGTACCAACGAGTTTATTGATTGATTTGGCGAAAGATTTTCTTTCTGGCAAAGTGAAGCCATTAAAATCGTTATCTGTCCCAGTAGAAGGATCATGGAACTTTAATGATTATACAGAATCTGGAAGCGTGATCGAGCTTGATGAACAAAAGAATGCTGAAGCAATTCAGGATTTTATGAAAGATCAATAAAATAGAAGGATAAAAATGAGGTTGCTTCTGATCTCACTCTTTATTCGAATTTAGAACCTGAAACAAAACTGATTTTTAGTTTTTGTTCCGGGTTCGTTTTTTTTGCAAGAAACGCAAACAAATCAGCCTATTTATATGCGTTCAGAGCAGGCTTGTGCTATTCTTTAAGAAAACGGTTCACTTTGTTAGAAAGAAGGATTCTACTATGAAAGTTGTAATCATTGGGGCTTCATTTGCCGGAGTATCCGCTGCTTTAGCGATTAGAAAAAAACACCCCACAGCCGAAATCCATTTGATCGACAAACAACGAATGATCGGCTATTTACCTGGCGGTATCAATCTTTATTTTAATGAAACGATCGATCCGATTGAAAAGGCTCAGTTTATTTCAGAACGAGAACTAATAGACAATGAAATTTCGTTACTACTAAATGCTAAAGTGGTGAGCATGGATTCAAAACAACACATCATTAAATATGAAAAAGAAGAGACGGATTTTTTTATGTCGTTTGATAAATTGATTTTAGCGACAGGCTCTAGTCAATGGTCACAAAAAATTATTGGTAGTGATTCACAGAAGGTTTTAAAATATAAGTTTTTACCAGGTGTACAGCAAGCGATCGAATACTTGGAAAAAAGTGCTAAAGTAGCTCTGATCGGCGGTGGTCAAATTGGTGGGGAAGCAGCAGATACACTGTTAAAAAAAAGCAAAGAGGTACATCTTTTTGAGCGTATGGATTATTTGCTATTCAAGTATTTTGATGAGGAGATGATCCAGCCTGTACAAGATGAAATGAGCGCTCGAGGCGTGGTGTTTCATTTTAATGAAACGGTGGAAGCAATCACTGATATAGATGAAGGTCTTTTGATTAAAACGAAAAAGTCTGAAATAAATTGTGATAGTGCGATTTTTGCAATGAATGTGCGTCCAGATTTACGCTATTTAGACGAACATATAAAAAGACACACGGATCAAACCATTTTTGTGAATGACTATTTACAAACCTCTCAAGCCGATATTTTTGCAATCGGTGATTGTATTCAAGTGCCTTATAGTTTAACTAAGGAATCCTTTTATATTCCTTTAGTGAATAACGCAGTCAGAACAGGATTGGTTGTGGCTCAAAATCTTATTGAAGCGACCACCCCGTTTGTCGGCTCGATTCGCACGATTGGGACCAAACTTGTTGATTATTATGTAGCGAGCACAGGACTGACAGAAGCAGAAGGAGCATTTTATGAGCAGCCGATTTCTGTTGTTCATGTTCAGCAAAAAAGTTCCTTATTTTCCGGTAGCGAAATAATTTTGGGTAAAATCATTTTTGAAAAAGAGAGCCACAAACTACTAGGAGCTCAATTGGTTTCAAAAGCGAATATCTTAGAAAAAATCAACACACTAGCACTTGGAATCCAAACTGGCCAAACGTTAGAAGCATTTTATCAGAAAGATTTTTTATATCATCCTTATTATTCTAGTGTGATCGATATCACGAATCAGTTAGGTTTTGAAGGTTTGTGGAGTGAAACAGATGAAAATTGAAGCGTTATTAGATAGAAAAGAAGCCAGAGAAATTGGCATTTTAAAAAAAGTGATCTTAGCTGGCGGTCGAATCAAAGATAGTGAGTTATTGGATTATTTAGGCGTGTCAAAAGCTTCTTTTGAAAGTGACTTAAAGGAGTTAGGTTATTATTTGAAGCCATATGAAAATGATTGCTCCTTGTTTTATGATGGGCAATGGGTAGCGATCCATATGTCCGATCAATTTTCGGTTAGTAAGGTTGTAGATGATTACGTCCGAGCATCGATAAAGTTTCAGCTGATCGATCATTTATTTCACTATCGGGAATTTACGATTGCTCAGCTGACAACAAAATTTATGATCAGCGAGTCTTCATTATTTCGAAAAATCAAAGAGCTGAATTTGTTGTTAAAAGAGTTCGATCTTAAAATCCGCAATGGCCAGCTAAAAGGCGAAGAGTTACAAGTCCGTTATTTTTATTTTCAAATTTATTGGTTTTTGACCCCTTATGAAGTGCACCGGGAAAAGACGCTGACTGTTCAAAATTCTAGGATCATTGAAGCGTTGGAAAAAGCGATGTCCCTTTCTTTTGAGGAACACGGGAAATTGAAAATTAGTTTATGGCTGACGATCAGTAAGAAAAGAATCGTCGTACAATCGAAACAATTTAAAGGGTTATACAGTAAGAGCCAAGTATACGAACAAGATCCTTTTTTTAAAACATTGCGTTCCTTTGTGTTACGTTTTTTTAGCCGCTATCCTATTGAAATTGATGAAGAAGAAAGTTTACTGCATTTTATTTTTTTAACAAGTATGTCCGTTTTGGCTGCGTCAGATTTTGCTGATTATAGTTTGATTCGAGGTAGGCGTACACCGACATCATTAGCTGATACATTTGTGTTGGAACATGTGATTTTATATTATCGTCCGAAAAAGTTTTTTCCAGAGTTAGAGAAAAAAATCTTCTATTACTTTTCTCAAATTCACAGTCGGCTCTATTTTTTCAAAGGTGAATTGGAATTGTTTGATCGTGAGAATATTTGGCAAAAGGAACAAAACCTTTCCAGTCATCAGCTAGCTGATTTCTCTCGTATTCTTTTAGATAAAAGTTTAGAATGTTTTGATGCGTGCTATGAAAAAAACAATAGCCTACATGAATGGTCATTAGTGAAATATCTTAGCGTGTTGGCAATCATTGATTTTGAAATTGTTGGTGAAACTCGAATTGGTATTGATTTGAAGATGGATTATTTGTACAAAGAAGTTATGACACAAGTCTTAGTTTTGAGTCTGAAGAATTTAAATGGCTTAACGATCGAAACGTATGATTCAAAAAAAACGTATGATTTACTGATCACAAATGTTATGAAGCCGAATATCTATCGTTCAGCAAAAGAGGTTTATGTGTTATCGGAACTTGGCTCAACGTATGATATCAATCAAATCAGGACGAAAATCAGAGCGCTGCATAATAGAAGATGAATCAAATAAAAAGGTTGAAAGTAAAATGATTTCCTATTTTGTTTTTGGCCTTTTTTTACTGTCAAAACAAGGTTATTTTGAAAAACTTTCATTTATTTTTGAAATTAAAAAAAAGATGACGTTTTTATGAAAGGCTTTCCGATTATTATAAATACATAAAATATAAAGCGTTTTCAAGAAAGGGAGTAAATTCTAATGACAGAACAAAAGTACATCATGGCGATCGATCAAGGAACAACAAGTTCAAGAGCAATTATTTTTGATAAAAAAGGGAACAACATCGGTAGTTCTCAAAAGGAATTTACCCAAATTTTTCCAAAAGCAGGTTGGGTAGAGCATAATGCAAATGAAATTTGGAATTCTGTTCAATCGGTCATTGCAGGTGCTTTGATCGAGTCAGGTGTTAAACCTTCTGATATCGCGGGAATAGGTATTACCAATCAACGTGAAACAACGGTTGTATGGGACAAGGAAACAGGGTTACCGATTTATAATGCGATCGTTTGGCAGTCTCGTCAATCTTCACCAATTGCTGATCAATTAAAAGAAGATGGACATGGTGACATGATTCACGAAAAAACAGGCTTGATCATAGATGCTTATTTTTCAGCAACCAAAATTCGCTGGATCTTAGATCATGTTGAAGGGGCACAAGAACGTGCTGAAAAAGGAGAGCTATTATTTGGAACGATCGATTCTTGGTTAGTTTGGAAATTAACGGGTGGAGAAACCCATGTAACAGACTATTCAAATGCAAGTCGCACGATGTTATTCAATATTCACGATTTAGATTGGGATCAAGATATTTTAGATATTTTAAACATTCCTCGGGTGATGCTGCCAAAAGCAACATCAAATTCTGAAGTGTATGGACTAACGAAAAACTATCATTTCTATGGAAGCGAAATTCCGATTTCAGGCATGGCAGGTGACCAACAAGCTGCATTATTTGGGCAAATGGCCTTTGAACCTGGAATGGTTAAAAATACGTATGGTACAGGTTCATTTATCGTCATGAATACAGGTGAAAAACCGCAGCTTTCTGACAATAATCTACTTACAACAATCGGTTATGGGATCAATGGTAAAGTGTATTACGCACTAGAAGGAAGTATCTTTGTAGCAGGTTCTGCCATTCAATGGCTGCGTGATGGCTTGAAGATGATCCAAACAGCTGCAGAATCTGAAGCCGTAGCAAATGAATCACACAACAAAAATGAAGTCTATGTTGTACCTGCCTTTACAGGTCTTGGTGCACCATATTGGGACTCAGATGCAAGAGGTGCTGTGTTTGGTTTAACAAGAGGAACGACGAGAGAAGATTTTGTAAAAGCAACCTTGCAATCGGTCGCTTATCAAGTGAGGGATATCATTGATACGATGCAAAAAGATACAGGTATCGATATTCCCATCTTAAAAGTCGATGGAGGCGCTGCTAATAATGATTTATTGATGCAATTCCAAGCAGATATTTTGAATACGTCTGTTCAAAAAGCACAAAACTTAGAAACAACAGCGTTAGGTGCCGCATTTTTAGCAGGTTTAGCGGTTGGTTTTTGGAAAGATCTAGATGAATTAAAAGAATTTTACGAAGATGGACAAGTGTTTGAAGCGAAAATGTCCGCTGAAGAACGAGATGATTTATACGAAGGCTGGCAACAAGCTGTCGCTGCCACACAAATGTTCAAACATAAATCAAAATAAAGGAAGAAGTGAGTGGTATGTCATTTTCAATTAAAACAAGACAAGCATCGATTGAAAAGATGAAGTCTGAAGAATTAGATTTATTGATCATTGGCGGTGGGATTACAGGCGCAGGTGTTGCCTTACAAGCAAGTGCTGCTGGTATGAAAACGGGTTTGATCGAAATGCAGGACTTTGCGGAAGGAACCTCTTCTCGTTCAACAAAATTAGTCCATGGCGGGATTCGTTATTTGAAAAATTTTGATGTAGAAGTTGTAGCGGACACAGTTCAAGAGCGCGCAGTTGTCCAAGCCATTGCGCCTCATATTCCAAAGCCAGATCCAATGCTTTTACCGATTTATGATGAACCCAAGGCAACATTTAATATGTTTTCGGTCAAAGTGGCAATGGATCTTTATGACCGCTTAGCTAATGTGATCGGAACAAAATATGAAAATTATACACTGACCAAAGATGAAGTGTTAGAAAGAGAACCTCAACTGAAAAGTGAGGGTTTACAAGGTGGCGGCGTCTATCTAGATTTTAGAAATAATGATGCGCGTTTGGTCATAGAAAATATCAAACGTGCTGCAACAGATGGTGGTTTGATGGTCAGCAAAGTCAAAGCAGTGGGCTTTATTCAAAACGACCAAGGCAAAATCATTGGTGTCAAAGCAGAAGATGTATTGACAGGCGAATCATTTGAAATCAAAGCCAAAGTCGTCATCAATACGACAGGGCCTTGGTCAGATAAAGTTCGTGGTTTGAATACAAAAGAAAAGTTGATTCCACAAATGCGTCCCACAAAAGGGGTTCATCTTGTCGTGGATAGCAGCAAATTATACGTACCTCAACCAACTTATTTCGATACAGGCAAACATGATGGGCGGATGGTTTTCGTTGTTCCTAGAGAAAAGAAAACTTATTTTGGAACAACTGATACAGATTATACAGGTGATTATGAACATCCAACTGTTACCCAAGAGGATGTCGATTACTTGCTGGAAATCGTCAATAGTCATTATCCTAAAGCAAATGTGACGATCGATGACATCGAAGCAAGCTGGGCTGGTCTTAGACCCTTGATTTCAGAAAATGGTGGATCAGATTATAATGGCGGCAATAATGGCAAAGTTTCTGATGAAAGCTTCGATCAAGTCATCGAGATTGTTGATAAGTATAAAAATCAGCAAGCCACGCGTTTTGATGTCGAAAATGTTTTGAATCACCTAGAAGATTCATTAGCTGAAAGCAAAGAAAATCCTTCAGCTGTTTCACGTGGTAGTTTACTAGAACGTTCGGATGATGGTTTATTGACATTGTCAGGAGGCAAAATCACAGATTATCGTAAGATGGCCGAAGGAGCTTTAAAAGAGATTCAACGTATTTTGAAAGCAGAATTTAATTGTGCGTTTGAGTTGATTGATTCTAAAACCTATCCTGTTTCTGGCGGAAATCTTGATGCGGCAAATGTGGAGACGGAATTAAATACTCTTGCAAAAATCGGTGTGGAAAAAGGGTTGAGCCAAGAAGAGGCAGAATATCTAGCTCACTTATATGGTTCAAACGTAACAGAACTTTTTGAAAACATCGCTACAACTGAACCGGTAGCAGGTTTAAGTTTAGCTGAAACATTGGCACTTCATTATGCTTTAGATAATGAGATGGTACTAACGCCGGCCGACTATCTTGTACGTCGAACGAATCACTTACTTTTCATGAGAGATACACTGGATGAAGTGAAACAAGGTGTGATTTCTGAAATGAGCCATTACTATCATTGGTCTGAAAACCAAGTAGAACGTTATACAAACGAGCTAAATCAATTGATCGCAGAATCTGACTTGAGTATATTGAAAGAAGGGACGAAGTAAAATGGATACTTCAAATATGACACAGATTTTCAGTGAGTTTTTAGGGACAATGATTTTGATTCTTTTAGGAGACGGTGTATGTGCTGGAGTTAATCTAAAGAAAAGTAAGGCGGCTGCCTCTGGTTGGATCGTGATCGCTTTTGGTTGGGCGATGGCTGTAACGATTGCTGTTTATGTTGCAGGGTATATGGGACCAGCCCATTTGAATCCAGCAGTAACGATCGCAATGGCGATGACCGGAAGTTTTGAATGGAGCTTAGTTGTGCCTTTTATTATCGCTCAAGTGCTAGGAGCAATTGTAGGAGCGGTTTTAGTTTGGCTAGCATATTTACCTCACTGGCAAGTAACAGAAGATCAAGGCGCGATTTTAGGGACGTTTGCTACAGGTCCTGCGATTCGTAATTATCCAGCGAATATGGTTACTGAAGTTATTGGGACATTTGTTTTAGTATTAGGTTTACTTTCATTTTCACAACACAGTTTTACAGATGGATTGAATCCATTAGTTGTTGGGGCATTGATTTTATCGATCGGTTTGTCTTTAGGTGGACCTACAGGGTATGCAATCAATCCTGCTCGGGATTTTGGCCCACGTTTAGCTCACCAATTATTGCCGATTTCAACAAAAGGGGATTCTGATTGGAGTTATTCATGGGTTCCTATCGTTGGACCTGTGATTGGAGCTGCTATTGCTTCAGGAGTTTATATGTTAATGGGTTGATTTTTATCGCAAGTTTACAGAGGATGAGACAAAAGCATATTTCCTAAGAAGTAGCTTTTTCTCACAGTTTATTCAGAACTAGAACCTGAAACAAAACTGATTTTTAGTTTTGCTTCGGGTTTTCATTTTTGTTTTTTTATAGTGAGTTGACTAAGACCTAACTAATTTTCTTATGAAAAAAATAGATATTTTATTTACAAGAGGGATATTTTTCTGTACTCTTAAATAGATTGATGGAATCGAGAACATCATAGTTGATTCTCAGTTAAAGCTGTACGAATCTGCCCAGCATTTAAATCTATCTAGCTACACAGGCTAGCCTTTCGGAAAAAAGATAAAAATAGAATGTGATAGAGAGCATCACAGTCGATTTTTCCTATTTTTCAGTCAAGGCAGAAGAGTCTGTTCAGCATTTAAGTCTATCTAGCTTTACAGGCTAGCCTTTCGGAAAAAAGATAAAAATAGAATGTGATAAAGAGCATCACAGTCGATTTTTCCTATTTTTCAGTCAAGGCAGAAAGAGCCTGTTCAGCTTTTAAAATAAAGGAGGAACAGGTGTGTCCTATCAAGAAATATTATTTCCTTTTCTCGGAGGATTAGGGATTTTTCTATTTGGTATGAAGTATATGGGAGATGGTTTACAGAAATCTGCTGGAGATTCGTTAAGGGAGATTTTGAATACCTTTACATCTACACCTTTAAGATCAGTTTTGGCAGGATTGATTGTTACGGCTATTATTCAAAGTAGTTCGGGGACGACTGTTTTGACAGTTGGATTGGTCAGTGTTGGGTTCATGTCTTTACGCCAAGCAATCGGTGTCATCATGGGAGCGAATGTCGGAACGACGGTAACAGCTTTTATCATTGGGTTTAATTTGAGTTCGTACTCATTACCGATCATTGGTGTTGGCTCGATTTTGCTGTTTTTCTCAAAAAGAGAGCGAATCAATAATGTGGGGCAAATTTTATTTGGCTTTGGTTGCTTATTCTATGGATTAAAATTAATGGGTGAAGGAATGGCGCCTTTGAGCACGTTGCCTCAGTTTGCGGATCTAATGGTAGACGTTTCTCATCATCCTATTCTCGGTGTAGGAATTGGAACCTTACTTACGATGGTTTTGCAAAGTTCTAGTGCAACGATCGGTATTTTACAACAATTGTATAGTCAAGGGAGCTTGGCAATTGAATCAGTTCTACCAATTTTGTTTGGGGATAATATAGGAACGACCATCACTGCTGTGATTGCAGCATTAGGTGTTAGCGTTGCTGCCAAGCGGACTGCAGCGTCACATGTTATTTTTAATCTAGTGGGTGCCATTATTTTTACAGCGCTGCTGACCCCCTTTACAGCGGTCGTAGTGCGCATTTCTAGCGCGTTAGATTTAAAACCAGCAATGCAGATTGCGGTAGCTCATGGTTTATTCAATATTTCTAATTTATTGATCCAGTTTTGGTTTATCAGAAAAATCGAATGGCTGGTGCGAAAAATCATCCCAGGAAAAGATAAAAGCATTGATTTTAAACCATCAAATCTAAATGAATCAATTATTCAAAATTCAGCTACATTAGCATTAAATCAAGCGAAAATCGAATTGTTGCAAATGGGTGAGTATGTTTTAGGGGCCTTTGAAGCAACAAAATCTTATTATGAGAAACAAGACAGTATCGACAAGGAGAATGCACGCCAGTATGAGACTGCGATCAATGATACGGATAATCGCTTGACGGAGTACTTGGTACAACTTTCAGCGACAGAGCTAACGATTTCTGAAAGTCATGAACAAACGATGATGTTAGAATTAACAAAAGATTTAGAACGAATTGGTGATCATTGCCGCAATATTATTCAAAATCTCAATGAAGCGATTCATCTAGAAAAGAAACAAAAAGCCAAAGAGAAAAAAGCAGGTAAAGTGTCTGATCGTGATACATTGATTTTATATGATGAAGATGTGGTAGACTTATTTGAAAAAGTATTAAAAAATATTCGTGATTCTCTGATTGTTTTTGAAAATGATGATAAAGAAATGGCCGCTCATATGCTGAGTCGGGAAGAACAAATCGACCAAATGGTCAAAATGCTTCGTAAAAAGTATATTTCCATCATGAATAGCGGAAAAGGTCGAGCAGCTGATGGGGTGCTATTTATCGATACAGCATCTAACTTAGAGCGAATGAGTGATCGTACGATCCACATGGCTAAGTATGTTTTAGGTGAACGCTATGGAACCGAAGAAATTGCAGTAGAACAATCAGTAAACCCAGTGATCACCCTGCAACCGTAGGAATAAAAAAGAAACCTTTATGACGTATTTTAAGCTTCAGTCATAAAGGTTTCTTTTTAGATTCTGTAGGATCAGCTGATACAAAATTTCTAATGGTTGATTGCTATCGAGTTTCAAAATAGGACTTTTAGAATACTTCATCTGGTAACTGTGTTCAGCAAATGTTCCAATATCAGAAGGATTTTTGGCCGTGTAATAAGTTTTACACCAATCTAAAAAGTCATTCGTTTGATTTCGTTTTGTATCTAACCATAAACAAGCTTCTCCTCCTCTAGTTATTTCTCTTTTGATCAGGCGTTGAAAGCGTTGCTCATCATCTAATGTGAGAAAAACTAAAAGATCTCGATCGGTAAAACCAGTAGGGTTCCATGAAAATACTGAGCCAGAAACAACAAAATGCTGGAATGTATCACGATCATCATGGTACATTTTTAAGCGTTGCTCGATCGGATAATTTTCGGAAAAATGTTTGTCCTTCCAAAGATAGTCATCTGTATCAATCCACTTAATTTGTTCTTTTTCAGCGATATAACTCCCTAAGGTACTTTTGCCTGTGCCTGATGCGCCGATAAGTTGAAGTTTCATCCTTATCCCTCCTGCTTTCAAAGAAATAATCTTAAAAAAGAAAATACACATTTGACTATTTCATTTACTAAGAATACTTTATAATAAATACTATCAATTGAGAAGAGGTAAGAATATGAAACATAATACTTTTTTGTCATCCGATCAAGTAACAACAAGTCATTTTATCTGCTGGGAACCTGAAAACGAGGCAATCGGAACGGTTCAAATCATTCATGGGATGGCAGAATATATTGAGCGTTATCATGATTTTGCGAAGTATTTAAATAATTTAGGTTTTATTGTGGTCGGTCATGATCATTTAGGGCACGGAGAATCTGTAGCAAATGATCAGCCGAAACATGGGTACTTTGGTCAGCGTGAACCAGTAACTTTTGTGTTGGAAGATATTGATCAAATCAAGGAATGGATCGAGGAAAATTACCCCAATCTACCGCATTTTATGATAGGACACAGTATGGGTTCTTTTGCTTTACGTAATTATTTACAATTATATAAATCTGAAATTAGCGGGGCTATTTTTATGGGAACTGGTAAAAGTGCAGCGATGCTGCCATTAGCTCTTTCTCTGACAAAAGGATTAAATCTAAGTGCCCCGCAAAAGCAAAATAAATGGCTGGACCATATGGCTTTTGGTTCTTTTAGCAAGCAATTTCCAGAAGCGGGGAGTTTTAATTGGTTAAGTAAAAATCAAGAAAATGTAAGACGTTATGAAGAAGATCCGTTAACAGGTTTTACTTTTACGAATAATGGTTTTTATACTTTGTTTCGTTTGGTAGATGGAGCAAACTGTAATGGTTGGGCGCAAAATATTGATCAAGACTTACCCATTTTAGTTATTAGTGGTGAGCAAGATCCGGTAGGGGATTTTGGTAAAGGACCTAGAAAAGTTGCCAAAGAACTAGACGAGGCAGGAATTAGAGACGTGTCACTTGTTTTGTTTGCCGATTTGCGCCATGAGATTTTACTGGAAGAAGAAAAAAATGAGGTCTATAAAGCAATTGGTAATTGGTTGCAAAAAAGACTAGATCTTGTCGTGAAAAAATAGAAATCTGTTTGCTATTTAATGGGTTTTTCTATAAACTACAAAGTAAGGTTAAAAAGTGCAAGGAGTAAAAAAATGAAGTGATTTATTGTGGGGAATTTTTCTGATCAGGAGGGTTGATTGTGGAAAAAATACGGTTAAGAAAACTAGGATTAGCAAACTTAAAATGGCTTCAAAAACATCCAGAATTAAAAGCGCAAAAAGAACAGGAAATCAGTCAAGCACTGTTTAACGATCCTTGTTGGAAAAATGCGCAAACGATCGCAATCACTAAACCACTTGCTTTTGAATTTGATACGCATATGTTACTTAATGAAGGTTGGCAAGAAGGAAAACAAATGTTGATGCCGATCACTGGCAAGAATCGAGTGTTGACGTTTCATAAGGTTACACCTGAAACTATTTTTGAACAGACGGAGTTTGGTGTGGAAGAGCCGCTAGATGCTTTGGCAGTTTCTAATGAACGGATCGATTTACTTGTTGTTCCAGGGATCGTGTTTACACATGAGGGGTTTCGGATTGGCTTTGGCGGTGGATTTTATGATCGTTTCCTACAACACTATCAAGGAGATACATGTAGTTTGGTATTCAGTGAACAGATTCAAGAAAATTGGCAGGTAGAATCTTTTGATTTGCCTGTAAAACGATTATTTATTAGCTAGGAGGAACACATGAATTATCAAACACAGATGAAAATAAAAAGAATTTTGAAGCAACCGTTAGTGACCTACTTGTTACTTGGAATCACGACGCTTGTTTTTCTGGGAATGGAACTGACAGGCGGGTCAGAAAATGGACAGGTTTTGGTCAACTGGGGAGCAATGTCGCGAGGTGAGATTCTTTATTTACATCAATATTGGCGCTTTTTTACCCCGATGTTTTTACATATCGGCTGGTTGCATTTTGTGGTAAATATGGTGACCTTGTATTATGTGGGGTCTCAGGTAGAAAGTATTTACGGCCATTGGCGCTATCTCGTGATTTATTTATTGAGTGGTGTGGCTGGAAATATTGTTAGCTTTACCTTTGGTTCACCGAATAGTATTTCGGCAGGTGCAAGTACGGCTCTATTTGGGTTGTTTGGTGCATTTGTTATCTTAGGTCGTCATTTTAGAAATAATCCAGCGATTTCATTTATGGTTCAACGTTATGCGACGTTTATTGGAATCAACTTGATTTTCAATTTATTTAGCAGTTCTGTGGATATCATGGGACATATCGGTGGTTTGATCGGTGGACTTTTAGTAGCTTCTGCTTTAGCTGTACCAGACCGTTCTGATGAGTTCAATATCCATGAACGAATCATTTCTGGCATCATCTTTGTATTTTTATTAGTCGTTTGTCTAGTCTTGGGTTTTAAAAAATTCGGTTTACTTGTATAATGAGGAAGTGCATTTAATGGAAACGCTATATGATGTACAACAGTTATTTAAACAATTCGGCATTTACATTTATGTAGGTGCTAGAATTTATGATATCGAGTTGATGATGATTGAATTGAAAAATATTTATGAAGGTCACTTGATTGATAGAGACACGTATCTCCATGCGAGAAGTGTTTTGCAACGAGAACATCGAATTGAAGAAAGCAGAGCGACTGAGAAAGGAACCGAGTAAATGGATAAGAAATTGATTGGGATTGATTTAGGCGGAACAACGATTAAGTTTGCGATTTTAACGACTGATGGAGATGTTCAGCAAAAGTGGAGTATTGAAACCAATATTCTGGATGAGGGCCGTCATATCGTGCCGGATATCATTGAATCAATCAATCACCGAATTTCTCTTTATGAGATGAAACATGAGGACTTTATTGGGATCGGTATGGGGACACCAGGTAGTGTAGATATAAAAAAAGGCACAGTAGTTGGTGCGTATAATCTTAACTGGACGAAAATCCAAAATGTAAAAGCACAAATCGAAGAAGCAACGGGGATTCCTTTTGTTTTAGATAATGATGCAAATGTAGCTGCCTTAGGTGAACGCTGGAAAGGTGCTGGTGAAAACAATCCAGATGTTGTGTTCATCACGCTTGGTACAGGTGTTGGCGGCGGTATTATCGCAGAAGGCAATCTATTACATGGGATCAATGGCTGTGCTGGCGAAATTGGTCATGTAACTGTTGATCCTGGAGGCTTTGAATGTACATGTGGTAAACGTGGGTGTCTGGAAACTGTTTCTAGCGCTACAGGTGTAGTTAGAGTTGCTCGCCATATGTCAGAAGAATATGCGGGGGATTCTCAGTTAAAACAAGCGATCGATGATGGTCAAGATGTTTCAAGTAAAGATGTTTTTGACTATGCACAAGCAGATGACCCATTTGCTTTGATGGTAGTTGATCGTGTATGCTATTTCTTAGGACTTGCAATCGGCAATGTAGGAAATACGTTAAATCCATCTAGTGTGGTGATTGGCGGCGGGGTTTCTGCAGCTGGTGAATTTTTACGAAGTCGTGTTCAAACCTATTTTGAAGAATTTACTTTCCCAGAAGTTCGTAACAGCACACAAGTCAAATTGGCTCAATTAGGAAATGAAGCTGGCGTCATCGGTGCTGCTTCACTTGCGTTACAATTTATGGAGAAAGAGTAAGAAAGGGATTTTAGAATGAATGTTTTATGGATTATTAATGGAATTTTATTAACAATTTTACTAGCAATGGGAATCAATGAATTATATCTTAGAATCATGGCGAAACGCTCTGCCAAAACAATCACAGAAGAAGAATTTAAAGAAGGCATGAGAAAAGCGCAAATTATTGATGTCCGTGAAAAAGATTCATTCGATGCGGGTCATATTCTTGGCGCACGCAGCATGCCTTACACAACGATCAAAACAACGTTGAATTCGATTCGTAAAGATCAGCCTGTTTATATTTATGATCAAAAAAAATCATTAAGTATTCGTACAGCAAATCAATTACGTAAAAATGGTTATAAAGATCTTTATATTTTAAAAGGCGGCTATGAAGGCTGGAAGGGTAAAACCAAAAAGAAAAATGCTTAATTAATCAAGTACAGAGATGGAAACGAGGGTCCGTAATGGGACAACGTTTACTTCTCTGTGCTTTTTGTTTCCTAGAGAAAATCATAAATCGTTTCTTTTTTGATCAATTGCGCTAAAATAAAAATGAGGTGACAGACATGATTCAATTAAAAAGAGCTTATGCAAAACCTGCTGCTTCTGATGGCTACCGAATATTGGTCGATCGTTTATGGCCTAGAGGAATGTCAAAAGAAAAAGAACATTTAGATTTGTGGCTGAAAGAAATCGCTCCAAGTGCCGAGCTTAGAAAATGGTTTAATCATGAGGCGGCTAAATATCCTGAATTTAAAGCAAAATATATAAGGGAACTACAAACAGGTAAGGCGCAAGCTGCATTTGAAGAGCTTGTGGGAATCGTAGAAACACATCAGATGCTTACCTTGATCTATAGTGCAAAAGACGAAAAGAATAATAATGCTGTTGTTTTAAAAGAATTGTTAGATAAGCGTTTTCCAAAGAAATAAAAAAACTGAAAGGAGGAAGAAAATGAAAATTGCGATCGTTGGTGGTGGTCCTCGAGGCCTTTCAGTTTTGGAGCGAATTGTGGAGTGGTCAAGAGAAGAGCAGGTAGTTCAGATCACCATGTTTGATCCTTATGGTCCAGGAGGCAAAGTTTGGCGGGAAGATCAGCCTTATCATTGTTGATGAATTCAGTGGCTTCCCACGTCACTTTATTTACCGATGAAACGCTGAGTACCAAAGGGCCTATAGCTAAAGGACCAAACTTATATGAGTGGGCACAACATGAAGCGGCTGTTTTTATCAAGCAAAACAATATTGAAAATAAAATAAAGCTTCTAGAAGAATGTGAACGTTTAGGACCAAATGATCACTGTTCACGGGTTGTTTATGGCTTATATCAAAAATGGTTTTATGAATACGTGCAAACGAGAATGACCGCACAAACCTCAGTAAAATTTTTTAAAGACACTGTAAGAGCGGTGAAAAGGCAAGATGAGCAGTTCTTGGTTTATACTAAAGCGGTAGAAACTACAGCGGATACTGTCATCTTAGCGTTAGGGCACCAAGAAATAGAATTGACCGGCAGTGAAAAGAATTTAGCGGCGTTTGCTAGCGAGCATCGTTTATTTTATTCTTCACCGAAAAATGCCGCAGATGCTTATCTTGAAGCAATCACAGAACACGCAACAGTTATGATTAGAGGATTGGGCTTGGTCTTTTTTGATTATCTCACTTTATTGACGAGTGATCGTGGTGGTTTTTTTGAAGAGAAGGAAGGAAAATTAGTTTATCATTGTTCCGGAAAAGAGCCTAAAATCATCGCAGGTTCTAGGCGTGGGCTCCCTTATCATGCTAGGGGAGTCAATCAAAAGGGCTATGGGGAAGAATATCAGCCGCGTTTTCTGAAGGTAAAGAGCTTGAATAAGTTTAAAAGAAAAGAACGATTTTCAGCTGAACAGTTTTTTGAACTTTTAAAAAAAGAAGTCGAGTTTGCCTATTATGCAGCGTTGCTCAAAGAACGCTATCCTCAAGTTAATCAAGTGCGGTTTTGTGAAGAATTTGTACGAACCAAAGGAGCCGTTTCGATTTTAGAAAAATATAATATTGCTGAAACTGACTTTTGGGATTGGTCGATCATTCAACAACCGGCTCAAGAGATAACTGAATCAGAATCGTTTCGGTCTTTCATTAGTAGATATTTAGAATGGGATTTTAAGGAAGCAAAAAAAGGCAATTTGTCTGGACCATTCAGTACAGCATTAGATAGTCTCAAGGATTTACGAGACGAAGTGCGTTTTGCCTTGGATCAAAAGCTATTTTCTGACGATGAATGTAAAAAATGGTTGTGGGATTGGTTCACGCCATTGAATGCGTTTTTATCGATCGGACCACCACCGGAACGTGTGGCGGAATTAAAGGCGTTGATTGAGGCAGGAGTGGTCACAATCCTAGAACCAGAAATGAAGGTTGAGACAGAAAACGGCGAGTTTGTTACATATTCTGCAAAAAATCCAGTTAAAAAATATCAGGCCCATTTTCTATTAGAAGCAAGATTGCCGAAAACGGCGAATCAAATCAGTTTAAATCCTCTAGTTCAGCAGCTTCTAAGAGAGGAAATGGTAGGACTGCATCAACTGGAGTTAGCCTCTGGAAAGAGGTATCAAACCGGAGCACTTTTAGTAGATAAGCAAACAAATCAAGTACAATCTCAAGCTGGAAAAACGATCGCTGGACTGTTTTGTTATGGCGTTCCAACTGAAGGAATTCATTGGCTGACTACAGCGACATCGAGACCTGGAACTGATCCATGGAATTTACGTGAGGCAGATATGATTGCTGGAACGATCTTTAAAAATTAGAAGTCTAAAAGTGATGTATAACGAGGATTTATTATTTGGTCTGTTTGTTCCAACTCCCCCTTTTTTTAAAGAGCTTCAAAAGTGTCGTTTATTTGGTCTCAAATAAGCGACTTTCTTTTAAAGTTTAGGATTTTCTTATAAAATAAGGGAGATTCATAGTAATGACTATATGAAAAAGGAGTGTTTCCCCATGATAAAATCAAATGATCAATCTACAAAATCGACAAGTCGTCCAGAGTTATTATTCTTATTTACCCTGTTGATTGGGATCAGCTATCAATTTATTCCCGTTTTATTCCCAGAAAATAGTATCCAATTTTTAGGGACTGTCTGGAATGTGGTATTTAGTTTTTTAGTGGGTTTTTTTCTTTTAAGAGGTCCTTTTTTAGAGCAGTTTAAGCATTTTAAATTTACTGTCTTGCTGTATGGTATTCCGTTAGTACTCGTAGTTGGTATAGCTTCTAGCTTGATTTTTAGCACTTTTATTGGGCAAACAACGACAAATTCGATCAGTGAAGTATTGACGAAACAGATGATTTTTACACAAATCCCGCTCATGTTGCTAGGTGAAGAACTACTGAGTACCAATTTAATCTTAGCACTTGAAGCGAAAGGTATGTCATTTAAATGGGCCAGTTTGATTTGTGGGGTGCTGTTTGCACTTTGGCATATTCCTGCATATGGTTTTCATATCGCTCAGCTTTTGATTACGCTGATGCCTGTCCGTCTAGCTCTAAATTATGTATGGAAGAAATCCTCTAGTGTTTGGGTCAGTTGGATCTGTCATTTTCTGTATGACGGTTTGAGTTTTATTGGAATGTTAGTTGGAAAGTAAAGATCATGTAGAGAAAGAACAAGCTAAAATTGCTTTGAAATTTTAGCTTGTTTTTTCATTTAGCAAGGTGATGAAAAAATAGGATTTCAAGGATTAGTCGTTAGCCTGCGTATTCTTTAAATTTGTGTGGAAATCTTCTGAAATGGTTGTTAGTAATTTTGCAAGATGCTGATGACCTAACACATCAAGAGTTTTGATTGCCTGTTGCACCATTGTTTCACCTTGTTGGTTATCTTCTTTTGCGATAAGAAGGAGTCCTTTATAGTAATGATAAAAATTACGGAAAAAAAGTTCTCCAGCTTCTTCAGTGAAGATCCAAAGTTTTTGCATTAAAATTTCTGCATAGCTTAATTCCATAGAAAGTAGCAGTTCATAAATTTCGTTGACTAGTAATGTGCAGATAACATTTTTTCCGCGATTAAAGCTTGCATATCGATCAATTGATTGCAGCAAAATATTAAAATAGAGAACTTTTTCTTCATAGTCGACATAATCAAGTGTGTTTGCAAAAAAACGTAGTTCTTCCAATGTCCAAGTTTGAATCGTTGCAAGGTAATTTGTAATAGTGGTCAAAGATTCGTTATTGATTGCTTTTTTTGAATAACGACCCGTTTGCTCATAACTTTCCAACTGATCGATCCTGGCTGATATCTCTGCTATTTTAAGCTGATCGATCGGAGTAAGTATTTGTTTCTTTTCAATTTCTTTTCTTAAATGAATCAAGCCTTGAATATTATTTGAATTACTATATTTCCCATAAATGGTATAAAATTGCTCTGTTTCAGATTCTTGAAAATCATTATAGATATACAGAAATTCATCGATTGCCATGGGTAAACGATCTAAAATTTGTTTTAATAGAAAAAATGAAATTTCATGTTTTCCTTGTTCGAATCTGATAGCATAAGATTTTGAGATGATTCCTTGGTATAGTTCTTTCTGCGAGATATTCTTTTTTATACGCAGATCTCGAATTTGTTCGCCATAGGTTTTTATTAAAAGCCCTCCTAAATGTATTAAGTTAGCCTTAGTTTACCATGTTAAAAAAAACGTCCCGAATATTTTGTTTTAAATAAGGCAGTTTTTTTGAAGAAGAGATGAGCAATTTAAAATCCCTCAATTTCTAAACATTAATGTCGAGAAATTGAGGGATTTGCTTGATTAATTGAATTGGTCAAATAAATAGTTGTCAAAGTTAGCTTTTTTTTCGATAATAAATCTTGTTGTAAACAATTCCGCATAAAGCTGCAATAGTCATAAAAAGACCGAGTTTCCAGTTGAATGAGTTTGGCGTTTCCCCCATTTTTGGTAGTATTGTTAATGATTTATTTTGATTAGTAGTGGGCGATACTTGCTTAGTTGCTTTAAGTAAATTGATTTCTTGTGTCTTATTAGCTGTTGGAGCATACTGGTTTAATTCAGTCTGCTCTTTTTTTTGTGAAATTGGTTTGACCACTTGTTCTTGTTCTTTTTTAGAAGAGGATGGATTTGATTTTGGGGTGTTATCTTGCATGACTATTGGTTTTTCTATAACTGTTTGTGTTGATTTTGGATCAGGGATTTCTTGTTTCGGTGTTTCTTTTATTGGAATAAGAGGTTTTTCGGTCGTGTTTGGAACGGGTGTTTCTATGCTAGGTGTCTCATTAATTGGTGTTTTTGGCCCATTAGAATCTATTTGTATAACTTTGGGATCCGGTGTTTCTTGTTTTGGTGTTTCTTTAGGAGGATCAGAAGGTATCTCAGTTGCTTCTTCATTAGGTACTGTGGGTTTATCGGGTCCTTGTGCAGAAGCCATGCCTAAGATGTCTGCTTTCAAGCCATCACTAATGATAGTATCACTTTTTTCTGCTTTAATCTCTCCGTTTTCGAAAACAGTAAAAATATCTGTACCAATATGAACCGTAGTGATGGTATTTTCATCTGCCAAGGCAGATCGTGATCCTGCAAAGAATAGTAATGCAGTAAATAAGCTAATTATTACAGCAAATTGATTGATTTTTTTCATAAATATTCTCTTCTTTCAGTAGCTATTTTTGATTCGTTATAGTTTATTGTTAAGAAACTTAGCTAACTATACGCCCAAATTTAAATAAAATACCAGATGGTCTAGTATTTGCTACCTAGGAAATTGGGTAAAAAAAATAATTCAGATTTAATTAAAAATAGACACCCCTGTTGGTGATAAAGAACATCACAACAGGGGTATCTATTTTTAAAGAGAGTTAAGTCTTTGTTCCGTTTTACTATTATCGAGAAATGCGTTTACGCATTGCCTTTTTACGGTTTTCCTCGATCATATCTTCTTTTTCTTCAATTGGGTCAAGAACAGTTTTTTTGATAGTAGCTACAAAACCGACCACAGCTGCACAAGTTACAGCTGTCCCTACAAGCATACCTGAAATAAATTTTTTCATATAAATTTCTCCTTTCAGTTAGTTACACATCTCTATTATGAACCAAAGTCAGAAAAAAATCCAATAGATAGTAACAAAAGCGGTTCAGCTTCGATCCATTCCTATTTTTTGAATGGGTCTTTTGTTGTATGTGTTTGAAGAATGTAATCGTTTTACGAAATAACTTGTAAAAATTAGTAAATGTTTTACAATTAATTTACTAAAAAGAACGAAGAGGTGACAATTGTGGAAAATGAGTTGAAAAAACTGTTTCATACTGTTTTTGGGGTAACATCTGAAGAGGTATATTTTGCCCCTGGTAGAATTAATTTGATTGGTGAACACACGGACTATAATGGCGGACATGTTTTTCCAGCGGCGATTACAATCGGAACATATGGGATTGCCCGTAAACGAGAAGATCGAGTTATCCGCTTTTATTCAGAAAATTTTTCAGATTTAGGAATTATTGAGCTTTCCTTAACAGATTTAGCTTACAAAGAAGAACATGATTGGACGAATTACCCTAAAGGAATGCTTCATTATTTGATAGAAGATGGCTATATTATCGATCATGGGTTGGATATTCTCTTTTATGGCACCATCCCAAATGGTGCTGGCCTTTCTTCGTCAGCTTCGATTGAGCTGTTGACTGGAGTTATTTTAAAGGATCTTTTTGATTTAGATATTAAAATGCTGGATTTAGTTATTACTGGAAAGCGCGTAGAAAATCATTTTATCGGTGTAAATTCTGGTATCATGGATCAATTTGCGATCGGTATGGGGAAAAGAAATCAAGCTATTTTATTAGATACTAATACACTGGATTATGAATTGGTCCCAGCAGATTTTGGGGAATATGTGATTGCGATTATGAATACAAACAAGCGCAGAGAATTGGCTGACTCAAAGTACAATGAACGCCGGGCGGAATGTGAATTGGCTTTGAGTCGACTGCAAACAATTTTGCCAATCAAATCATTGGGTGAGTTGACAGAAGAAAGCTTCGAACAAAATCAAGCGATTATTGCTGATGAAAAACTAATTCGTCGTGCAAAACATGCAGTGACTGAAAACCAGCGGACGATCAAGGCAAAAAATGCACTCGTGAAAAATGACCTGAAACTCTTTGGAGAATTACTGAATGCCTCTCACGCTTCTTTAAAAGACGACTATGAAGTGACAGGAATCGAACTGGATACATTGGTAGGCACTGCACAAAAGCTTCCTAGTGTGTTAGGAGCTAGAATGACAGGAGCGGGCTTTGGCGGTTGTGCAATTGCGTTGGTGAAAGAGAGTGAATTAACAGATTTTATCGAACAGGTAGGGCAAGTCTATCAAGAAAAAATTGGATATTCAGCAGATTTTTATATGGCCAATGTTGATGATGGAGCTAGAAAGCTGTAAAATAGAGAAGGCGTAAAAAGACGTTGATTTCTGGTGGATTTAAATAAGGAGGCAATAGTATGTCAATTTTAGTTTTAGGTGGAGCAGGGTATATTGGCTCTCATGCAGTGGATCAGTTGATCAATAAGGGATATGAAGTGGCGGTTGTTGATAATCTTCTGACTGGACATAAAGAAGCAATTCATACAAAAGCAACGTTTTATCAAGGGGATATTAGAGATAAGTCATTTATGCAAAAAGTATTTCAAAATGAAACAATTGATGGTGTAATACATTTTGCCGCAAGCTCACTTGTTGGCGAATCGGTAGAAAAACCATTAGTGTACTTTAATAACAATGTTTACGGGACGCAAATCGTGCTAGAAGTAATGGAAGAGTTTGGCGTTAAGAATATTGTATTTTCTTCAACAGCTGCTACCTATGGAGAACCAAAAGAGATGCCGATCGTAGAAACAATGGCGACCAATCCAGAAAATCCATATGGTGAAAGTAAGTTAATGATGGAAAAAATGATGAAATGGTGTGACCAAGCATATGGTATACGTTATGTAGCATTACGGTATTTCAATGTAGCTGGTGCTAAATCAGATGCTTCGATCGGTGAAGATCACGATCCAGAGACGCATTTGATTCCGATCATTTTACAAACGGCTTTAGGACAAAGAGAGTATTTAGGCATTTATGGGGATGATTACGATACACCTGATGGTACCTGTATTCGTGACTATGTCTATATTGAAGATTTGATTGCCGCTCATATTGCAGCTTTAGATTATTTACAAAAAGGCAATGAGAGCAATATCTTCAATTTAGGAAGTAATACTGGTTATTCAGTCAAAGAAATGTTGGAAGCAGCACGAACTGTAACAGGTAAAGAAATTCCAGCTAAAGTGTTGCCACGTCGTCTAGGGGATCCAAGCAGACTTGTTGCTTCAAGTGAAAAAGCAAAAGCTATCTTAGCTTGGCAACCTCAAGTCACAGATATCAGTGAGATTATCAAAACAGCTTGGGATTGGCATGTTAGTCATCCAAAAGGATATGATTCTATTTAGAATTACACGATAATATCCGCTTTATATTGCTCTTGATCGTTCATATGAGCTATTTGTTTTGTAGGCTAGTTCCTTGAAAAAGAGAATAATAGGCTGAACGAGTCTGTTCAGCTTTTAATTTAGGAGGAAACGTTGTGTCAATTAGTCAAACTATTACCGATTTTGTTACGTTGGCGATTCAAGCTGGTGGCTGGATGGAGTTGGATCGTCTTTATTTACAAAATCGTGTACTTGCAGCAATTGGTGAAGAGTCGTTAGAATCTATTTCTCCCACAGTAGTGAAAAAGTCATCTTTGGAACTTATGGATGAATTAGTCGCTCAAGGGATAAAAAATGGCATAGTAAAAGAAGAGCCGGCTGCCTTAGAAATTTTTGAAGCACAATTGATGGATTTTCTTACACCACCGCCGTCAGTCGTTAATGCTCTTTTTGCTCAATATTATGAGAAAGACCCAGTAGATGCCACTGATTACTTCTATAAACTAAGTCAAGAGAATGATTATATCAAAACACGGGCAATTGCAAAAAATATTGTTTTTCCAGCAGAAACAGAATATGGACAGCTAGAGATCACAATCAATTTATCAAAGCCGGAAAAAGATCCAAAACAAATCGCAGCACAACGTCAACTAACTCAAGTGGAGTATCCAAAGTGTGTTTTGTGTATGGAAAATGAAGGCTATAAGGGTCGATCAAATTATCCAGCAA
Organism: Enterococcus crotali; assembly: GCF_000633635.1. Taxonomy (GTDB): domain Bacteria; phylum Bacillota; class Bacilli; order Lactobacillales; family Enterococcaceae; genus Enterococcus_L; species Enterococcus_L crotali. The sequence goes on along the minus strand of NZ_AYPQ01000006.1, from coordinate 234,000 downwards.
GAACGAATCATCGAATCATCCGAATGAATTTGGACGGAGAAAGCTGGGGGTTTCAATACTCACCATATGCCTATTATAATGAACATTCGATCATTCTATCAGAAGAACATCGTCCCATGGTGATTTCAAAAGAAACATTTCGCCGATTAGTTCGAATCACAGAAATATTGCCGCACTATTTCGTAGGCTCTAACGCGGACTTACCAATTGTTGGCGGATCGATTTTAAGCCATGATCATTATCAAGCAGGACGTCATATTTTTCCAATGGAGAAGGCAGAAATAGAACAGTATTTTGAGTTGAGTGATTATCCTTTGATGAACGCAGGAATTGTCAAATGGCCGATGTCTGTGATTCGGCTACAAAGTCCTAACGCAGAGGATTTAATTGAAGCAGCTGCTTTGATATTGGAAAAATGGCGAAACTATTCTGATGAAAAAGTATCAGTTCGAGCATTTTCTGTTGATGGAACTCCTCATCATACGATTACGCCGATCGCTCGCCGGAAGGGCTCGTTATTTGAGCTAGATCTAGTTTTGCGTGATAATAATAGTTCTTCAGAGTATCCTGATGGTATTTTCCATCCTCATCAAGAAGTTCAACATATTAAAAAAGAAAATATTGGTTTGATCGAAGTAATGGGGCTAGCTGTGTTACCACCTCGTTTAAATGAAGAACTAAAAGAAGTGGCAAATTATGTGTTAGCGAAAGAAAATCAATTAGCAGATTACCATAAGCCGTGGGCCGATCAAATGAAAAATACGTATTCATTCAATGAAGAAAATGTAGAAGAAATCATCCAAAAAGAAGTTGGTCAAATCTTTGCTCAAGTCTTGGCAGATGCTGGTGTCTATAAACGGACTTCGGAAGGTCAAGCTGCGTTTAAACGATTTATTGACAGTTTGTAAAAAAAGGCGGGTGAAAAGATGGCAACAATCAAAGATATTGCAAAGTTAGCGGGTGTTTCTCCAGCAACAGTTTCTAGAGTTCTAAATTATGACCCGGAGCTTTCTGCTGGAATTGAGACCAAGCAAAAAGTATTTGAAGCCGCCGAAGAATTAAATTATACAAAACATAAAAAGAATGTCAAAGCGACTAAAGCTAAAATCGTATTGGTTCAATGGTATGATGAAGCGGAAGAGTTAGAAGATATCTACTATCTTTCTATCCGTTTAGGAATCGAAAAAAAAGCAGAAGAGCTCGGACTTGAATTAGTTAAGCGCTCGTTAGAAGAATTGAGTGAAGAAGCTTCCGATGGACTGATTGCGTTAGGAAAATTTACTAAAGAGCAAGCTGATTTTTTGTTTGAAATGAATGCTAATCTTTTGTTTGTAGACTTTGATGCGCTGGCTTTGGGCTACAATTCTTTAGTTATTGATTTTCACCAAAGTATGTCTACTGTTTTAAACTATCTTATTGAACATGGACATCAACAAATCGGTATGATTGCGGGTCAAGAGTATACTCGGGAAAGTCATGAATTGCTTGAAGACAAACGACTGACGATTTTTAAAGAGATTTTGACACCTAAAGATATGCTAAATGATGCTTATATTTTAACAGGACCATTTACTGTCGCCAGTGGATATGACATGATGAAGCAATTTTTAAAGCAGCATCCGAATGAATTTCCTAGTGCTTTTTTTGCCTCTAGTGATGCTCTAGCTGTTGGGGCCTTAAAAGCGATCCAAGAAGCAGGCTATAAGGTGCCAGAGGATATTTCAGTGATTGGGTTTAATGATATCAGTGTGGCAAAATACGTTAGTCCACCGCTAACAACGATTAAAATCCACACTGAGTGGATGGGGGAATTGGCTATTGAAACGATTCTTTCTGTGATCCAAGCGCAAGCGCCTGTAGCAAGAAAAATAACGATTGCCACTGAGCTGATAGAAAGAGCATCAACGAGATAAATTTTCGTTGATGCTCTTGTTTATTTAGTTGATTATTTATATGCAATCACAAATAGATTGATATCGTCATTAACACAACTTTGTAAGGTGATTCGTTCACCGCCACCCGTACCGACAGCTAGATCCCAGTAATTGGTGCCAGTACCAACCTCTGTTCCATAGTCATCCAGCTGAAGGAGGGTACGTACAGTATAAGTAGAAGGAGTACCAGTTGCATCCGTAACAACGATTTGACTACCTACTCCTAGTGAGAAAACGGTTGAAAAGGCACCGGGATTATGACCGATAAAATGTGTGTTTTGTCCGTCATTCCCTGATTGAACTGCTGCGCCACCCCAAGTGGAAGCAATGCCGCCAGGATTTGAGTCGATCACGCTTTGGCCACTGCCTTGCCCACCATTTTGATAAGGAATTGTTTGCCCGTTCATTGTAATGGTCATCGCTCCAAAGCTAGGTTCTGCTGGGATTTCAGGTATAGTTGCAGGTTCGACTTGAGCTGGTTCAGGCGATGGTGCAGCTTGCTCCGTAGTTGGTTGTGCTGCTTGTACGATTGGTTCTGGTTCACTTTTTGGTACAATCTGAAATGTTCTATCAGCAACGCCAGTATTGCCATTTGCATCAGTAGCAGAAAAATGGATAGTCTGTGTACCGACGATCGAAGTATCTAATGTTTCAGTAGAAGCTATTTTTTCGGTAATGTCTCCGTCCTTATTGTCAAGAGCAGTGACACCGTCAAAAATATTGACTTGTTGATTTTGTTCAACAATTTCTTCAGGAGCTGTAATAGTTGGCGCAATGGTATCCTTAGAAGTGTTTACAGCAACGACTTTTTCTTTATTTTGTTTTTTCTCAGGTTTAACTGTGAGTTGCTGCAGCTCTTTGCTTGTTGGAACATTTTTTATTAATGTAACTTTTGCTTTTTGTGGTTTGCTATTCAAGTGATTCGCTCGACTAGCAGCATCCGTAAAAATAAATCCGCCAATCAATAGAGCAATGCTTAAAATACTAACGAAACCAAGGATGATTGTGTGTTTAATTGTGTTTTTTTTCATGTAGAATCCCTCCAAAAATGTGGTGAGATTTTCCATTTATCGATAAATTTTAAATCCGCGTTTTTATATATTTATAATAAGAGCAGTTTTTAAATAAACCAATTGAGTTGCGCTTTAGATTAATTCAAAAAAGGGGAATAAGATGCTATAATTATTGTTAAATAGGGATTTCTTCAAAAAAATCTTAACTAGTGGAAAATTTTGAAGATAAACCTGTATCAATGAGAAATGAGGAGAGAAAATGGAGAGATTGTTGTCGCCGTCTATGCATCGAAGAGTGTTGTTGTTGAATTTATTGAATGGACCTAATAGCTGGATTACCTCTGATTATTTAGCTGAGAGTATTGACTGCTCGAAAAAAACGATCATGTTGGATTGTCAGTACATAGAAGATCGCTGGTCCGATTATTTGACGATAGAGACATCCAGAAAGCATGGTGTTCGGCTGATTGCCTCGCCGCATCGTTCGATTCATGAAATTTATATAGAGATCATTCAGGAATCAAATGCTTTTTCATTATTAGAGTCGATTTTTTTTGAGCCGAAACAGCCTGCACATTTTTGGGAGAAAAAGTTATTTTTAAGTAATTCTAGTTTGTATCGTTTATCAAATCTGATCAGTTCAGCGTTAAAGGATCGTAATATCCAAATGAGTCGTTCACCGTATTTTGTTCATGGAAAAGACGAACGGCAGATTCGCTATTTTTTTACTTGTTACTTCATCGAGGTGTATGGTATTCGTGAGTGGCCGTTTCATTTAGATCGAGATAAAATTTTTCGATTATCAAACAAGATCAATCGGAAATTTGAATTAGAGCTAAACGATAGTCAGATCGTTCATTTGGCGTATTCGATCGCTGTAACAATCATTAGAGAACGTCAGGGTTTTTTGATCCAAAATAGAAAAGATCCAATCAATAGCTTCGTAAAAACAACCATCGATGTTAGAAAATACCAAGCAGACGTGGAAGAGATCGCAGAACCATTAAATGTTGTGCTTCCTGATAATTGGTATGAAGATTTTTGTTATTCTATTTTCTGGTGGGACTTTGGTTGGGATAATGAACAGGAGAAAGTGAATGTTATCCATCAAGCGGAAAACTTGGTAATGACGATCAAAAAGGCGTTGTCTATCTCTATTTCAGAACAAAGTCGAATCAGTATCGTTCGTTTGATTGAGTATATCTATGCCAAACACAAAATGTTTCCTTATAAAAAGTTTATGGTTTATGATCGGTATTTGTATTCCAGTCGGGCAATCAAACAGAATTTTATTGTGTTTACTGCCGTTGTGAAAAAAGCATTAGGTGTGCTGGAAGTAAAAATGAACTTTCCTTGGAAAACAATGTATTTAGATGGTATTCTTCATGAAATGGCGATTCGTTGGCAAGATCTCAGTAAGCTTATGGATGTGATGAGACATCAGCTATCGGTCTTAGTTTTGAGTGATTTAGGCAAAGAACATGCACAGCTTCTCAGTTCCATTTTAAAAGAAAACTTCAAAAACAAGGTCAATCTTTCTGTTCAGGAAAACCATTTTTATAATCAGTCAATGAAATCTTATGATCAAGAGTATGATCTATACGTATCAAATTATGCGGTGGAGTCTGTAGATGAAAATATCAACATGATCGTTGAAGATATTCCATCCTTTAAAAACTTAACAGACCTGCGAAAGTATATTGATAAAAGAAGATTGGTTTTACCGAAAGATATTGCGTATCTAAATGCTTGATTTGTTATTTTAGTAAAAGTAATAAGTCATTTATTTTTTAAAATTAAAATAATGATTGTCATTTAATAAATAATAATGTTATACTAAAAAAGTATTATTTTTTTAAAAGGAGAGAATTATGAAGAAGAAAGCGTACAGAAACACACCTGCATTTGTCTTTCTAAGTTGGGGATCATTTGCCTTTTTTGTGGCATTGATGTTGATTGGGTTATACACACTAAAAGAACCGTTAATGGTCAAAGGGTATTATTTGATGGGATCAGTTGGATTGATTTCTTCATCATTTACACTTTCAAAAGTAATCAGAGACAATCAAGAAGATGAAGAACGTTATAACCAAATGTTCCGTGCAAATGATGGTCTAGCTAATAAAGATGAAACAGATACACATATTTAATCAATAAAAAAACGGTTGGACAGTAGTGCTCAAGCTGAAATAAGCTTCTGCTTCCAAGGTTTATCTGGATTCTAAGTGACTGAGGTATGACTCGTAGAGTGATGATGCCTCAGTCATTTTTTTAATATTTTTTAATCAGTTAGCTTTTTTTAATGCCTTATCCATAAAAATCACGTATAATAGTAGATAGTGAAATTTTGAGGGAGGGGTAAATTATGGCTTATCAAGCTTTGTATCGTGTCTGGCGTTCGCAACGGTTCGATGATGTTGTTGGACAAAAAGCAATTACACAGACATTAAAAAATGCGATCATACAAAAGAAAACCTCGCATGCCTACTTGTTTACCGGCCCAAGAGGAACAGGAAAGACTAGTGCGGCGAAAATTTTTGCTAAAGCGATCAACTGTAAACATAGTGTTGACGGAGAACCATGTAATGAATGTGAAACCTGTGTTGCAATCACCGAAGGACGTTTGAATGACGTGATCGAAATTGATGCAGCTAGTAATAATGGTGTTGAAGAAATTCGTGATATCCGTGATAAAGCTAAGTACGCACCAACACAAGCCGAATATAAAGTGTATATCATTGATGAAGTACATATGTTGTCCACAGGGGCCTTCAATGCATTACTAAAAACCTTAGAAGAACCGCCGCAAAATGTTATTTTTATTTTAGCGACAACTGAACCACATAAGATTCCATTAACGATCATTTCGAGAACGCAACGTTTTGATTTTAAACGAATCAGTACGCAAGATATTGTTGATCATCTAGGCTATATTTTAAAGCAAATCAACGTTGAGTTTGAAGAGCAGGCTTTATATGTAATTGGACGTGCAGCTGAAGGTGGGATGCGGGATGCTTTGAGTATTTTGGATCAGACAATTTCATTTAGTGATGAAAAAGTCACTTTGACTGATGCTATGCAAGTAACTGGTAGCTTGACCTATGAAATGATGGATCAATATATTTCAAGTTGTGTGACAGGAGATGTTGAACAGGCATTAGAAATATTAGAGAATATCCTTAGTTCAGGTAAAGAAGCAAGAAGATTTTTAGAAGATCTGTTATTATATTGTCGTGACCTATTGATGTTTCAACAAGCACCAAACCTGTTAGCGGAAAAAGTTGGAAATTTGACTGATAATTTTAAAGAATTAGCAGGACAAACTGCTGCAGAAAAAATTTATCAAATGATTCAAATCTTAAGCGATACTCAAAATGACATCCGTTTTACTAATAATGCGAATATCTATCTTGAGGTTGCAACAGTTAAACTAGCAAAATCAGTTAAAAAACCTGTAGAAATTTCAACAGAGACACAACCTGCAACAACAACAGAGATGACTTCGTTACAGCAGCAAGTTGAACAGTTACAAAAGGAACTAACAGAGTTGAAGAAAAACGGTGTTACAGCCAAAGAGGCTGAACCTGTTAAAGCAACACGAGCGACAAGTAGTAAAAATGCGCTGCGGATCCCAACAGAACTTGTCTATAAAGTGTTGATCGAAGCGACAAAAGATCATTTATTGAACGTAAAAAATGTTTGGGATGATTTATTACAAATGATGTCTGTAACTCAAAGAGCTATGTTGAAAGCTAGCGAGCCAGTTGCTGCAAGTCCTAATGGTTTAGTGATTGCATTTGAATATGAGATTGTTTGCGGTCGAGCGATGGAAGATGAAGAAATGCAGTTAGCGATCCATAATAATTTAAGTCGTTTGGTAAACAATTATGCACCTGATATGGTTTGCATCACAAAAGAAAGTTGGCCGAAACTACGCCAATCATTTATCAGTCAAAATAAAGAGACACCAGGAGAACAAACAAATGATGATCATCCTGTTAGCAATGAAGCAAACCATTTGTTAGCCGATGACGTCCCAACAGAAGAGGTCAACAACCAAGTAGTAGACGAAGCAATCGCAATGTTTGGCGAAGAGCTAGTTGAAATAATTCAAGATTAAGAGGAGAAGATAAGTATGATGCGTGGCATGGGTAATATGCAAGGAATGATGAAACAAGTTCAAAAAATGCAAAAAGATATGGAAAAGGCGCAAGCGGAATTGAACGAGCGCGAATTTGTAGGAGCTGCAACCAATCAATTGGTGACTGCAACTTTTACTGGCGATCGTAAAATGAAAGATATCGCAATTAAAGAAGAGGTTGTTGATCCAGAAGATGTAGAAATGCTACAAGATTTAGTGATCATGGCGGTAAATGATGCTTTGACTAAAGTAGAAAAAGAAACAGAAGCAACAATGGGTAAATATGCTAAAGGGATGCCTGGATTCTAGTCTAGGATAGACTGGGGAATAAAAATGAGCAACCATCAAGTAAATTTTGATGGTTGCTCATTTTTTATAATCCCTAGCTGCGTGTTTTTAGAAGTAAGAATAAGCTTGATCAGTGATTTATAAATAAAACCAACACCTGATAAATGTCCAGAGACCGAATCAGGTGTTGGTTATTTCATTTAGTAAACTGAATGAAAATAGCTACTAAATAGTTTTCAGTTAAAGATTTACATTACAATTATAAAAAGCAAATGTATTATTTTGCTACTTGTTTTTTTCTAAAGATGTAAGCTCCACCAGCAATCAACATTACACCAGCTGAAGCAATCATCATTCCGTTATTTGATTCACCTGTTGAAGGCAATTGTTTTGCTTTTTTCTGAGTTGAGCTAATAGGTTTTTTAGCTGAAGTAGAAACTGGCGATACTACTTCTGAAATAAGATCATTAGTAGGTGCTTCAGGTGTTTTTTCAGAATTAGCAGTAGGATCAACAGGAGTCAATGGATCTGTTGGTTTATCACTTTCTGGAAGAACAGTTAAAGTAATTTCTTTTTCTGCTACAATGTTATCTGTGCTACGAGTTACTTTACTCACATAAAATCTGATTGTATGCGTTCCAGGAGTTACTAACAGATTGCCAAGTGCTGTAACTTGGATCGAGTCCCCAACTACTTCAAAACCTACCATGTATCCTTCAGCGTTATTAAATGTTGCCCAGCTTAAAATAATCTCTTCTGTTAACTTTTGACCTACATACATCGTCTGATTAGAGATTTCGATGGATGGTTTAACCTCTTCTGATGAACTAGAATCAGTAGAGCTTGATTCAGTGGAACTAGAATCAGTAGAGCTAGGTTGAGTCGAACTAGAATCAGTGGAACTAGGCTGAGTTGAACTAGAATCAGTAGAACTAGGCTGAGTCGAACTAGAATCAGTAGAGCTAGGCTGAGTCGAACTAGAATCAGTAGAGTTAGGATCAGTGGAACTAGGCTCAGTAGAGTTAGACTCAGTGGAACTAGGCTCAGTAGAGCTAGAATCAGTGGAACTAAGCTCCTCAGTAGAACTAGGTGGGGTAACAGCAACGACTTTTGCTAATGCAATATTCATACTGGTAATAAACGTTTGATAACTGCTCTCCATATTAGTGTCTAAGGCAACTTGGGCGTTAGATACTGATGTTTTTAGGCTTTCAATCGATTCAGGCGTGTACAAATCAGGTGTTGCTAAGATTGTGTTGGCTTTATCAACTAAACCTTGTAATTGTCCTCGAAGTGCACTCGAATCGTCAGCCGTAGGAGCTGTTGATTCTTCAGCATGCACGATAGAGTTAACGGCAGGTGTTGAAAAGGCAACAGAACTAAATAATAATAACGCAGACATAATTTTTAAACTCTTTTTCATAAAAAATCCCCTTTATTGTGTGTGTATGGATATATTTTATTATCCATAATAAATATATAACACCCGTAATAAAAGTCAAGACTTGTTTTCGGATGGGAAAACAGTGTTTGTCTGGTCAATTATACTTATTATATAGTTTGATTAACTATTGTTAAATGGCTTTTTTTTAATAAAAGGGGGTATTTTAAATGAAATTTTCATACCAATAGTTGAAAGGAGGTAGCAGAAAAGCCTGATTTTAAACACTTTAGGTCGCTCATATGTTTTTTCATGGATGGATTATTAGAATTTCTATTTATTTTGTTGTTTTTAATGTTAAAAAAAGATTAAGAATAACAGAGATAACTCTTTAATATGAGATTTACTAGTACATAATTCTTTCGCACATTATAATCAATAAAAAAATAGTATGTTAATATATTTTTCGGATAACTATTTGACATGTTATTAGATTGCTGCACAATAATCATTTGCAAAAATAAAATTGTAAATGATAAAAAATATGCTATCTTATATTCAGAATATCGATTCACTGGCATTAAAATAATAAGGAGCGTGTCAAAAAATGAATCTGCACGAAACGTGGCAAAAATACCCTACAGACAGAGTGTTAAACTTTTCTGATATCTCTAGCTATCTGAATGAAAAAGGCCATACAGTTATTTATAAGTCCGGACAATCAATCATTGAAAAAGGGGATTTTCCTTCTTATATCTATTTTATCATCGAGGGAATCGCCATTGGAAAACGAGATTATGAAGACGGGAACGAATATAATTATTTCCAAATAGACAAACAAAATGGCAACATTGGTTTATTGGAAATAGTAGCAAAAAAAGAACAATATGTTGCAACAATTACTTGTCTCACTGATGTAAAAGTTGTACGGATCGAATCTGTCATTGTCTACGAAATATTGATGAATCATCTTTCGTTATTAAGAAAATGTACCTTTTTATTGGCGGATGATCTTTATAGTAGATCTGGAAATGATGGTATTTATTATTACTACACAGGGATTGATCGAGTTCGTTTATTTTTAATGAATTATTTTGAGCAACATTATGCTCATCAGGCACTTCAAGTAGAAATGAATTATGAGAAAATTGCCAATCAAATCGGCGTTAGTATTCGCACAGTCGGCAGAAGTATCAAGGCGTTGAAAGCCACAAACGAAGTGCAAAATCAAGCTAAAAAAATTATGGTGACAAAGGAGCAGTACGAAAAAATGAAGTTTGAACTGACAAAAAAAGGAAGATAATCTTTTTTTTTTGTTTATCCGGACATCTGTCCTTTTCTAACGGTTAATGTATTTTTATAATGAAGCTAGGAAATGGATAGAATTCTTCTGCAAATGAAAGCGGTTTAAGAAAGGACGGGTTTTAAGTGAAAAGAGGCATAAAATATGATTTTCCACTTATGGCATTATTGTTGATCCCTGTAGGAGTTTCACTCAATGTTGTGGGGTATCAGTTATCATCAATCCTGAAATTACCAGTTTTTATCGATATGATCGGAACAATTATGGTATCAATGATTGCAGGACCGTGGGTTGGTGCTTTAACTGGTTTATTAGGAAATGTGGTCAGTGGGATGCTTAATCCAATTTCAATTGCGTATGGCGCTGTATCTATGCTCGTTGGTTTTATTTCAGGCTATTTGTCGAGATGGAAATTTTATACAAATATTTTCGGTATTATTATTTCTTGTATCATCTTATCCGTTGTTTCAGCCGCAGCGGCAGCGGTGGTGACTGTATTTATGTTTGGGGGAGTTACAGGTGCCGGGACAGATTTGATCACAGCAACATTTCTTGCAGCCGGAAAAGAGCTATGGAATTCAGTGCTATCCACCAACTTGATTTCAGGTACGATCAATACCATTATTAACTTTTCTATCAGTTGGCTGATTGTTAGAAGAATTCCAGACAGATTTTTAGTGAAACTCAATTATGGAATGCCCTATGTTCATAAGGAGGGACGAATCAATGAATACTAGAATCGGTAGACTTTATCCCGGAACCAAAGTTGCTTGTGTTTTACTTATCATAATCCTGTGTATGTTTTTGCCAGGTTATCTGTTTCAATATGCAGTGCTGCCTTTTATTATGTTACTAAGTCTTTTCTCGCATAACTTTTGGCAATTTATCTCAGTGTTTATGAAATCAATTTTTGTAGTTATTGTGTTTATTTTTGTTATCCAGGTATTCATCGTGAAGAATGAGGATTCGACCTCACTTTGGTGGATTTTCAGCTTCTCTCAAATGGGATTAGATAACAGCCTTGGGATGACCTCTAAAATTGTTGGAATCAGCTCCAGTATTATTTATTTTTTCCAAGTGACAAGTACTAAAGATATTCACTACACTTTGGAAAAATCAGGAGTCCCCAAAAAAATGACCTTTGTTATAGCATCAACGATCCAATTAGTCCCACAAATGTCTAATTTATCTAAAACAATTACGGATGCTCAAAAATCAAGAGGAATTGAAACAGAAGGTTCATTATGGATCAGAATGAAATCCTTTGTCCCTATGATTGGCCCGCTGGTTTTATCTTCCATCCAACAAACAGAGGAAAGAGTGCTCACCTTAGAATCACGGGCCTTTTCATCTAAAAATAAAAAAACATCCATCTATGAATTACCAAAAAGAAAAATCGATTATCTAATTACAATTACTTGCTGGCTAATCTTTGCAGGCTTTATCATTTGGAGGCTGATGAAATGAGTATACTATCTTTAAAAAATATTCACTACACCTATCCGTTAGAACACCAAGAAACCATTAAAGGTCTTTCTTTTGAATTTGAAAAAGGAAAAGTTTATGGTCTAATTGGTGCCAATGAATCAGGGAAAACAACCTTATGTAATATCATTCGTAGCTTTATTCCGACTGTTTATAAAGGTGTCTTAAAAGGCGAAGTTCTTGTGAATGGTAAAAAATAGAACATTTCGAGGATGGTGAGCTGGCTTCGATCATCGGCTACTCTTTTCAAAATCCCTTTACGCAAATTTCAGGTGTCAAAGAAACTGTCTATGAAGAGATTGCTTATGGCATGGAAAACTTAGGCTTCAAAAGAGAGCAAATGATTCAAAAGGTAGAAGAACTGATCGATATGTTCAAATTAGAAGAATTGAGAGATAAAAATCCTTTTGAGCTATCAGGGGGACAAAAGCAGCGAGTTGCTTTAGCATCAATCGTAGCTTTAGATCCAGAAATCATGATTTTAGACGAGCCAACTTCACAATTAGATCCTCAAAGTACAGAGGAAATTTTTACCATTGTTGATTTATTAAGAAAACAAGGAAAGACAATTATCCTAGTGGAACATAAAGTCGACTTACTAGCTGAATATTGCGATGAAATCCTCCTGATGCATGAAGGGCAAATTGTGCTAGCTGGCAACGCGAAAGGAGTTCTCTCAAATCCAGCAGTATTAACTTACGGCGGACAGTTACCACAGGTCGTTTTATTTTTCCTACAAGGAATCAAGGAAGAGAAGATACCCGTAACAAAAGCGATCCCTCTGACAATCGGTGAGGCCTATCAAAACCTCAGAGAGGAAGTGAAATAAATGGGCTATTTAGAGCTACATGATGTTTCTTACACCTATCCAAACGGTTATGAAGCAGTAAAAAATATCGATTTGAGCTTTGAACTTGGTGAATCTGTAGCAATTATTGGGCAAAATGGTGCAGGCAAAACAACCACTGTAAAATTAATGAATGGCCTACTAAAACCAACACAAGGTGACATTTTGGTAGAGGGTGTTTCCATAAAAAAAACAACGACAGCCCAAACTTCGAAGCTAGTCGGCTATGTCTTTCAAAATCCAGATGATCAAATTTTTCAGGAAACGATTTTTAAAGAAATCGCTTATGGTCTGAAGAGCAAAAAACTAGATGCAGACACAGTTCAACAACGAGTTAAAGAAGCCGCTACTCTTTGTGGCTTGGAGGATTTATTAGAGGAACATCCGTATAATTTGCCTTATTCTAAAAGAAAATTTGTGACAATCGCTGCAATCATCGCCATGGACACACAGGTGATTATTTTGGATGAACCAACTGCAGGACAAGATCGAGAATCTACGGAGCGATTAGGAACACTGATCCGCAACCTTTCTGAACAACATAAAACAGTGATCACGATTACTCATGATATGGAATTTGTCGCAAGAGAATTTAAACGCGTGATTGTCTTTTCGGATAAAGAAAAAAGAATGGACGCGACACCTGAAAAAATATTTTGGAACGAATCTTTATTAGCCATGGCAAATCTAAAGCAACCTTACATTTGTCAGCTTGCTAAATTGTTAGGTGATACAGGGGTCATGACAATAGATGCGTTATTAGAAAGGAATTTTGGATGAAAACGATTTTAATTGATTGCGACCCAGGGCATGATGATGCACTTGCCATTTTAACAGCGCTTGCCAATGAGGAGAAGCTGTCTATTCTTGGTATTTCTACAATAGGTGGGAACCAAACTCTAGCAAAAGTCACAAAGAATGCCCAAAATGTGTTAGCGTTTGTTGACGCAAAAATCCCATTAGCAATAGGACAGGCAGGCCCGTTAGTGAAGCAGCTAGAGCCAAGTGATGAAGCACACGGTAAAAGCGGGATGGATGGTCCTTATTTTGAACAAAAGGAATATCCGATTGCGTCAACAAATGCAGTTGATTTCATGTTTGAAAAAATCATGACAGCAGACGAACCAGTCATTATTGTTGGTTTAGGTCCTTTAACCAATATTGCGCTACTATTAAAAAGCCATCCTGAGGTTCACAAAAAAATTGCTTTTATTAGTTTAATGGGCGGTGGAATTGAGCATGGCAATGTAACCTCGTTGGCAGAATTTAATATTTATGTAGATCCTGAGGCAGCCCATATTGTCTTTCATGCAGGCTTACCGATTGTTATGTCAGGATTAGATGTAACTGAAAAAGCAGAAATTACCGTACCTGAGATTGCTACCTTAAAAAATAAAGGTCGAGTAAGTAATTTAGCCTATGAGCTCCTACACTTTTATAATCAGTCAGGTCAGCAGTTTGGTTTTATAGATAGTCCCATTCATGATCTGTGTGCGATTGCTTATTTAATAGCGCCAGAAATCTTCACAGGTAACTATTATTATGTAGATGTTGCGACTAATGATGGTGTGAGCAGAGGACAAACGTTTGCAGATAAGCGCTTAGTGACAGAACATGAAAAGAATACGCTAGTTTTAGAAACGGTGAATCGAGAAAAATTTGTTAAGCTGTTGATATCGGCTTTAGAAAAGTTAGACAAAAGAGGGTGACAAAATGAATGATGTCGTTGTGCTAGGTAGTTTAAATATGGATATTGTTGTAACTAGTAGTAGATTTCCTAAGGTTGGCGAAACCATCATGGGCAAGCGCTTAGCGTATCATCTTGGTGGAAAAGGTGCGAATCAAGCGGTAGCCGCTTCAAGAATGGACATTTCGACATGCTTATTAGGGAAAGTAGGCGCAGACGTTTTTGGCAAACAAATCATCGATCAATTAGCAACTGAAAAGTTATGTTTGGAGCATGTCAGTGTCGAAGCAGGAGAAGCAACAGGGATTGCAACCATTACGAAAACCCCAGAGGACAATAGCATTATTGTGATTGCTGGAGCAAACAGTTTTACTGATGTTGCCTTTGTAACTAAAAAAGAAGCAGTGATCTCACAGGCTAAAGTTTTACTTGGGCAGATGGAAATTCCAGTGGGGGCGTTAAAAGAGGCTTTTAAAATAGCCCAAGCTAACGGTGTTCTAACGATTCTTAATCCAGCACCATACACCAATGAAGTAGTTGAATTATTATCTGATGTGGACTATCTAACGCCTAATGAGACAGAATTTCAAGAACTTATGGCGAGATTTCACGAATCGATTGATTTTGAAGCAGACCTATTAGAATTGAGCAAGCAATTAACTGCTAAAATCATTGTAACACGAGGAAAAGATGGCGTTTCATTTGTTGAAAATAACCAAGTTGTCACGTTACCAACTATTTCGGTCAATGTAAAAGATACAACAGGAGCTGGAGACACTTTCAATGGGATTTTTGTTACTTATTTGGCTAAGGGGTACCCGCTAAGAAAAGCCGTGGAGTTCGCCAGTGTGGGAGCATCACTTTCTATTGAGAAGGACGGTGCACAAGGTGGCATGCCGACTTTGAAGCAATTGGAAGCTACGATGTTAGACAAGAATGCTACTTAATTAAAATCGTGAAGGAAGTCATTCATTTGTTTTAGCTGATGTAATCATTTTACAAGAAGCTAAAGAATGTATAAATAATTGTAGAGATATTGGGGATATGAAGCAGAAGTTATTCTGTTTGATATCCCCAAATGTGTTTATTCAGGATGATTTTTTTTGTCTAAATCGCTTGAAACCTGTTTTAAATGTTCGATCAATGCAATGAAATGTTCTGTTCCATCTTGCTCTTCTAAAGAGCGTTCAGTAGTCGCAATAGCTTTGCGCATCGCCAGACTCACTAAGAAATAAGTTATAGGAGCTCTTCTTTAGAGCACCTTACTTTTTGATAATATAACCTTTCTCACAATATTTTTATATTTTTCAATAGAGTAATTAAATCATTTTTGGTTGACTTTGTCGACTTTAGTTGTGCTAAAAATAAAGTTGATTAATTTGCAGAAAATTAAAAAGCTAAATGGTATAAAATCACTCACAAAAAATGGTATAATTGACTTTAGTCTTATAATAGATACATAGTTTGAAACCAGACACGAATGGTCTGTGTTTGAAAGGATTTGAAAGTAATGCATTATCCTGAACCAATTGCAAAATTAGTAGAAAGTTATATGAAATTACCAGGTATTGGCCAAAAAACAGCTGTACGCTTGGCTTTTTATACACTTGATATGAAAGAAGAAGATGTAAATGCTTTTGCAAAATCTTTGATTAGTGTGAAACGTGATCTGCATTTTTGCAGTATTTGCGGCAATATTACAGAAGAGGACCCTTGTGAGATTTGTCAAGATACGACAAGAGATCGTAGTATTATCTTAGTTGTAGAAGAACCGAAAGATGTTATGGCAATGGAGAAGATGCGGGAATATCATGGTCTGTATCATGTACTTCATGGGGTATTATCGCCTATGGAAGGGACAGGGCCAGAAGATATCAATATTGCCTCTTTGATCCAGCGTCTGCATGATGACGAAGTCAAGGAAGTGATTATTGCAACGAATGCCACGACAGAAGGGGAAGCGACAGCGATGTATTTATCTCGTTTGATCAACCTGCTGGTATTGTTGTTACAAGGTTAGCTCATGGATTGTCTGTTGGAAGTGATATTGAATACGCGGATGAAGTGACTTTACTCAAAGCTGTAGAAGGACGCCGTGAATTGTAAAAATAGAAAAATTATAAGAAAAGCGAAGGCGCGTGGGACTGAAGTATTTAACCCCGAGAAATAAGAAGGGGTACTTCTGCTCTCGCCGTCTATTCGTATTTAGGGTGTGGAAAAAAGTGATTTTTACTTTTGTCCACACCCTTTTTATTTTAGGCATAAACTATTAAAAAAACAGTGATACCGTTTTGATCACCTATAATTCTAAGCACATTAGTATTCAGAGTTGCAAGATCAGAGTCAAGCTGAAATTTTCGGAGCTAGATGCTGTTGTCACGATTTCACGCTATTCTTTATTTCTCAACAATACTGATGGTAAAGCCGTCGTAGCCTTTTACACCAACGGTTTCAATTGCGGTCGAAGTTAATGAGTGAGAAGTGGATAGATCATCCACAAAAGAACGGACTCCGATAACCCTTCCATCAGAGCTAGTCGAATCAATAACAGCACCATCACGTACGACATTATCGCCAATAATAATGGTACCAGGACGAGCAAGTTTCAATGCATAGTCCAAGTAAACAGAGTTGTTTTCTTTATCTGCATCGATAAAAATTAAATCGAAAGCAGGAGTTTGAGTATGTACCATTTTTTCTAAGCTGTCAGAAGCTGGACCAACTAAAATCGTTGTTTTATCAGAGACGCCAGCAATAGTTAAGTTTTCTGATGCAACTTCCGCATGTTTTTTATCATATTCAAGAGAGATTACTTGTCCATCATTTTCAATTGCCTTAGCAAACCAAAGCGTGCTGTATCCGCCAAGTGTACCAATTTCTAAAATTCGTTTAGCGCCTTTGATTTTTGCGAGAAGATATAAAAATTTTCCTTGAGAGGGGGATACATCGTGTGGAGGTAATTGGTGCTTTTGATTATTAGCCAGAATTTGATCAAAAATAGGGTCATTTTCTACTAGTTTTTCAATAAAATAGTCATCAACAGCTGCAAATAAGTTTTCCAAAAAATCACTCCTAGTTTTTATTGTTATACCTAAAATAATTATACACTTTTTGTGTTGAGAAGAAATATTATTTACTTTAATTGATTATATTTTTTGGTTCAATGTGTTTTGATAGTCTGGTTTTTCTGAAAAATAAATACATGAAAATAGAATAGATATTGTATAATTGAAATAAATAGAAATAATATGGTTTATATTTTTTATTTTTATCTTTTGGTATAGAGAGAACAAAAATTAATTTATAATAAGGGTGGGGAACAATGCAAGAGAAATATCATAGGTCTATTAAGGTGTTTGTTTTAAGTGTTATGTTTATCGGGATTTTAATCAGTTCTACAGTGCTTTTTGAAATAAGAACGGAAGCAAAAGAAATCAATAACACGATCCAAAATGTAAAAATCACCAACGAACATGGAGAAGAGCAGGACTCGTTTAAATCGTGGGATATCATTCAAGTTCATATGGATTGGAGTATACCAAATGGAAGTGCTCAAAAAGGCGATACAACATTAATCGAGTTGCCTGCTGAGTTAGATTTGGTCAATAGTTTGTCTTTTGATGTGCTGGATGAAAGTGGGGCTGTTGTTGCTACAGCAGTTGCTGATAAGGGAGCCAAAACAGTTTTGCTTACGTATACTGATTTTGTAGAAACCCATTCTAATGTAAAAGGTACATTGCAGTTTTTCAGTCGTTTTGATAAACAAGTGATCGAGGAATACGGCACGATTAAACTAGTGTTTCCAATCAACAAAACGACAGAGGTTTCCACAGAAGTTGAGGTCGAAGAAGCCACAGATGATCCAAATGAAGTAATCAATAAATGGTCTTGGTTTTCATCTGATTCTCGTACACTTTTTTGGGAAATTCGTGTAAATGCTAGTGGTCAAGAATTGCCCAATGCGGTCGTTAAAGACACGTTTCAAACAGACAACTACACGTTAGTTCCAGATTCGATCAAAGTGACCTCAGCAGTATTTCCAGACGGTGATCAAGGGATTTTTGATAATCCGATCAATAAAATCGATATCACCAGCCAAGTAACGATCACCTATCTTCCCAATGGATTTACAGTAGATTTTGGCGATATGCCCAAAGGAATTGGCTACCTTATTTCTTATGACACAACGATCGATCATCAACCTCAAGATCAAGAGGAGTTTTCTAATATCGCAACGTTAGAAAGTGAACAAATAACTATTGATTCAAAAGAATCCAAGACGCAATACTCTGATGGAAATGGTTCAGGAAGCGGAGAAATATTCTCTATTCAATTAATGAAGACTTCAGAGGATGGAGCTGTTTTGGCGGGAGCAGAATTTGATGTCTTCAAAGATTCTACGAATGAACTTATTGGAAAAATCATCACAAATGAGCAAGGGATAGGCGAAATAAGTAATTTATTGCAAGAAGACTACACACTGATTGAAACAAAAGCGCCAATTGGATTTATTTTAGATGGGACGCCTATAAAAATAGCTTCAAAAGATTTTCAAAATAAGATTGCATTCAGGCAAGTAATAAATCAAGCTGAGCCAACATTCGGAGCCGTACGACTAATTAAAATCGATCAGTCAACGAAGAAAACCTTAGCAGGTGTAGTCTTTGAACTGCAAGATGAAAAAGGAAACACATTACAGACCGGACTTACAACAGATGAAGATGGGCAGCTACTCGTCGAAGGATTAGCACCTGGAACCTATCAATTTTTAGAAACCAAAGCATTAAAGGGCTATAGACTAAATGAAGAGCCGATTCCTTTTGTGATCACGTCATCTCAAATTGAACCATTAGAAGTGATTGTTGAAAATCAAAAAGAAGAAACACCAGAACCTTCACAAGAGAGTAGTACTGAAAACCAAACAAAGAAAAATACTAGCAACCAAGCGAAAGATAAAATACTACCTAAAGCTGGAGAAAGTACTAAGAACTACTTTGTCCTATTTGGAACCATTTGCTTAGGGAGCGGAGCGATTATCCTGTTTGCTAAAAATAGAAGAGTTTAAATTTTTTATAAGCGACTAAATAAAACTGGGGTAAGGTCTGTGAGGCTTTTCATCTCAGTTTTATTTGTTCAACAGGAAATTTTTAATAATAAGGAATTCAATTAGACTGATTGTGATAGATAAAGTATAATAGATAGAAGGAATCAAAGTAAGTAAGGGGATTAGTAAAGTGCAAGGTATTTTTATAACGATCGAAGGACCAGACGGCGCAGGAAAGACGAGTGTTTTAAATGAGTTATATCCAAGGTTGGATCTGGCGGCGGAAAGAAGTATTATCAAAACAAGAGAACCTGGCGGCATTCCCATTGCTGAGAAGATTCGTCAAATTATTTTAGATCCAAGAAATCAAGAGATGGATGAGCGGACGGAGGCTCTGCTTTATGCCGCGGCTAGACGTCAGCATTTAATGGAGAAAGTTTTACCTGCTCTAGAAGAAGGTAAAATTGTTTTATGTGACCGTTTTGTAGATAGTTCGTTAGCCTATCAAGGAGCGGGCAGACGTATTGGTGTTGAAGCGATTGCGACAATCAATGAATTTGCGATCGAAGGGACTGTACCTGATTTCACGATTTATTTAGATGTTGACTCAGATACAGGATTAAATCGTATTAAAAACCATCGTCAGCAGCAAATCGACCGATTGGATTCAGAAGGACTTGAGTTTCATCAACGAGTTCGTCATGAGTATTTAAAACTAGTAGAAGAAAATCCTGAAAGAATCACGAAAATCGATGCCAGAATGAGTTTGGAAAATGTTGTAGAAGCAACATTTCAAGCAATTGTAAACCGTTATCCAGAATATTTTAGAAACTAGGAAGGTGACCGAATATGAAAATTATTTTAGCGATTGTCCAAGATAAAGATAGTAACCGTTTAGCCAATGAATTTATTGATGCCAATATTCGTGCGACAAAGCTTTCATCAACGGGCGGCTTTTTAAAAGCTGGAAACAGTACATTTATCGTTGGGATTGATGATGATCGTGTGGAAGAAGCATTAGAATTGATCAAAAAAACATGCCAATCTCGCAAGCAATATGTGTCAACTCCTGTAACATTAGATATTACAATGGATGGACAAGTGCCTTATCCTGTAGAGGTCGAAGTTGGCGGCGCGACAGTTTTTGTCTTGCCAGTAGAAGGATTCCATCAATATTAAGATGAATGAAGCATCCGTTTTAAGTGAACAACAACCGCTGCTTTACCAGCAGCTTCAAAAAAGTTTCGAGCATGGTCGTCTTGCCCATGCTTATCTTTTTGAAGGCGATACAGGAACTGGTAAAAAAGAATTTGGTTTATGGATGGCAAAATCCGTTTTCTGTACAAATTTAACAGATAATAATCCTTGTAATCAGTGCAATAATTGTTTGCGGATCAATGAAAATGAACACCCTGATGTTTTACGGATCGCACCTGATGGACAAACGATCAAAGTCGATCAAATCAGAGCATTGAAAGCAGAATTTAGCAAAAGTGGAGTGGAAACCGCTCAAAAAGTCTTCTTGATCGAGCAAGCAGACAAAATGAGTGTTGGTGCAGCGAATAGCTTGTTGAAATTTTTAGAAGAGCCAGAGGGAAAAGTTTTAGCTATTTTAGAAACGACCTCTTTAACAAAAATGTTGCCTACGATCCAATCTCGTTGTCAGGTTCTTCATTTTCAACCTTTAGTTAAGTCTAAATTAGTCCATGCTTTAGTAGAAGCAGGAATCAATAAAAATACAGCCAGCCTTTTGGCAGAGTTGACAAATAGTTTTGACAAAGCAGTTGAAATCTCTCAAGATGAATGGTTTAATGAAGCTAGGGAAATTACTCAACAATGGTTTGATTATATGATAAAAGATGATTTACAGGCTTTTGTCTATGTTCAAAAAAAGATGGTCAAAGTCTTTAAGGAAAAAGACCAACAAGGGTTGAGTTTTGATTTATTACTTGCTTATTACCGCAAGCAGCTCACTGAAAGTGTAGCGCAAGAACAACTCAAACGTGTGATAGAACAACAGGCACAACGAGTTGAACTGATTTTAAAAGCGCGGCAAAAATGGGAAGCTAATGTCAGTTGGCAGAGTGTTTGCGAGCAATTAGTGATACGAATGATCCACCCTAAAACATAAATAGGAGGATGGAAATGGTAGAAGTAGTAGGAGTTCGCTTCCGTGAAGCAGGTCATATCTATTATTTTGCTCCTGGAAAATCAGAGTATTTTTACAATGAGAAAGTACTTGTGGAGTCACAGCAGTCTAAACAGCTAGCCACAGTTGCGATACCGAAGAAATCTATTGATCCAGAAGACTTACCTGAGGAGTTAAAACCCATTTTAAATAAAGCATCAGAAACTGATTTAGAAAAAGAACAAAAGAACGTGGATGATGCTGAAGCGGCTTTGAGTGTAGCCAAAGAAAAAATTCGAGCACATGAATTAGAAATGAAATTGATTCGTGTTGAATATACATTTGACCGCAGCAAGATGGTTTTTTATTTTACAGCAGATGGACGAATCGACTTTCGTGAGCTAGTCAAAGATTTAGCGGCGATTTTCCGTACAAGGATCGAATTGCGCCAGATCGGTGTTAGAGATGAAGCGAAGATTTTAGGTGGGATCGGTCCGTGCGGCAGACAATTATGCTGTTCAACTTTTTTAGGTGATTTTATGCCAGTATCGATCAAAATGGCAAAAGATCAAGGGCTATCACTGAACCCTGTAAAAATTTCTGGGTTGTGTGGACGCTTGATGTGTTGTCTAAAATATGAAAATGATGAATACGAAGCAGCGAAAAAAGAATTACCTGACTATGGTAAAGATGTCATTACACCAGATGGAAAAGGACGTGTAGTTGGTTTGAATTTATTGAGCCGGATCATCAAAGTTCGTTTGGTTGGACGTGAAATAGCTGTAGAATACGATTATGAAGAAATCAAAGAAGCAACAGAAAAAGCTCAAGCCGAAAAAGGTGATCACAATGGATAAACGCTCTTTATACGATGGTCTGAGTTCTTTAGAGACTGATTTACAAGGAACTTTAGGACAATTATCAGAGATTAAAGAAGCACTTCATGAATTAGTTGAGAAAAACACAACTCTAGAAATCGAAAATCAGCGTTTACGGGAACATTTGCAGGAATTGACTAAATTAGCCAATGACTCTAGTGATCCAGCTAAGCAGGAGCTATCTAAATCTCGAATGAATTTGGAAAAGCTCTATGAAGAAGGGTTTCATGTCTGCAACATTTTATATGCTCGCGCCGGGAAAATGATGAAGAATGTGCTTTTTGTCTAGATGTAATTTATGGTGAACGATATAAATAAAAAGTTGGGACAAAAGGGGCTGCTTTTAGGCTAACTGCTTATGTCCCAACTTTCTTTTTTCAAAAAATCAAAAAGGAGTTTCTCTATGCAAAAACAAAAAAGTTTTGATTCATCCGGCATCGGGCAGCTATATTTAGTGCCGACTCCAATAGGAAACTTGGAAGATATGAGCTTTCGCTGTATCAATATCTTAAAAGAAGCAACAATTATTGCTAGTGAAGATACTCGTAATACTCAAAAATTGTTGAATCATTTTGAGATAGCGACTCCTCAAATCAGTTTTCATGAGCATAATTATAAAGAACGGATACCACAATTTATTGAACGTTTAGAAGCTGGCGAACTGATTGCTCAAGTTAGTGATGCTGGGATGCCTTCGATCAGTGATCCAGGGCATGAATTGGTTGAAGCCTGTATCGAAGCTGGGATTAAAGTGATTGCTTTACCTGGACCCACAGCTGGGATCACGGCATTGATTGCTTCAGGATTATCGCCGCAGCCATTTACTTTTTATGGTTTTTTACCTAGAAAGAAAAAAGAACAAATTGATGTTTTAGAGAAGTTGAAAACAGCAGTACCAACGCAAATTTTTTACGAATCACCTCATCGAATTGCTACAACGATAAAGCATTTTTCAGAAGTATTTGGAAAAGAGCGGAAAGCCGTGATTTGTCGTGAATTAACGAAACTCCATGAAGAATATCTTCGAGGTACTTTGGCTGAATTGACAGATTATTTAGCAGAACACTCGTTAAAAGGTGAGTGCTGTCTTTTGGTTGAAGGCGCCGATGGATCACAGGTAGCTGAAAATGCGGATCTGGAGCTTTCAATCAAGGCACATATCGATGTACTGATGAATTCAGGAAGTTCATCTAAAGAAGCAATTAAAGAAGTTGCAAAGCTACGCGGATTGAAGAAACAAGAAGTCTATAGAGAGTTTCATGTAGATTGAATTGAATAGTAAAAAATAAACTGATTTCAAAAGTCAGTTTATTTTTTGTAGTAATTGGTGTACTCGATAGAAGCTATAGAATATAATGAAACCGTTCTATTGGTATAGATGTTATTTCTTGTAACGTGAATTGTCAGAAAAATGAAATTATTTTCACTAAATAAGTGATTTCTGTTAGGATAAATCCCAGTTTGATGCTAAAATAACCGACAAAGCTAAAATGAAGGTTGGCTTAATTTGGATATTGGAGGGGTTTGTATGGAAACTGGAAATATCGCGTTTATTATTGTATGTTCAGCAATGGTTTTTTTGATGACACCCGCATTAGCATTTTTTTATGGAGGGTTGGAGCGTAGAAAAAATATCCTTAATACGATGATGATGGTAATTTGTGTGATGGGCTTAGCTTCAGTACTTTGGGTTGTCCTAGGCTATTCCATGTCATTCAGTGGTGACCATTTATTTGTGGGGAACTTAGATAAATTATTTTTTAATCGAGTGTCCATGACGAAAGGAGATACGATTCCAGAAGGCCTGTTTGCTGGATTTCAAATGATGTTTGCTTTGATCACAACAGCAATTATTACAGGGGCTGTAGTTGGGAGGATGCGTTTTTCTGCCATCTTTTTATTTATCGGTATTTGGTCGATCGTTGTTTATTATCCAATGGCCCATATGGTTTGGGGCGGCGGTTTTTTAGACAAAATCGGTTCAATCGATTTTGCAGGAGGAAATGTGGTGCATATTAGCTCTGGCATTTCAGGTC
Source organism: Enterococcus crotali (assembly GCF_000633635.1). Taxonomy (GTDB): domain Bacteria; phylum Bacillota; class Bacilli; order Lactobacillales; family Enterococcaceae; genus Enterococcus_L; species Enterococcus_L crotali. Next base: position 209,835 of record NZ_AYPQ01000006.1, on the reverse strand, counting down.
TTGTATTAGCTTTGGTTTTAGGGCAACGTAGAGAATATCAACAAACAGAATACCGTCCCCATAATATTCCCTTTGTTGTGCTAGGTGCGGGCTTACTTTGGTTTGGCTGGTTTGGTTTTAATGCTGGCTCGGCTCTGGCAGCAGATGGACTAGCGATCCATGCAATGCTTACGACGAATACAGCCGCGGCAAGTGGGATGCTTTCCTGGATGCTAATTGAAAAATTGGCAATTGGGAAACCGACAATTGTTGGCGCTTGTACAGGTGCTGTAGTAGGTCTCGTTGCAATCACGCCAGGTGCAGGCTTTGTTTCGTTGTGGAGTTCATTTGTATTAGGCGCGCTGGTTAGTCCAGTTTGTTATTATTTTATTTCATTTGTTAAACATAAATTTGGTTACGATGACGCACTAGATGCATTTGGCTGTCATGGTGTTGGCGGAATCTTTGGTGGAATCATGACAGGGATTTTTGCAGATCCTGCTATAGGAGGAAAAACAGGTTTGCTTTATGGCGGAATCGAGTTATTTGTAGCCCAAGTGGCCAGTATTGTTTTTACGATTGTATTTGCAGGAGTTGCTAGTTTTCTTATTATTAAAGGAATTCAATTATTTATGCCGATTCGAGTTTCAGCAAAAGAAGAAGCATTGGGATTAGATCGTATTGAGCATGATGAAACAGCTTATCCAACATTTATGGGATTAGATTCTTAGGAGGGAAATAAATGAAAAAAGTAGAAGCAATCATTCAGCAAGAAAAATTAGAAGAACTGAAAGAGAAAATGACTGATAGTTTTGAAGCACTAGGAATGACGGTGAGCCAAGTGCTAGGCTTTGGGAATCAAAAGGGGCTAAAAGAATATGTGCGAGGACAGGAAATCATTACCACCTTATTACCAAAAGTCAAAGTCAGTTTTGTTGTTTTGGATGAAGAAGTCGAAGAAATCATCTCTTTGATTTTGCTAATTTGTCAGACAGGAGAAGTGGGAGACGGCAAGATATTTGTTTATAATGTAGAAGAGGCGATCCGCATTAGAACAGGTGAGAGAGGCACAAAAGCGATTTAAAGAGATAACAAGAAGTAACTCAGCAAGTTTTTGAAAATGCTGAGTTACTTCTTTATTTTTATAAAAATAATTTATTTAAAAGATGAATCATCGATTTCTTTAATGCGTTCTGCTGCTTTGTCTTCAGATATTTTTGTATACTTTTGAATGACAGTATATGCTGGATTTTCATTTGAAGAGCCAAAAGCATATAGATAGTCTTGTTCAATAAAGTACTTAAAACTATTCTTCATAGTATCACTTTTATCAACGACGGTTTCTGGATCAAGAGAAGAAATGTATTTATATTTGTCATACGTTAACGTATAAATACCATTTTTTTCAGTATAGTGACCGCTAACATCAATATTTTTCTCAATGCTGCTGAAAGCATGCATTGAAAATGTATCATCACTATTCATTAAAAGTAATTCGCTAGAGTCTTTAAGTGGTGCTGTATAAGTAGCAGAGGCAGCTAAATCTTTCATAGCATCAGTTTCAGTGAATGTGTCCGAACGATATCCACCGACAAGAAGCCAGTTTTCAGTCGTTACTTTTTCCTCTGTTGTGGTAGTGGTAGTACTTGCTTGTGTTTCATTTTTCTTGTCTGAACAAGCGCTTAATGATAAAAAGCAAAGGGCCCCAAGAGTTACTAATAGTATTTTTTTCAAAACATTCTCTCCCTAACAATAATTTTGAACACTTCTAATAATAGTACATTAAATTTTTTTTATCAATATCAAAAAAATAACATAAATTACAATAAAATGAATTTAGTTGTAAATGAACAAACGTTCGTATATAATGTTTGTAAAAGTAAATGGAATTTTAAGGGAGAGTAAAATGATTGTTGAAGATATTTTGTATGGTTCATTTGAAGTAGAAGAGGTTCTAGCGGCATTGATCTCATCACAGGAAATACAGCGTTTAAAAGATGTTCATATGGCAGGACCTGCCGTTTTGATCAATCCAGCTTGGAACGAAACGAGATACGAACATTCTGTGGGCGTTATGTTGTTGATCAGAAAATTTGGAGGAACTGTAGAAGAACAGATTGCAGGCTTACTACATGATGTGTCGCACACGGCTTTTTCACATGTGGTCGATTTGGCTCTAGCGAATAAAAAGGATGATTATCATGAGCAAATCAAAACACAATTGATCGAGCACTCTACGATCCCAGCTATATTAAAGCAGTACGATCTTGATTACAGGCAGATACTATTTGATGATGAACAATGGCTATTATTAGAACAAGAAGCACCATTATTATGTTGTGATCGAATCGATTATACATTACGAGAAGTTCATCGTTATTTTTCTGTTCCAATACAAGAAATACAGCAATTTTTGAAGTCAATCAAAATCATTGAAGATCAAATCGTTGTAGATTCAGTTGAGTGGGCAATGTGGTTTATGGATCAATATCGAAAAGTAGTGATCGACTTTTTTTACGATCCGCGAAATATTTGCAGCTATGAGTGGATGGCAAATGCCATCCGGCTAGGACTGGAAGAGCAAGAAATTACTTTGGCTGATTTAATGATGACAGATTCAGCGTTTCTCAAAAAATTAAAATCAAGTGTTTCTGTTGAAATCAAACAACTATTGGATAAAATAGCTCATCCTCCAAAGTGTAGTGTTTGTTCAAGTGAGGATCATTATGATATTTACCAGAAGAAGAAAACAAGAGTTGTTGACCCTTTAGTAAAAGTGCCTGAAGGGATTGTTTCGGTATCGTCTATTTCAGCTATCGCTCAAGTAAAGCTTGAAAAATTACTTGATGCGAGTCAAAAGGGAATTTATCTTATATTCGATTAGAAGTGGACAGCACACTATGATTATTATAAAGGAGGATGGCAATTATGATCAGTGAACTTCGTTTTCCCTTAAAGAAGGATACATCTCGCAAGATTATTCATATCGATATGGATGCTTTTTTTGCTTCTGTCGAAGAACGCGATCATCCTGAATTAGTCGGCCATCCTCTAGTAATCGCGCGCCATCCTAGTGATACTGGCGGCAAAGGCGTGGTAACTACTGCAAATTATGAAGCACGCAAATTTGGGATCCATTCCGCTATGAGTGCTCAAAAGGCCTATGAATTATGTCCAGATGCTATTTTTAAACCAGGTAATTATGAAAAATATTCGGAAATCTCACAGCAGATCAGAGAAATTTTTCGTCGCTACACAGATATTATCGAACCCGTTTCAATCGATGAAGCGTATTTAGATGTCACTATAAATAAAATCAATAGTAAGTCAGCAATCAAAATCGCCAAATTAATTCAATACGATATATGGAATGAATTGCATTTAACTTGTTCGGCAGGGGTGAGTTACAATAAATTTTTAGCAAAACTAGCTTCTGATTTTCAAAAACCAAAAGGTCTGACTGTTGTGATGCCAGATGATGCTGAGACATTTTTGAAGGCTTTACCAATCGAAGCATTTCATGGGGTTGGGAAAAAAACAGTTCCCAAAATGCACGATTTGGGGATCTATACTGGTGAAGATTTGTATAAGCAAGATGAGATGGAGTTGATTCGTAACTTTGGTAAGATGGGTTACTCTTTGTATCGCAAAGTTCGTGGTATCCACGATTCACCTGTAAATATAACAAGAGACCGCAAATCAGTAGGGAAAGAACATACATATGGCACACCACTAACAACTGAAGCACAAGTAACTGCTCAATTAAGGCAGTTAGCAGAACGTGTGGAAGATTCACTAGATCGAGTCCAAAAACACGGAAAAACAGTTGTATTGAAAGTTCGTTATACAGATTATACAACAATAACAAAACGTCGGACTCTGCCAGAATATATTTCTAAAAAAGAAGAATTATATTATCAGGCAAACTTGATCTGGGAAGAAATTCTGGGACTGGAACAAGGTATTCGTTTATTAGGGATAACCTTGACGAATCTTGATCCGATGGCGTATGAAAATATAGTCTTGCCTTTATGGGAAAAACAAAAGACGGATGAATATGAAAAACTGGATGATCAGATCAAATAACTAGTTTTAAATTTTAGTGATCACTGGCTAACTATGCTACTATCTATATAATCATAAGCAGGAAAGGAAAAAATAATGAGCAAAACATTTATGTGGTTTCGCAAAGACCTTCGTTTAGATGATAATACTGCTTTTAATAAGATGATAGAAGAGAGTAAAGAGACAGACGAGCTTATTTGTCTTTTTCAACTAAACCCGGCACAATTTTTAAAAGAAAGTTACAATCATGATGCTTTTTTTTATAGCTTAAAGACTTTTTTTGAGCATGCTGAATGGTATCTCCATTCATTTCCTATATGGAGATGTCGAAGAAGTTTTACTGAACTAAAACAGGTATATCCAGAGTGGCATGCGATTTATTTTAATAAAGATGAACGTGGCTTTGGCAGACAACGAGATCAAAAAATGGTGACCTTTTTTCAGAATAATGAAATTCAGGTACATTCATACCAAGATAGTCATTTACATGGCGTCGAGGAAATCAAAAAGCCGACAGGCGAAAGTTACAAAGTATTTACCCCTTACTTTAGAAAATGGCGAACGCTACCAAAACCTTTTTATGAAAGAACCATAAAGATAAATAGATCATTTGGCAAGCTCAGCATCCCTTATTTAACAAAGGTCAAAATGAGTTTAAACAGATCATTGAAAAGATAAATTTACCATTTGATTTTGAGTGTGGGGAAGCTGCTGCAGAAAATATTTTGAAAGAGTTTATTAAAAATCACTTACATGATTATCAAAAAGGACGAGACTATCCTTTTTTAGATCAAACAAGTAAGTTATCGAGATATTTAAGAACAGGGGAGATATCGGTTCGAAAAGTTTGGTATGCTCTAAACGCGGAACCAGATTCTGATAGTCGTCAGACGTTTATTTCTGAATTATGTTGGCGGGATTTTTATAATATGATCTATTTTGAAAACCCTAACCAAAAAACGCAAGAAATAAAGGAGCAATATAGACAGTTGCAATGGGGCTCCAACCAAGAAGCATTTGAGCGTTGGAAGCAAGGTCAAACAGGTTTTCCAATTGTCGATGCTGGAATGAGACAACTTAATCAAACTGGCTGGATGCATAATCGGGTACGTATGATTGTCGCTTCTTTTTTGATCAAAGATTTAATGATCGATTGGCGGAAGGGAGAAGACTATTTTCAACAAAAATTAATCGATTATGATGCAGCAAGTAACATTGGTGGTTGGCAATGGGCGGCTTCAACAGGAACAGATGCGGTTCCTTATTTTCGGATATTTAACCCTACAGTACAAGGTGAAAAATTTGATCCACAGGGAGAGTTTATTCGTCAATTTATTCTTGAATTAAAAGATGTACCAACTGAATATATTCATGAGCCAAGTAAAATGCCAGCGGACCTTCAAAAAGACATTGTTGTGTCTAGCGGAAAAGCTTATCCTGATCCTATCGTCAATCATCAAAAAATCCGTTCAGAGATCTTAGCTTTTTTCAAGGAAAGTTCTTCTTAAGCAAAACGAAAAATCAATTGGAAAAACAATGAGGTTGGAGCAGAAAGCCCCTAACGCCTTGAAATGTTTAGAGGCTATTTCTGACTCAACCGTTTATCTGTATCTTACAAGGATACTGCCATTTTTTGATAACATCGTTTAAAGTAATGATTCTGCGCCATCCACATAAAGTTCTGTTCCAGAAATATTCGCAGATGCATCCGTCGCTAAAAATAAAACGGATTGTGCAACTTGGTCACTGGTTCCTGTTTCATTTTTCAACGGTCGCTCACCTTCTGGAAATTCTACCTTGATTTCGACTTCTTTTAATTCATCTGAATAAGTTGTTTTTTCATTGATTGCTGTATCGATAGCTCCAGGACAGATGGCATTGACACGGATATTATATCGAGCAAGTTCTAAGGCGGCCATTTTTGTAAAAGCTACCTGTCCAGCTTTTGAAGCACTGTAGGCAGAGGCTCCAAAATTATTAAAAATTCTAGTACCATTAATAGAGCTTGTTATAATGATTGAACCGCCGTGCTCTTTCATATGAGGAACTGCAAATTTTGTACATAAAAACGTACTGCGTAGATTCGTATTTATTGTAGTATCCCATTCCTCAATTGTTAAGGACTCGATCGGTGCCCACGTGCCATTGATTCCAGCATTGCTGAAAAAGATATCTAACCCTTGAAGACTGTCGGTTAATTCATCGATGGCCTTTTTTAAATGGCGTTCATCTGTTACATCCACATTTCTGTAGTAGCAATCATATCCTTCCTGCTTGAATTCTTTAGAAATAATCTCTAATCGACTTTTGTCGGCGTCAATCAAACCGACACTATATCCTTCTTGGATAAACAGTTTGGCTGTCGCATAACCTATACCAGAAGCGGCTCCGGTGATGATGGCTTTTTTAGCATTTAATCGTTGATTTGTATTCATAATCGTTTATCCTCCTAAGTTCTTGGGTGATTATATTTAGTGATGATGCCTTCTATTTTCTATTGTAATATACTCATAAAAGATGAGCGAATGATTTGATAATGACTATAAAGAAAAACTGACTGGTGCAGCCGCAAGAGGTTCTCTGTGGCTGCATCAGTCAGTGTAACATATGATTTTTTATGATAATAAAAATTAAATCATATTTCCTTTTTTTATTTGTTCGTATGCTTGTTCAGCATCATGACATTTATCCCAAATGACAGCTTGTCCACAATCTAGAGATTTCTTGACATCAAGAATCCGCTGATTGCTGCTGCCTCTGAATTGGAGGTTCAAGTTTCTCTTTGATAATTCAAACCGACCATCAACTAAGATATCGATTTTGTTCAATAGTTCAAGTTTGTCCTCGGATTCTAGCAATAATTCTTCAAATGTATAGCCGGACCAGGACCAAATATCTTTTTTAGTTCCAAATTCTTTATGAACTCGATCGACAACGGTCAAACAAACAGCTGTATTCAAAAAGGGTTCTCCACCTAATAAGGTCAAGCCCTGGACATAATCGTGTGATAAATCTTCAATGATTTTATCTTCCAATTCTTTTGTAAAGGGTTTACCGTAGCGGAAATTTTGGACAGCTTGATTAAAGCAGCCTTCACAGGCAAATAAACAACCGCTGACATATAGACTATTTCGTACGCCTTCCCCATCTACAAAGTTAAAGGCTTTGTAGTCACCAATATAATTTTGACTAAGTTCTTCTGCTAACCATTCTTGTGGTTTAGGATTTCTCATTTTAGTCATCCTTTCAAATAAACACGATGCCTGCAAAAAGCTGCAGGAGACATCGTGTTTTGGGAATTGATTGATTCTGGTTGTATCTAATCCGTTTGTTTTACTTTTTATTTCATATGTTTCACTCGTGATGAGATTTCTTTATGGCGTCCGTGAACCATTGGTCTGGCTTGAGGATTCCCTAAATAGCCGCATGTTCGTTTTACTACATCACATGATTTCGGATCGTGATTGCCGCATTGCGGGCATTCAAAGCCACGTTGTGTTGGGTTGAAATCTCCTTCAAAACCACATTCGTAACAATGATCGATCGGTGTGTTTGTTCCTAAATAACCAATCCGATCATATGCATAGTCCCAAACGGATTCTAAAGCTTTGGGATTTTGTTGTAAGACTGGGTACTCACAGTAATGGATAAAACCGCCTGAGCAATATTGAGGATAGTCTTTTTCAAAATCTAATTTTTCAAATGGCGTTGGATTTTTACGGACATCGTAGTGGAAGCTGTTTGTATAATATTCTTTGTCGGTGATATTTTCGACCACGCCAAACTTTTCAGTATCCAAACGACAGAAACGATCTGTTAAACTTTCACTTGGGGTTGAATAGACGCTAAAGTGGTAACCATATTCATTGCCCCAATCGTCAGCATGTGCTTTTAAATCTTTTAAAATCTCAAGGGTGAAGTCTTTGGCCTCAGGATTAGTTTCCCAATCACCGCCATAAAAGGCAGAAGCTACTTCATATAAACCGATATATCCTAGAGAAACAGTCGCACGTTTATTTTTGAATAGTTCGTTGACTGATTCTTTTCTAGACAAACGTTTCCCAAAAGCGCCATACATATAGAGAATTGGTGCATTCGCTGGTGTTGCTTCTTTACAGCGTTCAACTCGATAAACTAAAGCATCTTTCATTGTATCAAGGCGCTCAGCCAATAGTGCCCAGAATTTATCCATATTACCATGAGCTTCCATAGCGATTCTAGGAAGATTTAAAGTCACAACACCCAAATTCATTCGACCTACATTGATTTCTTCTCCGTGTTCATCTTTCCATCCCTGTAAGAAAGAACGACATCCCATTGGTACTTTGAAGCTGCCAGTTAAATCAACTAATTTATCATAATTTAAAACATCAGGATACATTCGTTTAGTTGCACACTCTAATGCCAATTGTTTGACATCGTAATTGGGATCAGTCTCATTTAAATTTACACCGCGTTTCAAAGTGAAAATCAATTTAGGAAAGATAGCTGTTCTGTGCTCGCTACCTAAACCGTTGATACGAATTTGTAAGATGGCTTTTTGAATTTCACGTTCGAACCAATTTAGTCCTAAGCCAAATCCTAGAGAAGTGAAAGGGGTTTGGCCGTTTGATGTGAATAAGGTATTGATTTCATATTCTAAGCTTTGCATCGCATCATAAATATCTTTTTTCGTTTTGCTTTTAGCATATGCTTCTTGGCGATCTGTTCCTTCGATCCATTCTCTGGCATCATTTAAATGCTTTTGATAATTTAATTCAGAAAACGGAGCTAATAACTCATCTACACGATCTGCTGAACAGCCGCCGTATTGACTTGAGGCTACATTAGCTATGATTTGTGAAATTTGAGCAGTTGCCGTTTGAATTGATTTTGGTGCTTCAACTTCCGCATTACCGATTTTGAATCCATTATTCAACATTCCCTTAAAATCAATCAGGCAGCAGTTAGTCATAGGTGTATATGGATGATAGTCTAAGTCATGATAATGGATATCACCTTTTTGATGTGCATTTGCAACATGAGGAGGCAACAATTTAAGACCGATCGATTTACCAACGATTCCCGCTGTCAAATCTCTTTGGGTGTTGAAAACATCACTGTCTTTATTCGCATTTTCATTGACGACAGATTGGTCTTTATTGATTAATTTGCTGATCGTAAAATTGATATCAGTAGCTTTACTACGCTCAAAATCACGACGAGTGCGATAGTTGATATATTCTTCTGCTAACTCGTATTCATTTTTTGCCAATAAAATGTGTTCGACGATATTTTGAATCTCATAAATTTTTACATTCTCGGCGAATCGATCTGATATTTCTTGATCGATCCTTTCAACGATTTCTTGAATACGCTCATGGGCAAGTGGGTCTAAAGAACCACGAATTTTTTGTTCAGCTTTGATCAAAGCATCATAAATTTTTCGATCATCAAAATCAACCAAGCGTCCATCTCTTTTAACGATTTTCATAGTATGCAAAGCCGAAGTGACAGAACCTGCTTCATTATTTGCGTGTTTAATCTCCATCATTACTACCCATCTCCTCATTGATTTATTCCTTCCTAATCATAAAACAATTCAGTAAATCTTTCAACTATATATAGTGTGAAATTTAATTTTTATTCTGTTTGAACAACTACATGTAGTGTTTATGAGAAATGAAAAAATAGTGAAAACAACTCCCTAAAAGGTTTGTGGAAACTGTCACAACATTCTTGTTAAAAAAATAAGGGATTAATAAATTTTTTTTTATTATTACTTAATTGTAAGAGGAAACGATGTTCAGTTTCATAATATATTGGTAGAATAAGGACAATGAATAAAGTGGAGCGAAAACTATGACAAAAATTTTAGAAGTGAATCATTTAAGTAAATCATATGGTTATCGAAATAATAAAGTTCAGGTTTTAAACAATATTTCTTTTTCAGTTGAGCAGGGTGAATTTGTTGGGATCATGGGCCCTAGTGGAGCAGGAAAGTCTACTTTACTGAATACCATCTCAACGATTTCATTGCCAACAACTGGCACTGTTCGAATCGACGGACAAGATATATTGAAAATGCGTGATAATCAAATCAGTGATTTTCGCCGTAAAAAGTTAGGGTTTATTTTTCAGAATTTTAATTTGATGGATACCTTGAATGTCAAAGATAATATTCTACTGCCATTAGCTTTAGATCGAATGTCTTTGACTGAAATGGAACAACGCTTGACTCATGTTACAGATACTTTAGGAATCGATCAGCTATTGACTGAATATCCTACTGCTATTTCTGTAGGACAAAAACAACGAGTAGCTGCGGCACGTGCGCTGATTACGATGCCTAAAATTATTTTTGCAGATGAGCCGACAGGATCGCTAGACTCAAAAGCAGCTGCAGAATTACTGCAGTACATGACAAATATGAATTTACAAGACGATGCTACGATTATGATGGTCACTCATGACCCTTATACAGCTAGTTATTGTAATCGAATTTTGTTTATAAAAGATGGGGTGATTTTTTCAGAAGTTGTTCGTCAAGGATCTAGAAAAGAGTTTTTCAATCGGGTGATCGATATGCAGGCAACGATTGGCGGAGGTGGTCGTGCGAATGATTTTTAATTTATCTTGGAAAAATTTTAAAGGGCAATTTCTCAATTACTTGGTTTATTTTGTTAGTATGACATTTGCTGTTGTTGTTTATTATTGTTTTAGTGCGATTACATATAATAGAAATATAACAAAACGAGTTGGCCAAGAGATTCATATCGACGGGGCAATGAATTTAGGCGGTATTTTGATCATTATCATGATAGTAGCTTTATGTTTGCCGCAAATCATTTCTTCTTATTAAAACGTGGTAAAGAAATTGGTTTGTATCATTTAATTGGAATGCGGAAAGAACAAATAGCTTTTTTATTTTTTGTAGAGACATTGATCTTAGGCGCAATCTCTTTAGTTACTGGAATCATTTTGGGGATTATTTTTTCAAAATTATTCTCGATGATTTTGGCGAAAGCAATGTTTTTACAAGTAGAAAGTTTGTTTTCTATTTCATTTCCTTCGATGATTCAAACGAGTGTTACCTTTGTTTTTATGCTTTTGGCCGTGTCACTTCGAAGTATTTGGTTGATCTACCGCTACCAAGTGTCAAATATGCTTGGCGTTAATAAAAAAAGAGCAGGTGATCCAAATAAAATATCTGTTTTAAAGATATTTTTAGGCGTTCTTGGTGTTGGATTGATCGGTACGGGCTATTTTTTATCGTATAACATTATCCATTTTGGGACATCTTTAGTGAAAACTGGAATGGGCTATGCTAGTTTTTTACTTTTGCCGGTAGTAATAATGTTCATATGTATGTTAGGCACATACTTGTTTTTTAAATATACTATGTATTTAGTTGTCTATTTATTTGGAAAAAATAAATACAACTATTATCGAAATTTGAACATGTTAGCATCGGGCAATACCATACGTCATATTAAAAGAAGTAGTACCACGCTGTCATCTGTGACTATTTTTATTGCGATTGCCTTGGGCATGATCGGTGGAGCTGCGTCCTTTTATACGATTGGGATGAATTCGGTAAATATTACGACACCGACGGATTTTATTGTGGCTGAAGATGATTATGAAAAGTTGACGCAAAGAATCGAGCAGGAACCGGATACAAAAATCGATTCACCTGTCAAATTAAATTATAAGTTGACGGGTAGCCGATTTCATCTTAAAATTGGACAGGATGATAAGCAAAATACGATAAGTCCGATAAACTTATTATCTCTTTCAAATTATCAGGAATATCAAAAAATAAATCCTTATTTGAAAAATATTAGATTAAATAATGATCAGGATGTTGTCATTTTAGACAGTATTAAAAATATTTTAGGTGGGTTCATTCGTTATGGTTCTGAGTTTGTTTTAACAGAAGACGTAAAACTTCATGTTTCTGAAATACGCCAGGATTATCTTGGACAAGATTTATTGCGCTATAGTTTTCCTACGCTTGTTGTGTCTGATCAACAGTTTAATGAGATAAATTCAGGTATCATCTATACACTGACCGCTTTTAATGTTAATGCTAAAGATGAGGATGCTTTGGCAAATAAATTGTCAGAAGAAGTGAAACCTAACTGGATTACACCAGTTTATACTAAATATAAGTGGGTTGACGATCATTTAGAAGGTTATACATCTAGAACCAGTCTACAACCAAAAAAAGAGCAGTCAACAGAATTTTCTGAAGAAGATGAACAGGAAGCTTGGCAATTAAACTATGCAAGTCGCTTTTCAGACTTAAGATATGAAAGAAGAGTCATGGGGCTATTCATTTATGTAGCTATGTTTTTAGGAGTCTTAGCTTTGATTATTACAGGAAGTATTTTAATGTTGCAGCAATTTTCAGAAGCTGAAAGAGAAAAAGAAAACTATGATTTATTAAAAAAAATTGGGGTTCCTAAAAAGAAAATCACCCAGCTTATTTATCAGCAAAATAGCATCATCTTTTTCCCACCAATGATTATTGGGGTTTTACATGCAACATTTGCGATCTATGTCTTTAGCAGACTAATCTCAAGTTCTGGCTATTGGCTAGCCTATTTATCTTGTGGAATGCTGATTCTGATCTATCTAGCCTATTATTTTCTAACATCAGCGATCTATTCTCGCATCATCCATGGACATGACCGTTAATAGCTTAAGTTTCTTTAAAGAGATTTTTCGAGAGAGCAGCATTTTTTATTATGGTTAAAACTGTATCTTTAGTAGAAGCGTTGGACGTTTTACAAGAGCTAAAACATTAGTCTGACGCTTAGAATGTTTGAACAGCAAAGCGATTAAAAAAGTAATTTTTTGTATTTTCTTTTATTGAAAAGAGGGTGGAACAAAATCTTTTTCGTTTTGTTCCAGTCTTTTTTATTTGAAGGTGACAAAACTGTTAGTGAGAAAGACGGCTTTATTTGCGAATTTAGTTTCTTTTCTTGATAGTATTGATTACAATAGCAGTACCAAAAAATATGATTATATGAAAATTTTGGAGGCATTAGATAAAATGAAAGCTTTTTTTACTCAACCAAATGTACAATACTGGGGGAAATTCATTGGAAAGACCGTTTTTTATTTTGGTATTCTTTTAATGTTGATTTATTTATACCATTATAAAAACATTGATGGTGGTACATTTATTTATAATGAATTTTAGGGAGGGAATACTTCATGACGATTTTAAATATTATTGAAGCAATCGATCGTTGGGGGATAAAAGAACCAAACCGTCCCGTCTATATTGAAAGCACACGAACATATACTTATGGAGAGCTTAAGCGTGACTCCGATGCAATTGCTGCATATTTGCAAAAAAACATAGAACGTGCTCGTCCAGTCGTTGTTTATGGAGAATTAGAATTTGAAATGCTCGCATGTTTTTTAGGGGCTTCAAAAGCCGGACATGCCTATATACCGATTGAAGCACATACACCAAAAGAACGAGTGGAAATGATTTTGGAGGTAGCTGATCCAGCAGTGATTTTTTCTGTTGCCAAATGGCCGAATTTAAATACTACTTCTGATATTCTTTCGTTGGAAGAACTGAAAAGCATTTGTGCAAGTGCACAAAGTGTAGCAAAACTTGAACCTGTCACTGAATTTGAAACCTACTATATTATTTTTACTTCTGGAACAACTGGAGTACCCAAAGGAGTTCAAATCAGTCATGGGAACCTTTTGAGTTTTGTTAATTGGGAGTTGGCAGATTTTGGGGTAACTGAAGGCATGCGCTTTTTATCACAGGCGCCTTATTCCTTTGATTTATCTGTAATGGATGTGTATCCCGCTTTGACCTCTGGTGGGTCTTTGACGCCGCTACCTAAAGAAATCATCAATGACTTTAAACTGCTCTTTGCTGAACTTCCCAAGTTGAAAATAGAAGTTTGGGTTTCCACTCCGTCGTTTATGGATATTTGTTTGATGGAACCAACATTTGATGGTGAACATGTGGATAGTTTGAAAGTATTTCTATTCTGTGGGGAAGAGTTGCCAAAAGCAACAGCTCAAAAATTATTGGAGCGATTCCCTAAAGCTAGTATTTTCAATACCTATGGACCAACTGAGGCGACAGTAGCGGTCTCAGGAGTCAAGATCACTCAAGAAATTTTAGACGAATATAGTCGCGTGCCAATTGGTTATGTAAAAAATGATACAACGGTGTATATCATGAACGAAGATCATGAGCTTCCAGCAGATGAAGTAGGAGAAATCGTGATCGCAGGTCCAAGTGTTTCTAAAGGCTATCTGAATAACCCAGAAAAAACAGCGGACGCTTTCTTTGAGTACAAAGGCCAACCAGCTTATCGTACAGGTGATGCAGGAAGACTAAAAAATGAGATGCTAATTTATGATGGTAGAATCGATTTTCAAGTGAAACTGCATGGTTATCGAATCGAACTTGAAGATATCGATCATCATCTAGCAACTGTTTCTTATGTGAAACAAGCTGCAGTAGTGCCAAAATATCAAAATCATAAGGTTCAGCAATTAGTAGCTTTTGTGGTTGCAAATCCTCATGAGTTTGAAAAAGAATTCAAACTGACCAAAGCAATTAAAGAAGAGTTGAGCCATTCAGTAATGGACTATATGATTCCGCAAAAATTTATTTATGTGGAAAAACTACCGCTAACAGCGAATGGAAAAATCAACCGTAAAGGATTGATGAATGAGGTGAACGCAACATGATTGATGTACCTCATATGATTCCTTATGCAAATCCAATTTATTTTATTTATTTGTTAATAGCACTTTTACCAATGATCCTTACTTTATTGATCAAAGGAAAACGTTGGTCATGGTATCAAGTTTTAGTTACCTTATTGTTCTTATATATGAGTTTTGGCGGTGAAGACTGGAAACAAGGTGTAGCGCTGATTGCATATGTCATTTGGCAGACGATTCTTGTTTGGTTTTATTTTCACTATCGACAAAAAAAGAATGAAAGTCTAGTTTTTTATCTAGCGGTATTTTTAGCGATTTTACCATTGATTTTAGTTAAGGTCGTTCCTTTTGTTTCAGGACATGCGTCTCTTCTAGGGTTTCTAGGTATATCTTACTTAACCTTTAAATCGGTCCAAATCATCATGGAAATGCGCGATGGCTCGATCAAAGAATACAATATTTTCCGATATATCGAATTTCTTTTATTCTTTCCAACGATTTCGTCTGGACCAATCGATCGTTACCGCCGTTTCGAAAAAGATGTTGAGAATCCACCGACACCTGTTAAATATGTAGATTTTCTAGGAAAAGGGATTCATAATTTTTTCTTGGGATTTTTATATAAATTTATTATTGGTTATTATTTTGGGCAAGTCTTGTTACCTGTCGCTGCAAAACTGGCTGCCAAAACGGGTGGAATATCATGGGAATTAGTCGCTTATATGTACATTTATAGTATGTATTTATTCTTTGATTTTGCTGGCTATAGTTTGTTTGCCGTAGGAACTAGTTACTTGATGGGCTATGATACACCAATCAACTTTAATAAGCCGTTTCTGAGCTGGAATATCAAAGAGTTTTGGAATCGCTGGCATATGACTCTTTCATTTTGGTTCCGTGATTATATTTATATGCGTTTGATGTTTACTTTGATCAAGAAAAAAGTCTTTAAGAGTCGTATCGTAGCATCAAATGTTGGTTACTTTGCCCTATTCTTATTGATGGGTGTCTGGCATGGCTTAACTTGGTATTATCTTGCCTACGGCTTTTACCATGCTGCGTTGATTTGTTTGACCGACGCTTGGCTACGTTTTAAAAAGAAACATAAAGAGAAAATCCCATCGAACAAATTCACACATGCATTTGCTGTTTTCTTAACTTTTAATGCAGTTTGCTTTAGTTTCTTGATTTTCTCAGGATTTTTAGATACATTATTCTTTAAATAAAAAAATTACAGCTAAAAACTGTACGACAGAGGAGAACTACACATGAACATAGAAGAAACAGTCTTAGATATTTTAGAAGAAATCACAGGTACTGATGAAGTTAAAGAAAATAGAGAAGTTGATTTATTTGAAGAAGGGCTGATGGATTCACTTGCAACAGTTCAACTATTAGTTGAAATCGAAGGACAATTAAACGTGCAAGTGCCTGTTTCAGAATTTGACCGCGATTTATGGAACACACCAAATAAAGTTATCGAACAAGTGAAAGCATTACAATAATGAGCATAAAGAAAAAAATCTTTGGAATCTTTGGACCGATCTTAATTTCTGCGGTTCTGTTAGTCGCTTTTTTCTTTGCACCGTTTAAAATAGATTTGGATAGCAAACGTGTTTTAGCAGATGCATCCACTTCCATGGCAACCAATGTGTTAAGAGGAAATGCCATCAAGAATAAAGCAATCGGTTCAAAGGAATACGTTCCATTTTTCGGTTCTTCTGAGTTAAGTCGAATCAGTCCGTTTCATCCTACTGTTTTAGCAGAAAAATATGATCGGAGCTATCGCCCATTTTTATTAGGAGCTCCAGGTACCCAATCCTTAACTCAGGCTTTGATGATGCAATCTATGGGAGAAAATCTTGCTCATAAAAAAGTTGTTTTCATTATTTCGCCTCAGTGGTTTGTTAAAAAAGGCGTCACCAATGATTATTTCAATGCTTATTATTCTGAGCTGCAAACGTATCAATGGGTTAGTGATCTAGAAAAAATCACTGATGATGATATTTATCTCGCTACAAGATTGATGGATTTTCCAAAAGTAAAAGAAGATAAACGGTTAATTAGTGCTTTGAAAGCTATTGTTTCTGGAAAAATACCAAGTACATCAGATAAGCGCTATATCGATTTAATGATCAATATGTTTTCGCGTGAAGACGAATTATTTAGTAAAATCGGTATGGTAAGCAAAGATAAAGCCATCGAAAAAGCTGAAAAACGTTTGCCTAAAACATACAATACAAATGAGTTAGATCGACTCGCTGCTGAAATCGGTCAGAATGCGACAAATAACAATCCGTTTGAGATATCTAATCCATTTTATAACAAGCGGGTAAAAAAGAAGCTGAAAGAGTTAGAAAATTCACAATTAGACTGGGATTATCGTTTTTCGCCTGAGTTTTCTGATTTACAGCTAGTACTCAGTCAATTAGCGCAAGATAAAGCGGATGTACTGTTTATTATCCCGCCAGTAAATAAACACTGGACGGACTTTACCGGCCTTTCCCAAGACATGTTACAAGGCTTTGCAAAAAAAGTTAAATATCAATTAACAAGTCAAGGTTTCAACAATATTGCAGATTTCACTAAAGATTGTGATACTCAATACTTTATGGCTGATACGATCCATTTAGGCTGGAGAGGCTGGTTAGCAGCTGATCAACGTATTCAGCCATTTCTAGAAAATGATTCCATTAAATCGCCAAACTATCAACTTGATGGGTCATTTTATTCGAAAGACTGGCAGCAAAAAAATCCAAGCGATATTAGATAGTCAATGAAAAAGAAAGACAAAAATGTTAAAAAAAACATTTTTGTCTTTTTTTATTTACGTTTAAATGAAATTATATTAAGAATTCATCTATGAAAATTAATATAATATGGTAATATATTAATAGAAGTTTGTTTTTTATTAAAAAGAAAAGGAGATAATAATGAAAAAACAGAAATTTTGGATAGTGATGGTGATCCTGATGTTGATTGCCAATTCTTTGATTCCTGTTGTTAGTTTTGCTGAAACATTCGCACCAGAAGAAACTCTTGAAACGCCAGCTAATGAAACAACAAGTGATGTATCGAACAAAGAAAGTTCTTTGGAAAGCTCAGAAATCCTTAGTACGACAGAAACTTCGACAAGTGATACATTAGGTGAACAACCAGAGAAGGTAGAAAACTCTTCAAACGAAGAAGTTCTAGAGACGTCAGCTAGTGAAGTTGAAATTGAATCAAGACAAGCAAAAGTACAACAAACAGAAAACCTAATATCAAACGTTACGTTGACCGATTCTAAAGGAGAAGAGTTCAACACAACGACCAACCGTCCTCAAAGACAAGCACCATTGAAAGTAACATTACAGGTTGGAACAGAAAATCAAACAATTCAAGCTGGAACATACGACTATCAATTGCCAGCAGATATTGCGATTTCTAACAACATATCCGGAAAATTAGCGACCGTCGGAAGCTGGACTATCGACACAACCGGAAAACTTACCATCGTATTTAATGAAACCGTAGTCAATGGAAAATATCAAATCGATATTGAAACAAGCTTCATTCCATATAGCGATGATAGTGACTTACTTAAAACGATTGTTTTCCCTTTAGCAAATAACCAGGAAAAACAATACGATATTTTATTTAAACTTTCAGGCGAAGGAAGCGTTAGTCTGAATAAAAATAAAAACTTTAATACAGATCTTGTGTCGACAGAAATAAAGACGAATATCAATCGAGAAACCATTCAGCCAAATCAAAAAATAGTGGTTAAAAACACAGTCAATAAAAAAAGTCCAAACCAAATTGAGGATGCATCAGCTTATATCAATATCGAAAATCTGAAAGTTTTTGAACAAGATGTTTCGATGGGGGGCAAGTTGATCGGTGAACCCGTTTTGTTAGGAAATGGCGAGTACACACTTCAACAAAATGGTGCTAATTTGGAAGTGATCTTAAACAAAGAAACAAATAAAGCTGTGATTCTTACGTATGATTCAGTTATCAACGAGAATTCGATCGTTAATGAAGAGTTGTCCAATCTGAGAACAGAGGCGACTGTTTATGGGAAATACCTTTCGAGCTATGTTTATTTTCAATATAATCATAATCCTCACATAACGAAAAAAGGGGAGTATAACGTTAAAACGAACACAATCGTTTGGACGATCGATTATAATTTGGACAGTACAGAGCTGACCCAAGGGACTAAATTTACAGATATCCTCAAGGATGAAGTTGCGAATGATTTAACGTTTTCAAATTTAAAAATCTACTATCTATATGTTTATGGAACTGACTCGATCAGCCAAGGTGGATTTGCACCGACAAGTCATTGGGATACAAGTG
This sequence comes from Enterococcus crotali, assembly GCF_000633635.1. Taxonomy (GTDB): domain Bacteria; phylum Bacillota; class Bacilli; order Lactobacillales; family Enterococcaceae; genus Enterococcus_L; species Enterococcus_L crotali. The sequence goes on along the minus strand of NZ_AYPQ01000006.1, from coordinate 190,752 downwards.
GTTTTGGGCAATATACAACAGATTACACATATACCAATAATCAAAGTAACTCACCAACTCAGGCTTATCGATTTGTCTATGAAACCGCAGTTCAAAACCCTAGCCCGCGTGTGATCGAAAATCAGGCTTCAGATACCTTAGGCAGCGATGAGGCAAAAATCAATCTGGCGCCATCTAATATTTCTAAAATACTAGAAGAAGATTCTTTAGACATGACAGCTGGTACAGTAGATTGGTCGATCATTGTCAATAATAAACATTGGGGAATGCAGTTCAATCAAATGATCGATGAGTTTGGCGAACGAGTAAAAGAGTTAGTAGATGGTTCTGCTGATTTTTATTACTATGCTAAAGGGGATGACAAAACGAAGCACCCATTAGTTGTCGGACAAGATTATACGATCAAAAAAACAAGCGCTGGCTTTACGGTGGATATGTTAGGTATTCATAGCGGCATTACAACGAATAAATATGTTTTGACGTATACAAGTAAGTTTGACAATACAGACATTAAAGTAGGCGACGAACTGAGTAATAAAGTCTCTCTTGCAGGCAATGGCACTATTCCGATGGAAGCCTCAGCGACATTTAATATTCCTAGCTTTTTAGTTGGGGGCGGTAAGAAAAATGTTGTGTATGCTAATACGACTGGCCTATTTACTTGGACAATCGGCATCAATGAAGAACGTCATAAATATAAAAATCTGATCTTGGATGATGAAATCGAGTCGATTCAAAAACTAGATAAAAACTCAATTGAAATTCTTGAACTAGACAAAATTGTCAATGAAAATGGTAAGGAAGTAGTTTTGACAGGTGAGGCGATCCAACCAGGAGATGCCCGATATCCTACTGTTATGGAAATCGAAGACAATCATATTCATTTAGAGTTTTCATCTATCGGGAACAAGAAAGTAGCCATTCGCTATAAAACAGCACCAACTACTGCTCCTGTTTCTGATTACTACACTAAATTTACGAATATCGCCAAAATCAGCGATGAAAAGGACTACCAACATGAACTTAAAGCTGAAGAAACGGTCGCTTTGGGAATCAATACGTATAAAGTGGGAAGAGTTTCAACAGCAGATAATAAACTTGCTAATTGGTATGTTCAAACGAATACAATGCCAGCAAATCGTCCATATAAAAACTTAGTTTTAGAGGATAGTTTCACACTAAGTGATGCATCGAAAGCTGAAAATACGAACTTTGTAATTGGAACGGATGCTTTTGTGGTTAGGGACTTAACCACAAATAAAATTCTTAGTCTAGGTGAAGATTATGAGATCAGCTTTACTTATGATCCAGATCAAAGCCCAGCAGGATCTCTTTTGAAAAATTATGAGACGAATTATTTTAAAATCACTTTCAAAAAGGAAACGCGAGGCGTTTCTGTAGAGTATCAAACCGTTACAACGAAATCAGCAAATGTGCTTAATACAGCTGTTTTTTCAAATAATAACGCCATCAAGGCAGATTGGTCAACAGTAAATCATACGGTTACAAGCGGTTCTGGTTCTGGAAAAGGCGTCGGACAGATTCCGTTGAAAAAAGTTGATGCACGTACACAAGAACCTTTAATGGGAGCCGTTTTCGAACTATTTGATAAAGAAAGCAAGCAATCATTAGGACTAAAGGTCACATCTGATCAAGAAGGAAATGCCACCTTTAAATCAGTAGCTGAAGGTGAGTATTTAATCAAAGAAATTACAGCGCCTGAAGGGTATAAATTATCTGACGAGTATCAAAAAGGAGTACTTTTATCAACAAAATCAGATGAGGATATGGATGATCCAACGTATGTAACGATCGTTGAAAACGAACCAATCATCACCACAGGAACCGTAGAGCTGAAAAAAGAAGATCCTCAAGGGAATGCTTTGCCAGGTGCTCAGTTTCATTTATCACTCAGTAATCAGGAAAAAACAGAATACTACCAGATAGATGAACAAGGACAGTCAAGTTGGACGGAGGATCAAAAATCAGCTCACATATTCAATTCAAATGAGCAAGGCTTGATCACAGTTTCCGACCTGACAGAGGGTGAATATGTCTTTACAGAAATAGAAGCCCCTAGCGGTTACAAATTAGATAAAGAACCCGTTGCATTGACATTGACGAAAGAGTTGATCGAGTCAGAAACAATCGTTACAGGAACTAAGGTCAATCAATTATTAACGGGAACGATTCGTGTGAAAAAAATCGATCAGGAAACCAAGCAAGCACTTAGCGGAGCTGAATTCTCTCTTGTATCTAAACTTGATCCTACAATTCAACACACATTGACAACAGATAAGGACGGTATAGCAGAGCTTGAAGGGCTAGCGCTAGATACGTACACGTTAACTGAGACAAAAGCTCCTATTGGTTATCATCTGAAAGACTATACGCAAGAGATTACGCTCAAGTCAGAACAGTTGAATGTCGAAGTGACTGTAGAGAACGAACATAAAGTAGGAAAAATTCTATTCCACCATGTGGATACACAAGGCAACCAAATCGACAAGGATTATGAACTAACAGAAAGAGTTGGCACAAAACAAACAGTCAATCCAAAAGAAATCAAGGGCTACCGTTTTAAAGAAGTTCAAAAACCAACAGCTCAAGTAAGAAGTAGAATGGATCAACTAGTTGGAGCAGATGAAGTCATGTTTACAGAGGCACCGCAAAAAATAATCTATGTCTATGAAAAAGAACTAGACTCTTCTATTATTACTCCAACAGTGCCAAAAGAAAAACCAAAAGTACCAGAAGAAAAAACTACAGCCAAAACGAAGGATACTAATTTTGCAAAGACATCTGCAGCTGTGAAGAAAAAACTACCAAGTACAAATGAACAGTCTGAAAATTGGTACACTGTTTTAGGGAATAGTTTGATTATCAGCCTACTGGGCTATTATATTATCTATTACTTTAGAAAAAAACAAATAGGTAAAGGATAACTTCTTAAAAAATGAAAAAGTGATAGAAAAAGCTCATTTGATGGGCCTTCTATCACTTTTTGTTTTGTATGTTTTAGTATACAGTTGATTTTTCAACAGCGTTAAGAAGTGATATAATACGATTAATGATAATTTAGTTACTTAATTGGCTAGCTTCGGTAAAAAGATAAACTAGAATTGTGGCAAATAACGCCACTTTCCTATTTTCCTATTTTTCTTTCGGAGCTAAATGAGCTCTTTCAGCTTTTAATTATTGTCTAGCTTCAAGAGCTAGCTCCTCGGTAAAAAGATAAACTAGAATTGTGGCAAATAGCGCCACTCTTCTATTTTCCTATTTTTCTTTTGGAGCTAAATGAGCTCTTTCAGCCTTTATTATTGTCTAGCTTCAAGAGCTAGCCTTTCGGTAAAAAGATAAAAATGGAATGAGGCAAAAAGCACCTCAGTCAATTTTTTCTATTTTCCTGTCAAGGCTAAATGAGCTCTTTCAGCTTTTATTATTGTCTAGCTTCAAGAGCTAGCTCCTCGGAAAAAAGATAAACTAGAATTGTGGCAAATAGCGCCACTCTTCTATTTTCCTATTTTTCTTTCGGAGCTAAGCGAGCTCTTTCAGCTTTTAATTATTGTCTAGCTTTAAGAGCTAGCCTTTCGGTAAAAAGATAAAAATGGAATGAGGTAAGAAGCACCTCAGTCAATTTTTCCTATTTTCCTGTCAAGGCTAAATGAGCTCTTTCAGCTTTTATTATTGTCTAGCTTCAAGAGCTAGCTCCTCGGAAAAAAGATAAACTAGAATTGTGGCAAATAGCGCCACTCTTCTATTTTCCTATTTTTCTTTCGGAGCTAAACGAGCTCTTTCAGCTTTTAAATTTAGGAGGGAATATTTTGGATCAAAAAGAAGAACGTTTATTAATAGACTTAACCAATGCTAAGGGAGTACCCGGCAATGAGGGGGAAGTCAGAGAGATATTCAAAAAATATGCAGCACCTTTTGCAGATAAGATCATGTACGACGGGTTAGGCAGTATCATCGCTAAGCGTGTTGGTGATAAAGAAGGGCCAAAAATTTTCTTCTCAGGGCATTTAGATGAAGTTGGTTTTATGGTGACGCAAATCACAGAAAAAGGGTTTATTAAATTTCAAACACTTGGCGGCTGGTGGGGACAAGTCATGCTAGCGCAGCAAGTTCAAATCAAAACAAGTAAAGGGGATTTATTTCATGGTGTGATTGGTTCAAAACCACCACATGTTTTAACGGCAGAAGCTAGAAAGCAACCATACGATGTGGCCGATATGTTTATTGATATTGGTGCATCAAGTGAGAAACAAGTAGCGGAATGGGGCATTAAGCCAGGTGACATGATCACGCCTTATATTGAATACCGCCGGATGAATGATACTAAGTTTATGTTGGCAAAAGCTTGGGATAATCGCATTGGAACAGCTGTGTCTTTAAGAGTTTTGGAAAACTTAGCAGCTGAGGGACATCCAAATATTTTGTTTGCCGGAAGCGATGTCCAAGAAGAAGTTGGCTTGCGTGGTGCACAGACAAGTACACATTTAGTTGATCCAGATATTGCCTTTGCACTTGATACTGGCACAGCAGGAGATACGCCAGGTATGACGCCTAAAGAGGCTGATTCTGAATTAGGTAAGGGGCCACAGATCTTGATTTTCGATGCGTCGATGATTCCGCACAAAAAATTACGTGATTTTGTGATCCAAGTGGCGGAAGAAAATAATATTCCTTTCCAATATACAGTAATCACAGGTGGTGGAACGGACGCTGGCAGAATGCATCTAACTAGAAATGGTGTACCATCATTAGCTATTACAGTTCCAGTTCGTTATTTACATTCTCACACATCCATGATCCATGAAGATGATTATTTAAACACTGTCAAATTAGTGACAGAAGTTGTGAAGCGATTAGACCAAGAAACAGTAGAAAAGCTTCGCAGTTATTAAACTTAAAGGAGAAATTGTAAATGAAAAGTCAAGTTACAAATGGAAAGCATCGAGAACAAGCTCGAATATCATTAAAAAATCAATGGGGAACAATGGCGTGGATTACCTTTTTAGCTGTCTTTACCCGTTTGATCATTGCTTCAGTGGTTGGTAATATTGCCAATTTACCGAAAGAGGGTGCTGGAAGTAATGTTATGTCCTTTTTACTAAATAACTTTCTCTTTTTTGCAATCACTTATGGTACTTATTATTGTGCGCTACAAGTACTTCGTGGTAAAAGAGTTGAAGCAGGAATGTTAACAACGATTTTTCAAGGGAAATTTTATGTTCCGATGTTATTTATCAATCTTATCCAATACATTGTTGAATTAGTATTGGATCTAATTGTGTTGTTACCAGTCCTTTTATCATACGGAGTAACGATGTATTTTGGATTAATGTTTAATACTGTTTCAGTTGATCGTTTCCAAAGTGAAATGGGTGGAGATCTCTTTTTAGCGCTATTGTTACTAATTTTTGGCTTTTTAATGATTTTAGTTGGTGTTTTTGTCAGCGGTGTGTTCCAATTTGCTGTTTGGGTGAAGCTTGATGATCCCAAATTATCAGTAGGAGATGCTCTAAAATATGCTTTGTTCTTGATGAACGGTCGTTTTGGTCAATATCTACTTCTACAACTTTCATTTATCGGTTGGTTTATCATCGGTACTTTGGTTTTCGGAATTGGGTTGTTATGGGTGATTCCTTATCATGATGTTGCTATAGCAAGTTTTTATGATACAGCGCGTGAAGAAAAAGGGGCACCAGCAGTCGTTGTTTAAAATGGAGAAGAGCAGAACAGTCTTTTATTAGATTTGTTCTGTTTTTTAGTGTATATCATCAATCATTGAAAAATAGTAACGTGAGATAATCTATGAGCAAATTTTAGTGTCAAAATACAAATAACTGTCTCCATGTTCCTTTTTTGTGTTACCATTAAGTGAAGACTAATCAAGGAGGTCGAGGAAGTTGAAAATAACCGTTTTAGGCTGTTTAGGTGCTTACCCTTATAAAGGCGAAGGAACCAGTTCTTATCTGCTAGAATCGGATGATTTTAAGCTATTGTTAGATGCTGGCAGTACAACCTTAGTCAATTTAGAAGAGCATCTTGATCCGTTAGCGTTAGATGCTGTGATTTTGTCCCATTATCATTATGATCATATCGCAGATCTTGGTGTGCTGCAGTATTATCGTCAATTATACCCAGTAATAGAACCAACACCTATTTTGCCGATTTATGGACATACAGATGATGCGGTTCACTTTGAAGCATTGAATATGCCTGGAGTGTCGAAAGCCGTTCCTTATTTTGAAGCAGAAGAATTAAAACTGGGTCCGTTTCTTGTCACATTTATGAAAACAATCCATCCTGTACCTTGTTATGCGATGCGTTTTGTAGAAGAAAAGACGGGAAAAGTGTTTGTTTTCACTGGTGACTCTGGTTACTTAGAAAGCTTTGTTGATTTTGCGAATGATGCCGATGTCTTTTTGGCTGATACGTATCTATTTGAAGGAAATGAAAAGCATCATGCTCATTTTACGTCAAAAGAATCAGGGGAGATCGCTAAAGAAGCCAACGTCAAAAGGCTGATTTTAACTCATTTACCTCAACATGGCTCATTAGAAGAACTAAAAAAACAAGCTGAAAAAGCTGCTGGCAATCAAGTGTCCGTTAGTTTAGCAAAGAGAAATTTAGTTATTGAAATTTAAGGAGTGGTGAACGTGATTTTTGTACCAAATGAAAACAATGACCCTAGGATCAACTTGGCAATCGAAACATATTTATTAAAAGAAAAACCCTTAGATGAACCGATTCTTTTGTTTTACATCAATGATCCATCGATTATTATCGGACGTAACCAAAATACAATCGAAGAGATCAACAAAGAATATGTCGATGAACATGGAATTCATGTAGTCCGTCGCTTAAGTGGAGGCGGAGCAGTGTATCATGATCATGGAAATTTGAACTTTAGTTTTATCATGCCAGATGATGGTAATTCTTTCCGTGATTTTGCGAAAGTAACACAACCAATCGTTCAAGCGCTGCACGAGCTAGGCGTTTCTGGTGCTGAATTAAAAGGTCGTAACGATTTAGTCATCGACGGGATGAAATTTTCTGGAAATGCGATGTATGCCACCGCAGGAAGAATGTTTGCTCACGGGACCTTGATGTTTGATAGTGATATCAATGAAGTAGTCAACACCTTAAAAGTCCGCAAAGATAAAATCGAATCTAAAGGTATCAAATCAGTTCGTTCACGAGTGACGAATATCAAACCGTTCTTATCCGCTGATAAACAAGATATGACGACAGAAGAATTTCGTGAAGATATCTTATTGAAGATCTTTGGTGTTGATTCTGTTGATCAAGTTAAAACCTATGAATTAACAGATGAAGACTGGGAAAAAATCAACAAGATCTCGGACGAGTATTATCGTAATTGGGATTGGAATTATGGTAAATCCCCGGCCTTTAACTTAGAACGTCATCAACGTTTCCCAATCGGTTCCATTGATGCTCAGATGAATGTGGAGGATGGCGAAATCAAAGAAATCAAAATCTTTGGTGATTTCTTTGGATTAGGTGAAATCAAAGATGTAGAAGAAATCTTGACTGGCACAAAATATGAAAAATCAGCAATCGAAGCAGCTGTAGATAAAATCGATCTTAAAAAATATTTTGGTAATATTGAAAAAGAAGATTTAGTTGGTTTGCTTTATTAAGTAGGTAACAAAGAGCCTGTAGTAAAACTAGAAAATAGTTTTACTACAGGCTTTTTTTATGCCATAATCAACTACTCAGTAAAACAAAGTAGTTGACAACTCTTCTACTAAGTTATACTATATACCTGTACTTAATAATACTAAGTAGTTAGGAATAATATGAACCTCAAGTATCTCAAGAAAGAACAGGAGATGGACGTTATGAACGGAACAACGGAAATGCTTAAGGGCGTTCTAGAAGGCGTTATTTTGGAAATTATCAAGCGACATGAAACATATGGCTATGAAATAACGAATAATTTACAAGCGTACGGATTTGAAGATATCGTTGAAGGAACGGTTTATACAATTCTCTTACGTTTAGAAAAAAAGAACTTGGTCACAGTTACAAAGAAAAAATCCGCTGTCGGACCAATGCGTAAATTTTATTCCTTAAATGATGCCGGGCAAAAAGAACTCGCATTATTTTGGCAACGCTGGACCTTTATTTCAGGACAAATCGAAAGATTAAAGGAGGAAAAAGAGGATGAAAAATAAAAATGTCGTCAATTATTTTAAACAAGTTCATGCAGACAAGGTAGAATATAATAAACAAATGGCACGTTTGAAGAAATTACCTACAGACTATCAAATCGTGTATAAAGAAGTACAAAAATTTTTATGGGAATTTACTGCAGGCGATGGCATGGATATGCGACCTCCAATGCTGGAATTACTAGATTTTTTTGAAGAAGGAGCTGCAAATAACATACCTGTCTTACAATTAGTTGGTGAAGATGTGGCTCTTTTGCAGAAAATACACTACATGAAATGCAAGCCAAAACAAGAATTAATGAACTAAAAAGAAAAATGAACGAACGAATCGCTAAAAAAATCAGTAAAGAATAAATAAATTTAGTAAGCAACGCTTAAAATTATTTTTTTGACATCATATCCTTCTCTTCGTATAATAAAGAAGCGAAAAGGAGCGATAATATGCGAAACGAAATGATGCATCGACCAGTTGTGAAACAAGAACTCGTTGATTTTATGCGTAATAAACAAAGAAAAATCCAAGGAGAACTTGGCGTAATAGAAGAAGAAGCACACGAGGCAGGAGTACCGATCATTCCTCATGAAACAGTTGTATTTTTACAATTTTTCTTAGATCAAATCAAACCCAAGAATATTTTAGAAATTGGAACAGCAATTGGATTTTCTTCTAGCTTGATGGCCCAATATGTTGGAGAAGACGGACATGTCACGACCATCGATCGATTTGATGTTATGATCAGAAAAGCGAAAGTAACGTATGAACGATTAGGATTGACAGATAAAGTGACCTTATTAGAAGGACAAGCGGCAGAAGTTTTACCCACGTTAACAGGTCCTTATGACTTTATATTCATGGACAGTGCGAAATCCAAATATATTGAATTTTTACCGGAGTGTTTACGCTTATTACGTGTTGGCGGCGTGCTGATGGTAGACGATGTTTTCCAAGCAGGAACGATTTTAGACCCAATTGAAGAAATTCCACGTAGTCAAAGAACGATCCATAGAAAGTTGAATCAATTCTTAGATACAGTCATGACCCATCCAGATTTGACTTCAACCTTATTGCCATTAGGTGATGGCGTGATCATGATCACTAAAGAAAGAGAAATAACTGAATAACTATTATGCGACTTGGGTCAGGATTTAATTATTTTGATCTGAGTTTTTTCTATGTAATAACAGACAAAGGAGTGAATCAAAATGAAAACAGATAAGGAGAAACTTCAAGTGCTAAACAATTTAGTCACACATTATGGTTTCCAATATTGGTGGGAAGATGAAAATCGTATTTCAGATTGGGTATCGATGATATTGATCCAGCAAACAACTGAAAAAAATGCGCATAAAGCATTAGGAAATCTAGAGCCGTATTTAACAGTGGAAAGCCTTCAAGAAATTGAAATGGAAACTCTGCAAGAATTGATTCGACCAGCTGGTTTTTTCAAGCAGAAAAGTAATTACATCAAAGAGTTGATCAGTTGGTTTATTTCACATGATAGTGATTTTGATAAATTTCGAGGTTACTCGACTGAGGAACTTAGAAAAGAGCTGTTGACGATCAAAGGCGTCGGTTCAGAAACAGCGGATGCGATGCTGCTTTATATTTTTGAACGAAACGTATTTATTGCGGATCAATATGCGATTCGACTATTTAATCGTTTAGGTTTTGGTCCATATAAGACCTACGAAGAAATGCGGAAAGATTTTATTCATTTGACCGAAGGAATTCCGCATGATATATGTAAAGAATGGCATGCAGCAATCGATGTTCATGGCAAGCATTTTAACAAAGATAAGAAGATGGATGAAACGTTTTTAATCTCCTAAGCAAAATTGTTCTCTTTGCTTTGTGTTTAATTTTGGTTTAAGTTTCAAGGCGTACACTTTCCTTATAAGAGGAGGGAAACGTCATGAATAATACTAAAAACATAAAAAGAAAACTTCCAAAAATACTTTTGATTGTAGGTGTTGTTCTAGTGTTTTTTCTTTTATTTCAAAAAGGCTTAACGGCATTCGCCGAAAAATTTACACCAACAAGTGAACCTGTGGCAATTCAAACGCCAACGATTTTTGTTCCAGGTACTAATGGAACAGTCAGTCGATTCAATGGCTTGATCAAAACGTTAGATCCAAAAGCGGATGTGCTAAAAGTTACTGTAGCAACAGACGGAACGGTCTCTTCAAAAGGGAAGCTATCCAGTTCAGCTGAACACCCTATGATCGTGATTGCGTTTGAAGACAGTAGTGATGAAACATTGCCCCTTCAAGGGAACTGGTATCAACTAGCATTAAGCTATATTCAAAAAAAGTATTCATTTGAAACATACAATTATCTAGGTCATTCCAATGGCGGATTAGTGATTACTTCTTATCTGGAAGAATTTCAGCAACCTGATGATCCTAAATTAACTAAATTGATAACGCTAGGAACGCCATATAATGATACATCAAAAAAATATAATGACGCCGTGACATCATTTACACAGCCAAAAGAAACTAGCGAATTGCTCAAAGGTTATTTAACGAATCTAGAAAATATTCCTGATACGGTCGAAATGTTAAATATTGCTGGAGAAGTTGATGACACGGCATCGGATAATACTGTTCCTGTACAAAGTGTTTTTGCTGGAAGGTACATTTATCAGGAGCAAGTAGCTGATTATCAAGAAATACTGATTCAAGGAGAAAATACGAGTCATAGTAAACTAGTTGAAAATCAGAAAGTCATTCAATTATTGAAAGATTTCTTTTTGTAAGCTTAAACAGAAGGTGGTGGGACGAAGAAGTTGCTTCTGCTCCCACCGTTTATTCGAATTTAGAGCCCGAAACAAAAACTTATTTTTAGTTTTTATCTTGGGCTCTTTTTACTTATTTTTCCAAAGAATTCAGTGCTGCTTGAACAGCATGGATTTTAGTGGTATCAAAAAGTGGAACGGCAGTATCGCTTTGAGCGACTAGCATACCGATCTCCGTACAACCTAAAATAACACCTTCGGCTCCTCTTTGACTTAATTGATTGATCACCTCTAAATAAAATTGTTTGGAGATATCTGTTGTTTTTCCCAAACATAACTCTTCGTAGATGATTTTGCTGATTCGTTCACGATCTGCTTGTTCTGGAATGAGGACATCAATTTCATGGTCTTCAATCACTTGCTTGTAAAAGTGTTCCTCCATTGTAAATTTTGTTCCTAGTAAACCAACCTTTTTTATTTTATGATGATTTAGTTCTGTGGCAGTCACTTTGGCAATATGGAGAATTGGAATGCTGATTTTTTGTTGAATGGCTTCTGCAACTTTGTGCATGGTATTTGTGCAAATAACGATATAATCTGCACCTGCTTTTTCTAAAGAAAGACAAGCTTCTGCTAAAAGTTCAGCACTTTTATCCCATTGATTTGAAAATTGATATCTTTCGATTTCTTGAAAATCAACGCTAAATAAAATACATTTTGCAGAATGCAATCCACCTAATTCAGCTTTGATAGTTTCATTGATCAATCTGTAGTAATCAGCGGAACTTTCCCAACTCATTCCGCCTAATAATCCGATGGTTTTCATTTTAATTTTACCTCCCTAAATAATTTTTATTAAGTATATCAAATAAAATGAGAACTTGCTTATTTCTCATTATATTTATTACACAGTGTAATTTTAGTTAAAGGGTCATTAATTGAAAATATTTACTGTTATTGAGAATGAAAGAGCTATTTTCTCAAAGAAAAGACGAAAATGGCAAAAATAAAATAACTAAACTATAATAATTCTATTGACATAATAATTTTAAATTGATACGCTAAGAGTGTAGAAAAATCGAGTGGCTTTGCAGCTAACTTTTAAATTTTAGGAGGAATATGTATATGAATTTAATCAACACAAAACTATTAGACTTTGAATGTGACGCATATCAAGATGGAGACTTTATCAAAGTATCAACAGCAGACGTATTAGGTAAATGGAGTATTTTCTTCTTCTATCCAGCTGACTTTTCATTTGTTTGTCCAACAGAACTTGGCGACATGCAAGATCACTATGATCATTTAAAAGAGTTGAATTGTGAAGTTTACTCTGTATCTGAAGATAGCCACTTTGTTCATAAAGCTTGGGCGGACGCGACGGATACGATCGGTAAAATCAAGTACCCAATGCTAGCTGATCCAAATGGTAAAATTGCTCGTTTCTTCGGTGTTTTAAACGAAGATTTAGGTCAAGCATACCGTGGAACATTTATCGTTAGCCCAGAAGGCGAAATCAAATCATACGAAATCAATGATATGGGAATTGGCCGTAATGCTGATGAATTAGTTCGAAAATTAGAAGCGTCTCAATTTGTAGCAAAACATGGCGATAAAGTTTGTCCAGCAAACTGGAAACCAGGTGAAGAAACGATTGCACCAAGTTTAGACTTAGTTGGTAAGATCTAAACGTTTAAATAGACAACCTTAAGACTTCCTTTCTAGGAAGTCTTTCTTAAAATTTATAGAGCAAAATAACGAGATAGACAAAAAGGAGAACATACATGAGTCAAGAAATTTATGATTTGATCGTAATCGGCGGCGGATCAGCTGCTTTATCAGCAGGGATTTATGCGGGTCGTGCGATGTTAGATACATTGATCATCGAAAAAGACAAGATCGGCGGACAAGTAACGACAACATCTGAAATCGTGAACTATCCGGCGATTCGTGCAACAACTGGGCCTGAATTGATGGAAGATATGCGTTTACAAGCATTGGATTTTGGTGTTGATTTTACAACAGATGAAATCATCGATGTTGATTTAAGCCAAACCGTTAAAACAGTTAAATCTGCTACAAAAACCTATCAAGCTTATGCTGTGATCATCGCAACAGGTGCATCAGCACGTAAAATCGGCTTCCCAGGTGAAGTTGAATTTACAGGACGTGGAATTGCTTATTGTTCAACATGTGATGGTGAATTCTTCCAAGGATTAGATATTTTCGTACTGGGTGGCGGATATGCGGCTGCCGAAGAAGCGGTTTATTTAACTCGTTATGGTAAATCAGTGACAATGATCATTCGTGAACCTGATTTTACTTGTGCGAAATTAACAGCAGAAGCAGCCAAACAACATCCTGATATCAAGATCGTCTACAATACCGAAGTCAAAGAAATCACTGGCGATGACTTTGTTCGTAGAGCTGTTTTTGTTAATAATGAAACAGGCGAAGAGACGACTTATGAAGCACCAGCTGACAGTACTTTTGGGATGTTTGTTTTTGCAGGAAATAAACCAAGTACTGAGATTTTTGAAGGTAAAGTTGAATTAGATCGTGGCTATGTACCGACAAATGAAAATATGGAAACCAATGTTCCTGGTGTCTATGCAGCCGGAGATTTACGGATCAAAGAATTACGTCAAATCGTTACCGCGGTTTCAGATGGCGCAATCGCTGCAACCAATGCACAAAAGTACATCACAGAAGAAAAAACAAAAGCTGGCTTGCCGATCGTCAATGAACGTATGGAAAAACGTTTAGCCAAGCAACATGCTGAAAATAAAGAAACACAACCAAAAGCAGAGAAGAAACCTACTAAAGCAACGAGTGGTAATAACACATGGTTCCCTGATGCAATGAGAGAGCAGCTAGGTGGTATTTTCGGTAAATTAACGAAGAATGTAACCTTATTACAAGTCATGGACAGTAGCGAAGAGAAATCACTTGAATTGAATTCTTTCTTAACCGAATTTGCCTCATTAAGCGATAAAATCTTGCTGGAAACTGTTCAAAAAGGTACAGATGCTGACCTAGAAGCGAAATATGGCATCGATAAATTACCTAGTGTAGTTGTTTTAAATGACCAAGGTGAATACACAGGAATCAAATTTAGTGGTATTCCAAGCGGACACGAAGTCAACTCGATCGTTTTAGCTGTGTATAATGTAGGAAGTGCAGGACAGCCAATAGAAGAGCCTGTCGTTGACAAAATCAAGGAACTGCCTAAAAAGAAAGTTCAGATTTTTGTTTCATTGACTTGTCATTATTGCCCTGATGTTGTGGCAGCGTGTCAGCGAATTGCTTCGATCAATCATAATGTTGAAGCAGAAATGATCGATATCGGTGTTTTCCCAGAATTAAAAACAGAAAAGAAAATCATGAGTGTCCCTGCGATGATCATTGATGATAAGGATATTGTTTTTGGTTCTAAAAACATGGATGAGATTGTTGAGATTTTAGAAAAATAGTTTAAAGAGGCCAAGACAAAAGTGTTTAGCTCCGAGAAATAAGCTGGAATTTACGAAAATTGCTCTTCAAATTTTTGTGAATTCCAGCTTATTTCCGAAGGAGCTGCTTTTTTCTCGCTGTTTATTCGGTTTTAGAGTGCACACCAAAACTGATTTTTAGTTTTGTCCCACATTCTTTTTTAGTTATTTTGAGCTTTAAGTGTTTTATACAAGAAGACAAGCAGATAATTATTTTGTGCTAAAGTACTTTAAATGCTTATGAAATCTAGTATAATAGATTAAAGGAGATTTAAATTTGAAAAATTAAGGGGATTATGGTGTATGATACATGAAAGTTAGAAAGTCAAATTTTGAGTTTTTTCGGATATTGAGCGCATTTGTAATTGTAATGCATCATTATGTTGTTCATTCAGAATGGAATTTTGGAGAGAATTTAAGTATAAAACCAATTTTTCTCGATATTGTCGGATCGGCGGGAAAATTTGGAGTAAACTGTTTTTTATTGATTAGTGGATACTTTTTAGTCAATAAAGCATTTAAACCAAAAAAATTACTAAATCTATGGTTGCAAGTATTTTTTTACTCAATATGTATTTTTTTAATATTTGCATTTTTTGGAAAAGATCCCTCTATTTTAAACGTTAAAAATCTTATTGCTGTTAGTTTTCCTATAACATTTGAACAATATTGGTTCATTAGTCTTATGTGCTACTGTACTGTTTATCACCGTTTTTAAATATTTTAGTTGTAAATATGAAGAAAAAGCAACATGTATTTCTTTTAATATTTCTTTTGATGTATTTATCAATTAAGCCAGTTATATCATTGTTGATCATGAATTATGGTGGGGCTGAAAGTGGTATGTGGTTTTTGTTTATTTATCTTATTGCTGCTTATATAAAGATGTATCCCGAATCATTTGCTAAGAGCAGCAAAAGTTATTTTATAAAAAGTGCTGTTGTTTTTGCAATCATTATTTTTTTAATCGTTTTACTCGCTGTTCACAATAATCAAAGTGAGAACGTACTTTCAAAAAGTTTGCTAGTGGGCATTCAAAGTCCTCTTTATCTTCTTTTGGCAATCTTGCTTTTCTGTGGATTTAAAAATTGGGATGTTGGCGAGATACCTGTGGTGAATTTATTAGGATCTGCAACGTTAGGTGTTTATCTGATTCATGACAATAACTATATTCGTTATTATCTATGGAAAGTTTTGACAGCATTTAAAGTTTCGTATTATGGTATAAAGTTAGTTCTGGTGTCTGCTCTAATTATTATCACTGTTTATATTGTGTGCTCAATAATCGATATTTTGCGGCAGAAATTATTTATTTTGATGCGTATTGGAACGTAAGTAATATACTTGAATCGAAAAAATGTAAAGTTAGCTACTGATATTTTAAAAGACCATAAGAAATCTGTTAATCAGGTTTCTTATGGTCTTCTTATTTCAACAACTGTTTATATAAATGAAAAATAAGAGATCATTTAAGCAAATCAATATAATTTGATAATCTAGGTTCAATGGATTGGAAAATCCGCCGAGCAATCTCTTCATGACCTTTTTCATTTGGATGCATATCATCTTTTATGTTTTTATTTTTTAAAAAATTATCAGCACTTTTAGGCTCGATAGTATCTTTTGTATTGGTCCATAAGCTACGAATATTTGCTACAGGAATATCATATTTAGAAGCAACTTTAAAGATAATATCGTCGTAAAGTTGTGATATATTTTGATCTCTGTTCCATGTAGTTACTAAAACGATAAGAATATTTTGTTCTTGAAGTTCCGATATGATATAGGATAAGTTTACTTCAAATTGTTTTAAACTATTCTCATTTTTATAATCTAAAAGATCATTCGTTCCGTATTCTATCGTAACAATGTTTGGTTTTTGCTCTTTGATATCTTCAATGCTTGAAATCCCAAGATCACTAGCTCGTGCCCCAGGATTAAATACTCCTTTTTGCTCAACTTGTACATCATAAGATTCTTCAATTAGATTTGCCAATATATTGGTAAATCTTTGCTCTTCATTTTTGACAATCAGGCCAGCACTTATGCTATCACCCATAGGAGAGTAAGTTAATTTATCGACTTTTTTTGATAGGCTAGATGAAGATAGTGTTTCTTCAGTTTTTGTTTCGTTTACTTCCGGCGACTTTGGCGAAAAAAAATAGTACATCGAAAATAAAATGATAGGAATCAATGCTCCCACTAATAGATATATCGCTTTTTTCATTGATAAATCCTTTCTTACTAATAAGTCTACAAAAAACTATCTACAATGATGATTAACTGTAGATAGAGAGTATAAATAATATCATAACTATTTTATCGTGACAAGTTTTTTCAAAGGCTCAACACCAAAATGTTTCTCTTGGTACAAAAGAATTTCAGCACAAGCGCGACTATCTTCTAGAGCGTCATGGTGATTGTTTAACTGGATATTTAGATTATCACAAATTGTATTTAATTTGTGATTTGGTAGTTCTGGGAATAGCTTCCGGCTAGTTTTCACCGTACATAAGGAAAGATAATTTGGTTGATTGATACCATAATAATCCAAACAGCCAGCTAAAACACCACAATCAAAAGGGGCATTATGAGCAACCACTAAACTATTTGGTTTAAAACACGCTTGTATTTGCTTCCAAACATCAGGAAATTTAGGGGCATCGGCTACATCCTCTGGTTTGATCCCATGGATTTGAATATTTTTCCAGAAAAAATCTGTTTCGGGTTTAATTAAAGAATAGTATTCATCAACGATTTTATTATTTTCTACTTTTACTAGCGCGACAGAACAAGCGCTATGTTTAGCGTAACTAGCTGTTTCAAAGTCTATGGAATAAAAATTCATGTTCATTATCCCTTTCAGTTCAAAATTAATTCATACATGTAGTATAACAAAATGAGTGACGTATAGTAAGTCTAATCGGAAAATATTAAAAGAAACTAAATAAAAAACGAGAGAAGGAAACTCTCGTTAGGCGATTGTCAAATCAACTTCAACTGGACAATGATCGCTACCTGTAATTTCGGTGTGGATCTTTGCACTCGTCAACGCATCTTTCAAGACATCAGAAACGACAAAGTAATCGATTCTCCATCCAGCATTATTTTTCCGAGCATTGAAACGATAGCTCCACCAAGAATAAACGCCTTCTTGGTCAGGATAGAAATAACGGTAAGTATCGATAAAGCCACTATCTAATAACTCTGTGAACTTCTCGCGTTCTTCTGGTGTAAACCCAGCATTTTTTTGATTGGTTTTCCAGTTTTTTAAATCGATATTTTGATGGGCAACATTTAAATCTCCACAAAGAATCACTGGTTTTTCTTTACTCAATTCATTTAAATACGCACGAAATGCATCTTCCCAAGTCATGCGGTAGTCTAAGCGTTTCAGCTCATTTTGTGAATTAGGTGTATAACAGGTAATCATAAAAAAATTAGGGTATTCCAGTGTGATCAGGCGACCTTCTTGATCATGTTCTTCGAGATCCATGCCATAACGAACGCTTATTGCTTCCTCTTTGGCAAAAATCGCAGTCCCAGAGTAGCCTTTTTTCTCAGCATAATTCCAGTATTGGTGATAACCAGGCAACTCCAAATCAATTTGCCCTTCTTGTAATTTTGTTTCTTGTAGGCAGAAAAAATCTGCATCTAATTCATTAAATACTTCCATAAAATTCTTCTTCACAACAGCACGCAGGCCGTTGACATTCCATGAAATACATTTCATCTTGAGGACCTCCTTAAAATAGCATTATTCATTGGTTCTTGTAAATAAGACTTTAGAATAGTTTAACATACATACTTCAAATTTTGGTCTTCTTTGCTGAATTTCTGATTCTGATCAACGAGTATCGTTTTTGTATTCAGTTATTTAGATTTGTGATAAAGTTATAAGAAAACAAGTGGATCATTAGTTAAATTTTCTATATTGAAAGGATCTATAAAATTGAATGCAAAAGAGATTGGTTTATTGATTTATGGGATTGTACTAAGTAGTATTATTGGTGTCATGTCTTTTATTTTTTTAAGATTGGAAGGCATAGGCTCCGAATTACTTTGGGATTTAGTTTCACCTGATCATCGTTTTCGTGTGTTATATATTTTTGGAATTACTTTAATGGGTGGTTTACTATTAGGAGTTTTTCGAACAAAATGGGGGAATTTACCACACACTGTTCATGATTCAGTAACAGAGTTAAAACTGACCAAGACCTTAAATTATAGCAGTGTGTTCCGTAGTTTATTGATTGCTCTTATTGTATTGATTTTTGGCGCAGGTGTTGGTCCAGAAGCAGGATTGTTAAGTGCAATTATTTATTTTTCAGTCTGGCAAGCAGATAAGCTACGTTATTATTACTTTAACTATAGCGAGGTAAAAGACTTATCCATACAAGAAAAAATAGTACGTTTGTTAAATCCTAAAAAATATTTATTGACCTACGATGAAAACAGAGCTGTAGGAGAACGTCAGAAATCGAAAAAAAAGGTTTTCTATCTGTTATTTATTGTGAATGGTTTGATTACTTTTTTTCTCTTGATGAAAATGACAGGACAACCATCTTTTGTTTCTAAAATGGGTGAATCTAATTGGGCTGTAAATGATTTGTGGCTAGGAATACCGTTGGTTCTATTTGGCCTATTGTTTGGAAATTGTTATCGTCTCATTACTAACTTTTTGAAGAAACACCTGGATTTTTGGCAAGAGTTTCCTATTCGTAAAGCATTGATAGGTTCTATAGCAATTTTTTTGATAGGTGTTTTTCTACCAAATTTACTTTTTTCAGGACAACTATCTCTTTCACTTGCGCCATTTGTAGGAAGTCAGGCTTCGTTTTTGGTGCTGACGATGATTGCCTTGATCAAATTAGTATTTTTGCAAGTATGTTTGAATACAGGATGGATCGGTGGAGATATCTTTCCGATCGTATTTTCTGCGATCATTCAAGGTTTTGCAGTATCACAGTTATTTCCACAAACGGACCGCCTATTGATTGTTGCCATCGTGAGTACTAGCATTGCTATAGCAATCATCAAGGCACCATTTCCAGTTGGCGTATTTATGATGTTGTTTTTCCCGCTAAATTTAAGCCCAATCATTTTAGCGGTAGCTACGATTTTATTTTTAGTCAAAAAAGGATCGAATCTATTGATCCCAAAGAAAACAGTGAATCAAAAATAGAATAAATATCATGTATCGGACTAGGAATATTTTTATGAAAATAGGCGTTATTTGTTTTAGTATCAAGTAACATTCATACTTTCTACTCATAAGGAACAACGAAGTGCAGTTCACTTTCATACCGTTCCTCTAAATATAAGCTGCGGATTCTTTTACTCTATCTTAGATCAACTTAAGGCGTATGATTAGTGACTATCTAAAGCTTTTTTGTAATCATAAGCTATTTCTTTTTGTAAATTAGAATTAGTATTGTGTCGATATCGTGTTATTTGATTTTTAATCAATGACTTAAAAAAAGGCCCATTAGGTGAATAACTTGTGTTGTATAATGGCACTGTTATTGTAGACTTAATTTTTTCAGTTGCTTCGGTATATTTTGAATTACTGGTAGAGTATTTAACAGAATAGGTGATTTTGCTACTCTTATTTGGCACTATAAATAAATTGATTTGTTCGCTGGAATTAGCAACTATCTTTTTATTTACTGGTACAGAATAGCTCTTAGCAGCATTATCTATATCTAATAAAAGGACAGCTGTTTTATCTTGAATACCTGCTCCCAAACCACCAAATGAAAATCTTTTAGCTGATCGATCATAGTAGATAGAATGTATTTTAAATTTTTTATTAGATGTTAATTCAGTTATTCCAAATGAAATAGCATGATATTTTTCGTTTTTTTCAAATAATTTATGTAATTCGTCTGAAAGGTTCAATTCAAAAGATTTTAAAATATCACCAGAATATAATGAATCCTTTTTTTTTGTTTTAGTCGAGAATAAGTTTTGAATATCTTTAGATGATAATTTATTCTGGACTTGGTCAATATCTTCTAATGTAACTGACAACTCGAACTCTGAATCTTTTAAGTTTCCTAAACCATTATTGATAATAAAAATTATTAATTTATTGTTATCTAAGCCGTAACTAATTTCTAAGTCAGGTTCTTTTATTGGCTGAATATTATCTATTTCAATAGTAGCATCAGAAACTATTAAATCTCTTGAAGTGTTGTTTTTTAGAGTAGATATATTAGGAAGAAAAAAATAAGAGTCATTTGATTTCTGGATATTCTTTGGGGTTGCTAGAACATATGAGTTCATATTTAATGATTCAGGGTTATAGACTGGTTCAGTCTTATTCTGAGTGACTTCTATATTACTTTGAAAATTACTTAGAAATGGAAAAATTATTTTTTCTGTGATACTAATAATAAAAAGAGTGAACGTAATAATAAATGTGTAGATTATAATTTGGTATTTCATTTTTTCTTGTGAAGTTTGCAGTCTTTTTTCTTTTCTGGAAATAATAAACACCTCCATTGAGAATTATATCATTAATCTATATAAGAAGAAATAGATGACTTTTTGAAAACGGAAGTGTTTTATAGTATTGGAGCTACTCAAAGAAACGTAGCTACTTTGCTTTCACAATCTAATTTCTTAATTTTGATTTGTTCAGCTTTCACCAAACTGATAAATTCTGCGGAAAAAGCATGGAACAAATGTCCTAATACGGCAAGAGGTTCTTGCCAAGAGTCTAAATGATCTAGTAAATTTTGTGAATCAGTAATATCTTGATAGGGAATTGCTTTTAAGTTATGTAGTTCTTTTTCCGTAATAGTTCTCTCCTTTTTTGAAGCGCTGAATTTCGTGCTTCAGTACTTCTTAATGTACGCATTGACTTAGGCAACTTTTTAAATTGGCGGTAGAAATGACTTGTATATGATTAGTGTAAGTCTGGCAGAATTTCTATCGTTTTCTTTTCCATATATTTACAAATAGATTCAATGTAAATACAGAGGTTCTAAATAAATTGATTTTAAAATCCTTTTTTCTTAAGAACTACCCTAAAATGTAGTACTATGAGTAAAGAATGATTTAATCAAGGAGGACCTTCATGAAAATCGGAATTATCGGCTTAGGCAATATCGCACAAAAAGCGTATTTACCTGTATACTCTCAACTAAGAGACCAAGCAACATTTATTTTAGCTACCAGAAATGAGCAAACCCGAAAAGAAATTAGCGAAAAATACGGCTTCAAGGAAATGGTTGCTTCAACAGAAGAGTTGATTGAAGCTGGAATATCGGCTTGTTTTGTCCACGCGGCAACTAAAGTTCATGGTCAACTGGTAAAACAATTATTAGAAGCTGGCATCCACGTTTTCGTCGACAAGCCTTTAAGTGAAAATCTAGCAGAAGTCAAAGAAATCCAAACACTAGCGGCAGAAAAAAATCTCCTGTTGATGGTTGCTTTAATCGCCGTTTTGCACCATTCGTAGAAGAATTAAAAGCAATTGAACATAAAAATATGCTGCTGATTCAAAAAAATCGCGTTGCATCAGAATCTGCAGTTAATTTTGTGATTTACGATTTATTTTTACATGTAGCTGATACACTTGTTTATCTACTAGATGATGAGATTCGGCAAGTTCAAACAAAAATCATTGAAGAAAAAGGCTTGTTAAAAAGAGCCATACTACATGTGGAAACAGAAACCACAACAGCAATTGCCTCAATGAATCTCTATTCAGGAGCAAATACAGAAACATACCAATTAACAAGTCCAAAAGGAACATTCGAGTTAGAAAACCTCACGGACTTAACCATTAAAAATCAGCTAGGAACGCAACAAAAAAACTTTGGCGATTGGTCAACAACGCTAGAAAAACGCGGATTCCAGCAAATGGTAGAGGAATTTATCAAAGCGGCTCAAACAAATGATGGAACGCATTTAAAACAAGAAAAAGTTTTCACAAGTCATGAGCTATGTGCCCAAATGCTACGCAAGCATCAAGAACATATTTTATAGACTCAGACTAGAAAGTTTCTCTTTGGCATGCTAGAATAAATAGGATGTTTGAAAGAAAGGACGACTTTCGATGAATAAAATTGAAATGATGACTGAATTAACGGATATAACGTTACTATTTGATGAACCTTTGATGAACTTTACCTTTACAAAAACGGGTGGACCTGTAGACGTTTTAGCTTTTCCAAAATCAAAAGCTGAAGTGAGTACTCTGGTCGAATACTGTAGAAAACATGATATTCCATGGCTTGTTTTGGGCAATGCCAGCAACTTGATTGTACGCGATGGTGGGATTCGGGGAATGGTGATCATGTTGGAAAACATGAAAGAAATCAGTGTTTCTAACAACCAAATCATTGTGGAAGCAGGTGCAAAATTGATCGATACAACATACGTTGCATTAGATCATGATTTGACGGGCTTTGAATTCGCTTGTGGGATTCCAGGAAGTATCGGCGGAGCTGTTTATATGAATGCTGGTGCTTACGGAGGTGAGATCAAAGATGTTTTCACTAGTGTCGATGTTTTGTTGGAAGACGGAACGATCAAGACGTTTACAAATGAGGAGATGGCATTTTCTTATCGTCACAGTGCGATTCAAGATATGCACTGTATCGTGTTAGAAGTGACATTTTCTTTAGAAGAAGGAGAACATAGCGTGATCAAGAGCCAAATGGCTGAACTGACCGAGCTTAGAGAATCCAAACAACCATTAGAATATCCATCTTGTGGTAGCGTATTTAAACGACCAGAAGGACATTTTACGGGTAAATTGATTCAAGATGCTGGCTTACAAGGACTGAAATGGGGCGGTGCTCAAATTTCAGAAAAGCATGCTGGATTTATTGTAAATATCGATCAGGCGACAGCAACAGACTATGTCGAATTGATTGCACATATTCAACAAGTGATCAAAGAAAAGTTTGATGTTGTATTAGAGACTGAAGTTCGTATTATTGGTGAAGAGCGTTAAAAAAGAAGCCTTTTAATTGGAGGCTTCTTTTTTATTATTATTTTATTCAGCATTTGCTTGCAAATCTTCGATCTCAACGACTTTAAGATTTTTACGCTCTAAATTCTCAACAATAACCGCACAAGTTTCTTCAGTTGTTTCGGCAGGTAAAGTGATCAAGGTACGGCGGATAAATTCATCCTCACCGATATCTAGTGTAATACAGCTGGCGATACTGCTATGTTTGGCAATGATTTTCGTCATAGCGGCCAGATCCCCTTGTTTACCTGTTGTCGCAATTGTCAAAACATAACTACCCCGTTGAATATTCCAAGATTGAGCCAGGATATTCAATAACGTACTATGCGTTAAAATTCCATAAAAATAGTTATTCTCATCTAACACAGCGATGTAAGGTAATTCTTTGATCGTAAAGAAAACTTTGAAAAATGATGTGTTCACGAAAATAAATTTTGTTGCGTTTTTTAATAAATAAGTTACTGGTAAACTCATGTCTCCACCGTTTGCTTTGTGGCGGTAGATGTGCATTTTATAGATATTTCCTCTAAAAATCTTTTCCGATTCATCTAAGATCGGTACACAGCGATAACCTGAATCTTCTAAGATCTTTAAAGCCTCTTCTAATGTACAAGATTCATTGACGGTTGTAAGATTTTTCTTTTTGATAACAACGGATTTTAATAACATATTTTGACCCCCCGTAGGTTAAATTCGTCTGACAAGCTAATGATAACATAATTTGAAAAAAAACCATAGTTTATTGAGTATCCATTGACATTTTACTGAAAGAATGATAATGTTATTGAGTAAATTTGTGAATAGAGGAGGTTGAACAATGGCAACAAAAAAATCAGCACTTGCTTGTTCAGATTGTGGCTCCAGAAACTATTCTAAAGCCGTCAGTGAAGGAAAACGTGGAGAGCGGTTAGAAATCAAAAAATTCTGTAAATACTGTCAAAAATACACGTTACATAAAGAGACGAAATAGATTTAGGAGGAGCTCAAATGAAATTTTTACGTAGTGTTAAAGATGAGATGAAGCAAGTTTCTTGGCCATCTAAAAAACAATTACGCAAAGACACGTTGGTTGTTATCGAAACATCAATTATTTTTGCAGCATTATTCTTTGTAATGGATACTGTGATCCAAACTGCTTTTGGCTGGATCCTTAAGTAATTCAAACTAGTATTTCATCATGAGAAGTGCTATAATAACACATGAGGAAAAACTTCGGGGAACTGAGGTTTTTTTATTTTCACATGAGAAAAAGAAGCTGAGTGCAAGGGATTACTTGTTACTCTTAATGTATTGTTTCACAAACTACTAAACCCAAAGGAGCAGAGACAAAAATGGAATCATTTGAAAAAATTGGTATGTATTGCATACATACTCTGGTTACGAAAATAAGGTAAAAGCGAACATCGAATCACGTGCACAAAGCATGGGCATGGGGGATTTCATTTTTCGTGTAGTCGTTCCAGAAGAAACAGAAACAGAAGTAAAAAATGGTAAATCTAAAGAAATCGTTCATAAAACGTTCCCAGGTTATGTGTTAGTTGAAATGACGATGACCGATGATTCTTGGTATGTAGTACGTAACACACCTGGTGTTACTGGATTTGTCGGCTCTCATGGTGCCGGAAGCAAGCCAGCGCCATTATTACAAGAAGAAATCAATCATATTTTACGCTCAATTGGCATGAGCACACGTCAATCTGATTTGGATGTTGCATTAGGCGACACTGTTCGTATTATTGAAGGTGCATTCTCTGGTCTTGAAGGTGAAGTAACAGAAGTGGATGAAGAACGTCAAAAATTAAAAGTGAACATCGATATGTTTGGCCGTGAAACAAGTACAGAACTAGATTATGAACAAGTGGATTCAATCTAAAAATAGAAAGCTGAAACATGTCTGTTTTGGTAAGAAGAGAGTGGAGCAAAACTAGCCTTAGTTTTGTCCTACTCTCTTCTTACTATAGTGATAATTGAAAAGGAGATAAAATGAGAAAAACAAAGTGGTATCTACTTATAGCGGTCTTTTTTTTGTTGGTTTTTACTAGTTGTACTGATAAAAAAGTTTCTAATGATGAAGAACAACAAGCCACTAAAAATTCAAAAATTAGTGAAACGATTCAAAAGTCTTCTATCCCAACACTTTTTGTCCATGGATATGGCGGTGGCAATAATTCTTTCGGCCGCATGATCAAACGAATGGAAGGAAGTAATCAGACTAAAAAAGAGCTAGTTTTGACGGTGAGTCCTGATGGGGAAATTCAAGCAAAAGGTAAGTTGACTGGGAATAAAACGAATCCTAGTATTCAAGTTCTATTTACCGATAATAAAAATAATGAATGGAATCAAGCAGAATGGATCAAAAATTGTTTGACTTACATTCGAGATAAGTATGGGATAACAGCGGTCAATTTAGTGGGACATTCAATGGGTGGAGCAAGCTCTCTTCGGTATTTAACTACTTTTGCTGATGATACAAGCTTACCTAAAATCCAAAAGTTTGTGGGAATAGCAGCGCCTTTCAATAACTTTGTCGAATTATCTGATGGAGAGACATTAGACGATGTTATAAACAACGGACCTGCGATTCAAAGTGAACGATATGCTGATTATGTCAGTGGAATCGAAAAAGTCTCAAAAGATATGAGCGTTTTGATCGTTGCAGGTGATGTGGAAGATGGCAGCTTAAGTGATGAAGCTGTTCCTGTTGCAGATGCAGTAAGTGTAGCAGCGTTGTTTAAGGAACATGGCAACGAGGTACAAGAAAAAATCTTTTATGGAAAATCAGCACAACATAGCCAACTGCACGAAAATAAAGAAGTAGATCAACTTGTTGCAGATTTTCTATGGAAATAAACGACTAAAACCTGTGTATCTATAAAGAAGGAAAAATCGATGAAAATCAGAATGAAAGATATTGCAAGGATGGCCAACGCATCTGAAGCTGTAGTTTCGTTAGTGTTAAATGATGAACCTTCTAGAATCTCTTACACAACAGAGAATGAGGTTATTGCGATTTCAGCTGAAAAGTAGCAGTTGCTGATACGACAGGCGCAATACGTTCAACTACTAAACTTGGAGCACAAGCTGGAATGCCAACTTTGCCCGAAATTGAAATATTTTAACTATATGAAAACTGTACCAAAGATTTTTCTGAAGTGGAAAAGTAAAAAAACATACTAAAAATTAGAGGGGAAACTTATTGGTAGATGAGTTTTCCCTCTAATTTTTAGTATGTTTTTGTTTGCACAATATTCTTTATAAGAAAAAGTGTAGAAAAGAAGTGAATCAATTGAACTGTAAAATTTAAACAAATCAGCTTTTTAGTATATAATATTGAATGAAATTATAGGTATCAACCTATTTTTAGAAAGTTGTTTCAAGAAGAGTAGCTTAGAGCTTCGTTAAGCGTGAGCGATAAAAATCGGGATAAGTTAGAGGTGCACAATTTGATAACACTATTGGATAGCAATGAAAAACGAATCATAAATGAATTGTGGTTAATGAATCTAAGCAATGGCTCTATGCCGTTAAATCTTTTAAAAGAGCAAATTGGTTGTTCTTTAAATACACTTAAAAATGATCTAACTCAGTTAGATTCTGACTGGTATGATATTTTGGATGTGCACATAGATGAAAATCAAATCGTCCATATCGATCATTTATCCAATGGGACAATCGATCAAGTATTAACGAATATACTCTATAATAATGTCAATTTGAAGATCTTATTACTACTGTTTAAGGAAACAAAAAGAGACGCAACCTATTATATAGAGCAAGTATATTGTAGTTTGCCGACATTTTATCGCTCAATAAAAAAGCTGGAAAAGTTTTTTAGGGGTTTACCAATAAAGCTAGTAAAAAAGAATAATCTATTTTATATTGAAGCAGAAGCTGGCGAACATGTATTACGTCACTTTTTTACTCTATTGTTTATTGAATTTTATCGAAGACGTTTATTGGAATTTATTCCCGACTACTACAAGTTGAAGCAAAAGATTCAAAAAGAAATCATCCCAAAAGACCAGCAACCATCTGAACAGCTTATTCTATTTTTAACTGTTTTGTATTTTGTTTCTATGTGGCGAGAGAATCAAGGGTATCACTTAGAGGAAACTACCTCTACTGATATTCATGAAAAATTGAAGCGAAGACTATCTGATTATTTTTATAATTGGGATTCCGAGGCTGAAATGGAAATGGTCATGCAAGTCTCCGCTGATTTTTCCAGTGAATTTGTTTCAAGATTCGAGGTTACGATGGAAGAAGTTCAACCGTATTTTCAGGAAATGTTGCGAGAATTTTATCTGAATCGTAAGCAGTTTTCTTATGGAACGGATTCTATAGTTGATCGCTTAAGAATGTTCAATCGATTGTTTGCTTTTCGAAACCCAGTGATGTATTCGACTCTTTTTCAGTTATGCTCGAACTATTTAAGTAAATTGAATCTGAATGAATCAATTTATATAGATACATTGATTAGTGAAATATCAATGAAATTTCCCTTTTTAGTTGATCGAAAGCTAACCTTGACTATCGGTGTATTCAGTGACTTTAGTAAAACGCATGCCAGTTTTATTGAAAAAAAACTGAAAGATCAAGGGGATCACTTAGGTCTCATTAGTTTTGAGGCAGAGAGTTTCAACCATATACAGGAAGTTGACACTACCAAATATGATCTGATTGTTTCAACGGTTCGACTTCAAGGTATTCTGTGTCCTGTATTCGTAATAGAGGACTATCCTGGAGAGTATCAATTTTATCAATTTAATGAATTTTTGAAAAAAATAGCCCAAGATAAATTTGAGCGGTTATTATTATAATCATCAGAAATTTTTTTGATTAAATTCAGTTTTTGTGTGAGTGAGTCATGACTTGTAAAGTTATGATTGACTCACATTTTTTATTTTTTTGTGTTTTCATGAACAATGTCAACAAAAAAGTTTTGTCAAAAAATGAAAAATAAAATAAAAATTTGAGAAAAATTTCTGAAAATAATCATGTATACTTTCGTTGCTAGATAGATGTATCAAAATTTCAAGGAGGAAAAACAATGCACAAAAAAGTAGGATATCTGTTGTTGATCATTACTTTGATCTTGCCGATTTTTTTTAATTTAGTACCTATGAAAGTCGAAGCAGCAGGAAGGGATATTTCTCACAGTCACATTAAAAACATCAGTATTGATCCAATGCAAGCAGAAACCGGAGATCAAATAAGTATTGAAGTAGCATTTGATAATTCAGCCGGTGATATTAAAAATGGGGATTATCTTACTTTATCTTGGCCCCAGGTTGGCCTGACTATTTTGGAGGGGTATGAAAAAACGTTCTATTTAACAATAGATGGCGTTAACGTAGGAACGGTACATATAACAACGGATGGAGCGGTAGCTACTTTCAATGAAAACATAGAAAATATCGAGAATATCAAGGGTGGTTTTAATTTTGAGGCAGTTGTACACAATGATAATTCACAAGAGTCTACTGAAACGATTTACATAAATGGCGGACAAATTCAGACTGGCGTAAATGTTCATACTGCAGGACATGGATCTTCAGGATCAGAATATCCGTTTTTGGTTAAATCCGGAGTGATTCATCCTGAAAATCCTGAACAAATTTCATGGGATGTTAGTGCAAACTTAGAAAGAGATGTATTAGATGGAAAAATTTCAATCATCGATCAGATCAGAAATGTTCCTACAGACCACCAATTGATCCCTGAAAGCTTTAGAATTATCTTAGCTGGCCGAGAAAATAAAGATTACATTGGTCTTTCAGGAATTGAGCAATTTTTGAGTGAACATTCAGGTGCGATTTTCGATTATGATGTTAACACTGGTAAAATTGAAGTTGTTTTACCTTACTCAGATGGATCTGAAACCTCTATGCGTATTCTCTATAAAACTCAAATCATCAATAATGATGTAGAATTTTTCACAAATGATGCAACAGCTGAATATCGATTACGTGACAAAGATTATGAGACACAAACAGTGAGTAAAGAAGTCGAAAACATCAATGTGGGTTCTTGGATCGAAGGGTCTACGGTTGGTAAAATAGAATTGCAAAAGGTAAGCAGCGAAGATAGTACTCAACTATTGGAAGGCGCTATATTTGACCTGATCGATCCTAAGGATAATAGTGTGATTGAACAATTAGTCACAGACGAATTAGGGAAAGCAACTTCTCAGAAAATTGAATTTGGTGAATATATCTTGCAAGAAACAAAAGCACCAGTTGGCTTTGAATTAGATCCTACACCGGTCAAAGTAACACTAGAAAAAAATAAAGAAACAAACAATACCGCATTTATTACACTTGAAAATACACCGGAACAACCATTACGACCATTAGAACCAGCGAAACAATTTGGTGGACTCAAAATCATCAAAAAAGATTCTGAAAATAATCAGGTATTGAAAGATGCTGTTTTTGAGCTGAAGAATGAGGCTGGCGAAACTGTTGAAAGTGGTCTAACGACTAACGATCAAGGGATAATTGAAGTAGCACATCTACCTATTGGAACGTATCAAATAATAGAAACAAAAGCACCAAAGGGCTACCAATTAGACACGAAGTCTATCCAAGTGAATGTTCAGTTTAATGAAACGGTTGAAGTAACTGTTTTAAATAATAAAGAGCTTTCAGAATCAGAATTGCAGCCTAGTGAACATTTTGGTGCAATCAAAGTTATCAAGAAAGATCGAGAAGATTTACGTGTGCTTAAGGGCGCAGTTTTTGAGTTGAAAAATGCATCTGGAGAAGTTGTAGAAGATGATTTAACAACGAATGAACAAGGGATAATCAGTGTCTCTCATTTGGCTGTTGGTGAATATGAACTAGTAGAAGTAAAAGCGCCTAAAGCACATAGAATTGAAAAAACACCGATTCATGTGACAGTTAAGTTTAACGAAACAACTGAAATCACAGTCTTCAACAGTAAGGAAATTCCAGATACAGAACTGTTGCCAAGTGAGCAATTTGGAGCACTTAAAGTCATCAAAAAGGATCAAGAAAATCAACAAGTACTAGAAGGTGCAGTTTTTGACCTGAAAAATGAAGCTGGAGAAGTGGTAAAAAGTGATTTAACAACGAATGAAAAAGGAATCATCGAAGTCGCTCATTTACCAATCGGAAGCTATGAATTGATCGAAACCAAAGCACCAAAAAATTATCAAATAGAAAAAGCTCCTATCCAAGTAACGGTTAAGTTCAATGAAACAACTGAAATCACAGTCTTTAATAGTAAGGAAATCTTAGCAACAGAACTGTTGCCAAGTGAGCAATTTGGCTCGCTTAAAGTCATCAAAAAAGATCAAGAAAATCAACAAGTACTAGAGGGCGCAGTTTTCGACTTGAAAAACGAAGCTGGAGAAGTGGTAAAAAGTGATTTAACAACGAATGAAAAAGGAATCATAGAAGTCGCTCATTTACCAATTGGAAGTTATGAATTGATCGAAACCAAAGCACCAAAAAATTATCAAGTAGAAAAAGCAGCAGTAGATGTAACAGTTAAATATAATGAAACAACTGAAATCACAGTCTTTAATAGTAAAGCAATTTCAGAGACAGAACTGTCACCAAGTAAACAATTTGGATTCCTCAAAGTGATTAAGAAAGATAAAGAAACCCAAGAAGTATTACAAGATGCTGTATTCGATTTGCAAAATGAGGCAGGAGAAGTAGTCAAAAGTGATTTAACGACTAACGAAGAAGGAATCATCGAAGTCTCACATTTACCTATTGGAAGGTATCGATTGATCGAAACAAAAGCGCCAACGGATTACCAATTAGAAAAAACGTCAGTACAACTAGAAGTTAAATATAACGAAACAACAGAAGTAACAGTATTCAATAGCAAAAAAGAATCTATGTCTGTCATTGAACCAAACAAGAAAACCGATTCTACTAAAAATGATCCTGTTGCAAAAGAAAAATTATCTAACCCTAATAAAAACATGCACAGTTCCAACAAAGAGCAGCAATTGCCACGTACTGGTGAAACAATGAACACATTAGTTTGGCTATTAGGAATCATGATTTTAATTACAGCCGTAAGTTTGCTGACAGTCAAAATTGGCTATAGACAATAATATCGAAGACTTCAAAAAGTTTTTGATAATGGAATGATTTTATGTGAGAATGTGAAAGAATAACGTAGAGCAAAAGTTGCTCATACTGTATTTATCGCGGAAGTTTTTTATAGCTCAAAATAGGACGAAATTCACAAAAAGCGGGAGACCAATTTTTGTGAATTTCGTCCTATTTTTGACGGTTACTATGCCTATTTTACAGTTGTAATTTGTTTTTATGATTTATTGTGAACATTGCTTTGATTATCCAAAATTTCCTTTGCCAAACGTTGTGCAGTCGGTGTCACAGCCAAGCCGCCTTCTGCAGTTTCTTTGAAAATTTGCGGCATTTGACGGCCAACTTGATACATCGCAGCCACGACTTCATCAGGTGGAATCACACTACGAATGCCAGCTAAAGCCATATCAGCTGAAATAAAAGCTTGTGAAGAGCCTAAAGCATTCCGTTTTACACATGGAACTTCAACAAGTCCAGCAACAGGATCACAAATCAAGCCCATCATATTTTTTAGCGTGATTGCAATCGCTTGTGCGGCTTGATCAGCAGAACCACCTGCAGCACAAACTAAGGCAGCACTAGCCATGGCACTAGCTGAACCAATCTCTGCTTGACAACCACCTTCAGCACCGCTGATTGATGAATTATTCGCAATCACTAGACCAAAAGCGCCAGCCGTGAATAAGAAGTCCAGTTGTTGCTCATGTGTTAATTGCAATTTTTCGATTGCCGCCATCAAAACACCTGGCACAACACCAGCACTTCCAGCAGTCGGTGTTGCACAGATCAATCCCATATTTGCATTGACTTCATTAACTGCTACTGCATTTCTAACTGCAGTCAAAATAGTTTCGCCGCTCAAAAAATTTCCAGATTCGATATACTCATCAAGACGAGTTGCATCGCCTCCTGTAATCCCTGTTACGGATGTTACACCATCAACGCCTTCTTCAATTGATTGCTTCATAACAACAAGATTACGTTCCATTGTTTCAATGATTCGTTTACGACTGTGTCCATGATTTTCGATTTCAGTTGCGATCATCAATTCAGCAACTGATGGATAATCCGTCGCTTGTTTCACTAACTCTTCTATAGATAGAAACATAATTAGTTTGCTCCTTTAGTTTAGATTAATCAAAATAATTGACACTATAAATATGGGGGATTTGGACTAATTGCATGGTAATGTCACCAATTTCAGCATGGTCGATTTCAATGATCATGATCGCTTTTTCACCTTTTGATTCACGTGTTACGGTCATGGTTCCAATATTGATATTGGTATCAGATAATAGATTAGTAACTTTGGCAATCATTCCCGGTACATCTTGATGAACGATAATAAATGTTGGTGTGCCCATCGTTAAAGAAATCTTAAAACCATTCAATTCTGAAATCTGAATATTACCTCCACCGATCGATATTCCTGTAACAGAAAGTTTTCTATCTCCTTTGGAAACAAGCAATTTGACTGAATTTGGATGTTCCGCTTTTTCTTTAAGCGGAACAAATAACACTTCCATATTCTGTTCGTGAGCAATTTTTAAAGAATCAGCCAAGCGTTCATCATCGGGCTCCATATCAAGTAAGCCCCCAACTAGAGCGATGTCTGTTCCATGACCACGATATGTTTTAGCAAAAGATTCATATAAATAAATATCAACTGTGTCTGGCTGTTCACCAAAAATGCTACGGACGATTTTACCAATGCGGGCAGCTCCAGCAGTATGCGAACTACTTGGACCGATCATCACAGGACCAATGATATCAAAAACACTTTTATAACGTAAATTTTCCATTATCTACTCACCTATCTTTTGATTAAATCAGGATTTTTCTAACGAAAGTCTATCATAATTAGAAGGAATAAACTAGAACAGTAATAAGAATGCGAGAAAAACTTATCTTTCTCTCATTTCTAAACGAAAATCTAGAGGGAAAAAGAATAGAAAGGTATTGAAATTTTATAAGAAGCAGAGTATACTATTTAAGTGTGCATTTTTGCATACAGGTTTTCTTTGATTCGTCAAAGAATGACGTGGGAGGAGAAATCTTCATCTCCAATTAACCACATCACGGACTCAAGGAGGTATGTCTCGTGGCAAAAAAAGTAGAAAAATTAGTTAAATTGCAAATTCCTGCAGGTAAAGCAACACCAGCTCCACCAGTAGGTCCAGCATTAGGTCAAGCGGGTATCAACATTATGGGATTCACTAAAGAATTCAACGCTCGTACAGCTGATCAAGCTGGTTTGATTATTCCAGTTGTAATTTCTGTATATGAAGACCGTTCATTTACATTTATTACAAAAACACCACCAGCTGCAGTATTACTTAAAAAAGCTGCAAAAATCGAAAAAGGTTCTGGTGAGCCAAACAAAAATAAAGTAGCGAATGTTACGAAAGATCAAGTAAAAGAAATCGCTGAACTTAAAATGGCAGACCTAAACGCAGCAGACGTTGAAGCGGCTATGCGCATGGTTGAAGGAACTGCAAGAAGCATGGGAATCACAGTAGGATAATTTTTATTCTAGGTAACCCAAAGAAGTAGCTTCTCAGTTTATTTCATATTCAAAGATATGAATTACGTGGGAGGTTCGACCGTTATAACCACAATCAAGGAGGAAACAAAATGGCTAAAAAAAGCAAAAAAATGCAAGATGCATTAAAAAAAGTTGAAGCAACAAAAGTTTACCCTGTAGCAGAAGCAATCGCTTTGGCTAAAGATACAAATATTGCAAAATTCGACGCAACTGTTGAAGTTGCTTACCGTTTAAATGTAGACCCTAAAAAAGCAGACCAACAAATCCGTGGTGCAGTAGTATTACCTAACGGAACTGGTAAAACACAAAGCGTTTTAGTTTTTGCTAAAGGCGACAAAGCAAAAGAAGCTGAAGCAGCTGGTGCTGATTACGTAGGCGACGCTGACATGGTTCAAAAAATCCAAGGTGGATGGTTTGACTTTGACGTAGTAGTAGCAACTCCAGACATGATGGCTGAAGTTGGTAAATTAGGTCGTGTCTTAGGTCCTAAAGGTCTTATGCCTAACCCTAAAACTGGTACTGTAACAATGGACGTAACAAAAGCTGTTAACGAAGTAAAAGCTGGTAAAGTAACTTACCGTGTTGACAAAGCTGGAAACATCCACGTACCAATTGGTAAAGTTTCATTTGATAATGAAAAATTACTAGAAAACTTCAATACGATCAACGATGTATTGTTGAAAGCTAAACCATCAGCAGCAAAAGGTCAATATATCAAAAACATTTCAGTAACAACTACATTTGGACCTGGAATCCATGTTGACCAAGCTTCATTTTAATTAGAAACGCCGAATAAGTAAAAAAAATTATTGACTCAACTACCTTTCTCATGGTAAGGTAGTTGAGGTTAATAATTAACTGTACCGAAGACAGTAGGTGACGCAAGTCTTAATTTCCTACCGAGGACAATTGTTGATACATACAATTACGTCCCTCTATGTCAACGGTGGCATGGAGTTTATTTTGTTTTAATCGCAAATAAACTTCTCCATCAATAATCAGGAGGTGAAAATAAATGAGTGAAGCAGCAATCGCTAAAAAAGAAACCCTAGTCGAAGAAGCAACAGCTAAGTTCCAATCAGCAGCTTCTGTAGTTATCGTTGACTATCGTGGTTTAACTGTAGAAGAAGTGACTAACTTACGTAAACAGTTGCGTGATGCAAATGTTGAAATGAAAGTTATCAAAAACTCTATCCTTTCACGTGCAGCTAAAAAAGCTGGACTAGAAGGTATGGACGAAGTATTTACAGGCCCTACAGCTGTCGCTTTCAGTAACGACGATGTAGTAGCACCTGCTAAAATCATCGACGAATTTGCAAGTACTGCAAAAGCATTGGAAATCAAAGGTGGCGTTATTGAAGGTAAAGTATCTTCAGTAGAAGAAATGACATCTTTAGCAAAACTTCCAAGTCGCGATGGACTACTTTCTATGCTATTATCTGTATTACAAGCGCCAGTCAGACAAGTGGCTTACGCTGTCAAAGCAGTGGCAGAAAAAGAAGACGAAGTTGCATAATTGCAGCCTAGTAACAAACTAAACTAAAAAATAATGAATTATTAAAACGGAGGAAACCATAATGGCATTGAACATTGAAAACATTGTTGCAGAATTAGAAGGCGCAACTATTTTAGAATTAAACGATTTAGTAAAAGCTATTGAAGAAAAATTTGACGTATCTGCAGCAGCTCCTGTAGCAGCAGCAGCAGGACCAGCAGCAGCTGGCGAAGAACAAACTGAATTCACTGTAGAATTAACTGCAGCTGGAGATCAAAAAGTTAAAGTTATCAAAGCAGTTCGTGAAGCAACTGGTCTTGGCTTGAAAGAAGCTAAAGCTGTAGTTGATGGCGCTCCTGCACCAGTTAAAGAAGGCGTTTCTAAAGATGAAGCAGAAGCTTTAAAAGCTGCTTTAGAAGAAGTTGGCGCTTCAGTAACAGTAAAATAATCTTTTTAAGATTGAATTTCAAGCTAGAATCCATTTGGGTTCTAGCTTTTTTTATTTTATCAAACCAAATTCAAAGCATATCAATCGAATTTTTTGACGGAGGCGTTTAAAATTATAGATGTATAATCATCTATTGATAAAGACAAGAGGGAGAGTTTACGATGGAAAGAGAAATCAGCGTTGCAGTAACTTGTAAAAATTGCGAAAACGAAATGACAGGCAAATTTTTATTAAATACGAGAACCGACAAAGCAGATCATCAAAGAATAAACATTCCTTTAGGAGAATTGCAGCTTTCAGATACTGAAATTGAATTAGTTTGTGATGATATTTTAGTGGATGATGAAATAAATCTACATTATTATTGTGAGAATTGTGGTACTAAAAATCATGTAACGATTTTGGTAACAGATGAGATGAAATAAAAATGATAATTAGATGATATAAACTAATTTTCAGATGCATTTCTTTCGCAAGAAAATAAATAATCTGTTAGCATAACTAAGTAATCATTTTTAACATTTATTCTATTTGTAAGGGAGGTCATAAAGATGCATTGGTTATGGGTTTTAATCGTAGGTGGCGTTATCGGAGCAATTGCGGGAGCGATCACAAGTAAAGGAAAATCAATGGGTTGGATCTTCAATATTATTGCAGGTCTTGTAGGCTCATCGATTGGTCAATCACTTCTAGGAAGTTGGGGACCTCAAGTTGCCGGTATGGCATTGTTTCCATCAATTATTGGTGCTGTGATTTTAGTTGCAGTTGTATCATTTTTTGTTGGTAAAAACTAAATGGATCAATAAGCAAAAAGAGGATGGGACAGAAGTGTTTAATCCCGAGAAATAAGAAGGAATTCACGAAAATTGTTCTTCAAATTTTTGTGAATTTCAGCTTATTTCCGAAGGGATTGCTTCTGCTCCCACCGTTTATCCGGATTCCACATGAGTGGGATATGACTCGAAGAGTTATGTCCCACTCACTTTTTTTATAATGTAAATCAATCAGAAATTATACTTAAATATTTAATTAAATAATTCATTAATAAACCCTTCATAATCTTTAACTTTTAAAAGTTTATTTAACTTCTCTTGATTTGAAAAGGTATCGATCATAAAATCAAATAATTGCCGAAATTTTTTCATATCATCTTGATTTATAACGATCATAATAATCACTTGAACATAGTGATTCCCCCATTTAACAGGCTGATCATTCAAAATAATAGAGATTCCCGTTTTTTCAGCACTCATTTCGATTGCATGTGGTAAAGCAACGGAGTTATTGAATGAGGTCGCAGACATTTTCTCTCGTTCTTTAATTAAATCAATAAAATGAGCATCAATATAGTTTTTTTCAACCAATTGAGCGCCTAGATGGTCAATGTATAGATCTGGCGTTTTCAGATAAATGTTTCGTTCAAACCTTTTGGGTGTTAAGTATGTTTGGACGCTTTCTTTTAAGGATTTCAACAATTTTTCCTGCTTTACTAGTTGGATGGATTGTTGGATTTTTTCATATCTTTTTCTGATAAAAACGGAGAAATCTGAACGATATGTGTCAGATCTTTCATTTCTATAGTCGATAAAACCAAATCGGCTTCACGCATTTCAGTCAGATTCTCACTGTCTAATTGATAAAAAGTTCCTACAATATTCAAACTAGATTTGAATGTATCTCCGATTTTATAAATCAAACGTTTGTGCATATTATAATATTCTGGCGTATAAATCACACAACTTAATTTATTCTCTGTTTCAAATTTTTCCTCAAAATAAGAACCAATGTGAAGTGCAATAAAGGTAATTTCATCATCTGAAATTGGAATATTGATTTGTTTTTGAATCTGTTTCGCAATGAAAACAGCGACTTCATAAATAAAGGCATAGGATTGTTTGATTTCTTCAGATAATGGATTATGAACCTGCTTACCATTCTTTGCTCGTGAAATCAAATTCGACACATGCAACGCTAAATTCAATACCAACTCGTCTGAAATATGAGTAATAAAATATTTTTCGGCAACAGTTTTCATCATCGTTGAAATAAAGGTATAGACAGAAGTGCCCATATAATCTTTTAAGAAAGCATCATTTGATGGTGAGATTTTAGTCATTAATAAAAGGGTCAAATTGTTTATTTCATAATGATCCATTTCTACAGTAAAAGCTTGATCGATATCTTTTCCAATCTCCGTAGCAATTTGATATTCGATTTGATCGTTAGCAAACAATTTAGGAATAAAATCAATTTCAGATCGTTGATGATGTTGAAGACGATTGATAGCGATAGCGATATGGAGCAATAGACTGTTAATAGCATAACCATTTATATAGAGATGTTGACTGCTCAAATGATTGATCACGATTTTTTGAATTGTTTCAATCTGAATATCTGGAAAAACTGTTTGAATGTAATCGATGGATTGAAAATTTTGTAGAGCTTCCTCCTGCAACATATCACTAGTGAGCTTTCGAAAGTTAGTTTCGTCACCTTCCATACTTAAAAAATGTCTATGTTTAATGATTTTTAAATGATAGTTATTCATTTTTTCCGTAGTCGAATAGTATCTTTTTCTATAGTTGGAATACTGACAAATAAAGTTTCTGCAACTTCAAAGTAATCGACATTTTTGTGTTTGATTAATAAATTCATCAAATAATTCATACGTTCTACAGGTGTATTCAATTCCCGTTTATTATAAGAAACAAATTCGTCGATTTCAACACGGCTGTCGATCTTATATCCTTGTCTGGAGGATTGGATCATTTCAAAATTAGCATTTTGATTAATTCGAGCTACATAGCTACGTATTGTTCTTGTTGATGTGGATAACGCTTCAGCTAGAAAAGTTGAAGATAGCCAATTGTGATGCTGAATCAACAGCTTTACGAGTGCCGCTTCTTTCTTATTTAAGGACACATTATCCGCTCCTCTCCATTTTTTTATATCTCCTATTATTCTTCGTTTTAAATAGGAAATCAAGTACAGTTGTTTCCGCTAAAGCAGTAAGAAGAGGAAAGAATCATATTTGATAGTGGTGTGTAAAACGTAGATGATAAGAGTGTAGTAATTGAATAAGCTTGTTTAGCTTTTAAATTAGAAAGGGGAAAAATAATGAGTGAATTAAATGTATTATTAGTCTGCGGATCAGGTGCTAGCAGTGGGTTTATGGCGGCGAATATGCGTAAGGCAGCTAAAGAAAAAAATTTAGACATGAGTATTGTAGCTAGAAGCGAATCGGAAATTGAAAACTATATTGAGGAAATCGATGCGTTGATGGTAGGGCCACATCTTGAATATATCATTGATGAAATCGATGAGATCATTCATGGGTTTCCGGTAAAAGTTATTCTGATGAAAAAAGAGTATTATGCGACGTTAGATGGAGATGCGGCTATTGAACACTTGTTAAGTTCGTTAAAAGAAGACGAATAATGTGAAAAAGGAGACGTAAATATGAATAAGTTGATCTTTTGGTTGGAAAATAGTTTCTCACCTAAAATGAACAAAGTAAATAATAATCCTTGGATCGTTAGTATTAAAGATTCAATCATGCAGACGTTGCCGTTTATTTTCTTAGGTTCGATTTTTTCAATGTTGGCTATTTTGAATGAATATTTTCCAGCCCTACCAAGTTTTTGGGTGCCATTTGGTTGGACGATGGGAAAAATCTCACTATTCGTAGCATTTTTGATTCCGTTTAACTTAATGGAGAAAAAAAGATTACGAAAGCAACGAATCGTCGCTGGGATGAGCGGTTTAGTTTTGTTCTTAATGATTATTTCACCGCAAATCGAGAAAGACGGTGTGGTCGGTTTTGGTCATGACGCATTAGGTGCTGGCGGGATGTTTGTTGCAATCGTTGCTGGATTAATTGCTGGATTTGTCTTGGTTGCATTAGGAAAATTTACATTTTTCAAAGAAGAATCTGTGATTCCAGATTTTGTCAGAGCTTGGTTTGATTCTATGTTGCCGATCGGTCTTATTATCATTTTTGGCTGGGTCGTTGTTTTGATCATGAAAGTGGATCTATATAACATTGTTTTAAGTATTTTTATGCCATTATCAAGCTTTATGGAATCTCCTGGAGGTTTTGTAGGGATGATGTTTTTAATTTGTTTCCTTTATTCAATGGGCATTTCTACTTGGGTTTTGACACCTGTGGTTCAGCCAGTTTTGTTAAAAGCAATTGCTGAAAATATTGCACTAGTTCAAAATGGCACAGCATCTGTTGAAACATTAAATTTAGTTACCAGCAGTACTTTATATTCAGCTTATCTATGGATCGGTGGAATTGGTTGTACGATGCCGTTGGTTCTAATGATGATGCGAGCTCGCTCTAAGAAAATCAGTGCACTAGGCAAGGCGTGTATCGTCCCATCGATTTTTAATATCAATGAACCGGTGATTTTTGGTGCTGTGGCGTGGAATCCGCTGTTGATGATTCCAATGTGGTTGCAAGGAATTATTTTACCGATCGTGATTTATATTTTTACAAAGGTAATTCCATTTGCACCAATTCCTAAAGTTCAGTTTGAATTATGGTATTGTCCGTTTCCATTTGCTACTTGGTTTACGACTGGGACAATTACTGGGATTATCTTGATGCTAGTTATTTTTGCGATATCTACAGCTATTTGGTATCCATTTTTTAAAGCATATGATGATCAAGAAACAAAAGCTGAAAATCAAACGATAAAGGAGGCTTAATTATATGGACGATATATTATCACAGCAAGCGATGAAAATTATTTTATTTGCTGGAGATGCCAGAGTTAATTGTAAAAATGCCCTTGTTGCAACTGAAAAGAACGATTTTGAAACAGCAACAAAAGAAATGAAGGGTGCCAAAACGAATATCACTGAAGCACATAAAATTCAAACGCAAGCTATCCAAAGTGAAATGGCCGATGACAAAAAACAACATGAGCATTCTTTATTATTCACACATGCGCAAGATACGTTGATGACGATTTATAGTGAAATCAATATGGCTAATCACTTAATCAAAATAGCCAAGCAACTCAATGAGCGTTTAACAATACTTGAAAAAAAGTAAAGAAAAGAGGGCAAAAGTATGTATCAAGTACCAACTGGGTTTCCAAAAGATTTTTTATGGGGCGGAGCTGTTGCTGCTAATCAATGCGAAGGAGCGTATGAGTACGAAGGCAAAGGCGTAAGTGTTGCTGATATCAATGAATTTAGAGCGGATCTTCCATTAGAAAAAAGATCGAATGCAGAAATTTCTACCGGCTACATTGAAGAAGCTTTGAATAGTAAAACAGGTATATTTCCAAAAAGATGGGGAATCGATTTTAAGGAAACCTATCCAACAGATTTAAAATTATTAGGAGATATGGGGTTAAAATTATTTAGAACCTCGATCGACTGGTCGCGAATTTTTCCGAATGGCGATGACCTTGAACCAAACGAGGCAGGATTACTTTTTTATGATAAATTGATCGATGAAATTATCGCAAATGGCATGGAACCAATGATTACCCTTTCCCACTATGAGATGCCATTGAATCTTACATTAAATTATAACGGCTGGTATTCAAGAGAAGTCGTGGATTTCTTTGTTCGTTATTGTAAAGTTATTTTTGACCGTTACCAAGGCAAAGTAAACTATTGGATCGTGATCAATCAGATCAATTTGATCGGTCATGAATCATTTAATCATTTAGGGATAGCCGAGGATAAGGTAGAAAATTTGCAGGAGGCAAAATATCAAGGGGTGCATCATATGATGGTAGCATCGGCCTTAGCGACTGAATATGCCCATCAAGTCGACGAAAATTATGAAGTAGGAATGATGCTTTGTGGCGGTCCAGAATATGCGGCAACCTGTGATCCAGAAGATGTTTTGGCAACGCTGAAAATCAATCAAATGCAGTATTTTTTTGCTGATGTGTTATTGAGAGGCTACTATCCAGGTTACGCATTTCGCTATTTTGAAGAACATGATATTAAGCTAAAATTTGCAGAAGGGGATGAAGCTGCTCTGAAAAATACAGCAGATTACTTGTCATTTTCTTATTATTATACGCAAATTTGTGATTCAAAACATGATGAACCATATCGAAACAAAGCTCTGCCAGCAAATCCTTGGGGCTGGACGATCGATCCACTTGGGTTAAGAACATTACTTAATTC
Source organism: Enterococcus crotali (assembly GCF_000633635.1). GTDB lineage: Bacteria > Bacillota > Bacilli > Lactobacillales > Enterococcaceae > Enterococcus_L > Enterococcus_L crotali. The sequence goes on along the minus strand of NZ_AYPQ01000006.1, from coordinate 148,590 downwards.
TTTTTATGACCGCTATCAATGTCCGCTCTACATAACAGAAAATGGCATCGGCTGTTATGATAAGTTAGAAGAAGACGGAAGTGTTCATGATGATTATCGAATCGATTATTACAAAGCGCATATCGAACAAATGAAAGAAGCAATCAAAGATGGTGTTGATCTTAGAGGATATTGTGCTTGGGGACCGATTGACATTATCAGCTGCTCTTCTTCTGAAATGAGTAAAAGATACGGATTTATTTATGTCGATCAAGATGATTATGGGAAAGGGAGTCAAAAACGGTATTTGAAAGATAGCTATGATTGGATGAAAAAGGTTATAGCTAGTAATGGGGAAACACTTTAACAATGCTTAAAAAGATCCAACGACCAGATTCATTCTGATTGTTGGATCTTTTTAAGTAAATCATCTCTTAGTCAATTTTACAACAACTTCACATCGTGCGGTTTGTGGAAACATATCCACTGACTGCATATATTTCACATCAAAGACTTTAGCCAAATCAACTAGATCTTTTGCCAGTGTTGACACATTACAAGAAATATAAACCATCTTTTTAGGAGGCTGCTTTAAAATAGCTCTCAGCAGTTTTTGATCCAATCCGGTTCTAGGAGGGTCAACGATAAGTGCATCGGGTTTAAAACCGTCTTGAAGCCATTTAGGCAGCAATTCTTCAGCAGTTCCCACTTCATAATGGGTATTCGTAACACCTAAACGCTCAGCATTCATCTTAGCATCTTCGATCGCAGCTGGAATAATATCCATTCCTCGAACTTCTTTGGCTTGTTTAGCAACACTTAAACCAATGGTTCCAACACCGCAATAAGCATCAACGACAGTTTCATTTGGTTGTAAATCTAAAGCTTTCAACGCTTCATTATATAGAACTTCCGTTTGTTCTGGATTTAGCTGGAAAAAGGCTCTAGGAGATAAATCAAAGGTTACTTCGTTGATTTGTTCTTCAATACTTTCTTTACCCCAAACGTGGATCGTTTCATCACCCATAACAATCGAAGTTCGTTTATTTTGAACGTTTTGCATAATCGAAACAACCTCTGGAAGATGTTGTGTGATTTCTTCGATCAAGGCCTTTTTCTGTGGAAATTTTACGGATTGCGTAATAAAAACAACTTGGACTTCATTTGTTTTGACACCGACACGCACCATTAACGTTCGGAAGATACCGCTATTTTTTCGTTCATTATAAATTGGTAATTGGTATTTGTTCAATAACTCTACTAAAGCATTCATCACTTTAGTTGTCGCTGGTTGTTGAACGAGGCAATCATCAATAGGAACTAAACGATGAGAATCCGCTTGATAAAGACCAGCTTCAACTTCTCCTTCGATTTTCCTTAATTGAAATTGCGCCTTATTCCGATAATTCCAAGGATTTTTCATGCCGATAGTTTTAGGTAGTTGATAATTCTCATAGTTTCTTGGTCTAAACTTATTTAGCGACTGCTTCAAAAGATCCTTTTTAAACAGTAGTTGTGCCGGATAAGCTAAATGTTGCAGCTGACAGCCACCGCAAGCTTCGTAAACTGGACAAGGCGGCACGACACGTTCAGGGGCTGCTTTTACAATCTTTTTCAATTGTCCTTCAACAAAACGAGGAGCGACTTTTGTGATTTCTACAGAGATATCTTCTTTTGGTAAGGCACCGGGTACGAAAACGATCGTCTTTTTATAATAGCCGATACCTTCTCCATTGATACCTAAACGTTTTATTTTTAAAGGAATCGTTTGTCCTTCTTTTAATAGTTGTGTGGTCATAATTCCATCCTTTTGATCCGTAGATCTATTAATCAAATATATCGATAGTTCTTATTTTAGCACAATTTGCCTAGTTTAGCTTCTGCCAAATATATGTTATAGTAGAATATATGTTCTCACTAGAAAGGCGGAGAAAGATGGAAACAATCACGAAAATTACAAAAGACAAAGGTCAGTTTTATCTTATCTGGCTGTCTTCAGGAGAAAAATTACGTGTATCTGAGGATACTTTAGTTCGACAACGGTTGTTAAAAGGGCAAGAATTATCAGATGAAATGGTCGAAAAAATAAAAAAAGCTGGTTCTTATGATGTAGGTTTGCAAATGTCCTTAAATTATTTAAGCTATCAGTTACGATCAAAAAAAGAAATCTTAGATTATTTGAAAGAAAAGGAAATTTTGCCAGAAGATCGAAAAAGCATCGTGATCCGTTTGGAAGAAATGAACCTTTTAGACGATAAAATATTTAGTGAAAGTTATGTTCGTACTTTGATGCGAACAAGTGATAAAGGACCCAAAATGATTGAACAACAACTAAAACGAAAAGGCTTGAATGATGAAGACATTCAACATGGGTTAACTTTTTATACGATGGATGAACAAGTAGAAGTAGCAAAAGCAACGGCTGAAAAGGCGATGAGACGTTACCGGACAAAGAGTTTCAAAGATGCACTTCAAAAAGTCCAAATGCATTTGATGACAAAGGGCTTCAATCGTGAAGTGATCGATTTGGCTTTAGAAGAGCTATCTTTTGAAAAAGATGAAGACCAAGAATTAGATGTGATCAGAAAAGAAGGCGATAAATTATGGGAAAAGCATCGTAAATTAGATTCCTATAAACGCCTAATGAAAGTCAAACAAGGGCTTTTTCAGAAACGTTTTGATTCAGATTTGATTCAGCAATATTTTGATGAAAAGGAATTAGAGAATGAAGAATGAAAAATATTGGGAGACGTGGAGCGCAGAAAAAATCCAGTCATTTCAAGAGGAGTTTATTAATTGGTATGAAAAAGAAAAACGAAATCTACCTTGGCGAGTCAATCTAGATCCATATCGTATTTGGATCTCAGAAATCATGCTGCAGCAAACCCGAGTTGATACGGTGATCGATTATTATTATCGTTTTATGGAATGGTTTCCGACGATCAAGGATTTAGCTGAAGCACCAGATGATAAGTTATTAAAAGCATGGGAAGGTTTAGGGTATTATTCCAGAGCAAGAAATTTGAAAGTTGCAGCTCAGCAGATCATGACAGAGTTTAATGGACAGATGCCTGAAACGATTGAAGAGATACGCCAATTAAAAGGAATCGGGCCATACACAGCAGGTGCGATCGGTAGTATTGCTTTTCAACTTCCAGAACCTGCCATTGATGGGAATGTCATGCGGGTTGTCAGTCGTTTGTTTGAAATCAGTGATGATATTGCAAAAGCAAGCAGTCGTAAAGTTTTTGAAGAAGCAATGTATAAAATCATTGATAAGGAACGACCAGGAGATTTTAATCAAGCCATGATGGATCTAGGTTCTGCAATCTGTACACCGACTTCACCTAAGTGTGAGGAGTGTCCGATTCAATCTTATTGTTTGAGTTATGAAAATAATACGATGACTGATTTTCCAGTAAAATCAAAAAAGTTAAAACCAAAGGATGTTTATTATATTGGTGGAATCATTGAAAATAAAGAGCAAGAATTTTTATTGAGTCAGCGTAGTGAAAAAGGCTTATTGGCTAATATGTGGTTGTTTCCAATAGAAGAAGTCAGTAAAGAACGTTTCGAGTTTCTACAAAAAATGCGCGTGAAAGAAGAGCAGCAATTATCGCTTGATTTTGAAGAACCATTATTAGTTGCTGAAGAAAATCCGGAAATTTTTGAAAAATACTCTCAAGTAGTTTGGCAAAAGCGATCTTTAGGAGAGGTAATCCATATTTTCAGCCACCTAAAATGGCATATTCTTGTCTTTTATGGCCGACAAACAGGATTAACGCCTTTGGATGAAAAACAAGAGTGGGTAACAAAAGACGAATTTTCAAGCTATGTTTTTCCAAAACCTCAGCAAAAAATGCTAGAACTATATAAAAAAGAATTTAAAATACAAGAATAATCTTTGGTGCGAACCCCAAGTGATCATAAAATCCCTAGGAGATCCGCACCAGAATTTTGCTGGAATTAGAGGGGAAATAGCTCTTTTTCTCATTTTAATTTAATGTTATACTAGTTTTAGTGTTGAAATTGTGGAGATATGTCGTGTATTTTTATCAATTTCACAGTCTAGCTCTGTTTAGAGCTAGTGGATTGAAATTTTTCTGAAAGTGACGTTTACCCAAAAAAACACGATGTCTAGCTCTGTTTAGAGCTAGTGGATTGAAATTACTTATGGAACTGCTTTTGATTTTGGCACCAACTACGTCTAGCTCTGTTTAGAGCTAGTGGATTGAAATCTCATTTTGTGCTACCTTTTGACTTAATGAGTCGAGTCTAGCTCTGTTTAGAGCTAGTGGATTGAAATTGACGGTTACGAATTTAATACAGAATTATCCGATGTCTAGCTCTGTTTAGAGCTAGTGGATTGAAATACAGAATGGAAACAATACGTTTAAATCGCAAAATAAGTCTAGCTCTGTTTAGAGCTAGTGGATTGAAATATTACTCCTGCAAATTCATCAATCATCGTTTTGGTCTAGCTCTGTTTAGAGCTAGTGGATTGAAATCAAACGGAGCGGTTTTGCCAAACGGCGATTATCCTGTCTAGCTCTGTTTAGAGCTAGTGGATTGAAATTGTGCTGCAGAAGCAACGTCAAATTGCGGATCTGGGTCTAGCTCTGTTTAGAGCTAGTGGATTGAAATATTGGATAATTCACTTTCCATGATTCCAGCTGGTGGTCTAGCTCTGTTTAGAGCTAGTGGATTGAAATACATTTGGAATGGTCAGGCGTGGGAGGAAATATTGTCTAGCTCTGTTTAGAGCTAGTGGATTGAAATACGCCTTTGTTTTTGTTGCCACGCTTATCTCTGGTCGTGTCTAGCTCTGTTTAGAGCTAGTGGATTGAAATAAGGCTATTTCACTTATAACGTAACGGATAAAATGTCTAGCTCTGTTCAGAGCTAGCAAATCGAAATCATCAATATTGCTGCACACAACTGTATGATAAAAACTAGATCTGCTTTAAAAATAACTCATTTTCATCATCAAAAAAGTAAAATCAAACCATTTATTTCAATACTTATCCCTCCTTGCTGTGAGAAATCAAACTACTTAGTATGCAAAGCTGAAAATTATGATATAATTATAGTGATATCGGTGTAATGAACACCCAAACGAAGAGCAATCAGCTTTTAAAAGCGATTTTTCGTACTAGGGAAAGTTGGGGGACTATGGCAATTCCAAAAGAAGGTGAATTTGTAACGATTCAAAGTTACAAACACGATGGGCATTTGCATCGAACATGGCGAGATACTATGGTATTAAAAACAAGCGAGTATTCTTTGATTGGTGTCAACGATCATACTTTGGTGACAGAGTCTGATGGTAGACGCTGGGTTACTCGGGAACCAGCTATCGTTTATTTTCATAAAAAATACTGGTTCAACATAATAGCGATGATTAGAGAAAAGGGGGTTTCTTATTACTGCAATCTAGCGTCACCTTATCTTTTAGATGATGAAGCATTGAAGTATATTGATTACGATTTGGATATCAAGGTTTTTCCTGATGGTGAAAAACGTTTATTGGATGTGGATGAATATGAATTTCACAGTAAGATTATGGATTATCCAGAAGATATTGATTTTATTCTAAAAGAAAATGTCAAGACGTTGGTCGATTGGATTAATAATGAAAAGGGCCCATTCTCTGAAGCTTATGTAGATATCTGGTATAAGCGATACCAAGAGCTATCAAAGAAATAGCCAATGTAAGATGTTAAGTGAAAAAAGAAACCAAAGCTAGACTTTCCGAAGTCTTGCTTTGGTTTCTTTATTTTGGCGAAAGCACTAAAATCGCTTATTCATCTTATAATGTTCGATATCTGCATCAAGGAACATGTCACCTTCCTTGATATAACCCATTTTTTCATAAAAGCCAAGAGCTGTGATTTGTGCACCTAAAGTAACAGTGTTGTAACCTTGCTCGTTCGCAAATTGTTCAGCACCTTCCACAATCAAGCGTCCATAATCATTACCTCTAAACTTTTTTTGAACAGCCATCCGCTGTAATTTTATCAAACCATCATCTAGCGGTAGTAAACGACAAGTAGCAATGGCCTCATTGCTATCACCGTACAAAACAAAATGAATACAACTTGCTTCGTATTTATCGATTTCAATTTCACCAGGAACACCTTGTTCCTGCATGAACACTTGCCGACGGATTTTGACGGCATCTAAGTAGATATCACTCATCGTATCTTTTGTGTGGACAATTTTCATTTAGCACCTCTATATAATTATTTTATTTAAATAGTAACATCAATTTTTTAGAAACTTAGACTATAAAGTTGGATGATGATAAATAATTTTTTTGGTTTGGCGACTGACTTGAAAAAGAACAGTATGTTAAATTTACCATCTAATCTAATTTTTTCCCAGACGTATTTGACTAAGAAAGTGGTTTTCAGATTTTGAAATAACTAAGTGATAAGATAATCTCTTATTACTTAACAGATACACCTGTTTTATTAACATAACCTATCCATTTTTGATTGTTGTCGTATAAAGAATAATAAACTTCACCCGAAAAATGATTGTATCGTCCTTGTGCATGGTATGTTTTTTGATAAAGATTAGTAGTATTTCCTTTTTTTGATGAGAAATCGTTAATGTTTCCCCAAATAGGGTAGTCTTTCTTTGTGATCGTTACGTATTCATTATTACGCATCCAAATACCTTGCTTCCCGTCACCTATTGTGAGGTCTTTTTTATTAACATAACCGATCCAAACGTTTTTATTATCATATAAAGAATAGTAGATTTCGCCAGAAAAGTGATTGTATTTTCCTTGTGCATGGTACGTTTTTTGATAGAGACTGTTGGTACTGCCTTTTTTAGCAGAGAAATCATTGATATTGCCCCAGATAGTGGAGTCTTTTTTAGTGACAGTGACGAATTCATTATTGAATAACCAAAGGCCACGTTTGCCGTCACCTATTGTGAGGTCTTTTTTATTAACATAACCGATCCAAACATTTTTATTATCATATAAAGAATAGTAAATTTCGCCAGAAAAGTGATTGTATTTTCCTTGTGCATGGTACGTTTTTTGATAGAGACTGTTAGTACTGCCTTTTTTAGCAGAGAAATCATTGATATTGCCCCAGATAGTGGAATCTTTTTTAGTGACAGTGACGAATTCATTATTGWAYAACCAAAGACCACGTTTGCCGTCACCTATTGTGAGRTCTTTTTTATTAACATAACCGATCCAAACGTTTTTATTATCATATAAAGAATAGTAGATTTCGCCAGAAAGTGATTGTATTTTCCTTGTGCGTGGTACGTTTTTTGGTAGAGACTGTTGGTACTGCCTTTTTTAGCAGAGAAATCATTGATATTGCCCCAGATAGTGGAATCTTTTTTAGTGACAGTAACGAATTCATTATTGTACAACCAAAGGCCACGTTTGCCGTCACCTATTGTGAGGTCTTTTTTATTAACATAACCGATCCAAACGTTTTTATTATCATATAAAGAATAGTAGATTTCGCCAGAAAAGTGATTGTATTTTCCTTGTGCGTGGTACGTTTTTTGGTAGAGACTGTTGGTACTGCCTTTTTTAGCAGAGAAATCATTGATATTGCCCCAGATAGTGGAGTCTTTTTTAGTGACAGTGACAAATTCATTATTGTACAACCAAAGCCCACGTTTGCCGTCAGCTTTGGTTACGGCCTTAGAATTTATATAGCCTTGCCAAGCTCCTTTACTGTCATATAATGAGTAATAAGTATCGCCATTTGTATGATTATATCGGTATACAGCTTGGTAGGTATTATTAAATAATTTATCTGAAGTATTTTTTTTCGACCAGTCGAATGAGCTAAAGATGTTATATCCTTTCTGGGTAATCGTGACATAGCTACCATCATTAATAGGATTTCCTTGAGGTTTGGAATCTGTAAAGTTCATTTTTAGCGCAAAACTAGGAGGGAATTCTGTCCACCAAATCTGTGATTGTTCAACCTTTCTATCATAATTTGGCGCATGGATATACTGCCCGTTACCAATATAAATTGCTACATGGTAAGTTGCTCCAGCAGTGCCCCAAAAAAGTAGATCTCCTGCTTCTAATTGCGAAATGTTCGCTTTAGAAATATTGATTTTAGTTCCTGATTTTTCTTGAGGAACAGTCCAGTCCCCAATATTCTTTCCAGTTACCTGTAAAAATACATAACGAGTCAGACCGGAGCAGTCGAATTTATTTGGACCTAATCGGTCAGGATAACTTTGTGTATAAGATTTCCCTAAATGTTTTTTTGCTTCTGCTACGATTTGATCTCTTTGGTTGCCTGCTTTAAATAGTGAACGAGCTTCAGGTGCAGGATCTTGAGAAGCTGGTAAACTTCCTAAAGTGTCAATAAGCGCCTTATATTCTTCAAAAGATAAGACTTCATTGCGAGAATCAGTTTCAAACTGCTTTCTTAACTCCTCTTCACTGTTATACATAGGAGAAGAACTTATCTGGTTCTCTTGATTACTTTGACTAGACTCAACGGGTTGCTCTTGACTAGTTAATGTCGTTTCAGTAGTACTGGATGCTTCACTAGTACTTTCAAGTGTTGAATCTTCATTTAGACTTGTACTTTTAGTTATTTCAGTTGAAGAGTTGTCAGCAAAAACGCTAGTAGTACTTGTCATAGAACTGACTGCTGTAATTAATACCAAATTGACAATTATTTTTTTAAACATCAAAAAAGCTCCTTTTTTTATTTTTGGAAATAATATCATTATACCATTGTTTTGTAAACGGTTGTTGATTTTCAAATCAGTGATCAACAGTAGCGAAGTAATCGTTATTTTTACCATTCTTAGTAAGGTAGACGAGCAGGGAATAGCCAATCATTGATATGTATATGTAAAAAGTATTGCTATACTATTATATGGATTTTTATGCTAAAATCTATAAATAAAGACTTATAGTTATATAATTATGAATTTTTTTTAAAAGTGATAGTATCTAAAATTAGTTCGTTATGCTTTATTATGCGAGGAGGAGAATCTGTGTTTGAACGTTTAAGACAATCAAAGTTATTTTTTTGGTCAGCAGAATTGCTGGTTATTGCCACATTGATTTTTGTATCGTCAAAAATCAATTTTATTTTTGCACCGATAGGCACTTTTTTTTCAACATTGTTTGCGCCAGTTTTGGTAGCCGGATTTTTGTATTACATTTTAAATCCAATCGTCAATTTATTGATGAAAACGAATATGAAGCGAATTTTTGCGATTTTAATTGTATTCTTACTCTTGATCGTAGCGCTTGTGTTGATTTTAGTTAGTGTGATTCCAAGCCTAGTATCCCAATTATCTAGTTTGGCTTCTAACATGCCAGATGTTTTTAAAAGCGTGGAAGCGTGGGTTTACCAAATGGCTGAGCTGCCTATTTTTAAAGATTTTGACTTGACGAAATATATTGATCAATTAGATATTTCTTATGGCAAAATTATTCAACAGTTTATCAGTGGGCTATCCAGCAGTTTAGGCTCAATCGTGTCAACAGTGGCTTCAACGACGATTATCATCGTCACAGCGCCATTTATTCTATTTTACATGTTAAAAGATGGGGATCGTATGGTTCCTGGAGTTAAACGTTTTTTACCTGAAAAACGTCAAGATGATATTGTTGATTTATTAGCTAAATTGAATAAAACATTATCAAGCTATATTAGTGGTCAGGCAATCGAGTGCTTATTCGTTGCAACGTTTACTGTGATCGGTTATTCATTGATTGGTGTCCGCTATGCATTTTTATTTGGTGTAATTGCTGGTATAACCAACTTGATTCCTTATTTAGGTCCTTATATCGGTCTGGCTCCAGCAGTTTTTGTCACGGTTTTTGATGAACCATTTAAAGCATTACTTTGCTGTTTGGTTGTGTTGATCGTACAACAAATCGATGGCAATATTATTTATCCAAATGTAATTGGTAAATCATTACAAATCCATCCTTTGACAATTATTCTTATTTTACTTGTTGCAGGAAATATTGCAGGACTCCTAGGAATTTTCTTAGCAGTACCTTTTTACGCAGTGTGTAAAACCATCGTTGTCCATGTTTTTCAAATGGTTCGCAAGAATAAAATGGGCGAACAACCGATCCTTGAGCTTCCTGACGAAATAAATTCGCCACAAAGTAAGGAAAAATAGTTGATGAATATTGAAATCACATCCCGTTTGTGATACGATTTTAGCGTGACTACCTCATGTAGTCACGTTTTTTTAAAACAAAGAAAGCAATTCGTTCTAGATTTGGGAATTGTCTGTTATACGAACTAAATTTTTGAGGAAAATAGCACGAATAAGATAACAAAAATCCTATTCAGAAATCCCTATTTTTTATAGAAAAAGCTCGGTGATCCATTCCCGCAAACATTTAAGGAGAGAAAACATTATGAATAATGCTGACCCCGAGAGTCAGTCGCTTATCGCGCAAATTTTACTATTGGTTGTTTTAACATTGATCAACGCTTTTCTTGCAGCATCAGAAATCGCGGTAGTTTCTGTAAATAAGAATCGTGTCGAACAAAAGGCTGAAGAAGGCGATGCAAAGGCTAAGAAATTATTAAAAGTCCTGCAAGATCCTACAAGCTTTTTATCGACGATCCAAGTTGGTATCACTTTAGTCAATATTTTATCTGGTGCCTCGTTAGCTGACTCATTATCAGCCAAATTAGCACCTGTCCTTGGCGGCGGCGCTGCTGCAAAAAATATTGCGAATATTATTATTTTAGCTTTATTGACGTATGTCTCAATCGTTTTTGGGGAACTGTATCCAAAACGAATTGCAATGAATAAATCAGAAGAAGTAGCTCAAGCTACATCAGGATTCGTGCGTGCAATCGGCATTGTTGCCAAACCGTTCGTGTGGTTATTGTCAGCTTCAACGGATCTGCTTTCAAAGCTTACACCGATGAAATTTGATGATGCTGATTCAAAAATGACACGTGACGAAATGCGCTATATGTTAGAGTCTGAAGGCGTTTTAGATAATGATGAACTTGAAATGCTCCAAGGTGTCTTTTCTTTAGATACAAAAGTGGCACGTGAAGTTATGGTTCCACGAACTGATGCATTTATGATCGATATTTCCGATGATATTCAAGAAAATATTGATGCAGTTTTATCAGAAAACTATTCAAGAATACCGGTTTATAACGAAGATAAAGATAAAATCGTTGGTGTTCTTCATACTAAAAACTTACTAAAAGCAGCTCATAAGTTAGGCTTTGATAAAATCCAATTAAGAAATATCATACAAGAACCATTGTTTGTTCCAGAAACGATTTTTATTGATGATTTATTGTATGAACTAAAAAGAACGCAAAACCAAATGGCTATTTTATTAGATGAATATGGCGGTGTCGTTGGTTTAGCTACCTTAGAAGATCTACTAGAAGAAATTGTTGGAGAAATCGATGATGAGACAGATGAAGTTGAAAATTTATATGCTAAGATCAATGACCACGAGTATTTAGTTCAAGGAAGAATGTTGATTGATGAATTCAATGAAGTATTCGGAACAGATTTACACATGAGTGACGTTGATACAATGGCAGGTTACTTGATAACGGCTTTAGGTACGATTCCTGATGAAGAGGAGAAACTATCATTTGATGTTGGTAATCTTACCTTGACCTCTGAAGAGATGGAAGGAACACGCGTTTTAGCATTAAAAGTTGTTTTCCATGATGAAGAGACCGTTGATGAAGAACCAGAAGAATACCGTCGTTTTTTCCGTAAAGAAATGGAAGATGACGAACCAAGAAGATAAAAGAACTGAAGAGAAGGAACAAGGATAGCTCAGCTATTTCTGTTCCTTCTCTTTTTAGACTGGATTGACACCTTTTGTATTGTGGACAGCTTTGATCGCCTGATAGAGACCAATGTATTGTTCATCATTATTTGCAGAAAATCGAAAAACAAACGATGGTAAATGGCATTCTTCTGGAATTAAATAAGATGAGGTAGCCACAATAAAATCTAAGGAAGAAAAGTTGTTATATTCATAAGCAACCAATTGGACAAATGGTAATTCCATAATAAATTGTGTTAACGGTTGAATCAGTAGATAGTTTGATTCGGCAATTAGGGCAATACGAACGATCTTGTTTGCTTGGAATGATTCGTAAAGCGGAACGAGCAAAGCTGCTAGTGTATCTGATAATGGCTCAATATTGTTTTTGAGCCACGCAAAGTTTTTTCTTTTAGAAATTTTTTGAAATAAGGCTTTGAAATGTGTCAGCAATTGATAGTAATATTCATTTTTTGAATATAAAGAATGATTGATCAAGTGAAATAATGTTGGAAAAGGGTGTTCATTGATTGTAGTAGAGAAAATAATATTAGCAGTATTCCCAAAAAGAATAGGTGCATCCGCCCAAGAAAAATCTTTAGGCATAAACTCTTGTTTGAATAAATGACAAAATTCTTCTAACAATTTAGTCGCTGAATTTGTCTGACTTTCTAAATAGTTGTTCAACAAGATTAAACGATGATCATCATCTCTAAAAAAGTTTGGTGTAGCGATCAATAAATAGGCTGCATATTGCGCTTCAGCTATCAATGATTTGTTTTCCTTGATTAAATCGCCAAAGAAAATTTTTGCATAAGTCAGGTTTGTCGGGATGTAAGGATCGATGGTCGTTTTTTCTTTTAATCCATTTCCAGACTTTACCCTTAGATAAATGATATCCAAAATCAATGTAATCTGTTTATCAGCAGAATAACTGAAACTATCAGGAAAATATGGACTGATGACTTTGGTTATTTCGACGTAATCAATCGGATTATTTTCAATCTTAGGTAAATTTGTACCTTGAGAAGCAAGCCAAATTAATGTATATAACGTTATTCGAATAACCCGCTCATCACCATAAAGATTTAATTGTGACGTGTTCATCTTAATGTTGAATTGTTTAAAGTAGTCACTTAACAACTTTGATTTTCGAACGACAGTGGCTTTACTATGATAATTTTTCGCACAAAACTTGGCTAAATCATCGTTTGGATAAAAGAGGATCGAAATTAGTAACTGGTAGGGAATACTTTGGGTAATTAAGTACTGATAATATCTATCATAGGAAATATCTTGTTCATAACAAACCCCGCTGACATGAAGAATTTCAATCTTTTCTTGCGCTAATGTTGTGAGATCTTGTTGTATTAATTCTAGTAGATAAACGACACGGCTGTATGAGTAATCAAGTTTATTTTCAAAAAAATTGATACTGTGCTGTTTATCAGAAAACTGTGTCAATAGTTTAAATAAAGTCAATTTTCGTTTAGCGGTATCTTCTAACATCATGGCTTCCAGCATTTTTTTCTCCTTTAAAGTAAATTTATCAATAAAGTAAAAAGTATGGTCCTAATTTGAATAATTTATAAAAAAAAACTTTTTTAATAACGGTTGGATATTCAAAAACGATGTAATATAGGTCTTATTTTGTTTAAAAATAACGATAAGAATAATTAGAGAACTGCTTGGGTCCCCACTTTATGAGAGTTGCACTAATGAAGAGCTGACCTTATACTTGGGTTACTTAAGTGTAAAACACTTCTTAGTAATAAAGCTAGATTTTTTTTTATTTAATCTAACGGTTTATTTCTTCCCCAATTAATAGAGATCAGGACAAAATTCCTTGAGTTTTGTTCTGGTCTCTTCGATTTTTTTTAAACTTGGCTAAAGGCTTTGAAAACTAGGGTAATTCCATGATATACTACACTAGTTGAATAATAAAGAGTAGGGAGAATTTTCCGATGTAGATATCCTTTAAATAAATGACGTTTTTTCTTAGAAAATAATAATAGATTGGAGCAACAAATGAATAATCCACATTTAAAAGAACAAGTAGATAGCCGCCGTACGTTTGCGATCATTTCCCATCCGGATGCGGGGAAAACAACAATTACTGAACAACTTTTACTTTTTGGAGGAGCAATCCGTCAAGCTGGAACAGTTAAAGGCAAGAAGACGGGGAACTTTGCAAAATCAGACTGGATGGAAATCGAAAAACAAAGAGGGATTTCTGTAACTAGTTCGGTGATGCAGTTTGACTATGATGGAAAACGTGTCAATATTCTCGACACGCCTGGACACGAAGATTTTTCGGAAGATACGTACCGAACGTTGATGGCTGTGGATAGTGCTGTCATGGTAATCGACAGCGCTAAAGGGATCGAAGCTCAAACAAAGAAATTGTTCCAAGTTGTCAAAAAACGTGGCATCCCGATTTTTACCTTTATCAATAAGTTAGATAGAGATGGTCGTGAACCGTTAGAATTACTTGAAGAATTAGAAGAGTTATTAGATATCGAATCATATCCAATGAACTGGCCGATCGGTATGGGAAAAGGGTTACATGGGTTATATGATATCTACAACAAGCGTGTAGAAGTTTATCGACCTGAAAACAATAATGGCGAGCGTTTTATTCCATTAGTGGATGGCGACATTTCAAGTGATTTGCCGTTACACAAAGATAGTGTGTACCGACAAGTCTTGGAGGAAGTTGAACTATTAGTTGAGGCAGGCGATGAGTTTGATACAGAGAAAATCGCTCGTGGGGATCAAACGCCAGTCTTCTTCGGTTCAGCCTTAACGAATTTTGGTGTGCAAACGATGCTAGAAACTTTCTTACAATTTGCGCCATCACCTTATGGTCATAAGACAGAAGAAGGGCAAGAAGTGAGTCCTTATGAAGAAGAATTTTCTGGGTTTGTCTTTAAAATTCAAGCAAACATGAACCCTGCTCATCGAGATCGGATTGCTTTTGTCCGAATCTGTTCAGGCACATTTGAACGTGGAATGGATGTTACCCTTGGCAGAACTGGCAAGAAAATCAAGTTAAGCAATGTGACACAATTTATGGCTGATGCTAGAGAAAACGTGGAAGAAGCTGTAGCAGGAGATATTATCGGAATCTATGATACTGGTAATTACCAAATCGGCGATACGTTGTATGAAGGAAAATTAAAAGTTCAGTATGAAGAGTTACCTTCATTTACACCAGAGCTATTTATGAAAGTCAGTGCCAAAAATGTCATGAAACAAAAATCATTCCATAAAGGCATTTATCAGTTAGTACAAGAAGGCGCGATCCAACTGTATAAAACGTATTTAACTGAAGAGTATATCATTGGAGCTGTTGGCCAATTGCAGTTTGAAGTTTTCCAACATCGCATGTTGAATGAATACAATGCTGAAGTCATTATGACGCCAATGGGCTCGAAGATCGCTCGTTGGATCGATCCTGCTGATCTAGATGAACGTATGAGTTCGAGTCGAAATATTTTAGCTCGTGATCGTTTTGATCAACCACTATTCTTATTTGAAAATCAATTTGCGATGCGTTGGTTTGCCGATAAATATCCGGATGTTGAATTGAAGAGTTTGATGTAAACTAATTTTATTGGACGAGGATGAGACAGAAGTGTTTAATCCCGAGAAATAAGAAGGGATTGCTTCTGCTCTCACCGTTTATCCGGATTCCACGTGAGTGAGATATGACTCGAAGAGTTGTGTCGCACTCACGTTTTTTCATTTGACAGTAAGGATACATAAACGTATAATCAACAACATTATTGGAGTGAGTAAAAATGAGTCGTCGTTTAAGACAATTAAAAAATGTTTCAGTGGTAGCAAGCTTCTAAGTCATAAGAAAAATCAAACTTAGAAGCGAGGAAGAAAAATGACAAACAATAATAATTTTGAAAAATGGTCTGACACAATGTACTTAAAGGACTTGGTTACAAATCCCTTGATCGAGGTAGGCGAGTTTTCTTATTACTCTGGTTATTATAGCAATCAGGAGTTTGAGAATGGCTGTGTTCGCTATTTGTGGGGAGATCCATTGACAAAAGCGGCCTTTGATCCGGTAAAAGATATGGGTTGGCATCTAGATAAATTAATTATTGGAAATTATGTATGTATTGCAAGTGGTGCCACGATTTTGATGGGTGGCAATCACAATCACCATCCAGATTGGATCACTGTGTATCCTTTTGCCAGCCATGTAGAGAAATCGTATGAACCAAAAGGGGACACAGTCATTAAAAGCGATGCGTGGATCGGGATGGATGCGATGGTCATGCCAGGCGTTACGATTGGTGAAGGAGCCGTGATTGCAGCAGGCTCGATGGTCGTAAAAGATGTTCCACCATATACGGTCGTTGGCGGTAATCCAGCGAGAGTGATCAAACAACGATTCTCAGACGAGGAAATTAAATTACTTTTAGAGCTGAGATGGTTTGATTGGACGGCAGAACAAGTGGAGTCCGCGAAAGATATTTTGATGAGCGACTCTATCAAAGAACTTTATATGTATTATAAAAAGCATATCTTAAATTAGAGATTGAGATAAAAGGAATCAGGGAGTCTCTCAGACACCTTGTATTGTGTATCACCGAATCACTTTGTTCTTTGTGATTTACAACAATGCGGTCGAAACGAAGTAATGGTGTTTACTCGCATCTTTTATTCGAAACTAAAGAGAGGTTGCTTCTGACCCCGCCGTTTATTCGGATTTATAGCCCTAGACAAAACTGATTTTTAGTTTTGTCCAGGGCTCTTTTTTGTATTCATAATAAATTTAATGTCAGCTTTAAAGTCTAAGATAGGACAATAGTCCGAGTGAATACAGGACTTTAGCCTGAGTATTCTAACAAGTCGGAATGGTAAACTTGAGTATCTAAGTATTTAAGGTTTGATAAAAAAAGGGAGATGAGGGGAAAAATGATGGGGAAAGTGAATAAAAATATTTTGTATTTGATATTGGGACAGATGATATCAGTTTTTGGTGGGGCAATTTTACGATTTGCCTTAGCGCTTTATGTATTAGATAAAACAGGACGGGCAGATATCTTTGCAACGATTCTAGCGATTTCAAGTATTCCTGTCTTGTTCGCTCCGATTGGCGGTGCAATTGCAGACCGATTTGATCGGCGTTTGTTAATGGTTCTAATGGATATTATTAATGCGGTTTTAGCGATAGTCTTATTTTTTATTTTAGGTTTTACTGATTCAATCGTTATGATTGGTTTACTGTTATTCTTACTATCGATTGTTGGTAGTTTTGATACACCAGTGGTTACTGCGAGTATCCCTCTATTAGTAAAAAAAGATCAATTGGAGCAAATAAATGGTTTAGTTAATGGAGTTTTATCTATGTCGAATGTAGTTGCTCCTATTATTGGGGGGATTTTATATAGTATATTAGGTGCGCAAAAGCTGATTATAGGGAGTGCTATATTTTTCATTCTAGCTGCTTTTATAGAAACCTTTTTACGTATTCCCTTTGAAAAACGACCAATGGAATCTGGTGTGTTAAGCACCTTAACAAATGATCTAAAGGATGGTTTTAAAGAAGTCCGTAATAATCGAATTATTTTTAATGCTATTTTGATCGCGGCTCTTATCAACTTTACGTTATCGGCCTTTTTTATTGTCGGAGTTCCTATTGTGTTAAGAGTTGTTTTGCAGGCGAATGATGCAGTTTACGGTATCGGCTTGTCAGTGATTAGTTTATCCACAATCCTTGGCGCGATTTTTACCGGATTTTTCACAAAGAAATTACGAATCAACAATCTCTATAAGATATTTACTTTATCTGGTTTGTTGTTGATTTTAATGAATATTGGGTTAATGTTTGCAGGAAACCCATTAGGAAATACAGTTGGCTTTGCAACATTTATACTAACTGGAATTCCAATCGGGATGATGATGAGTATGATTTCAATTTACTTGATCTCAATGGTTCAAAGAATAACACCAAGAGAAAATATTGGTAAAGTAATGGCTACGATCATGGCTGTATCACAATGTGCAGTCCCAATTGGTCAAATCATCATTGGGTTGTTATTTAAAACAACCACAACAAATGTATTTTTTCAGGTGATGATTGTTGCTGTATCAGTGTTGTTAGTCTCAGGACTGTGTTGGTATCTATTTAGACATTCAACGGATAATGACATTGGTGAGGTAAGTGGGAATAAAGAATAAAAAGAGTGCGAAACAAAACTGATCATTCGTTTTGTTTCGCACTCTTTTTACTGAATATATCTAATTTTCAACAAGGCTAGACGTCATCGGAATCGAAATTTCTATCACATCTTTTAATTCAATGATCGAAATTTGATCACGAACATATTTATCTTTTGGAATACGTCTCAAGAAATAAGATAAAACCTCATTGATTTCTGTCTTACGAACAGCGCGTTTCTTATTTACAATCAATATTTCAGCATGTTGGGCAGCTTCTGTATAAACGACGGTCGTGTTACCCGCTGAATAAACTTTGACAAAGTATGCATCGGTATTTTCTAGTTGTTTATTGACTAGCTGTTTGTAGCTATTAGTTACATTGACTAATTTCATTTTTTTCACCTCAATTTCATTTTTTTACATTAATAATAAAATGCAGAGTATTCACAGAATTAACTAAGCTAGAATAATCTTTATTAAAATTTGATATAAATTCACTCACTCTTATTATAAATTTTTTTAGCTTAAATAAAAAGAAATTTGTCTTGAAAAACACAAAAAAGTCAATCAGTATGCCTGATTGACTTCACTTTCTATGCTTCTTCTGGAGTTACTTCATTGGTATCACTAGTATCTTGGGTTGTTTTTCCAGTAACAATAATTTTTTTATCATCATCTAGTTTAGCGATCAATTGATGTTCTTCTGGATGATCTAGGAAATACTCAGCAATACCATCTTCGATTTGCTCTTGGATCGTTCGACGTAAAGGACGAGCACCCATTGCAGGATCATAGCCTAAATCGACTAATTTTTCTTTGACATCCGTTGTTACATCAATGTGAATTTTTTGATGAGCAAGTAGATTGTTGACTTCGTCTAGCATCAAGCTAACGATGTTCATCAAGTTTTCTTTGCTCAATGCTTTAAATTCAATGATGCCATCAAAGCGGTTCAAGAATTCTGGCGTAAAGAAATTATTCAACTGTCCTAAAACAGATTTTGTAAGTCCCGCGCGCGCAGCGCCAAAGCCGACGTTTGCTTCGACATTACCAGTTCCAGCGTTACTTGTCATGATAATGATCGTATCTTTGAAGCTAACGGTTCTACCTTGGGCATCTGTTAGGCGTCCATCATCAAGAATTTGCAAGAACATATGCAAGACATCTGGATGAGCTTTTTCGATTTCATCTAGTAAAATCAAGCTATATGGATTACGACGAACTTTCTCAGTTAACTGTCCAGCTTCATCATAGCCAACATAACCTGGAGGCGAGCCAATCAATTTAGACACGCTATGTTTTTCCATGTATTCACTCATATCAAAGCGGATCATGGAATCTTCTGAACCAAATAATTCGTAAGCTAATTGTTTCGCTAATTCAGTTTTACCAACACCAGTTGGTCCTACGAATAAGAAAGAACCGATCGGACGGTTTTGTTTGCCTAAACCAACGCGATTACGGCGAATGGCTTTGGAAACTTTATCGACTGCGTCGTCTTGTCCAACGACGTGTGCTTTCAGATCGACAGCTAGGTTCTTCAATTGTGTTTGTTCTTTTTCTTTTAAATCACCGACAGGAATCCCTGTTTTTTGTTCCACGATCGCTTCAATATTTTTTTCACCGATCACAGGCGTTTCTTCATCGCTGATTTGTTTTTCTTTCATTGCTTGTAATTTATTGATTTGATCACGATAATAAGCCGCTTTTTCGAAATCTTCTTCTGCAGACGCTTGTTGTTTTTGTTGTTCTGCATCTGCTAGTTTTTTCTCGATTGTTTTAGGATCGACGATTTGGATGGTCAAGTTCATTTTAGAACCAGATTCATCTAATAAATCAATTGCTTTATCTGGTAAGAAACGATCTTGGATATAACGGTTAGATAAAGTTGCAGCGGCTTTGATCGCTTCATCTGTATATTTTACATGATGATAATCTTCATAACGCTTTTGCAACCCTTTAAGAATCGCAATCGTTTCATCGACAGTTGGTTCATCTACACGAACAGGCTGCATCCGACGTTCTAAAGCAGCATCTTTTTCGATGATACGATATTCATTTAAAGTCGTTGCACCAACCATTTGCAGCTCACCACGAGCGAGTGCTGGTTTTAAAATATTACCAGCATCCATGTTGCCGTCACCAGCAGCTCCGGCACCAACGATTTCATGGACTTCATCAATGAACAAAATAACATTTTCAGCTTGCTTGATTTCTTCGATCAATTTTTGCATACGTTCCTCAAATTGCCCACGAATACCGGTTCCTTGAACTAAGGAAACGACATCTAGACGGATGACTTCTTTGTCTAATAATTTTTGAGGGACATCACCTTCAACGATTTTTTGAGCTAAACCTTCGACAACTGCTGTTTTACCAACACCAGGTTCACCGATCAAGACTGGATTGTTTTTTGTGCGACGATTTAAGATTTCGATTACCCGTTTGATTTCTTCATCACGTCCAACAACTGGATCGACGTCACCATTTCGAGCGGCTTGGGTAATATTGATACCGTACTCACCTAATAAACCATTGGATTGTCCGGCTCCGCCGTGTGGAGGCTGACCACCGTTAAAGCCGTTGCCATCACCAAATTGGGTAGGTGGGGTTTGACCATTAGGGTTTCCTTGTTGTTCTTGCATTTGACGTGATAAAGAACGATATAAATCATCTAAACTTCCAAAACCAAATGGATCTTGTTGAGACATTGTTGGTTGGTTATCGTTTGCTTGTGCTTTTAATTTTTGGTAGCAACTTTGGCAATAGTCTAATTGTTTTCTTTGACCATTAACATTTGCATATAAGTGGATCGTTGCTGGATTTTGTTGACAATTTTGACAAATCATAGGATAAAACACGTCCTTTCAAAGTAAGACTAATGATAGTTCAAAGTCAATTAAATAGGTCGAATAGTCTGCTGACCATTTTTGACCTTTGAGAATATTATAGCATCTTTTGTACAAGAATCAAGCAATTGAACTTTAAATTCGTTTGATAAGTAGAGCATAAAACAATGGTAATAGAGGACATAGCTTATAATTAGCAGAATTAAGGCTATTTTTATAAAAATATTAAGGTTTGTTTTTATAAAAGTAGGAATAATTTAGACAAAAATCTATTTTTGTCATACAATATCTTCAGTCTAAAATAAAAGTGAAAGCTGTGATCAACTGATGTATGAAAATCCATTTGAAGAACAAATCAACGCCTTAAAAGAAGGAGCTATTTCCGAACTTATTATTGAACCAAAAGATTTTCCTGCCTTTAGAGAAGTTTGGAAAAATTTGCCGGATCGAATGTCTTTTGTCGGAGAAGCTGGATTAAATGGACGAATTATATATCGTTATATGAAGGAAGAAAATTAATTGATCGTTTCAATCGATAAAAAATAGGTGAAAAGTGTTGTATCTACTCACAAAAAATGGTAATCTTAAAAATTGAAAGGGTATTTTCTAGATTCTAGTTTCATTTGAAACGTGTCAAGAAAGGAAAACCCTAACATAAAAAATTATTTTACTTACGAAGGAGACCGATTTATATGGAAAAGAAAGATTTTCACATCGTAGCAGAAACAGGGATTCACGCACGTCCAGCTACATTATTAGTACAAACTGCAAGTAAATTCAACTCAGATATCAACTTAGAATACAAAGGTAAATCTGTTAATCTTAAATCAATCATGGGCGTTATGTCTCTAGGCGTTGGCCAAGGTTCAGACGTAACTATCTCTGTTGACGGTGTTGACGAAGCTGATGCATTAGCAGCAATCGTAGACACAATGAAAAAAGAAGGATTGTCAGAATAATGTCTGAAATGCTAAAAGGAATTGCCGCAAGTGATGGTGTCGCTATTGCTAAAGCTTACCTGTTAGTTCAACCTGATCTATCTTTCGACAAAAAATCTGTAGATGACACATCTGCTGAAGAAAGCCGCTTAGATGGCGCTTTAGCAAAATCTACGACTGAGTTGCAAGCAATCAGAGAAAAAGCAGCGCAAAGCCTTGGTGAAGAAGAAGCGCAAGTATTTGATGCACATTTAATGGTTTTAGCTGACCCAGAAATGATTGGTCAAATCAAACAAAATATTCAAGATAATAAAGTAAATGCTGAATCTGCGTTAAAAGAAGTAACAGATATGTATATCGGTATGTTCGAGGCAATGGATGATAATGCTTACATGCAAGAACGTGCTGCTGATATTCGTGATGTTGCTAAACGTATTTTAGCTCATTTACTAGGTGTTACTCTTCCAAATCCTTCAATGATCAATGAAGAAGTAGTTGTGGTTGCCCATGACTTAACACCAAGTGATACCGCTCAATTAGACCGCACGTATGTAAAAGCATTCGTAACGGATATTGGCGGACGTACATCTCATTCAGCGATTATGGCTCGCTCTCTTGAAATTCCTGCAATCGTAGGAACAAAAGAAATCACTGCCAAAGTCAAAGAAGGCGATATTTTAGCTGTTAACGGAATCGATGGGGATGTTATCATTCACCCAACAGATGCTGAAAAAGCTGATTTTGAAGCAAAAGGCAAAGAATATGCTGACCTTAAAGTTGAATGGGAAAAACTAAAAAATGCTGAAACAGTCACTGCTGATGGTAAACACATCGAGTTAGCTGCAAACATTGGTACGCCTAAAGATTTAGAAGGCGTACACAACAATGGTGCTGAAGCTGTTGGTTTATATCGTACAGAATTCCTTTACATGGATTCTCCAGATTTCCCAACAGAAGATGAACAATATACAGCTTATACTGCAGTACTTGAAGGTATGAACGGCAAACCTGTTGTGGTTCGTACAATGGATATCGGTGGAGATAAAGAATTACCTTATCTGCAATTACCGCATGAAATGAACCCGTTCTTAGGTTACCGTGCTTTACGTATCAGCTTATCTGAACGTGGCGATGAAATGTTCCGTACACAAATGCGCGCATTATTACGTGCTTCTGTTCACGGTAACTTACGCATCATGTTCCCAATGGTTGCAACGTTAAAAGAATTTAGAGCAGCGAAGAAAATCTTTGAAGAAGAAAAAGCAAAATTAGTTTCTGAAGGAACAAAAGTTTCTGATACGATTCAAGTTGGTATCATGATCGAAATTCCTGCAGCAGCTGTAATTGCTGACAAATTCGCCAAAGAAGTTGATTTCTTCAGTATTGGAACAAATGACTTGATCCAATACACAATGGCAGCAGACCGTATGAACGAACGTGTTTCTTACCTATACCAACCATATAACCCATCAATCCTACGTTTGATCAAGAACGTTATTGATGCTTCACATGCTGAAGGTAAATGGACTGGTATGTGTGGAGAAATGGGTGGCGATCAAATGGCTGTTCCATTATTGGTAGGAATGGGCTTAGATGAGTTCTCAATGAGTGCGACATCTATTCTTCAAACTCGTAGCTTGATGAAACGTCTAGACACTAAGAAAATGGCTGAACTTGCCGATCGTGCGTTGAATGACTGCGATACAATGGAAGAAGTTATTGACTTGGTTAAGGATTATACGAAATAAATAGTAATTAAAAGCTTTCGCTGTTCAGAATCCGTTCTGAGTAGTGGAAGTTTTTTAGATAAATTGGCCAGACTGGTGTTTTAAAGTTAAAAATTTTGAGAAAAGTTATGCTAAAATTACTTACATAACTGTATCGATCCTCACAAATGTGCAAGATCAGTAAATAGACCAATATATTGTTCAAATAATAGATATGAATAGAGAAACTAGAAGCTTGAGATAATCGACTCAGGCTTCTAGTTTCTGTTGTTATTCTAGCCATTTTAAAAAGAAGTCATTCAATTCGTCATAGGTAATTGAAGAAAGTGTTTCTAACGTTTGGACATAGGCTTCAAAATAAGCGATTTTTTCTTTGATAAACACTTGAATCTCCGGAATTTGTTTTTCTAATGCTAATTCTTCGCCTGCTTTTTTTCTTACTAATAATTGTGCTACAGCTTCTAAAAATTTAGTCGATAAACTAGGAATGGTTAGTAGCTGTTCAAAAGCGACTGGTGGTTTTTCATGATAATACTCAATCCACATACAGGCAAGTAAGGGACGCAAAACATAAAAATATTTTTTGCTTTTCACTTGTTCCTGCTTCAAATAATCTCTAAAATTCCCTTTAGCCATATGCAAATAATGATAGATCAATCCTTTAGGTTGTTGGATTTTATCAGCGAGTAAGCTCAATTCATGATGGAATGTTTCATTCTTCCTATAAACAATAGGAGAAGCTAGCCATTCTAATAGCGCTGGGTTGTTTTTTCTTAGTAACGTTAATGTTTTATCTAGATCCCAACCGCTGATATCTAAATCACCAGAAATTGGATATTCCAGTACATCTTTTGTAGGTTGTAGTTGTAGGTACCATTCTTTTGGTCGAATATAGATAAAACGAACATCGTAATCACTATCTTTTGAAGGAAATCCCCAAGCTCGGCTGCCTGATTCTACAGCATATAAAATTTGGATATGTTCTTTTTCTGCGATTTTATCGAGTTCGTATTTTATTGTTTGATCCATTTGGAAACCTCCTTTTTAAACGATTATAGACGAGGATCAAGTTCTTTTTCTTTTGATAATTCAAACAGTAAATCCGCTAAAATAGTGAGATAAATTTCATTATTTTCATTGATTTCATGAACCGGAATTGCTAAGAGTTCTTTTGCCAATTCATATTCTTTCAAGGAAGTTTTTAATTTTCCTGTCGTTTTTTTATTTGCAGTTAATTTTTTATATCGCGGTTCCCATTGATAATCATAGCCATAAATCAAAGTTAGGTAATCTTTATTACGAACTTTCATAAAAGGTACAGTGTTTTCTGGCAAATGGTTTGGTTTTAATACGATTCCTTCCATTTGTTGATCCACAGTGATTGAATCGAAAAATTGGGTTGCTAGTTGTAAAGCTTCAGGTTTTTGTAAATCAATGACTTGAAAGAGATCGTTTGAAACGAATGTATAACGTTCTATACTGGACCAATTTGGTAATTCTTCAGAGCCGTTTTTATAGACAATCTTTAACAAATCAAACGGACTGTAAGTTAGTTCAGCTTCTACTCCATACAACTCAAGCTGTTTTTCATAGGTCTTCACGAAGGGCTCTCTTTCAGCAACTGGAACGTGGTAGGGTGCAACCTCTGATAAATACTTGTATTGGCTTGCCTTAAATTCACCATATTTCTTTTTCATCTCTTTTTTACTGTGGTGTTTTACATCATAAGAATAGTTCGTATTTACCATATCCTCGTTTAATTTTGTAAAAGCTTGATCAAAGTGATGTTCCTTTAAAAAAGTGTTTTCTATCTCTAAACCTTTAGCAATAGGTTGGTACTCTTTTCTAATGAGTCCATCACCTAAAGCAGACCAAGGCAATAATTCTCCGTCTAATAATAGCATGTCGATGTTGTGTTTTTGCATATAAGAGCTAAATTTTGTCAACAATCGCCGATAGATAGCACTTAAATCTAAATGTTGGATTCTATTACCATTTCGTGTGATAGCATAACATTTATCGAGGTCATTAAAAAGATAGAGGTTACAGCGAGAGCCCATATATTTAGGTTGCAAAATCAACTCCTTAACACCTTTTTGTTTGAAGTAAAGAAGCCCTTGCGCTAATGATTCTAGCTCATTATTTGCTTCATCTGCTGCAGAAGGTGCCATCGTTCCTGAGACAAATTGAATTTTGTTTTTGACCATATAACGAAGTTTCCGTTTTTGATCATCTGAAAGTAATTTCCAGGATGCTCGTTTGGGTTTAGCGAATAAAAGAGGAAGTGGTGCTTTTACTCCTTCGTTAGATGAAACAGAATACAGCATTGTTTTATATGGGAGTACACGAATAGCTGTTAAACGATTTTTTGAAACGGCTCCAGTGTCAATACTACGTTTGTTTTTCAAGCGAAATGCTTCTTGGTTCGCAACATGGCCAAAAATGTGTAAGGGTAAGTTGAAATAACTTTCCTCCTCAAGAAAAGCTAATTGTTCTTGAATATCTGCTTCCCGATTTAAACGGAAATTCCGCTGTTTCTTTCGGGAAAGACTATCTAATTTGCCTAAGTATTTCGTTTTACATGGCGCATGAGTCACAATAAATGATTGTTTGTCAGTACCGATTCGACGGAAAAATGGTTTACTTTGTTCGACTAAATGGAAAAACTTTTCAGCTAATTTTTGGTCTTGTTGTAAGACCGGTATAGAATCGAAATAGGTCTCAAGAACTTCTTTTTGCGTTCCTTTGATCGTTTCTTTCAGATATTTATAAACAAAGTTTTCATGATTACCAATAGTAAATAGAAATTTGTCTTGATTATCGTAGAGGAACTCTATTATTTTTTTAGTATTATTTCCTTTGTCAATCCAGTCACCAACGAGAATAGTTTTAGTTGAATCTATAGCAGCATTTTTGCTTGCTGAAGTCTCTAGGGTCGTTAGTAATTCTTTAAGCGTGTCTACACACTCATGAATATCACCAATGACATCATACTCCTGATTTGCCGGCAGCAGGCATGAGTAGTAGTCCTCTTGATCTGTAATCGTCACAGAGATATCTGAAAAATCATTTTTTGTCACTCGATGGATCATATGATAATTTTCTCGGGCTAATTGCGGCAATACTTCTCGTTTTAATCGTTGAATGTGATCACTGATTAATCGACGTGAACGTTCACTCTGGTAGTAATCCTCACGATTTTTATAGTCGAAAACAATTGTTTCGATGTGATAGTTTTGTTCTCGGGCAAGTTTTGAGATTTCTTCACGGAATTCTTTTGCCAATCCAGTTGTATCCACAATGACAAATTCTGCGCTGATTGGATAAGTCGTAACTGCCTGTAATTTTTCTTTTAAAAAGGGAAAGGCCACGTTACTAGCTTCTAGCATCACTCGATCATATTTATCGAATGAATGTCCAAGTAAGTCTTGTCTAATATCATCAGAAGATAGATATTGAACATTGCTGACAAAGTTTTTTTCTGAATCTGTAACGGTTAATTGTTTCATTAAAATATCTTTTGAAAAAGTTGTCTTGCCACATTCAGTTGGTCCAACTAATAAAAAGATAGTATGCATTTTTGTTTCGATAATCATTATGATTGCTCCTTTCGTTTGATCAAAACGCCTTGTGTTGTGCTTACTTGATCAACTTGATCCCCGATAGCTAAAAATTCTATCGTATATTGTGTTAAATCTACCAACTCTGTTATCCACGTTTTAAATTCTGTTTCATTCATTTCCCAGTCATGATCGTCATGACGCATTTGTCCTTCTGTTAAATAATAGTGTTGATTAAATGAACGATTAGGTGTTGAAAGTATCAGCTTGTTGATATTTTGCTGTAGGATTTGTTGAACAAAAGTCGTAGCCACGCTCTTTTCCATATGTTCAACGACTTCCATCAGCAAAACATCGATTGGCTCATTACTTTGCGACATCATGACCCATTCCTCTAGCGAAGAATAAAAATCGACATTTTCTAGTTCTTTTTTTGCAACCTTTTCTTTGGCAACCGCTAATGCATCGGAATCAATATCAATTGCTGAGTAAGATTTTTCGTTTAACTTTTGTGAAAAATGCGAAATATAGTAACCTTCACCGCAACCAATATCAACGATACTGTGATCAAAATCTAGCAAGGACTCCGCCAAATTTCGTCTTTGTAAATTGGTTTGACCAAAAGCAAACTGGATCGTATAACGTGTTGTTTCTTCAATTTCTTCCTTAAAACGATTGAAAAGATTTCTGCGATTTAAAAAATGTCGAACAAAAAGATTTCGTAAGTAAAATGGTGCATCGATTGCCTTTAATGAAGTAATTTGTTTGCTGATGGATGATTCTGCTTCATCTAAAAACTCGGGTGCGAATAATGCTTGGAAAAATAAAAAGAGTTGTGTGTAATGAAGCAAGTCATGTAAAGATTCCTCGGTTTGAATAGTTAATGTACCAACATTTTCCAATTGTTCTTCATAGGTTAGAGAAATTGAAGGAAATTGTTGCTGGAAAAAACGTAAAAAATGTTTACGTCGAACCGCAATAGAGGCAAAAACTAAGGTATGCGTATTGCCTTTTTCATCAAATTCTTGCTCTTTCATAGGGTAACTAAAGTATTCGGTTAATAATGCTAGATAAGCTAAAGGTGCTTGATATTGTGAGACGTTTAAATAATGATTTTCCTCTTCTCTTGTTGGGCGAAATGAAATGGTTGAATCTGAATCGGAAAAGTATGCACAATAGGTGAACTCATCTGGATACCAGCCATAGCCAAATCCCTTTCTGATTTTTCTTAATTGCATCCCACTCGCAGGGTTTTTGTATAAGAGATAAGATAATTTTGGATTAGTAGAGTGTAATTTTATAAAAGCCATGCTAACTTCCTCCTAGAAGTAAAAATGTAATGAGCTTATTCTATCTTTTTCTCAAGAGACTAGCTCATGAAACGAGAGATATTTAAGTTGTTTTCATCATAATAGATAATCGTGGACTTATCTTTTAAGAAAAGTTGCGCAGAATGCTTTCCTTTGATTAAATAAGATAAAAGGGAGAAAAAGGAGAGTATATGGCAAAGAAGTTTCAGGAATTAGTAAAAAATAGTGAAATACTGCGTAGATACGCAAGAGATTTTTATATTTATGGTTTTAAAGATCGAGAAGAATTTACATATGGGAGTACACGAAGCTATGATAATGAACGCCGAAGAATTGAAAGTCTTTTTTCAGAGTTTATTGAGACAGACTATAATCAAGGGAAAAAGACACTACGCCTTTCGATTGACGGTCATCGAAGAAGTGAAAATCCATTTCAGCGGCTATGGAAGAGTAAGTCGTTTACAAAAAATGATATTTTTCTGCACTTTGTTTTGTTGGATATTTTTACAGATCAGAAAAAATGTACGATTACTGAATTAGTTGAGCTTATTGACAAGGATTATTTGAGTGTTTTTCAAGATGATTATATGCTAGATTCTTTGACCATTAGAAAAAAAGTGAAAGAGTATGTTTCACTAGGTATTTTACAAGAAAGCAAGCAAGGGAAAACACTCTACTATCAGCAGCAACCAAGAATGCTTTTGTCTGAAAACGTCATTCAAGCAATTCAATTTTATAAAGAAGTTTTCCCTGTTGGAATTATCGGGGAGCATCTTTTAGCTCGTGAGCCAAAGATTCAAGCGTCTCCTTATGTTTTTAAGCATACATTTTTTCATCAGACATTTGATGCTGAGGTTACCTTGTTATTGTTACAAGCAATTCACCAACAACGAGAAGTGTGTTTTCAAACGTACAAACAACAGGAGGTACAGTTTCTACCTCTAAAAATATATAGTAGCTGTGAGTCTGGTCGTCAACACCTTGTCGGTAAGTTGAAAGGCAAAAAACGCTTATATTCGATACGGTTACACACAATCAGTCATGTAAAACTAAAAGCTGTAAATCCCCAAACTCTTAAGTACCAAGAACAACTTTTAAAGCAAAAAGAAATGGTGTGGAACGCCGCTATCGCCAATCGACCAACGCAAGAATTAAAAGTCTTCTTTTTGATCGATGAAGAGCAGGAAATGTATTTGATTCGGCGCTTGGAAAAAGAAAAACGGCAAGGGGATATTATAAGATTAGAAAAAAATCGCTATCTTTTTCAAATAAAATTGGCTGATATGGTAGCTATTACACCATTTCTAAGAACCTTTTTTGGACGTATCGAGAAAATTCAATGTACGAATCGTCTGTGGGAAAAACATTTTTGGGAAGATTATCAAAAATGTGCTCTCTATACTTTGAAGAGGGGGAGGAAAGATGATGCCTCTATTCCACGAAATTTATGGACAATACTTTGCGATTGCAGAAAAAATCCTGCGACAATTACCATTGAATAAAAATGAGATTCAACAAATGATTGAGGAGAATGGGTATGGTGAGACGCCTTTCACTTTTCAGATGCTTTTTTTAATGAGGAAGATGCGTGGCATTTAGTTAAACCAGACGCTCAAGATTATCAGTCTATTTTACGCCAATTGCCACAACGTCCAGTGACTCTACTGGAAAAACAATGGTTAAAAACAATTCTGCAAGATGAAAAAATTTCCTTATTTTTAACTGAAGCTGAGCAGTTGCATCTATTGAATCAATTGCAGGAGGTTTCCGTTTTATTTGGACCAGAAGATACAGTTTATTACGATCAATTTCAAACAGATGATCGCTTTCAGGATACTGAGTATCAACGAAATATTCACTTATTGGTCGAAGGTATTCAAAAGCGGCTGTATCTTGAAATAGATTACCAAGGGTTAGAAAATCAAACGATCATTACCCATAAAATAAAACCAGATAAAATTGAGTACTCACATAAAAATAATAAATTTCGCTTAAAAGCAAAACGCCAAACAAGAAGAGGTAATTGGGAAAATTGTCTATTGAATGTATCTGAAATACAAGCGGTTCGTTTATTAGCGCAACATTTTGAAAATGAAAACTTGCAACGTACAACTGAAAAATCAATCACATGTTTATTGAAAGACGAACGCGATACACTAGAAAGGGCAATATTTCACTTTTCAAACTACCGAAAAGTTACCCAAAAATTAGAAGGTGAAGCGATGTATCAGCTGACTATTTTTTATTTGGCGCAAGATGAAACAGAGTTGTTGATTCAAGTAATGTCGTTTGGTCCCTTTTTAAAAGTAACGGCTCCAAATCGTTTTATTCAGCAAATTCAATATCGACTTAGAAAACAACGAGAATTATTTTACCCTAAATATTTAGATCAATGAGGGTGCAGAAGTTAAAATAGGGTAAAAATTTATTAAAACGGGATCGTCCTTAAGGAATAACTAAAAAAAGTGTTGTATAGTATGAAACAAATAGAAGTTATTTTAGGAGGATTTTTATGAAACATAAACAAAAAAAACTAGCAGTAGCGATGAGCTTACTTTTGATTTCAACAAGTATATATAGTGGAGCAACAGTATTTGCGACAGAACAAAGCACAGCAACCAGCTCAACGAATACAGAGACAAGTAGCAGCGCTGAACAAAACCTACAAATCAACGCAGTTGCTCTAGGCAATGCACTGACTCAGGAGCAAAAGGATTTTACCTTAAAAGAACTAGGCATCAAAGGGGAAACACCTCAATATACAACAACAGGAAAAGACCTTATGAGTTTTATCCCTGACGGTGGTTTCACGCCAGAATGGGCTGTTTACAGCTCTGTTCGAATGGAAACTCAGAAAAAAGGGGCAGGAATCTCTGTAGATATTGCCACACCTAAAAATATCACGAAAATCACTGAAGCTCAGTACCAAAATGCAGCTTTGACTGCTGGGATCACTGATGCCAAACTAACTGTGGCATCAGCCGTACCAATCGATGGTTCTGGTGCTTTAGCAGGTGTTTATAAAATCGTCGAAGAATCTGGCGGAATCATCAATCGTGATCGTGTCGGTGTAGCACAGGACGAAATGGATGTACTATCTAAGATCACAGAAGAAAACAAAGACAAAGAAGGCTATTCCGACGAAGCCTTGAATGCAGCACAAGAACAAGCGAAAAAAGAACTCGCTGTAAAAACGGCTGATGGGAAGAAGTTAACCCAAGAAGATATTCAACAAACCGTTGAAAGTGCCTTACAAAGTCAAGGGATCAAAGATGTGATGTCAACAGATCAGGTGAAAGAATTAACGACATTGATGAGTGATATGAAAGATAAAAATATTTTTGAAGACTTTGTGAATCAACTAGATTTGTCTAAAACGAAAGAGCAAATTCAAGAGAAATCTAAAGGACTTTGGGAGAATATTAAAGGTTTCTTTAGTGGACTTTGGGATTCTGTTACTGGAAAATAGAATAAGTAAAGCTTGATGAGGTTGGGACAAGTGTTACTTCTGCTCCCACGATTTATCCGGATACCTTGAGGCTGAGATGTGACTCGTAGAGTTATGTCTCAGCCTCATTATTTTGTAAGTGTGAATAATTAAGAAATAAAACATACTTTTTATTGTATAATCAATCTATAAAACGGTATGAAAGAAGGTTATCACGGATGATACGAGTTGCAACATTAATGGATCTAGATTTGTTAGCGATACATGATACTCACATCCCTCAAGAAAGACTTCGCTCAGCCATTGAGGAAAATAGAATTCTGATTATTGAAGAAAATGAAATGATTGGTTGGCTTAGGTTTAGTTTCTTTTGGGACTCTATTCCATTTGTGGATATGTTGTTTATCTTGGAACCTTTCAGACGTAAACAATATGGGACAGATTTAATGCATTTTTTTGAACATGAAATGATCATTCAGGGGTTTAAAGAACTTATGCTATCAACTTCCAGTGAAGAGTATTCGCAACACTTATATCTTAAATTAGGGTTTAAAACAGTAGGGGGATTTTTCCCAACAAATGAGCCTTATGAAATAATGATGGTAAAAAAACTTGATCATGATAATAGAGAGAAGACAAACAATGAATTTTGAAGAGTTAAAAATCAAACTATGGCAGGAAAATAAAATCGAGCAAGAACAGCGCCTTGAAGGACATAATGTCAATGATCAGCATCTGCCTTTTGAAGAAATGGCGATACCTAAAATGCCGGAAGCTAATTTTTTTACAGATGGCAATATCTTTATCAATAAGCATCATCGTTACTCTGAAATGCCTGCTCATACTCATGAATTTGTTGAATTTAATTATATGCTTTCAGGTCACTGTGTCCAGTATGTCAATGAACAACGTATTGATTTGCAAGAAGGCGAAATTCTTTTGATGGATAAAGATATCGTCCAACGAATCGAACCGTTGGGTAAAGACGATATTTTGATCAACATTTTATTAAAAGGAGATTCAATCACAACAGGAATTATCGTCAACATGGTGAAATCGAATGGTCTAGTGAATGAATTTCTACTAAGCGCTTCTAATGATTATAGCGATCATAATGCCTTTATTTATTTTCGATCTGGTCAGAAAAAAGAGGTACAAGAGATCGTTCAAAAAATGATTCTCGAATATTATCAAAAAGAGAATTATTATATGCGTTCAATTAATTTGCTATTGTCTTTACTTATGATCGAGCTGACGCGGGTGATCGAAGCAGATAGTCTAGAAAATTCTCAAGAGCAAGATGAAGAAATTTTAACGATCCTTCGTTATATTGAAAGTCATTTTACAGCATTAACCTTATCAGATCTAGCGAAGTTCTTTGGCTACAACTCTAATTATATGAGTAATAAACTAAAAAAGGAAACAGGCTACTCTTTCCAAAAGTTGATCAATAATATGCGTTACCAAACGGCCTTAGATCTACTGAGAGAAACGGATAAGAATTTAGAAGAAATCGCTCATGATATAGGCTTTGACTCGGTACCTTCTTTGTATAAACTATTTAGTAAGTATACCGATCAAACCCCGAAAACAGTAAAAAGCCTATTGAATAAGTAAAAAAATTGAATTAGTTGAAAAGGAACTTCTAACAATTGTTAGAGGTTTTTTTATCTGTGATTTGGCAAAGAAATGTGTGTGATTTCGCTATAGTAGAAACCTGATAATACGCTTACAATTGTATTTGTTAGCAGAATAAGTAATCAGTTGAATCAATTGACTACTTGTTAAAAGAGTAGAGGAGCGTGACGATCATGAGTAAACAAAATGGATCAAATTCAGCTTTGGTGAAAGAATACTCACCATTAGCAACAGCAGCTGGTATCGGTTCGATGTTAGGATCAGGATGTATTGTTGGATTATCAGCAACCATTCCAGTTTGGCAACAGGGTTTAAATTTAACAACAGGACAAGTCGGAATTATTTCAGGCGGCTTAACGTTTGCTATCGCATTCGGATCATTATTTGCAGGACAGATCACCAAGGGATTTGGGCTGATTCGATCATTTAACTGGTTGAACCTTTTTTATGCGATCGGAGCTGCGATTTGTATTTTATCGAATAGTTTTGCAATGTTATTAGCGGGTGTGATTGTGATGGGCTTTTCTTCTGGCGCTGATTTGCCGATTAGTTTGACTGTCGTGTCTCATGATGCACCAGATGAAACAACTTCTGCAAGTTTAGTCTCATCGACACAAGTTTTCTGGCAAATAGGCGTTTTTATTTCTTATATTTGTTCTTTTCTTTTGTCGGGGATTCAAGGTGTACTTGGCGCTAGAATTGTATTTGGCATTCTTTTTGGTTTTGCAATTATTACATGGTTATGGCGCAGTTTTTCAAGTAAATTCAAACGGTTTCATGATGAAGGCGCAGCCCGTCAAGCTTTACAAAAATCTGCTTCTTCTGATGTACAAGAAGTTTCATTTAAAACAGTGTTATTTGGAAAAAATAAAAATAAATATTTAGGTTTCTTTTTCGCTATTTTGATTTTCTACGTGTGCTGGAATTTATTAGCAAATACCTGGGGACAGTTCCAAACGTATGCGCTAACAAATGCTGGAGCTAGCCAAATGCAAGCGACTGGCTTAGGAATTATTTTAAATGTGGTTTCTCTTGTGACAACGATTATTTTTGCATCGATCGCAGGTGGAAAATACCGTAACAAAGCTTTCTTTATTGGCGCATTTGTTCAATTTGCAGCAATGCTGGGCATGGCTATGATTGGTGGCGGTGCTGGTTTTATCGCGTTGGCAATTACGATTGCCTTTTATAACTTTGGGAACCCCTTGGCAGGTGAAGCAATTTATAAAGTTTGGACACAAGAATCATTTCCAGCTGAAACGCGCGCTTCATTACAAGGGTTCATCAATGGTTTTTCTAGAATGTGCTGTGGACTCTTCGCTTTTGTCACTCCATTTTTAGTGGCACCAGACAGAATTCAAACGTCGATGTATGGTTTTGCTGGAATTGTGTTGTTGGCAACAATTGCAGGAATAGTGATGATGCGGTTACAAAAGAAATATAAAGTAGCACAAGATACTCAAAAATAACTCACAGAGCTCTCCTGACTGGTCTAGGTTAGGAGGACTCTTTTAAGAAGATAATGGAGGAAATAAAAATGGCTTTTACTTTTCAAATCAATGATGATGTTGTCTGGAATCGAAATGAACGCTTACTTAAGAAAGCGGAAATGAACACGCCTAAACTGATTCACACAGAAATCCAACCGACTAGGCTCGTTGAGATCGTCGCGGATAATCATTCTATCAATGGATTTAAAGCGGTTTCTAGCGAGAAAGAAATCAGTAAACTTTCAGAATACGGATTGAAACGTGATGAAAAACTGATATTAGATTTAGGCGATCATTATGTTGGGAAATTTACGATCGATATTGATTCGGTCGGTTCACCAATGGATGCGCCGTTATATTTACATTTCAAATTTGCTGAAGTACCAGCAGAAATCATGGCTGAGTCGAAAGAATATGATGGTTGGCTGTCTAAATCATGGATTCAAGAGGAGTTTGTCCATATCGATGTATTGCCAGTGACCTTGGAAATGCCTCGCCGATACAGCTGTCGCTATATTGAGCTTGAAGTGATCGATACCTCACCAAAATGGCAAGCTAGTTTTAGCAAGCCAACATTTATTGCGGAAAGTTCAGTTACGTTGGATGACGTTGAGAAAATTGAGCTGGCGGATGAACAGTTACAAGCAATCCATGATGTTTCCGTTAAAACCTTACAAGATTGTATGCAAACTGTTTTTGAAGATGGACCCAAACGAGACCGTCGCCTTTGGATCGGAGATTTACGTCTCCAAGCGTTAGCCAATTATGCCACGTTCGATGATGTAGCATTAGTGAAAAGATGTCTGTATTTGTTTGGTGGAATGACCACAGAAGAAGGGAAGATTCCGGCAAATGTCTTTACTGCGCCTAGCTTGATTCCAGATGATACGTTTTTGTTTGATTATAGTTTATTCTTTGCAGTGATTTTATTCGATTATGTCAAGCATACAAATGATAAAGAAGTGATGGAAGATCTTTATCCAGTGGCTAAAAAACAAATCGATTTCGCTTTAAAACAGGTAGATGAAGCTGGACGATTGGTTTTAGATGAAGCCTGGCCGGTATTCATCGATTGGTCAAATGAATTTGACAAAGCAACTGCGGGACAAGCTGTATTTATCTATACGCTGAAACGATTTATTGAATTGGTGCGCCAAATAAACGATCAAGACTTGAATGTTTATCAGACAGCTTTGGAAAATATGGAAACTTTTGCTAAAGAAAAGCTATTCGATCAGAAAAAACAACAATTTATCGTAGAAGGAACTGGCGAAATCAATGTAGCGAGTCAAGTTTGGATGGTTTTAGCACAAGTAATGAATGAGCAAACAAACAAGGAGATCATGACAGAAACAATCCGTACGCAATTTCCAATCACAGGTATTGCGACACCTTATATGTATCATCATATTGTGGAAGCATTATTTGTCGCTGGACTTACAACCAATGGCGAAAAACTGATGAAAAACTATTGGGGCAAAATGATCGAGATGGGTGCGGATACCTTTTGGGAAGCGTTCAAATTAGAAGACCCTGATTTTTCGCCTTATGGTAGTCCGATCATCAATAGTTATTGTCATGCCTGGAGTTGTACGCCGGCGTATTTGATCAAAGATTATCTCTTTAACTAGTAGATAAGGGAGTGGAAAAAATGGATGTGTTAAATGAACAGACCAAACCAATGTCTAAATGGCGTCAGCGAATCGGTTACGGTGTTTCTGATTTAGCTTGTAATTTGATTTGGCAGATGATTTCATTGTATCTATTGTTTTTTTACACGGATATCATGGAATTAAGTGCGGCAGCGGTTAGTTTGATGTTTGTACTGACAAGATTTGCGGATGGCATTACGGATTTGCTCGTCGGCTATTTGATCGATCATACTAATACACGCTGGGGAAAATCTAGGCCGTATTTTCTTTATGGTGCGATTCCTTTTGCTCTATTTGCTTTCTTGTGTTTTAATGTTCCCGACATTTCGGCGACAGGGAAACTTGTTTATGCCTATATCACATACTTTGGACTTTCGTGTGCGTATACGCTGGTCAATGTGCCGATGGCTTCGATTCTACCCAGCTTGACCAATGATGCAAATGAGCGGACAGCGTTATCGACTTCCCGTAAGTTTTTTGGATTTCTAGGTGCAACGATCGTTAGCTCAACAGCGCTAACTCTTGTAAATCGCTTAGGTCATGGGAATCAAATTGTCGGCTTTAGACTGGTCATGGCGATTTTTGGAATTATTGGTTGTGGTTTGTTCTTTTTCACTTTCTTTAATGTGCGAGAACTTCCAGTGGTTTCAACGGAAAAAGTTTCTCTAAAAAATGTTCTTTCATCATTAAGAAAAAATAAACCGTGGTTGATTTTTGCGTTGAATATTTTGTTTATGTGGACAGGATTTTTTATTCAAACAAGTGCGTTGGTGTATTATTTTGCGGTGGTTGTAAAAAGTCAAGGTTTATCGATCACAGTTGCAACGATCATGTCAATCGTACCGATGTTTGCTAATTTTTTAGTTCCAATGATTGCA
The DNA here is from genome assembly GCF_000633635.1 of Enterococcus crotali. Lineage (GTDB taxonomy): Bacteria > Bacillota > Bacilli > Lactobacillales > Enterococcaceae > Enterococcus_L > Enterococcus_L crotali. Next base: position 111,135 of record NZ_AYPQ01000006.1, on the reverse strand, counting down.
AAGCGTTTAGGCAAACGAAATCTGTATATCTCAGCTTCTCTGGTTCAATTGTTTGGCTTGTTGATTATGCTGATCGCAGGTATTGATCATGCTGTGATTTTAGTGGGCGCATTCATTTCAGCGATTGGCTATGGAATGAAAGAGAGTATTTACTTTTCAATGCAGGCTGATCCAGTTGATTATGGTGAGTGGAAAACTGGGTTGAATGTTTCTGGTTCGTTATCAGCGATCAATGGCTTCTTAGGGAAAGTTGCCCAGGCTCTAGCTGGTGGGATTGCTGGTGCATTTTTAGCTTGGGGAAATTATCGACCTGGCGTAGCTGTTCAAAGTAGTCAAGCGATCGTGGCGATCAAGGCGATGTATTTGTATATTCCAATGATTTTGATTGTTTGCTCGGTTGTGACGATGCTATTTTATCAGTTGGATCGGATTTATCCGGAGATTAAAAGAGAGTTGGAGGAACGAAGTATACAGAGTTAAACTTGTAGTGAATTTTAAAAGTATTTTTTGATCTATTAAGAGTTAATAGAGTGACACAGAATTCCAAAATCTGTGTTATTCTATTGATTTTTTTGTTGAAATAAAAAATCTAAAAGAATATTGTTATTTACTTTAAGTGTGGTATTATATATTAGGTTGTTTATTTATTTCTATAAGTATGTATATTTTTTTAGACTTAATTAATACATCCAAAGAAAAAAATAAAGGAGAGTTATCAAGATGAGCAATAATTTAACAAAATTTTTAGAGTCAACGGATAATGAAATTATTACAGATACTTTTGTTATCAAAGACAACCTGCTAAAATTTGAGGATGTCACACTTCAATTAAGTAATATCTCTCGAATTTATGCTGGGAAAAAGACATTAAAAATTCCAATTCCAGCCATTGCAGTTTTTATTATTTCGCTATTATTAATATTTATACAGCCACTTATAGGAATTATTGGTTGTGTGCTTTCTGGATGGTATATATTTTCGATTTATCAAGCATATCTGAGTGGAAGGATTTATTTATCTTTTCTTCTTAATTCAGGAACGTACTATTCTATATTCTTTAAAGATAGTGACTTTTTGGAAGACGTACGAGCGAAAGTAGAAATGGCATTTAATAAACAAAATGTAGATTACACTGTAAATGTTGCTGAACAAAAAATTATTCAAGGTGACCATCATGAGTTTAAAGGAGATCATAATAATTTGAATTGGGGAATTCAAAAAGATACGAATGTTAACTCGCATAATGCTAATTCCTTTAATCATAGGGATGATCATTCTTCTGTAAACGTAGGAGATATTCAAAATAGTTCAATTCATTCTTCAACGATTGGAAATAAAAATAATGTGAGTCAAGATTCAGAAGGAAATTATGATTGGCAGTCAATTGAGTTAGCATTAAAGACTGTTATATCAAGTATTAAGATTGATTCACCAGTGAAAGCTGCTAGTCAAGAAGCATTAAAAGCTGCAGAAAAACAAGATAAGACTTTATTTGAATCAATTATTAAAAAAAATAAAGCCGAATTTTTATCAGATCTGTTTCAAAATACTGCTAGTGGTATTTTGGTACAAGTAATTGCTTTTGCTCTAGGCATTGTTTAAAATTTTATATATCTAGAAAAAGAGAAAACTTTATAGAGTATGGTTTTCTCTTTTTTTTGTAAAGAAATTTTATTAGAGGTGTTTTATATTTTTTCTTGTGTGATTAATTTTAATAAATCTGAATGTGCTGTTTTTAGTAAATGTTGGTAATCTTCAATAAATATTGAAAATAATTTTGAACATGCATAATAATCTTTCACAACCTGTTTCTTATTAATCGGCGTATTTGGATTTGTAAAATACTTCTCCAAAACCACCAACGGTTCTTGCCACGATTGCAGTCGTTCAACCGTATCTCTAAGATCAATAATTTCCTGATAAGGAACAGCTTTAATACAAAGTGCGGAATTTTTCATAAGTAAGTTCTCCTTTTATTGTTTATTTTAATAACAACTAACAAGTGAGAAAAAGAAAAAACGATAGAGATTGCCGCCTCTATCGTTGGGATGACTAACAGACTACAGCACGATTCTTTACCCAATCTGAACAAATTTACTAAACTGTCTAGAAATTCTTACAAAAATTAGGTACAATAAAGAAGCTAGTGCTACGGTACTAGTAATCAGGCAACTTGGATAGATGGGTTACGCTGTCTATTCAGGGCTTCATTTACTGGGTGGTACCAGTGAGTGAAGTGCCTATTTATTTTGCTCTTTTTCTCAAATTTTATAGGATGGCAACAAAAAAACGACTACAGTTACACCTGCAATCGTTGACAATAGGCAAGTCAAAAAATAGCTATTTTTACTCGTTTGTACTTGAAAGGAGAAGATTTGCGGTCTTCTGGTAGACAAAAGTATGTAAAAATAGGAGCATGACATACACTATTGGCGATTTGTTTAAGCAGGTTACGCTGTTTAATCAAAACTTCTCTAGTTTGGTTGGTAGCCAGATCAGGAAGTGCCAATTATTTAGTTTTATCGTTAGGAGAAAGTGCATCTAATTCACTCATTTCGTGCTAAGCGAATGATTACTATTCCTCTTGTTAATTATTTCTATCCTATGGCTATTAGTATACCGAAAAAAACAACTGTTCGCAATAAAAAATCTGACATTCCTCGATTAAATAACACTTAAAATCCTCTCTCTTATATATAAGGAAAAATAACAAAAAATTTTTCTTAGCTATATTTTATAATCCAGTGATAGAGAGTAAAAAAATGAACAAAAGCTATTTTATGTTCAAAATAAAAATTCCTATATTTAAGATTTTTGTATCAAATCATGATGTTAGTTATTCGAGTATTTTCGAGAGTCAACTCGACACCAAAAAGTTGAGGTTCCCATAACTAAGTAGCTTTAATTATTCATTCTTTATTTTTTCATATCATTCGGAATACCAAAGATATTAATTGCCTTTTTTTATTTCTCAAATTTTTTCAGCATTAAAAGTCGAAAGATGTTCTAGATCGATAATAGAAAAAGTCAGGATTTCTCCATTTTTGCTTATTTGGGATAATACTGGAATAATTAATTTTTTTGCTAAACTGTTACAGTGTCTGGATGTTCTTATTATAGTTGTTATCAGCAAGATCGATTTTAGAAATAGCTCCTAGACAGAGTGATAGTTACTGTAATAATTTGCCAAAAGGCTAGTAGTTATTATTAAAAGTAAACCAAAAATGATTGAAACATTTTTTTTAGTTTATCTTTCATTCTCATCCTCCAAATGTATATTATAAATGATTACTATGCTAAGTAGCTTCATTTTTTTAATTATTCATTTGACATCACAAAAACCATCTGCTATCATAATTAAAAATAAATAAAAAAACACGTAGAAAAAGAAAGTAAAATTCTGTGGAATTTCTAAAAGAGAGCCTTGGTAGCTGAAAAGAGGCGGAAGAAAACGAATTTGAAAATGGCTTTTGAGTGGGCATTTCGAGAGATTATTTTAGAGGTGCACGGTTATTCCCGTTAGCAAGAATCCTAATATCAAGCAGTGGCGGCGTATTAGAGTAGAGGCAAAAATCCTATGATTTTTGTGAATTAAGGTGGTACCATGTATGTTTATTACATCCTTAGAAGAGTCTTTGACTTTTCTAGGGATTTTTTTGTTTTCTATTTAAAAAATGAGGGGGAAATTAATTATGTGTCAAAATTCAGTACATCGTTATGAAATCGTAGGAAGTTTTTTACGTCCGGAATCGTTAAAAAAGGCGCGGGAAGAGTTTGTTTCTGGTGCAATTTCAGCAGATGAATTAAAAGCAATCGAAGATCAAGCCATTCGGGATTTAGTCGCAAAACAAAAGGAAATCGGCTTACAAGTCATCAGTGATGGGGAGTTCCGTCGTAGTTACTGGCATCTTGATTTTTTCTGGGGCTTTAAAGGGGTTGAGCATAATGTAATGGATCAAGGCTATTTATTTCATGGAGAAGAAACAAGAGCTGATTCAGCACGTTTGACTGGAAAAATCGCTTTTAATCCAGAGCATCCGGTTTTTGAAGAATACGAATTTTTGACTGAAATTGCGGATGGGACACCTGTTCGTCAAAGTATACCTGCACCAGCACAGTTGTTAGCGGAGTTAGTTCGTAGTTCTAATGAAGAAAAGGTTGATGAATTTTATCCAGATCGAGAAGTTTTATATCAAGATATTGCTAAGGCGTATCGGGAAACGATTTTAGCTTTATATGATTTAGGTTGTCGGGATATAAAATTAGATGATTGTACATGGGGCATGTTAGTGGATAAGAATTTTTGGACGACGATGACTAATGGGGAATATGATACCCAAGCGTTGCAAGAGTTGTATTTACGTTTGAATAATGATGCGATCGTTGATTTACCAGAAGATTTACATGTAACAACTCATGTATGTCGTGGTAACTACCATTCAACATGGGCCACTTCTGGCGGCTATGAGCCGGTCGCAGATACACTATTAGGTAATCAAAAGGTTGAGGCCTTTTTCTTGGAATTTGATGATGAGCGTTCTGGGGATTTTGAGCCGTTACGTTTTGTTCCAGAAGATAAACAAGTGGTTTTAGGTTTGGTTACGAGTAAGGATGGTACGTTAGAAGAGAAGGAAACCTTAGTGAATAGAATTAAAGAGGCAAGTAAATTTGTTCCCTTGGAGCGCTTGAGTTTAAGTCCTCAATGTGGATTTGCATCAACAGAAGAAGGCAATATTTTGACTGAGGAAGATCAGTGGAAAAAGCTAGCGTTAGTGATTGATGTGGCGAATGAGGTTTGGGGTTAAGCAAAATAGTGAACTGGAAGGATGAGTGTGACCATGGCAGAGGTTGAAAGTTTTACATTAGATCATAATAAAGTGATTGCTCCTTATGTGCGAGTGATTACGACAGAGGTTGGGAAAAAAGGAGACGAAATCACTAATTACGATTTGCGTTTTGCCCAACCAAATCAAGCAGAAATTCCGACAGCGGCGATTCATACGTTAGAGCATTTACTAGCTGATTTATTGCGGGATCGTTTAGATGGAATCATTGATGTTTCACCGTTTGGTTGTCGCACAGGGTTTCATTTGATTGTTTGGGGCAATTATCCAGCGCAAAAAGTTGGACAAGCGTTAAAAGAAACGTTAACTCAAATCATAGAGGAAATTCAATGGTCTGACGTTCAAGGGACGGATGCAAAAAGTTGTGGGAATTATAAAGATCATTCTCTTTTTTCAGCAAAAGAATGGGCTAAATTAGTATTGGCTCAAGGAATCAGTACAGCGGCTTTTGAGCGAGATATCATTTAGGTTGAATCATAGTAAATAGTTGAAGGAGACTGTTATGAAAAAGTGGATTGGATTTGGCCTCTTAGCGGCTTTGTTTTTAGTGACGGGTTGTAACAGTCAGAATAAAGAAGAGGCAAGTAAAGAACAGAATGAAACAACCAAAATTGTTTTAGGATCAGTAGACAGTGATGCTGATATCTGGCGATTTATTGCAGATTCAGATTTAGCTAAGAAAGCTGATTTAACGATTGAAGTGAAAGAAATCAATGGCGGTCCTCAACTGAATAATGCGACGGTCGAAGAGCAAGTTGATGTGAATGCTTTCCAATCTTTAGGCTATTTAAACAGTTTTAATCAAGATAGCGATCAAAAATTAGTGCCGATTGCGACGACCTATATGGAACCGATGGGAATTTATTCGGATAAATACAAATCAGTTTCAGACATCAAAGACGGAGCAGTCGTTGCAATCGCAGATAATCCAGCGAATACGGCACGTGGGTTACGCTTGATGGAAACAGCTGGTTTGATCAAATTAGCCAAGGATTTTGATAATGGAACAGGCACACCATCTGATATCATTGAAAATCCTAAGCAGTTAGAGTTTAAAATGATCGATGATACCACTGGACCAAGAGTGTTACAAGATGTCGATCTAGCTTTGATCAGTAATACAATTGCGTTTGAAGGCGGCTTAAATGTTTTGCAAGATGCTTTGTTTAAAGAAGAAATCGATGAAAATACGCAGCAAAGCATCAATGTTTTAGTAACCACAGAAAACCGTCAACAGGATCAGGCGTTAAAGAAACTAGCAGAACTTTATCATAGCCAAGAAGTTAAAGACTATATAAAAGAACATTTTGGCGGGACGAAAGTCGATGTGCAAGAAGATATCGGGAAACTGTGGGAGGCAGATAAATGAAAATCGCTATAGCAGCAGCAATGCAGGAAGAATTAGCCCCTTTTAGAGGTTCCTATCAGTCGGACTTGATTTTGAGACGAGGCAAAACCGTGATCGAAGAAGTAATAGGTCAGCCAGGTTATTCTTTATTCTTAGTGGAAACGGGGATCGGTAAAGCCAATGCAGCAGCTTCTGCTAGTTTAGTTTGTGAAACGATTCGACCTGATGTGATCATTAATACAGGTTCAGCAGGTGGTTTTTTGAGTGAAGTTGAAATAGGTGATGTTGTTTATGGAACAACACTTACCTATAGCGATGTGGATGCGACTGGCTTTGATTATGCGTTTGGGCAAGTGCCGCAAATGCCAATAGACTACAGGTTGAGTCAAAAATGGTTGGCTATTTTTGAGTCCTTAGAAAAGCCTAAAGCATATGGTTTACACAAAGGATTGATCGTAACAGCTGATTCCTTTATGAGTGAAGCGGAATTCGTGACAAAGGTGAAGGAGCTTTTTCCAGAAGCAAGAGCCTCTGATATGGAAAGTACTGCAATCGCACAAGTTGCGAGTTTTTATGATATTCCTGTCGTGAATATTCGTGGGATTTCCGATATTGCCGGAGTTGAAGCCGCGGAGTCTTTTGACAATCATTTAGAAAAGGCTGCACTTCATGCGTATCAAGAGACGAAACGCTTCATTCAGATAGTGGCAGAAGATAATTCATAGGGTATAAAGATGTTCAGGCTTTTAAAAGCGGAACATCTTTTTTTAATTCGAACACAAGAGTGTTTCTAATATCAGATCCAAATATTTCACTTTTTGCACGTATAGTCAACGTATCGTTAGAATAAGAAAATAAATTTGATTTCTGATGAAAAAAGAGATTTATTTTTATAAAAACATTCGCTATGATGAAGGCAGGAGGGATCATATGTTAAAAGAAAAACTGTTAGACTATCTAAAAAATCAAACATCTTTTTTCAATCCTGAAAATGTAAGCGATATTTTTCAGCATCCGATATTGCTGAAAAATTCTCAATCAAACGAAATACAGCAAGCCATTATCTAAACCAGCTTGCAGATGAAGGAATCTTAGTAAAGGTTAATACACGTCCTGTTTACTTTTTTCATAAAAAAACGTTCGAGCTACAAAATTATCCGCTAAAAAGTTCGTATTATCAAAATTTATCAGATATAGAAAAGGAGAAGCCGATTTTTGATAAGAAAATTGATTTTTTCCAAAATGTGATCGGTAATCGTGGCAGCTTAGCGCAAACCATCGAACAACTAAAAATGGCAGCGCTCTACCCAAATGGTGGGTTACCGCTACTGTTGACTGGAGAAAGTGGTACAGGCAAAAGCTATTTAGTTCAATTGCTCTATCAATTTTGTTTAGCAAATGATCTATTGATTAGTGATGCACCATTTATCACTGTGAATTGTGCGCAGTATGCAGATAACCCGGAATTATTGACAAGCCATTTGTTTGGTCATGTAAAAGGAGCATTCACTGGAGCGGATACTGAAAGAGTGGGTGCTTTTGAAGCAGCAACAGATGGTTTTCTATTTTTGGATGAAGTTCATCGATTAAGTGCAGAAGGACAAGAAAAATTATTCACTTTTCTGGATCAAGGAATTATTTATAAAATGGGGGAAAGTAATCATCCGATCGCAGTTAATTGCCGATTGGCTTTTGCAACGACGGAAGAGGTGAGCAGTACCTTTTTAACGACATTTTTAAGACGAATTCCAGTTCAAATCAAAATTCCAGCGCTTAATGAACGGACTCAGGCGGAACGAAAACAGTTGATTATTCGCTCTTTCTTTGAAGAACAGCAAACCATTTTGAGACCGTTACTCGTTTCACCACAGGTCATCAAAATTCTAGAAAATCGTTCATACAAAGGGAATGTAGGGGAATTGAAAAATCTGATCAAGATTATTACAGCTAAAAGTTTTACTGTCAATCATGAAAAAATACAAATCCCGATCACCTTGCATTCATTACCTAGTGATTTGCTAGCAGAAAATCATGAAACGACGTTTTCAGATGCCGACTCACTTTTAAGAATCGATAGTCAAAGTAACTTGGACTATTTAATTGAAGAAAGTGAACCAGAACAAAAGAGAATTATTCAAAGTTATGAAAAAATTTTGCTAACTTATGTTCATAACCAATCAGAACTAAACACTTCAGTAGGCTTGATTTCAAAGGAAATTGATTATCTTTTTGATTATTTATTATTTGAAACAAAAAGAGACCAAAAGCATGAGATGTTGCTATTTATTACTCAGCATGTGCGGCAGATGCTAGAAAAAATTGAATCTGCTTATCAAATTAGTTTCAATGGAAGCTTAGTGTATGCAATCAGTCACTATCTGTTTCAACGACGTTATGTAGAATGGCTGCCAGAAGTTGAGATGGTTCAGTTGATCGAGAGCTTTTTACTGGATATCAAAGCTAAGCTACCGAGTAGTTATCGATATGCAGAGCAAATTTTAAATCTAGTCAAAACGTCATTGGATATTGAAGTTTCCAGTATGGATCGGATTATTTTATCTGTTTATATTGATAATCTAGGCTATACCAAGGAAACTGCTTATCCTAAAGCGGTGATCGTGGCACATGGCTACGCTACAGCTAGCAGTATTGCAAATGTGGCTAATCGGATGTTGAATGAATTGTTGTTTCAATCTTTCGATATGCCGCTCGATGTCACGCCAAAGAAAATTGCGGAAAAGCTGATGCAATACATTGAACGAAATGATACATCAAACGGCTTGATCATTTTATTTGATATGGGGTCATTAAAGGAAATCCATCGTTATTTTGCCAAAGAATCCAATGCACCCATTGTATTGATGAATAATGTAACAACTAGTTTAGCGATTGCGGTGGGAGAAGGAATCCAAAGACAACAGCAACTTGTTGAGATCCCAGCCAAGGCGATCGATCGTCATCAGTATCAGTGGGAAATTATTCAACCGGAAACGAAAAAAGAAAAAATCATTCTCACGACTTGCGCTACCGGTATTGGGACAGCTGTTCAAATTAGTAATTTACTTGAAAAAAGTTTACCAGATACAACTGCTGTAAAACTTATTCCATGTGAATTCCGTCAGTTACGTGATCCCGTTGAATTTGAAAAAGCTTTTTCATTGTATGATGTGCTGGGGATCGTTGGTACAGCCAATCCAGCCGTGGAAAATATCCCTTTTGTTTCATTAGAGGATTTGATCGCCGGAATTGGGATCGAAAACTTGTTAGAGTGGTTGAAAAAAGAGCTAGTCCTGGATTCTCAGCAAGAATTTAGTAATCAGCTGATTCGTAATTTTTCATTAGATCGTGTGATTCAATCTGTGACGATTCTGGATACAGAAAAAATCATTGAACAAATTGAAGAATTTATGAAACAGCTAGAAGAACGCTGGGGTCATCGTATTACCAACGATCGAAAGTTAGCGTTGTATGTTCATGTAAGCTGTTTGGTTGAACGATTGATCCGCAATGTACCGATCGAAGTTTATAGTGGTTTTGACACTTTACAGGAGTGTCACGAAAAAGAGTTAAAGGACATCAAAGAAGCCTTTAGTGTCATCGAGAAAGTCTATAGTGTCAATATTCCAGATTCAGAGCTTTCTTATGTTCATGATGTTTTATTTGAAAACACTGAATATATCAGTGCTGAAACTGATTTTTAATCAATAAATCAAGGGTGCCACTAAAGTTGGCACCCTTTTTGCTATTAATAAAGTGTAAGTGAGGTGAGCGGGATGGCAAGAAAAATTATTTTAGCAACACACGGAAATTTTGCGCAAGGTATTAGAACTTCTTTAGAACTGATTTGTGGAAAAGCAACGAATGTAGAAGTTATTTGTGCCTATATGGAAGAAGGGTTTGATTTAGGTACTACGGTGGAAAAGACGATCAATGAAAATCATGAAAATGAATTGTTGATCATCACAGATATATTTGGTGGTAGCGTGAATAATGAGTTTTTCAAATATGTTGAACAGCCGAATGTGCATTTAATTTCTGGATTGAATTTATCATTATTGATTGAACTGTATACCCAATTAGAAAATGCAGTCTCTTTGGAAAAATTGATCACTCAAGCAATAAAAACTTCTCAGGAAACGATTCAATATTGTAATGCATTAAAAGTAAAAGACGACGAAGAAGAATTTTAAAAGAGAAAGGAAGTTAATCATGATTAAATTAGTACGTGTGGATCATCGTTTATTACATGGACAAGTTGCCTTTTCGTGGACACAAAGTTTAGGTGTAGATTGCATTTTGATTGCCAATGATGATGTACCACAAAATGATATCCGTAAAACGACGATTAAATTAGCAAAACCTGCTGGTGTTAAATTGGTGATCAAAAATATTGAGGATTCAATCAGTGCCTTGCAAAGTGGTGTGACGGATAAGTATAAGTTATTTATTGTTGTTGAAAGTGTTGAAGATGCATATAAATTAGCGAAATCTTGTCCTGAAATCAAGCAGATCAATCTTGGTGGAATGAAAGTCAGAGAAGGGACCAGAAATATTTCTAAAGCGGTCAATATAACCGCAGTTGAGGAAAGTTTAGTCAAAGAGTTAATCGCTGAAGGTGTTGCTGTTGAAATCAGACAAGTCCCCAATGATAAAAAAGTTGCTGCTTTAGATGCATTTTAGAAAGGAAGATCAAAATGATTGTACAAGCAATTTTGTTAGGAGTTATTGCATTTATTGCTCAGTCTGAGTATGCGTTAGGCACGTCACTTTTATCACGACCGATCGTGACCGGATTATTTACAGGGATCGTTTTAGGGGATCTTAAAACAGGTATTATTATGGGGGCAACGTTGGAATTAGCATTTATTGGTTCATTTTCAGTAGGAGCATCGATTCCGCCGGATGTGGTGACAGGTGGAATTTTAGGAACTGCATTCGCGATTACGGCAGGGGCTGGAACAGAAACGGCTTTGGTTTTAGGCTTACCGATCGCAACATTAACACTGATTTTGAAAAACGTTTATTTAGGTTTGGTGATCCCAACAATGAGTCAAAAAGCTGATAATTACGCGGATGATGGAAATTATAAAGGGGTAGAGCGAATGCATTTGGCGGCTGGTTTTGGCTTGTCACTGATGTTGGCACTAATTGTTTCCATTTCATTTGCTGTAGGGAGTAACACGATCAAAGGTTTATTGGATATGATTCCTGAGTTTGTTCAGCATGGCTTATCCGTTGCAACGGGAATTATTCCAGCACTTGGTTTTGCAATGTTGGCACGTTTATTGATCAACAAACAAGTAGCACCGTATTTCTTTTTAGGTTTTGCTTTGATGGCTTATTTCGAAATTCCAGTTACAGGAATCGCAATTTTAGGTGCGATCACAGCTGTGATCGTGGTTAATATCATGAATCACAATAAAGGCAAAGAAATGATCCAAACATCAAACGGGGAGGTTATTGACGATGACGAAGACTTCTAAGGAACAAACTGAAAAGTTGATCACTAAAAAAGAATTGAATAGTGTTTTCTGGCGGTCTTTCCAAATGGAATTTTCTTGGAATTACGAGCGTCAAATGAATATGGCATATGTGTTTGCAATGATTCCGATTTTGAAGAAATTGTATCCTAAAAAAGCTGATATGGCTCATGCGCTGAAACGTCATTTAGCCTTTTTCAATACCACCCCCCATATTGTGACATTGATTTTAGGGATCAATACGGCGATGGAAGAAGAAAATGTACTTGATGAACAATTTGATGTCAGCACGATCGATAGCATTAAAACTTCACTGATGGGACCTTTAGCTGGCTTAGGGGATTCATTTTTCTGGGGAACATTACGCTTGATCGCAACTGGAGTTGGAACTTCACTCGCTTTACAAGGAAATGTTTTAGGACCGATTTTGTTCTTACTGATTTTTAACGTCCCACATATTATTTTGCGCTATCTCTTCACAGGGTGGGGCTATAAATTAGGAACAGGTTTTTTGAAAAAGATTCAAGCGAATGGAATGATGGAAAGCTTGACTTTAGGTGCTTCGATCATTGGCTTGATGGTAGTTGGTGGGATGACAGCTTCGATGATCGATATATCGATTCCAGTTACGATCAGCGGCAGTGGTGAAACAGCTGTAACAGTGCAGAGCATTTTTGATGATATCATGCCTAAACTATTGCCATTAGCGACATTTGGAGCGGTCTTCTATCTTTTGAAAAAAGAAGTGAAACCTTTAGCGATTCTTGGAGGGATGGCACTTGTTGGGATTTTAGGTTCTTTAATAGGAATTTTTTAAGCACATTTATAGTGAGGTGAGGGTCAATGGAAACGATGTTGGATTACATCAATGAGGAACAGAAAACGTTGGAGCACATTATTGAATCATTCGATGTAGCACAAATCAATGTGAAAAACGTTAATCACTGTCTGATTTTAGCGACTGGTTCTTCTTACAATGCTTGTTTATCTGCAAAATATTATTTAGAAGAGACAGCACCTGTATACGTTCAAATAGAAGAACCGTTTAATTTTCTACATTATGGGAAGATCGATCCCAAGATTGATTTGATCATTGCAGTTTCCCAAAGTGGTAAAAGTGCTTCAACCATTCAAGCAGTAGAAACGTTAACACAAACTAGATCCATCAAAACAATTGCGTTAACTAGTGATATAAGTAGTCCAATTACTAAAGTGGTAGATGAAGTTTTAGATTTAAATATGGGAATCGAGAAAGTCGGTTTTGTTACGAAAGGCTATTCAGCAACTGTATTGAATTTGATGTTACTAGGATTACGTTTGGCTTATCAAAACAGGTCAATTGATCAAGTAATGTTACAAAGTGAGTTGTCAGAATTAAAGAAAGCAATCAGCCAAATAGATCCGGTTATCGAAAAAACCAGTGATTTTTGGTTGGAAAATCAAACAGATTTAATTGCTGGCTCACGTTTTATTACGATTGGTTATGGGCCAAATGTCGGGACCGCCAAAGAATTTGAAACAAAATTTACCGAAACAGTTCGTTTACCTTCTCAAGGATTTGAACTTGAAGCATACATGCATGGCCCTTATTTAGAAGCAAACCATAACCACTCATTGTTTTTTATTGAGAATGATAATGTATTGAATGGAAGAAGCCAAGCGTTAAAGGACTATTTAAGCAAATATGGTGCAAGTTGTTACACGATTACAACCGTTGCAAAATCAGAGCCGCAAACATTGAGTTTGTCTATCGAAATACCTGAAAAAATCAGTCCACTTCTATTGGTGATTCCCTTCCAATATTTAGCATATCAAATTGCTACAGGTAAAGGAATCGATTTAAACAAACGAATTTTTGATGATTTCGACCGAGTATTAAAAAGTAAAATTTAAGGAGCGTAAATAATGTTAAAATTTAACGAAACAAAACAAATCGAAGATATCAAAGGGGCTTTAGCACTACGTCCAGAAGTTGAAAAAATTGTGGATGAAGTCTGGGAAATAGGGTTTGACTCTATTTATTATCTAGGTATCGGTGGAACATATGCTTCAGCGATGCAAGCTGTTACTTATATCAACGGAAAAAGCGATTTACCGGTTTACGTACAACATGCTGCTGAATACTATACGACGGGGAATCGCCGTTTAACGAAAGATTCGATCGTTATTTTGTCTTCTGTAACAGGAACTACCCAAGAAGTCGTTAAAGCGGTAGAAGAAATTAAATCTGTCGGTGCAACATTGATCGGCTTTATTGATGCACAAGGGAGTATTTTAGCTGGAAAATGTGACCATGTCGTGACCTATCCGGCACCAGGAACGGAACAAATCAAGTTCTTTATGCTAGCCGACCGATTGATGAAAAATAATGGCGAATTTGATGATTATGAAGATTATTATCAAGAATTAGAAGAACATCTTCCTGTAGGGTTGGTTGAGGCTGAGAAAAAGGCGGATGACTTTGGATTGAAATTTGCCCAAGCCCATCGTCACGATGAGATGCATTATTTCATCGGTGCGGGAAATCAATGGGGCGCAGTCTATTCTTATGCGATGTGTTATTGGGAAGAACAAAGCTGGTTGCCTTCAAAATCGATTCATGCCGCTGAATTCTTACATGGAACTTTAGAAATCGTAGAGGAAACAACTGCGGTAACATTATTTATTGGTGAGGACGAACAACGGCCATTGGCTGAACGAGTAGCAAATTTATTGCCGCGTATTTGTGCTAACTATACGATCATTGACTCAAAAGACTATCCCGTTGCAGGAATCAGCGAAAAATATCGCGGACGAGTTCTATCGTTCTTGTTGATGCATTGTGTAACACAAAGAATCGATGCTCATGTGGAACAGTTGAATTGCCATCCGTTAGATATCAGACGTTATTATCGTCAGTTTGATTATTAAGATGAAAGAGAGGACCTGCGGCTGAAAAGTTGTAGGTCCTCTCTTTCATCTTATATTTACTATCAAAATAAACTATGAGACAATATTTGAAAGATTTTGATAGGAGGAAGAACAGTGAATGAAGATTTACTTGTCCCAAATAAATGTAAGTCTTGCGGTGGTCTGCTGAATGATCTAAATACAAAATATTGCCCAAACTGCGGAATAATGTTAGATGAGATCCAAACTTTAATTGATAAGAAAAATCAAAATATTGAAACCTGTCCGAACTGTGGGTCATCCATTGTGTTTAATATTGAAAAACAGTGTTTTGAATGTAAGCATTGTGCATCGACTTTTTCAACACAGAAAGAGTTAGATGCTATAGCTCAATTTTATCAAGCAGATAAGGTAGTTCCGTTTCAAGTGGAACAAGAACGAGCGAAGATGCGTTTTTACGAGTGGTTTTCAGTGGATCAAGAGTCACCAGTAGCTATAGAGAATATCACTTTAAAGCAAGTTTATATACCATTTTCAGTTGTTACAATTAGGTACGAATGTCATTGGGAAGCTGAGGTTGGTTATACTACATTTCAAGAAAATTCAGGAGAAAACTGGTCCTATAGCGACGGACGTATATCAGGGGAATGTTTTTCCTTTTTTTCTGTCTCAGAAGAAATGAACATAGAAGCTGATAAACTGTTCTCAATCGCCTCTTTTAAGCCTTTGATTTTAAAAATGGTTCCATATGACGACCATTATTTGACTGGTACACATCAATTAAAAATAGCAGCGGATGAAGTAATGAAAACACTAAACCTATTTCAAACAGTTACGCAGTATGCAGCTGAAGATGAGATGAGAAAAGTAGTGCCTGGTGATCGGAATAGAAATGCAAGGGTGACAAATCTACAATATGAACCTTTTTCAGAATTTGTTTATATTCCTATTTGGCAGCTTGAATATCAAATTAATGAGAGCATATTTGAAGTTTTAATTACAGCTACAGATAAAGAAAATATAAACTTAGTTGGCAGTAAACCTTCTGCAAGTGATTTTCCAGAGGATGAACTGACCAAAATCAATAAGAAATATAAGAAAAAATATCGTTGGAGCATCGTAGCATTTTTAATTTCATTGATTCTTATTATGACTTACGATCGAAATAATGAGCCAGGTGTCCTTTTTTCAATTATTACGCTATCATTATTTTTTGGAGGCTTTTTTTCTTGGCTCGTTTTTGGCATCAAGAGTAAGCTCATGAAAAGAGCCTATCTAAAATCTAAAAAAAATCAGTCAACTGGGTTACAGAACAATACAGACTATTTAAGCTTGATTGAAAAATATAAGAAATAGTCAAGTGAGTCATTTACATTATTGAGAAGAACATTTTACAATCAAAAAAGAAATTTTTGTTTTATTTCCCTTCTTCTCACCTAAAATGTTTACATTTAACCAGTGATAGTGTACTATTTAAAGGTATGCATAACATAAATTCATGTATAAAATTAAGTTATTCGGAGGGAAACAAATGTCTGCGAAATTTGAAAAAAAAGGCACCAATGATGGTGTGTTAACTTTTTCAGTTGATCAAACTCTAATTGAAAAAGGCTTGAAACAAGCATTCGATAAAGTCAAAAAAATCTTAACGTACCAGGATTCCGTAAAGGAAAAGTGTCACGTCAAGTATTTAACCGTATGTACGGCGAAGAAGCATTGTATGAAGATGCATTGAACGCAGTATTACCAGAAGTATACGAAGCAGCTGTGAAAGAAGCAGGGATCGATCCTGTATCACAACCTAAAATTGATGTTGAAAGCATGAATAAAGGTGAAGATTGGGTAGTAACTGCTGAAGTGACTGTAAAACCTGAAGTTAAATTAGGCGAATACAAAAACTTAACAGTTGAAAAACAAGACCGTGAAGTAACGGATGAAGACGTTGATGCACGCATCCAACGTGAATTAGAAGCACAAGCTGAACTAGTCATCAAAGAAGACGAAGCAGCCGTTGATGGCGATACTGTCGTAATCGACTTTGAAGGATTCAAAGACGGAGAAGCTTTTGAAGGCGGAAAAGGCGAGAACTATTCTCTTGAATTAGGTTCAAACTCTTTCATCCCAGGTTTTGAAGAACAATTAGTTGGCAAAAAAGCTGGCGAAGAAGTTGAAGTAAAAGTAACTTTCCCAGAAGATTACCAAGCAGAAGATTTAGCTGGTAAAGAAGCTGTTTTCCAAGTGAAAGTTCACGAAGTGAAAGCAAAAGAATTACCAACTTTAGATGATGAATTTGCAAAAGATGTTGATGATTCAGTAGAATCATTAGACGAACTAAAAGAAAAATACCGTAACGAATTAACAGAATCTAAAGAAGCAGCTGCAACAGAAGCAAAAGACGAAGCAGCTATCCGTCAAGCGGTTGACAACGCTGAAATCGTTGATCTTCCACATGTAATGGTTCATGATGAAGTGCACCGTTCAATGGATGAATTCTTAAACAACATGCAACGTCAAGGAATCGCTCCAGATATGTACTATCAATTAACTGGTACAACTGAAGCTGACTTGCACAAACAATTTGAAGCAGAAGCAGAAGTTCGTACGAAAACAAATCTTGTAATCGAAGCGATCGCTAAAGCTGAAGATATCGAAGTATCTCAAGAAGATATGGATAACGAAATCAAAGATTTATCAGAACAATACAACATGCCGATCGATCAAGTGAAAAAAGTCTTAACTGAAGACATGTTAAAACATGACATCCGCATGAAACGTGCAGTAGAAGTGATTACTGAAACTGCAACTGAAAAATAAAAGCAATTTTAAAAGACATTCCTGAGTGATTGGGAATGTCTTTTTGCTATATCCATAGAAGAGGATAAGTATGTTAAAATCAAATGACGGCTAGTGTTTTATCAAGCCATGCAATCAGAGCTTGATACACCTGAAGCCCTTCACTTTTAGTAATATCACCATCAAAATCATGAGGGAGATCTTCAACTTCTTCATAAGTAACATGGGGGATTTTATTACTGGCAATACGCGATACTTCAACTGGCACATCTTGATCGGCTGAGCTATGAGCTAAAAATACAGGCGGAAGCTCAGTAAGTTCTGTGTCTGTAAGAGTAAAGATTTCTTTTTCACCTGGAGAGTTGATCAGATAACTTAACCAGTTACCGAATTGGCGACCAGATAAATAAAGGGAAAAACGTTCATTAATAGAGACTTCTGTGATAGGTTTAGATTGGATCAATGCTTGAGCAGTTAAAGGAGCAATCTTAGGAAATTGATTATAATAACTGCTAGGCTGGCTGAACGCCGGATTCGTCAAATCATAATAGCCATAAAAGCTGATCAAGCCTTTTTGTTCGGGTAAAGAATAACGTGCAGATAATAAATAAGAAAGAAAGCCACCAGCTGAGCGTCCAAACAAGAAATAATTCGAATTTTCCAAACCTAACGTTGTTTGATGATTTTTAAGGAACCAGTCAATCGCTTCCTTTAAACAAGTAACGATAGTAGACAGTTTGACTTCAGGAGCTAAAGGATAATCAACAGTCAATAAATTATAGCCATGCTCGACTAAAAGTTCACAGTAAGTTTCGGGTAAATCATCTCGAGTTCCGTAAAGAAGCCCGCCACCATGAAAATACAAGAGTGTGGCTTTTGTAGAAGAGTCATCTTCATTTGAGTAGAAAGTCATGGATAAATCTAAATCTTCTAGTTTACTGTAAAGAAATGTTTGTTTAATCATTAATAGTCCTCCTTGAATTATAGGTAACATCGTGCACCTTGTACCAAGTGTTTTCGTGCAACGAGTAATCGCATGAGTGATCAATATCAACTCATAAATTCATTGTATTTCTTGGCATGTCTCAAAACTAGAGCATAATAAGATAACGTACTTTCAATAGAAAAAAAGACTGAGATATTGTTGAGCTTATTTGCATTCTACCATTTTTCCGAAAATTAGCCCATGAATCCAGAAAATTTCACTAACTTATTTCTATTTTAACCCAAATAGCTACAGTCTTTATGTTTAATGCGCACAAAGATAGGAGTTAATTTGTGAAATGTGGATAGTGTATGAAAACGGGCAACCGCTTACAATGGTTGTGATAATAAAAGAGGGAGATGTATCAAATGGATTTAAAAAAAGTTTTACAAGAAAATATCGATCACTTATCAAGTATTGGCAACGACCCAACCGGTGGAATGACACGTTTATTGTATTCTGATTCTTGGTTGGAAGCACAAAAATCTGTAAAAGAAAAATTAGAAGCAATTGGTATGACCGCTTCATTTGATGAGATCGGTAACCTCTTTGGTAGAGTAGAAGGTACAGAACATCCAGAAGAAACCGTTTTATCAGGTTCTCATATTGATACTGTCGTTAATGGCGGGAATTTAGATGGTCAATTTGGTGTTATTGCAGCCTATGTTGCGATTCAATATTTACTAGAAACACATGGTAAACCAAAACGTTCATTAGAAGTTATCTCAATGGCTGAAGAAGAAGGCAGCCGTTTCCCTACAGTATTCTGGGGTAGTAAAAACTTTGTTGGCGAAGCGAAAAAAGAAGATGTTATTGAAATCGCTGACTTTGAAGGTTTAAAATTTGTTGAAGAAATGCAACGTCATGGCTTTGATTTTAGAGATGAAACTAAAGCTGCAAGAGATGATATCAAGGCATTCGTAGAAATCCATATCGAACAAGGTACAGTGCTTGAAAAAGAGCAATTACAAATTGGTGTGGTTAACAATATTGCTGGACAAAGACGTTATACAATTGTATTGAAAGGCGAAGCAAACCATGCTGGAACAACACCAATGGGGTATCGTAAAGATGCTGTTTATGCTTTTGCTAAGATTTGTTCCGAAGCGATCGATCGCGCATTAGAAGTTGGCGATCCGCTAGTGTTGACTTTCGGTAAAGTTGAACCGAAACCAAATACAGTAAATGTTGTTCCAGGTGAAGTGCTATTTACAATGGATTGCCGTCATACAGATAGCGGTGAACTTCATGCCTTTACAGCAGAAATCGAACAATTGATGAGAGATATCGCAGCAAAACATGGCTTAGAGATCGACATCGATTTGTGGATGGATGAAGCTCCAGTGCCAATGAATGAAGAAATCGTAACAGCAATCGAAACAGCAGCTAAGACTGAAAATATGAAATACAAAGTCATGCATAGTGGAGCTGGACATGATTCTCAAATCATCGCACCAAACTTCCCAACAGCAATGATTTTTGTACCAAGTATCAATGGGATCAGCCATAATCCAGCTGAAGCGACAGATATCGATGATTTAGTCAACGGTGTCAAAGTTCTAGCTAGCACATTATACGAATTAGCTTATAAATAAAAGAAAGTAGGAAAATAAAAATGGGTTATAAAAATAATCAAACAGGTTATCTAGATGGTTTATTATCATCTAGAGCTGTTATCAAAAAAAATAATTACGCTTTGATCCCTCATGATGGGTTAGTAAATAATGTGATTCCAGGTTTTGAAAATTGTGATTGCTCGATTTTGGGTTCTAAACAATTAGGCGCAAATTTTGTTGATTATATCATTACAATGCACAAAGACGGTAAAAACCAACGTGGTTTCGGCGGCGAAGGTGTAGAAACGATTGTTTATGTGATTGATGGTGTGCTAAATGTTAATGATGGTACAGAGACGCACAAATTAACAAAAGGTGGCTATGTATATTTACCAGCTAGCACATTGATGTATCTAGAAAATGGTCAAGAGGCTGATACAGAAATCTTCTTATACAAAAAACGCTACCAACCATTAGAAGGTTATGAAGCGCATAAAGTAGTTGGCAATGTAAATGATATGGAACCAATCGAATATGAAGGCATGAAAGACGTTCTTTTATGGGACTTTTTACCTAAAGATTTAGGTTTTGATATGAACTTCCACATTCTTTCATTTGAACCAGGTGCAAGCCATGGGTATATTGAAACGCATTATCAAGAGCACGGTGCTTACTTACTTTCTGGACAAGGCATGTACAATTTAGATAATGAATGGATGCCAGTTGAAAAAGGCGATTACATCTTTATGAGTTCATATGTACAACAAGCAGCTTATGCTGTAGGTCGTGATGAGCCTTTAATGTATGTTTACTCAAAAGATTGCAACCGAGACCCAGAAATTTAATTTGAAGAGGAAGTTTAAGAATGAATGAAACTGTTGTAGTGAAACCAGAAGAATTGCATGATTTGATCGAAAAAAAATTAACGACAGCTGGTTTAAAACCAGAGCATGCAGATGAAGTGGCGACACATTTGGTATTTGCGGATGCATGCGGTATCCACTCACATGGAGCCGTTAGAGTAGAATATTATGCAGAACAAATCGATAAAGGCGGCGTAACGCTTGATCCAAACATTGAATTTGAAGAGACTGGACCAAGTTCAGGAATCGTTCACGGTAAAAATGGCGCAGGACAATTCGTTGCAGATGTTGGTCTTGGTTATGCGATCGATATGGCGAAAAAATCTGGAGTGGCGGCTGTTGGCATCTCAAAAATCAGCCACAGTGGCGCGTTATCTTACTATGTGAAAAAAGCGGCTCAACAAGATTTGATTGCAATTGCAATGTGTCAATCAGATCCGATGGTTGTGCCATTTGGTGGGAAAGAAAATTATTTCGGTACAAATCCAATTGCCTTTGCGGCACCAAGAAAAGGTCATGAACCTGTTGTTTTCGATATGGCAACTACGGTTCAAGCTTGGGGCAAAGTCTTAGATGCTCGTTCAAAAAATAAAGATATTCCAGATACATGGGCAGTTGATAAAGATGGAAAACCAACAACTGATCCTCATAAAGTCAACGGCTTATTACCAATTGCTGGACCAAAAGGCTACGGCTTGATGATGATGGTAGACATCTTATCTGGCATGCTGTTAGGTTTACCATTTGGGAAACACGTTTCTTCTATGTATGACGATATAAGTAAAGGGCGTAATGTTGGTCAAATGTATATTTTGATCGATCCAAAACGTTTCACAGATTTAGAGATGTTCAAAGAATCAGTGAACGGTATGGTAGAAGAGCTACATGAGATTCCGGCAGCAGACGGATTCGAGCAAGTCTATTATCCTGGTGAAATCAATCAAATCAACTATGAAAAATCAATGGCAGAGGGTATTGATATCGTAAAAGATATTTATGATTATTTAAAGAGCGATACACTTCATTATGATCGCTATGAAAATACAAATGCTTTTGGTGAGAAAAAATAAAATTTTTTGAACTATGATGCTTCATGAAAATGTTGTTTAGTTCGTATAAGTATTAGCGAAGCGGAGAATTGTTGTCGTATGGTATTTAGCTACGCGGGCTAGCTTCTCGGAAAAAAGATAAAAATTGAATGAGGCAAAAAGCACCTCAGTCAATTTTTCCTATTTTTCTGTCGAAGCTGAAAGAGCCCGCTTCGCTTTAAAATAAGGAGGCGTTTTAAATGAGAGTAAAAAAAGCGGATTTACATCAACTGATCAAAGATAAGATACAAAAAGCTGGTTTGTCGGAGGAACATGCAGGAATCGTAAGTGATGTTTTAACTTTTGCAGATGCTAGGGGAATTCATTCTCACGGTGCAATGCGTGTAGAATATTATTCAGAAAGAATAGTAAAAGGCGGTATCACGAACGATCCTACTTTTTCTTTTGAACAAACAGCTCCTAGCTGTGGTATGTTTGAAGGCGATAATGGTTCTGGTTTTGTTGCAGCAGAAAAAGCCATGGATTTAGCCATTGAAATGGCTAAGAAAAACGGTGTCGCTGTTGTTGGAGTCCGTAATATCTCTCATAGCGGAGCGCTTGCTTATTATGTAGAAAGAGCTGCAGAACAAGATATGGTAGCACTTTCTGTTTGCCAATCTGATCCAATGGTTGTACCATTTGGAGGAAGCGAACCTTATTTTGGTACAAATCCAATTGCCTTTGCGGCACCTAGTAATGACGATCGTGTGATTACGTTTGATATGGCGACAACGGTTCAGGCGTGGGGCAAGATTCTTCATGCTCGTTCTAAAAAAGAAGCCATACCAGATTCATGGGCGGTAGATGCCAAAGGAAACCCGACAACTGATTCAACAGCAGTAAATGCATTGTTGCCGATTGCTGGACCTAAAGGCTATGGCTTAATGATGATGGTGGATATTTTATCTGGTATTTTATTAGGCGTGCCATTTGGCAAACACGTGTCTTCCATGTATCATGATTTATCTAAAGGCCGCGAATTAGGTCAGCTTCATATTGTGATCAATCCAGATTTCTTCATTGGTTTAGAAGTATTTAAAAAGAACATCTCAACAATGTTGGATGAACTAAAAGAAATCAGCCCGAGTCCTGGTTTTACTGAGGTTAATTATCCTGGTGAACGAGGACGCGCACGTGAAAAAAATTATGAAGAAAATGGAATTGAAATCGTAGATGATATCTACGAATATTTAGTAAGTGACGATATTCATTATGATCGTTATGATCACAAAAATAAGTTTGCAGAATAATATTCTGTAAAATAAATTATCTAGCTACGCGGGCTAGCACTACGCTCTGCTTCGATCGCATCAATTTTTTCTGTCGGAGCTGAACGAGCCCGCTACACTTTTAAACAAACGGAGGAATTTCAATGCTGCATACAATAATTAAAGCGAATAGCTATCAAGATTCTATCGTATTGATGTTATTAACAAACAAATTAAATACAATCGATGGCGTTCATAATGTTTCAGTTATGATGGGAACACCTGCTAATAAAGACATTTTCAAAACAGGTGGTTTATATACAGATGAGCTAGAAAAAGCATCTTCAAACGATATGGTGATCGTATTAGATATTGAAGACGACTCATTGATCGACCAAGTATTAGCAGAAATCGATGTATTTTTAGAAGAACAAACCAAAGGTGGCGGCGACGCTTCAGGTGAAGAAGTCGTAAAAACTTGGGACAAAGCCTTTGAGCTTGGCAAAGATGCTGGTGTAGTCGTTTTCTCTATTCCTGGTACACACGCAGCACTTGAAATTGAAAAAGCATTAGATGAAGGCAAACATGTCTTCTGTTTTAGTGATAATGTCGCGATTGAAGATGAAAAACGCTTAAAAGAAAAAGCACATGATGCAGGACTTCTATTAATGGGTCCTGACTGTGGTACTGGGATCATCAATGGTATTCCAGTAGCCTTTACAAATGCTGTCCGTAAAGGGAAAATCGGTGTTGTTGGTGCTTCTGGAACAGGTATTCAAGAAGTAACGACGATCATCCACAAACTAGGTGGCGGAGTGAC
Source organism: Enterococcus crotali (assembly GCF_000633635.1). Taxonomy (GTDB): domain Bacteria; phylum Bacillota; class Bacilli; order Lactobacillales; family Enterococcaceae; genus Enterococcus_L; species Enterococcus_L crotali. Next base: position 87,261 of record NZ_AYPQ01000006.1, on the reverse strand, counting down.
GAATGCAATCGGTACTGGTGGGCGTGACTTAAAAGCTGAAATTGGCGGAATTACATTAAAAGACAGCATTATGACATTAGAGAAAGATCCTAATACAGAAGTGGTCGTTGTCATTTCGAAACCACCTGCACCAGAAGTTCGTGATGAAGTTTTAAATCTTTTAAGAAGCATTTCAAAACCTGCTGTAACAATTTTCTTAGGTGAAAAACCAACATCTCATGAAGAAAATCTTTATCGTGCGTATACATTAGAAGAAGCAGCACAAACAGCTGTTCAATTATTGAATAAAGAAGCTGTCACAGCAGTGAAAGAAACCTTATCAGTTCCTACTCATTCTTTCAAACCGGAACAAAAATATGTCAAAGGTTTATACTCTGGCGGAACGCTAGCTTATGAAGCAGCAATGTTGATCAAAGAAGGATTAGCTTTAACCGGTGATGAACATGCACCAGAGGGCTTTATCTTACAAAATCAAGGACATGAAATCATTGATTTAGGTGACGATGTTTATACACAAGGCAAACCTCATCCAATGATCGATCCGACAAAACGCAAAGAAATGTTAGAAGAAGCAGGCAAAGATCCTGAAACAGCAATCATTCTTTTGGATGTTGTATTAGGTTATGGTTCTCATGCTAATATGGCGCAAGAATTAGCACCAACAATCAAAGAAATCAAAGCCCAAGCAGCAACTGATGGTAGAGAATTATTTGTAATTGGTACAATTGTTGGGACAGACGAAGATCCGCAAAATATTCATGAGCAAGAAGCAATCATGAAAGAGGCTGGTGTGATCCTTTGCGATAGTAACGCGCAAGCAGTTCGTTTAGCCTTGGCTATTTTAGATCATCCATTGACGCAAACTGATAAAGCAATCGAAGCCGCACCGGCAGTGAGCCCAGTTGCGATTGAACCAACAGAAGCAATGTTAGCATTATTGACAAATCAAGGATTTATCAATGTTGGTTTACGTAGTTTCTCAGAAGCAATCATCAATCATGGTGGTAAAGTGGTTCAGTATGACTGGCAACCAGTTGCAGGCGGAAACATTACATTGCAAAAAGCATTACAGTTCTTAAATAAAGTAGCATTAGCTAAATAAATTATCCAGCTTACTGAGCTAACTCCTCAGAACATAGATGAAAATAGTTTGTGGTAAAAAGCACCACATTCTATTTTTCCTATTTCCAGTGGGAGCTGATCCAGCTCATTCAGCTTTTAACGGAGGAAAATCAAAATGTCATATAAAACAATCGATGAAGCAAACCAAGCGGTAGCAGCAAAAATCGTTGCTGGTTCTCCGTTCTTATTAGATGTCGTTCCAGCAAATTCAGTAATCGAAGAATTGAATGAAGGCAAAGTCCTATTACATGCAGGTCCTCCAATCACTTACGATAAAATGGTCGATCCAATTCAAGGCGCTTGTGTAGGTGCAGTTTTATTTGAAGAATGGTGTGAAACAGAAGAAGAAGCAAGAAAATTGTTAGAATCTGGTGAAGTCAAACTGATACCTTGTCATCATGTGAATGCGGTTGGACCTATGGGTGGAATCACTTCTGGAAACATGGCAGTCTTAGTTGTTGAAAACAAAACAGACGGCAATCGCGCTTTTTGTACGATGAACGAAGGAATTGGTGCAGTGTTACGTTTTGGTGCTTATTCTGATGAAGTAATTACTCGTTTAAGATGGATGAGAGACACTTTAGCACCTGTTTTAAGTGCTGCATTAAAAACAAAAGAAGATGGCTTAAACATCAATGTATTGGTTGCTAAAGCAATTGCTATGGGAGATGAATTCCATCAACGTAATATTGCGGCATCATTAGCATTCTTGAAAGAAATGGCACCGATTATTGTTGGGTTGACTGAAATCGACCAAACAAAACGTGAAGAAGTTGTTCAATTCTTAGCAGATACCGATCAATTCTTCTTAAACATCATGATGGCTTCAGCTAAAGCTGTTATGGATGGCGCTAGACAAATCCAAGAAGGAACAATCGTTACAGCGATGTGTAGAAATGGTTATGAATTTGGTATCCGTATTGCTGGTATGGGTGATGAATGGTTCACAGGACCGGTCAATACACCTCAAGGATTATATTTCTCTGGCTTTAGTGAGGCAGACGCTGCTCCTGATATGGGAGATAGTGCGATCACTGAGACATTTGGAGTTGGTGGTATGGCGATGATCGCAGCACCTGCAGTTACTCGTTTTGTAGGTTCAGGCGGATTCTACGATGCGTTGAATACAAGTAATGAAATGACAGAAATTTGTATTGATACAAATCCTAATTTCCCAGTTCCAACTTGGGACTTTAAAGGAATCTGTCTTGGAATTGATGCACGAAAAGTTGTTGAGACAGGGATTCTTCCAGTGATCAATACAGGAATCGCAAATAAAAAAGCTGGCTTAGGTCAAATTGGTGCAGGAACAGTAACACCGCCAATCGACTGTTTTGAAAAAGCAGTTTTAGCTTATGCAAAAAAATTAGGTTTTACAGAATAAAAGGTGAAGACATTGTTTGTTAATGCTCGATTTATAGATGAAAGTCTTCTAATCAATGAGACTGAAGCGCAAAAATGGTACGTTCATAGCAAATATAAAAATAGTTTCAATATTCAAGATGAGAGGAAACAACAGTTAGTGGTCATAACGACCACTAACTATCCTTTTATGCCGAATGGAATTTATCTGGAAGTAGCTGATTTCTCAAGGTTATTGGCAATGGTTGAGATCGGTGAACAAATAACTTGGAAGCAAAACATTCTACAATTTTCTAGCAATCATCTGTTTCTGATGCATGGTCAACGCTATTCATCTGTGATGGAAGGAACGGAAGAGTTAGTGGAGAGCAGTCTTAAAAAGCTATTTTCATATGTAAACACAATAGTGAAAGAAACGGGGAGTCAAAATACATTGGCTCAGTTTATAGAAACTATCGATCCATTTAGCGAAGCTGTTCATCTTTTATGCTTGGAAGATCGATCGCAGCAAGAATCAGGTCTGAGTTTTCTTTTAGGTAGAGGATTAGGACTAACGCCATCTGGTGATGATATGGTCGTTGGACATTTGGCTGCAAGAATGCTATTGAAAGAAGAAAATTCGATATTAATACATTTACTTACTGAACTGTTAACGGGACGGTCTCTGACAACAGATATCAGCAAGCATTATTTGTTATGCGCACTATCAGGTCGTTTTAGTGAACCAGTTTTAAATTTAGTAAAGGCATTAACAACAAACAGTAATGAAGAGCAAATCGAAAAAGCTGTCAAAGCAATTATTAGTGTAGGTCACACATCAGGTGTGGATTTATTGGCAGGCTTAATAACTACAATAAAATTTTTTAGGAGTAAATGAAGGAGGATTTTTTATGGCAAATCGCGTCGTAATCGCATTGGGAGGCAATGCAATTTTAAAACCAAACCAAGAGGCAACACTTGAAGTGCAATTAGATAATGTTAAACTGAGTGCGGACTTGGTTGCAAAAATAGAAGAGATCGATTATGAAATCGTTTTAACACATGGAAATGGCCCCCAAGTCGGGAATATTTTAAGACAAAATGAAGAAGCAAAAGATGTGGTACCACCATTTCCTTTAGATGTCTGTAATGCAGAATCACAAGGATTTATTGGGTATATGTTAGAACAAAGCTTGAAAAATTCATTGGAAACAAAAGGACTGACGAGTAATGTAATCACATTATTGACCCAAACAGAAGTGTCAGCCGATGATGATGCATTCAATAATCCAAACAAACCTATCGGAATTTTTTATTCAGAAGAAGAAGCAAAACAAATGGAGCAAGAAAAAAATTGGGTAATGATGGAAGATGCTGGACGTGGCTATCGTCGTGTCGTACCTTCACCACAACCAAAAGCAATTCATGGTGTAGATGCAATCGTTAATTTACTAAATCGTAATACAATCGTGATTGCAGGCGGTGGCGGTGGAATTCCTGTCGTTCGTGATCAAGATGGTCTATTAAAAGGAATCGAAGCGGTTATCGATAAAGACCGTACAGGTAAAAAATTAGCAGAACAAGTTGATGCAAATGTCTTTATGATGTTGACAGACGTAAGCAATGTCTACATTAATTACGGTAAAGAAAATCAAGAAAAATTAGAAACAATTTCTGTAAAACAAGCACAACAATATATGGATGAAGGTCACTTTGCTGATGGTAGTATGGGACCAAAAATGGAAGCAGCTATTGGTTTTGCAGCGCAAGGAAAAACTGCGATCATTTGCTCTTTAGAAGAAGCAGATCAAGCTTTATTGGGTAGAGCTGGAACAAGAATCACAGGATAAATCTAAATAAATAGAAGTTGGAAGAGACAAGCAACATTTCTTCCAACTTCTATTTTTTATTGGTGCTGATTCGAGCGTTCAGATAATTCTAAAGCTAAACGTAAATTCAAGCTATTATTTGGATCTTGAATACTTTTTCCGAGTAATTTTGCACAATGGTCGATTCTGTATTTGATTGTGTTTCGATGTAGATACATTTCTTTAGCGGTTTTTGATATTTCACACTGAAAACTTAAATAACACTGTAAGGTTTTACGTAGTTCAATAAATGAATCTTCAACAGGATAAGCAAGTTCCTTTAAAGTGGTCTCACAAAAATAATGAATATCTTCAAGACTCATTTTTTCAAATAAACTTTTCATCCCTTTAGGATGATAGCGATGAGTCAAGGAACCACTAGTCATCGTCAGCATTTCTTCATAAGCCGTTTTAGCCTCGATGAAAGAATTGGCGATTTGTTCAACACTTTCATACAAATTACCTAAAGCAAAGGTTAACGTAATCGGTAATTTTTCGGAAAGTTCCAATGATAATTCAGCTAGAATCCTTTCTAAATCATCCACTCTGCTTTGAATCAAAATGGCTAAGTGATTCGTATTTTTCACTTTAAAAATACTGATATGCTTGATTCTAGGCGGCAAAGTTTCTTGAAGCCATTGAAAGGCGACATCACTTTCTTCTTGTTGATATTTGATCTTTGTAGCGGTAGTTGTTGTTTGGCTGCAAACAGCATAGACAACTTGATATTGAGTACTTTTCTTTAATCCGTAATTTGCACCAAGATCGAGCCAATCACGCCTGGATTGATGAGGTGTTTGTTGATATTCGATTAGTTGAGCTAAAAAATCACTTTTAAGAAAATCCAATGATTCCTGAACTTTTTGATTTTTATACAACATAAAAGACAACACTAAACAAGCTTGCTCAACTGCAAATTCTGACATTGGATATGGGACCTGTTGTGGATTTAAAATAAGTAAATAGTGTGGAAAATAACTATTTACAATAACCGAGAATCCAGCAATTTGAAGTGCTTCTTGGTTTAAATCCTTGATCATGAAGGAAGCATGACTATCTTCGTTCCAATTATCATATTTGCTGACTAGCTGTTCAACATAATACTCAGCAGGTTTTGAAGTCTGTGTAAAATGTTTTGAATGCGCGATTACTTTTCGATAAGGACTTAATAAAATGACAGGTGTATTGATCATTTTTCCAAAATCTGCGATAAAACGAGCGATACTCACGTCATGGATCAGTAAATCAGAAAAACGTTTTTGAATGTCTAAAGCATAACTTAGTTGCTCAGTTTTGGTATCCCACAAATAGTTCAGCAGTTGGTGTAACAAAGCACCTAATGGTTGAGTACTTGGCACTTGAACCAATGGAAAATCGATCTCATTGGCATAATCTACAATAGCTGGATCAATTGTTTCAATAAAACGTCCAACTTTTATACCGATCCCAGCAGCTTCTTGCTCTTTTAAAGAATCGATTAAAGCAATTAGCTCCTTTTGATTATTTTTATAAACCATGGCTGTTGTTAAAAGAAAAATTTTCTTTGGAATAAAATTGGCCACATCAGGTGTTTCAGAAATCTCGATACTTTCAACGACTGTATCGGATTTTCTAGGATTTGTTAATAATTTTAGATCGGAAAATCTTGGTATTTTTAATAAATCTTCTAAAGTAGTCAATGGATTTCCTCCTAATATTAAAAGCGGAACAAATCGGTTAATCCTAGAGAAAATTAGGATTGATTTGTACAGCTAGATAACTTGCGGTAACAACGTTCCGCTTTGCTTCACCTTGTACTTTTCAACATCAGTTCACTTCGTTCTCTGTGTTTTAAAGCAAAAGCACAATGAGTTCGTTCAGCCTTGACAGGAAAATAGGAAAAGATGAGGGTGGCGTTTTTTGCCACAATCTTCTTTTATCTTTTTCCCGAAAGGTTAGCTCATGAAGCTAGATAACTTGCGGTAACAACGTTCCGCTTTGCTTCACCTTGTACTTTTCAACATCAGTTCACTTCGTTCCCTGTGTTTTAAAGCAAAAGCACAATGAGCTCGTTCAGCCTTGACAGGAAAATAGGAAAAGATGAGGGTGGCGTTTTTTTTGCCACAGTCGACATCCTCTTTTTCCGAAAAGCTGGATGATCATTGTATGAATGAGTAGCTCCGTCATATTAAACCAACTCTTTCTAGACGAGGAGCAGATATGAGAGCGATCAATATTAATAGATCACCTTGTTAGATTTCTGTATATATCTCTATTCTAAATGATAGCGTATGCAGATTCAAGAAAGGTTTGTATATAATAACTGAAAATTTTAATTTTTTATTCAAAAGTGACAATGACTTTTTCGGAGATAAGGGTAGGATGAAATTAAAACGGAAAAGAGGGAATCGTTATGTTTTCAGAAATATCAGTACCAAGTAGAACCATCATGACTCCAGGACCAGTTGAAGCTCATCCTGTAGCATTAAGAGCGATGTCCGCTTCTATTTTAGGACAATTTGATCCAGCCTTTTTACAAATTATGGATGAAGTAAAAGAAATGATCAAGATTCCTTTTGGAACAAAAAATAAGCAAGCTTTTGCAGTCGATGGAACATCTCGTTCTGGATTAGAAGCAGCCTTGATTGCTTTGATTGAACCAGGGGACAAAGTCTTGATTCCAGTCTATGGTCGTTTTGCGTATCTTTTAGGAGAAATCTGTGAACGCGCTAAGGCAGAGATTCACTATCTTGAAAAAGAATGGGACGCACCATTTGAACAAGAAACAGTAATTGAAGAAATCGAAAAGTTTCAGCCTAAAATCGTTGCTATGGTTCATGGTGAAACGGCCAATGGGCAAATGCAATCAATGGAAAAAATCGGTCAACATTGTAAAGCGAATGATATTTTCTTTGTTGTGGATATGGTTGCAACATATGGTGGTGTGCCGCTTGAAGTAGATGCTTGGGGTGTCGATATCGCAATTGCCGGAACACAAAAATGTGTAAGTGTTCCTTCAGGTTTATCTTTGATTACTTATAATGACCGGGTAGAAAAAGTTCTTACGAGCCGTTATCAAAAAGAATTAGGGTTAAGCAAAGATATTCGTAATGATAATCACATCAGTAGTAATTATCTTGATTTGAGCCAGTTACAGCGTTATTGGAGTGAAGAGCGAATCAATCATCATACAGAAGCTACAAGCATGATCTACGGACTGCATGAAGGCTTACGCATGATGTTAAAAGAAGGTATGGATAATGTGTATGCTCGCCACGCTCAAAATGATCAAGCGATTGTTGCCGGAATAAAAGCAATGGGCTTAGGTTTTTATGGGGATTTATCAACTAAAATGCCGACTGTTACACCTATAATGATTCCAAATGGGATCGATGGTGAACAGGTTCGTGCGCTAATGTTAGACGAATTCGGCGTAGAAATCGCCTCATCTTTTGGTGCGCTGCAAGGAAAAGTTTGGCGTATTGGAAATATGGGCTACAGTAGTAGAAAAGCAAATGTTCTTCATGTACTGTCCGCTTTAGAAGGTGCTCTTAATTATTACGGGGCTGATATCAATAGAGGAGAAGCCGTCAAAGCTGCATTAAGTATTTATAAAAAATAGAAATAAAAGTTAAATTATTTGTGCGAAAGAACAAGTGATTGTTCGTTTTGCACAATTTTTTGGCAAGTTTGTGAAAATTAATGATGCGTGAAAGTTTGCTACCGCTTACAATTGTTAATGAATAAGAAGTTGTTTGCTTATAAAATTGATGTGAAATTGCACAAAGATTTTACTTATCAAGTTTATAAAAAATAACATATGGAGGAAAAGACATGGATGCTAAAAGTAAGGGTTCAGGAATGGATTATTGGAAAAAAATTGTTATTTTGTTATGTGCTGGTTGGGTAACGATATGGGTATATCGTTCAGCGTTATCACCTGCATATCCACAGATCAATGCGTCACTTGGCGGAAATATCACGGATACAGCATTAGGCTTTATTTCTACTTGTTATTTCTTTGGGTATGTAGCAATGCAGATTCCAGCAGGTTTTTTAGTAGATAAAATCGGAAAGAAAAAAGTTTTGATTCCAGGTTTTATTGTTTTTGGATTAGCAGCGTTATTGATTTCTCAAGCTACGAATATCCAAATGATTTATGTTGGTAGTGTTTTAGCAGGTTTAGGTTGCGGTTCTTTCTATGGATCGGCGTATTCCCTAACATCTCAAAACATTCCTAAAGAAAAAAGAAGCTTTTCTACTGCTATTGTAAACAGCGGGTCAGCAGTTGGTTCAGGTCTAGGCTTGATCTTATCTAGTTTCTTAGTTGTTCAATTACAATTCCCGTGGCAAACAATGATGTATATCTCAGTAGCATTGATCGTTATCATGCTGATCGCATTTATTGCAATTATTCGTAATAATAAAGAAGATGCTGAATTCTTAGCACAATCTGAAGTAGCAGAAGCAGCAGAAGTGAAAGAAGAAACAGTTGTAGAAAAAGAACATGTATCGATCAAAAAATTATTCTCACCAAAAATGTTATTTGCTTATATTTTATACTTTGCAACTTGTTATGGCTATTATATGACGGTTACATGGTTGCCGAACTTTTTAGGAACTGAAAGAGGCTTTGAAGGTGCAGCAATTGGTTTTTCTGCATCATTGGTAGCTTTTGCTTCAATTCCAGGAGCGTTGTTCTTTAGTCGTTTAGCAGATAAATATATGCATAAAAAAGTTCAATTTATCGTGATTTTAGAACTGCTAGCTGCAGCAATGTTGTTATTTACAGTACAAGCTACAAATTCAACATTCTTACTGATTAGCTTGATTATGTACGGTTTCTTAGGAAAACTTGCGGTAGAACCAATTATTATTTCATGGCTTGGTGAAAATGCACCTAAAGTGGGAATTGGTACAACACTTGGCGTATTCAACTTTTTCGGAATGATGTCATCTGTTATTGCACCAACATTAACTGGTTCAATTTCAGATGCAACTGGTTCAAAAGTAATGGGCTTTTATATTTCCGTTATCTTATTGGTTGTAGGAACGCTTCTATTTTTATTAGCTAACTTGAATAAAAAGAAAAGTGCATAAGTTAAACAAAATTTTTACTGGTAGATGGTTAGAAAGTTGTCAGTTGGTATCTTAAAGTGAGGAACCTAGTCATGAAAAAAATTCGCAACATAAGTATGACAAATCAAGTGATGATCGCCACTATACTAGGAGTTGTAGTAGGGATCATCTTCCAAGAAAAAGTCGAATCGCTCAAAGTTATTGGAGACTTATTTCTGCGTTTAATTCAGATGTCTGTAGTTGTTTTGATTATGGGAGCAGTGATTGAAGCCGTTGGTGGCTTAGCGGCAAAAGAGCTTGGGAAAATCGGTTTGAAAGTATTTATATGGTTTATGGGATCGACGATCTTAGCTGCTGTGATAGGTGTTTTGTTTGGACTGTTGATACAACCAGGCAAAGGATTAGAAGTTAGTGGTTTTGAGGTTGGCAACATTAAAGCCAGCACAGAAAGTCTACAAGAAATTATTGTTGATTTTGTTCCAAAGAATATTATTGAAGCAATGGCGCAAGCGAATATGATACAAGTGATTATTTTTTCATTACTATTTGGTTTAGCGTTGAGTTTGATCAAGGATAAAGACAAAAATTCAATTTTACTTGAGGTCGTTTCAGCTTTCAATAATGTTATTTTGAAAATGGTAACGCTGATCATGAAACTCGCGCCAATCGGTATTTTTTGTTTAATAGCTCCTGTAATAGGAACTATCGGCACAGGTGTACTGATTACACTAATGAAATTTTTATTGACCCTTGGAGTCAGCGCCCTATTGTTCTTGATCGTTTGGTTACTGATAACAGCATTGTATTGTAAAGTAAGTGTTAAAAAATTGGCACAAAATATGTGGAGAATGTCGATTGTTGCATTTACAACGACATCATCAGCAATTACTTTACCCATACAAATTGAAGATGGTCGAGATAAATTAGGCATTAGTGATCGTATTTCAAAACTAGTCATGCCTTTAGGAATGACATTAAACAGTAATGGTTTAGCGATGTTTTTGTCATTAGCCATCGTAACATTTGCACAATTTTATAATATCCAAATGGGAATAGGGGAGCTAGTAAAAGCTGTCTTGTTGTCAACACTAGCCTGTCTAGGTACAGTAGTTGTCCCTGGCGGAGGTTTAGTAGCACTTGCTACAGTTATGCCTATGTTAGGTTTACCTACAGAAAGTATCGCGCTTTTAGCAGGAATTGACTGGTTTTCTGGTATGTTCCGAACCTTACTAAATGTTGATGCTGATACAACGGTAGCTTTGATCATTGCTGCCGATGAAAAAGAACTAGATTATGATGTATTTAATGCATGATTAAGAACATTGATAAAATGAAATATACCCTTGAAAATTGGATTTATAGCTGATTTTCAGGGGTTATTTTATACTAATGTTCTTTTAAAGAAAACAATATTCAGTATACAGGACTAATTGTATTTTAAATTTGAATTGATTTATGGATTTGAGCGTTTAAAAGGAGGCGAAATAATGGGAAACCATGATTATCAAATCACGGAAGAAGAACTTCAACGTTATCGAGAGCGAGGATACAATGAAGATCTGTTACCGAAACCGTTGTCCAAAAGGATGATGGGCAAGATGAACTACTTTACATTGTGGATGGGTTCAGTACATAATATCCCTAACTATACCGCTGTTGGAGGATTTTTATTTTTAGGATTATCACCAATCAATATTATGTTGGCTTTAGTGATCAGTGCAATGGCAGTCGCTTTATTTATGACCTTTAATGGTCGGGCAGGCTCAAAATATGGTATTCCTTTTGCTATTCACTTACGTTCAACTTATGGCGATATCGGTGCAAAACTACCAGGGTTTCTCAGAGGGTGTGTTGCGGCGATTGCTTGGTTTGGATTACAAAATTATACAGGTTCCCTTGCGCTTTTGATTTTGATTGGCAAAATTTGGCCTGACTTTTTAGTTTTAGGTGGGGATAGGATGATCTTGGGAATTTCGGTTCCCGGATTGATCTCTTTTACGTTATTTTGGGTTGTAAATGTGTTGATCGGTTTCGGCGGAGGTAAGATTTTAAATAAATTTACAGCAATTTTGAGTCCGCTGATTTATATCGTTTTTGGCGGAATAGCAATTTGGGCGATTAATGCAGCTGGTGGTCTTGGACCTATTTTATCCTATGATGTTGTAGGGGCAACTCACAATATTTCACCAGTTTTTGTCTATTTGATGATCATCAATTCGGTTTTAGCCGTTTGGGCAGCACCAGGAGCTAGTGTTTCAGATTTTACTCAAAATGCGAAATCAACAAAAGATCAAACGATTGGTCAAACAGCTAGCTTTTTAGTTGGCTATGGTATCTTTGCTTTTTCAAGTGTGGTGATTTTGATTGGCGGCTCGATTCGTTACGGAATTCAGGAATGGAATATCTTAAATATTGTGGATCGTTGGGACAATTCATTTGCGATTATTGTTGCGATGCTAGTATTCTTATTAACAACGGTATCTACAAATGCAACGGGAAATATTATTCCCGCTGCTTATCAGTTGTGCGCATTATTTCCTAAAAAGATCGATTATAAAAAAGGTGTGTTGATTGCCAGCGTGATTAGTTTTCTGATCATGCCGTGGAAATTAATGGAAAATGCAGCTAGTATTTTTATTTTCTTGAATACGATCGGTGCAGTCTTAGGACCTGTTGCGGGAACAATGATTGCTGATTACTATTTTGTTCAGAGACAAAAGATCGACTTGAATCAGTTGTACATGGATCCAAAATCTGACAATAGTCATAATATATACAAACGATTGAATAAACCTGCGTATGTTGCTACAGTTGTGGCATTAGTTATTTGTTTAAGTGGGAATTTCATTCCTGTTTTAAAAGTGATTTCGGATATTTCTTGGATTTCTGGTTTTGTATCTGCTTTTGTTTTATATTTAGTGTTAAGAAATTTTTTTGATAAGAAATAGGTCTAGCAAAATAGAACGTTGTTACCGTAAGTTATCTAGCTTCAAGAGCTAGCCTTGCTGGAAAAGGTAAAAAATAAATGAGGCCAAAAATGTCTCTGTCTTTTTTGCCTATTTTCCTGTCAGGGCTGACCAAGCTCACTCAACTTTTAAATTAGGAGGAAAGTAAATGATGCATGATTTAATAATCAAAAACGGTTTAGTTATTCTAGAATCGGGAGAAATTGAGACAGATGTTGCTGTAAAAGATGGATTGATCGTTGCTGTTGGAAATGATCTTGGTGAGGCGAATAAAGTCATTGATGCAAAAGGGCTAGTTGTTAGTCCTGGTATGGTGGATGCGCATGTGCACATTACAGATCCTGGCGGTGGTTACCGTGATCAGTGGGAAGGGTATATCACTGGAACTGCTTCTTGTGCGAAAGGTGGCGTAACGTCATTTATGGAGATGCCTTTAAACCAAGTTCCAGCAACTGTCGATGGTGAATCATTGGAAATAAAATACACTGCTGGAAAAGGAAAATTGAAATCAGATGTTGGATCATTTGGTGGTTTGGTGCCTTTCAACCTTACTGGTGGTATCCAAGAGTTGAATGATGGTGGAGTCGCAGCATATAAGTGTTTTATGGCAACTTGCGGTGATCGTAGTATTGATGGCGATTTTATGAATGTTGATGACTACTCTCTCTATGAGGGGATGAAGCAAGTCGCTAAGACTGGTAAAGTATTGGCGATCCACGCAGAAAATGCTGCGATTACAGATAAATTAGGTGAAATTGCCTATAGAAATGGTGAAACTACTTTGAAGGCCTACGTTGCAACGCGACCTGTTTTCACTGAAGTTGAACCAATTCGAAGAGCAATTTTGTTTGCTAAAGAAACAGGCTGCCGCATTCATATTTGCCATATTGCTTGCCCGGAAGGCGTAGAAGAGGTGACCAAAGCAAGAGCGGCAGGAGTTGATGTGACATGTGAAACGTGTACGCATTATCTTTATTTTGATACAGACGAACTAGATGCTATTGGCCCAATTGTAAAATGTTCACCGCCGATTCGTGATAAAGAAAACCAAAACGGCATGTGGGAAAAAATTCTATCAGGGGAGATTGATTTTGTTACATCTGATCATTCTCCATGCACACCAGATCTAAAAGATAAAGACAATGCTTTTGAAGCATGGGGTGGCATTTCTGGCGTCCAAAACAATGTAGATGTACTTTTTGATGAAGGTGTCCAAAAAAGAGGGATGTCTTTGAAACAATTTGCTGATATCATTGCTGCTAATCCAGCGGACCGTTATGATTTGGATCAAAAAGGCCGAATCAGTATTGGGAAAGATGCTGACTTTGTCTTGATCAAACCGAATGCTCCTTACACATTAAAAGCCGAAGATTTGGAATATCGTAACAAAATCAGTCCGTACATTGGTCGTGAAATTGGTGCCCAAGTTGTAGGAACGATTTTAAGAGGTCATGTGATTTATACAAAAGACGAAGGTGTCTCAGCTGATTTCGTTGGCACGTTTATCAAAAAATAAATAGGTCAACAGCGTTTAAGAGCAATTAGACATGAAAATAACTATTTTTATGGTCTGATTGCTTTTTCGATACCATAGATGAAATTCAAACCTTTGAAAAAAATACTTTATCTCTTGCAAACTTTTTTTTAATTGAAAGAGATAAAGTATTTTTTAGTTATTTAAAAGTTTTGAAGAGTTAAACTTTGATTTTAGAAGTATATTAGATGAAGTCTCTCTTTTTTTTCGCTATACTTGTCTTATAAGAATGAGGTGAGGCAAATGAAAAAAACAGAGAAAATGTATATGGTAATTCAACGGGCTAGTTTTTCTTTAGAAGAATTGCAACAAGATGTCTACGATTGGTTGAGTTTTTTACGAATTTTGACGGTTCCTGAAAACTGTCGCTTCGGTGAAGAAGAGGTACAGACGTTTGATTTACATGTAATTACTCATCGAATTCAACAATTGACAGAGAAAGAAAATGTATGGATCAAAGTAAATAGTCAAGACGGAGAATTTCAGCTCCATGTTTCTAAGTTGAATCTTCATGAGCGAGCAGTTTTAGATGGAGCTGTATTTTCAGCCTATCGATCAATAATCGAAGACTACTGTGATACTCGAATGAGCAAAAATGGCATTTACGGGTATATTCGCTCGTTGGATGAATATTTGTATAATAATGTGGAAATTATCGAAAAGAGAACATTTGAAACAGAAAAAGAGATTTCTGATTTACCTAAACGTTATAATAGTAAACAAGCGGTGATTGTTGATTGCAATCAACTGGCGGGTTATGATATTTATTTTAAAGGATTATGTTTGACTTCTTGCTGGAAAATGTATTATTCCAGTTTATATTTTCAAGTTATTCCAAAACCGATTTTTTTGGAAGTCCAACAAGTGCAATCTGTAGAAGAAATAACCAATCAAGTAATCAAAATAACGTTATTTAATGATCCATTTAATTGGATTTTGCCCGTTAATCAAAAATATCAACGGTTATTTAGAGATCAGATGGGCTATGATCAATTAGCTTGGAATAACGGTACAGGTGTGTTACGCCAGCCGTATATTGAATACGCTTTTGGAGAAGAGGTTATCCAGACTGTTCAATATCAAAATAGCTACTATCAGCCTATTGAAAAGAAACGTGCAACGTATTTCGTCACTAGAAGTTATGATAAGATCCACAAAAAATATGTAGTGAACCGGACAAGGGGAATTTTGAATGCGCAAGCTTATTTTCCCTGGATCGATGAGAAGAGTCGGAAGATGATGAATTATCGGGTGTTAGATCCCAAAATGGCAATTGATAACGGTCTTTCAGCATACGAATTTTATATTCGCCAGTTTTTAGAAATTGATGTCTTGGATCAAAAATATGATGATTTTGTTTCTGTGTTACGTTTTTATTTACCAAAAGAATCGATGCAGCAACTCCCTTTAGAAGCTTTATGGGATCAGCTTTTTGACATGAATATTAGCAATTTAAAGCAAAAAGAAGTCTCTATACGTTTTGATTTGAAAAAGGCTAAAAATCATCTGCGTGTTGTGTTTTTAGATTCTAGCCATTTGGAATCGATCCATCAAACAATGGATATCAGTGAATAGTGATGTTTAAAAAAGACTAAGGAAGTCAAGACAAAAGCATCTAACTTCGAGAAAATTGGGTGTTTATTATCTATTAAAAATATGCGTATTACTTGTTCAAAAGTAGCTACACTACAGAGTTTTAAAATAAATACTGAGTCCTAGGTTGATCAGAACAAAAAATCCAAAGATAATTGTTGAAGTAGTATGACCCATGCTGAATAAACAATAAATCACGATGGCATAAATTATGCTTTTTACTAAAATAAGCCATAGCCCCTCTAATCGATAATTCGATGATGGAGCACAAAAAATGCTCCAAATGACAATTATTGACACAGGAAGCGACAAGCCAATTGTAACAGAGATAGCTTTCTTAATCGGTAGGTTGATCCCCCAATAACCCAAAATAAATATAGCTGATATCTCTAACAAAAAAGCGAGTAAGATATTACTATTTTTAATTAAATTCATTATGTTCTCCTCTTTCAGTATGATAAATATTTTATCTTTAATAATTACTCTCTTTGCCACTGTTTTCAGTATATAATAGTAGATAAATACATACAATTACGCACAAAAAAGTAAGTAGGGGCTGGAGGTAATCAATTGGAATTAGAGAAGGGGAATATCTGCACAGTAGAAGATCATGGTTTCGCAGACCTTGAAAAAGTCTTAGCAATGATCAGTGGTAAGTGGAAAATACAAATTATTTATCACTTAAGCGGAAACCAAAATATTAGATATGGGCAGCTCAAGAAAAAAATTCCTGCAATTAGTCACAAAGTATTGTCCGCACAATTAAAATATCTGGAGAAGGACGGTTTGATTTCTCGAATAGAATATCCTGAAATTATACCTCGAGTGGAATATCTACTGACCGATTTAGGAGCTAGTCTTCTACCAGTATACGAAGTTTTTAATCATTGGTATGACGAGAATAAACACCATTTTTAAAGTCGTAAAAGATAATTGTTTGTTAGACATTAAAACAGGATTTGCAATGAGTGCAAATCCTGTTTTAGCTTTATGATTCCTCTATTTGTTTATCTACTTTGTTATTTTTTGAAAGTGCGTGACAAAAACTTAGCTAAACGAGTGTGATCACAGTGCAATTCTGTCTCCATCAATCACTAATTCTGCACCAGTTACAAAACTGGCTTCGTCACAAGCAAGATAAATAATTCCATTAGCGATATCATCAGGTTTTCCTAAGTAGGGAAAATGAACCGATTTTTTATAAGTTGCTTTGATAGTTGGAAAAGTGGTCTCAATCATAGGTGTATCGATAGTGCCAGGACAGATTGAATTGACACGAATATTATGTTTAGCATATTCAAAAGCCGCTTCAAGTGAGACCGAGCGAATAACATCCTTTGCTGCAGTGTAAGGACTATTGTCTGATAAACCAACCAATCCTTCCAGGGATGAAACATTTACGATCGAGCCGCCTCCATTTTTTATCATAAAGGGAATGACTTCCTTGATACTGAACACGAGACTATTTACATCGATACTTTGAATTTTTTGCCAATCCTCAGCTAATAAATCTAACATCATTTTTGGAGCAGCAATGCCCGCATTATTAACTAACACATCGATTTTCCCATAACTTTTTATGGTATTAGAAATGACTTTCCGCCAACTTTTGACATTACTTATGTTGTGTTGAAACGCTGTAGCTACACCATTGAGCTGAGAGGTAGCTGAAATAACAGTAGAAAGCTTATCCATATTCTTAGCTGTGCAAACGACAATAGCCCCTTCATTGGCAGCTAATTTGGCTGTAGCTACACCAATACTGCTGTCGCATTCTGTAATCAACATTACTTTACCTAATAATCTATTCATATTAAAAAACCGCTATAATGAAAAATCATTATAGTCATCCTTTCTGATCAGTCTTAAAGATATTATTGTTTTAGTGAAGAAATATTTAATGCGTAAAGAGTGCATGTTTCTCAATTATAGTTTAATATAGATTTTTTTTTAAAGCGAATGATATAAACGTAAACGATCCAAATTTTGTGTCAAAGAAAAAACCTCAAGGAATAGAGAGCGTACTCTCTTTCGTTGAGGTTTAATAAGTTATTTATTGTGTAACTGGTTTTTTTACAATTCCTAAAATCAAAGCAGAAATAACTGCCCCGATTGCGATAAATACCAAATATAAGATTGGGTGACTAAGCAATAATGCTACAAAGATTCCGCCATGAGGAGCTAGTAGGCGAATCCCAAAACCACCGACTAAACCACCAGCTAATGCTGAACCAACAACAAAGCTTGGTATCACTCGTATCGGATCAGCTGCAGCAAATGGAATCGCCCCTTCAGTAACAAAAGATAGACCCATTACTAAGTTGGTCAATCCAGCATCTTTTTGGTCTTGCGTAAATTTATTTTTGAAGATCAACGTTGCAATAAAAATAGCCAATGGAGGAACCATACCACCTGCCATAACAGAAGCCATAATGATACTACCGCCTTCTGTAACAGTTGCAGCAATGGAAGCTGTCCCGAATACATAAGCTGCTTTGTTGATCGGACCACCTAAGTCGATCGCCATCATCCCGCCAAGTAAAGCGCCTAAAAGTGCGGCATTTGTTCCATCTAAACTTAGTAAGAAACCATTCAATCCATCATTGATAACTTTCATTGGAATATTAACTAAGAGCATTAATCCACCAGTAATCAGTAAACCAAAAACTGGATAAAATAGAATTGTTTTGATGCCATCAAGTGATTTAGGCAAACCTTTGAAAAGTTTTTTCAAGAAAATAATAACATATCCAGCAAGGAAACCACCTACTAAAGCACCTAAAAACCCAGCCCCACCGGTATTCGCTAACGCACCAGCAGCGAACCCTACAATCAATCCAGGACGATCAGCAATACTTGAAGCAATAAATCCTGCTAAGACAGGTAACATAAATCCAAAGGCTGCACTACCGATTTGATTGAACCAAGAAGCTGCTTCATTATAATTACCAAGCATACTTAGCTGATCTTGAGGAACACCAATAAATTGATCGATCATAAATGAAAGTGCGATTGCGATCCCGCCGCCAATAACAAAAGGAAGCATGTGAGAGACGCCATTCATCAGGTCTTTATAAATTCTTGAACCAACAGAACCATCGGCAGAACTATCTTCTTCACTTGTATCTGATTCAGAACTATGAAAGATCGGTGCTGAACCATTCGTTGCCAGTGTGATTAATTCTTCTGTTTTACGAATCCCATCGCTAACTGGACGGTTGACTAATTCTTTGCCATCAAAGCGATTCATTTCTACTTTTTTGTCGGCTGCAACAATGACACCATCTGCACGAGCGATGTCTTCAGCAGTTAGACGATTTTTAATTCCTTCAGACCCATTTGTTTCAACTTTGATCTCGATACCCATTTCTTTGGCTTTTTTCTTCAAGGCATCTTCAGCCATGTATGTATGGGCAATTCCAGTAGGACAAGCGGTAACAGCAACGACGAATTTACGGTTGGTATCCTGAGTGTTTTTAGAGGCTTCTTCCACTTGTTCTTGTTTTTCTTCGGCTTCTTTCGCTTCTTCGGCAGATTGAAATAGATTTTGAACTTCTTCTGGCGTTTTTGTTTCTTTTAATTTTGCGACAAAATCAGGATCAATCAACAATCTAGATAAGGCGGCCAATGCTTGTAAATGAGTGTCATTAGCGCCCTCTGGAGCAGCAATCATAAAGAATAAGTAAGTTGGTTGTCCATCTAAGGCTTCGTAATCAACACCTTTATTGCTTTTGGCAAATAGGACAGTAGCTTCTTTGACAGCACTATTTTTGGCGTGAGGCATGGCGATTCCATCGCCAAGACCTGTTGAAGTTTGAGCTTCTCGGTTTAAAATTCCTTCTTTGTAAGTATTGATATCAGAAATTCTACCGCCATCGTACATTTTTTGGACCATTTCATCGATCGCACCTTTTTTATCGGTCGCTTGCAGATCCATAATCATCACGTCTTTGACTAGTAAGTCTTTGATGTTCATTGTTTTTCCTCCTAATTTTAAAAGCTGAAAGAGCTTGGTCAGCCTTGACAGGAAAATAGGAAAATCAGAGGGTGGCGTTTTTTGCCACAATCAGATTTTATCTTTTTCCCGAAAGGCTAGCGCTTGAAGCTAGATAGTATAAAAGCTGAAAGAGCTTGGTCAGCCTTGACAGGAAAATAGGAAAATCAGAGGGTGGCGTTTTTTACCACAATCGGATTTTATCTTTTTCCCGAAAGGCTAGCCCTTGAAGTTAGATAGTATAAAAGCGGAACAAATCGGTTAATCCTATAGAAAATTTAAAGTTACTTAATTTTCTCAATGTCCACTTCTGAAATTAATTCATTGATAAGATCAGCAGATGCTAAGTCATCTGAAAAAGCAGTAGCGCTGCCACAAGCAACTCCCCACTTGAACGCCTCAATTGGGTCACCATTTTTAGCAAATGTTCCGACAAATCCAGCAATCATCGAATCGCCAGCGCCTACAGAGTTTTTTAATGGTCGTTTTAATACGTTTGAGCGATAGATGCCTTCTTCTGTAAAGAGCAAAGCGCCGTCGCCAGCCATTGAAATAATTACATGTTTAGCACCATCTTCTAATAAACGTTCCCCGAATGGTAAAATATCTTCCATCGTTTGAAATTCAACATTGAATAGTTCAGCTAATTCATGGTTATTCGGTTTGATCAGTAGTGGTTTTTGAGGTAATGCATTTAATAAATCTTTGCCTGTTGTATCAATGATAAACTCAGCATTTTTATCTTTGATGATCTGAATCAATTCTTCATAAAACCCTTCACGTAGTGTTGCAGGTGTACTTCCAGAAAGGACGACGATGTCTCCTTCTGAAATAAGGCTTAATGCTTGCTTGAGGTCTTGCATTTCTTCGTTGCAGATAGCAGGTCCTAAACCATTGATCTCAGTTTCTGTTTCAGATTTTAGTTTGATATTGATCCGAGTATCTTCACGAACGGTTGTAAAATTAGTCTGGATTTGTTCTTTGGCCAACCAATCAGCAATGAAAGTCCCTGTAAATCCACCTAAAAAACCTAGTGCCGTTGATTCAGCATGAATCCTTTTTAATATTCTTGAAACGTTGATTCCTTTGCCGCCTGGTAACTTAAAGTCATTGGTCATTCGATTTAAATCACCTAATTTAAGACCTTCTACATGGACGATATAATCGATTGAAGGATTTAATGTTACTGTGTAAATCATTGTCCTGCCTCCTTGATCGTTGTTATTTTCTGAAATTGTTCAAGTAACTCTGAGGAACAGTGGTTGGTAAGTAGAGTCACATCCTGTAGCTCAGTTACTTTTGTGAAGGTTACTTTGTTTAATTTAGTTTGATCAACTAAAACATATGCTTCTTCTGCTTGGGCAATAGCCAAACGTTTTAAAGCAGCTTCTTCAGGATCAGGAGTGGTCAAACCAAATTCAAGATGGACACCATTCATGCCCATAAAGACTTTATTGAAGCGAAAATGAGCTAGTTGCTCCATCCCAGTTGCTCCGATAATTGCTTTTGTAGATAGTTTTAGCGCTCCGCCAAGAATGATCGTATTAATGTTTAGGTCGCCTAATTTCGCAGCATGATGGACAGAATTTGTAACAACTGTGATATTTTTACCTATTAAAAATGGCAGCATTTCTAAAGTAGTTGAACCAGCATCTAGATATATAACATCGCCATCATGAACAAATTCAGCAGCTAAAGAAGCGATTGCTTGTTTTTCTTGAGTGTTTTTGACTGATTTTTCAGTCATGTCTTGTTCAAAACCTAAATTTAGAATCCGTTTAGCACCGCCATGAACACGTTCAAGTAACTCTGCGTCCTCTAATTCTTGTAGATCACGACGAATTGTTGATTCAGAAGCGTTTAAAAGGGTAGATAATTCTTGAGATTTAACAACTGACTGTTGGTCTAGTAAACGTAAAATTGCTTGATGTCTTTCTTCTGTAAGCATTTTCACACCTCTTTTCAATGATTATAATAGCATATCTAAATAGCTGATGCAATCAAAAACAGTCAAAAACGATCAAAAAAGTTTTAAAACGCTCAAGAAGTAGTGTAAAAGAACCCAAATTTTATTATTTGACAAAGAGGTTTGTTCTTTGGCTTAATGAAGTTAGATAAATCGGAGGGATACATATGCATAATCGTACAATCTTACAAGGGTTTGAATGGTACCTACCAGCAGATGGGCAACATTGGAAGCGTCTGAGCGAATTAGCCGAAAATTTGCATAACAAAGGAATCAATGGGGTTTGGCTTCCACCTGCTTATAAAGGAGCAAATGGTCTAGAAGATGTAGGATACGCACCTTATGATTTATATGATTTAGGCGAGTTTGATCAAAAGGGAACGATTCCAACGAAATATGGCACACTAGAAGAGTATTTGACTTGTATCAAAGTATTGAAAGCAAATGGAATGGAAGTTTATGGAGATATTGTTTTTGATCATTTTATGGGTGCAGATGAAGAAGAAGATGTTTCAGCAGTAAAATATCATCCTGATGATCGGAACGAAGCGCTAAGTGGTGAAGAAGAGATTTCAGCGTGGACGAAATTTACTTTTCCAGGAAGAAACGGTCAATACAATGAGTATATTTGGACGTGGAAAAATTTTTCAGGTGTTGATTATGATGATCGAAGGAAGGATCATGGTATTTTCAATTTTGGTGGAAAGGGCTGGGAACAAGAAGTTGATAATGAAAATGGCAACTACGATTATTTGATGGGTTGTAATTTAGACATGGAATACCCTGAAACAATTCAGCAGCTAGACAAATGGGGAAAATGGTATCAGAGTTTGACAGATGTTGATGGTTATCGTTTAGATGCGGTCAAACATATTCAATTTAATTATTTTGTCGATTGGTTATTAAATAGAAGAAAAGAAAAAGGCAAAGACTTGTTTGTAGTTGGAGAGTATTGGAATGGTGAACTGGGAAAATTAACGAATTATATCGATAGTTCTGGAACACTGATCTCTTTATTTGATGTGCCGTTGCATTATCATTTTTATGAAGCTGCTAACTCTGACGGCCGCTACGATATGCGTAATATTTTTGAAGGAACATTGGCTAAAGAGCGTGCAGAATGGGCTGTGACTTTTGTTGATAATCATGACACTCAAAAAGGTCAAAGTTTAGAGTCATGGGTCGATGGCTGGTTCAAAGTGCATGCGTATGCACTGATTTTGTTGAGAAAAGCAGGAACACCAGTCGTTTTTTGGGGAGATTTGTTTGGGATTCCAACGCAAGATGTAGATGCTGTAGGAAAAGATCTAGAATTATTGCTGAAAATTCGTGAACATTTAGCCTATGGGAGTGAAATGGATTATTTTGATGATCCAAATGTAATCGGCTGGATTAGAACGGGCACATTCGATCGAGAAAAGTCCGGCTATGCGGTTATCATGACGAACGCCCAGGCGGGGCAAAAAATAATGACGATCAGCGCAGTACACGCTGGTAAAATATTTGTTGATATTTTAGGAAATAATGATACGAAAGTAACATTAGATGAAACAGGTGCAGGAACATTTCCAGTAAACGGTGGCGAAATTTCTGTCTATGTAAATGAAGAGAGTGTTGAAAAATTGAGTAGGGGAATTGAAGGTCTGACTTAGTAAGGAGAATAATGAAAAGAAGTACTTACCACTCGTGTTAAATGATATATAAAATAGAGCGTGACTTCCGTTTAAAGAATAATTATACTAAGTATAGTAAGAAAAAATTTAGGATACATGGAAATTTGGTGCGGACCGTTAGTGCCCATGGAATTACTAGGAGATCCGCACCAGAATTTAGCTGAAAATAGAGGGTGAATAGCATTTTTTCTCATCTTTTTTTCATTTTCAGTTGGATTTAATATTTTAAAATAGCGAATTTGTAAGTTTTTTATTACTTTTTCGCTGTCTCACTCTTTATTGAGTGAGTGGATTGAAATTAACGATAAAAGGAACGATTTTTCTTTAAAACGTCTCACTCTTTATTGAGTGAGTGGATTGAAATGTTTTACGAAAATCAACAAGCTGGACTTTGTTCGGTCTCACTCTTTATTGAGTGAGTGGATTGAAATTCTAAGAAGAAAGTTAGCGTGATCAGTGCGAAAGAGTCTCACTCTTTATTGAGTGAGTGGATTGAAATAGTAAGCCTTTTTGATACTTCAACTCGTCATTCCAGTCTCACTCTTTATTGAGTGAGTGGATTGAAATAAAAGTTGATGGATGATTTGAAACAAAAAATTGAGTCTCACTCTTTATTGAGTGAGTGGATTGAAATCTGCGTGTGAAAAATCAGAACCTTCTGCTTGTGTGTCTCACTCTTTATTGAGTGAGTGGGTTGAAATTAGTGGTCGTCTAGCTGGTTGGGGTAGCAATTTAGGTCTCACTCTTTATTGAGTGAGTGGATTGAAATACTATTTAGCAGTCTTTGTACTTTTTATTTTTTGGTCTCACTCTTTATTGAGTGAGTTTTTTTATCCCTTTCGAATCAACAAAAACAATAAGTAAAGTTGAGTTGTCATCATAATCAACATCGTTCAAAAAGAAAATATTGTTCCGAGAATTCCATCATTATTAAAGAATTTTCCTGCTATATTTGGTATAATGTATAAGATTGAAAAAAGAGAGAGGACGTTGATGATGGCACAAGAAAACGCCTTGATCCAAGGTATGAACCCGAGACAAAAAGAAGCCGTTCTACATACAGAAGGGCCTTTATTAGTTATGGCGGGTGCAGGTAGCGGAAAGACGAGAGTATTAACACACCGCATTGCCTATTTAATTGAAGAAAAAGATGTGAATCCGTGGAATATTTTAGCGATCACATTTACCAATAAAGCCGCAAAAGAAATGAGAGAGCGGGTTGGGAAATTATTAGAGGTTGGCGGAAATGATGTTTGGGTTTCCACATTTCACTCAATGTGTGTACGAATTTTGCGCAGAGATGTTGACCATATTGGTTATAATCGCAATTTTACGATCATTGATACTTCTGAACAACGGACATTAATGAAACGAATTTTAAATGAACTGAATATTGATGTGAAAAAATATGATCCTCGCTCGATTTTAGGAACAATCAGTAATGCTAAAAATGAGCTGCAAACTCCTGAAAAAGTGGAGGAATTGCAAGGAACACCATATGAGCAAGTCGTTGCAAAATGTTATAAGATGTATCAAAAAGAATTAAGAAACAATCAGTGTATGGACTTCGATGATTTAATCATGAATACGATTCGTTTATTCAATGAACATCCTGATTCATTGACGTATTATCAAAATAAATTCCACTATATTCACGTAGATGAGTATCAAGATACTAACCATGCTCAGTACACTTTAGTCAATATGTTGGCGGCACGTTTCAAAAATTTATGTGTCGTGGGTGATGCTGACCAAAGTATCTACGGTTGGCGTGGCGCAGATATGCAGAATATCTTGGATTTTGAAAAAGATTATCCAGATGCTTCCGTTATTATGTTGGAACAAAATTATCGCTCAACTAAAAAAATTCTGGATGCAGCGAATAATGTTATCAAAAATAACCGTAATCGTCGTGATAAAAAATTATGGACAGAAAATACCGACGGAGAAAAAATCGTTTATTATCGTGGCGATAATGAACGGGATGAAACGCAGTTTATCGTGGGACAGATCCAAAAAGAAATGCGCGAAAAAGACCGTATTTATGGAGATTTTGCAGTCTTGTATCGTACGAATGCCCAGTCACGTGTAATGGAAGAAATGCTGTTGAAATCAAACATTCCTTATACCATGGTCGGCGGTCATAAATTCTATGATCGTAAAGAAATCAAAGACATTTTAGGCTATTTAAATATCATCTCTAATCCAATGGACTCTCTTAGTTTTGAACGAGTAGTCAATGAACCAAAACGTGGAATTGGTAAAAGTTCTGTTGAGAAATTAAGAAGTTTCTCTCAGATGCACGGCTGGTCATTATTAGAGGCTTCACAAAATGTGGATTTAGCAAATATCTCAGGAAAAGCCGGTAAAGAATTGGGTAGCTTTGGTATGATGATCCAAGATTTGACCCAGATGATTCCATATTTAACAATTACGGAGTTAGTTAAGGAAGTTTTGGAACGCAGTGGTTATCGTGAAGAACTAGTCAGACAAAACAATTTAGAATCTCAGGCTCGCCTAGAGAACTTGGATGAATTTTTAACCGTTACCCAAGAATTTGATAAACGTTATGAACGCCAAGCTGAAGAAGAGGCCGACGCGCCAGATGAAAAATTAGCTGTATTCTTAAATGATTTAGCGCTAGTTTCAGACTTAGATAATTTAGAAGAAAGTACTTCTCAAGTGACGCTGATGACGTTACACGCAGCTAAGGGTCTTGAATTTCCTGTTGTGTTCTTGATTGGATTAGAAGAAGGAGTTTTCCCGCTATCTCGTGCAATGTTAGAAGAAAGCGAACTAGAAGAAGAGCGTCGTCTGGCCTACGTTGGGATCACTCGTGCGGAAGAAGTATTGTATATATCCAACGCTTTCTCCAGAACACTATATGGGAAAACACAATACAATCGTCCAAGCCGTTTCTTAGACGAAATCGATGAAGAATTATTAGATTTACAAGGATCGATCGCATCACCTAAAGCACCTGCTAGAACCTTTGAACCTAAAGTGTTTAAACCTGCTTATGCGCAGCCAACCAAACAGCCTGTAACAGATAAAGTTGCAAGCGGCGGAGAATCCATGGCATGGCAAGCAGGAGATAAAGTCAGACATAAAGCGTGGGGAACAGGTACAGTCGTTCGCGTTGGCGGTACCGCTAAAGACTTAGAACTAGACGTTGCTTTCCCAGAAAAAGGCATCAAGCGCTTATTAGCAGCATTTGCTCCGATTGAAAAAATATAGGAGGGGTAATTATGGCGGAAAAACCGTTAACATTAGCCGAAGCGACAGATAAAGCAAAAGAACTACGAGCTCAGTTAAATCAGTATTCTCATGAATATTATGTTGCCGATAAACCGACCGTAGAAGATTATGTGTATGATCGCTTGTATAAAGAATTATCAGACATAGAAACTGAATACCCAGATTTGATCACTTCTGATTCACCCACGCAACGAGTTGGTGGAAAGATTTTACAAGGCTTTGAAAAAGTCACACATGAAGTGCAAATGTATAGTTTGAATGATGGTTTTAGTAAAGAAGACATTTATGATTTTGACGAACGCGTTCAAAAATTAGCTGGAAAACAAGTTACTTATTGTTGTGAGCTAAAAATCGATGGGTTAGCTATTTCATTAAAATATGAAAATGGGAAATTTGTTCAAGGTGCGACTCGTGGAGATGGAACTGTCGGTGAAAATATCACTGAGAATCTAAAAACGGTCAAATCGATTCCTTTAGAGCTGAAAAAACCAATTTCAGTTGAAGTTCGCGGCGAATGTTATATGCCGAAACAATCGTTTGTCAATTTAAATAAAGAACGTGAAGAAGCAGGACAAGATGTTTTTGCGAATCCAAGAAATGCTGCAGCCGGCAGCTTGCGTCAACTAGATACAAGCATGGTTGCCAAAAGAAATCTCAGTACCTTCTTATACACTGTCGCTGATTTTGGACCAATGACGGCACAAACGCAGTACGATGCGCTAAATGAACTATCAGAAATCGGTTTTAGAACCAATCCTGAAAAAAAGCTATGCCAAAATATTGATGAAGTTTGGGCATATATCGAAGAATACCATGAAAAACGTTCAGAATTACCTTATGAAATCGATGGAATTGTGATCAAGACCAATGAATTCACGATTCAAGATGAATTAGGTTTTACTGTTAAAGCACCGCGTTGGGCGATTGCTTATAAATTTCCACCAGAAGAAGCCCAGACAATCGTGGAAGAAATTGAGTGGACGATTGGACGCACGGGTGTTGTAACGCCGACAGCTGTAATGCAGCCTGTTCGTGTAGCAGGTACGACCGTTAGCCGCGCAAGTTTGCATAATGCTGATTTCATTGCGATGAAAGATATTCGTTTGAATGATACGGTGATTATTTACAAAGCTGGCGATATTATTCCAGAAGTGGCGCAAGTATTGACAGAAAAACGGGATGAAAATAGCCAACCTTATGAAATTCCAACCCATTGTCCAGTGTGTCATAGTGAATTAGTTCATCTGGATGAAGAAGTTGCCTTGCGTTGCATCAATCCTAAATGTCCTGCTCAAATCAAAGAAGGTCTGAATCATTTTGTCTCTAGAAACGCGATGAACATTGATGGCTTAGGTCCTCGTGTATTAGAACAAATGTATGATAAAGAACTAGTCGCTGATGTCGCTGATCTCTACTTTTTAACTGAAGAACAATTGATGACTTTGGAAAAAATCAAAGAAAAATCTGCGAATAATATTTATCAAGCCATTGCCGCAAGTCGTGAGAATTCCGTTGAACGCTTGATTTTTGGGTTAGGCATTCGTCATGTGGGTTCTAAGGCAGCTAAAGTTTTAGCAGAACACTTTGGTGATCTAAGAACAATCAGTCAAGCAACGAAAGAAGAAGTTGTGGCGTTAGATTCGATGGGTGAGATCATCGCGGATAGTTTAGTGACGTATTTTGAAAATGAAGAAGTCCACGAATTGATGGATGAACTGACCAAGGCTGGTGTGAATTTTGAGTATAAAGGAGTTCGCACGTCTCAATTAGAAGCTGTAGAATCACCATTCAAAGATAAAACGGTTGTTTTAACTGGGAAACTGACCCATTACAATAGAGAAGAAGCCAAAGAAAAAATCGAAAATCTTGGCGGAAAAGTAACCGGCAGTGTTTCGAAAAAAACGGATATTGTGGTTGCCGGTGAAGATGCTGGTAGTAAATTGACTAAGGCACAAGATCTTGGTGTCGAGGTGTGGGATGAACAGCAAATGGTCACCGCATTAGATAATAGCTACACAAAAGAGTTAGACGAATAGCTTAAAAATGAAACAAATCGACTGTTCGGTGCTATTTTTTACATTTTCAGACTATTTTCTTCCATCTCTTTCAAAAATTCTTAGAATTTTATGATAGAATAAGAAAAAAGCTGTTTTTTAACGCAAAATGTCGTTGAACAGTATAAAAATGAACTAGTGAACTCTTGAGTGAGTTTTTCTAAAGGAAAGAAGGGTATCCATGGCAATCAGTGAAGAAAAAGCAAAACATGTAGCCAAATTGTCCAAACTGTCTTTTTCCAATGAGGAGTTAAAAGACTTTACTGATCAATTAGGCAAAATCATCGACATGGTGGAATTATTAGAAGAAGTAGATACAGAGGGTGTTCCATTTACCTCTAACGTTGCGCAATCAATCAATGTAATGAGAGAAGATGTAGCAACACCTGGTATGGATCGTAACGAGTTAATGAAAAACGTACCAGAATCAGAGAATGGCTACATTAAAGTGCCAGCAATTATCGACAATGGGGAGGCTGGTGCATAATGGAAAAATTATACGATAAGTCATTAACAGAATTGCATGATTTACTTGTTTCAAAAGAAATCACTGCAACAGATTTAACACAAGCTACGTTAAATCGCATCAATGAGACAGAAAAAGACGTGGATTCCTTTATTACGATCAGTGATGAAAAAGCCTTGGCATTAGCGAAAGCAATCGATCTTAAAGGCATTACTGAATCAAATCCTTTAGCAGGTATACCAATTGGGATCAAAGATAATATCGTAACCAAAGATATTTTAACGACAGCAGCATCAAAAATGCTTCACAACTTCAATCCTATTTATGATGCAACTGTTATGGATAAAGTCTATCAAGCAGATATGATCCCTGTTGGGAAATTGAACATGGATGAATTTGCGATGGGCGGAAGTACGGAAACATCGTACTTCAAGAAAACAAAGAATGCATGGGATCATACTAAAGTTCCTGGAGGATCTTCTGGTGGTTCTGCCGCAGCTGTAGCAGCAGGTCAAGTACCTGTTTCATTAGGAACTGATACAGGTGGCAGTATTCGTCAACCCGCATCATTTAACGGAATCGTTGGGATGAAACCAACTTACGGGCGTGTTTCTCGTTTTGGATTGATCGCCTTTTCATCTAGTTTAGATCAAATCGGTCCATTGACAAGAAATGTTAAAGACAACGCATTAGCACTGAACGCAATCAGTGGCTTTGATGAAAAAGACGGTACTTCAGCTGGTACCTCTGTTCCTGATTTTACTGCTGGTTTAACTGGTGATATCAAAGGCATGAAGGTTGCTTTACCTAAAGAATATTTAGGTGAAGGGGTGGATGCTGGCGTTAAAGAAGCTGTTCTTAAAGCGGCGGAAACATTTAAAGCCTTAGGTGCAACAGTAGAAGAAGTTAGCTTGCCTCATTCTAAATATGGCGTAGCTGTTTATTATATCATCGCTTCATCAGAAGCAAGCTCAAACCTACAACGTTTTGATGGGATTCGTTATGGCTATCGTTCTGAAAACGTGAAAAATCTTGAAGATGTATATGTAAATTCACGTTCTGAAGGGTTTGGTATAGAAGTAAAACGTCGTATTATGCTTGGTACATTCTCGTTAAGTGCGGGACATTACGATGCTCACTTTAAAAAAGCTGGACAAGTTAGAACCTTGATCAAGCAAGATTTTGATAATGTTTTTGAAAAATATGATATCATCATTGGCCCTGCTTCACCAACTGTTGCATTTGGCTTAGGTGAAAATATCAATGATCCGATTACAATGTATATGAATGATTTATTGACGATTCCAGTCAATTTAGCTGGCTTACCTGGTATGTCAATTCCAGCTGGATTCTCAGAAGGATTACCAGTTGGTTTACAAATCATTGGTAAAGCTTTTGATGAAAGTACGATGTACAAAGCGGCATATGCCTTTGAACAAGCAACAGATTTCCATACGAAAAAACCTGTGATCTTAGGGGGGAATGACTAATGAATTTTGAAACTGTCATCGGACTTGAGGTCCACGTAGAATTAAAAACAAATTCCAAAATTTTTTCACCTGCCCCAGCTCACTTTGGAGCAGAACCAAATAGCAATACAAACGTGATCGACTGGGGTTACCCAGGCGTATTACCTGTTATGAATAAACAAGCCCTTGAATTTGGTATGAAAGCAGCGCTTGCGTTAAATTGCGAAATCTCAAAAGATACGCATTTTGACCGTAAAAACTATTTCTATCCAGATAATCCCAAAGCCTACCAAATTTCTCAATTCGATCAACCGATCGGTCACGATGGTTGGATCGATATTGAAGTGGAAGGTAAAACAAAACGTATTCGTATCGAACGTGTGCATTTAGAAGAAGATGCTGGGAAAAATATCCATGGTGACGGCGGTTATTCTTATGTTGACTTAAACCGTCAAGGGACACCGCTGATCGAAATCGTTTCAGAAGCGGATATGCGTTCACCGGAAGAAGCCTATGCTTACTTAGAAGCTATCCGTTCAATCATCCTTTTCACAGGTGTTTCTGACGTGAAAATGGAAGAAGGATCAATGCGTTGTGACGCCAATATTTCTTTACGTCCATATGGTCAAGAAGAATTTGGAACAAAAGCCGAACTTAAAAACTTAAACTCAATGAGTTTTGTAAAAAAAGGTCTAGCATTTGAAGAAAAACGTCAAGCGAAAGTGTTATTATCTGGTGGAGAAATCCAACAAGAAACACGCCGTTTTGATGAAACAACCAACAAAACATTATTGATGCGTGTTAAAGAAGGGTCAAGTGACTACCGTTACTTCCCAGAACCTGATGTACCTCGTTTTGCAATTGATGATGAGTGGATCGAACGTGTTCGTCACAGCTTACCTGAAATGCCGGCTTCTCGTCGTGCTCGCTATATCAAAGAACTAGGCTTACCAGAATACGATGCAATGGTTCTAACGCTAACAAAAGAAATGTCTGATTTCTTTGAAGCAGCATTAAATGAAGGCGCAGATGCCAAACAAGTATCTAACTGGTTGATGGGTGAAGTTTCAGCTTATTTAAATAGTGAAAAAATCGAATTACCAGATACAAAATTAACGCCTGCTAACTTGGCGGGGATGATCACCTTGATCGAAGATGGTACAATCAGCTCTAAAATCGCTAAAAAAGTCTTTAAAGAGTTGATCGAAAACGGTGGCGATGCCAAAGAAGTGGTTGAAGCAAAAGGACTTGTTCAATTATCTGATCCATCACAATTATTACCGATCATCAATGAAGTATTGGATAATAACCAACAATCTGTTGATGATTTCAAAAATGGAAAAGATCGTGCAGTTGGCTTTTTAGTTGGCCAAATCATGAAAGCAACCAAAGGACAAGCGAACCCAGGCGTTGTAAACAAATTGCTCCAAGAAGAATTAGCAAAACGCTAGAAAGCAGCGAAAGATTATGAAAAAAGCAAGAGTGATTTATAATCCAACTTCAGGAAAAGAATTAGTCAAAAAAAACCTAGCTGATATTCTTTCTGTGGTAGAAGAATGCGGATATGAAACTAGTGCTTTTGCTACAACTCCAGAAGAAAATTCCGCTAAAAACGAAGCACGCCGAGTTGCAGAATTAGGGTTTGACCTAATCGTAGCGGCTGGCGGTGATGGGACGATCAATGAAGTCGTCAATGGCATTGCTCCTTTAGAAAAAAGACCGTCGATGGCGATCATTCCTGCTGGAACAACCAATGACTATGCAAGAGCATTAAAAATTCCTAGAGATAATATTCTTAAAGCCGCAGAAGTCATCAAAAAAAATCAAACCGTCAAAATGGATATCGGTAAAGCACAAGACAGTTATTTTATCAATATTGCAGCTGGCGGCCATTTAACTGAATTGACCTATGAAGTTCCTTCAGAACTTAAAAGTATTTTTGGTTATTTAGCTTATTTGGCTAAAGGGGCTGAAATGCTGCCGCGTGTTAAACCGATCAAAATGCGGATGGAATATGATGAAGGTGTTTATGAAGGCAATGCTTCAATGTTTTTCTTAGGACTAACTAATTCAGTTGGTGGTTTTGAAAAGATTGCACCTGATGCAAAACTAGATGATGGAAAATTTTCTCTAATTATCGTAAAAACAGCCAATGTTTTTGAGATTTTACATTTAGCAGCATTAATGCTTAATGGCGGTAAACATATAGAAGATAATCGCTTGATTTATACAAAAACCAGTCGGTTACATGCTGAAACGTTGGAAACCAATAGTCGTATGATGATCAATTTAGATGGTGAGTATGGCGGCGATGCACCGATGGAATTTACTAATTTACATCAGCATATCGAAATGTTTGCCAATGCAGATGCTATTCCATCTAATGCAATCATGGGTTCAGTTTTAGATGATTATAATAACGATTCTGATGAAGAAGATGAGTACCTTGAAACAAGCAAAGAATTTGTAAAAGAAGTTGAACGGTTGACTGAAGAAGACATTGATAATAATGGCAAAATTGGTTAAACGTTCAAGATAAAAAAGAGTATCTAAGACAGATTTGTCTTAGATATTTTTTGTTTTGCCAGATCTGATTAAAGCGTGGAAACTAGGTGGAACACAATATATGGGGTTTGAAAATTAAAAAACACAATATATTGTATAAAAAATATCTCATAATCAATGATTGAGAAGGATTCTCATTGACTTGTATTTGAAAGAGAGGTAAATTTAATAAGTCGTCATCTCTGCAGAAAATGATAAATAGGACAAGTGAAAGGTTTATTTGAAATGGGTTCAAATTTTATTATCAATGATTTTAAAGGTTGGAAACGAAAAAACTACCTTTTTTTACTCACAATGATTTGTGTACAATTAGTCGCGTTTTCTTTTAATCCGTCTAGTTGGATCACTCTAATGGGCGGTTTATCCGGTATTATTTGTGTTAATCTAATCGCTCAAGGGAAAGCGAGCAATTATATATTTGGTTTTATAAGTGCATTGATCATAGGCTATTTTGGCTTTAAAACGCGTGTATATGCCGAGGTTTTGCTACAAAGCTTTTATATTATCATGGATATTGCAGGTTTATACACATGGTTAAAAGTCAGTGACGATGGATCTGGAAATGTGACAGATGTCAAAATGCTCAAAGGCATTCAATGGCTGTATGCTGGACTGGTGTGGTTGGCAATTGGTGTTATCGCCTATTATTTGTTAGGCTTTGTCAATGATGCTCAACAGATTCTTGATGCAGTGACATTCAGCGTGTCTGCAACGGCGATGCTATTGATGATCAAAAGGTATCAGTCACAATTCGTTTTTTGGTTATTAGGAAACCTTTTTTCAATAGTATTATGGTTTAGAGCAGGTATGCATGCTGGAGGCGATTATGCGTTATTTGTCATGTACTGCATGTATACGATCAATTCTATTTACGGTATGATCCATTGGTTAAAAATCAAAAAAATAATTATTAATAGGTAGGGAGTTCGATGGCAGTGATCGTTTTAGCAGGCACAATTGGTGCAGGAAAATCTAGTTTAACAGAAATTATTTCGGAACATTTAGGGTCAGATGCTTTTTATGAATCGGTCGATGATAATGAAGTATTGCCTTTATTTTATGCAGATCCAAAAAAATATGCATTTTTACTACAAATTTATTTCTTGAATAAACGATTTGATAGTATTAAACAAGCACTATCTCATGAAAATAATGTCTTAGATCGTTCTATATATGAAGACTCTTTATTATTCCATTTAAATGCTGATTTAGGTAGAGCAAATGAAACAGAAGTAAAAGTGTATGATTCTTTATTAGAAAATATGTTACAAGAGCTACCTTTTGCGGCTCACAAAAAGCGACCAGATTTACTAGTCCACATTAAAATATCCTTTCCCAAAATGCTGGAGCGGATTCAAAGACGAGGACGCCCTTATGAACAAGTAGAACAAGACCCATCTTTGTATGATTATTATAAAGAGTTGAATACACGCTATGAGCAATGGTTTGAAGACTATAACGAAAGTCCTAAAATCCAAATTGATGGAGACAAATATGACTTTATCGAGGATGAAGAAGCGAAAAAAGAAGTGATCCAGTTGATTGAAAATAAACTAGCTGAAATCAATTAAATAGAAAAATTAAATTTTACTTCTTTTAGCCATAGAAGCAATCTCTCTATTGCTTTTCTAGCATTTTTTCATTAGAATGAGAGAAGCGCATTAAAGAAGGAGCGACTTATGAATAATTTTCCAGTGAACAAAAATGAAACAATCGAAGTTGATATTATTGATCTGACACATGAAGGAATGGGTGTTGCCAAAGTTGACGGCTACCCGCTTTTTATAGAAAATGCCTTGCCAGGTGAAAGAATTGAAATCAAAGTCTTGAAAGTCGGTAAAAGTTTCGGCTACGGGAAAGTCTTGACGATCTTAAAATCGAGTGAAGACCGTGTACCAGTCAAAGATGCAAACTTTACTAAAGTTGGGATCAGTCCATTACAGCATTTAGCTTATGGTGCTCAACTCACGTTCAAAACAGACCAGGTGAAAAACGTGATGCAGCGAGTTGCTAAGTTACCTGATGTTCCTGTCTTAGATACTTTAGGCATGAACGATCCTTGGGGCTACCGTAACAAAGCACAAATCCCAGTAAGAAAAATCGATGACAAACTGCAAACTGGCTTCTTCAGAAAAAATAGTCATGATTTAATTCCATTAGAACATTTCTATATTCAAGATCCTAAAATTGATGAAGCAGTCATCAAAATCCGTGATATTATGAGACGTTACAGCATCAAACCTTATAACGAATCAGATAACACAGGAAACTTGCGTCATATTGTCGTACGTCGTGGTTATCAAACTGGCGAGATGATGGTTGTTTTAATCACTAGAACACCAAAATTATTCCCAACAAGTAAGATCGTTCCTGATATTTTAGAAGCATTGCCAGAAGTTGTCAGCATCGTACAAAATGTGAATCCAAAGAAAACGAACGTGATCTTTGGTGATGAAACGATTCTTTTACATGGCGAAGATAAAATGATCGATACGATTTTCGATTTGAAATTTGAAATCTCATCTCGTTCATTCTACCAAGTAAATCCAAAACAAACAGAAGTGATGTACAATAAAGTCAAAGAATATGCGGCATTGACTGGTGAAGAAGTTGTCGTAGATGCGTATTGTGGAATTGGTACGATCGGTTTGACATTAGCGAAAGATGCGAAACATGTTTACGGCGTTGAAGTCATTGAAGAAGCAGTGAAAAACGCTGAGAGCAACGCAAAACTGAACAACATCACGAATGCAACCTTTACAGCAGGCTTAGCTGAAGAAGCATTACCAAGAATGATCGAAAATGACATCAAACCTGATGTTGTGATCGTCGATCCACCACGTAAAGGCTTAGAAGCAAGTTTAGTAGAAACATTGATCGAAACAAAACCAGCACGTATTGTGTATGTGAGCTGTAATCCAGCAACGCTGGCACGAGATCTTGCACTACTCGTTGAAGGCGGCTTTGAAGTTAAGGAAGTTCAACCTGTAGATAACTTCCCACAAACGACACATATTGAGTCTGTTACTCTTTTGACAAGGACGGTGTAATATGGATACAAAGAAAAAAATGTTAGAACTAATCAAGAAAAAACAAGGCGGCGGCCGTTCAAAACAAATGGAAACGCCTAAAAATGATCGTAAAAATATGCGTAAAGGTCCGAAAATTTATAATAAATAGTTTGAGGAATAGTACCTGAAGAAAAATTTTAAAAGTATGAGCCCGGGAAAAACTAAAAATTAGTTTTTTCCCGGGCTCTAAAACTGAATAAACGGCGAGAAAAAAGCAGCTCCTTCGGAAATAAACACGTCTGATTCCACCTCATGTTTTTTTTTAGTTTTCATGCACTCTTTTTGTATAAACATCGATTTTATAATCAAGCATGTCAATCCCTTCTTGAATCTGCTTCATTTCACTTAAAGCAATCTCCTTTTGCTTTTTCAACAAGTCCAAGCGATTTTGATTAGTAGAATCTCCTTCATACCACCAAGCTATATACTGTTTTAAATCCTCAATTGTCATTCCTGTTTTTTTTAAATGCATAAAAAAGTCGATCCATTCCTTATTGCGGTCGTCATAAATTCGGATATTATTCTGATCTCTTTTTACTGTGATCAAGCCTTCTTTTTCATAAAAACGTAGAGTATAAGGGGTAAGACCAGTCATTTTTGAAAATTCATGAATTTTGTAAGCCATTAAAGTTACCTCCCATTTTTTATCAACTTCATTGTACCATTTAGAGTCAACTCTAGGTCAAACATAATAAAAGTCAGTCTGATTAAATTTTTCACCCAATAGAGATAATTAATCTGAAATTGATAGATAGTAAAAGAACCAGGCGGATCAGAGAAGAACAGGTGTGGTAATTAGGCTTTCCTCTTTGATGATTTTTCCAACCATTTACAGATAGTTACTTGATAAACAAGATTTAACATAAATTCGATCATATATTTCACCTCTTTGTTCGCAGCTTTGATTTGATAAATCAACTATAGCATGTGGCAAAAGGAGGGGCTACTTACAGTTGAGAGTGAAAACGTACAGTCTGGTAAGGTTACTGAGTAGAAATATAGTTAACCGATAATGAGCCAAAATTAAAATTTTTCAAAAAAAGAATCAGATGACGTGAAACAGGTGTCATCTGATTCTTTTTTCTAAATACTTATAGCCACTTCATGACCTTGTTTAATACTCGTTGCAAAGCAATCGGGAGTATGACTATCACCGATATTATACACTTCAGGAACCTTACCAAGTAGGTTGTCATATAATTCTGTATTTGGCTTTTCACCGACAGATATTAAGATAGTATCTGTTGGGATTTGTTTCAAAGCACCAGATTCATCCAGAACATCAACAGAGTTTTCATTGATTTTTATGCATCTAGTGCTGCTCATAAAGGTAGCACCTAAAAGAGTCAAATGATCTAATAAAATTGTGCGATTCGTCATGACCATTTTTGCAGCGAAATTATCAGTGGCTTCTATGATCGTTACATTTTTGCCTTGCTCTACAAGATATTCAGCTGTTTCACAACCAACTACACCACCACCGATGATTACGACTGATTGACCAGTTTCTTTTCCAGATAACGCTTCTTTTGCATCAAAAACGTTTGGTAGATCAATGCCTGGAATTATTAATTTTACTGGTGTTGGACCAGTGGCGCAAATCACAACATCGGCATTTAACGCTAGAATCGTATCGACATTCATTGGTGAATTTAATTTTACGTGAATATTTAGCTCTGTGATGATCGCATTAAAATAATCCAGCATCGGAGATATATTTTCTTTATGAGGGGGAGCTGCCGCTAATTGTACTTGTCCTCCGATATAGTTATTTTTTTCGTAAATCGTTACATCGTGCCCTCTTAAAGCCATAACACGGGCGGCTTCAACTGAGGCGATCCCACCGCCAATAATAGCAACATTTTTCTTTTGTTCTGTTTTTTCAAGCTTGTAACGATTATTTAGATTGCCTAAAACCGCATTGCTTGAGCATCTAGAATGTTTATCATATTGTAGTTGTTGATCAATACAGGTGTTACAGCCAACGCAAGGACGAATCAAGGCTTCTTTGTCTTGAAGGACTAAGTTTGGCAGGTTTGGTTCTGCTAAAAGACCTTTGCCCATAAAGACAAATTCACATTTCTCGTTTTGCAATGCGTCTTCAGCAATTTGAGCGTATCCTGAGCGACCACCACTAATGATTGGAATTTTAGGCTCATTTCCAGTAATTTGTGAAATTCCAGCTTTGACAGCTGCAGAGATATCAAAGAGTTGTCCTTTAGCAGATCCAGTATCTGCGACATCCTCCAAGGTCGCTTCCTGTTTCCAAGCGCCAACCATGACTTCAAGGGCATCAACACCTGCTTCTTGGAGACGATAAGCATAATAAGTTCCATCCTCAAGGGTGATTCCGCCATCTTCACCAAGCTCCAATACGGTTAGTTTAACGGTGACGGCAAAATCATCTCCGCATAAGGCTCTGATTTTTCGAACAATGTTCAGATGGAAGGTGATTCGTTTTTCTTTGCTGCCACCATATTCATCTGTTCGGGTATTTGATTTTGAATTTAGAAACTGCTCTCCCATGTAATAACCGATGCTATGCAGCTGAATGCCATCGAAACCAGCTTTTTTTGCTCTTAGTGCTGCATGGGCATATTTATCTTCGATTGCTTGAATTTCAGCAATTGTCAGCATTTTTGGAGCTTCATTTGAAAGGCCCATCATAAACGTATATGGCATTGCAACAGCAGAAGGGCCAACTGGTTGTTGCCCAGTTATTTTACGGCGGGCACCGCGACCTGTATGACTGATTTGAAGTAGACATTTTGCTTTGTGTTCATGGATCGATGCCGCTAGTTCGCTCATTCCATCAATATATTTATCATCATCGATCACGAGCATATTAGAGGTGTTTAGACCTTGAGGTGCATCAACACAAGAGACTTCAACGATCACAAGACCTGCACCACCTTCTGCTCGTTCTGTGTAATGGTTGACGATCGCTTCATTGACATAACCATTATCGGACATATTGATGCCCATCGCTGGTAAGACGATTCGATTTTTTACTGTAACAGGGCCAATTTTCCTTCTGAAAATAATTTTGGATACTTCATTTTGACATTCCTCCTAATTTAAGTGCTTGTAACTTGATGATTATGATTAATTGTTGCTAAAACAACGTCTTTAGCTGAAAAACAAGTCATGCTTAATCAGACTTGGTCACTGTAAGACTTGTAGTATTTTAACTTGCTTTAAGCTATAATTTAAGCAAGTTAAGCAACAAATAATTGATAAAAATGAGGGATAAGATGAACAAACAGCTAAAAAAATCAGAAATAACAAAATTAAAACTTAAAGAAGCTGCCAGTCAACTATTTGTATCTAAAAACTTTGACGATACTAGTATTTCCGATATCACGAAACAAGCAGGCTACGCAGTCGGCTCATTTTATAAGCATTGGAAACGTAAAGAAGATCTGTTATTGGAACTATGGTATGATGCAACAACTTGTTTTATGTTGGAAACAGCAGAATCATTGATTTTGACTAAAACGTTTCATGAATTTAGTCAGCACATGGTAGAAAGGGTTTTAACTTATGGCGATGATCCTTTTATTAAAAAATATTTTGCCGCACGTTATTCTTTAGAAGTCCATGATGAAAGTGCCATGTCCGATGCGTTCGATCTGTATGTGAAAAACATCTATCAACAGCTATTATTTCTCCATCACAAAACTGAAAGTCAACAGCTATGGGAAATTGCGATCGCTGTTGCGGATTTGCTAAATGGTCATGTGTTAAATGCAAATAATTTTGGTAAAAACAGTCTAGCAATACTTGAAAAGGAACAATTGATCATGGTTGTAGAACAGTTGGTTTCATAGTGATTAAATTCACAAATAAACATAAAAGTGAACCTTATTCACTTTTTAAAAATAGCATTTATTCAATAAGTTGTCAATATGGATTCAAGATTCCATTGATCAATTAATCACAAATTAGCGTATTCTATGATTCTACTGTTAGTTGAGTTGGATTTGTAGCGGTTCAACCAATCGTTAATTGCATAATAAAGCTGTGGGAGGGTATGATTTTGATAGAGATCGGCAATCGATTAAAAGAGTTGAGAGAATCAAAAAAAAATGACGCAAAAAGATTTAGCAGAAATTCTGAATGTTACACCTCAGGCTATTTCAAAATGGGAACGAAATAAAAGTTATCCTGACCTAGATACATTGGTAAAACTTAGCACGTATTTTCAAGTATCTACTGACAGTATTTTAGGAAATGCCAAACGCTCTTTTTTTGATTCGCTCTTTTCAAAGAAGAGAGGAAGAAACTATATGGAAAAAGAAATGTCTCATTTAACAAATCAATCAACTGAGAATCAACCCGAAAAAGTCATTATTATCTTTAGTATTACTGCAAGTTTTATCTCTGATGCTGGTTTTCAGACACAGCGACTTGCGGTTAAAATGAACCAAATAGCTAAAGAAAGAGATGTAGCTATTATTATTGAACTGTATAGTTCTAACAAAGTGGCTGAAAAAGGGAAACAAGCGGATGTGATTTTATTGACGCCTGAGTTTGCTTATGCGCAAGAAAAAATACAGAAAACATTTCCTGAAAAAAAGGTCAAAGCTATCAGTAAAAAGGATTATGGCTTGTTAAATGCTGAGAAGATCTTGATGGACAGTCTAAACTAAGTAAAGGAGAAGGCAAATGTTAGAATCACAAAGATTGATCATTCGAAGAATCGAAGCAACGACATCAGATATGAAAAGTTTGTATACTATCTTATCTGACAAAGAAGTTAATAAATACCTTCCGTGGTACCCTGTGAAAGATGTAGCAGAGGCTAAAAAATTCTACAAAACAAAGATCGAATCAAATGACCTAAAAGGGGCTGGTTATTATTTTTTAGTTTGTTTGAAAGAAAATAAAATTCCAATTGGTTATGTCACTGTGAGCGATGGTCAAAGTCATGATTTTGGTTATGGATTATTAAAGGAATATTGGGGACAAGGATTGATCACGGAAGCATGTGATGCAGTCATTCATTTCTTAAAAGCGCAAGGTTGGACATATATCACTGCAACACATGATATTCATAACATTGGCAGTGGTAAAGTTATGCAAAAGCTGGGAATGAGTTATAAATATTCTTATAAAGAACAATGGCAGCCAAAGGATCTGAACGTTACGTTTAGAATGTATCAATTGAATTTTGATCAGAACTCAGCAAGTGTTTATCAAGGGTATTGGGATGAATACCTGGAACATTTTGTAGAAGACATAGAAACAATCAAATAAGGAGAGAGCTATTTCGATAAAATAATTATAGAAGTTAGCGCTCGAAAGGATAAAAATGTTAATAATAGATCCTAATATGTATCGGAAGAGTTTATTGGGGTTACTAAAGTTGGAGGCATGTCTGCAATAATGCAGCAAGCTATTCTATTATTTAGTAATGAAAAAGTCATCGGTTTGTTCGTTCACTCGTTTACGTGTCAGCTTGCGTATACATTAGAATTTCAGGAGCGACATCAAAAGTGGCTCTTCAAAATTCATGAAAAGATTACTCTTTAGAAGATAGACAAAATAGATTTGTGACTTAGTTGTTTAATAGTGACGAGTGTTAAAAACCTATTTGAAATTTATGGAAGTAAGAGTGCGAAAAGTATATTAAAAACAAACAACTGTTTATCCCTATGTTGGTAAAATGGTTGGGTTGGCTGTTTACTAAAAAGGAATAGCATTAAAGATAAACAGTTGTTTGAAATGGCAGGCTCTGCATACCTGCTGTTTTTTGATTTGAACATTAAGATCATCTTCCGCCAGTCGGATCTTAACGCTCACTGATACACATAGAATCATTCGTTACTTTAACTAATCAGTCGGGTAGATCTAGGAAAATTTTTGTTTGCATGTTTATTTTTTAATTACTTATTTTGTACGCATTGACGTGACACCTTTTTTAGACTAAATAGAAAAGCATGGTGAATGTTAGATTCTCGTAATATCAGCTCGTAAACACCAAGAGATGAAAAAATGTGTTAAGAAAAAAGGAGAACTTGATGTTTACTATTTATAAAAAGAGCGAAAAAAACAGTATTGGCCACCAACCAATACCGTGCAAAAGTTCAATGAATAATCATTAACTATTCAAATGACAAAAAGTTTGCAAAAAACACTAGTATTTCTTACAAAAGTTAGGTAAAATGAATGAGTCAATGCGCATTGACTGGGCAACTTGTATTGTCAGTTTGTGCTGACGATACAGGGCTCTGTAGGAGGATTTGCGGTCTTCTTGCAGAGTGCCTGTTTATTTTGTTTTCCGCTCTAATTATCTAATAAGCAATATAAAACTAAAAAATGGCATTAGTCAACAACTAATACCATGAAGCGTTCGCTAAATAAATAGTAACTAAACCATTGATTTGTAAAAAAGACTGGTAATCTTTTCTTACTTTTAGTACAATGATAATAGTCAATAAACTATTGACGGAGGCAACTTGTATTATTAGTTTGTGCTGATAATACAGGGCTCTGCGGGATGATTTGCGGTCCTCCTGCAGAGCGCCTTTTTTAATTTTATTTTGTAATATTATCTTAACTTAAAGATAGGAGTTTCGTCAATTAGTTTTTCAAAATAGTAAAAATTAAACGCATTGAGTAAAAAAATGGCTTAGGATGTTAAGGATAAGCCTGTTTTTCTCTAAAGAAATTCTTAACCTTTTGTTCGATACAACAAAAATAATAAGTTGTTTCT
Organism: Enterococcus crotali; assembly: GCF_000633635.1. GTDB lineage: Bacteria > Bacillota > Bacilli > Lactobacillales > Enterococcaceae > Enterococcus_L > Enterococcus_L crotali. The sequence continues at coordinate 44,545 of NZ_AYPQ01000006.1, read as the reverse complement.
GCTCCTATCTTTTATTCTGGCATATTCGTCATTTATCTGGAAAAGAAAAATCTTGACAATTCTGTTATTAAAGATATTATAGATATATATAGTCTTTAAAAAGGGAGGATAGTATGAAATATTCTAAAGCAACAGATTATGCGCTGCATACGATGTTTTTTCTAGCAAAAAACCAGGATAAAATGCCGATCAATGTTAATGAATTAGCAAAAGAACAAGATATTTCGCCAACCTATTTATCAAAAATTTTAACGAAATTATCAAAGGAACAATTGATAAAAGCTAATTCAGGCGCCAATGGAGGCTATTCGATTCGATCTAATTGGCAAACAATCACATTTTTTGATGTGATCCAAGCAGTTGAAGGGAAACAATCATTATTCGAATGTTATGTCCATGATGATCCGAATTGCGATATAAAAAAAGTAATGTTTCATGCAGAAAAAATTATGGAAGATTACTTAAGAAGTCAAACATTAGCAATTGTACTTGAAGAGAGTAACTAAAGTTACTCTCTTTTAAACGGAGTTATAAAGGACATTAAGTGTCTTTAATATATATGAAAAGGAGTATCTATATGGAGTTTATTTTATTTCTCAGTCTTGGCATTTTAACGGGTTGTTTTTTTTCTATTCAGGCCTCAATCAATTCAACTTTAAGCAGGTATACGAAAACGCCACTTAATGCGTCTTTGATTGCATTTTTTGTAGGATCGATCATTCTGCTTACAGCAACGTTTTTGTGGGATTTTGATCAGTTGAACATGTTAGATTTATCGTATCCTCTCTATACTTATGTTGGCGGGGCTGTTTCAGGTGTCGTTTATAATGTTTCAAATATTATATTGTTTAGGAAAATTGGTGCGACAAATACAACATTTTTGACTGTAACAAGTCAGATTATTTCTGGGGCAGTCTTTGATAGCTTTGGATTCTTAGGCTTACCAGTCGTTCAGCTAAGCTTGAAAAGAATAATGGGAATTGGGATCATGTTACTAGCTGTTTTTCTCCTACAAAAAACTAATCGGAAGAAAATACACAAAGAGGAAGAAACTGAAAAAACGAGTTACTTCTGGCTGATGTTTGCCTTGGTTGCTGGGGTATTTCCCCCTTTACAAGCTATCTTTAACGGGCAGTTGAGAAGCGCTGTGCGCTCGCCATTAGTTGCTACGTTGATTTCATTTTTGGTCGGTTTGATTATTTTATTTGTCGTTGTTCTTATTGTACAAAAAAGTATTAATTTTCCAACGAAAGACCCATCAGGGAAAAAATTACCTTGGTGGATTTATATTGGAGGCGCCTTTGGGGTGATTGTGGTCGGGGGCACTATTTTAGTTGTAGGGGAACTAGGTTCTGTTTTAACGAGTAGTTTATTTTTATTAGGACAAATTATTATGTCTAGTTTGATTGATCAATTCGGTCTTTTTGGCCTTAGAAAAACTGTGATAAGCAGGCAGAAAGTTATTTCGATTCTATTGATCATTCTAGGTTTAGTCATTATTTCTTAAGAAATGTATGAGAGAATATCTGTTATAATTTAGGTAAGCATAAAGAAGCTAGCTCATGGAAAATAAAAAGGATGGTGAGTAGTTATGATTACAAAAGTAAACATGTTGGAAAAGTTTGCTGCGATAGAAAACGATTATGAACCAAAAGATGCGGCGCGAGTTAATGATATGGCGGTCAAAATGGTAAAACTAAAAGGGCCTTTCACGTGGCATTTACATGAGGATTCAGATGAAATGTTTATGGTTGTTAAAGGCAAGTTGACGATTGAAATCGAAAATCAAGAACCCGTTGATGTCAATGAAAATGAATTTATTGTTATTCCCAAAGGGGTTACACACAGACCGAACCCTGTTGAAGAGGTCTTAGTAGCATTATTTGAACCGGCAGATTTACTCAATACTGGAAATGTTGTAAATGAATTTACGGTTGAGAAGGTTGAAAAAATTTGACAACCCTCATATAAAATAAACACATGTAAATACTTGAGCTGAATAAAGAGCGAGAAACAGCAATCCAGCACACCGTTTCAGTCGCGTTAGTTTCTAATAGCTAGCGTTTGTACGTTGAAGAACTTCGGAATAGGCAAACATTCACAAAAGTTTGAAGAGCAATTTTTGTGAATGCTTGCTTATCTTTTGAGCTAGTTACTTTTTTTCTTGGTCTTTTTTCCTAAGAAATTTCCAATAAAAGGAATAAAGGATGAATGTTCCAAACAACAAAAAATACTTATTAACAACAAGATCAGCTTTTCCCTGATAATTGAAGTGTACGGGTATTTCATTAGGTAAAAATAGACAAACCAATAAAAGAATAGCTATGATCATCAATAAAACTAAGCAATCTTTTTTCATTAGGGGAACTCCTTGATTAAATGTATTTTGAACGGCATAGTTTAGTGTACAAATTCACTGAAATGAACGAGACTAGAATCGAAACGCCCCAAAGTGATGGAAGCCACGGTAAGCCTAAAAGTAGAGTTAGAATAACAGGTAGCGAGACAAGCAACATGGTCACAAGATTAGTGATAATGACAGGTGCACTTTGTTTGACCACAGCTGTTTCACTATTCCAGGCGTAATTGGGTGATTTTTTATTAAGAAAAATACCGAGCGTGGCTGTAAACAATGAAAAAATAATAGGAATAAAAATTAAACTAATGACTTGATTCAATATTAAATTAAACTGTAATATTACGGCAAAAACAGCAACGATGTAGCCAATAAAATGAAGTGTCAAGTTAACAGCAATTTTACTGTCGACAATGTTTTTTACTGAAACAGGTGCGCTTTCTACTATCCAAATATTTTTTCCTTCTAAAGAGATCGAAGCAGCAGTGGTGCAGCTAAGGGAAAGCAGAGCAGCAATAAAAATAGACGAATATGTTCCTAATATAGATGAATCAACTTCGACTTTTAAATAATGAATTAGGTTTTCAGGACCAGTAAAAAGTAAAACAAGACTAAGAATAAATAAAAGAACAACGCCTAAACTAGTATTTAAAATGTACATGTATGATGCAAAAAAACGACTTAGCTCCTTGTGATAGAGTGCCTGAAATTTACTGTGTTGTTTGATAAACAATCTGTTATCAGTTTTTTTCAACGAGGGATTTAAAGTAAGCTCATTTATCCGCAAATAATTCTTTGATACAACACGAATAAATAAGATAAAGCTAAGCGCCGAGACTAAGATAAATCCACCAACCCCATAAAGAAAGTAAGTAGTGTTCTGTGATAAAAAAAGTTGAGCCAAAGGATATAAACTAGTTACTTGTTTGGCCAGCATTGTACCTAAATTTTGAGAATTTGTCCCTGTCTGCAGACTAGAAAAACCGAAGTACCCAAAAAAACATAATGCTAGAAAGGAAAATAATAGAGAAAATAAGTTTTTATTTTTAAAATAAGCAGAAAGTAAGACAATCAAAACCCCAATCATAGCTGCAAAGCACATTGGAATGAATGGGATAAAAAGCATAGAAGTTAGATAGAGAAGTAACGACAGGCCACTCGCTTGTGTCTGATTAAACCAAGTAATACTGCTAGGTAAAATAAAAACAAGCGTGATCATCAAGTTGATAAGATACATAAATAAAAATTTACTGGCAATAATATCACGTCCTTTTACTGGCAGAGCAGACAATGGTTCAATATCGTTACTTGCAAATAAAAGCCCATTTGAGCGGAACATAGTCATGAGCATCAAAATAAAGCTCGATATCGCAACCATATAAGCTGGAATCAGCGTTCCTTCCCCCATCAAGACCAAGGTTTTAGCAGTTTGTACATTATAAAAACCAAAAAATAAAATCAAAAGAAGAATCCCAAGAAGGCTGATAAGTTTAGTGGATTTTCCCTTGTTCGTTTGAAATAGTTCATTTAAATAAAAATTATGAATTACTAAGATTTTAAATAAAATCAATGTATTACGCATACTCTTGAACCTCCATAAATAACTGTTCCAATGATTGATCACCAATAACTTCCTGTGTATCTCCAGTAACAATCAACTGTCCGTTTTTGATCACAGCGATTTTATTACATAACTTTTCTGCCACATCTAGTACATGTGTTGAAAAGAAGATTGCACCGCCCTTTGAAACTAATTTTTTCATGAGAGACTTTAAAATAAATGCTGCTTTAGGATCTAGTCCCACGAACGGTTCATCTAGAATCAATAATTTAGGTGAGTGAGTAAATGCTGCGATTAGTGCTGTTCTTTGTTTCATTCCATGAGAATAAGAAGAAATGACTTGGCCAAGATAAGGTAGCATCTCAAATAGCTCGCCAAAGTGCTGAATATTTTGTTTTCGTAAAGCTTCAGGAACCTCGTACAGATCAGCAATAAAATTGATATATTGTAAACCAGTTAAGTGTTCGTATAAATCTGGATTATCTGGAATATAAGCCATTTCACTTTTGCAAAGAATGGGATCTGTTTTGATAGAGGTTCCATTGATGATTATTTCACCCCGCTCAAAATCATGGATTCCGACAATAGCTTTGATCGTTGTTGTTTTACCGGCACCATTCCCGCCGATAAATCCAAAAATATCACCAGACTCAATTGTGAGCGTTAGATTATCTATCGCTTTTTTATTATTTGTATATGACTTTGTTAGATTTTTAATCGTTAACATGTTGTGATTCTCCTTTGTTTATTCATTGGTTTTTTCTAACTGACAAATTGTCAGTTGAAGTTCTAAGAAGGTGAGTGAGACATAACTCTTCGAGTCATATCCCACTCACATGGCATCTTGATATACGTTGAAATCAAAAAAGTAACGCCTATATTTTCCAAGTGCTAAAGCACTACGTTTTGAAGTTTTCGAAAATAAACTTCAGTTCCAACTTCGTCTGTTATTAAAAAATGGGTTCATTAGACTGTAACACTCGTTCTAAAATTGCTTGAAACGCAGATAAATAATTCTTGTGTTCGGAAGATTCGCTTAGATCGTTAGAGACAAAAACAAAGCCTGTCATAAGAAAAGTAGCTGTCTCTAGTGGATAGCTTACGTGGAAAACCTTTTCTTTGATTCCTTGAATAATGATCTGTTCAAAATACAACGTGACCTCATTGATTAGCTTGTGAGAAAAGCGGTCTGTCACATAACGGTTTTGTTCCAAATCAACGGTTCTTTGAAGGCTAACCATCTCCTCTGTGATCGTATCTTTCTTGATCATGGTGGCTTCAATAAATTTTTGGATTTTTTCAATTGCGGAAAGACTTTTATTATTGGCTATGCTTTCTAGTTGGTGTAATAGAGGCGCTGTTTGACGTTCGACTAAGTAATACAAAATATCTTCTTTATTTTTAAAGTGGTAGTAAAGTAATCCTCGGGAAATATTTAAGCGCTCAATAATATCTTGAGTGGTAGTTTTTAAATACCCTTTTTCCATAAATAACTGACCAGCAGTATCCATAATTTCAGCTCTACGAATTTCAGGTTCTTTAATGTCACGCATAATCAGCACTCCTTTTTAAATCAGTATAAAGTCTGACTGACAGTTTGTCAATTAGCTTCTTTCTGCAAATTACAAAAAAATTCCATCTCAAGTAAGATGGAATCAATTCTTATTTTATCTTTGGGGAAGATAATTAAGTAACTCTCTATGTCTAAATAATAATAGATTTAAACCAATTTTGCTACTTCAATAAATGCTTATCGATAAAACTTTTTTGAATAAAGCACGTTACCTACATACTATTCTCGCCAAAATTTTGTGTAGTGGATTTTTTCTTGAATATTGTAATCAATTATTTTTTTCAATAGGGAAAAATCAATAGACTGGTCCCAAGTGATTTTGAAAAGGTTATCGGTATGTTGATAATTAGCTTGTTCGATGGCTTCTTTAAAAGCCGTGATCGCGACTGTTTCTGGTGCAACTGAAACATGTTTTTTCGTTGCACTGTAAGCAATAATAAAGGTATCATGATCAGTAAACATGGGTTGATTCCATTTGATTACAACATTTAATTGTGGATAATGTTCTTTGGTCCAATTAAAAATTTCTTCTAAACGGGCCCGATGCACTGGTTCACTAATTTTTGAAAAAAATTCATTTATATCTTTCATTATGACGACCTCTTTTCTTTTGGATTAGGATTGTTGGTTCTTTATTATAATATAGACTCTGCCTTAAAAGAAAATAATTACTTTTATTATACGATATAAGAGCTAGCTTTTTTACTTCTGTTCTTTGAATACGTTATACTTTTAGATAAATAGAAAACAAGGAGTGATGGGCGATGCAAACCTATATTGCTTTATTACGCGGCGTCAATGTTGGTGGGAAAAATCGAGTAGTGATGGCAACATTGAAAGCTCGTTTTGAACAACATGGCTTTACAAATGTTATGACGTATTTAAATAGTGGGAATGTCATTTTTGATAGTGAAGAAACCGAGATTTTACAACTGACAAAAGATTGTGAGCAACTGATTGAAGCAGCGTTTGGTCTTAAAATCATCGTGACGATCGTACCTGCCGAAGCTTTGCTAAAAGCATTAGAGCACATGCCGGACTGGTGGAATACAGATAAGGAATCAAAACACAATGCTATTTTCGTGATTCCTCCAACGACAACGGAAGAAGTGATTGCCTCTGTCGGTGAGGCTAAAGCAGAATATGAAAAAGTGGCGCATCATGAACGTGTTATTTTCTGGTCTGCACCAATCAAAACATTTTCTAGAAGCCGCTGGTCAAAAATTGTCGGAACGAAGATGTATAGTCGAATTACGATCCGAAATGCTAATACTGTAAATAAGCTGGCAGAACTTGTTCAAAAAAATAATTAAAAAAATGTCTTGTCTTGGAGGTACCTCCAAGGTATATACTTTCCTTGTTGATCGATCAAACAACGAAAAGAGAGGAAGTATAAAGATGAGTAAAAAGGTCTGGTTAGTAACAGGAGGTTCTAAAGGGTTAGGCTTGGTTTTAACAAAAGCACTACTCAATAATGGACAACAAGTTATCACAACAAGTCGTGATTCAAAAGCACTGATTCAAAAAGTGGGACCAGAAAGTCCTTCGTTTTTACCGATAAGTTTGTCTTTAACAGATGAAACTGATATTCAAAAGATAATAAAAGCAGCGATTGAAAAATTTGGTAGAATTGATGTTTTGGTAAATAATGCAGGCTATATGGTAGCTGGCGCTGTCGAGGATTTAACGGATGAGGAAGTCAGAGCCTGTTTTGATATCAATGTTTTTGGCACGTTAAATATGATGAGAGCGGTCATGCCGATTATGAGAGAGCAAGAATCAGGCTATATCATCAATACGTCATCAATTTCAGGTCTGTACGCAGGCTCATTTGAATCCACATATGCAGGAACAAAGTTTGCTATTAATGGAATTACGCAAGCCTTTGCAGATGAAGTCAAGCCTTTTGGAATTCATGTGATCAATGCTGCTCCAGGGTATTTGCGGACAGAGTTTTTATCAGAAAATTCTTATATGCTGTCAAAAGCAGTTAGTGAGCCGTATAAAAAAGCTGTAGAAGAACGACTTGAGTTTGTTGCTGCGATGAATGACAATCAACCTGGAGATCCCGAAAAAGTCGCTGCCTTATACATGGAAATCGTTGAACTGGACGAACCACCTTTAGAATTAATGGTTGGCGGTGATGCTTATGAATTAGCATTAAATATGTCGAATCAGAAAATTCTAATGACGGAAAAATATAAAAAATTATCAGAGTCAGTAGATTTTGTACAAAAAGAGGAAAGCTAGATGACGATTAAAGAAATGGCAGAGTTGGTGGGGCTTTCCGCTGATACATTAAGGTACTATGAAAGAATCGGTGTCATTCCCACAGTTACAAGAACAACTCACGGTATACGGAATTATGATGAAGTTGATTTGGAATGGATTCAATCGATTTTAAGATTAAAAGCTTCTGGCATGACCTTGGAGATGATCATTGAATATGTTAGATTGGCGAATCAAGGGGATCATACCATCGAAGCCAGAAAAAATTTGTTAGAAGAAGAACAGGAACGAATCTCAGCAAAAATCGAAGAGCTTCAAGGAAGATTAGCTACCATAAATAATAAAATAGATGACTACTATGACGATTTATTGCCAAAAACGACAGCAATGATCAATAAAATGAATCGTGAAGATACGCTAAGCTGATAAAAAAGTTTAAAAGGGTTTGGGACTGTTGCTATGTCTCAGCCCTTTTCATTTTGAATAAACAGTGGTGAAAAAATAATGATTTCTGTCGAAACCTTTTTAAGCTATTCTTAGGTCATGTTGAATCTTGACGATTTTATGATTATAATGGATGACAAATGGGTTTAATGAAGAGGTGTTGGAGAAAAATGTGGACGTTTATTAAAAATAATTTATTTATGATCAAAAGATCAGGCTTGCTGTATAATATGAAACCTAGGAATACTTTTTTTCTTACTTTGATACTTGGAGCAACTGGGATTCCTAGATTACTAAACAAAAATTTTATTTCTGGAGGACTGTTACTTTTCGTGTTTATCCTCACTAGTGATTGGGACAATGATGTGCTCATCTGGATCGGTGTTTTTGATGCGGTCACAAGCATTTTTTATAGGGAGACAGAACCAAAAAAGAAATCTGTTGAAGATAAGCATAAGGTAACTAGGGCAGCGGTAACAAATGGGAATCAAAACAGTAATCCTGCAGAGCCGCAAGGACGAAATGCTGATGTAGTACAGAAGCGAAATACAGAAGTCGTGCAAAAGAAAGATATGAAAGTGTCACCAAAGAGAAATATCAAAATAGGAAATAAAATCTGTCATTTTTGCGGAGCACCAATGCCTTCAAATGAAACTGTTTGTTCATACTGTAGAATGGAAGAAACTACACAGTAGAAAGTAGAGAAAATAATGAACTTTAAAAAAATACTCACCATTTTGCTAACTATTGTATCTATTCTTAGTGTAGTAGTTTTAGCGTATGTCGGTTATGTCTATTTCAGTTATGCTAGAATTGCTGACAATTTACCTGTTGAAATCACGCAAAAGGCAAAAATAGAACAAGCAACAATCGATAAAGAATATACCATCACAACATTTAACATAGGGTATGGATCTTACACACCAGATTACACATTCTTTATGGATGGGGGCAAACAGTCAAAAGCTGTCAGCAAAGAAAGTGTTATTGAAAATATCGCGGGAGTAATTGATACGACTAAAACGATCGATCCGGATTTCGCTTTATTCCAAGAAGTCGATGAAAAAGCTACTCGTAGTCGCAGTGTGGATGAGGTTACTCAAATCAATCAACAATTTAATGATTATTCTAGTGTATTTGCCACAAATTATGATTCAGCATTTCTAATGTATCCAATTCTAGATCCAATCGGAAAATCAAAATCAGGTATTCTCACGTTAAGTAATACAGCAATTGAAGAGAGTGTTCGTTACAGTTTACCGATTGAAACGAATTTTAATAAATTTTTTGATTTGGACCGTGCCTTTACAATATCCAAGATCCCAGTTGAAAATGGCAAATACTTAATGATATATAACGTTCATTTATCTGCATATATCAAAGATCAAAAAATCCAAAAAGAACAAGTCCATAAGTTGTTTGATCATATGGAAAACGAATATAAAAAAGGAAATTACGTAGTCGGCGGCGGAGATTTCAATCATGATCTGCTCGAGTCTTCAACTGAAACATTTAAAAACGATACGACCGAAGAATACACATGGCTGCAGCCTTTTCCTAAAAAAGAACTGCCAGAAAATTTACAAGTTGCAGCTTTGAGCGAAACAAAAAAAACAGTACCGTCAGTTCGTAATTTAGATAAACCCTATAAAAAAGGAGAGTCATTTGTAGCTTTGATCGATGGGTTTATCATTTCGGATAATGTCGAAAATATTAGTGGAAAAGTGACAGATGCTGAATTTAAAAACTCAGACCATAATCCGGTTGAGATGATATTCAAATTAAAAAAATAAGAAAAGAAACGAGGCCTAGATAAAAGGCTTCGTTTCTTTTTAGTACTTAATCTTCCGTTTTTACAACCGTTTTTTTTCCATCACTTATGATTACTGCAGTATGGCTAGTAACTTTAACCCCCTCCGCATTGTAATCAGTACCAGAGAAGTTAGCAATCACGGATAATTTATCACCAAAATCTGTTTTTTGCACCAAACGATCGTCTGTTAACACTTTGAAATCCGTCATTTCATGTTGTAAAGCAGCTTTTTGGAAAGGACTCCAAATTTTAGCATTTTCAGCGATATCTTGTTTATGCTCGTCCCAAGCAGCCTTGTCGATATGCATCATCGGCGGTGTATTGTATAGATACTCTTTCATCCGACGTTCACCGACTTGATCTTTGATTTTATAGCTATCCCATTCCCACTGATGAGAAGTGATCACTGAACGGTTGTAAACAAGCTTGTAAAGGGGAAGAGAGTAAACAGGATCAGTATAAATGGCTTTATATTCTTCTTTGATCGGTACAACTTTTTTGTATTTTGTTGGAATACCGCCATCTAATGCAGCGTAACTTCCGACATAATAGTCACTTTCTTTGTTTTCACGCATATCAGGATCAGACCACATAATGACAGGCGTTTCAATTCCGTGAGCAAAAACCATATCTTTTGATGCAAAGTCATTTCCGCCTTCAGAACCGACAACTAGACCATTTTTATTGAAATAATCCATCCGTTTTAAACGTCCTGCAACATCTTCACTTTGGGTAGTCAAGTGATCCGGGCTATAGTCGTTATAAATTTCACCGGCGGCATCTGTATCTAAGAACCAAGAATTGAAAGGAATCTTGTTTTGCATAATGCCTGTAAAACGTTCTTTTACATCAGGGAAAATTTGTGTCGGGTTAAGTTTGCGCCCTTTGCCTAAGAAACCAGCTACCTTTTCTCCGTTCTTCTTAGTAACTGTTGCATTCTCGTATAGATTTTTATTAGGGAAAGAGGCAGTATTCCAATCAATACTAGCATTTTCCTGAATCGATTGATAAGAATCATAAGGGCCAATCAAGTAGCTTGATCAGCGGCAGTTTTGACCATTCCAGGATTCATTAACCCATTCGCCCAGTTTGGCAGACCGATCCAAGCATTTTCGACCCCTGAGGCTTTCATATCTTTGAAAACGTTAGAGGAAGTTGCTTGTCCCCAATTTTCTAATGGAGGGGTTAAATCACCTAAGACACCAGCTAATAGGTGCTTATTCAATGTGTAACGATCCTGTTCACTTAGTTTGTCAATGCCTTTATCGATCAGTTCTTGTGCTTTCGCATCTGGATTTTTGAAAATATCTTTATTATAAAATTGCGGATAAAGCAATACATAATTAATTGATGTTAAGAAGGTATTTTTTTCATATTTATAACCTTCATTGTTTTTAAACGCTTCTAAAGCTTTTAGATATTCCTCAGAGCCATCCTCCCCATATTGCGTCAATAATTCAGCGATCCATTTGAAAATGGGTTGGTCTACCATTTGCGGTAATTTTGCCCATTTAATATCTTCTGTTGTTAAAATTCGGCTATTCCAGTAATAAACTTGAATCGCACCGCGCATTTTTTTGATTTCTGGATTTTCTTTTTCTTTTTCATCCAGTGTTTTGAATTCACCTAAATCGATTCGGTCCATTTGGTACGTTTTTGCGATTGAAACAGGGTCATTATCAGTAACATAAAGACGATAATTCAAGGTTTTATTTTTGTCGAAGCCAATAAAATTGTGACTAGCTTCCAAAGTAAGATGTGGCTCGGTCTTCGTTAAAAGATCACTGTTAAATGTGTTGTCCATCACGAAAGTTGTAGCAAATGACTCTTGATTAGTTGTAAAAAAACTCATTGAAAAAGCTTCACTCATCGATAATTCTTCATTCTGTTTAAAGTAGGCAAGCCATTCTTTTTGATCGTTAGGAATCGTTTTTCCTTCTGCAATCGGTAATACATAATTTTTAGCGTCTAGTTTAGGCCAGGTAAACGTTGTATCTTCATTAGATAAACTTGTGAGTGCCACAGCTAGATGATTGTTTTCTTTTTTTAGTTTGACCTTGAGTTTTTCATTGGGATAAATCCAGCTGATCTCATCTTGGGTCTTTTTTAAATCAGTCACTTCTTTAACTTCTTGTGGCTTGGAGACTTCTGCTTTTTCACCGTTTGCGGTAATTGAAACAGTAAAAGTTGTAGGATCAACATCAAAAGAAAAATCTGTTTTAGCGTAGGTTTTATTTTTCTCGATTTCATTGTTGACGATTAGTGTTTCTGATTTGCTTGTAGCTTTGGTTTGGTTGAAATTACATCCTGACAAGGATAGTGTGATTGCGGCTAAGCGAGATAAATAGACAATTTTTTCATGACTTCCTCCTAAATTTAAAAGCTGAATGGGCTCGCTTAGTCTCGACAGAAAAATAGGAAAAATGGAGGGTGGTGTTTTTTTGCCACAATCTATTTTTATCTTTTTTCCGAGAGATTAGCCCATAAAGCTAGATAATACAAAAGCTGAATGGGCTCGCTTAGTCTCGACAGAAAAATAGGAAAAATGGAGGGTGGTGTTTTTTGCCACAATCTATTTTTATCTTTTTTCCGAGAGATTAGTTAAACTCAATAACATATCTAAAGTTTACTAAGTCAATGTTACAGAAAAATGCCAAAATCGAATAGTAAAAAAACAAGCGCAAATTACTACGCTTGTTTTTCAGGTTTATAAAAATGCAAAATAAAAATCAATGTCTGATGGACTAATCTTACTTCAATCGTAAAACCATGTTCCTCCATGATCGATTGAACGATCGATAAACCTAGTCCTGTCCCTGACAAGTTTTTATTCCGTGATTTTTCATGAACGTAAAATGCTTCCCAAAGCTTGTTCACATCAAAGTCAGAAGCTAAAATAGTTTGATTACTGATCGAAAATTCAATGAACTTGTCTGTCTCACGCCAACTAACTTGGATCTCTTTGTCAGTTGTATATTTTAGACTGTTCGTCAATAAATTTTCAAAAACACGCTTGATCAATATAGGATCAGCTTCAATCAGGGAAAGAGGACGGTCGGTATCGGCTTCTAATAACAAAATTTCCTCTTTTTCCATGGTCGGCGTAAGTTCAGCCACTGTTTGTCTCCAAGTATCTGACAATTGCAGAGGCACTTTATTGATGGGCTGTTGCTGTTCTAATTTTGCATAGTCCAGCATCTGATCAACGATATCATTCAATCGTTGGGTTTGCTGTAAAATCACTTCAAGATATGTTCCGTCGTCTAACTCATCTTCAATTCCAGAGCCGTATGCTTTGATCAAAGCAATCGGTGTTTTTAATTCATGGGTCAAGTCTGCTGTAAATTGTTTAAGTTGTTCATTTTTAGCTAACAAATTTTTTTGATAAGTAGCTAAAGCATAACTCATTTTGTTGATGCTAAGCGCTAATTCACCAATTTCATTTGCTGGAATATCTTCCGTTGTTACAAAGGTTAGCCCAGTGATTTCTTCCGCAACCTTTTTTAAGTTGACTAAAGGATCCGTTATTTTTCTGACAGAAATATAGATCAATACAATGATTAGCACCAATGTCAGGCTTAAAGAAATAAAGTTGAATGTATTGATTAGAGTAGCTGTTTCAGAAAAATTTACCGTAGAAACACCAACTAAATAAAAGGTATTATCGATTACCCTCATCTCAACTAAGAAGCTGGATTTCTGTTTTCCTTGGTCGAAATTTCGTTGAACAGCGTGAGGGCTATTTTGTAGTTGATCCAATGTTTCTTGTGTGATCCAAAAACGATTTAATGCCACTTTTTTTCGATTCAGCTCTACATTCAACGCTTCGTTAAAATCATCAAGTGAGGTATCGTCTAAACTTCGTGAGATGATTGTGACTTGATTGTTTTCTTCTAATTCCGCTAGTTTTTGCTCTGAATGAGCATTTTGTTGAATGTCTGTCATGACCGAGGTGATTTTGTGTTCCATTTTTGAAAAATAATAATGAGGAACAATCAAACTATTTAAAAGAAACATGATGATAAAGCTACCGATAATGATCAATGAAAAGGTTAACGTAAGTGTGGTACTGATTTTTCTAGTCTTCTTTTTCAATGAGATAGCCCACTCCTCTTTTGGTAGTGATGATCTCATCACCAATTTTTTCACGAAGTCTTCGAATATGTGTATCCACTGTACGTGCTACGCCGTCGTAATCCATACCCCAAACGCCTACCAATAGTTGTTCTCTTGTTAAAATACTACCACGATTTTTTACAAGCATCATCAGCAAATCAAACTCTTTTTTTGTTAAATCTATTGGCTGTTCGTTTTTCCAAATCTTTAAATTTGCTGGATCGATCAGCAAATTTTTCACATAAAATGAATGAGTCAAACTAAGTAGCTTTTTTACTCGTAACAGAAGGACTTGCGGATGAAAAGGCTTAGTAATATAGTCATCTGCACCACTAGATAAAGAAAGAAATTCATCTTCACCAGTTGCTTTGGCTGTTAACATCAAGATTTTTAATGAACTTTCAGCTTTGATTGTTTTGATAACTTCTAGTCCATCAATTTTAGGCATCATCCAATCAATAATAGCTAAATCTAATTTTTCTTGATAAAAAATATCTAAAGCTGATTCACCATCAAGGGCAGTATAGACTGTAAATCCGTCTTTTTTCAAATAGGCACTAACGATTTGCACCATTTCTGGACTATCATCGGCAACTAAAACATTCACGTTCAGGACTCCTTTTAGAGATTCGTTATTTTTTGTTTTAAGTAGAGAAATTGACCTATCAGTAAAAGTGAAAAAAATCCGATCAACGGAAAATCCACAAAAAAGGCAAAATCATTTGAGGAATACAACACATCTCCAAACCACGAATTAGAGTGCCTAAAAAAGATCGTGTAGAGATATTCTGCTGTTATTAAACCTAAAATGCTACTTGGTATAATGAGCAACAAAGGTTCGAAGAAAAACTCACTTGTGACTTGAAGTGCTGAGCCACCTAACATTTTCTTGATGATCAGTTCTTTTTTATCCAATATCAAAGTTTTTTGTAAATAAATAACGAGATAAAAGATGCCAAATAAAAATAAACCAATGCTGAAAATAAGTAATGCAATGCTTAAAGTATCTAATAAAGTAACTAAATTTTGGCTGGAATTTGTTTGAGTAAAAGCATCTGGTGAATCAATTGCTTCTAACCTATTTTGTTCCTCTATTTTTCTTAGAAGGAGCGACGTGATCCAAGTGTGGAGTAAAACGCTCAAAATAAAGAAATATAGAAAAGAAAAACTGCTTTTAAATAAAGCAGCCCCTTTTTTTCGCAAAATACTAGTGCAGCTATCCTTTAGAATATAGTAAAACTGATCCATAGTAATAATCTCCCAACAACAAGCATAACAGCATTAGAATAGAACAGCTCTTGATATGCTTTGGTTATTTATCGTATGTATATAAATTAAATTCTTCAATCAATTGAATCAATTTTTCAGCGTAGTCTGGATCAGTAGCATAGCCGCCATTTTGTAAAGCAACAGCTGCTTCCCGATAATTTTTGCTTGTTTTGATCCCGTCATACGTGCCACCTTTTAAAAATTCTATATGATCGGCCATTGATTCTTGGATCGTATCATATTTTTTAAAGGAATCATCGATCGTGATTCGTTCCCCGTCGATAAACTCGTCTGTGGGCATAATGCTAGATTGCTCATTAAAAGCCCCTTTGATCCCAAATAAGTTATTCGCTTCCACTGCTAGAGCACTGCGGCCCCAGTCAGATTCTAAAATTGCTTGAGCAATAGTGATACTAGCGAATAAATGGGTTTGTTTTTGTAACAGTTTCGCTTCAGATGCTATTTCATCAATAAAAATCTGCTGATAAGCAGTTGCTTCATCTTGGATTGGTTGCTCTTCTTTATTAAAAATAAGAAAGAGACTAGCAAATGAAAGAAGTAGAATCAATAGTAAAGGTAAAATATTTTGTTTTTTCAAAATGCCTTGATTCATAGAATAACCTCTTTTCTTTAAGTGTTATATCTAGTATAGAGGTTGAATGTTACAAAAATATGCCAAATAAGTTAATAATTGTTTGGCTTTCTTAAGAAGTAATGGTTGATATGAAATAACTGTGAATTTATTTTAATGATTTATCTAGTTTTAGTTAAGTAGAGTGGAAAAACGACTGACTTGATTTAAAAGAATCATAGTCAGTCGTTTTTATTTTTTGTTCACACGTATGGTTGTTAAGAACTTATCGATTCGAACGATATCTTCCAAACGAAGTTCATCTGTAATAAAAAGAATCGAATCGCTAGCTGTTACGGATTTGATGATAGGTGTAAAGCTTGTTGTCAGGACAAGATCATATATTGACTCTTGGAAATATTCAAGTGTACTGGAGATTTTGAGATTATAACTATCTTTAAAATATTCAAGTAGTTTACTAATAAGTCTCTTTTCAGAAATCAATGGTAAATCGGTATCCATATAAATCGAAAACGTTTCTTCAAAATAACTAATAGGTTTTATTGAAGAAAAAAACAATGCGTATCTAGGGAGCAAAAAGCTAGCTTCTCTAAAAAGTTCGATTTTACTTTTTTCGTATAAATGCTTCAATAAATTAGTTAGTTTTGCTTCTAATAGTGGGAACCGATTCTTCAACGTATCGATATCACCAAAACCAGACATCCCAAACGGAACATTTTTGAATAACGTACAAAATAAATGATAAGCAAAAATATAAGAAAAAAATTCTTCTTTGATAGCTGGTGGAATTGGGCAAATCTCATCAGCAAAAGCAGTGAAAAATGCTTCAGTTGACTGATAGACTTGTGAGTTACTTTCTTTATGGAAGGCTAATGTAGGAGTTCCTAATTCATTTTCCAAGTAAAATTTTTCTTGAGATTGAAGCACTAATACAAAAAAGAAAAATTCATTTTTTGATAGTAAGTGTTGTTGTTTCCAATGACTGCTTAACTGGATGAACTCGGCTGAGAAAAACTGTTTTAGCCATTCATCTGAGAAAGAAACTTTGTGTCCTTTACGAAAGCGTAGAATATTGATTGCTAATACAAAATATTTTTGTTCAATATTGGTTTGGCTCAAGTGGTTGTTAAAATTTTGCGATAGTTCTTTTTGGATGTCGATCACTTTTTGCTTTTCTATCTGAAAAGGCCAATATTTTCCTTTGCAAAGCATCCAGAAAAAAGTATAGGCAAGAATTCGGATTTGGCGCTCTTCACCACTTAAATAAAGTGTGCCTTTTTTAGTCGTCAGTTCGATCATATATCGTTTTAGCACAGGACGAATTTTTGCGATTCTTCTTTTGAAAGTAGAACTACTGATAAAATTTTCGGAGATATATTCAGTTGTTGAGACAATTTCACCAAGAAATAGCCTACTTAATAATTTAATCGAGAAAGACTGGCTGACTAAAAATAAAACGAAAGAATAAAAATCTTCATATAACTGATAGCTTATACTGACTCTTTTATCTGAAGAGATGGTAAAACGTAAGTTGGATTCCTTTTTACTAAATTGAGTGTAGTCATGGTAAAGTTCGTTAAGATAAGCCTCAATGGTCCTTCTCTCAAAGCCAGTTTTTTTTGCTAGCTCTTCAACTCCTATGTAATCATTTTTATCTTTAATAGCAAATAGTATTTTTATTTTATTTAGCGTTAAAGTATCTACTAATTCTTGAAAAATATTCATCATTGCACCTCCATTTCACTTGCCATAAACGTGTATACAGTAAAAAAATTAAAATAAAGATATCAATAATTAGCGATATCAACAAAAATATGCGGTTTAGGGTTCAACTTATGTAATAAAATAAAGTAAAAAATGAAACCAGATATCTTATCCTAGATATTAAACTATATTATGTAATAAAAATATAAGAAAATCAAATATTTAATAAAGTTAAAGAATGTCATGAACCTTATTGATACAATGTTTGTGAATAGTTAATACTAAAATTAACAAAAAAATCTATTTGTAAATAAGAAAAAAGTTTGGAATTTAAATAATAATAAAATGTTCATATGAATAGCTGATGGCTCTTCGATTTATAGAGGGAAAGTTCTAATATCATTTATTAAATATTGATAATTAGAGTCAAGTTAATAAAAGAATGGAGGTCTCGAATGAAGGGAGAAACAAACCAAAAAACTATCGAAAATGCAACACTGGAATTACTAAAGACAAAATCTATTGAGAATCTAAGTATTACTGAAATCGCTAAACATGCTTTTATCAGTCGTGTAACCTTTTATAGTTACTTTGATAACAAGTATGAAGTGGTGGCTTCTATTGAAGCAGAGTTTTTAAAAGGGGTCAAACAATTACAAAATGTGAATACGTCATTTCTCTTTAATGTTGATATGGAGTCAGTGACAGCAATCAAAGAAGTTCTTTATCAAAACTCACTTGATATCATTACTTACTACTATCAAAAGAAAGATATCATCGAAGTATTGATCAGTGAAAATAGTGGAATCACATTGGTTGAAGACTTGTACAACTTATATTATGACCATTTTAAAAAAGCTTTGCCAGATTTGTTTTATTTTAAATTTTCAACTGAATCGCTGAAATTTTACACAACCTTTATGACTAAAGGGGCAGCCGCTATTGTTGAAGAGTGGATCTTAACAGGATTTAAACAGTCTATAGACTTTATTACGGATAGTATTTTGAATATGTTAGCAATGTCATTAAACAATTTATACTGTGATTATAAAAAAAATGAAAATTAGATAATAACCGATAAAATATACAAAAAATGAAAAAGTGTAAAGGATTTTTGAACAAAGAATAAGTATTATATAAATATAAATTAAAAAACAAAAAGGAGCTAAGTAAATGTACAAAATTGCTTGCGTCTCACCTTCAAATAAACTACCTCAATTAGACGATCCATTAAATATCAGTACTGTCTTTTTAGAGAACATCAATGATGTAGAAAACATTGAGGAGTACGATGGTATCGTTATTAAAGAACCAAATGCGGACTATATTTTTCCAATTTGCGAGATGGTTATCAACTTAAGAAAGCAAAAAATATTTTTATCTGGATCATCACAGCTGGGAAAGGTTATTCAGAGCGTCTGATCTATTTTCAATTAGGCGTGGACTGTGTTTTAGATTCAAGTTACGAGCTGAAACAACTTAAATGGATCATTAATAATACGTTGAATCGTTACAATAATAATGTAAAAGTACTAGCTACGACAGATGGAACCAGCAATCAAAAAAATGATGTAACCTTACTTCCAGCTAACTTAAGTGTGTTATTAAACAACGACAAGGAAATCAGTTTAACGAGACTTGAATTTAGAGCAATGGAGCTATTGAATAGTATACCGAACCAAACATTTACCTATAAAGAGATTTACGAATATGTTTGGCAAACTACTTTCAAAGCAGATAATTACCGTGTATCAAATATTATTTTTCACCTAAGAAACAAAATCGAAAGTAATCCATTGAAAGCACAGTGGATCAAGACAACACGTTCCAAAGGATATCGCCTGAACATAAAATAAAGAACAGTCGGTCTTCAATAAAAATTGAATTAATGTTAAAGGAGGTGAGGGAGTATTTTTCTTCAAAATAACGTGTAGCACAACGTTGGAAAAAATAGCTAGGGTGTTGTCTACATAATAAAAGAGAACAGAAGGAGAAAAATAAGCAGATGGGAATAGTGAAGAAATCCAGTATTTTGTTCTTGCTACTGCTTAGTATAGGAAGTTTTACGACTCAAGCAGATGCACAAGCATCGGCTGGAACGAATACGGATATTGTTTTTGTAGAAGGTGATCCGCCTAAAAAAAACAAACCAATCAAAGGAAAGCCAATTACATTGCCGAACACTCTAAAAAAATTAGAGCAGAAGTATTTACCCTATACTGGTGAGCAATTGTTTTACTTTGGAACAGTAGTCGGGGGAATTCTGCTAGCGGTAATTATCTTATTCTACGCTAAAAAGAACAAATAAAGACATAACTAGAAGAAGTTCAAAGGGGAAGATACGTGATGAAATCAATCAAATTAGCAACATTAGGATTAACAGTTTGTGCATTAACAATTGGAGGCCAAGTAGCTCACGCTGATTTAGGGTCAGCCAAAACGACGACGGATGCAGAATTTACAGGCGGTGATCGTCCTGATCCAATCAAACCAGAAGAAGGACCAAAAACACCAGATCCCATCGATCCGGATCCAGATCCGATAGATCCAACAAAGGTAAAACCATTACCCGAATCAAAAAATGTCTACGTGACTCATTTACCAAATATTTCATTTGGAACTGGTAATAAAATTTCTGCTGGTGGCACTGAATATGAAGCGACAACAGAGAAAATCACTAAAAACAAAGGTGCGATTCAATATTACGGCCCTCATTATGTGCAAGTCGCAGATTTATCAGGATCAGCCAATACAAAATGGAGTGTTACCGTTCAACAAGATGATGTTTATACAACAACTGCTGGACAAAAACTACCAAACTCTAGAATTAGAATTTACGAAAATAGCATTCGTAATAGCGCCTATGACAATACCACGATTGCAAATGGCGTAACCGGAGTTGATGCAACAAGTGGTTTTGCGACGATTCCCGTGGCGACCAAAGATACAACAACAGCGCCAATTGAAGTTGCTTCTGTAAAAACAGCTGGTGCCACGAATAATACAGTGACATCTTCTATTTTTACAAAAGATTACGATGAAACTAATTACGATGCAACGAAAACACCGGCTACGCAACGCTACACTGGGATCAAACTAAATGTTCCCCAAGAAGACCAAGCCAAGACAGAAAAAAATAGTCAATATAAAGCAAATCTAACTTGGACATTATCAGTAGCACCATAAAAAAACACAAAGAGGATGAACGATTATGAAAAAGACTTATCTTACAATTGCATTGACATTAACATGTATTGTTGCACTCAATGCATTACCTGAAGTAACGCATGCTACAACGAAGACAACGGGAGATGCTTCGTTTAGTAAAGATGACGGAATGATTATCAACCCAATCAAACCTGGAACAGAAGATGACATCACACCGGAAAATCCAACAACAGTGGAAAATGTTGATGGTGTGCGCTTGGTTTATGTACCAAAATTTAATTTTGGTGTGAATAAAACAGCATTGACGACTAAAAACTTTCCGGTAAAACAAATGACCTATGGGAAAGGCGGAACAAATTATGAAATGCCGCAATTTGTTCAAGTTGCCGATTTGTCAGGGAAAGAAGGAACTATCTGGACTGTAACAGCGGAACAAACAGCACCATTAACAAGTACCGATACAGCAAAGCATGTTTTGACTAATTCACGTATCAAATTTAAAGGTGCAACAGTTACAAATAATTTAAACAATGCAGAGGTAGCAGATATGGTCACACCAGTGACAGCCAGCAACCTACCAGTAAAAGATGTGGATGGCGGAGCCTTAACAGTCTTTTCGTCAAAAGGTGCTGCAGGTAAAAAATCAACCAACGGTACGATCAGTTCGATGGTCTTCAAAAATGGCTATGTAGAGTCAGATTACAAAACCGCGGCAGGTGCAACATTAAATGATCGTGGTAACAACACAGATGTTGAACTACAACTAGAACAAAATGATAAAGTTCAAACGAAAGATTATCAAGCCGAAATCGTTTGGACATTGACAGTAACACCATAAATGTAAACACACTTGAGTTGTTCAGGTTTTGATCAATGAATGATAGATAGGGAACTTGTAAAGAAGGAGAGAAAGTAACACATGATGATCCAAAATAAAAAACAGCAACAACAGATCCAAAATAAGCTATGGCAGGGGTTCGTCATATTTTTACTTTGCTTTTTAGGCAGTGTAACTGTCAGTGCAGAAGAAGTCCCAATTAGTTTGAATCCTGTATTACCAGAAAATCAACTAACAAAAGAAGCAGGATTTTATGATTTATTGATGAAACCTGGACAAAATCAAGAAATTGCTCTTGAAATAAGCAATAGTGGAGACAAACCAGTCACACTAAATGTTGAAATAAATCCAGCGATGACAGGTGATAATGGGGTCATTGATTATACGAGAACTGCAAAAGACAAGGATGATTCAATGAAAATTCCATTGTCTGATGTGGCAAAGACAGATGCAGTCGTCAGTATCCAAGGCAAGCAAAAAATATCACTTCCCATCAAACTAAAAATGCCTACAGATCCTTTTGCAGGACGAATCTTGGGAGCCGTTCGGGTGACCCAAGCGGAAGCTGAAAGCAAAGAAAAAGAAAAAAACAGTATCAGCATTACGAATAAGTTTGCGTATGTTATTGCGATTCAGCTAAGAGAAGACGAAAAAGCATTGAAAGAAGAGTTAACCCTTCAGAGTATTCGTGCTTCTCAAGTGGCCGGACGCAATACACTTAAAGCTCAGCTTCAAAACCCAACAGCAACTCTGATCGACAAAGTGAGTTATTCAGGTGTTGTAACTGAAAAAGGGAAAAATGAGATTTTACATGAAAACAAAGTCGACGACTATCGGGTCGCTCCAAACACAACGTTCAATTTTCCAATTAGTTGGGGAAATCAAGCCTATAGAGCGGGCACTTATACATTGAAACTAAATGCTGAATCAAAACAAAGCGGTGAAAAGTGGTCTTTTACCCAAGATTTTAAAATTAGTGAAGAAGAAGCCAAAGAACTCAATGAAAAAGCAGTCGGATTAGAAGCAGAAACACCATGGTTAATGTATATTTTCATTGGTATCAGTTGTCTGATCTTGTTACTGCTACTCTTTTTCGGGATCTTCTTTTGGCAACGCCAAAAACGTAAAAAGGCCGAATTAGCTCGTTTAGCCCGTAAAAAGAAAAAGCGAAAAAAACGCCCAAGTCAAATCCCCGCTAAAGAAAAGAGGAAGGGGAAAAAATAAATGAAACGAAGCAAAAATAGTAAAAAGCTGTTGCTAACAAGCATAGTATTCCTGCTTGTTGTTGGAGCAGCTGGAGCCTTACTTAAGAACAATACAATGATTCAAGCAAAACCCAATGATGGTAACCCAATCAAAATCGATACGAATACGGATAACCCCTTTACTCTGCCTTTTGATGGTGGTCCAGTTTTGGAAAGGGAATTAACGAATCAAACACCTAAGTTTGCTCAGTATGTGCAAGATAGAAAGCGAAGTCTAGGCTTTTTTAAAGATAAGATGAGTGCATTTAGCTCAAGAGCTCAGGATGTTATTCACCCTCAATCCATCCAAGTATTAGATGATGGTAAAGTGGCTTTTATCATTACAAGTAGAACCGAATGGATAACTCCAGTAAATTTCACGCAAACATTATGTTTAGTCGACGAAAAGGGTCAGTTGTTGGATAGTATCAATATTGCTTCTGGTAAAGCAACCAATCTTGCTTCAGAGGATAGCGTTGCAAGTGGTGAGCATATTGATTCAAATGGTTCATTAGATAAAATAAGCGGCAATCAATTTAGCTATAAATATAGTGGTTTTTCGCCGAACAATAAAACGTTTACTGATAATGAGTTAAGGGTTGAGTTTGTTGGGAATAAAATCATGAATCCAACTTGGCGTAACTTTATCTATCAAGGTGGAGTAGGGAATCAAAGTGCAGCGTATAAAACAACTCTTTTAGGAAACAATGCTCAAGTTTCTTATGGGATAAATTATGAACCGCATAATGCGCCGCCCTATCATACTCTTTGGAACTGGGTTAATGATCGTTATGTTCCGCAAGTTAATCTACAGTTTCCGGATAGAAGGCAACGTTTAACTTCTGGCCAGATATGGGGGAGTTGGTTAAATGACCTAGGGCAGGATTCAGTCAATAATGGTTATTATGGCTTTGTTTATGTTTTAGATACGACTAACTCGCAAAATAATTCATATCTGTGCTACTGGGATGCTGCTGGAAATCGAACTGATATCTTTGATATGGGCTATACGAAGGTCAGCAGTGGTCTATTAAGTACTTCAATTTTAAGGTCAGCTTCTTCAGATAAAGTTATTTATCTTAGGAAACTCTATACTGATAAAACAGAATTGGTCAAAATCGATATTGCTAAGGGAAAAAACAATCAAGAGGTATTACTAACACTGCCACCAAATTCAAGTATCTCTATGGATAAAAATACTAAAGAAGATGGCTATATTATTTATGGACAGAATGGCCAACAAGGAAATATTGCCAGTGATCTAGCGCCATTTTTAAAAGATAATGATGTCTATGTCGGTTATTTAGATAATGATTTTAAACCAGTTACTGCTAGAGGTATTGCTTCCAATGGA
This sequence comes from Enterococcus crotali, assembly GCF_000633635.1. Lineage (GTDB taxonomy): Bacteria > Bacillota > Bacilli > Lactobacillales > Enterococcaceae > Enterococcus_L > Enterococcus_L crotali. Next base: position 20,284 of record NZ_AYPQ01000006.1, on the reverse strand, counting down.
ACGGCGACACCTTGGGCAATCGTTCCACTTAAAGAAGAACAGTATTTTTTTGCAGGATTAGGAAATTCACGTGATTTCTCTGATCCGCCTGCTGCAGGATGGCAAGAAAACCCCTTAGCACCAGAAACTAAGAATAATGCATTCTATGGAACGATTTCGTTGGTTGATGATTTCAGTCCAGTGATCAAGACGACTAATCCAAATTTGATCGTCGATATTCATTCTGACCAACAAGAGATAAAAAAGAAACTGATTGATAATCTAGAAGTCTACGATACGTATGATTTTTCACCAAAGAACATTAGTGGACAAAAAACGATGGCGTGGTTGAGGGAGCGAATTAACCGCAATCCTTTAGAACCTACGTTACCGATCGATTGGAAAGCGCTTGGTTTAGATTTGTCTAACACTGGACCGCAATTAATAACACCGTTTATTGCGGATTCTGAGAAACAAGCAACTGCAACATCTCAATGGTTAAACAAAACCACACCGCAAACGGTGATTGAGGATGAGTATGCATTTGATGTTCAAAATTTTGCTTTACCATTGACAGATGTTGGGTCTTTAACGGAGCAGCAAGTCAAAGTCAAAGCGCAATCAACTGCTTGGAATATTGCTGCTCATACGATTGACGAGTTAGCTCGAGACAATTCCTTTTCACCAAAAGTCACGTTGGCTGCTGCACAATTGCTAGCAATTCAAAATGCCGACAAAGCAAAACCTTATCCGCTCGATTTGACATATGCTACATCAAAAGGAGCGATCACCAATCGTGTTTGGGTCTTTGTTACCAACTCTAATACGGCGGTGGATACTGACAGTAAAACGGTCTTATACGGTGATGATTACAAATACCCTCTAGACAAAGCGCCAAACACAACAGTAGACCAACAAATCAAGTCAAGCTGGTCTGCTACCAAGCCTAATCTTTTGGCCTATGATTATGCGGCGACTCAAAAAACAGGAACTGAATTGACGCCATTATCAGATGGGGCTAAAGATGGTAGCAGTCAAGGGCTAACTTTGTTGGCTAAAGATTTACAGCGGATCAAAGCAAGTACGACAGAATCAACCTTGCAAGATGTCGGTTTTACCTACACCAATGCCGCTGGTAAAACGACAGAAGTCTTAGTCAACGTTTCGATGTATCATGAGCAATCAACGTTAACAGTTACTTTTGTTGATCAAGATCAAACGGAGTTGCATAATCCAATTACGATAACAGGGAATGTCAACGATAAGATTGATTTGACCACGCAAAAAGCGGTTCAAGATGCAATCGCGACAACGAGCAACGAAGGGTATACACTGCTGAAACGTCCGGCAGATGAAGCACAGATCATTTTAACTGATGACAGTACTCAAACTGTGGCCTACTCATTTGACGGGAAACTGCAATTCACCCATGTGACGGAGAATTTAAAACTAAGCCCTGGGAAAATCGCACCATTCCAACAAACCTTGAGTTATGAAAATCCTGTAGAAGATTTTACAGTTCAAGTAAAAGATACGCGTTCGCATAAAAAAACAGGAGCAGATGCTAGAGGAACTTTTAAAGTGAACATGGCTTTAACGAAAGAGTTTACCTCTTCAGACGGAAAAGCACTGAGAGAGGCTCGCTTGTTGTATAAGAATCAAGAGATTCTTCAAACAGGCATAGATATCACACGTTCACAGCAAAGCAAAACGGAGCAAGAACGAAAAGATTTTACGTTCTTATTAGATACAAAAGCAGGGACGAAAGAAAATGGGTTCTCGCTAAAAGTTCCAGCTGGTTCAGCAGAAGCTAAAACATACGAAGCTGAATTGACATGGGATTTGATTCAAGGACCATAGCAGTATGGTAAAACAAAAGAAGCAAACACTATTAAAAGACAGTTGTTTGTTTCTTTTTTGTGTATCAATAAGCTCTAGAAAAAAATTCTAAGCACCCCTCTTTACAAGTAGAGAAAAATCATTTATGATAGTCCTTGTAAATACCCCTAAGGGTATAAGGAGGAGCTTATGTTTTCATTTTTAAAAGGAAAGTCAATCAGTACAACTGAACTTCAACGCCTGCTGGATTCAAAACCAACAGTCCTTGATGTTCGTGAAAAGACAGAATTTGCAGCAGGGCACATTCCAAACGCTAAAAATATCCCATTAGGCAAAATTTCATCTTACCAATCAAAAGAAGATAAACCAGTCTATGTGATTTGTCAATCTGGAATGAGAAGTCGGCAAGCAGTCAAAAAATTAAAAGCCAAAGGCATCGATGCAATCAACGTCAAAGGTGGCATGAGTACTTGGCGTGGAGCAGTTAGAGGAGGAACGTTATAATGCGAGTAGTAATCATTGGTGGTGTAGCCGGTGGAATGTCAGCAGCGACGAGATTAAGAAGATTATCAGAAGAAATTGAGATCATTGTATTAGAAAAAGGTCCGTATGTTTCATTTGCAAACTGTGGCTTGCCTTATTATGTCTCAGGAGAAATCAGTGAACGGTCAGAATTGATTTTACAAACACCAGAGCAGCTGAAAAAACGATTTAATATCGATGTTTATTCAGAAACAGAAGCGGTTAAAATCAATCGCAAAAATAAAACAGTATTGACCAATGCAAATGGTAAAGAAGAAGTGATCAGTTATGATAAGTTGATTCTTTCACCGGGTGCGCAACCATTGATACCACCGATCGAAGGATTAGTCGAAGCGGCAAATGTTTATACCTTAAGAAATGTTCCTGATGTTGATAAGATCGTAGCAACTGTTAAAAATGAACAGCCCAAACGAGCAGTTGTGATTGGTGCTGGCTTCATCGGTTTAGAAATGGCAGAAAATTTGAGCCATCTAGGCATCGACGTGACGATTGTAGAAGCAGCGCCACAAATTCTTCCGCCTTTGGATGAAGAAATGGCTGCCTTTGTTGAAAAGGAATTAAAAGCTAAAGGGATCACCGTCTATACAGGAGCGGCAGCTACGGCCTTCAAAGAAGCAGGAAGCAAAATCGAATTAAGCTCTGGTGAAACAATTACAAGTGATTTCACTATTCTGTCGATTGGAGTTAAACCATCTAGTGATTTAGCGATAGCAGCTGATTTGAAAACAGGATTACGTGGCGGAATCAGCGTAGATGAAAACTATCAAACGAATGATCCAGATATTTACGCAGTTGGCGATGCTATTGTCGTGAAACAACAAATCACAGAAGAAGATGCTTTGATTTCACTGGCTTCACCAGCTAATCGCCAAGGACGCCAAGTTGCGGATGTGATTGCAGGAGTGACGAGAAAAAATAGAGGAAGTATTGGCACAGCAATTGTTCGTGTCTTTGATCTTGCTGCAGCAAGTACGGGCTTGAGTGAACGTCAATTACGTAATAGCAATTTAGAATATAAGGCAGTTCATACAACCTCCAAAAGCCATGCGGGGTATTTTCCAGGCAGTCACCCGATCGTGATGAAGATGCTCTTTCACCCTGTGTCTGGTAAAATCTATGGAGCACAGGCAATTGGACAAGACGGCGTAGATAAGCGAATTGATATTATCGCGACTGCTATTAAAGCCGGCATGACTGTTATGGATCTGCCAGAGTTGGAATTTACTTATGCACCGCCATTTGGATCAGCAAAAGACCCAGTGAATATGATTGGTTATGCAGCTGCTAATATTGTTGAAGGTTTTTCCGACAATATTCAATACTATGACTTAAGAGAAGCGGTAGACAAAGGGGCCTTTTTACTAGATGTCAGAAACCCAGGAGAACTGACGAACAATGGGTCATTGCCTCAAGCTAAGAATATTCCATTGGATGAATTAAGAAATCGTTTGGCGGAACTTCCAGCCGATCAAGAAATCATTGTAAGCTGCCAAAGTGGACAACGGAGCTATCTAGCAGAACGTATCTTAAAAAATAATGGTTTTAATGTTAAAAATTTAGATGGTGCTTTTCAAATATATAGTACAATTTACCCTCAGGAGGTTATTAAATAATGTATAAATCAATAATGATCGATGAATTTGAACAACTAGAAAAAAGAAATAAACTGGCGATAATAGATGTACGTGAAGTGGATGAATATGTTGCAGGCCATATCAAAGGAGCAAAGAATCTACCACTAAGCACGCTACAGGAAACGGCTGAGACATTGGATAAAGCGCAACCTTACTATATTATCTGTCATTCTGGCGGACGTTCACAAATGGCGAGTGAATATTTTGCTTCATTAAAATATGATGTAACAAATGTGATGGGTGGCATGTCTGCCTGGAGAGGGGAAGTTATTGATGGCATGTGATCCTAAATTAGCGAATCGCTTAAAACGTTCAGAAGGACAAATTCGCGGGATTTTAAAAATGATGGATGAAGGGAAAGATTGCCGGGAAGTGGTAACACAATTGATGGCAGTTCGCTCAAGTATCGATAAAGTCATCGGACTTGTTGTAACTGAAAATCTAAAGCAGTGTATGGAAGATGAAAATATCGATTTAGCTGGCGAGGATATGGTAAAAGCCTTAGAAATGATTGTGAAAACAAGATAAAATAAACACCAAAAATCAGTGTCATCTTGATTTTTGGTGTTTATTTTATTGTGATCGGAACTTTCTTTTTTAAGAGCCAGCCAGTTTTTTCCAATTCACTTAAAGAAACGGAGACTCTAGATTGTGATGTCCGGCAGAATTTTGATAAAATTTCCTGTGTAATAAAAGAGGGTAACTCGAAATGCTCATCTTGTGTTAGAAAACCGATGTGCTCACTTAAATAACCTAACGCCGTTTGATTCGTTCTGTCGTCGGTAAATGCAGAAAATCAAAATAACCATAATGTCGCTGGAAAATATCGGCAAAATTGGTCAATAATAATTCATAATACTGTGGTTGTTCATTTAAAGTATTTAATAATATTACTTTTGGCACACTAAAAATCGTTGCATGGTCACTGATAACACGAATGGAGTGTGCCTTTTGTTTAAATGTAGAAAAACTGTCTAAGCCAAAAAAATCGTTTTCAAAAATGAAAGAGGAGATATAGCGTTTTTCATCATTAAGAATTTCAACGCAGATGACGCCTTCCACAACATAATAAAAATTTGCAGTTTTTTCATATTCATCAACAATCATTTTGTCTTTTGCATAATTTTTCTCTGTCCAGCCGCTACTTAGTTGTTTTTTTAAGTACTCAATTAAATTTGTATTTTCTTTATACAGTTCAATAAGGTATCACTCCTTTTTCAAATATAGAGGTAAAAAAAGTATATCATAATTTTTGGACCGAACAAAAGGGGGTTCTTGTCTTTTTACTCTAAATCAGCCCTTAACTTGCAGTCAATGAGTAAAATTGAAAAATAGTAGCAGGTTTAAAGCAATTTATATCATGGATATAAATTGTTTTTTTATTTCCTCTAAAATAGGTTTTACCAGCTGAGTGTGTGACTTAAGCAGTACAGTATACAACTAGAAAAGGGAGGATGCATGTGAATTATGACGGGAACAGACCCATTTATCAACAAATCATCGAGCAAGTCGAACATTGGATAGCCAGTGATCATTGGCAGCAAAATCAAAAAGCACCATCAGTCAGACAACTAGCGGAGGACTTAGAAGTGAACCCAACAACGATTCAACGAGCGTATAGTATTTTAGAGCAACAAGAAATTTTGATCAGTCAGAGAGGGATTGGTAAGTTCGTGACAAATAAAACCGATAAAATTACAGATTTACGCTTTCGATTGATTGAAGCCCACGTAGAAGCATTTATCACTCAATTAAGAAAGTTAGAGCTCACTCAAAATGAAAGGGAGCATATCATTGAACGGATTGTGAGGAGTGCAAATGAATAAACTAAAGGTAAAAAATATTGGAAAACAATACCAAAAAAGTATTTTTCAAGAACTGTCTTTTAACCTGAATGAAGGCCAAATACTCGGTGTTCTGGGGAAAAATGGAACAGGAAAAACAACACTTCTGGATTGTATTTCAGGACAAAGACAAGTGAGTACGGGAACGATTTTATATAATGACCAACCGCAAAATAGTGAACTCTTTAAAGCAAGTATTGCGTATGTTTCAACAACAAACTATTTTGAACAAACCGAAACAGTGCAACAAATTCTAATGGAATATACTATTTTATTTCCAGCATTTCGCTTAGAAAAAGCAATCGAACAATTAGAAATATGGAATATTTCTACAAAACAAAAGTGGCAAGAACTTTCAGAAGGGACGAAAGTCAAAGTAAAAATAGCTTGTGAATATGCGAAAGAGACAAGCATATTACTTTTAGATGAACCATTCGCTTATCTAGATTATTCTTCTCGTATTCAAGTGAAAAAGATGTTGAGAAGAGCTAGTGGCGAAGCGAAAATAATTTTAGTTTCTACAAATTTTATTGAAGAAATGGATACCTTGTTTACTGATGTTTTATTTATGAATCCTTTCAGATATTGCGAAGTAATTAATCTGGAAGATTTACGAGAACGAAAAAATATGTCCCTGAAGGAAATCTACGAGGAGGAAGCCAATGATACGTTTATTTAATTTTTATCATGAAAAAACTAAGAAGTTCTTTTTAAGTAGTTTACTCTTGATTTTAACGAGCTATTTTGCCAAATACGTTTTTCAAGTAATCATGCCTGAGTCCCAATGGGAGCGGCTGCCGATTTTACTTTCAGTTGTCACAGCAATTGTTTTGTCTTGGAGGATCAATCAACTGGACATTCAATCAAACCATCAAACGTTAGCTAGTACGGTCACACAATCGACAAGTGAAAAAATTGCAGCGAAGTATCTACTTTCTTATTTCCAATTGATCGTAATCGTTGTGATCAACCTAGTATTCAACTTTGCCACTATTACGTTAAGTGCATTACAGTTGTTGCTTTTAGCACTAGAATTAGCGGTTTATCTCGCTGGTATGATCAGTTATTTGATTCTATTTAGAGGTGTGATCGCTAAACTGTGGTTACCGAACTTTTCCAAAACTTTTGTGACCGCGATTGGTTGGATTCTTGTTATTTTGCTGAATGATGTTGCACGTTATTATTTTCCCCAAGGTTTAAATATTGAATTAACAGCCAATAACGGTATTTTTTATCCGAGTACGTTTGTCTTAAATGCTTGTTTATCTGGTGCAATCTTATTTGTTTATTTGTGGCTAGAAAAAATCAATCCAAAGATACTAGATAGGAGGAGAGGAAATGTATCAATTAAAAAAAGTGTCGAAAAGCTTTACGATCGATAATAAAAAAGAGCCTGTTTTACATGAAATAACAACAAACTTTGAAGCTGGTGACTTTGCCTTGATTTTGGGAGCCAGTGGTAGTGGTAAGACGACCTTGCTGAATATCATCAGTGGATTGGACACAGATTATGGTGGGGATATTTTTTATGAAGGACAAAACTTGAAGTCGGAGAATATGGATGATTTTCATAAAAATGAAATCGGGTTCGTTTTTCAAAGCTTTAATTTAGTTTCCCATCTATCTGTACTTGAAAATGTCAAAAGCGCTCTTTATTTAGATAAAATGTTAAGTCCGTCTGAGCGTACAGATCGTGCGGTCCAGCTTTTGACTAAAGTCGGTTTAGCAGATCACTCCAACAAGTACCCTAGTCAACTTTCTGGTGGTCAAAAACAACGGGTAGCGATCGCCAGGGCTCTTGCGAATGATCCAAAAGTGATCATAGCTGATGAACCGACTGGAGCATTGGATTCGGTTACAGCAGCGTCGATCATAGAGTTGTTGAAGCAACTGAGTAATGAAGGCACGTTAGTAATCACAGTTACCCATGACGAAAGTTTAATGAATTACGCAACGAAAATCTTAAGAGTAAAGGATGGGCGTATTTTAAGTGATGACCGAATCAAAACACCTGATTTCAAAAAAATCAAATACAAAAAGAAGTCCCGTCACGTGTTTCGCTTTCTCTAGGTGCCACTTTGCAACTCGTTAGTAAAAACTTTTTTAGTCGGATTTTAAGGAATTTGCTAGTTGCTTTTGGTACATCTATTGGAATTACAGCGATTTTACTGGCTTTAGGTATCGGTAATGGAATCACGGAAGTGCTGGGTGATTTTTTCCAAACAGCATATTCTCCAAATCAAATTACATCATATTATCAAGATCCAGAACGCGGTGGACCTCCTAGACCTTCTGAGCTACTAAAAGAAGAAGAGATAAAAAAATTAAAAGAACTGTACGCTAATGAAGGAATCACAGAAGTTTATGAAAGAGCAAATATCGCTGGGATTCGATTTAAATATGATAACAAGTTGATTGATGAGCTGGCACCAGCGCAAATGGATGAGGCCAATCTAAATAAGGAACGCTATAAAACAAACACAGTAGCCGATGGTTATTTACTGGCTGGAACTTTTGTAACACCAGAAGAATCGGGCGTTGTTCTGCCAGCTTCTGTAGCGAGAGAAATACTAGGCTTAAAAAATTCAGAATTAACACAAGAAAGTGTCGAAGAATTAATTTCAAAACCAATCACATTAGTTTATCAAGGACGAGATCAAGGGGTCGATAATACTACCATCGAAGTGGAAACTATAATTCAAGGAATCACCTCACCAGAAGAAGAAGGGTTTGTTCAAGGGTTTATGGCATCACCAAAAACATTTGCTTATATGGTGAAGAGTATGGGGATCGATAAGCCAATTTATACGATCGATGCCTTTGCGGAAAATCCAGAAGCTGCTGAAACGTTTATTGAAAAATACAAAGAAGATCCAGCGTATGAAAACTATGCAATCACAAATGCTTCTTCCTTCCTAGACACTTTTAAACAATTTACTGATATTATTGTTTACTTGCTAGCCTTTATCGCTGGACTTTCTTTGATCGTTGCAGGGGTAATGATTGCAGTTGTTCTATATATTGGCGTTGTGGAACGAACTAAAGAAATTGGTGTTTTGCGCTCTATTGGATACAAAAAAGGATATATCAAGCGTCTATTTAGAATGGAAGCAATCTATATCATGTTTTTATCTAATTTCATTTCAGTAGCGTTTGCCTATCTAATCCAATTTTTAGCTAATCCATTGATTGAATCTAGTATTGGCTTTAATCAGGTGATTCAGATAGCACCACTTAACGCGTTAGCTACGTTAGGGATAACTGGTGTCTTGGGTGTGATCTTCGCTTTATATCCAGCAGCAAAAGCCGCTAAACTAGATCCGATTACCGCTTTGCGTTACGAATAAAAAATTGAAAAAGGAAAGTAGGAAGTATCAATGAAAAAATTATGGAGTAACAAGTTATTTAGATATGGAGTGATCGGAATCCTTTTGATCGCATTAGGAGGCGCAGGCTTTTTAGGCTACTACCGCTTAGCAAGAGCCCAAGGGGTCATCACAAGTTATGAGATCAACGAAGACTTAAGTGAAAAGTCAAATGCACACCGAGCGGTTATTTACACACAAGACCGAGCTTTCAAAAATGAAGTAATTGATGAACTTGCAAGTAATCTAGCAGATGAGAATATTTATATAAAAGTAGAGCCAGTGGAAGAAATTGGAGAAAATAGAATTGAAGAGTGGGACAAAGTAATCATTTTATCAACCGTTCAATCAAGTGATCCTCCCAAAGTCGCTCTAGATTATATCAATAAGCACAAGGACGAGGAAAAGCTCAGTATCTACTTAACCGCTGATTCAAGTGTCTGGTCGAAAGATCCAGGCCATTTAGATGTTACGACCGCAGCATCTAAATCCGAGAATGTTACCGTCTTTAGTAAAAAAATCCGAGAATTTTTGGTAAATGAATAAAATAGAAAAAATTATTAAGTTGTTCGCTTGAAAAAAGAACGTATGTTTGCTATTCTTTTATTCATAAGGAGGGATAAGTATGAGCACAACGTTCAATGTAACTAAATGGGAGGAACAACCAGCTAATGTATTAAAGCTTGATTTTCCAGTAAACCGAGTGCAGGCAGAATATGAGCTTGACGGAGAGCTACAAGGAGCGGCTTGGGTCGAATATCTTCTTTATTACTTAGAAAGTAACAAAGAAGATGGACACCTTGCAACTGCAAGAATATCAGGATTTCTTCACTTTGAAGGCCAATATAAAGGAAAAACAGGAACCTTTACAGCAGCTGAAAAAGGAATTTTTGACAAAGGAGCCTTGGATTCACCGGGTATGCTTATTAAAAGTAGTGGAGAATTGGATGGATTGACTGGTTCTTATCAATATGATTTTGTTGGTGAAAATAGTAAGTTGATCTTGGATTTTAAGGACGATGAATAGCCTATCTAGATTGTTTTATATTATGCATTATCTAACGTTGCATAATAAAGCGAAATCAACAATATTAGCAGAGCAACTGGAGGTCTCGACCCGTACGATTTATCGGGACATCGATACATTATCTGCGTTGGGTTTTCCAGTATACGCTCAAAGCGGGCGAGATGGAGGGATTCGTTTATTGGATACGCATCATTTGTCTGCCACTTTTGTAGATGATGACGAGCAGGATCAGATTATCTTGGCGTTACAAAATTTAGCAGCGACCAATTTAAAAAGTATTACTCCGCTAGTCAACAAGCTATCCTCCTTATTTAAAAAACAAGTAGAGCAATGGATAGATATTGATTTTTCGACTTGGGGACGAGAAGATGAAGCAAATGCAATCGGATTGATCACGAAAGCCAAAAATCAAAAAAAATGCGTTATTTTTACTTATATTAATAGCAAAGGGAAAAAAACAAGCAGAGAAGTAATGCCAAATAAATTGATTTTTAAGCAGAATGCTTGGTATTTAGCAGGCTATTGTTGTGTTAGAAAAATGACTCTTCTCTTTAAATTGAAACGAATGAGCGAACTGATTATTTCGCAAAATGATATTGATGAAACATACATGATCAAAGATTATCAGCCTGAATTTTCAAAAGTATATATTGAATTCAAGATAAGAAATGATAAACTTCATCAAGTACAGGAAGACCTGCTGGCTATTGAGACAGAACGGTTTGCTGACTATACTAAAGTAAAAACTTGGCAAGTAGAAGGCTCTTGGCTGGCATCTTATCTGTTATCATTTGGTTCTGCAGTTGAAGTAGTTAGTCCAATTGAATTAAAAGAAAAAATCAAAAGAGAGATCAAAAAAATCAATCAAATATATTTTTGAGTTAACATATATTTTCATTATACCCCTTGAAACAATGACTATTGATTGAGATAATAGCAAAGAAAAGAGGGATCATATGGGACAAATTTGGATTGAACGATTACTTCGTTGGAACGCAAAAATTCAAAAATTATTAGTAGGCAGATATGCACGAATGGATCAATTGAATACTACCTTGATGAGAGGAAGTTTGATCTTATTACTGCTTAATTTATTTTTACCAACATCAATCGCTTTTTGGTTGGGAGTAAGTCTATTATTGTGGCTGAATTATCGCTTTTTTTCTAAAAGGCTTTATCCACGCTCAAATGAAAATACTCGCTATATTTTAAAAGTCCAGCAACTAAAAAAGAAACTAGATTTTTCAAAAAATAAGCTTAAAGAACGCAAAATTTATACTTTTTTTAAGTGCCCCAATTGTAAACAACAATTACGAGCACCAAAAGGAAAAGGAAAGATCAAAGTCACTTGTTCAACCTGCAAAGAACAATTCAATAAAATGGTTTAAGTGGAAAACTTCTGGGAAAATCTCAGAAGTTTTTTGTGGATGAAAAAAAACGAACATTCACTACTTTTTAAAATTGTATGTTCTTGTTTTTTGTTAATAAATGAACAAATTATGCTATAATAGGAAAAACTTATTTAGGATTGAAAAGCATAGTCTAGCTTCAAGAGCAAACCTCTCGGGAAAAAGATAAAAAATGAAAGAGGCCAAGAGCGCCCCAGTCATTTTTTCCTATTTTCCAATCGAGGTTGACCATGCTCTTTCAGCTTTTATATTATCTAGCTTCAAGAGCAAACCTCTCGGGAAAAAGATAAAAAATGAAAGAGGCTAAGAACGCCCCAGTCATTTTTTCCTATTTTCCATTCGAGGTTGACCATGCTCTTTCAGCTTTTAAATTTAGGAGGAAATTATATGCGCGCAGTATTGACTGTAATTGGTAAAGACAAAGTAGGAATCATTGCAGGAGTGAGTCAAAAGTTAGCTGAATTGGATATGAATATTATCGATGTCTCTCAAACCATCATGGACAGCTATTTTACGATGATGATGGTATTAGAAATTTCTCAAGGCAAAAATGATTTTGAAATGATTCGTTCTGAGCTAAACACTTTAAGTGAAAAACTAGGTGTGACGATCAGTATTCAAAATGAAGAGATCTTCAATGTTATGCATAAATTATAGTACACAATTGTGTGAACTTTTGTATTATTCAGCTTCAAGAGCGAACTTCTCGGGAAAAAGATAAAAAATAATTGTGGCAAAGAGCGCCACCCTCATTTTTTTCTATTTTCCATTCGAAGTTGAGTGAGCTCTTTTAGCTTTAACTATTATCCAGCTTCAAGAGCGAACTTCTCGGGAAAAAGACAAAAAATAATTGTGGCAAAAGAGCGCCCCAGTCATTTTTTTCTATTTTCCGTTCGAAGTTGAGCGAGCTCTTTTAGCTTTTAAATTTAGGAGGAAATTGTTTGGAAACGAATCAGATTTTAGAAACTATCCGCATGATCGAAGAAGAAAATTTGGATATTAGAACTATTACAATGGGGATCTCATTACTAGATTGTATTGATAGCGACAGTGATCGTGCTTGCCAAAAAATTTATGATAAGATTACTCGTTTAGCGAAAAATTTAGTTAACGTTGGAGAAGAAATTGAATCTGAATATGGGATACCGATCATCAATAAACGAATCTCTGTAACGCCGATTGGAATTATTGCCGCTGCAAGTTCAGATAAGGATTATGTAAAATATGCTAAAGCATTGGATAAAGCAGCGCAGGCTGTAGGTGTCAATTTTATTGGAGGATTTAGTGCATTAGTTGAAAAAGGCTACCAACATGGAGATGAGATCTTGATCAATTCAATTCCTCAGGCACTAGCTGAAACAGAATTTGTTTGCTCTTCAGTAAACATCGGCTCAACCAAAGCAGGAATCAATATGGATGCTGTTCGTCATATGGGATATGTAATCAAAGAAACTGCCGCAAAGTCTGATATGGGCTGTGCGAAATTAGTAGTATTCGCCAATGCTGTGGAAGATAATCCGTTCATGGCAGGCGCATTTCATGGTGTTGGAGAAGCAGATTGTGTGATCAATGTAGGAGTCAGTGGACCTGGTGTTGTTAAACGTGCACTGGAAAAAGTCAAAGGAGAACCTTTTGATGTTGTAGCTGAAGTCGTCAAACAAACCGCATTTAAAATCACTAGAATGGGCCAATTAGTTGGAAAAATAGCGTCGGAGCGTTTAAATGTTCCTTTTGGAATCGTTGACCTATCCTTAGCACCCACTCCAGCGGTAGGAGATAGTGTTGCTTATATTTTAGAAGAAATGGGCTTGGAAAGTGTAGGAACTCATGGTACAACAGCTGCTTTAGCGTTGCTGAATGATGCTGTAAAAAAAGGCGGCGTGATGGCTTGTAATCATGTTGGGGGATTATCAGGTGCGTTTATTCCTGTTTCAGAAGATGCTGGCATGATCGATGCAGTTAATAATGGTGCACTGAATCTAGAAAAATTAGAAGCAATGACAGCAATTTGTTCTGTTGGTTTAGATATGGTTGCTATACCAGGTGAAACATCAGCTGAAACAATTGCCGCCATGATTGCGGATGAAGCCGCGATCGGTGTGATCAATCATAAAACAACTGCTGTAAGAATCATACCAGCTGAGGGGACAAAAGTTGGTGATATGGTCGAATTTGGTGGTTTACTTGGTAGGGCGCCGGTTATGAAAGTGAACGATTACGCATCGACTGACTTTATCCTTCGCGGTGGACGTATTCCTGCGCCGATCCATTCATTTAAAAATTAGATTAAAAAGAGTCTATGAGTATTTGTGATAAAAAGATGTGTGGTATAATAAAAACCATAGATAGACTATGTTTTGCCCAGTACCAACTGGATCTCAATAATAATTATTGAACTTAAAAAAAGGGAGATTTTAATTCATGGAAATAAAACGTCAACAAGAAGTGGTAGAGGCTTTTCACTATGATATGCGCACACAAGATATGGAAGAAGTAGAAACGGATCTTAGAGTGGGCTTTTCACCAATTGAATCAACAGATGAAAACTATCCAAAGGAAAACTCAATTATCGCCGCTCGTTTAGAGTTTCGCTTAGTTTTTGAAGAATATTTACTATCAGGTTCAGTTAGCCAAATCAATCATATCATCAATCACAAAATTGAAACACAAGAAGATATCACACAAGAAGAAGTGGATGAGCTGGTTAGCCCATTGTTCGATATCGTACAACGCATGGCCTATGAAGTTACTGAAATTGCTTTAGACAAGCCAGGTATTCAATTAAATTTCCAATCAGCAGCTGAATAAATATTTAAATCAAAGAGTTTGTGATAGTTTTTGACTATCACAAACTCTTTTTTTTATCATTATACAAACAAAATAATACCCCTCAGCCTTTCAAATCAGGTACAATAGACCTATCACTGAAAATGAATTGATTTTATTTTTAGGGCGGATGATTGAAGAATGATCCCCGGGAACCTTTACTTCCTTTGATGTACTTGTCATTTAACTTAAATTTAGGAGGGAAAAAAATGACAACACTCATCACTGTTTTAGTGGTCCTTGCATTTCTTGCAGTGTTATACGTCTTTTATCGTATGCAAGCAAAACACTATAAGTTTTCAACTCGTGTGTTTGCCGCATTAGGTGTCGGTATTGTGTTAGGTGCAATTATTCAATTCGCATTCGGTACCCAAGACAAAGTCACAACGCAAGCAATGGAATGGATCGGTATTGTAGGTAATGGATATGTAGCATTTTTACAAATGCTCGTAATCCCCTTGGTTTTTGTTTCTATCGTAGGAGCATTTACTAAGATGAAAGAATCCAAGCAAGTTGGAAAAATTAGCTTTACTGTCCTGGCAACCTTGTTAGGAACAACGGCTATAGCAGCTTTAGTTGGAATTGGAACAACATTATTGTTTGGACTACAAGGTGCGAAATTTACAGAAGGAACGGCAGAAACGGCACGGATCGCAGAACTTGCGACACGACAGGAAACCGTTGAAAACCTATCGATTCCTCAACAAATTTTATCTTTTATTCCTAAAAATGTTTTTGCAGATTTTGCCGGTACTCGTCCAACTAGTACGATTGGCGTGGTGATTTTTGCTGCATTCGTTGGGATTGCCTACTTAGGTATTAAAAGAAAAGCACCGAAAGAAGCAGAATTTTTTGCAAACTTGATCGACAGTCTTTATAAAATCACGATGCGTATCGTGACATTGGTTTTACGTTTGACACCTTATGGGGTTTTAGCGTTGATGACGAATGTTGTTGCGACAAGTGATTATAATGCGATCCTTAACTTAGGAAAATTTGTATTCGCTTCTTATACCGCATTGATCATTGTAATGCTGGTTCACTTAGTAATCTTGATGGCAGTCAAAGTAAATCCTGTAAACTATTTGAAAAAATCGTTTCCAGTGTTGAGTTTTGCTTTTACTTCAAGATCAAGTGCAGGAGCAATGCCTCTAAATATTGAAACACAAACAAAAGCTTTAGGTGTTGATGATGCTACAGCAAACTTTGCTGCAAGTTTTGGTATGTCAATTGGACAAAATGGTTGTGCTGGGGTTTATCCGGCTATGTTGGCTACAATCGTTGCACCAACTGTTGGAATCAATGTCTTTAGTTTAGAATTTATTTTGATGTTAGTTGCAATCGTAACAATCAGTTCGTTTGGTGTAGCTGGTGTCGGTGGTGGAGCAACATTTGCTTCATTGATCGTGTTGGGTGCAATGAACTTACCTGTAGCGATCGTTGGATTGGTTATTTCTGTAGAACCATTGATCGATATGGCCAGAACGGCTGTTAACGTTAGTGACAGTATGGTAGCGGGAATCGTGACTAGTGCACGAATCAAAGAGTTAGACCGTGATGTGCTGAATGATAGCAGTCTAGTGATTGAAGAAAATGCTTAAAAAGTGATTCACTTCTCTTCCCCAAGAGAGTTCAAATAAAAAGAAGGTAAGTCTCCTACAAGAGACTTACCTTCTTTTTAATCCCACTCCAGTTGCAAACCAACGCCGACTTCTTCAATTGGAATTTGATAATGAATTTCAGCTTTAGCTTGAAAGGAAACACAATGGCAAGGATATAGTGTTTCGATTTGATTATCTATAAAGTATTCGATTGTTTTATCTAACTGTGAATCAACCTCAACTAAGTGAAAACCGCCAATGACACGTTTGATAGTTTGAATCCCAGTCACTTGTTTTGCATATTCACAAATATTGCTGATACCGCTGTGAGAACAGCCTGTGATAATAGAAAGACCATCATGACCTTCAAAAACGAGTGCTGAGTCATCTAGAACATAATCTGGTGTAAAGGCCGTCGATAATTTTGTTTCGCCTACTTGTTTACGAGGTTCAAACGTTACTAATTCAGGGATTTCACCAAGAAATGTAATATTTTGAGAAAGTTTAACAGGCTCTTTTGTAAGAAGTAGATCGTAGCTTGTTTGAAGTTCTTCCTTGGTTACAGACGAACCTATTATCAATTCTTCTTCTTTTTTAGGGCAAAAAGTGAGGGGGTGCGCTATAATTTGCGGCTTTTGCTTTGTAAAGATACTGGAAATCATAGTTAAGCCACCTGTATGATCATTGTGACCATGTGATAGTGCCAATTTTGTGACTTGACTTAAATCGATAGTAAGTAAGTCTGCATTTTTTATAAAAACATCACTGTATCCTGTATCAAAAAGAATTTTTTCATCACCATCCTCTATATAAAAAGACAATGCTGGTTCACCAAGATAATAATGATCAATATAGACATTATTATCTACCAAAACAGTTAATTTCATTTGTTTCTCCTTTTTGAAGCAAATTTATTTTCATAAATCTTACCATACGCTATCATAAAAAGTATATACTGAAAAAGGATTTATTTTAAAATAGAAAAAAGAGATGAGGAGCAAAAATATGTTCACAAATCAAATCAAAATTATGTTATATGTAACTAATGTAGAGGAATCAAGCAAGTTCTGGCAAAAAATCGGCTTTGTAGAAAAAGAAAGAGACGCAGTTGACGGCACACTTGTTGTGGAGATTGCACCAAGTGAAACTGCAGAAACAATGATCGTGTTATACGATTTAGAATTTATCCAACAACATTCACCAGAAGTTGCTGGAAATACGCCATCATTAATGTTTTTTGCTGATGATGTCATGGAATTATACAAAAAAATGAAAGATGCTGGTGTACGTGTTGGCGAGCTAGTTCAGTTACCAACTGGCTTGGTTTTCAACTTTGCTGATAATGATGAGAATTATTTTGCGGTATCTGGCCAATAAGAAGTTAATTTATACTGACTGCCTAAGCTTTCCTTTTTGGAAAGCTTAGGCGTTTTTTTTGAATTTGGTGATTCTGCTGTACAACACGTGGAATGTGTGATGTAAAAAGGAGCTGCTTGGTTATTCGAGGTCTAAATGGTTTCTTTTATTTTCTTTTTATGTGCACTATTCCACAAGCAAATAGTTCGCTTTCCTTAATTCTTTTTTTATATACTTGTTATGTATGAAGACAAAATGAGGACTGTACAGTTATTATGGAGATAGCAAAACAGTCTCTAAGAAAAAGGAGAAAGATACAATGGACTACCGCGTATTACTTTATTATAAATATACGACGATTGAAAACCCTGAAGAATTTGCAAAGGAGCACTTAGCTTTTTGTAAGTCGTTGAACTTAAAGGGAAGAATTTTAGTTGCAACAGAAGGGATCAACGGTACGCTTTCCGGAACGATTGCTGATACGGATGCCTATATGGAAGCAATGCTGGCTGATGAGCGTTTTAAAGATACTTATTTCAAAATTGATGAAGTACCAGAAAATGCGTTTCATAAAATGTTTGTCCGTCCTAGAAAAGAACTAGTTTCTTTAAGCTTGGAAGAAGATGTAAATCCGCTAGAAATAACTGGAAAATATTTAGAGCCGGCTGAATTTAGAGAAGCTTTGCTGGATGAAAATACCGTTGTGATCGATGCTAGAAATGATTATGAATTTGATTTAGGTCATTTTAGAGGAGCAGTTCGTCCGGATATTCGTAACTTTAGAGAATTGCCGCAATGGATCAGAGAGAACAAAGAGCAGTTTATGGATAAAAAAGTTGTGACTTATTGTACTGGTGGTATTCGCTGTGAGAAGTTTTCTGGCTGGTTGATGAAAGAAGGCTTTGAAGATGTTTCTCAGCTTCATGGCGGTATCGCGGTTTACGGAAAAGACCCAGAGACACGAGGCGAGCTATGGGATGGCAAAATGTATGTCTTTGATGAGCGAATCAGTGTTGAAATCAATCATGTTGATAAAAAAATCATCGGAAAAGATTGGTTTGACGGAACACCTTGCGAACGTTACATCAACTGTGCTAACCCATTCTGTAATAAACAAATTTTAGCATCCGAAGAAAATGAAGCTAAATACCTCGGTAGTTGTTCAGATGAATGTCGTCATCATCCTGCCAATCGCTATGTGATGAGAAACGAACTTTCAGAACAAGATGTAAAAGCTAGACTTGAAGCAATTGCAAATTAATCGCTAAAATAAAAAATTCGACACACAGTGACTGATCGTTGTGTGTCGAATTTTTTTATAGTATAAAAGCAAAAAATAAAAGAAAGAAGAGTAAAAATACGAAATTCACAGCTGAAAACTGCCAAAGAAACGCTTTTGATTGAGTAGGATAGTACGCTTTATACAATTTGAACCCGATCAAATTAGCTAAAGAAGCAATAATGGTTCCTAAACCGCCAACATTCACACCCCAAAAAAGTGCTTGAGATTGATCGGTAAATGGCGCAATCAAAATGGCTGCAGGAACATTACTAATAATCTGACTAACTAGAATGCTGCCAAAAAATGTTCGACTACTTGTTGTAAATTGTACCTTTATAAACGAAGAAAGTAATTCTACTTGTGCAAAATTTCCAACGGCGATAAAGAAAAAAATGAACGTTCCTAACAATTTATAGTCAAGTTGTGTAAGCAAATATTTATCATAAACAGTGAGGATTATCACCGCAATTGGAATGACAATAAAATAAGGTAGGGCATTAAAAATACCCAAAAGAATGAAACCTCCAACCATACTTAAGAAAACTGTTTTATTTTTATTGATTGTTGGAATCGAAGTATGCTGTGTTGGAATCATTCTTTTCTTTATAAACAGGAAAGAAACCAATAAAAACAAAATTGAAGAAAAGAGTAGCACGATAGACCACTTAAAAAAAGTCAATGTGGAAAGAGAATAATAAGAAAATAAAAAGAGATTTTGTGGATTCCCAAAGGGGAAAAAACTACTCCCTAAATTTGCCGCAACAATCAGTAATACGGCCCCAAAAATCTTATTTTCCATTTCCGGAAATTTTTTGATGATCGTTAAGTAAATCGGCATTAACGTAAGTATTGCGACATCATTCGTCAAAATCATAGAACTAATGAAGGATAAGAGCACAATATTTCGAATTAAACCACGGGTGTTAGCAGAATAATCGATCATCTTATCAGCAAAATAAGTCAGAATCCCTAGTTTTTCAAAATTTTTTACCAAAAGCATCAAACCCAATAAACAAAAAATAACTTTAAAATCAATTGAGTCTAAAGAGAATCGACCAAATGCACAACTGATGATAGCAACCAGAAGCGAAAGTGAAAATAATAAATCATCGGTAAAAAAAGTGTATAATCGTTTCATTTAGCAGCACTCCTTTTTAGGAAACGATATTCTGAAGACTGTTCAAATTTACTTTAAAAAGACTAAATTATCAAGTGTAAAGCAAAAGCCAACAAAAAAGAGAGATTGCCCTGTAATAGAAGTGAACCGACCCCAAAAAGTTAGACCAAAAATCTAATTTTTTGGAGGTCGGTATTTTTATGTCTAAATATAACTTTGAACTTAAACTAAAAATTGTTCAAGAATATCTGGTAGGGAAAGGAGGAATACAAGCTTTAGCAAATAAGCATGGGGTTAAAACAATGGAACAAGTGCATAGGTGGATCAATGCTTATCAAGAATTCGGTGAAGAAGGTCTTTTACGAAAACGCCAAAATCAGAATTATTCTGTTCAATTCAAGCTAAATGCGATAGAGTTATATCAAACAAGTGAGTTCTCCTATCGTGAAGTTGCCAATATTC
>NZ_AYPQ01000005.1 GCF_000633635.1 Enterococcus crotali | reverse complement strand
AAGTATTTAACTTGAATCATCTGATTTAAGTCAGATGTGTTTCAATACACAGATAGAGTGAAAAATGATAGTGATAGAAATAAGAATCCTGACAAAACATTTCGGCTCTATAATAAATGGGAACTGGTGAAAAGTAGAAATACTTTTCTTCAGTCCCAATGTTCATTTTTAKATAAAAAACATATCGTTCTCTGATARGATTAAGTTACCACACMAAATCTAAYGGAAGGAACGATATGCTATGCTTAAATACTATCAAAAAAATGCTCCGAATCATAGATAAAAATCTCACGATTTTAGCTGTTTTAGAACAAAAAATAAAAGGCAGACAAACATTGGTCATTAAAGCCAAACTAGTTCCTTGCTTTTCTCATTGTAACTGTACAAAGGATCCTTTACTGAAAAACAAGCAGTAAATAAAAATGGAACCAAAATCAGTAGGGTTCGGTTTGATTCATTTAACCAATTACCTCTCGTTATGGAACTGGCGAAACAACGCTATTTCTGTCGCGCTTGTATGCGTCATTGGACAGCTCAATCCTATTTTGTGTCTCCTCATTGTTTTATCGCCAAGCACGTACATACCAAAATTCTAGCTTTATTAAAGGAAAAAATTTCTCTTAGATTAATTGCTTCTCTGTGTCATGTCTCCATTACAACAGTCATTCGTATTCTTAAAAGTACAGAAGTTTATCTACCTACACGAAAACCAACCTATCTCCCCTCTGTGCTGATGGTAGATGAATTTCGCTCCCATACATCACTTGAAGACAAATGAGTTTCATTTGTGCCAACGGAGAAACCGGACAGTTGGTGGATATTCTTCCTTCTAGAAAAGTGAACCACTTGGTTTATTCCTTTCAGAAATGTCCAAATCGAGACAATATACAATTTTTAGTAACCGATACGAATGCTGCTTATTTTCAATTGATTCCACGTGTATTCTCTCAAGCAAAGCTGGTCATTGATCGATTTCATATTGTTCAACACCTTAATCGCGCCTTTAATACCTTTCGCATCAAAGAGGTTGCCCGATTAAGGCAAGATAATAAGCATAATTTAGCCAATAAATTGAAAAGTAATTGGCGATTTTTATTGAAAGATCGTGCCAACATTAATCATTCAACTTACAAAACATGGCGCAGTTTTAAAGCACCTAAATTTCCTTATCTGACAGAAGCTATGATGATTGATCGACTCCTTGATTTTTCTCCAGCACTGCGTTTTACGTATCAAGTATTTCATGAATTAACAGAARCTTTCCGAAGGAAAGATCATGAACAATTCTTTGAACAATTACAGACACTTCCAGATCAGTTGGAGGAAACATTTCGGACCACAATCAGCCATTTACTTTCTTATAAAGAGGGAATACGCAATGCCATGATCTATCCCTATTCAAATGGGAAGCTGGAAGCCATGAATACACATATAAAGACATTGAAACGTGTCTCTTATGGTTTTAAATCCTTTCAAAATATGAAAACACGAATTTTTCTTATGAATGATTTGATAAAAATGACATAACAAAGAAGTTGGTTATCGAAAGCCTTTCTCTTTCAATAACCAACCTCCTTATTTCTACTCATCAGTCCGATTTGACAAAGAGCCATAAAAATTTCAGTTTTTATCTATTTCCTACCCTAAAAACACTCTGCCAAACCATCAACCACCCTATTACAATTCATTGCTGTAAGGAATAGAAGGTTGCGCCCCAAATCGCTGAACCGTTAAAGCCGCAGCTCTCGTTCCATATTTAATTGCTTCTTCCAGATTGCTAAAATCCTTCTGTAAAACGGACGCCATCGCTCCGATAAAGGTATCTCCTGCAGCTGTTGTATCGACCGCTTTGACTTGAAGCGCTGGAATGATCCCATTTTTTCCTTTTACATCGTAGAAGGCTCCTTTGCTGCCAAGAGTGATCACAACAGATTCGATACCTAAATCATGAAAAGAAGAAGCTGCATCTTTCATGCTTTGTTCGGAGGTAATCTTGATTCCCGTCAATATTTCAACTTCCGATTCATTAGGTACAATTAAATCCGTATGTGCTAATAATTCAGAAGGAATATGTTCAAAAGCGGGAGCTGGATTTAAAATGGTTTTTACACCGGTTTGTTTGGCTAATTTAAATGCTTGGATCGTACTATCTAGTGTACTTTCAAACTGTGCAATAATAAAATCACTTGCTTCAATTAAGTGCTGATAGTCATTTACTTGCGCATTCGTTATACTATTGTTTGCGCCAGAATGAATGATAATACTATTTTCTCCGAAACTATCAAGTAAAATGTAGGCACTCCCTGTGCTTTGATTATCAATAACCTCTATCCCTGATATGTCGATGGATTCTTTTTCTAGCAACGTAAGCATTCTTTTTCCTGTATCATCCCCTCCAACAGCTCCAATAAAAGCTGTCTGAGCGCCACTTCTTTTTGCAGCGATTGCTTGGTTCGCTCCTTTGCCGCCACCTGAAGTAAATAATTCAGTGGTGTGGAGTGTTTCGCCAGGTTTTGGTAGATACTTCATTCTTAAAGTTGTATCCGAATTGATACTCCCTATAATCGTAACTTTGTTCATTGGCTGAATGTCCCTCCATTTTAAACGCATCATACTAGTATGATGATTCTTTAGTCAGAAAAATGTTTGATTGTTTGAATCACCAATTCTTTAAACTTCGGAAGATCTACATCAAATCCAACCACAACATTTTTTTCCTTCTTGAATAAATCATCATAATCAACAACCGTGCTACCTAAAGATAAGGTCTCACTCGTCTCCACTTCAACATGCATCGGTAAAGCTTTGAACATAGATGGATCGATCACGTATGCCATTGCACATGGATCATGCATATGAATCCCTTCAATATGTCCTTCTTGTGCTAAAAATGGAACCGTCGTTGTTAGATTGAAGAAATCAAGCAGGTCTGCCATTGTCGTCGCTACTGGATTGCCGATTTCACGAATTTCTTTAATGTCCTCTTCAAATAATTGAGCTTTTAACGTAACATCTAAACCAAACATTGCAACAGGAACATCCGATTTCATTACTATATCAGCCGCTTCCGGGTCAACATAAATATTGAATTCTGCATGAGGAGTGATATTTCCACCAAAACAGGCACCGCCCATGAAAGAAATCAATTCAATTTTTTCTTTTAGTTCTGGATGAGAAAGCAAGAAAATCGCTATATTTGTTAAAGGACCTGTTGCGACAATTGTAATTTTTTCATCACTCTCATTTAAAATTTTTGCGATCAAGTCATTTGCTCGAATCGTTTCTGCTTCTACTGTCGGCTCGGGCAATTCAGCACCATCTAACCCACTTTCACCATGCACATCATCTGCAATGATCAGTTCTCTTCTAAGCGGTTTTAACGCACCCATCGCAACTGGAATTTCTTCTCGATTCGTTAATGCTAAGAGTTTTCTAGTATTATTGAATGTTTTTTCTGGAAGTTGGTTTCCAGCAGAAGTCGTAATAGCGACTAATTCAATGTCCTCAGATGCCAGCGCCATCAACAATGCAATGGCATCATCATGACCAGGATCACAATCTAAAATAACTTTTCTTTTTGACATAATTCTATCTTCCTCCTCGTTTGAAAGTGTAATAGGCCCATTTAGTATCGATTAAAGAATAGGAAAACGTTACTTTGATATCTTTTATCACGTTTACTTTTTTATATTTTTTTCTAAGACCTTCAATCCTTCGTTGATGAAATCGAAGTACCGCATATTGACTAGTCCGTGAAGTTCAGTCACATTAGCTAGACTAAACGGTTTATTCATCCACTCTTGAATGGCTGTAGATCGTCTTTTTCGTTACTAGGAAAATAACTAGTGCAGCAAGTACGATTGCACCACCGACTAGAAACACATTGGCATAGGTTGACACATCCCCACTTGTTCCTCCAACAATACTTCCACCTGACATTGCACCAGAAGACATCATGCCGCCGAACACTGCCACACCAACTGATCCGGTAATAGCTTGAACTAAATCATTTACGCCCAAAACACGACCTGATTCTTCTGGTGAAACAGTTAATGTTGCTGTATCAACGATTGGTGAGTAAAAGAACGATGTTCCAAAGTAATAGATACATGGTGCTACTGCTAATGCCCAAACTTTTCCATGAGGGATAGCAAATGCGATGGCAATCAAGCCTAATCCCATAAAGGAAAGGGCCATAATGATCCCTGCAGAGCGTCCAATTTTTTTAATCACTGGTCCACAAACAAAGCCAAGAAAGGCTGCCAATAAGATTGACCAAACTAATAATGTTGAAACCTCAGCCGAATCAATTCCATATACATTCAAACCGATCGCATTCACACCTGCGTTTAAAGTATAACTGAAGAAGTACCCAACAAAAATAACCGTCATTGTTGCAATAAATGCAGGATTTTTAAAGAATTCTGGTGTAATAAAAGGATTCTTTGCTTTGTTGATATAGACGATAAAAGCGATCAATGTCACCACTGAGCTGACTGCCCAAAATAGATTCATATCTGTAAAGAACATCGTCATCGCACCAGCAAAAGCACCAATCAAGGTAAAACCACCCCAATCAATATTGGCACCTTCTGCACGATCATCTGGTAGATTTTTTGCTAATGATGGAATAAAAATAATTGAAATCAACGGCACTGCGAACAACCAACGCCAATCGATTTTAGTAACATAACCTGCTGCAATTACGCCGAGTGCTGCTGAGAATCGAAAGACAGCAACGAAAATGCCATAGTAGATCACTCGATTTTCTTTGGCAATATATTTTGAAACTAACACTAAGAAAACAGAACCTGCCACTTGTCCGCCAGCTGATTGCAGAACACGTGCAATCACAACTGCCCAAATACTAACTGGTCCTAAGATAAAGCCAATCGCCGAACCAACAACAAGAATACTCACACCGAGCAAGGTCATTTTCTTAAGGGACACAAAATCCCCCAATGAACCATAGATCACACAAACGATACCTAACACAATCCCAGGAATTGACGTAATCAATGGCGCTAATCCTGGCGTTCCCAACTCTTGACCGATATTAACAAAAATCATACCAAATGCTTGTTGTTCAAGGATTCCAAAAATAAAAATAATCAAGATCAACGGAATTGCCCGCTTTGCCATGCGATTCATCTTTTCAAACTCTGCCGTGCCTTCCTTTGGTACTGGAACGCCCAATACTTTTTCTGCTTCGTTTTTAGTTGCCATTTCCACAACCACACCTTTCACGATTCTATAATTTTGTAGACACTATTGCTATTGACCCTTATCACTAAAAGTCACCCGTCTTCTACAACAATTTGGCTCATAACACTAGACATTCAGATTATCTCCTTTCCTCTTCAAAGACTTTCATAAAAGCTTCTGTTGTAAAGACTGTTTTTTTAAATCCCGCTCCTTGCCCAACTCTTGTAATAGGCGGAGGCGTTACAAAACTTTTTTTTAGGGTTGCTACTTCTGAAAAAACCTCGTCAGCAGATCCATCTAAAATGATTTCTCCTTGGCATAAAACGATGATTCTCTCAAAGTTGTCTGCTACAAACTTCATATCATGGCTGATGGCAATACATAAAACACCCTTATCTCTCAACTTTTGGATAATCATTTGTAGCCTTAGATTGCCGCTTACATCTTGCCCGCAAGTTGGTTCGTCAAAAATGACCGCGCTTGTATTCATCATAATGATCGAACCGATCGTACAAAATTTCTTTTCCGTAGCATTTAAATCGAAGGATGAACCTCTAATTTATCTGAAAGTCCTACCAATTCAGCTACCCAGTTCAATCGCTCCTCTATTTCTTTTTGAGGCATACCGATTTGTTTAGGTCCAAAGGTAAATTCTTTTCGTACCGTCTCTAAGAATAATTGGTCATCTGGATTTTGAAAGACGTAGCCCACTTTTTTAGCCCACTGTGCTGTTGTGCGCTGTTCGATATTTTCTCCTTCAATCAACACTTCACCTGATTTAGGACGTAAAATACCATTAAAATGTTTCACGATCGTTGTTTTTCCAGCTCCATTTTGACCGATAATGGCAACAGGTTTCGTCCCACTAATAGATAAATCGATCCCTTTTAAGACTTCAACTCCTATAGGATACGCATAGCGAAGTTTTTTTAATGTAATGTCCATTACTTCAACGCCTCCTTGACTAATGCTATGGTCGGTTCTTCCGTGATTTCTATTGCATGATCGGTATAATTTTTTTCTGCTAAGGCTTTTGAAAGTTTTACATAATCTGGTACATCAATGCCGTACGTTGTAATGACAGGATCTTCAAATATTTTTTGAGGTGTGTCGATCGCTACGATTTCACCTTCTGAAAGTACCATGATTTTATCAGCATTTTGTGCAACACGTTCCATATCATGGTCTACCATGATTACCGTTACGCCATTTTGATTTAATTTTTTGACGATTGAAAACAATTCGTCGCCGCCTAATGGATCTAATTGTGTCGTACATTCATCCAAGACTAAAATTTGGGTTCTAAAATAAAAGTGGACCCAAAAGCGACTCTTTGAACTTGTCCACCTGACAGCTCCAACGGATTGTTAGAAAGAAGCTGGTCGATCCGCATTAGCTTGGCTACATAGTCAACTTTTTGATGCATTTCTTCACGTGCGATCCCTCTGTTCCCTAAGCCGTATGCTAATTCTTCTGCTACGGTTCCTGCCGTATACGATAATTGGTTGAAAGGATTTTGAAAAACTAAACCGATCCTCGTTGATAGCTCTGCGATGGTACTCGTTTCCGTTTTCAATCCGTCAATGATGATTTCACCCGCTTTTTTTCCAACAAAATAATGAGGGATCAGTCCCACTAATGCATTGCAAAGTGTTGATTTTCCTGAACCATTTGCACCAATGATACAAAAGAAGCTCCCTTCTTCTACTTGAAAATCAAGGTTTTTTAACGCTCTCTTTTTTGTCTGATTGTATCTATAAGAAAAATTTTTTGCTTCAACGATCACCTTGTTCATAGCGGCTCCTTTCTCACAGAATAGTAGATTTCATTAAAATAGTGACGGTTAGTGTGATTAGGAAAAACAGAATCAACCCACTATTGATTCGTTTGTCTAATTTGCTGATTTTCACCTGAACATAACTGGTTTGTTTCACCCCTTTAATCCCGAAACCTCTTGTTTCCAGCGTCATTCCTCGTTCTTGGGCATCTGTTAAAGAAGACATGATCACAGGTCCTAAAAGTGGAATGTATGACTTGATCCTAGAAAAAATAGTTCCACCTGTTTCAACGCCTCGTGCTTCTTGTGCTTCTTGAATCGTAGCTAGTCGTCTTTGCATTTGTGGTACTACATTTAATGTTGCTAATACTAGATAGCCAGCTTTGGGTGGCAAGCCACTATTCGTTAAAGCGGCGACCAGTTTACCTTTATCCGTGGTTTGATTCATAATATAAAAGCTTCCCATAAAAACTAAGAGTGTTGTGACAATTTTCAAGGCATATAAAACGCCCTCAAGTCCTAATTTTGCAAAACCAAAATCCGCAATAAACGTGACGTTACTTGTACTATAAAATCCTTGAATAAATAAAAGCATCACTGTAATTGGGATTCCAAATCCTACCATTAAACGGGTAAACGGTTTCAAAATCTTCGCCAAGTATGAAATAATAAATAAACCAACAATAATAGCAAAGCCTAACCAGATACTTGGAAAAATCAAGGTACTTAAGCCGAGTGTAAATACCGCTAATACTTTTGTCATAGGATTCAATCGCTCGATCACCGTATGTCGAGGAATGAATGTCGTTGAAACCTTCACGTTTTAGCGCCTCCTAACTTCTTATCAATTCGCCCATTCTTCATCCTCTTCAAGCTCACTTTCGTTCATTCCTAATGCATATTGACTGAGAAATCGTTTGGGTATTTTTTGAACGAGTAAGAAAGCGATCAAAAAGACGATCCCTTTATCAATCACATTTTCAAGCATTGATGTAGAGATGACCGAAAGGAAAATTTGTTTTGTCGTTGCGATCAAAGCGGCTGTAAAGACAGAACTGCCATTGACTCCAGTTGCCCCTCCATAAACAAAAATTGTGATCAATGAAGCTGAAACAGTATTTGTTAACGCACAAGCGAGCCAGGTTAAAATAGCTCCCCAAACTGTTTTGAACAAGCCAGCTTTTACCATAAAACCGGTAACTAGGGCGCATAGAATACTGACAACGGAATAAGGAAAATAAACTGGATTGGCTACAAGCGTTAAAAAAACATTCGTTAGTAACCCACACAAGGCGGCTACCCAAGGTCCTGAAAGACAGGCAATAATAATTGTACCGATCATGTCTAAAAATAACGGCAATTTAAGTGCCGAGCAGAGTGTACCGCCGATCAAATTGATTCCCACAGCGATTGGAATCAAAACTAAAGATTTAGTTGTAAATTGATTTCTTATCCCTTCTAAAAATTTGTTCTTCTTCATCCCCGACCCTCCATTCTCTTTGCACAAAGTTCGCACCATCCAATTTACGAAAATATTTTCGGAAACCGTTTTCTTAAGTTGAATTTAACATCAGTTTGCTGATTTGTCAACGTATTTTTAACTATTTTTTCTAATTAATGATAATGCTTACAAAAAGTACTATAATGATTTTTGTTGACTTAATAGATTTAATTATCTATTATTTAGACAAGGTTGATTCATCATTTTGACAGATACAATTACTACTTTTATCTAATTTAACTGACATATTGTTTTATAAAATCAAAACTCTATGTGCTGAATATTAACTATAAAAATCTGATTTTAAAAAAATTAAATAACGTATGAAACGGAGAATAACAGTGATGAATATAAAAGATATTGCAAAAATTGCAGGTGTTTCCGCTTCAACTGTTTCGAAAATCGTTAACCAAAAAGATCAAAGTATTAGCAAAGAAACGAGAGAACGGGTTTTAAAAATTGTAAAAGAATACAATTACACACCCTATGCTTCAGCTAATACTAGTTCCTCTAAAAGTTGGATTATTGGTGTCCTGCTGGAATCTTCTGCTTCATTAGATACAACCCTAGATGGAATCATTCAAACGGCTCAAAGTAATGGTTATAGTACCTTGGTTTTCAACAATTATTCGGATGAAGAACAAGAATTAAAAAACATTACTTCCTTATGTAAACAAAATGTAGATGGCGTTATTTGGGAACCTCTAACGGAGCTAAGTTTGTCTTATGCTTCTTATTTTAAAGATGCCTCTATCCCACTGCTAACAGTCGGTCCCAATGGTGGAAAGCATGCGATCTGTTTTCCTTATGAAGAAGCAGCTTATCAAATCACACAAGAGCTGATCGATCAAAAACATACTCAAATTGCTTGTTTGCTTTCTAAAGGAAGACGAACAACTGCATTTTTAGATGGATATAAAAAGTGTTTGTTTGATAATCATATGAAACTAGATAAAGAATTGATTTTCGATGAATTGAATGATAATTTGGCTCAGAAACTTAATAATCGACAAATCACAGGAGTCGTTTCTTCCCACTATCATAAAGCTTTAGAATTTTATCAATTGGTAAATACACTTAGTTATAAAATACCAGAAGATATTTCGTTGATTTCTTTAAAGAGTGATCAAACAGAGCCACTGACCTTTTCTGAGTTATCAGAGATTTCAACTTATGCGATTCAAAATACTAGCTTTGGTACTTATATCGGTAACCAATTGGTCAATCGGATTGAACAAAATAAGCAAAAATCACAGCCATTCGCACAAGCTTTTCACTTAAACAATCGAACAACAATCAGTTTACCTTTTAATCTGAATATACCAAGGCTCACGGTTGTTGGAAGTATTAATATTGATACTTATCTTACTGTTCCAAAGCTTCCAAACAGTGGAAAAACTGTTTCTATTTCTAGTTCATCTATTCAGCCAGGCGGAAAAGGGGTGAATCAATCGATCGGTGCTGCCAAACTCGGTCATCGCGTTGGATTGATTGGAAATATTGGATCGGACTTGGACGCTGATTATGTTTATTCTGCCTTAAACCAGTATGGTGTGGATTCATTAGGAATCAAACGACGTCCCCATACCGATACAGGAAAAGCATATATTTTTGTTGCAGCTAACGGTCATTCGACGATTTCTATCTTGCCAGGCGCTAATGGTATCTTCACTCCAGAAGATATTGAAGAAAAAAAAGAATTATTTGAAAATACAGGCTACTGTTTGATCCAGTCCGAGATTCCTTTGAATACGGTAGCGAAAGCTTGCTCTCTAGCACACGACTATGGAGCTAAAACTATTTTTAAACCATCTGCCTATGGAAAAATACCGGAAAATATTTTGTCGTTGGTTGATATTTTGATTCCAAATGAGGATGAGTTGAACGAACTTTGTCCTGAATTTTCATCAATTGAAGAAAAAGCAGACTTTCTGCTAAATTACGGAATTCAAACGGTTATCGTTACCTTGGGTGAGCAAGGTTGTTATGTTAAAACGATTGATTGGGCTGAGTATTTCCCAGCTGCTGACTTTCCAGCTATTGACACAACAGGCGCAAGCGATGCATTTATCAGTGCACTCGCGTCTTATCTCTTATACGGTTATTCTTTAAAAGCAGCCGTTCAAATTGCAACTTATGCTGCTGGTTTCTGTATTACACGAGATGGTGTTGTAGCTTCTTTGATCGACAGACACAGTCTTGAAACGTACATCAAACAAAAAGAAGATGGATTAATAAAAAAATAACTTTACTCCTTACAGGTAAACGATTTGAACAAAAAAAGACCAAAATCAAGTGGTGCTGATTTTGGTCTTTTTTTTCACTCTATCTTTTATTATCAATGCTGTTTAACAGCCGTGATCCTAAGCCTACGATAATCCGCCTCCCAGTGATCCTCTTTCCACAATTTCTTCTTCAAGTCTCGCTCCATATTCGCCAATAGCTTCTCTTTCTCATCATCTGTCAATTGCCCCAACTCAACAGTATAAAACTGTTCCATCCACTCTCTCAAACCAGATTCCCCACCTTTAAGTGGTGTCGGCCGCCGTTCATATTCCAATATCTCCACAACCTCAAAATGTTTCTTTTCAAGTAAAACTCGATAGTCTTCAACTGACGTAAAACAAAACGGCTCTTCAAAAGCTACGCCTAATGTATTTAACTCACGCCCAAAAGATTCTCTGATTGCCTGAACATTTCCAATAGCACCAAACTCACAAATCAACTGCCCATTGACCTTTAGATGTTCATTGATATTCTTCAATAACAACTCTTGATTCGATATCCAATGAAAAACTGCATTTGAAAAAGCAACATCATACCAGCCAATTTGATCAGAGGGATTTAAAATATCCTCCTTTAAGAACGTCAAATCAGGATAGCTTTCTTTTGCTTGATCGATCATATTGACTGATTGATCGATCCCTGTAACCTCATGCCCAAGTTCCGCCATTTGACTCGTCAATTCACCCGTTCCGCACCCAATATCCAACACTTTTTTTGGTTCTTTCGGCAATAACTCCAATAAACCTGCACCATATTTAAAAATAAAATCATGTGTCGTATTGTATTTTTTCGCATCCCATTCCATTGATTTCACGCTCCTAATGATGTAATGAAAAGAAGCTACACCGAAATTTATTCATCGATGTAGCACTTTTATTATTTCTTATTGCCAATAAGTCGGAATCTTCGCTTCATAAGCCGCAATTTCAGCATCATGCGTCAAGCTAATAGCAATATCATCCAACCCATTCACCAATTTATGCTTCCATGTACTATCGATTTCAAAAGAATATGTTCCATTCGGCGTGATGACTTGTTGGGCTGGCAAATCGATCGTGATTGTTTCATCCGCTCCAAGTCCAGCCAATGCCTCCAATTCTTCATGTTTCAAGACAATCGGCAGTAAGCCATTTTTTGTAGCATTCATATAAAAAATATCACTAAAACTTCCTGCAATGACCGCTCTAAAGCCATAATCATCCAATGCCCAAGCCGCGTGCTCTCTTGATGATCCTGAACCAAAGTTATCACCAGAAATCAAAATTGTCGCATCTTTATATTGTGGTTCATTTAATGTAAACTCAGGATTTGGTGTACGGTCTGGTAAGTAACGCCATTCATCAAATAAAAATTCACCAAAACCTGTTTTTTCGATTCGTTTTAGGAATGATTTAGGAATGATTTGATCCGTATCGATATTGTCGTTCATTAGCGGAACCGTGGTTCCTATATGTTGTGTAAATGCCTCCATTATGCACCAAGCTCCTCTCTAATGTCTTTAAATGTTCCAACGATCGCAGCTGTTGCCGCCATCGCCGGGCTGCAAAGGTGCGTTCTGGCCCCTTTGCCTTGGCGCCCTTCAAAGTTTCGGTTAGATGTTGAGGCACAGTGAACACCAGCTGGTACTTGGTCTGGGTTCATGCCCAAACACATGGAGCAGCCTGGTTCACGCCATTCAAAGCCTGCTTCGGTGAAGATTTTATCCAAACCGATTTTTTCAGCGGCTTTTCGAACGGGTCTTGAACCTGGTACTACGATTGCCGTAATGCCTTCTTTGACTTTTTTGCCTTTTACGATACGTGCTGCTTCTTCCAAATCGGATAGTCGACCATTGGTACAAGATCCGATAAAGACATAACCGATTTCAATATCTGATGGACGTTGACCTGGTTTTAGATCCATGTAGTTATAGGCGCGTTCATCATTCATATCCTTGATTTCTGGGAATGTGCCTGTGATCGGGATACCCATTTCCGGATTCGTGCCCCATGTGATGAAAGGAACCAATTCATCCGCATTCAATTCTAGATCCACGTCATAAGTTGCATCAGGATCGCTTGGTAGTTTTTTCCAATCAGCGATTGCCGCTTCCATATCTTCTGGCGCGTATTCTCTGCCACGTACATATTCAAAGGTTTTTTCATCTGGCGCCATCATTCCCATTTTTGCGCCGCCTTCGATGGCCATGTTACAAATCGTCATACGTTCTTCCATCGTTAGATTTTCAATCGTTTCCCCGTAAAATTCAACCGCATGTCCCACACCAAAATCAACGCCGTATTTTGCGATCAAGGCTAGAATAATATCTTTGGCATATACGCCTTTTGCAAGTTTTCCAGTGATTTTTACACCCATTGATTTTGGTTTATTTTGCCATATACATTGTGTGGCAAAAACATGCTCCACTTCACTTGTCCCGATACCAAAAGCCAAGGCTCCGAATGCGCCATGTGTCGCTGTATGTGAATCCCCACAAACGATGATTTTACCAGGCTGTGTCAACCCTGTTTCAGGTCCCACCATATGCACAATTCCTTGACGGTCACTGCCGTTATCACAAAGCGTTACACCAAACTCTTCACAGTTTTTCTGCAAGGCTTCGATTTGTTTTTTTGCCACCAAGTCTGTGATATTAAAGATATCCTGTGTTGGAACATTATGATCCATTGTGCCAAAAGTTCTATCTGGTCGGCGGACTTTTCTGCCTGCTTCTCTTAGTCCTTCAAAGGCTTGTGGCGACGTTACTTCATGGATCAGATGAAGATTGACGTAAAGTAGTTGTGGTTCTCCAGCGACGCCTGATACCACATGTTGTTCCCAAAGTTTATCAAATAGTGTTTTTCCCATGCTAAGCACCTCTCAATTCTTTTAATACGGCTTCGGTAAAGTCTGTAGTTGTCGCTTTACCACCCAAGTCTGTTGTTAGGATTCCTTGATTCATGACACGATCACAAGCAGCTTCAATCTTCTGCGCTGAGTTTTCTAAGCCAAATGATTGACGCAACATCATCGCAACCGACAAAATCATCGACATTGGATTGGCGATATTTTGATTGGCGATGTCTGGTGCTGAGCCGTGGATTGGTTCGTATAATGACGGACCAGATTCGCTATGGCTAGCGCTTGGCATCATGCCAAGTGATCCTGGAATCACCGATGCTTCATCACTTAGGATATCACCGAATAGATTTTCTGTGACGATCACGTCGAAGGCTTTTGGTTTTTGGATCATGACCATCGCCGCTGAATCGACTAATTGGTGTTCTAAAATACAATCCGGAAATTCTTTAGCCACTTCTTCTGCTGTTTGACGCCATAATTTACTAGTTGCTAGGACATTGGCTTTATCGACAGAAGTGACTTTTTTCTTTCTAGTACGAGCAATTTCAAAAGCTTTTCTGATAATCCGTTGAATCTCAGCTTTTGAATAGGTGCAAAGGTCTGAAGCTTCTGTTTCACCTAGTTGTTTTTCCCCAAAGTAAATACCTCCTGTGAGTTCGCGGACAACAACGAAATCAACGCCTCGAACGTTTTCTTCTTTCAATGGAGATAAATGAACCACTGCATCCGGTACGGAGATTGGACGGATATTGGCAAAGAGCCCCAGAGCTTTTCTTAAACCAAGTAAGCCTTGTTCAGGACGCTTTGGCGCATTGTCCCATTTTGGACCGCCGATTGCACCTAGTAAGATCGCATCGGCTTTTTCACACGCGTTTAAGGTTTCTTCTGGTAAGGGATCGCCTTGTTTATCGATACCAGCGCCACCAAAGGCAAAGCGTTCGATATCAAAATCCAAATTATCCTGAACCATGATTTCAGCTAAAATGTTTAGTGCGCTATCCATGATTTCTGCTCCAATGCCATCTCCTGGCAATGCTACGATTCGTTTACTCATTAAGCTTTCCCCACTTCTTTTTGAAATTGTTCACTGGCTTTGACATAAGCTTTCGCTGAAGCTTGCAAGACATCAAAATCAATGCCGATGCCATTGAATTGTTTGTTGTTTTCAGTATCTGCTAAGGTTACATGCACTTCTGCTTGGGCATCTTCTCCACCTGTGATGGCTTTGATGTAATATTCTTTTAGTTCTGGTTTTTGGACGAATATTTTATCAATCGAATTATAGATTGCTTGGATACTACCAGAACCGATCGCTGATTCTGTTTTACTTTCGTCTGCTCCTGTGTTGATGGAAACGATCGCTCCTTGGCTGCCGTCAGAAACGTATTGTAGTTGAACACGTTCTAAGCGGTAATCTTCACTGCATTCTTGCGATTGTCCAACCATTAGTGCAATTAGATCATCTTCTGTAACTTGTTTCTTTTTATCAGCTAGTGATTTGAACCGTTTAAAGGCATCCTTTAGTTCTTCTTCCGTTAGTTGGTAACCTAGAGCTTCCATTTTTGTAGCAAACGCATGGCGACCAGAAAGTTTGCCTAGTGGCAATGAGTTTTCGTTTACCCCAACAAGTGAAGGTGTGATGATTTCGTACGTATCCGGATTTTTCAGCACGCCATCTTGATGGATACCTGATTCGTGCGCATAGGCATTTGCTCCGATGATTGCTTTATTTCTTGGTACTGCCACACCAGATAAACGGCTGACGAGGTCGCTGGTTCTTTTTGTTTCGTTTAATGTGATATTGCTTTGGGCGTCGTAGAAATCCTTTCTGATATATAGCGCCAAAGCTACTTCTTCAAGGGCCGTATTACCAGCTCGTTCGCCGATACCGTTGATCGTTCCTTCCACTCGACGAGCGCCATTTTCGATAGCCGCTAAGGCATTGGCCGTCGCCATTCCTAGGTCATCGTGACAATGTGAAGAGAAAATAATTTCTTGGTCGCTTTGGATATTTTCAATCAAAAATTTGAATAGTGCCCCGTATTCCGTTGGGGTAGAATAGCCAACTGTGTCTGGAACGTTGATGATTGTAGCACCCGCATCGATTGCGGTTTGAACGGCTTTTAATAGAAATTGTTTCTCTGTTCTGGTTGCATCTTCTGGTGAAAATTGAACTTTTTCAAATTTCGTTTTAGCGTAGCTAACGTGTTCTTTAATAGAAGCAATCACTTCATCTGGTGTCATTTTTAGTTTGAATTCCATGTGAACTGGGCTTGTTGCTAAGAACACATGGATTTGAGGGTGTTTAGCATTTTGCAGGGCTTCATGTGCCCGGTCGATGTCAGCTTTTTGGCAGCGAGCTAGACCTGCGACCGTCATTTTTTCAGCATTTTCAGCGATCGCTTTGACCGCTTCAAAATCCCCTACTGATGCGATCGGAAATCCCGCTTCGATCGTATCGATGCCCCATTTTTCTAGTTGTTTGGCGATTTGGACTTTTTCTTTGGTATTGAAATTTACTCCCGGTGTTTGTTCGCCGTCTCTTAGAGTGGTGTCAAAGAATTGGATATTTTTCATTTTCATACGTCCTTTCAAAATCTTCATTTTTTTAATTACATTTAAATTTTTCTATAAAAAAAACACCCCATGTCTTGGGATGCTTTGCTCATCCCGTTCATGCAATGCGAAAACAGGACTCTCAACGTCTGATAAGAAAAAGCTGTGCTACAGCTGGTTTCTAGAAATCAGTGTGATGAGTCCTTCAGTAATAATAAGAATGTAATTGTCGTTGTGTGCTTGTTCATCTTCTTCAACATCCTTTATTGTCAGAATTTTTGAATAATTCAAACTATAGTGTTAAAGATACAGAACTTTTAACTCAAAGTCAATAGTTTTATGAGAATTTTTTAAGAAAAAGACTGAGACAACAGTGTTCAACTCCAAGAAATAAGAAGGAATTTACGAAAATTGCCAAGTATCACAGTGATTTTACGAACTGATGATGATTGGTACCTACTTGGTGCTCTTCAAATTTTTTGTAAATTCCCTCTTATTTCCGAAGGAGCTGCTTTTTTCTCGCCGTTTATTCGGTTTTTGAATGTACATCAAAACTGATTTTTCGTTTTGTCCCACACCCTTGATTTTCTTATTTATAGTTTATTTAATGCTTGTTCCAAATCTTTCAAAATATCCTCACTATTCTCGATTCCAATCGATAAACGAATCAATTCCGGTGAAGTGCCTGAAGCTGTTAATTCTTCTTCACTTAGTTGAGAATGCGTGGTTGAAGCTGGATGAATGATCAATGATTTTGCATCGCCAACATTGGCTAAAAGTGAAAATAGTTCTACATGGTTGATCAAGTTTTTTCCTGCCTCAGCTCCACCTTTCACACCAAACGTAAAGACAGATCCTGCTCCTTTAGGTAAATATTTTTTTGCCAATTCATGATACTTATTGTCTGTTAAGCCTGGATAGTTGACCCATTCGACTTTTGGATGCTTATTTAAAAATTCTGCAACTGCCAAAGCATTTTCTACATGACGTTCTAATCGTAAGGATAACGTTTCTAACCCTAAAATCAATAAGAAACTATTGAATGGTGAAATCGCTGCTCCTGTATCTCTTAATAGTGACACTCTTAAACGAGTGATATAAGCTGCTGCTCCCACGTCTTGTGTATAGGAAAGTCCATGATAACTCGGATCTGGATCAACCAATTTAGGGAATTTTCCATTCGCCCAGTTAAATTTGCCCGAATCAATAATGACACCACCTAAAGCTACACCATGTCCCCCAATAAATTTAGTTGCAGAATAAACAACTATATCAGCGCCAAAGTCAAATGGACGATTTAAATAAGCTGTTGCAAACGTGTTGTCAACAATCAACGGAAGATCATGTTTATGCGCGATTTCTGCAATAGCTTCTATATCTGCTACATTCGTGCTCGGATTGCCAATAGTTTCTATAAAAATTGCTTTAGTATTTGCTTTGATGGCTGCTTCAAAATTGCTCAACTGATCTGGATCAACAAATGTTGTTGTAATTCCAAACTCTGGTAATGTATGGGCAAATAAATTAAAAGTCCCACCATATAACGTTGATGCTGAGACAATATGGTCTCCACTACTTGCAAGGTTTTGGATCGCATAAGTAATAGCTGCCGTTCCAGAAGCGACCGCAACCGCTCCAACACCACCTTCTAGTTCATTCAAACGATCTTCTAGCACCGCAGTTGTAGGATTTGTGATTCGTGTATAGATATTTCCTGCTTTGGATAATGCAAACTTTTCAGCTGCATCTTGGGTATCGTCAAACGTATAAGAAGTTGTTTGGTAAATTGGAACCGCTCTTGCATTCGTTTCTTTATCTGGCGTGTGTCTCCATGGATTTGGATTGTTTCGAATTTGTAGTTAGAGTTTGTCATTATGCTTCATTCCTTTTCTATTTTCTATTTTTTTTATGTTATTGATACACATGTCACCTTCTTGCATAATGCCCCCTCTTTCTATTTACTCTCATTAAAAAGAAACTAAAAAAGTCGCCCTCTACTAGTTGTATACTAGTAAAGGGCGACTATCGCGGTACCACCTTTATTGGAAATTAATTCCATCTCGATCCAAACGCAGAATTTCTTCTTGATTTGGCGCCTTGTTAACGGTAGCGGCCGTAAAAATCAAACGGATTTTTCCTCTCCAAGATCATTTTCGACAAGTGTTCATTGCTTTCTTCCACCAAACGAAAGCTCTCTCGTTCCAATGAATCGTTAAACCAATTCATCAGATATAATGTCTGCTTGTGTACTCTTCTTTTCAATGAGTTTTATTATTGATACTCATATTAGAGTATTCTCATTTTTTTGTCAACTTATTTTTCTTATATTTTAATTTTTAAAATTATTTCCGTTAAATTGAGTGTCCTATTTCTCTTTCTTTCCATTTTTTATTATAATTAGAGAAATTGGAGGTCGATTTAATGTCAACGAATAACCAAAAAGTAGAACTACTTTTATCTTATCTATCTGAAATTCACACGAAAAGCTTATCTTTATATGATTTAGTCACTAGCCGTCCGCGTCCTGAGGATACTCGTATTCTTTTGAATATCAACGAAGTGTTCACTTATTATCACAGTGTACGTGTTTTCTATTACAGCAACAGCGAGTTGACTGCCTCAGAAGTACAACCTTTTTTTAAAGCCTTTGAAGATTTCTATTTTGAATTGAAACAAGTCTTTTTCCTTGAAGATGATGACAGCATCCTACTTTATAATAAGTTAACCGCTATGAAAGATTCATTTGAGCAGTTGACGAATGATTTTAATGTTTTATAATAGAGTAGACAACAGGTAAAGAAGGTGCCCAAATGGATCAAAGCGAAGTTGTAGATCGCTTGCGCGAAGAGTTAGAAATTCCATTTTTTAATGGAACGATCGAAGAACGTGAATACACAGAAGCGGAATACCAAAAAATCAAAGCTGACCTCGTTCAGTATTTTGATGATTATGTTCGTAATGTAGAGAATTAATGCGAATGAATTGTAGTTGGATTTTTTAAAGCCTAAAGTAAAACTTAATTGTTTTTACTTTAGGCTTTTTCTATTTTTTAAAGTAATCTGATTTTTTATCATTCAACAAAGAAACATTTTTTTAGAATCAATTCAATATACATAAAATAACTTAACATATTTTAAAATATAAAAGATAAACATCTATTAATGAAATAATAAAAATCCTGAAAAACAAAAAACCACCGGCTGAAAAGGCCGATGGAAAAGGAGTATTACTCAATAAGAGTAAAATGAAAAATAAAAAGGTTGTTGTTGGTATGAATATATAATACAACAGATTTTTTCCTTTGTCTACTAAAAATAACATTAAAAAGAAATTAAACATTGCTATTTTTTGTCAATTTTTCATTTATTTTTTATTTTTTCAACAAAAGATTGCTCATTCGTGTGATTGCAAATGAAATATCGTCAGTTGCTTTATCTTGTTTTTCTTCAGAATTATTGAAAAGATCAATATCTATACCTTTTTCAGGATCTAAAGATAAAATCATTTCGTTGCAACCTGCTAAATATTCAATGTATGAACGTTCAAATTTTTTATGAATGCCCATCACACGCGCTGGTGGACGTAATTTAGTCACTTTTTCCAACATGATTGTATATTCTTTTGTTCCATCTTGGAAAATACGTTGAATTTCAGCAATTCTTTCGGGTGCTAATTCAGTTACTTTTCCTTCATCGATCGCTGTACGAACTTCTTCATAATACTCGTTCATTTTTTCGCCGACTTCTTCTGTTTCTTTGACAATATCATTGATGTTTTGAACATAATAGCCTAAATTTGGTTTCACTGTCTTTCCTACTTTCTTTTAGTAATCACTCAATTTTACACTTTTTCAGGGGTGAATGACAAGAAGAATCTGTAAAAGAATATTTTTCTGCTAATTTTAAGACAAAAAACTGCAAACATTTTTATGTTTGCAGTTTTTTTATAAGTTTACTTAATTTCATCACTTGTTTTGATAATTTTAGAAATCATACCATAGTCTTTAGCTTCGTCAGCTGACATCCAGAAATTACGATCTGTATCTTTTGCGATTTTTTCGTAAGTTTGACCTGTTGCTTCAGCGATCAAACGATTCACGCGTTCACGCATGCGGATGATTTCTTTGGCTTCGATTTGAATCTCTGTACTTTGACCTTGTACTCCACCAGCAGGTTGATGGATCATATAACGAGTATTTGGTAAGCTGTATCGATTTTTCGCTTCAGCAGCTAAATAAATCGTAATACCCGCACTTGCAACCCAACCAGTACCAACCACGATCACTTCCGGTTTTACAAATTTGATCATGTCATGGATCGTGTCTCCTGCTTCAACATGTCCACCTTGACTGTTAATGAAAATCTTGATTGGTTCATCTCCCATTGCTGCAAGTAGCAATAATTGAGAAGTCACTTCTCGTGCTAGATC
The DNA here is from genome assembly GCF_000633635.1 of Enterococcus crotali. Classification (GTDB taxonomy): domain Bacteria; phylum Bacillota; class Bacilli; order Lactobacillales; family Enterococcaceae; genus Enterococcus_L; species Enterococcus_L crotali. The sequence continues at coordinate 298,702 of NZ_AYPQ01000005.1, read as the reverse complement.
TTGATTGATTTCACCGTAGATCAAAATTGTTCGTTCTTCAAAAAGTTTTTTCATAAACGCATTAGGTTGTTGTTTTTCTTCTGTTTCTTCATTTTCATCTAAATAGTTCATATTTGTAACCTCCATAGTTTAAAGCTAAATATCTATATTAATAATACCGCAATCTGAAAATTTGTCCACTTTTTTGACTTGTTTTGACCTTAAAAAAAGCCTTAGTCAAAATCAAGGCTTAGACAGATGTTAAAAATAGAAGAGACATCCCTTAGACAATGGATTTCTCTTCTATTTCGATAAAAATTAATTCGCTAAATCTTCCCCATTACTATGAATAACTTTTTTATACCAATAAAAAGAATCCTTTGGTATTCTCGCAAGTGAGCCGTTTCCTTGATCATCTTGATCTACATAAATGAATCCATAACGCTTAGACATTTGTGATGTACCACAACTGATCAAATCGATACAGCCCCATGTCGTGTATCCCATTAAATCAACACCATCTTCAATGGCTTCTTTCATTTGCTCAATGTGCTTTTTAATATAATCGATGCGGTATTCATCGTGAATGGTTCCCTCTGGTGTTAAAATGTCTTTGGCACCTAATCCATTTTCACAAACAAATAATGGTAATTCATAACGATCATACAGTTTCATTAAGGAGATACGTAAGCCAATCGGATCAATGGGCCAATCCCACTGAGATAGTTCTAAATAGTCATTTTTGATTGGACTATCAAATGTTACGGCTAGTTTTGCAGCATCTTTTCGTGCCTCTGTAACATGGGACATATAATAACTAATTGCTACGAAATCGACTGTTCCTGTTTTGAGAATTTCTTCATCTTTTTCATCCATCTGAATGTGGACATCATTTTCTTTAAAATAACGCGCCATATAACTTGGATAGGTTCCTCTTGCTTGAATGTCTGGGAAAAACATATTTAACTGGTTGGATTTAACTGCTTGTAGTTGATCTTCTGGTTTAGTTGTTCTTGCATATGCTTCAATTTGATTGATCATACAACCGATTTTCGCATTTGGTGCTAATTTCCGGGCTGCTTTCACCGCTAAAGCACTAGCTAAAAATTGATGATGAGAAGCTTGATAAGCTGCTTGTAATTTATTCTCTACTAAATCTTCTAAAATACCAGAACCTGTGTATAGACTGTTTAATGTCATGTTCATTTCATTGAACGTAATCCAATACTTTACTTTACTTTTGTATCTTTCTAAAATCGTACAAGCAAATTTTTCAAATAAAGGAATAAGTTCCCGACTGATCCAGCCATTATATTTTTGTGTTAAAGTGATTGGCATTTCATAATGTGACATCGTCACTAACGGTTCAATTCCATATTTTAAACATTCATCAAAAACCTTATCGTAAAATGCTAATCCTTCTTCGTTTGGTTCATCTTCTAATCCAGTTGGAAAAATCCGTGCCCATGAAATTGATAAGCGGAAAACTTTAAAACCCATCTCTGCAAACAATGCAATGTCTTCTTTATAACGATGATAAAAATCAATACCCCAACGTTTTGGAAATAGGTATTTTTCTGGATTTGATAAATATTCTTCTAATTCTTTTGAATCAACATTAAAAGTAAAATTGTCGACTTTCCCAGTTTTATAAGGATCTTTATATGAGACCAAATCTGATGTGGATAGTCCTTTACCTCCTTCTAAATAAGCTCCCTCAATTTGATTGGCCGCTGTCGCTCCCCCCCATAAAAAGTCTTTTGGAAAACCTGTTTGTAGTTCTTTCATCGTATTTCCTCCTATAGTTATTATTTTTTACTGAGTCCCATTAGTGCGATCTTGATCTTCTTTAAGCAATCATCAGAACTATTCGTCTGATTATGAGCATTCATACCTACTATTTACTGCATTTGACTCACCTCACATAAAAATTTTCGGCATCTCTTCCTATCCCTCTTTTTTCAATAAGTCGCTAATTTAAAATGGTAATCAAATCATCCCCAACTGAAACAGGTTCATCCTTCAAAATTGGAACAACTTCAAAAAAATCAGGCGTATTTGTCACAATAATTGGTACTTCAGTCGAGTAGCCCTGCTCATTAATATAATCAAGATCAAATGCAAGCAGTTGCTGACCAACACTGACCGTATCCCCTTGTGAAACGAAGGATTTATAGCCTTTCCCTCCTAAGTCAACGGTATCGATCCCTACATGGATCAATAATTCCACACCATCTGTTGATGTGAGGCCAATTGCATGTTTTTCAGGTGTAATAGCACTTATTTCTCCAGAAAATGGAGCAAAAATCATCCCATCATCTGGCAAAATAACGAGCCCTTTTCCCATGATTGCTTCTGAAAAAATCTGATCTGAACAGCTTGCTAAAGTCTTTACTTCTCCAGATACGGGCGCTAAAACCGTACCAATTTCTTTTTCATTTATAGCAACAACTTGATTCCTTGCTTTTTCTGTGTCAGTATCTACTTCAAAATTAGTTTTAGTCACTACAGTCAGTATAAATGCTAAAACAGCAGTAGCTAGTACACCTACAAGAGCAATAATAATATTACTAGATGAACCATCTGGATTTACAAAAACGGGTAATGAGAGAATTCCAGGAGCGACAAAAGAAAACATTTTGACCCCCATAGTCACCATAACAGCACTGACAATACCACCAGCCATCATGACCGCATATAAAGCTTTTTTATATTTCAAAATGACGCCATACAATGCGGGTTCGGTGATTCCGAATAAGGCTGAAATAGCCGATGAGTAGGAAACTTCTTTCATGTCTTTGTTTTGAACTTTAAAAGCAATAGCTAAAGTAGCAGCAGCCATTGCAACATTGGCAAATAGACTAATTGGTAAAAAACCATTCTCATAGCCCAATCTGGAAATATTTTCCAACATCATTGGGAAAAACGCGTAATGCATACCGGTCATAATAATTAAAGGATACAGCCCTCCTAAAACTAATCCATAGATAAATGGCACCTTTGCCGCTAACCAAACAGAAACAGTCGCTAAGCCTTTGCCGACATAAAAGCCAATTGGACCAAACAAAGCTAAGGTCAATGGAATCATGATCAATAAAACCAGTAACGGTGTAAAAATCATCTTTACAACACTAGGTACAATCTTATCTACCATTTGATAAACATAACTCATTACCCAAACCCCTAAAATAATTGGAATCACCGTAGAGGTATAGCTCATCACTGGAATCGGAATGAAATGAAATAACTGTAACGTTGTTTCCCCATTTAAAATTGTTGGATAAAGCAATGAACATGCTAATGTGACACCTAAAAATTCATTCACTTTGAAACGTCTAGAAGCAGACACAGCAATCAGAACTGGTAAAAAATAAAAACTTGTATCTGCGATGATCGTCAGAATCTGAAAGGTATCACTCCCTTCTTTGATGAGATGAAGCATAACCAATAAAGGCAAAATTCCTTTCATCAATCCGGCTCCAATTATTGCAGGTAAAATAGGTGTAAAAATCGCTGCAATCGTTGTAAAAATATTGTCAAAAAACGATTGTTTTTCGCTGCTTGCTCCTTTCGTAGCTGTTAGATATGGACTGATTTTGTCATAAACTTTATCCACATTGCTACCGATGATCACTTGCAACTGCCCGTTTTGAAATCTGGCATCTATCACACCATCAATGGCTTTTAGTGCATTCAAATCAACTTTATTTTTGTCTTCAATATATAATCTTAATCGTGTAAAGCAATGTGTTCCATCTTTGATATTTGCTGTTGTTCCAACGTTTTCTAAAATTTCCTGCGCCATTTTTTCATAGTTCATCAAACGCCCTCCGTTCATTTTTTAAAATAAAAACCTAGGTGATCTAAAGAATCCATCCCAATTTTAAGGATCGTCCATTTAGATCACCTAGGTTAATGCCTTTTCGTTACACGCCTAGCTGAATTTTTTATTTTACTTCAAATACGACACGTTCGATATGAATGATCAAATACATCATTTCATCATCGTTAACATTTAAATCGTACTCTCTTTTCAATAACTCTTTGATCATCAATGCGCACGCATAGCTTTTTTGATATTGCTCTTGAATGATTGTGTACAATTTGGCATCGCTTTGTTTCATCTCCTCTTTATTATGCAATTGTCGATTCATAAAGTATCGAATATGGGTAACAAAACGTGAGTAATTGACACTTTCTTTGTTTAAAGATACGCCAAATAATGATTGAATGATTTTTACCATACTTTTCGTGATTTTGGCAATTAAAATTGCATCATGCTTCGACTCAAAATTATCTTGAGCATTCACAAAATGTAAGGCAATAAACGAAGCTTCTGTTTCCGATAACCCTACACCAAGTTCTTCTTTTACTATTGTCAGGGCTTTTTTCCCTACTTCAAACTCTTTATAATAAAGGAACTTGATTTCCCAACGAAGTGTATTCTCATCTAGTTGAGTATTGTTTTGTTGCCGTTCAATAGCAAATTGTAGATGATCCGCTAACGAAATCAAAATTGTTGAGTTTAGCTTTTGTTCTAAATATTCTTCTCCCATCTGAATGATTTTTCCAGTTGCTGACAGTACTTCTGGTGATATTTCTTCTAGCATCTTAGAGAATGGCTGACTTTCTTGCATTTGAAAGACTTTGGCAGCCATACTCGGTTCAATGATATCGCCTTTTTTCTTTTTGAACCCAACGCCTTTCCCAAAAAGAATCAATTCTTCGTGCTTTTCATCAACGACTAAAACTAAATTATTATTTAGCGATTTTACCGTCACGTACATGGCCATCACCTCCCAAAATACAAAAAAACACCAAACTAAAGTAGTTAAATAAGACTACAATAGACTTGGTGGTGCCTGATCGTATCAGTTACACTCCTGTTGTTCTATGTCATTAATTTATCATATCAAGATAGCGCTGTCAATCTCTATTTTCTAAATTTTTTATTTCATTAATTTCTTGGAATATAAAAAACTGAAACAACTCGTTTAAAAATGAGTTGTTTCAGTTTTTTATTGTTAATTTAATGATTAGCTCTTACCCATTCTACGTTGAACAAATTTTACGATTTCAACGATTGGAATAATCGCAAATGAGGTTCCGGCAACGATAGCCCATTGGTAAGCATCTAATGACGTTACGCTGAACAAATCATTGAATCCTGGAATTAGAATCGTTGCTGCAAGTAATAGGAACGATACTAAAATCGCCCAGTTGAAAGATTTGTTTCTGAACAAGCCCACTTTAAAGATTGATTGGTAAATAGATTTCACATTGAACGCGTGGAACAATTGAATCAATCCTAATGTAGCAAATGCCATTGTCAACGCATCACCATGTTGTAGGTCATACAATGCTGTTGCAGATAAGTTTGGCATATTAGCTGCTGTATGAGCTGGGAATTCGATCGCCATTTTGTACACGATCAACGTCAAGGCACCTTGTGTGATCCCTTGATAAATCACACTACTCAAGACACCGCCAGAGAAGAAGTTTGATTTCTTTCCACGTGGAGCATGGCTCATCACATCACGTTCAGCAGGTTCTACACCTAATGCAATTGCAGGGAAGGTATCGGTTACTAAGTTGATCCACAATAAGTGAACAGGTAGTAAGGTATCCCAAGCTAGCATTGTTGCGATAAATAGTGTTAATACTTCCCCAAGGTTGGCAGAAAGTAGGTATTGAATCGTTTTTTGGATATTTGAGAAGACTTTACGCCCTTCTTCAACCGCTACGATAATTGTTGAGAAGTTATCATCCGCTAAAACCATATCAGAGGCACCTTTTGATACTTCTGTACCAGTGATCCCCATACCAATACCGATGTCAGCTGCTTTTAGCGCTGGTGCATCGTTCACGCCGTCACCTGTCATGGCTACAACTTTACCTTCTTGCTGCCATGCTTTAACGATACGAACTTTATGTTCAGGTGACACACGAGCATAAACGGAATAATGTTCAACCACTTTGGCAAATGCTTCATCCGATAATTCATTCAATTCAGCACCTGTGATTACCGCGTCATCGTCACCTTCTTTAATGATACCAAGACGAGCAGCAATTGCTTCTGCTGTATCTCTGTGGTCACCTGTGATCATGATTGGACGAATACCCGCTTCTTTAGCCACTTTCACGGCTTCTGCGGCTTCTTTACGTTCTGGATCGATCATACCCACAAGACCTGCGAATACTAAGTCTTTTTCAACGACATCAGAATCCATTTCAGCAGGAACTGCATCAACGATTTTGTATGCCATTCCTAAAACACGTAGAGCTTGTTTGGCTAATTTAGTATTAGTCGTTAAAATTTCTTGACGTTGTGTGTCATCCATTGCTGGTGTTTGACCGTTTAATAAAACTTGTTTACAACGTTTTAATAATTCATCTGGTGCACCTTTGACAGCAACTAGGAATTTACCGTCTGCTAATTGGTGAACAGTTGTCATTAATTTACGATCTGAATCAAACGGAATTTCAGCAACACGGGGTTCAGCTGCGACTTTTTCTGTTACATTGAAGTCATGGTCTAAACCATATTGGACAAGCGCTGTTTCGGTTGGATCACCGATCAACGAACCGTCTTGCGCGATTTTTGTATCATTTGTATAGTTCATGATTTTTAATGCCATATTGTCCATTGCAACGGCATCTGTTGCAGGTTTAACTTCGTTATCTGTATAAAGTGCTTCAACAGTCATTTGGTTTAAAGTTAAAGTACCTGTCTTATCTGAACAGATAATATCTGTGCTACCTAATGTTTCAACTGCTGGTAATTTACGGACGATGGCATTTTTCTTCGCCATTTTTTGTGTACCTAATGCTAAAATGATTGTAACAATAGCTGGTAAGCCTTCTGGAATCGCTGCAACGGCTAATGAGATAGACGTTAATAGCATGTCGATCCATGTACGGCCGTTCATCATACCGACAACAAACATCACAGCTGCGATCACTAAAATTGCGATCGTCAACATTTTACCTAATTGGTTTAAGTTTTGTTTTAATGGTGTTTCTGTTTCTTTTTCGTTTGCTAACATGCCGGCAATTTTACCGACTTCTGTGTTCATTCCTGTACCAACGACCACACCGATTCCACGGCCGTAAGTAACATTACTGTTAGAATAAGCCATATTGATCCGATCACCGATACCGATGTCATCAGACGTTCCTTCTAAAACGATTGCTTCTTTTTCAACTGGAACAGATTCACCAGTCAAAGCTGCCTCTTCAATTTTAAGACTAGCGGCTTCTAGTAAACGTAAATCTGCTGGAACAACGTCTCCTGCTTCTAATAAAACGATATCTCCAGGTACTAACTCGTCACTTTTCACTGTAATTACGTGACCATCACGACGGATATTCGCATTTGGTGAAGACATTTCTTTCAAAGCTTCGATCGCTTGCTCTGCTTTGGCTTCTTGGATCACACCAAAGATCGCGTTTAAAATAACCACAAGTAAAATGATGATCGAATCAACAAAATCACCTGAGAAGACTGCAGAAATCACAGCCGCAAATAGCAAGACGATGATCATGAAATCTTTGAATTGTTCAAAGAATTTGACAACGATCGATTTCTTTTTCCCTTCATCTAGTGCATTGGCGCCGTAACTCTCTAATCTTTTTTTGGCTTCTTGATCGGACAATCCTTCAACTGTCGTATCAAACTTTTGTAAGACCTCTTCATCTGATTGCGTATAAAACGCTTCAGATAATTGAACCTTTTTCTCTTCTGACATGTTCTTCCTCCTTATAATTTGCAGCTACTTAAATCTATTTTACTTCATTATAGCGAAACGAACACGTTTTTGAACTTATTGGTTCGTAGCAAAACGAAAAAAAATAGACCTCTGTATGCTAAATAGAACATACATAAGTCTCACCGTTTAAGACAACACCAGAAATTTCTTTCGGAGTTGGTGATGTTGTCGCAGCTGATGCCGCCAGTTACTCCCTCATGAAATAATAAAATGGTGATAGGGATTATCTCTTTCACCAATAATTATTGCTGATTTGATTATACCTGTTCTTTTAGTGTTTTTCAAATGAAATCGTATTGATTTTCAGAAAAATTTCTGTTTAGTTTGAAAAAGGCTTCGATTATTCATAGTAACGTTGTTTTCATTTTATATTTAAATAAAAAATACCCCAACTTTTCGATTACTACTGAATAATTAGGGTATTGCGATTTTATAGTTAAGCGGATCGGCTTTTCTTGTTATGGTTTGTGATAACTTCTAATCCAACAGCCAATATAAACAAAAGCACAAACAAAGAAGCGAATAGGACTCCGCCTCCAAATACGCTGATCGTTCCAACTAGTCCAATTAGGCTGATTAACATTGTCTTCAATTTCTCCATGATGACTCACCACTTTTCGTAGGGTATTAGTTGTTTTTAGCATCATCTTACTTCCATTGTGATGAAATGTCAATGAACAGTATTATCCGTCAGTGATCGTTTATTCACTAAAATTTTTATTAGCTTTTATCTCACTCTTTCTACCTTTCCATCGTCAATAACTCTTTATATTTTCTCGGCGTATTCCCCCAAAAGGTCAAAAAATTCCGGTTAAACGTCCGAATTGATTGGTATCCACACGCTTCAGCGATGTCACTGATTTTTTTAGAGGAACTTAACAAAAGAGAACGTGCAAACAACATTCGATTATATTCTACTAATGCATTAAAGGTCATTAAAAACTCATCCAAGACAATTTGATCGATTTTAGTTGGACTAGAGTAAAAATATTTGGCTGCTGTTTGAATCGAAATGGGTTCACTATAATGTTGATTAATATACGTATAAATCTCAAATGGTAGACTATTTTGAAAACGAAACGAATTCATTTTCTTGTCTGATGACCGGATTTTTTTAACTTCTGTGGGTGAATAACCAGTGGTTGTTTTAAATTGCTTATTAAAACTAGGAACAGACCGATAGCCAATAAAGTCAGCAATAAATGCGACATCTAGTTCTTCAAATTTCAACATGGCTAAAGCATTGTTGATACGAACGTCAATGAGGTTTTCTCCAAATGTTTTCCCCGTTAGTTTCTTTAATCCACGATTGATTGTTTGAGGTGTACGTTTAAATTTATCCGCTACTTCGTTGAGCACTAACTCTTCTCTATAATGAAAATGAAGATACAACAAAATTTTTGAACTGATCTCACGAGTTGGCTTTTCACGATTCCAACGATGTCTCGCTGTTCGTTCAAACCAAACGATCACTTGATACAAATCTGCAAGCAAAGAAAGATCATAAAGTCGCTCTTGTTGCTCATATTCTTTTAGTGCATGAGTAAAAATCGTTAGCAAATACGTAAAATCCTTTTCATCACATTCAAGAGCAGGTGTATCCCAATATTCAAAAAAATTCATATGTTGTTCAACCGAGCGTGTAGTCAAAGAGGATAGCATTAAAACATTTAAAGAAAGCTCAAAGGTGATTGCTTGGATTTCTTCATAGATTTCAGCAAAATGATAGACATGGTACGAGAATAACCAAAGGACACTGCCAGACCGAACTAGGTATTCTTGATTATTGATTTGCATTTTTCCTGAACCACTTTTTATCAAAAAAAATTGGACAGTCATTTGGCTAGTCTTTGCTGTTGCAGTTTTGTAGCTTTCATCTCTTACAATAAAATCTGATTTAGTCAATTCAAATCCATAATATTGGGTTGCGTTATAAGGTAGCGTTTTTTTCATCTACTCACTCCTTTGTTCATTTAAGATAAGAAACATGTTTTCCGTGTCCGATATTTACCCTTCATTATGATTATACTATAGTTGTACATGTGATTTAAATCACAAATAAATATTGGAGGGTATTCTCATGAGTAAAAAAGTTTTTGTGTTAGGTGGAACTGGTTTTTTAGGGTATTATACGACGGAGGAATTGTTACGAAAAGGCTATGAAGTAGCGACGATTTCTTTACCGCCGATGCCTGCGGAAGATTTATTTTCTAGCGATGTTTCTGTAACTTTAGGCAATATCAATGATATGACAGATGACGCTATTTTAGAAATGCTTAAAGGATGTGTGGGCTTTATTTATGCAGCTGGGGCTGATGAACGAGTGGTTCCTGAAAAACCTGCATCTAAATTTTTCTATGAAGCAAATGTTTTACCAACGCAACGTTTAGCTTACTTAGCAAAAGAAGCTGGTGTGAAAAATTTTGTTGTCTTCGGTTCTTACTTTGCTGAATTTGCTGAACGTTTACCTGAGACAAATTTAAAACTTGAAGGGTATCCGATGATGCGCTTATTGCAAGAACAAGTGGCTTTTGCTGAAGGAGATGGTTGTATGACGGTGACTTCTTTACGTCTTCCTTATATTTTTGGTACCATGCCAGGTCGTGAACCGCTTTGGAAAATGTTTACAGAACAAATCAAAGGACAAGCGGTTTTCCCTGCACTAAAAGGCGGTACTGCAATGGTGACTGTCGAACAAGTAGCAGAAGCTGCCGTTGGCGCCATGGAAAATGGAACACATCGCAGTACCTATGCGATTGGCGATACAAATATGAAATATCAAGAATTCTATCAAATGATGGTGGATGCTTTAGGACAAGATACAAAAGTCCCTGTCGTTTCTTATGATGACGTCAAAGCGATTTATGAAGGCATCGATGCTGAAGCAGCTAAAGCTGGTTTGGAACATGGGATTCATTCAACAAAATCAGCGATGATGCAAGAATATGATTTGTATCTAGACCCTAATGATACGTTTCCTACTTTAAATGTGAAACATCATGATGTTGTTGCTTCTATCAAAGAAACGTTGAAAAAATGCGTTGAATAATTAATTTAAAAGAAGAGACCTAAACAAAACTGATTTTTAGTTTTGCCTCGGTCTCTTCTTTCATTCACTTGTTATCTATCGTTCGTAAAGAAGCTCTTTTTCATACGTTGTGCCTTCTCCAGTTGATCCTAGTGTATAATATACCGTTAATTTAACCCTAGATGAATCAATTTCAGAAAGTTCATTTGTTAGATCATATTCATAAACAGATTTACTTGAAGCTCCACCTGATCTTGCTAGAAGTCCAGTAGTTCTATCAGCTAAGACCCACTCCTGATTTTTTTCTACTAAAAACGTTGTTTCTGATTCAAAAACAGTTAACACCTTCTCTGAATCATTGGTAATCATTAATTTTTTTCCTTCAAACTTAAAATCGATTTTAGCGGTTTCTTCCTGTTCTTTAGGTAACTCTTTTTGTGAACATCCTACCAGTATTAACAACAACAACACAATTAACTTTTTCATTTATTACCTCTCTTACGGCATTTGATTACTTGTCAACGGACTTAAATGATTTCGTCCAAAAATTATCTGAAACCCCTTGTTCCATGCCCATAATGAATTTATCTCTGATATCCGGGTAACTTTGGGCTAAACCATTTACTAAATGTTTAACTTCTTCTCGTTTCGTTTTCTTATCAACTGGACAAGGGTTAAAAATCACAGGTAATTCTTCTCTTTGCACAAACTGAATGATCTGTTTTTCTTCAACATAAAGCAATGGGCGGATCAGCGTGATATCTGTTTTTGATAAATAACTGATTGGATCAAAACTAGCCATTTGCCCATGAAATAGAAAGTTCATAAAGTACGTTTCGATCGCATCATCCAAATGATGACCTAAAGCAACTTTATTACAGCCGACTTCTTTGGCACGCTTATACAAAATACCTCGACGTAACTTGGCACATAAAGAACACGGTGAACGTTCTTCTCGGATATCAAATACAACTTGAGCAATATTTGTGGGAACGATGTCTAGTTTATATCCTAGTTTTTCTACAAATTCTTGCAACGGTGTGATATCCATATCAAATCCCATAGCTAGAGTAATTGGCACGATTTCAAATTCAAAGCCTAAACGCTTTTGTTTACTGATCTTATCTAAAAAAACAATAAACTCGTACTGTCTTTTCCCCCACTCATCCCAATTGCTACTTTATCTCCTGGTTGGATCATTTGATGATTTAAAACCGCTCGTCGAATCGGATTATAGTAGATCTGGTTGTCTTTCTTTTTAAAGCTCATCATGTACTCCTTTTAGCTTATTTAAAAAAATCAGTTTTTAAGCTGTACCCTTCGCCAGAGACAATATCATATTGAATCAAGCGATAGTCTTCATATAATTCTTCTTGTGCCTTATTTAGAGCAAGCGTTTTAGTCCATTTTTTATCTTTATAATAGAAGCTTTTCTCAAAAGCTGGTACTTGTTTTTCTAATTCAGATAATAATTGATAAAAACCGGTCATTTGCATGCCGCTTTGCTCAAACAATGAAGGGGCGAAGTAAAAAGGACTTGTAACAGCGTCATGAGTGTTTTTATCGCTAAGCTTCCCTTGGTTATCATACATTAAAAATTCAGTTTGGTGCATGGTTACTTCATCATTATCTGCTTTGATTTCATCTGAGTAAATACTAGGCAAATGATCACCCCAAAAAACAACTAAGGTTCGTCTTTTCAGTTCTTTCAATGCGCTTGTAAATTGCTTCAATGCTTCACTACTATAGGCAACATCCTGCATGTAGCTATCGATTGCCTTTTTATTTCCTAAACTTTGCGAAGAATAATTTGAGCTCTTGTATTTATCGCTGTATGGCATATGCGTTTGCATCGTCACCAAATGAACAAATTGCGGATTTTGCTCCTCTTTTAATAAGTCCAGTACTTCTTTATACGCCGACTCATCAGAGATATAAGGATTATTTTCAAGTGTCTCTGTGTAGTTCATCGTATCTTCGCTGATAAACTGGTCGAAGCCCATCGTCTGATAAACATCTTTACGTTTATACATCGATGTATTATAAGGATGGATCGCAGTTGTTTGATAATCCTGCTGATTCAATAGTGAAACAATCGACGGAACTTCTTGCATTTTAGGAATCAACATTGTATACGGTGTCGTCAATTGCGGATTAAATAATTCCATGGAAAAACTAGTCAACGCCTCAAATTCAATATTTGCTGTTCCCCCACCATAATTTTGAGAAAGCATTTGACCGCTATAGGTTGTCTTAGCGACATCATAATACGCTTTTAGCGGATCTTTATTGGCGGTGACACCGTTTAAGTGTTGCGGATTTGAAAAGCTTTCACTCATTACAAAGATAATATTTGGCTGTTCTTCTAATGAGCTTGTTGTCTTTTTAGCTGTTTTTGTATAGTTGGTTGTGATATTTTCGATGGTCTTTTTTGAATAATTCTCTGGCTTGTCCATCGCTTCAACTTTTAGGTTATACAAAAAACCACCCATAAATCCAGTATTGTAATAATTCATTTTTTGGCTATACGGAATCCAAAGCGCTGTTTTGTTATAAGCTTTTCTTACTAGATTATTAGGGTTGTTAAAGTCGCTGATATACATCAATAGTGCTACTGTGATAACAATTCCTGAGAGTCGTAAGATCTGTAATTTTTTTGGTAATAAACGGCTTTTGTAGATAGCTCTTCCGAAAAAGAACAACCCAACCGCTGCAATCAATAGAATAATAACGAAAGGAATCGTTCCGATCATTTCTCTTAATAAACCAAATTCAGTGATCATTTTTAAATCATCTGGATAAATAGGCTCCGTTCGGTAAAACATTTTTTGATAATCGGCAAAACCTAAAATACCGATCGTGATTGCATAGAGGACACTCCCAAGAATCAGTGAGCCTGCTACACTACATAAGAATAGTAAAAATATCAGTAAGACTAGGCAACCTAGAATAAATTTTTCTGTATGCCAAGAAAAAGCAAATTTGGATACTAAATCTAATGATAGTTCATTTTGACACCATTGTAAGTATAAGTTGCTGATAAAAACCAACAAAATCATTCCAATGATGATCAATGAATACTTAATTGGCTTTTTTTTGAATAATTGTATTTTTTTCTTCACAAGACTCTCCCTTTTCTTCTTCTTAAACCACTTCTTAATATTCTATGCTTAGTCTAAAAAAAAGTAAAGCACCCTATTTAGGGAACTTTACTTTTAGGATAACGTATTTTGGTTATTTGATTTATCTTTTTGCCGCTTTGAAGATTTCTTCGATCAGAACCATTACTTTACGCACTTCTTCATTTTTGACCACAGGCTCCGCTTGTTCCCGAACTACTTTATAGAAATTTTTATAAAAGGTATCGTATTCTGCAAAAGCTTTTGGGAATGGTACAGTTTCAGTTGCTTCTTCTGATGGTGGTGCCATTGTTTTAGTCAAACCAACGCCTGCTTGGATCGGTTGTGGTGCTTGGATGTTTTTCTTTCCTGATTCAATAATTATCTCGCCAGAGAGATCCCAATCTTGAATCACTGCTGTCCCTTGAGTCCCTTTTAGATACCAGCGTGGGAGTTTTGTATAATTAGTCGTACCCACTTCGATAATTGCTCGGATACCATTTTCAAAAATAATATACGCAATAAATCCATCATCCACCTCATCGCCCAGAACATAGCTTAAATCGGCGCTTACTTTTTCGATCCGACTATCGACTAAAAATAATAGTTGATCTAATAAATGAACCCCCCAATCTAAAAGCATTCCGCCACCATGTTTTAACTCATGGCGCCAATCACCTGGAATTCCGTTGGCACCTTGAACCCGGCTTTCAAGTTGAAATAGTTCTCCAATTTGTTGATTTTTGTATAATTCTCGCGTGAGTAGAAAATCTGGATCCCAGCGCCGATTTTGATGAACCATAAAGGTTTGACCCGTTTCTTTAGCAACATTTAGCACTTCATCTAATTCTTCGACATTCATTGTTACTGGTTTTTCACAAACAACATGTTTTCCAGCTTCCAACGCTTGGATCGCTAGTTCTTTATGAGAATCATTGGGTGTAGCAATCAGAACTGCTTCGATGGTTTCATCTGTAAGCACTTCTTCTAGCGAATGGTAAATTTTATGATTGTGTTGACTGGAAATTTTTTGACGCTCACCTGAAATGTCGTAAGTTCCAACGACGTGGATTCGTTCGTTTTCGTTGGGCATAATGTTGTGGATATGGTATGATCCCATGCCGCCATAGCCGATTACGGCAAAATTGATTGCTGTCATTTTTTGAGTCCTTTCTATTATTGAGGATGATTGATTTAAGGTGGTGAAAGAGTTGGTCAGAAACTGTCGTATTCTTCTCTTTGACATCCAGCTTCACGAACTAGCTCTTTCGGCAAATAGACAAATTTCTTCAAAGATAAAAAGCATCTTTGAAAAAATTTCCTAATTTGCTCAAGAGCTGAACGAGTTCGTTCAGCTTTTGATTACACCCACCACATTTCCGTAGGTTGTTCTTTGATCATAATACTTTTCAAATTAGTAATCGCTCTGTTCAAGCCTTCTTCTGTCGACATGATCGGATCTTCATGTTCAATACTTAAAACGTAATCGTATCCGTAAATTCTAAGTGCACTAATAATATCTGACCAGACTTTCAAATCATGACCACACCCAACTGAACGGAACGTCCATGCGCGGGTTTTAACATTTCCATAGGGTTGCATATCCGTCAGTCCATGCATATTGATATTGTCTTGATCTAAATACGTATCTTTAGCATGGAAATGGTGGATTGCACCTGCTTCACCTAAAATTTTCACTGCCGCAACTGGATCAATGCCTTGCCACCATAAATGACTTGGATCTAAATTACAGCCGATTGCCTTGCCGGTTGCTTCACGGAGTTTCAACATGGTATAAGGTGTATGACATAAGAAGCCGCCATGCAGTTCGATCCCGATTTTCACCCCTGCATCTTCTGCGATCGTATTGATATTTTTCCAATACGGGATCAATTTCTTTTCCCATTGGTAATTGTAGTTATCATCATATTCTGTCGGCCAAGGCAACACGGGCCAATTGACTTGTGTATCTGTTGGGTTTCCTCCTGAGACACCAGAAAAACCATTGACTACTGATACATTCATTAAAGAAGCTAATTTGATTGTTTTTTGTAGTAGTTGGTCTGCTTCTTGAGCGGTTTCTTTTAATGGAGAAATCGGATTATTGTGACAGCTCAATGCACTGATCGTTAGACCTTTGTCAGCCAGTTTTGCTAGATACTCTTTTCTAGCATCAGAACTTGCTAATAATTGATCAATATCTAAATGCGCATTTCCAGGAGAACCCCCTGTTCCGATTTCAACTGCTTCTAATCCTGCTTTTGAGACAGTATCAATCATTTCTTCAAAGCTTAAATTATTGAATAATGGAGTAAATACACCTAATTTCATTGTTTAGTTCCTTTCTTGTTCGTAATAGATTCTAACGGTTCGTGATGCCCATAATTTGGATAAGCATTTTGTGTGGGTTGACACCAACGAACACCGTTTTTAATGACTTTTTGGATCTCTTTATTGTAATAAGAAGGATACGTTTCATGTCCAGGTTGAAAATAAAAGATTTTTCCATTGCCACGATGATAGGTACAACCACTGCGGAAAACTTCTCCGCCAGGATACCAGCTAATAAAAATCAAGTCATCTGGTGTTGGAATATCGAAATGTTCGCCGTACATTTCTTCTTTTTCTAGTTCAATGTATTCGCCGATTCCTTCGACGATCGGATGACTTGGCGCAACTGTCCATATCCGGCAATGCTCTTCAGCTTCTCGCCATTTTAAATCGCAAGAGGTGCCCATTAGTTTCATAAATATTTTCGACATATGACCTGAATGAAGAACCACTAATCCCATGCCTTCCAACACACATTGATAGACACGTTGAACGACTTCATCAGATACTTCTTGATGTGCGACATGCCCCCACCAAATCAACACATCGGTATTCGCTAAAACCTCTTGTGTTAAACCATGTTCTGGTTCGTCTAAGGTAGCCGTTCGAACAGAAAAATCATCTTCTTCTAAAAAATTAGCTATCTGTTGATGAATACCATCTGGGTAAACTTTTTTTACAGCTTCATCTGTTTTCTCATGACGGAATTCATTCCACACGGTAACTTGGATCATCTTTTTTTCCTCCCTAATTTAAAAGCGTATCGGGCTCGTTTAGTCTCGACTGAAAAATAGGAAATGATGACTGAGGCGCTTTTTGCCTCCTTCATAATTTATCTTTTTTCCTAGACCTTCAATCCTTAGAGCTTTAGCTCTTAGGAATTGATGTGATCGAAGCAAAGCGTAGTACTAGCCCGTGAAGCTAGATAATTTAAAAGCTGAATGGGCCGTTTAGCATTGACGAAAAATAGGAAAACATGACTGTGACGTTTTTTGTCACATTCAGGTTTTATCTTTTTTCCGAGATGCTGGCTCATGAAGCTAGATAATCTTGATTTAATTGAAAAATACAGGCTGATTTGTCTCTGATGCTTTGTAAATGGCTTCAAGAATTTCTGTTACAACTAAAGCCTGTTCTGGTTTAACAACTGGTTCTGTATCGTTGATGATCGCATCGATCCAAGATTGTGCTTCTAAAACTTCCGGTTTGTCACCAGCACCATCGTAAAAATCAACACCACCAGGTTCTAATTCGATTTTTTTCTCAAAAAGTGTGCTGTGATCTTCTCCATTAATGGTTAAGCCACCATTCATATCAGCGCCACCTTTCGTACCGTGAAGAGTCGTTTTTGCTTCTTTTACATCTAAACTATTCAATGCCCAGCTAGATTCTAAAAAAATCGTTGCGCCGTTTTCCATCATGATAAAACCAAATGCTGAATCTTCGACGGTGAACTTTTTGGGGTCCCAAGAGCCCCAAGCATTGGCTGCATTATTAGTCTCAGCTAATTTATGATAGGCTTTTCCTACTACATATTTTGGCTTGTAATTGTCCATCATCCATAACGTCAAATCCAAGGCATGCGTTCCGATATCGATCAATGGTCCGCCACCTTGTGCTTCTTCATCGAGAAAAACACCCCAAGTTGGGACTGCACGACGACGAATAGCATGGGCTTTGGCAAAGTAAACTTCACCCAACTCACCTTCTTCACAAATCTCATGTAAATAAGTCGAATCTTTTCGGAAACGATTTTGATAGCCAATTGTTAATTTTTTTCCCGTTTTATTTGCTGCTTCGATCATACTACGTGCTTCAGCAGATGTTTTTGCCATTGGTTTTTCACACATCACATGACAATCTGCCTCCATTGCTGCAATCGATAGTTCTGCATGCGAGCTATTTGGTGTACAAACATGAACGACATCCAGCTCCATTTCATCAAGCATCTCTTGATAATTTGTAAATGTTTTTGCCGTCAACGTTCCATAATGCATTTTTGCTTCTTCTGCTCGTTCACTGATCAAGTCACAAAAAGCAACCATTTCCACTTCTTTTACTTGTGCAAGTGCTGGTAAATGTTTTCCATTCGCAATCCCGCCGCAACCAATAATTCCTACTTTCAACGTCATCAAAAAACCTCCAGTAATCTACTCATATTATTTTGTGGAAAAATAAAACGGTTCCACCTCTACACTATTACTATACAAAATTTTGAAAGAGCTTTCTTCCTAGATTTCGGTTGAAAAATTCCTGGATATTGCTGTGAATCACTACGACTGGCTTCGCCAGAGTAGATGATGAACAGTACTTGGCGACCAAAGAGAGCGAAGTTTCATTACTTGTGAATCACCAAACGCCTTATTCCAAAATGACGTTACACAGTTCTTAACAAGCATCGGGAGCGAAGTTTCATCACTTGTGAATCACCAAACGCCTTATTCCAAACTGATCTTAAACAGTCCTTAACACCCAAAGGGATAAAAGTCTCCTTACTCACGAATCACCAAACCCCTTACTCCAAACTGATCTTAAACAGTTCTTAACAAGCAAAGGAAAGAAGTTTCGATCACTAAAAATTAGTCACACCATAGAAATAGAAACGGAGCAGCCTAAATTAAAAAAACGTTACAAGCCTAATAACTTCAACAAAAACAAAAAAGCTCTTCCCTTCTATAATAAAAAGGAAGAACTTCATTTTTTTATTCGATTCGTGAAACACTCATCCAACATTACCAGAAGCCATCACCCGATGTCTCTGTTCCCGTTTATATTGCTGAATGATTTTCAATGCTCGTTTTCTAGTTTTTCGATTCGTGCACTTCAATCGTCTACGCGCACTTGAAAGATCTTGTTTTTCCATCCAATCACCTCTTTGCATCTGTTTGTCGGTTACTTATTCTTACTGATTACCAGCTTGCTTTGTGTACACCAGGAATTTGTCCTTGATGGGCTAGTGTTCTAAAATTGATCCGTGACATGCCGAATTTACGCATATAAGCTCTTGGTCGTCCATCGATCAAATCGCGGTTTTTTAAGCGATTTGGGTTGGAATCTTTTGGTAATTTTGCTAAAGCTTCATAGTCTTTATTTGCTTTTAACTCAATGCGTTGTTCAGCGTATTTTTCAATCAATGCTTGTTGCTGTTTTGCTTTGGCAATTTTTGATTTTTTAGCCATATCTTTTTTCATCTCCTGTTCTTTCTTAGATTATTTGCAAGTTGCAAATAGTAATCATTACGCTTTAATCTTTTGTAAGAATAACACCTATCATTCGAAAACGCAAGTATTAATTTTTTCAAAAAGGGATTATTAGCTGAGAATTGTCCACTCTTATCATTTCAAATTTAACATATACCCTTTAGAACGTACCGTTTTTATAAAAGTTGGATTTGTTGTGCTCGTTTCAATTTTATTACGTAAATTAAAAATAAGATTAGCCACTCGATAATTTTTCTTGTTACCATCTTGTCTAGAAATAAACAATTTCTCGGAAAATTCTTCGTATGAAATTGTTTTACCAGGGCTATCATATAGTAGCTCAAGTACTTGATACTCTCTTTTTGTCAAAGAAATCTCATCCTTACCAGGAATTGACACACTTAAATTTCTTGGAATCAATTCTAACGTTTCTTCTTGAGCGACTTCATCTGGATTTGCTAGCAAAGAGTTGTTCTGATCAAACTCATAACTCAGTAAATTTGTTAACGTAAAGTAAAGTTCTTCTGGATCCATCGCTATTGGGAAACAAGCTTTAATACCTAATTGCAAATAAACGATATTAGAATGAGACTCATTTTCCTTTGACAGTAAAAAAATTGGAGCATCCGTGTATTTTTTTAGTTCCATCAACCAATAACAAGTTATCGGCATTGTTTCCTCAAAAATAATGATTGCGTCTATTTTTTTATGATCCTTGATTTGTTCATTTATATTAATGTCTGACAAATGCCACCCCTTTTCAGATAAAAAGTTCAAATGTCTACTTTCTCCTGACTCTTTTACTATCAAATATCCAAGTTCAAACATTGTTAACCTCCATATTTCCGTTTAATTTAATTTTTTACACATTTATTTAGTCTGAAAAGCAATATAAATACGCACTTTGATTACATTTTTTAATCTATCGATGTAAACCTTAATAGACATATTTTCCGTAACTTATGTAACTAACAGATTCTTGAGATCACCATCTTTATGCAGACGGTATAAGCCTTGTTTTCTCTGTATGATTGAAACATAGAAAAATACATTGTTTTTTTTAATCCAAATGATAATTCCTTGAAAACTGTTTTATCATCGTTATTCACTGTATTGGCAATATGTTTAATAAGCCTCTCTCTTTTAAAGCACCACGTTATTGTTATTCACAGCTGAACAGTCTGACAACTAATAACATTTACTGTGATCTTTTGTATTTAGGTACGTAGATCCGTAAAAATAAATACACATATGCTTGTTTGAGAGCATCTAGTATAAGCAAGCCAAAACCTCCCATTTTAGTTGGGGTAATTGGCTTGCTCTTTAAACTATTTCATCAATATTTATCTTAGAAGAAAAAAAGGGGTACCACATAAAGGACTTATGCATTGTTTACAGCCCTTTGTACAAAAATCCAACTTTTTTATCACTTATTTTGATTTAAAGTGTGGATTTAAAGTAAAACACTCCTTCACTCCACACTTTAAATTTATCAAAAAAATGTTATTAAAAATAAAGCTTCTAGTACATTTTTCTTTTCGCGAAACGATTACTCACTTGGTCCGTCTACAATTTGCCATTCAAGTGTACCAGCATAGACATCTTTATAATTATGTTTATTTGTTTGTTTATAGAAGAGTCCATTTTGAGCATCCCAATCGTTGGAGATATTAATGGTTCCTGCAACGGGATCACTATTGCCACTAGCTATTGTTTTAAAACTATCTATAATCGGTATGTCAATTGTCGAACCTGTTTTAGTTTTGTAAGAATAGTTTCCTAATAGAGTTTTTGTTCGGCTCTTAAGCTCACTTGGTTTGACTTTCAACTGCCATTTTCCATCGATCCGATTATCAAAAATACTCAAATCATCAGCTCCAGAGATACTTAACGCTTGGTCTGTAAAATCATCTAATTTCATATTTAGTGTAAATGCTTTGGGGAATTTTTCTAGTTTATATTCTCGAACCATTCCTTCAATAGTAAATACATTATTTGGATTATTCACAGCATCATCTAGAATCACTTTAAAGTTATCACCAATGTTTGTAGTAATTTCTACTGCTGGATTTGCGGGGCCATCATAGAGTACCAAACCAGTATTTTGATTCACAATTTTAAACGTGTGACCTGCATAAAGGTCTACTCGCGCATTCGTTGAGTTTTTAATGTGTAAATCAAAATATCCACTATTCTTAGAATCAAAAGGTTTAATTTTCATTCCATTGCTTGTAGCAACGAAATTAGAAATTCCTGAAAGCTTTAAAGAAGCGCTTGATGTAACAAATGAATTTCTCCGTTGTGCATCCGTTGAATTCGCCATAAAAGCTGGAATTCCATCAGTGTTAACCGTCAATTGTGAATCACGTATATCAAAATTAGTAAACGTTTGTTTAAATTCTGGTAGGCTCCCAACAAGCATATTTCCACCGATCTGTAATTGAACAAGTTTAGGCAAGTCATTTAGCCCAACTGGAAGTGTCCCTGTTAATCCGACATTTTTCTCTAAATCTAACAATGTAAGTTCTTTTAAATTGGTTATAGTATCTGGGATCGATCCAGTAAATGTATTACCGTTAATTTGAAGTTTCGTTAATTTTGTCAAATTTCCAAGTTCAGGAGGCAACTGTCCTTCCAATTTTGTTGATCTCAAACTTAATTCAGTTAAGTTTTGTAGTGCATCGATCCGAGGTGGAATGTGTTGTCCAGTATATCCTAGCCAAGCAGGTGCTAAAGAAATTGCAGTAATTTTTTGCAAATCTTTCATATAAACATCTTTACCAATTTGCTTTGGTTTTAGTTGATTGTTTATTTCATTGATCAGCCATTTCTCATTGTCAAAGTATTCTGGCATTATAGGATTATTTACAACAGTGATCGGTACAGTAACAACGAATGTCATACTGGGATTATTTTTACTACTCAATGTGACCTTAAGCGTATCACTTCCTAATGTTCTAAACACTTTTTTTTCTACTTTAAACAGAACCACATCATCTGGAGTAGAACTATAGACATTTTTCACTAAATTTATTGGATCCAATGATGTACTGTCTGTATCTTGCTCGACTTCAGTTGGAACAGGTTCTCCTGTTAAGAACGGTGTGATCATTGCTATAGCGCTATTTGAACCTGATTTTTTTCTCACTGTCCCCACGACTCGCTCATTATAAGTTGACATAGGTATTTCATATTTTTTTGTGGTCGCATTATAATGATTTTTCAAATTTTCCAGATTAAATGACTTTAATTTTAGTTTAATCGTGATATAGTTTCCTTTAAGAAATATCAAGTCATTTTTGGTTAAAGAAAGTTTGAATTTTTTAGTTCCACTGTTTGGTGATTCATTCACACTAGTCAAAGTAACATCTAACTGTTTTGTTACATCCTTTCCCTCTTGGTCTAAAATAGAGAATGAACTTTCTTTCAAATCTTTGATACTATTCCCAGTATCGTCTAAAAATATATCTAACTGATCAGGATAATAAGTATCAAATGTTAATGGAAGTGATTGAATCACTTCAAAATTTGCTGAAAATTCTGGTGGTGAATTAGGCGAATCAAATCCGTAAATCAATGGAGTATTATACTCAGGAGTAAAAGGTATTTTAGACGTTCTCTGAAAAATACTTAGAGCTGAGCTCTGTCCCACAGTTGTTTCTCCCGGCTGATACCCCGATTCCACTTGACGTATAGAAATGGCTTGTTCATTCCCTACAATTACATGTCCATTAAGACTAACACCCCTTGAAGAAACTAGTAGCTCATCAGTAGCTCTATATGAAAAATTCGTATTTTCATAATTCGAAGTATCAAAGGTTAATCTAGTTATATCTTTCGTATTTATTGAACCTACAGCTGATACATGACGATTCGTATAATTAATTGGAAAGTCAAAATATGCCGGAGTAGTTATACCTTCAATAGTCGCTTTATCTGTATAAACAGGTCTAAATTTTAAAATGTTTTTATTGTTAAGAGGCCCGCCAGTCATTGAGTCAATCTTCGGCAATTTCCAATAAAAATTTGAGTGCTTTCCTCAAAAAAAGTGCATAAAGATTTCTGTCACTAGGAACTTCACGGGCTTCAGATGTTATTTCCAGACCAACCTCTCGATTTTCTAAAGTGCCTAATCCCCTCAAGATGATCCTATCACCATAGGAAAGAGGATACCTATAATAAGTATCAGTGGGTCTATCTTTCCTAATGAAGTCAATACTTCCACCGGGTTTATGAATCTCGATAGACTTAGCAAATTGCTCATTTGATCCACGTTGTTCAAGAATAACATATGGTCGATCTATCGGAAGAGGTTTACCAGAAATTATCGTTCCATTTTTATCAATTTTCAACAAATAATCACTATCAGTAGCTGCTTCGGCTTTCAGATTAAACATAAAAAGTATACTTAGTATTAAGAACACAAGAAAATAATTTTCCTTTTTCCTCATGATTGCATCCCTCCTCTATTGTTTTTGCGCCACAAAAGAATAATGATAATAACCAACATCAGAAACACTGCAGCACCTATTGCAATCATGATAATCAGCATCTTATTATTTGACTGCTCCACAAGTTCAACTGCTTCAGCATTAAATTGTTTTGCTTCTTCATTTGTTATATTAAAACGTTTCGTAAAATTCCATTTGCCTTGCTTTGAAGTTGCAGCAAGCGTTATTTCATAGTTTCCTGACTCAATTTCTTGATTCTCTAGAGAAATCGGTAAATCAAAATTTGAATTTGGTGCCATAGCGATATCGGATTGCTCAAATTTAAATAAACCGTCTTTGGAACCAATCTTACGAATATTTCCCTTAACGTTTAAATTAGAGAGAAATGTCGGTTCGGTATTCTGTATATTAGCCGTAATCGCTGTTCTATAATTAAATAACGAGGCCTTCACATCATTTAGTTTCAACTTAGGTTTAACCTCAGTAGTACTTTCTCTTATCTGAATTCCTAATACAAATGAAAACAAATTTTTAATCTGAACTTCTTCATCTGTCGATTTTTCTTTTGCCGCTTTTTCATTAGACTGATCATAAATATTGAAGCCACCAACTATTTTTCCAGAAAATGCTTTTTGAGGGACTTTTAATGTAAAGTTCACTTTCTTAGTAGCTAGTGGATCAATCGTTACAGATTGCTTTTCTGAGAGCAATTTAGTAATAGGATAGGTTAAAGTCGAATCATATTTCTTAGGTTGAACACTGTACTCTAATTCTCCATTTTGATTGGTTGTCGCAACTTTAGGTTCAACATATAACTTCAGTGTTTCTTTGCTGGTATTTTTGATTTCTAATTCTAACTCTTGAGTTGCTCCTGGTTTAACTAATAAATCAAAATAGGTTTTTTCCTTATCTATTTGATTTTCTGGAATCGTCGCTTTCACCGAGTAAGCCATACCTGCAGCATGACTATCTACAGGTATTAAAAAAATCAAACCAATCACTAAAACGATCAAGCTATATTTCACTAAATTAATATACTTCATTTAACATTCTCCATTTACTAAATTTTACTCAGATGGAACATCATTTAACAACCAGGTTATATTTGCTTTATATTCTGTATCTGGTCTTGCAGTTCTTGGTAATATCGCTATTTTTATATTTTCATTTACTCCCTTTTTTCGTTGCCATCTTGAAGCCCAAATTCCTTGCCCAGAATCTTTTTCTGCACTAAATATTTTTTTGAAATTACTATTGAGTGTTACACCATAGCTTTTAGGCGGGGTAGCGTACTCTGATTTGTATCCCTCTACTACGCCGTTTTCTAATGTAAATTCAGCTCCAGTCAATACATAACTTTTAGGATCTTCAGGCGTTGATTGTGAAACAAAATTAGATATTTTAGCAGATAAAGTCCAGCCGCTTAAGTTACCTCTTAAATCAGATACCTGAATATAGGGATTAGAGTTTGCGGCATATTCCAACTGATATAATCCACTTGGAACGATACTATTAAATGTAAAATTAGGGACTCTATCAATTTTTAACAAACCGCTATTCCCTTCTCCATCATTTTCAGGATCTTCTGGATCTTTACCGAATTTGGGAGGAATCGTTTCTTCACTACCTTCGATAATCGTTGTATTAATATCTGATCCTAGTGCATTGGTCAGTATCGTATTCGCTAAAGATTCTTCGCCCCAACAAAAAGTAATCAAAAGCAAACCGGCCAAAGCTACTCCACCCCTTTTTAATATACTCATTATCGACCCTCCTTTTTACTCACTCACCGAACAATTATGCTTCTGGTGTATTTGTCAACGTCCAAGTTAATTTACCAGTATAACTTGCTGCTCGAGCAGTATTTGGTATAGATAATTGAACCCCAGTTGTACGTTCAGGATTACTATTTTGTGCACCATTTCGCTCAAAAATGTTAGTATAGCGCCCCATACCTTTTCCGACATCGGCTTTAAACACAGTCTTAGATGCATCCTTTGTTAATGTCACAGGAACTCCTAGCGCTTGATCAGTAACAACTTGACGGCCGGAAACAACCTCTTTCGTTGGAATTTGTAAAACCCAACCTTTCAGCTCTTCCTTTTGACCTGTCGTCATTGCTAATGGCTCTGTCATTGCAACTTTTACATTCCAACCTGTTCCATCACCAGTTACATCAACCACTTCTATTCCTGAATCATAACCGGTTGCTAAAGTTGCTGATCTCGTTTTACCAATAGGGATACTAGGGTATTTAAAATCAGAAACTGCTTTAATTACAAAGGGTCCCTCATTGGGTTCCTTATCTGAAATATTTTCCTCTGTCGGTCCTTCTCCAGCCCCAGCAGAAACTGTGACATCCACAGTTGATGTTGGATCAATAGCATACCCTACATTTGGCAACATTACAGAACCTAACGCTATACTTAGAACTAAAACACTTATTTTTTGCTTTTTCATTTTCAATTCCTCTATTCTTTTTATATTTTGTTCAGCAGTTTACTACGATAACTTCCTCAAAGTTACTTTTTTTACTTAATAGTTACCTACGATAATTTCAGTTTAAATCGTGTCGTTCAATGTCCAAGTCACATTACCTGTAAATTCTTGTCCACTTAATTTACCTTGAGCTGCAACAGCTAATCTAACGTTGTTAATTTCAGAAGCAAATCCGCCTTTTCCAGCATCTTGTTTCCCTTCTAAAACTTTAACAGAGCCGCCACCAGCAATAAGTTGTACGTCTTTGTTACCTGTAACTTTAGCATCTACGCCAGTTAAAGCAGTTAATTCACTTTCACCTGGTACAGGGATGTACATTGGTAAGTTTCCGTCTGCATCTCTAGCAGGCTCATTGAAAGATGAAACTGCACTAGAATCAAATCTCAATGTTGCTTGTAATTCTTTATTTTCAGTATTTGTTGTGTCTGTATTTTTCAATGCGCTCATTTTAGCTTCAACATTCCAGTCAGTTGTCACTGTATCTCTGTCTTCAAAAACAGATAAATATTGTTTTGTCGCACCTTTTTGTTGCTCATATGTTGCACTACTGTTATTGGCAGCTTTTGCAGTACCAAATGAGAATTGTGTTGGTTTTGCGTTAAGACTTAAAGCATCACCAAATGGTCCAGGTACAAGTGTAGTATCATCATCTGTTTCGAATTTGATACCTACATCCGTAGACGCTTCTTTTTCAGATGCTTCTGATGCCATTGGCGCTAAAATAGCTGCACATGATAAACCTAAAACTAATGTACCTAAAACTTTTTTATTCATAATTTTCTCCTAACAATTCTTTTTATTTTTACCTTTGAGGAAATTATCGTAGTAAACTGTTGAACAAAATTAAAAAATATGATTAATATCTAATTCAACTCAAACAAATTAAGTTGATTCTGTATATAAATAAATAGATAAATCATCATACTAAAACATACTATTGAGATAACTAGTAATAACCAGTTCACTAATATTTTCTTTTTTTTCAATTTTAGCTTTTTCACTAATATGTTATCTCTATTAAGAGAGTACAAAAACAAGCCTAGCGAAACTATCCCACACGCGCCTAGTATATATAACCATATATATACATTCATAATAATGACTCTCCTTTATACAAATAAATCCTACCTTTTTCTATTGATCACTTTTGATCGAGATCCGATTTTTTATCTAAAATAAATACGAAGACAGTTGCAATTAGAATCATCATGCCTACCAGAAGTGACAGGTTTTTGATGAGTTCACCTGTATTAGGTAAATTGAGTTTCTTAATCTTTGCCTCATTGCCATCTTTGGGTTTTGGTGTATTATCTTTTGGTGTAGGCTCATCACTACTGTCTATTGTTTTTTCAAATTGTATGCCCACTTCACTTTTGTCCAGCTCCTCAGCCAATACGTTTACTGATGAGAAATGAATCATACTGACAAAAAGAACTAACCCAGTAAAAAATATTTTTATATATTTACTAGTCTCCTTATACACAACAATCATTCCCTTTTCTTATTTTTTTACGCTTAGCAATATCCCCTTTTTCCTTCCTTTTTCTTGCTTTTTTTGCTCTTCTTCTTTTCATTCGTTCTTTAAGAATTTGTTTCCAACGTGCATTTCTAATAATAAGGGCAGTGGTTACTCCAACAATGATAAGGATTGTCGCTACAACAACAAATGGTAACCATTTTGGTGATTCTAGTTTAAAGACCGTCTCTTCATTCAGTTTTTTTGCATATCCTTCGGAAATAGTAAACTCACTTTGCCATTTCCACTCGTCCTGTTCATTCTTGGCTTTCATATCAACAACGTAATCACCAGCCTTAATATCTTCTGCACCCCAATCTATTAAAAAATCATAAGTACTGTTAGGCGCCATTCTTGCATTGGTAACAGCTTGTCTTTTTAAGACATTCGAAGAACCTTTCTTTTTGACTGTCGCTTCAATATTTAAGTTGTCTGCTATTTTAGGATCCGAGTTATGTATAACTGCTGAAATTTGCTTGCGTCCTAATGTCAAATCTGCCTTTGTAGAAATTAAATCTAAATTTTTTGCATTATCGTAATCTTCATTTGTCTCACTAGTAATTAGACCAATTCGATATTGAAAGGCATTTTCAACCATTGATTTTTTCTTAGTGCTATCTTCTTCTTCAGCTAGATTAAACACGATCGCGCCTAACTTGATCCCTTCATATGAATCATTTGGCGGTGTTACAACAATATCAACTGTTTTTTCTTCAAAGTTTTCTAATGTAATTTCTGTTTGTGACACTTTAGCGATTTCTGTAATCGGATTTTTTAAGGTTTCATCTACGTCTTTTATTAAAGGATCATATTCAATATTTCCACCGATTCCTGTTGTTCCATTCAATAAGGATACTTGAACTTTGATTGGCTCTTCTACTGCAGCTTTTACTTTCACATGTAACACCTGTGACTCGTTCGGCTTTGTCTCGATAACAAAATATGTTTTATTCGTTTCAATTTGAGTATCCGGCCGAATCGCCTGAACGCTGAATTCCAATGGTTGCTCTTTGTCCTCTTTTGCTATTGCTTGAACAGGAGAAATGCAAATAGTCGCAAAAGCTAGTATAATTAATTTGTGGTACTTTACAATTTTCATTCGCCGATCGATCATTTTAACTACCTCTCTAATTTAAGTGTTAATTTTTTTAAATTTTTATCATTATTATTAAGGAAATATTTTTAATAGTGATGATTTTTACAACTTATCACTGCATTTATCTTACAGTTATTCCTCACTCAAGAAAACAACAAGCAAGCGCTTTCAAATTACATTTAACTTTACCATTTATTAATTTTATTTTTATTCCATAGAAAAAATGACATGTAAACGTTCCCTAATTACAACCACCTCTATTTCTATTTTTAATTTATCAAAATCTTTATTTTTTTATTAGATTACCCTAGAATAGATTTATAATTGTTTTTTTTATTTTTTTGAATGGAGGATAAAGATGATTAAGAATGCCACAATTTATGTAGTTGAGGATAATAATCTATATAGAAAAAAGATTATCTCCTATCTTCAAAACTATCACTCAGAATCGTTTACTTATGTAATATCCCCTTTAGATAATCATTTGCTTTTTATGGAAGATATTCAAACACTAACCATTTCTGATAATGATGTTTTCTTTTTAGATATCGATTTAAAAACACAATATTCAGGTATTGATGTGGCCAAAAAGATTAGAGAACGCAATGATACATGTACGATTATTTTCTTGACAAATTTCGAAGATAAAGCCATTTCTATCATTAATAGCGAAATTTTTCCTCTTGGCTATCTCGTTAAAAATCCTATCGATTCAACTGAGTTAAAGACTACAATTGAAAATGTTCTTATGAAAGTTGAAAGTTTGACTAAGTCTGCTTGGAGGCAAGATCAAGATATCACCACTTTTATGAATGGTCACGAATCAATTTATATCAATTGTAAAGATATCTTATATATTGAATCATTAAAGGGGTTAAAAAGTCGGGTTTTAGTCAAAACTGTCGAAGAAGAATTGATCATAGAAGGAAAAATCGGCAAAATGAAAACTAATTTAAAACAACCTTACTTATTTTCATCTCTTCAATCTTACATAGTCAATCTTGAAAACATCTCATCGATTAATCGAAAGAACGGTACAATTAGATTTATAGGAGAGCATGAACTTTTTGTGGGAACTAGAATCATTGATAAAGTGAAAAAAGGGTTAAAGGAGTATCAATATGCTCGATAGACCTTTTTTTATTTCACTACTTGCTTTAAATTTTTTGCAGTTTCTATGGTTGTTCTCCTATAAAAAGTATTGTCCCTTCGCGAGACAATACTAATGACCATTATTTTAGTTGTTCAATTTCTAGTTGGTTTTCTTACAGATGATCATTTAGTTATTTTATTATTAATTCCATTATTTATTTTGCAGTTTTTATTTCCTGCAAGAAGAATACAAAATTGGTTGATTCCCGCTTTATTCCTGAGCTTTGAAAATGCAATCATCTTACTTTCATGGCTTTTAACATTAGATCTTTGGGATATTTTATTGATTTATCACTTAATATCAGCTGAAACTTATGAAAAGTATCTAAATTTATTTATTTTTCTGCAACAATTTATTTTCTGTTTATTGTTGGTTTATATAAATTATTTGAATAAACGTTTCAATATTACAAAGACTCTGCACCTTTTACCTAAGAAATATCGGTTTTTATCTATTTTACTCTTATTTTCTTTATTCTTTACATTTGGATTACAACAATTTAGTGTTTTAGAGGGCTATTCTGCTCCTTTTTTTTATAGTTCTTTTATTATCATTTGCTTTACTGCCTTTCTTTGCTGGAATATTCTGCTTGTTGTTAAGGAACAAAATGAGCAACAGTATATTACGATACTCAATGAAAAATATGAACAGGAAAAAGAAAGGATCGAGCGCTCCAATGAATTTCGGCATGATTACAAACAACTTTTATTAAGCCTTACTTCCTATCTAGAAACAGATGATACAAAAAAAGCGCTGAGTTTACTCCATACAATCGTTGATTACTCAAACTCATTTCTAACACCTAATTTATACAAAACAATTGCTCTGATTCATAATCCTCCGATTCAAGGTCTCTTAACAAATTTTCTTAAACGATGCTTGGAAAGCGATATTCCAATAAAAATTATCGTGACTGATCCACTGACAAATATCGATATGAACATCGTTGATTTTATTCGTTGTTTTTCTATTTTATTGGATAATGCGTATGAGGCAGTTCAAGAAACAGATAATCAATTGATTGAAATCATGATTACTGGTGACTCTCAATTTATAAAAGTAACCGTAAAAAATACATATACAGAAGACAAAAATGTTCCTTTCCAATCTATTTTACAAAATAATTTTTCAACAAAGAAAAATCATCAAGGGAAAGGGCTATATATTCTTGCAAAAATAATCAATAAATATAAAAAGGCAAGCTATCAAGTAGCAAAAAAAGACAATCGTTTTATTGCTAGTTATTCCGTTCATAAACTAACAAAACAGTAATCTGTAGATAGATGTAGAATAGTGGTGTCCATCATTGCTCTCTACATTTTTTTATTCTATCTAATGAGTTATAAATTGGAACTTTCAAGACATTTTTGATATGATAAAATAAACCTATGTTTTGTCTACTTAAAGGAGCGCAAAAGCTATGGAACCTGCCTTAGCAGCGAAATTATTTGCTATAAGTTATCTTCAAATTATCTGGGTTTTGCTTTATCAAAAGTATATCAGCAAAAAGCAATCCATTATTTTATCCATTATCTTGAGTTTAATTATTATTAGCAGTTTTTTTAATGTAGTACCTTATCTTTATTTGCTATTATTTATTTTTTATACAGCTTTAGCCATTTTTATTGTGTACCATGTTGATAGCTGGATTTTAATGGTAGTGACTCTGTTTTTGTTCAACTCATTAGTCATTCTTTCTTGGCTATTTACCTATGATCTATTGAATTTCTTATTTCAATTACATATTATTAATGCAGTGAAGTATCAGTCACTTGTATCCTTTTCACTATTTGGGCAACAAGCTGCTATTCTTTTATTGAGCTTAGCTACTAAAAAAATTGATGATACCTATTTGATTTCTGATTCTATTTTACATATTCGTAAAAGGTATAAGCTTCAATCAGCTATTGCTCTTTTTTTTCTGATTCTTTTTATTGTAATTAGACAACTGGCTATTACATATTTTTTTGTGAAGTCATTCTTTTATCTAACATTTTTGTTACTAACATTATGTTTGATTGTTTACTCTACTGCTTATTTATATAGTAAATATTATCAACAACAGCAAAAAAAAGAGGCTTTATTTAAACAATATAATCAAGAACTAGAAAAAATTGTCGTTTCAGATGAATTTCGGCATGACTATCGCAATATTTTATTGAGCTTGACAGATTATGTTGAACAAGGAAAATCCCAAGAAGCACTCCAATATATTGACTCAATTAGTGATTATTCAAAAGATGTCTTGAATTCAGATCCTTATATGGGACTAGATAATTTATCTATCCCACCCCTGCAAGGTCTTTTAATGTATTTGGTCGAAACATGTAAACAGGAACAACTTCAACTTCACTTTGATATCCCAAACAAAATTCAAGAATATGATATCTCGATCCGCTTGATTGATCTTCTACGCTGTCTATCAGCTTTGTCTGAATATGCCGTAAAGGAAACAAAAAGAAGAGCCGATACTACTTTGTATGTGTCCATCACAAAGAAGGCCCATCAGCTTCATTTTGTGTTTCAAAACAAAGCTGATCAAAGTAGCACAATCCAGACATTTGACTCAATCACAACAAAAAAATACTATAAAGAGCATGGTCTTTATAACGTGATGAAAATTATCAACCAATATAATGAGTTGAATTTGTTTCTTCAATCAAATAAAAAGAACTTCTCAATCTTGTTGACTCTTCAACAAGATCAATGACTATAAAAAGAAACAGCCCGCCGACATGTTATCGTGCGCAGGCTGTTTCTTTTTAGACAAATTCAACAAATGTTTTTTGATACTTCAAGGGTGAGACACCTACTTGTTCCTTAAACACATGATGAAACGTCTTCACACTAGCAAAACCTGACTTTTCAGCTACTTCGATCATAGGGACTTTTTCATTAGCCAAAATAAACTTTGCTTGATTGATGCGATATTCTGTTAAAAAGCTCATGAACGTTGTCCCTGTGTTTGCCTTAAAAAAACGAGTAAAATAGTACGAACTAAAGCCGCTATACTTTGCAATGTCTTCCAATGTAATCGACTCTTCATAATGATTTTCGACATAGGTAAAGATGCGATCTAAGCGATCCAAATTTTCTTTGTATTTGATTGTTGAAGCTTTCGCCCCTTTTTTAACCTGGATTTTTGTTTGTGGCAATCGTCTGTAAAAGGTTGTAATTAGTTGAAACAATAAGCCAAATTGCGCATAGCTTTTTCCTTGCTTGTTTTGTTCAGCCTCTTCAAAAAGTTGCTGCAGCAATTGCTTTATATCTAAATACAAGGATTTCGACCATTTTGAACTATGCTTTTCGCCCGTTTCAAATAATTCGATCAAGGAACAATCCTCTGCTGATTTTAGCAGTTTCTCATTAAATAAACTCAAATCAAACTGATAAACAATTCGCTCACTATCCGGCGATGCTAAAAAATAATGGGGTTCACCACTTGCAAAAAAATAGATTTCACCTTCAGCTACATGGACGATTTCATCGCCTACACCGATATTGACTGTTCCTCGTATCGAGTAAATAATTTCGATTTCTTTATGCCAATGAGGATATACGATCGTCATGCCATCATTGATAAATGCTCGAAAAAGAATATTTTCTTCAAATTCTGGTCGTTCTAAATATACACTCATGTTCAGCCTCCGATTGTTTCTCTTACTCTTTACTTTATCAAAATTTTGATTATTTACAACTGATTATGTACAAAAAAAACAATCCCTAATAGTAGCAGATTGTCTTTTATGAAGATTTGTTTTATCTATTCATCCATGGTGTCGCTGTTTCTTTTAAAACACGATTCAAGGATTCAATATTTTCTTTGCCAACAGTTCTCATCCATTGCTCGGCAGCTGGTTTTCCTTCTTTAGCAAAAGGTGCTACCCCTTCTTTCCAAGTTGCTCGACCACATAAAACACCGTTAAATGTCGAACCTGCTTCTTTTGCAAAGTACAATGTTTCTTGGAATAACTGACTACTAACACCAGCACTTAGAAAAATAAATGGCAGCTCAGTTGCTTCACTTTGTTCTTTAAATAATTGTTTCGCCATTTCCTTTGAATAACAAGCTTCTTCACCAAATCCTTCTACAAAGGACATATTTACAGGAACTTCCACTTTCAACACATCAACATTGTATCGCGGTTTACTGAATTCTTTCATCATTTCAATGACTTTGTGCGGCTTGATTTTGGCATATTCTTTACTTGCTCCATCCGTGATCTGTGCATCATAAGACACTAATTCTAGGAAAAATGGCAACCCTTCAGCAACACATTCTGAACCGATTCGTTCCATAAAAACGTGTTTTTGTTCATTGATTACCTTACTTTCGTCCACATCATAATACAACAAAAATTTTACTGCATCAGCACCGGCTTCTTTTAAACGTTTAACAGACCAATCACTTAAAAGATCAGGCAAGCGCCCCGGTTCACTAGCATCATATCCAGTTTTTTCGTATGCTACTAATAATCCTGCCTGTTGATCTCTGACTTTTGCTGCTGGTAATCCGTACTCTGGATCTAAAAGGATCGCTGAAGCATAGGGTGTTAATTCACGAGAAACGATTTCTTTAAACGTGATGATCATTTCTTCATCTACTTCGTGTCCACAAGATTTTTCAATCATTTTTTTCAATGATCCTCGTTGATCGATCGCAAGTGCGGCAATGATCCCGTCTTTATTACACATTTTATTCATTGCTGTTAATTTAGATTCTGTCATTTTTTTCATCGTTAGTGCTCACTCCTCAATTAATTGTTGATTCACGTATTCAGCGATTTCTGCTGCTGATTCTAATTCTTTCAACTGTGTTTTAAAATCATCTTTCATTAATAGCCGTGCAACTTTGGATAATAATTTTAGATGGGTCGTTCCAGCTTCTTGTTCAGGAATCAATAAAGCGATGATCACTTCGGTTGGTTTGCCATCTAAACTGTCCCATTCAATTGGATTTTTCATTTTTACAATGAGGATACTTGCTTCTTTGATGGCCGAACTCTTTGCATGTGGGATAGCAAAACCATCCATCATCTGTACTGCCTTGCATTTCACGATCATTAAAACTTGCTAAAACATCTGCGCTATTGGTCGTAATCTGTAAATTTTGAGCAGTTTGAGCTAAAAATTGAAGGGCCGTTTCCTTTGTTCCAATCGATGTTTCAATAAAAACGTGTTGTGCGTTTAATAAATCCATTTGTTTTCAACCTCTTTCTATCACTTAAACTGTTGCTTCTAACTTCTCGATTCGACGTTTTTGAATGATTCCTAGCAAAAATCCACCCACGATCGATCCAGATAAAATAGCCAATACCCATAGCAAACCATGTGTCACAACAGGTAATACTAAGAAGCCACCATGCGGCGCTGGCACTTGAACTTTAAACATATACGTTAGAACTGCAGCAATCGATGACCCTAACATCATCGTTGGCAATACCCGCAACGGATCTTTTGCTGCAAATGGAATGGCTCCTTCTGTGATATGTGTCGAGCCTAAAATAAAATTGACCAATCCGGCATTTTGTTCACTTGTGTCAAAATATTTGCGGAAAAATAGGACCGCGAACCCTGTAATCAATGGTGGTGCAATACAAGCGGCAGAAACACCTGCCATAAAGCTTGTATTTCCTTGGGCTAAAAGTGCTGTTCCTGTCACATAAGCTGCCTTATTCACTGGACCACCCATATCAAACGCACACATACATCCAACAATGATGCCTAAAACCAAAGGACTTGAGTTTTCAAATCCAGCTAGAAAATCCATCATGCTTTCATTGATTACAGACATTGGTCCTGCAATGCCAAACATGATCAATCCTGTGATTGCAACACCTAAAACTGGATATAAGAAAATCGCCTTTAAACCATCTAAAGATTTTGGTAACATTTTAAATACTTTGACTAACCCTAGAACGACATATCCTGCCAAGAAACCAGAAACGATCCCACCTAAAAAGCCAGTCCCGCCATTACTTGCGACTAGTCCGCCAA
This sequence comes from Enterococcus crotali, assembly GCF_000633635.1. Taxonomy (GTDB): domain Bacteria; phylum Bacillota; class Bacilli; order Lactobacillales; family Enterococcaceae; genus Enterococcus_L; species Enterococcus_L crotali. The sequence continues at coordinate 262,564 of NZ_AYPQ01000005.1, read as the reverse complement.
CAAATCCAACGACTAACCCCGGACGTTTGGCAATCCCTTCTGCAATATACGCTGATAAAATCGGTACCATCATGCCCATCGCTAAACCACCGATTTCTTTTAAAGTAGCTGCAAATTGGTTGAATTGAGCACTTTCAGGATCAGCAGAGTAAATTCCCCATAAAAATGAAATGGCAATTAGCACTCCACCACTGACTACAAAAGGCAACATATGAGAAACACCATTCATCAGATTTTTATAAATGCTATGACCGATTCCTTTAGTTTCATTATTTTTTTCTTCTAAAGCATCTACGTCAACCATGTTATTACCACCGAATATTTTACCTTTGCCAGCTAAAGCATCATCGATCAAGTTGCTCGCTTCTTTGATTCCTTTACTCACGGGAACTTCAATCACTCTTTTTCCAGCAAAGCGCTCTGCATGAACATCTTTATCTGCTGCAATAATTACAGCGTCAGCGTCTTGAATCTCGGCTTTTGTCAATTCGTTTTCTACACCAATTTGTCCATGAGTTTCAACCTTGATCGTAATACCTTTTGCTTTTGCTGCTTGCTCTAAAGCTTCTTGTGCCATATAAGTATGCGCGATTCCTGTAGGACAACCTGTTGCTGCAATCAATTGATACTTTGTCATATTAGCTCTTCCCTTCTATTGTTTGGATTTGAATTTGTTTTTCTAGCTCTTTGATATCACTAAAATCAGTCAACCCTTTTCTAAAAGCAGTCGAACTGCCAGCTGCAATGCTATGTTTCAACGTTTTATCTAGCGGCTCGTTCATCAGCAAACCACTAATGAACGTCCCTAATAAGCTGTCACCCGCACAAGCCGTGTTCACTACTTTTCCTGTCGGAGCATTTCCATAAATAATTCTGTCTTTATCCGCATAGAAGCAGCCTTTTCCACCAAATGACAACAACACTCTTTGCGCTCCTTTATGGATCAACCGTTTCAAATATGTTGGACTTTCTTCCAAAGGAATATCTTTTTGACCAAACCATTTTGCTAATTCTTCTTCATTGGGTTTTAGTAAGTAGGGCTGGTAAACCAAACAATCCATCACACTCATATAGCTACTATCTAAAACTAAATTGACCTTATTTTTGTGAGCGATTTGACTAATTTCTACTAAAATCACTTCAGAAATCCCTTGCGGCAAACTACCTGAAACACATAGATAAGACCCTGCTTCTATTTTTTCGATCCTCTTTAATAGCTCATTGATTTTTTCCCTTGGGATTTTAGGCCCTTTATTGACTAGTTTATATTCAGTGTGCTCTTGGTTAACTTGTGTAAACACGTTGATTCGAGTATTCTCTGCAATAGGAATAAATTCTGTCGCTATCTCCTTCTGATTTAAAAATTCTTCAATGTAGCGTCCTGTGAAGCCACCACTAAATCCAATGGCTGTACTGTCTATGTTTAATTTTTTCAGAATCAATGATACATTGACTCCTTTTCCATTTGCTTGAATATCATCATCAAGCGTCCGATTGACAACTTTAGGTTCCATTGTTTCTGTTTCGATAAATAAGTCGATTGCTAAATTCATCGTGCACGTATATAGTTGAACCATTTTGCTCCCCCTTTCCTCACACCTGTATTATCAGCTACTTTACTATGTAAATGTTTTCATAATCATAAGAATCACCTGAAAAACGATACAATCTTTATTTATCTATGCTGAAAATGGTATGATATAAAAAGAATAGGCATTGAAATGGAGGCACGATATCTTGGAAAAAGCGCTAAGTGAATCAGAAAAATATTTATGGGATTTTATCGATAAAATTTAGTGGATATACCTAATTATTCCATCGTAAAATTAAGTGAAAAAGCCAATGTTTCTACTGCAACGATTGTTCGTGCAATGAAAAAAAAAGGGTATGAAGGCTTTACTTCTTTTAAACATTATTTGAAAGATCAATCCAACACAATGATTAATTTTTCTGGTGTTGAAAAGATCGATGCTGAAATCAAACGGGCAATTTTAAAGAACGAACAAGAAGTTATTCGCACGATCAATATGCTAGATAGTGGTAGTATTGAAGATGCTATTCAAAAGATCAAAGCTGCACAAAAAATTGTCCTTTTTGCTCGCGGTTTTTCTGAATTGATTGCTCAAGAAATGACGGTGAAATTTCAGCTTTTAGGAAAATATTGCGAGATGCATGCTGATCCCAATATTATTACCAGTATGAGTAAAAAAATCACACGTAATGATATCGTTCTATTGATTTCTTTGAATGGCGAAACCCCTGAATTAGTCACAGCTGTGAAAAACTGTTTAAAAAATGACGTTAGTACAATCACTCTGACTGCCAATTCAAGTAGCTCCTTGGCTCACTTATCAGAAATCGTCTTCATTGGATTTAAATCAGAAGGCTCTTACTTTCCAGAATATGAAGTTCGTTCAAGATTACCTCTTTCAATCATGGCAAGAATTCTGCTGGACTCTTACGCTATCCGTACAAATTAAAATAAATAAAATAGAAGACTAAAATCATTTTTATGATTTTAGTCTTCTATTTTTTAGATTATGGCAAGAATCATTTTTATTTACTTGCTTGTTTAGCCTATATTTTCTTACATTTACAGCTGTTAACGCGAACCCAGTTTCATTGTGCACCTGCTGTTTTCCTCTAATAGAGAACCGAGTGAAGCCTAAACAAGCCTTCTGGTCGCTCTAAATATACACTCATAGTTGCCTCCGGTGAAACTTGCTACGTCCACTTTACCAAATTTTTCTATTTTTACAATGAAAAATGGACTAGATTATGGCATTTTAACCGATTTAAAAACGTGTCAGATCATTCACAGGAAGAAGCTTCAGCTTGATCACACCAATAATATTGCGTGTTGCAATCAAACCATAATGGCGACTATCTGTCGCATAGGGGCGATTATCCCCTAAAACGAGACAATAGCCCTTCGGAATTGTTTTTGATCCATTCAGTTCGCCGCTAAAAAAGTTTTCTGTATAATTTTTCCCATTGTACTGGTTTTCATTGATTTCATCGACAATAAATTTTTCATCGACGGGCTCTCCATTGACCAATAGAATATCCTCGTTGTATTGGATCGTTTCATCAGCTAATCCTATAACTCTTCGAACTTGCTGCTTCTCACCTATTTTAAAAACAATTAAATCAAAACGTTTCGGTTGTTTTGTTTTTTTTGCCACGACTAAATCACCATTGTGCAACGTAGGTATCATTGCATAACCATGAATCCTTGTGCCTTTGAACTGGATCAAAATGACGATTGACAATAGAAACAATACACAAAAACAGGCAATAAAAAAATCTTTGATGTACGGACAATCGGTTGTTTCTTTATTTTTTTTCATGTGAATCCCTACTTATTTCTCTTTACTCAATGCAGACTCATTCACTTTGTAATAACTAAAAGCAGCTTTTTCATAGGTTTCACTTTTTTTTTATATCCTCTAAAAAAGCATCAACTAATTGGGCATTTCCATAAAAATTATTGGTTTGTGTGCTGGCATTCATCCCAAGTTGTTTGACAACATTATAATAACGATTTAACGTTAGTTGTCCTTCTTCTGTATTGATTTTACTGGCTTTTTTCGTTCCTTGGCTAGTCATAGAAGTCGCCAAATAGCGGATATTTTGCTGAATTTTCGCTTCGTCTTCTTCACCTTCTTTCGCTGTAAGCAATTCTTTTTCAAAATCTCTGATTAAATAATAGCATTTAACCAGCGTATCAGAATCATCGGACGTGAGATTCATCGATTGATAATAAGAAAGATAACTGGCACCACCAAACAATGACATCGCTGAAATTAAAGAAATGCTGAAGGAGATAAGTTGCTTTTTTCTAAACTTTTTTAGAGAAAAGCGCTTTTGAGCGATGCGCTTATTTCTCTTTTTATTTTTACTTTTTCTTTTTGGTAGTTTTGTCAGTTTTTTTTGGGTTCTAATCGATTGAAACAAGAAATAACAAGCTAATAAAAATAAGACGATTGCGACAGATAGCCCGCCAATAAATAGCTGATCTAAAATAGTCATTTTTATCAGCTCCTAACGATCTTTTCGTTTATTTTTGGATTTATTTGGCTGCTTCTTTCCATTTGTTTTTTTTTGTGGTGGATTAATTGAGTTTTTTGCTATTTTTCGTTTGCGTATCATAACAAGTATAATAAAAATTAGTGCGATTCCTACCACCAAGCCACCGACGATCAAAGCGATCAACTGCCAATTTATTCCTTTTTCCTGTACTAAACCGACATCTCGTTCATTAAATTTATCGGCCTCTTTTTGATCGATTGTAAATTCTTGGTCCCAACTCCATTTTTTATCGTCGGAGGTTACTAGAATCTTGGCTTTGTATTTACCTGCAACCATTTTCTCTCCATTCATACTAACCGGAAAATTGATAAATGTATTAGGTGCCATGCGCATTGCCGTTTGTTTTCGTTCATAAAGAATAGCTTCTTTGTTTTTCTCCGTTACTTGTACTTCTATTGTCATATTATTTAAATACGCTGCTTCTATATTTGAAAAATTAACAAAAATAGCGTTACGTGCATTGTCCTGATTGGCTTTCACACTATTTAATTCTAAATTTGGAGACGGGAGCTGATCATTTTCTTGTAATAATAATCCGATGACATACGCATACTGATTGATGATTTGCGAACCGCCTTTTTTATCTGTTTCTTCTTTTTGATTTGCCCGCATCAGCTGAATTCCACCTGCAATAGTGCCTTCATACATTGTCTCTGGCATCTGGATTGCTAGGTCAAGATCCTTTGTTTCTCCTGGTTTGAGTTCGACTGTTTTTGGACCAGTTACAATCTCTTTAAAATCAAATTTCAGTGAAGCATCATTCTCGATGGTGGAATCACCATATTCAATCACACCATTTTGATTGGTTTTAGCTCCATTTAGACTAACATCGACCGTCAATACTTCTTTACCTGGATTAGATAAAGCAATTTTAATTACTTGATGCGCATTGGGAGCCATTTTCAATTTGTAAAATCCAATGTTTTCTTCCATTTGATTCTCAGGAAAGGAAACTTTATATGTAAAACCCGTTGCCCCTCCTGGGTCTTTTTCATTCGCATTTACTTTCTGAACATTTCCAAAAAACACTATAACGATCAAGTTGAGTGCACCTAAAAATAGGAGCCATTTTCTTTTTTTCATAATTCACCTCATAAAATTCTTATTGATTTTTTCAGTATGTATACGAGCTTCCAGCATCGAATCGAACATGGAAAAAACAAGCTGATGGGAAAATCCATCAGCTTATTTTTACAACACACAATTATTGTGCGGCAACGATTTTCCAAGTTACTATTGCTGTATATGTGTCGATACTCATGTTTGAAGCTGTTGCTGAAGGAACAGTCAATTTAACAGAAGTTCCGTCTGTTCCTGGGTTCCCAGCTGGAGCACCTGCGCCTGGTGTGTAATCTTTACTTTGACCAAACTCCATTACGTAGGTTCCTTTTCCTTCTTTTGCAGCTTTATCCGCTGTTACAACTGGTTGAGCTCCACCGCCAAAGGCCAATTTAAACCCTGTTTTTGTGTCTGACGGTACAATGTTTTTATTTTCGCTATCTGGTACTGCCATTCCGTTTAAATAATCAATTGTAGAAGAATCCAAAATTGTACTTCCGTTTGCGGCAGTACCGGTAAATTGTTGCGTTAATTCAGCTGTAACTTCATACCCATAAACGCCATTCGCACGAATATCTGTCCAGCCTACGATAGCACCACGAGTACCTACTCCTGCTGGTGTTGCTTTAGTTAAATCGATTGGTGCAGCAAAAGCTTCAACATCTTTACTTGATGTTTTGATCGTGCCAAAGTTTAAATTAGAAACCTGATCGATCATCAATGCGCCACCATCTTTATTATCTTCGATTTCTGGATGGTCTGGTAATTTTTTATCTGGATCTTCCGGGTCAGGTGTTTTGCCTTTCCCTGGATCGCCACCTTCAATTACTTCTACCGTTCCTGTTGATGGTAATTCTTGCGGTGCTGCAGATGCTTGTGTGCCTCCTGCTAATGATGTTCCTAAAATAACTGCTACTAATGACACTGTACATAAACTTCTTACTTTCATTTGTTTACTCCCTCTCTTTTTTTGCTATTTATTAAGGCAACTCGGCTAATATCCAAGTTATCTCCGTTTGATATTGTACTGGGTAGATTTTGGTCGACTCCGGTACAGTTAAAGTGATGGCCGAATTCGTGTATGCAGGTTTTTGGTACTCCTCATCTAGAATTGCTTTGCCCTCTTTATCAATCAGCGGTTTTAATGTTGCTGGTTGATGATTGCTATTGGTATCAGAAGCGCCAAACTCAATAGTCCAGACACCACGGCCTGTATTGGGAATGGCGGTTGCCACTTCATAGGCAGTATCGATTGCATTTAACCCAATCGTTTCTCGTGTCACTGTTGGGGGTTTACTCGTCCCACTGGAATTTGCCCAGCCCTTATCTAAAGAAAGATACGCGCCGACTAAGGACTGTTCTTCCTTATTTTGTATCACAGGGTTGTTAAACTGAGTCCGTTGCTTGACTTGTAATGTCCAGCCAGTAGCAGCTCCTCTTTGATCAGTGATTTGAATATAGCTGCCTCTTGGTGTGGTTTCGTCGTGAAATTGTTGCGCTAAGGCCTCATATTTCCGTTCTTTTTTCTGAATCAACGCTTTGTTAAAATTTAAAGATGATACATAATCGATTCTAAGCGGTCCAGTTGTATGGGGGCTTTCACCAGGATCAATTTGATTTCCTGGATTTTCTGGATCTACGACATCAGACCGATCACTGCCAATGACCTCCACATTTCCTGAACCATTTAGCGTCTCCACTGCTTCTGCGTAGTAAGTGTGCCAAAAAGCACTCATACTTATCGCAACAGCTATGACGCCTATCCCAAAATACCTCGTTCCTTCTTTCATTTCCGCTCCTCCTTTTTACTGTTTCGTAAAAATAGCAGACAGAACAAAAGAAGTAACAATCCCCCACCTATCCAACCATACTGTCGAACAAGCTCACCTGTTTTAGGAAAACGTCCTACTGGTTTTGCAGTATCAGGAGCACTTGACGACGTTGGAATAAGAATTTCAGAGGTGCTAGGTTCTGTTGAGGAACTTAGCTGTGTTTCTTCATAAAACATAATCTTGCCGCCTCTAGTAACTTGTCCATCACCAGCCTCATCTGATGCTTGAACTGGTGAAGCTATGCCAAACAAACTAATGAATAAACTTAAGAAGAGGGGTAAAATCAATCGTTGTGTCTTTTTCATATTTTCCCCCTTCTATGGTTGTCCAGCCATGATTTTCCAAGTAATCGTTCCAATATAATCTCCGGTATACACGGTATCAGAGGAATTCATTTGAAGCTTTATCCCATCTGTTCCTTGAGCAGTTCCCCACGAATCACTAACTGTAAATTTCCCGTCTTTCCCTTCACTATTGGCATAGACGACTTGTGCATTATTATCAAGAATGGTTTCCTGTCCTTGATCTACATAACGCAAAGCATTTACAAGCTCTTCGCCTTTGCCATTGATCATTGGACTAGTTAAGGTTGCAGTTAAATGCCACCCTTGTATTGGATTTGCTCGTGTATCTGAAACAATCAGTTTTTCCTTGAAATCAGGATTTTCAACTCTTTTTGTTTTTGCATCATAAGTCAGCTTACCGAAATTCAAGGTTTTTGGTACTGAATCTAACGCTAGATTCCCCTGGAATTTATAGATTACTGTTCCTGCCGTATAAGAAGTGGCGGTCTCAGGCTCTGGGTTATCCCACGGTAATTTTGTATAGCCTTTTGTTACTAATTCAGACACAATATCCTGCACTGTTTTATCAATGGATAAATCAATTGTATCTGCCGTATTGCCCTCTAATGTAATCGGCAAATGTAGTTCATTATTTAATTCACCAATAAATTTAACCGTTAACGTTGCACTGATATCAGAAATCATGATCGTTACTTCTTTTTCAGCAGTGACTCCTTTAGCCGTCGTTAAAACCAATGTTACTTTTTGTGGTCCAAGAATAGATGAATCAGGTAATTTCCCATCTTTATAGGATACAGCCACTGGTTCATCGATGGCATTCTCGGTATCGACACGAAGATTATCAAGATAGGCTGTTTGCTTGTCTATTTTTGAGAAATCGGTGCCTTTTTGGAATGTCAAATCCTTTTTAGGATCTCCATCTGGAATTCCTTCATATAAAACTTTTGCTGTTGTATCATCGGTAATTTCTGATGCGATATCTTTATTGTGCACGACTGCACCCGTCACACTATCATTGACCTCGTAGTGAACTTTGGTGGATAATCCTTGCTCAAACAGCATATATCCGTCATCCTTACCGCCATTTTGGTAACGATAGTCCGCTTTATTTTTGGCAAAATCAAACGTGCTGTTTGGTTTTGCTGAAACCGTAATTTCAAATACTTTCCCGTTGAATTCATCTGCAGTTGAGTCTTTTGCTGTTAATAAAAGTTTACTCGGATTAGCTGGATTGACTGAAAGTATAAACAAATCAGTTAAATCATCTGCATTCCCATATGAATTAACTTTGATGTTGGCTAAATCAATATCATAATAAGCTGGGACAGTTGTTTCGATTATAAATTTGTTATTACGATTGATCACACGATTATCTGCTACATCTTGAATGATGGTATAATTCAAGCCTAAGTAGTTAGGGTCTTTGTGTGTTTGATCAGTAGTATTACCGATGACGACTGGTTTCGCAGGGGCTATTCGGGCTAGCGATTCAGTTTCGTACATCACTAGCATAGGTGTACTCCAATTAGCAGAAAATGCCGTAGTATACGTTGACCCTTGGAACAATTTATCTAATCTGGTATAGCTTTTATCGACAATATTCGCAGCTCCTGAAATATTGATCGTTTCAATAGGTGATGGCCCCAGTTGATAGCCCAGATTTTCATCCGCATCTGTCGTAACAAAAATCCTACTAAAGTCACCGTCAAAATCTGTTATGATTTGTTTTGCAAGGTTGATATTATTGTAATTCCAAATTCCTTTAACATTTATCTGCTTTTTAGTTACAGAATCGTAAAATTCATAATGATAGGAAACTGTATCACCTTTACTATAATTTTCTGAAAGATTACTTGCTTCTTTAGCATTTGGATCAACGTTACCCTTTTTCCCACCCATCATTAAGAAAGCTTTTTCCCAAAGAATTGGTGAATCGCTAGCAGTTAAATAGCTATTATATAGCTTTCGTTCACTAACATCTAAAGCAAAAAAGTTTACATCAGGATAACCACCACCTGGATAACCAGAGACATATTGAAAATTCAATTTATCGATAACCAACTTGAGATCAATCTCTCTACCTTTATAAATACCAGCATTTCTAACCCAAACAGCACGTTCCGGATATAAGGCATCATCTTTAGGATTAAAGCTAATGACTTGACTTTTTCCTCTGAAATTATGCTGATTCGAACCAGGAAATGTATTTCTGCTTACAAAATCTTCAACTTTCGATGCACCGATAGGCTCATATACGACTTTGTCTGACAGTCGAAATTTCAATGAGTAATCTCCTGAAATCTCGACCTTTGAAGTAGCATTGATATCAATTATATTCACACCAGGCGTCGTGATAAAATCGGAATACCCAACAGGTGGTGCTGCCATTAATCTATCATTTCTGCTCTGAGTAAAATAAAAGATACCAACAACAAGTCCGGTGAGTACCAGCATTAATCTAAGTTTATTTTTCCTTTTTTTTCTCATTTTTTTCCTCCTTTCTATTTTGATAATTACTCTAATTTTTTTTGCATCCCTCCTTTCAATAAGTCAACTATTGGGGAAGATAAAGGAAATGGATGTTTTCTTATTTTCTGTTACTCAATAAACTCCTCTGGAAGTGTTAAAATATACCCTTTCGAACGAACCGTTTTAATCATATTTGCATATTTTTTGTCAATGATTTCTATTTTCTGACGAATGTGAAAGATTAAATTGGCTACTCGGTATTTTGGTGCTGATTCTTTTTTTTTCCATAAATAATTGGCAATTTCCTCATAGGTTCGCACCGTATTTATAGATGTATATAAGTAATCAAGCAACATATACTCTAATTTTGTCAGCATCATCTTTTTGCCAGCAATCACAGCGGTAAAACTTGATGGATCTAAACAAAAATTATGATTTTTATCGGCCTCAGTCTCTTCTTTGCCCATAGAAAGCAGTCCATTTTTTATCGTCCAAGCAATTTCTTCAAATGAGTCTGTTTCCACTAGAAAGCCTGTCACACCTAATTTTAAATAGATGAGCTTTTCCTCTCCTAAGGGCTCACTCGCTAAAATCCAAATTGGTTTTAATGTACTTTCTCTCACTTTGATCAACCACTGAAATAATTTCTCTATTTGTACATGTTCATTTTTTGGAAGGACAATCCCATGTAAAGAGGTTAGCTTTGTCTTTTCCAAATCATGGACTGTAATATCAAAATCAGTAAGAAATCGTTCCTGCTCTTTTTTATGTATCATTTGTTTATCTGAAAGTACCCCAATTGCGTACATATCTTTTCACATCCTTTTGTTTTTGCTGTATACTATCAAAGATAATTCTAATGACCTATATTATATTTTTTGTACATTTTTATCTCATTATCTGTTATAACAAGATAATGTCGGTTAAGACCTTGATACAATCACTTCGTGTATTTCATTTGACGGCGGAATGACGGCGAAGAAAATATCAACAGTATAATATGTTAGAGCGAGCTGACAGAATCAATTGCTTTTCTCTTCTCAGTCAGAAAAGAACTAATGTATGTATCTAATGTCATTTTTATTGAGCTGTGCCCTAATAAATCACTGATTGTGGCTACAGTCGCACCGTTTTCTAAACAGCGAGTAGCAAAGGTATGTCTCAAGGCATGAAAATGAACAGGTGGAAGCTGTGCTTTTTGACAGATTTGTTTAAAATGGTAATTGATCACTCGAGGCTCCAATGCTTTTCTTTTCCCCACTACATAATCACTTTGTGCTTCTTTTTGCATTTTTTGAAGCAAACAACTCATGTTCTGAGATAAGGGAATAATACGAACAGAGTTGCTACTTTTTGGTGAAAGCTCAACTAATTCTGTTTTTTGTCTTGCCCCTTCTGTGGCCACTCGCTGTAGTGTTCGTTTCACTCTAATGACTTGCTCAAGAAAATCAATGTCTTGCCATTTTAATCCAGCAATCTCTCCAATTCTCATTCCCGTTTCTAAAGCAATCAAAATCGGTAGACCAGCTTTATGTTGTTTTGCTACTTTTTCAAGTCTTTCTTGTTCTTGTTTGGTCAAACTTTGTACTGTGCTTGATTTTTGTTTTGGTAGTTGAACGTCCGTACATGGATTTTTTATAATCAAAGACCGCTTGACTGCATAGTTTAGGCAACTTCTTAAAACTCTATAAGTTGCATGAATTGAGCTGATTGCCAGTTCATCCCGCAATGAATTTAACCAATACTCTACTTGATTTTTTTTGATCATATAAATCGGCTGATTTCCAAGAACCGGTAAAATATGATGTGTCAGCTTGGTAGAATAACTACTATATGTACTAGGCTTAACATCAGGCTTGATTTCTTTTAACCAATCAGCCGACCATTCATTTAAAGTCCCTTCGTATTTTTTGATAAAAGGCTCATCAGCATGTTGTTGTGTAGACTTTAAATGAATTAAGCGTTGTTTGACTTCTTTATATTTATAGCCGTAAACATAGCCATAATGAATAGTGCCATTTGTTTTTCGACCTTTTGCGTACCTACCTTCCCAACGTCCATCTTTTCTTTTATAAATATTTTCCCCTCTTCTAGTCATTTAAATTCAATCCTTCCTACTTCAATAATTTGACGGCTAAACTGACGGCTTAAAAATATAATTACTTGTTATTCTATTAAATTAATCACTATGAAAACATATTTATTTAAAATAAATACAAAAACCTATTTTTATTCCATAAAAACCTATTGACACCTTACTATTTAAATAGTAGTATATGTTTTAGAAACGTTCGTTATCTTAAAAAAGACAAATAAAAGCTTCCGATTATAACAGATAATCGGAAGCTTTTATTTGTTTTTTGTCTATTTTTAGTTATTTAAAAGCCATTCCTTCTTTTTTATTCTAACTATATTTATTAAAAATAGCAATTAGATTTTAAAAAATTATTTAAGCATAGTGTCTAGCTTGCTCATATAGCTTCATTCTTCTATAGCAATTATGAAATACTAGATCATTCATACCCATTGCGCTGACATGTTGAATCAGCTACATTTTGAAAAATAGGATTTCTTGAAATGAAAAACGATTGTGCAAGAATAGATTCGTATTCTATCCAACTGATTTGAGATCACCTATTTCATTTTTTCTAGTTTAGCCTTGATTTCTTCAGTAGAATAACGTTTGAGTAATCGCTTTATTTCTCCTTCGACATTGAAGATACCAGCTTTGTTATATCCTAAATTTTTAAGTGCTACAGTAACATAATGAATAAAGTTTTCCTCTTTCAACATGATTCACTCCCGTTTTAAATTTTCCAACGATGAACATTTTTCTTAAAGCAAAAATAGCCTAGAGACAACAATAGTATCGTCCCAACAGTTAAAGTAAAAAGACCATTTATACTATTGATTTGAGCATTATGCAATGTTCGTGGCAAACACCAGTTAGCATAATACTCCTGATTTTCAATTGAAAATAGCTCAAATGGGCGAAAATCATAACCCACAAACAATCGACTCACGTTCAAATATACAAATGGATTGAACTGAGCGATTTTTCTCATAAAGTCATTGTTCAACGTACTTAAAGTATAGCCTTCAAATAAAATCAGCAGCGTGATAACTATGCTAAAACTTGTTTTCTTCAACAAAATACTAACCAAAAAATGAAGAGCAAAACAAAAGCCTAAAACAAACATAAACACCAAAAATACTTGTCCAGTGTATTGAAGTATCGGAATCATTGTCATCGACTTTTCTGTAAAAACAATCACTGGATAATCAAATGAACTTGCACCTGAGAACAGACTTGCTACCACAAAACCAAAAACTAGTACTAACCCCATCGCCAACACTGACTGTAACCATACTAAAAAGTACTTAGTGAAATACAAGCGGCCTCTCTTTACAGGTTGAGAAAAATAGAAATACATACTTTGCTCTTCAATTTCCTTGGTCAAGCTGTCACCAAACAAAAACAACAACCAAACGATGCCAAAGCTACTCGCCAAATAAGAGAATAAGATCGCTGTAAAAATCGTATTTCTCGTTCCGTAACGCATCGATTGAGGAGGCAATTTACGTTTCACTAATTCTTCGTTTAGCATTTTCCGATAAAATGGATAGGTTGGTAGCGTCAATTTTCCAATTAATGATTTTCCCTGATCAGCGTCGGTGCGAAAGTTCTCTTCTTGTATCGCTATGTTTTGGTTCGTCTCTTTCAAGAATTGATTGATTTCATCACTATAACTACCTAGTCCCATAACTTCTGTTTTGTCTTCTGTCAATAAAGCTATAGCATTGTTTTCTTTTTGTCCCTGATAGCTATTAAATATAAATAAAATGACGGTCAACAAAAGCCCTAATAGCAAAAATAAATATGTTTTTCGCGTTTGCCATGTTTTCTTACCTTCAAACCAAATCAGATTCATCCTTTTTTCTCCCTCCAATTCAGTTGCCAAATCAGAGCTAACACGAGATTCCAGCTGATTAAAACGAGCACTTGAATAACATAAGAGGTTGAAAAGTGACCGCTGATTTCTACTATTTTAGTATTCGTGTCCATATAGAAAAAAGGAAGAGCAAAACTGATCACATGAATTTTTGGAATCAGTTTTTCTAAAATGACTGGTACAAGCATGATGATCAGAAATAATCCAAGTACTTCTACAGCATTTTTTACCCACTTAGACAACAATAATAGAAAACTGATTGCACACATGATAAAGAGCACTTGTAAGCTGATTGTTTTAATCAAAAAGTTCCATAACGGGATCAACTTAAACGCTGTTCCTTGATAAATGGCTATTGGATACATCAATGAACCTGTTCCATGCACTAGACTTGCTACGATAAAGCCTAAAGCTAATAACATGATCAAACCACCAACAAAAATACTCACCGCTACCACATATTTACGTTGAAAAAATCGCATCGTATTGATTGGTTGAACTGCCATAAACAAATAATTTTTCCGTTCATATTCGCTTGTTAAGAAATCAAAAAAGCATAAACCAATCATAGTCACTATAATAAAATTCATCCAATGACTTAACAAATAATAGACAAAATAAAAGCCTTGTTGCCCGATTTCTACGTTTGCAATCGGAATGTCCCGCTCGAGAAGCCATTGATCACGAGCCAGCTGTTCAGCAATATTAGTTTCATTGCGCCACGGTTCGCCACCAAGATCCAGATATTTTTGCTGTAATGTTAGTCGTTCCATTTGAATCTTAGTTTTTTCAAGCCACTTTTTCTCTACCTGAGCAGTGTGCTCATCTTCTAACAGATAAATAATATCGATCAAGATTTTTTGAAGTGCTTGTTCTTTATTAGAAGGAAGCTTCCCGTTTTCATCTAAAAGTAGTAATAACTTGTAATTTTCCTTTGGTCCACTATATCCTTGCGGCGGGTCGATTTCGTCATTAAGTGCTTTTAAATGGTTAAAAACAGCTTGATCTTCCCCTAGATTCTTATAATAAAGATTTGTTAAGGAAACAAAAACCGAGAGTATAGCCAAACCTATCAAAATAATATTTTTAGGATTTTTGATCCATTTTTTCCATTCAAAATTCATAATGAACTCCACTGATTTTTACCATATAAATTAAAATACACAGATTCTAACTGACCATTTGTCGCCTGACAATCAAATAATTCTATTTCCTGCTCTTTGCAAAAAGATTGAAACACATTAAATTGCTGTTTAGAAAATGTTCCGACTAGCTTATACTCAGAGAGTTTAGTGCATACGACTTCGATTCTCGATAAAAAAGAGAGTGCTTTTTCGAGATCTTTTAAAACGATCGTATACTCTAGGGTATCGATCATAACCTCTTCTTTTCTAATTAATTTTCCTTTATACAAAAAGAGCACATGTTCCGTCACTTTTTCAATTTCCTCAAGATTATGAGAAGAAATAATCATCGATACACCTTGATCAGCTAATGTTCGAATAATATTTCGTACTTTGATAATGCTGTCTGGGTCTAAGCCATTTAACGGTTCATCCATTAAAAGTAGCTCAGGTTTGTTGATCAAAGATACCGTTAACAATAAGTGCTGCTTCATTCCTAAAGAATAATGTTTGACTTTCTTTTTTAAGTAATCGGCAATCCCCAACTCTATGACCAATTGCTGAAGTTCTTCTTTTGTTTTACCTTGTTCTTTACGGACAAATTCCAAATGATCCCAGCCAGTCAAATTTCCATATAAAATAGAAGCATCCTGTAAATAAGACATTTTATAAAATAAGCGGTAATCTGTATTCGGTTGTCCAAAGATCTGAATCGTCCCTGAATTGATTGGATCGATGTTTGCAATGCTATTTAGTAACGTTGTTTTCCCTGTACCATTTGGTGCTACTAAAGCAATGATCTTGGGCTCATCCAACGAAAAATCAAGCTCATCTAAAACTTGCTGTTCACCAAAATATTTGGTTACTCCTTTGATTTCTAAAATCTTCCCCATTTTTATCTTTCTCCTATTATTCTTGATTGTTTAATCTCTACAATCTTTCAACTACTATTTTAGCATTAAGCAATAGGTACAGACTTGTCATTTCAATGAACAATATGTGAATAAAGTTAGAAGGCTATTTTCAGCCAAATAGAATAAACACCCAAATTGTCTGCTGCAATGACAAACAGTTGGGTGCACATCAAATAAATCTTTAACGAACCAATTTCTATATTATTTTAAAACCATGATTGCCTCCGGTGCAAGACTAAATCTGTTGACTTTGCTAGCCTCGATCTGCTTACTGCCTTTCCACCAAAGATCGATTTCTTTACAAGTAAACCAAGCGTTTTGTTCAAATGGTGTTTGCTGACTAGTGACATATTTCACCTCTAACTGATTGACTTCAATCTCATCAAGCAGCAAATCATGCGCTCGAATACCAATATAATGACAATCTGTCGGCACTTTTACGGCAACTGTTAGTGGCGTTTCCCATCCACTAACTTGAACGGTATGAGAATCAATCCGTTTAACCGGGAATATGTTTTTGCAGCCAGTTAGTCGAGCGGCTTCGATCGTTTGAGGTTGTTTAAATATATCTGTTGTTGTACCTTTGATCAAACCCGCTTCGGTCATGACCACAAGTAATGGACAAAGTCGATAGAGTTCATCCAAACTATGACTAACGATCAAGACATTGCCTCTAAAATCCTTCAAATGCTTTTGTAATTCAAGCTGAAGTTCTTCTTTTAGCGATGTATCCAACGCTGAAAATGGTTCGTCCAACAATAACAATTCAGGTTCTGATGCCAACATACGCGCTAAAGCTACTCTTTGCTTTTGCCCACCTGAAAGCTGTCTAGGATAACTATTTTTTACGTTTTCTAAATGAAACATGTGCAACAACTCTAAGATCAATTGCGAATCTTTGGTCACACTCGTTAAGTTTTTATAGACTGTTAAGTGAGGGAATAGTGCATATTGTTGAAAAAGCAAGCCAACTTTACGTTGTTGTGGTGGTAAATCGATCTTATTTTCCTGATCAAACAACACACGATTACCTAGTTGAATACGACCTGAATCCGGCGTTTCGATACCAGCAATACATTTAAGCAGCATGCTTTTCCCGCAACCAGATGCCCCTAAAATACCAAGTGTTGTTGCCTCTATTTCAAAGTTTGCTATCAACAGATGATCTCTTAACTTTTTTTGAATATCAACAACCAGTTTCATGCTTGCGTCCTCCCAGCTTTTCTGCTGAACAGCTCTGTTAAACATAGAATCAATAAACAAATGGTCACGATGATCGCAACGTACTTTTGTGCCAAAGCCCAATCACCTGCTGCAACCGCTGAATAAATCGCCAAAGGAAGTGTTCGTGTTTTTCCAGCGATATTTCCTGCTAACATTGTAGTAGCGCCAAACTCTCCTAATCCGCGAGCAAAAGCTAACACGCCCCCTGCTAAAAGCCCATTGATCGCTAGAGGCAACGCGATTTTCAAAAATATTTTTCGTTCTGAAAATCCTAATGTTTGGGCTGCCGCAATGATTTCAGGATCGATTTGTTCAAATGCCGCAATGGCTGAACGGTACATCAAAGGAAATGATACCGCAACTGCGGCAATCACTGTAGCTGTCCATGAAAAAACGACCTTCACTGCAAAAAAATCCAATAGAAACCGCCCAATTGGCTGCTGAACACCAAAAATATCCAATAAAAAGAAACCAAAAACCGTTGGCGGCAGCACCAGCGGTAAGGTGAATAAACTGTTGAACAAGATTTTTAATCCGTGATGCTTCATACGAAATACCAAATAGGCAATCAACGTTCCGCTAATAAAAGTAAAGGCTATTGCAATGATTGCTGTTTTAAAAGAAATAATGATTGGACTCAAATCCATCAGACTCACCTACTTATTCATAATAAACCCAGTATCTTCAAAGTATTTAGCCACTTCTTTACTTTCCAAAAAGGTGAGGAACTTCTCAGCCATTGCTTTTTCTTTTGACTTTTCAACGATACCAACAGGATAAATAATTGGTTCATTTAAGGTATCTTCTGGTAACACTGCTACGACTTTTACTTTATCATTTGATGCAGCATCCGTAGCATAAACTAGACCAGCTTGCGCACTACCTTGTGCAACCCAATTTAAAACCTCTGTTACATTCGTCCCAAAACTAGCATGCTCCTTGACATACTCCCAATCACCTAATGCTTTTAACCCTTTTTCAGCGTATTGACCGGCAGGAACACTAGCAGGATCACCTACTGCAATCATTTCTGCTTTCTTCAAATCGCTAAAATCCTTCCAATCAGCATCTGAAGAGCTTGATATGATCATCACTAATTGATTTTGGAGTAAAGGTGTGACACTATCTTTATCGATCAATTTTTGTGAGACTAACGCATCCATTTGTTTTGTCGCAGCTGAAAAGAAAATATCTGCTTCCAAGCCTTTTTCGATTTGTGACTGTAATTTTCCAGAACTGTCGTAATTCCCTTCAATCGTTGTCCCAGGATTGTCTTCCATGAATGCGGGAATAATTTGTTTTTCCATGACCGACTCAAGACTCGCTGCGGCTGCGATCAATAAATGATGCTCCTCTGAGTTACTGGAATTAGTTGCAGCAGTTGTTTGTTTCTCATTTGATGTACAACCCGATACAACTAAAAATACCAGTACTAATAACGCCAGAACACTTATTTTCCGATGTTGTTTCATTATCTCTCCTCCTACAATGCTTTTTTATAAAAAGCCACCATAACCTAAATGAGCGATTTCTTCTTTGGTTATTTTGTCTTGAGCGATTATTCTCGGCAATAGTAAATCAAAAACAGTTTGTTTGGAAAACATAACTCCCCCAGGCAAACCTACGATTGTTTTTTCACCTAAATAGGCAATCAATAGCATTGACCCAGGTAAAACAGGTGTACCGTGGGAAATGATTTCAGCTCCTGTTTGCTTGATTGCTAGCGGCGTGCGATCATCTGGATCAACACTCATGCCACCTGTACAAAGAACGATATCCGCTCCTTTATCGATCATTCCTTCAATAGATCTCGTAATCATCATTGGATCATCATTGACGATTTCATGAAATTCAATTGTAGCACTCGGATAATAAGACAACTTTTCTTTCACTACTGGTGTAAAAGAATCTTCAATCAGGCCATTAAACACTTCACTTCCTGTCGTAACGATCCCAACTGATACAGGTTTAAACGGAATCAGTGATAAAACCGCATCATTGCAGGTCAAGCGTTCTGCTTCCATTAATTTTTCTGGCTCAATTTCTAAAGGAATGATCCGTGTTCCTGCAAGTTTTTGACCAGCACTTACTTTTTGATTGTTCTTCAATGTCGCAACAGCGATTTTACCGATCGAATTTAGCTTAAATAAAAGCTCTTTATTTACTTTTAATAGTCCATCTACTTCAGCAACTGCCTCGATTTTGCCTTCTGTAACGAGCGTTGGTTGCATAAATTCTCCTGAAATCAACTGGTATAAAAAAGCAGCAGCCTCATTTTCATGGATTAAATTTGACTCCTCAGATTCTAAAAATAAATGCTCTTTTCCAAGTGAAAGCAGTACAGGAATATCCTCTGAGGTCACTTGATGCCCCTTAGTAAAGATAGCGCCCTTATACTCTCCTCTAACGATTTTGGTGATATCCTGACATAAAATCAAGCCTTGTGCATCAACTGTTTTTACAACTTTCATCTGTGTTTCCTCCACTTAATGCTCTGTTTTTCGATCAGTTAAAATGTCTAGGGCATGAGGTAGAATCGGCAATACATAGGTCAAATTTTCATTTACACCTTTAGGATTTCCCGGCAAATTGATGATCAAGGTTTTTCCTCGTTGTACAGCAACCCCACGGCTCAGCATAGCAAATGGTGTTTTTTGAATACTAGACATGCGCATTCCTTCACTAATACCCGGAATCGTTTTTTCTGCTACACTTAAGGTTGCTTCCGGTGTAATATCACGAACACCTAAGCCAGTTCCTCCAGTCGTTAAAATCAAATCACACACGTCACACCACTCAATGAATAAATTTTTTAAAGTAGCTATATCATCCGACAAAATGGTTTGTCTGACCACCTCAAATTTATCAGCGATCAGTTGCTTTATGAGCTGACCTGACTCATCTTCCCGAAGACCTTGATAGCCTTTATCGCTCAATGTAATGATTCCTACTTTATACAACTTCAAGTCTATCTCCTTTTTTAATATGACCTGCTTCAACAACAACAGCGAAAATGCCTTCTCTAGGCATGATACAATCACCTACGCGCGCATAAATCTGGCAATGCTTATGGCATTCCTTTCCAATCTGAGTGACCACCAAGGCTGCTTCACCGATCCGAATTTGACTACCTACAGGTAATAAACGTAAATCAATTCCTGATACAATAATATTTTCACCAAAAGCACCATTCCCGACACGCGCTCCTCGTTCATTAAACTCTGTGATTTTCTCAAAGGACAATAAACTGACCTGACGATGCCAGTTGCCACCATGAGCGTCATTTTCTAATCCAAACCCTTTTACTAAGTCAACTTCTGCAATCTCTTTTTTCTGGGTACCCCGCCGTTCACTGATATTGATTCCGATAATTTCTCCGACTGCCATAATCCTTTACCCTCCAATTTGTGACATTAACCGAGAATCACCCTGACTCTCAAGAAAATGATGTTTCTCAGGCTTTTTCTGAATCGCTGAAAAAACTTGTGCGCATAATAATTCTTTATTTTTTGTCTGTAAGGCTTCTTTCAGTTCACATCCATCATCCATATGTAGACAGGTTTTCAAACAACCATCAGCTGTGATACGAATTCGATCACACTCTGCACAAAAGCAATGCCCTAAGGCACTGATAAAGCCAATTTTCCCTTTAAATTCTGTTAAAGAAAAATAACTTGCAGGACCATTACCTAATGATTGCTCAAAAGAATGTAGTTCACCATAAGTTGTCTGTAACACCGACATGATCTCTTCTTGAGTTTTACCTGGGCAGCCTTTTCCCAATCCAATCGGCATCAATTCGATAAAACGCACATGAATTGCATCAGCTTTAGCAAGAGAAGCGATTTCACAGATTTCTTCATCAGTCAGTTCTCCTCTGGCGACAGTGTTGACTTTAATATTAGGCAAACCCACTTCTATTGCTTTTTTTAAACCAGCCAGTACTCTTTTCAACTCACCTACTCTGGTAATCTCATGAAATTCATCTGGATCAAGCGTATCGATACTGATGTTAATTCCATCTAATTTAGCCTCTTTTAACGCACTAGCATACCTTACCAGTTGAATACCGTTCGTTGTTAACGTTACTTTTTCAATCCCTTTGATTGTTTTGATTGCTTTGATCAACGCAACAGTATCTGGTCTAGTCAGTGGTTCGCCACCAGTGATTTTCACTTTTTTGATACCTTGTTCGGCCAGATTCCTGAGTAAAAAAAGAATTTCATCAAAGCTTAACATTTCTGTTTTTTTGAGAAAACACATACCTGTAGCCGGCATACAATAGGTACAACGAAGATCGCAACGATCCGTCACAGATAATCGAACATAATCAATTTCACGATTAAAAGAATCCTTCATTTTAGTTGTGCTCCTTTTGCCTTTTTATTCATCAGTCACATGACTTTTAGAGATAAAGTGTCCACTTTTCCCACCGGATTTTTCGACTAAACAAACATTTGTGATCATCATTTCGCGATCAAGAGCCTTACACATATCATAAACCGTTAGTAACGCAATATTTGCTCCCATCAATGCTTCCATCTCCACCCCTGTTTGACCAACAGTTTTTGTTACACAGTGGACCGTTAAAATTTGATCTGTTTTCCAGTTGAATACTACTTCACACTTGCTCAAGGCTAAGACATGACAAAGTGGAATCAATTCAAACGTTTTCTTGGCTGCCATGATTCCAGCCACTCTTGCCACTTGGAGGACTTCACCTTTTTTTATTGTTTGATGTTTAATACCATCGGCCACTTCTTTGTTCATATGGATTTCTCCATAAGCGGTCGCTATTCTTATACTAGATTCCTTTTCAGAAACATCCACCATACGTGCATTTCCTTGTTCATTTACGTGGGTAAATTTCAAAGGTTCCTTCATTTAAACACCCCTTAAAACGCTTTCATTTTCAGTTTGTTAACTACGTAACATTCTCTTTAGCTTAAGTTTATCACTATAGCTAAAAAAAAACAATCTGATATAAATAATTTTTTTTAGAAACGAAAAAATGAAAATACTGTGAAACAAAAGTGAGTTTTCCTTTTGTTTCACAGCATTTAATAGAGCTGAGACCCTCAGATAGAAGCAACTAATACTTCTTTAAAATTTCCAATAATAAACCATTACGTAATCGCCCTCTTTCAACTCCTTTTTAGCAGGTTGATCGATCAGGCAGTTTGTTTCAAGTGTATTATGGAAAACAGACGAAAAATGTAGTTTTGAGACTAGAGAAACTACACCATCTTCCTCATATGCCCGAATAAAACGACGAATTCCTGATGGCTTTAATGTCTCCATTAATTGAACTTCACGTTTCTCTAAGTTTAATTCTGGGCACTTCATAAAATGAGCCAACGTCGACCAATAAAATAAATGAAGATTGACCACAGAAGCAAATGGATTTCCTGACAAACTTAAAATAACTCGTTCCTTGTATAGGCTTGCCATCACAGGCGTGCCTGGTTTCATATTTACAAAGTGGAACAGTTGCTCTCCTTTCAGTTGCTGGATCACTTGAGGAACATAATCTTTTTCTCCAACAGATACGCCGCCTGTTGTGATCAACAAATCGACTTCTTCTATTTTTTCATGGATAAAACGAGAAATTTCAGCAATATTATCTGAACAATGCTTTTTGAAAATAACTTGGCTACCGCTTGATTGGATAAAAGCCGCCAATGTATACAAATTACTGTCATAAATTTTCCCAGAGGTTAGTGGTGTTCCTAAAGAAACCAACTCACTACCTGTGGCTAAGATGCCAATTTTCATTGGCTCTAAAACAGGAATTTCCTTGATTCCTTGCGCAGCTAAGATGCCAACAGCCCGGCTATTGATCAATTGATATTGGGAAATGATTTTCTGATCCCTCTGGACATCTTCACCGACAATACCATAATTGTCGAAAGCTTTGATTGCTCGGTAGAGCTTGACTTCGGTGTCACCATAGTCCGTCCATTCTTGTTTGATAACTGCATCATAGCCCGCTGGGATCGGTGCACCTGTCATGATTTTCACTGCAGATTTTGGCCTTTTTACGAAATCATATTCTGAATCCCCTGCAAAAATTGAATTCATGACCGTTAAGCAAACTGGTTGCTCGAAACTAGCTCCTTGTGTTTCCGAAGCCACGACTGCATAACCATCCATTCCAGCTCTTGGGAAATGAGGAACAGCTATTTTTGCTTGAATATCTTCGGCACAAACCCGACCTACAGCCTCTAAAATAGGAACAAGTTCTACTTTTTTTTGCTGGGCGGATACTTGTTGAATTTTGGCTATCGCTTCTTCGACTTCAATCATTCGATCAACTCCATTTACTTAACAGGTGCAATATCAACTGCACACACCTTGTATTCAGGAATAATCGCAATATCATCAAATGCAGCATTGGTCAGCTCATTTACATTCCCATCAGGAAAATGGAAGGTCATAAATACTTCTTGAGGAAAGACGCGATTGCCTACAGCAGCATACGTTTCAATCCTTCCACGCCTAGATTTGACTACAACTTTGTCCCCTTCTTCAATACCTAAACGCATCGCATCTACTGTGTTGATTTCAATATAAGAACGATTAGCGATTTGATTGATGCCTTCTGTTCGTCCTGTCATTGCCCTAGTATTGTAATGATAGAGCATTCTACCCGTAGACATTAAATAAGGATAGCTTTCATCCGGCAATTCTCTCGATTTCTTATACGGGATCGCCATAAACAAGCCTTTACCGCGAGTAAACTCACCAACATGCATGATTGGTGTCCCAGGGTCTTCCTGATTGCGACATGGCCACTGCAAACCGCCTGTTTCTTCCAATCGGTCGTAGTTGATCCCACCAAAAGTTGGCGTCACGCTGGCAATTTCATCCATGATCTCTTTGGCTGACTCATAATGACATGGATAGCCAAGACGCGTCATGACATCACAGAAAATATCAAAGTCTTCTCTAGCCTCACCTTTTGGCTCAACAGCTTTTCGTACTCGCTGAACACGTCTTTCAGTATTGGTAAAGGTTCCGTCTTTTTCAGCATAACTGATTCCTGGTAACACGACATCTGCATAAGCTGCTGTCTCGGTCATAAACAATTCTTGGACAACAAAAAATTCTAGATTTTCTAATGCTTTACGTACATGATTCGTATCTGGATCTGTTACAATCGGATCTTCTCCAAAAATATACAGGCCTTTGATCTTCCCTTCTGTTGCCGCAGGTAAGACTTGTGTGGAGGTCATGCCAACTTTTTTATTTAGTGTAACACCCCAAGCGTCTTCAAACTTCTTCATTGCATCTGGATTGGCGACTTTTTGATATCCAGGGAAATCATAAGGCATGCAGCCCATATCACAAGCCCCTTGTACATTATTTTGACCACGTAGCGGATTGACACCGCAGCCAGGCTTACCGATTTTTCCAACAAGCATAGCTAGATTAGACATACTCATAACGCCTTCGGTCCCTGTAGAATGCTCTGTTACGCCTAGACAATAGATAATTGGTGCTTTTTCTGCCTTGGCATACATTCTTGCTGCTTTGATCAACTCGTCGGCTTTAATGTGACAAATTTCGGCAACTTTTTCTGGTGTGTATTCTGCTACTAATTGTTCCAGCGCTCCAAATCCTTCAGTTTTTTCTTCAATAAACGTTCGATCTGCTAAACCTTCTTTTAAAATCACATGCATCATGCCATTTGCAAAAGCGACATTTGTGCCGGCTTGGATCTGCAGATGAAGTTCACTATTTTTCACTAAGTCGATTTTACGTGGATCAACGACAATGACTTTGGTTCCCCGTTGCATGGCTTGGCGAATTTGTGATCCGATCACAGGATGAGCTTCTTCTGGATTAGAGCCAACTAATAAAATGACTTCAACATCTGTCGTAATATCTGAGATGGGATTAGTCATCGCCCCTGATCCTAAAGTATGCGCCAACCCATGTACAGATGCAGAATGACAAACACGAGCACAGTTATCTACATTATTGGTTCCAACAGCTGCTCGCATCATTTTTTGGAAAACATAATTATCTTCGTTGATCGAGCGTGAACAGGAAAAACCAGCTAAGGAATCAGGACCATGATCGATTTTCAATTGATTAAATTTCTCTGCCACTAAGGTCAATGCTTCATCCCAAGTCGCAGGTTCAAAAATACCATTTCGTTTAATCAATGGTTCAGTCAAACGGTCACCTGAACCAACAAATTTGTAGGATGCAAATTTACCTTTAACGCATAAAAGATTTTTATTGGCGGCACCATTGATCGGCTCTACCCCAACTAATTTATTGCCTTTAACCACAAGATTCATTTGGCAACCTGTTCCGCAATGAGGACAGGTTGTTGGGATTTTTTTCGTCTCCCATTCTCGATATGTTTTATGATCTTTACTGACTAAGGCACCTGTTGGACAGGCAGAGACGCAATTTCCGCAAGACTCACACAGCGATTGATCAAAATTCGCTCCATAACTTGGTGTCATTTTCGTATCAAAGCCGCGTTTAGAAATACTGATCACATCTCGTCCTTGGCGCAATTGGCAGACCTTAGAACAACGTCTACACATGACACACTTTTCTGGATCATAATCAAAAAAGGGATTGCTCGTATCTTCTTGATGACAAGGCATACGTTTTCCGTCAGTAAAACTGGTATCATCAATACCGTAATCCAAACAATAATCCTGTAGCTTACAATCACCATTTTTACCACAAGAGAAGCATTCTAATTTATGGTTACTCAATAAAAGATCCAGCACGAAGCGGCGAGAGTCATTGACTCTAGGTGATGCTGTATGAACCACCATTCCTTCTTGACAATGTGCCGTACAAGCTGTCGTCAAACCACCTTTTCGTCCACCTTCGACTTCAATCGTACACATCCGGCATGATCCATCCGGCGCCAGTTCTTTTAGATGGCAAAGTGTTGGAATATCAATGTTTAACATTGTGGCAGCTTCTAATACTGTCGTTCCTTTTGGTACAGTGACCGACTGATCATCGATCGACATTGTCACCGTTGCAGTTTTTATTTTTGTTTCCATCTTACCAAAGCCCCCCTTTTACTGGTGCTACCGCCTCACGGATACCTGCTTCAAATTCCTCTGGAAAATAAGTTAAGCCACTTTTCATTGGATTGGCCACAGATTGACCTAACCCACAAGCGGAGAGATTGGTCACATGCTGCAACATTTTTTCTAGCCGCTCAATATCGCCTACAACAGCTGTTTGAGTATTGAATTTTGTCAAAAGTTCTAAAATCCGTGTTGTTCCTAAACGGCACGGGGTACATTTACCACAAGATTCATGTGCAAAAAATGCGGCTACATTGACTAAATAATCAACAATACTTACCTGATCATCCATCACAACGATCGCCCCGGAACCAATTGACAAATCCTTATCCCATAATCCTTCATAAGAATAAATACAGTCATCCAAATTTTGAACGGCTCCAATTGGTCCAGATTGTCCACCAAAATGAATAAACTTTAAGGGCCGACCTGTAGATGAGCCGCCGCCATATTCTTTTGAATAAAGAATTTCTTGTAAAGGTGTCCCAAGATTGACTTCGTACAATCCGCGATTTTTAATATGACCAGATAAACAAATCAATTTCGTACCGCCACCATCCTCAGTTCCCAAATCACGATATGCCTGACCACCTTCTCGTAAAATAACAGGTATTCCTGCAAATGATTCAACATTATTTACTAAGGTCGGCTGCAAGTATAACCCGACATCCGCCAAATGCGGCGGCTTTACTCTAGGTCTGCCTGTTTTCCCTTCGATCGAATTTAGAAGTGCTGAATTCTCACCACAAACATAGGCACCCGCACCTGAAATAATCGTGATTTTATAATCAAACCCTTGAATGCCTAGAATATTTTTGCCTAAAAAGCCTGCCTGTTCAGCATTATCTAATGCTTCTTGAAAAATTTTCTGAATTCGTCGATATTCACCACGCATGTAAATATAGCCAGCTTTAGCAGAAAAAAGATAGCCAGCAATCACCATTCCTTCAATTACGCTCAACGGATCATGTTCCAACAAAGCTTTGTCTTTAAAAGTGCCTGGTTCGCCTTCATCTGCATTACAAACGATATATTTTGTAGCCCCTTTAGCTCCATACAAATGCCGCCATTTTTTGCCTAAAGGAAAAGCTGCTCCGCCTCGTCCTCTTAAATGTGCTAAGTCCAGTTCATCTAAAATAGCTTCTTTCTCCATTTCGATTGCATTTAATAAACCAGAAAAACCATCATATTTCCGATATTCTGTTACATCAGTTGCCTGTTTCATTTGCGTTGTACGTTTCAATAAGACTGATTGATTACGTTCGATCATCTTTTTTCCTCCTATAGCTCTTGATAACATCCGTTCTGGAGGTCATCGATCAATTGATAAACCTTTGCTTCTGTCAGATCACCAAATACTGTATCTTTGATTTTGATTACTGGACCTTGATCACACGCACCAATGCAAGGAATACTATGATACATAAACAGTCCGTCCGGTGTCGGCTGGTCTGCTGGTACTTCCAAGATTGTTTCTAACAATTCAGATAACATCCGACCTCCGGTATATAAACAGGGCGTACTATTACAAATTTTCAACACATATTTTGCCTGTGGCTCTGTCTTCAAAATGGCGTAAAAGCTTAAGATTTCATATACGCGAGCTTGCGATAAATGTAGCCGATCTGCTACCAATTTAGCTGTTTCTTCATCTATATACCCTTCTTCGGAATCGTATTGAATGGCAATCAGTATATTTAATATGCGCTGAGGATCTGAATCATTTGCTAAAATGATGGCCTCTTTCTCTGATAAACTCAATGAACTCATACTTCTTTTCTCTCCTATCCTGCATTTTTTTCCAAAAGACAAATGCCCTCTTTCTTTTTTGTCAAAGAAAAAGTCTCTGGTAATTCGGGTCTATCTAAAATAATATCTGCCTGATCGATTACTTTTGCAGCTGTTTTTTTGATCCCTTTTTGGTTATCCATCATAATAAATAAACCTGGTTTGACTACTTCACGAATTGAATTTGACTCACAAATGATTATGGTATCTCTTGGAACAAGCTGAAGAAAAGTTAAAAAACCTTCTAGCAGATGATCATGGAATACTTTTAGCAAAAAGACTTTCTTACAACCTGCTTTTAGTAGTTGCATCGTATCCTTTGATCCACTACAATTTTTTTCCTCAGTCAGCTCGTAGCCTTCATCAATACTTGTACAAATCCCGCAACCCGTTTCTCCTCGCTGACATTTACCGCGGGCACCGCTGATCGTAATAACTTTTAAACCATAGATAGAAAAACGTCGACAATTTGCAGCAATCAGCTGTTTTGCAATCGTTGTTTTACCACTATTACGTCCTGTAGAACCAATTTGGATCATATCAAGAAGTTCAATATTTTTCATACGTTCCCTCCGGCTCACGCATTTCTTGCTTCTCGCTGTTCAGATACATCAATGGTACCGCCAAAAACAAACTACCACCGACTGCATTCCCTAAAAACACAAACAACGTATTGAGCAAATAATCGGACCATAAAATTTCACTGGCATTTGAAAAAATAGCTGCTGGTATAATAAATGCATTTGCGACTACATGCTGAAAACCACACACCACAAAAACCATCACTGGAAACCACAGACCAAACATTTTGCCAAGATAACTTTTACCCATAGCACCAAGATAAACCGCCAAACAGACGAAAATGTTACAGCCGATCCCTGAAATAAATGCTACCAGGGGCGAATCTCCAATCTTTGCCTGAGCAACTGACAATGTCTTTTCCAAAAAAGCTCCCTCTGTCAATCCAACAATATGCCCAAAAAAGTAAGCGACCATCATCCCACCCAAACAGTTGGTAAACAAAACAATCAACCAATTGGAAAGCAACTGTTGTCCACTGATCTTTTTTTGTAAAACACCGAGCGTCATCACCATCATATTCCCTGTGGCAAGTTCCCCACCAACAAAAGTAAGCGCTACCAATCCAATTGGAAATAAACACCCACCTAAAAATGTTGAAAAACCACCCCAGCTTTTAGGTACTGTTCCTGAGATTCGAATAAATGCTAAGTACCCCAATGCGATAAAAGAACCTGCCATGATTCCTAAAATACTCAGTCGAAAAAAGGATAACTTACTTTTAGCTACAGCCTTATCCCCTAAACTTGTGACCACTTCCAAGCTACTATCAAAATCCATTTCAAACTCCTTTCTTCGATCTTATTTTTATTGATTCCACCATACTAATTCCATTGGTGTATTGACATTTTTTAATATAAAAGAAGAATCCAGCGCCACTACTTTTACTAGCAACTGATCAAACTCTTTTCTAATTCGCCAGTCATTCGTAACTAGTTGCGGCTGTAAAACAGGCAGGCAAGTCGTACGATAAAAGGCAAATAAAGGCTCAAGGCGCTTATCTTGTTCACAAATAACCACATCATATGCTTCACAATAGTTCGCCATTCTTTGAATCAGCGTACTATTCAAGTTAGGGATATCACAAGCTAATAAAAAAAGATGCTGTGTTTTTACAGTTTCCAATGCTGTGACCAAACCGCCAAGAGGCCCTTTTTCTGAATAATGATCTTCTAAAATTTCTACTTGTGAGAAAATTGCTGGAAATTTACTTTGCTTGTTTGTCACCAATAAAACGTTTGAAAAAATTCTTTTAAGCTGAGCAACACTCCTCAGTAGCATATATTCCCCATCGACTTGTAATAATGACTTATCAAACCCCATCCGCGAACTTTTCCCACCACACAAAATAACCGCCGTACAATCAGCAACTTGATTTAAGATTATTACACCTCCCTGAATTTAAATCTAGTGTTCTAAAACAAGTTTTACTTATTCAACGTTAACTAAATTTTTATTATAGCTAAAAAATATTTTTTAGCTATAACTTTTATTCTATTATAAAACATCTATTCAACAAGTCAATTACTATTTTACTATTTCTTACTCTGAAGTGATTTATTCTTGTTATAATAAACAACTAAAAAGAAGCTTAACTCCGCTTTGCTACGGTCAATTTTCACATAAAATCAACTAGGCGAAAACTCTTCGTTATTTTATTTTAAAAATTTTGAAGAAAGTCACTGTTAGATGCGGTATACTAGTAATTAACACAAAAAGGAGGTTTATCAATGGAGTATAAAATGACAGAAAATACGGTTTTTCCATTAGTAGAAGTAGCATTAAAAACAGGGGAAAGCATTCAACTAGAAAGTGGTGCAATGGTTTACCACAATGGTGAAATCAATCTTGAAGGGAAAATGAACAGCAACGGAAAGTCTGGCTTCGGTGGTGCGATCCGTGCCTTAGGTCGTTCAATGTCAAGTGGGGAGAGCTTCTTTATCACAAAAGCATCTGGTCTAACCGATACTGCTAAAATGGCTTTAGCTCCGGCAACACCAGGAGCAATCAAAGAATTACAGGTTGGTGCAGAACATTGGCGTTTAAATACAGGTGCTTTTTTAGCTTGTGATGCCTCTGTTTCTTATAATATGAAACGTCAAAAGCTGAGCGGTGCGATTTTTGGCGGTACTGGTGGGCTATTCGTAATGGAAACAGCTGGTTCCGGCTCATTACTGATCAATAGCTATGGTGACATTATTGAGATTCACTTAGACGGAAGCAAACCGTTCGTTGTGGATAATCAACACGTTGTTGCCTGGTCTGAGACACTGGATTACAATATCAAAGTTGCCTCTGGGTTGTTTGGTTTTACTACAGGTGAAGGTGTTGTAAATGAATTCCACGGGACTGGAACGATTATGATCCAAACAAGAAATATTGAAGGCTTAGCTGGTTTGATCACTCCTTTTATTAGTACTGGTTCATAAATCAGATAGAATCACTTCAAAGCGACTTATCTTTGGATATAAATCCGAATAAATGCTGCTAGCGGAAGGAACTACAACACACCCTTTCGATCACATCAAATTCTAAGTCCTAAATCGCTAAGATTTGAAGACGTCCAAAATAAGCTTGAATTCACAACCATTTCCGTGAATTCAAGCTTATTTCTTGGAGTTAAACATTTCTGTCTTAACCTCTTTCATTTAAACGTTCTAAAAATCTTCAAATCCAGCAGCTTTTTCTTGTGAAAATAAATAATGTTTTTCTGCAATAATCTGATCAAAAAATAGTACTTCTGATACACCATAATACGGAACAACATACATACTAGCTAAACCGAAACTGAAAAACGTTGCAAACTGCCAGAAAACAAATGAATAAGAAAAAATCAAATATTCCAACTTGTATCCTTGCATCAACTCTTGGCTAAGCGCCATCGCAGCTTAGGTGTTAATTCAGGGTCTTTTTTCAATAAATAATTAGTCATGCCATACGACAACTGCTTGATAACACCTGGGATAACAAACAATAAGGACCATAAAAATGTATACAGTGTAACTAAAAGGTTGGCAATAACCGTTCGTTTCCCATTCTCTTTAATAAATGCACTGAAGATTGTTTTAAGACTAAACTTACGACCTTCCACATTATCAATTGCAGCCCATTGAACCATGCCGCGATATAAAATAGTAACTAACAATAAAAGAGTCCCAAATAAGAAAGCAAAAAAGCCACCAAAATTGGTTTCTACTGTTGTTGTCTGAGTATACGTAACCGTTCGTGTGGTATTTTTCAATGGTGATTTAACTAGTTTATGGGAAAGTGAATCCAAGTTTTCTCCGCCATACTTGTCTTCATCATAAGAATCATCATTGTAAAAACCATCATCATACCCTTCGTCATAGCCATCAAAATAACCATCATCATACCCCTTTTGATACTCATTATTAGGGAGGTTTGACTTTTCCGAATAGTCATCTTGCCAAGATTTATAATCATTTGATTGATCTGGAGCACTAGCTGGCGCTTGAAACAACACTATTACAAAAAAGAAATAGATAAATAAAACAGCACTTGGAATAATAGCAAGTAAACTCCAATTTCCATAATAGCCATGCAGATGGCTCTGGGCTTTCTTTTTCAACTCACTTCGAATCATTTTTTATTCTCCTTTAACCTTTGGATAGAGGTTACTATCTATTTTAATACACTTATAATTATACCTTGTAATCAATTACTACGGTCACTCAATTCCTTCGATCATTGTTAAAATTTATGAGAAATAATAATATAAATAAAAAACTCACTACGCTTTCGGTGAGTTTTCGTTTATCTATTTTGATTATTTCCAGCGAATTGGAATTTGACCTTCCCCAATGTAGGAAAAATTCGGTCCATTTTCTATGCGCCAACTAAATCCTAAGTACTTCTCATCACCTTTTAAATTATTCCACTCCAACCATTCATTGCTTTCGCTATCTGAAGAATAGTTCATTTTAGCACCATCAAATTGTTTTGATGATACGATAGGATCAAATAATTGATATGAGGTCGTACCTTTTTTCAAGGTGATCGTAGCCATTCTGCCACGGGCACTGATTTGGATATTCTTTAATTTATCTAGATTAGATAAAGCAGAAATATCCGTTGGTAGTGCTTGTGTATATTCTTGACTCCCTTGTTCTTCATTATTTTCATGGCCATCAAACAACAGGCGGATTTCTTCTAAGTCTTTTAAATTTTTAAAGCTATTTAAGGTTAATTGATTGTTTGCTTCCAACATGACACGCTTCAATTTTTTTAACTTTCCAAGTTCTCTAAAGCTGTTAAAATTCCCACCTTCACCTTGAATTTGCTCTAACGCTGTCATTTCTTCAAGACCGGTAAGAGAAGAATATTCTTCAAAATCGGCATCAAAGTGCGTTATGTTTTTGATATCTATTTTTTTTAATAAACCATAATTGTCAAATAACGTTTTTCTTTCGAGAAACTCTTCTTCGTCTGACTCAGCTAACGTTTTCGATAAACGATCAAATTCATCATCAGAAAGCAATCCCTTCTCATGATTCTCCATCAATTGATCCATTTCAGCTCTGTAACGATCAGAATGAAGAGCATCTATATCTGAAAACAATTCTTGTCTTATTCCATATTCATTAAAATAAGTATATGGCGACTCATACATTGCTTCTACTTCTTCAGATGGACCAATCGACAAACCCAAGCTTAGCGCCAATACAACCATTGACGATTTTACTGATTTTTTCATTATTCGCTCTCCTTTGATAAAAAAACTATCTATACAAAGATAGATAGTTTTATATTATCGAAAAATATAAGATACGTCTATGTTTATTTACAAATTGATCATAATAATTAGGTGAAAAACGATTATTACTGGATATTATGGGAAGTTTTTAGTGTGTCTCACTCTAAACAGAGTGAGACTAATCAGCAACAAGCTATCTTAGCTAGTAATGGTGAATTTCAATCCACTCACTCTAAACAGAGTGAGACCCTAAAGGTGAAAACTTGTTCGTACGTGCTACTTTATTTCAATCCACTCACTCTAAACAGAGTGAGACCTCTGCTCTTTGAAAACAGGCATGATATTCCTTATTTCAATCCACTCACTCTAAACAGAGTGAGACGGTAGCCGCGCTAACAAAAGAGCTAACGCTCAAATTTCAATCCACTCACTCTAAACAGAGTGAGACAAACTCCCACTGGGCCGCACCACTATCACTAATCATTTCAATCCACTCACTCTAAACAGAGTGAGACGGTAGCGATAACATAGTAACCTTAGTTTCCACTTATTTCAATCCACTCACTCTAAACAGAGTG
Source organism: Enterococcus crotali (assembly GCF_000633635.1). GTDB lineage: Bacteria > Bacillota > Bacilli > Lactobacillales > Enterococcaceae > Enterococcus_L > Enterococcus_L crotali. The sequence continues at coordinate 228,862 of NZ_AYPQ01000005.1, read as the reverse complement.
AGACGTTTGGTAATAAAATCCAAGCTGCCTAATGCTGAATTTCAATCCACTCACTCTAAACAGAGCGAGACCAGATGCTCTTAAAGGTAAAACATGGAGCGTTAAAATTTCAATCCACTCACTCTAAACAGAGTGAGACAAAACCCCGACACCTTTTGCGATGTCGAGGATAATTTCAATCCACTCACTCTAAACAGAGTGAGACAACAAGTTTGTTCCTGTGCTTCATACTTTTAGCAGATTTCAATCCACTCACTCTAAACAGAGTGAGACTCGTGTTTTTTTGGGTAAACGTCACTTTCAGAAAAATTTCAATCCACTCACTCTAAACAGAGTGAGACAAATATTATAAACTTTTTGGCTATGAATTTAACATTTCAATCCACTCACTCTAAACAGAGTGAGACCAGCTTTTCAGTTGCTAAACGATTACAAGTTCGACATTTCAATCCACTCACTCTAAACAGAGTGAGACAATTCTTTAGCTATTCGACTAGGTAAATTGATAAATTTCAATCCACTCACTCTAAACAGAGTGAGACTACATAAACTCATACTATTTATATCTGATAATCCTATTTCAATCCACTCACTCTAAACAGAGTGAGACTTTGGTGGCGGAACGCAAAGTTTGTCTCTAGCTGATTTCAATCCACTCACTCTAAACAGAGTGAGACACCTAGTCGTAGATACGTGTAATGTTCATATCCATATTTCAATCCACTCACTCTAAACAGAGTGAGACCTAGGTATTAAAATAGGCGAAGGTCAATCTGAAAATATTTCAATCCACTCACTCTAAACAGAGTGAGACTGTGAAAATACAGTATTCCTCTACTAAAATACAATAATCCCACCTAAAATAACGTCATAAAATGTGAAAATAATGATAAAAGTCATTAAAAGTATGTCTTTATTCATCAAAAACTGGTGCGAGTCCCTCAGTGATTTCATGTGCACTTAGGGTTCGCACCACATTATTTTCCGTCACTACTCCCTAAATATTCCTGAACAGGTTCAATTATAATAATAGCATAATTCAACTCTTTTCAGAACAAAATTAATTACTTTTAGTAAACAAAAATCCATTATACAAAAAAATAGAGCTAAGATATAACTTTTCGAGTTACATCTCAGCCCCATAAATTTCAAATAAACAACCTCTGATAAAAAAATAACTATTACCTGAAAGTTACTCTGGATATTGTTTTAATAAATCCATATATTCCGGGTATTCATGTAAATTATTTTTAAGATGCTTTTTGTTAGAGTTTAAGAAACTATGCCGCTTGATTGCAAAATAAATCCAAATACCGATCCCTCCTAAAAAAAGTAGGGCAAAAAATGGGCCTGTAGCATCAGGAAGAACATTAAACATATTGATCAAGAAAAATAGCGCACTAGCTAACAGACCATAGCGGCCTTTTGTCTTCAGCTTTTTTTCAACCGTTGAATCTTCTTGGCTCAACGGTCTGCTGCCATTCATTTCAATTTTTTCTTTTTTAGCTGCTGTGACAATTACAATATAATCGATTCCTTCGTATTTATACATGATTTTCCAAAAAGGGACGTATGTGTATTTGGATGTTAAATCGTAAGAGAACTTTGTAATTTTTGCATTTCTATTTTTATCACCTGGCAAAATGCCAAGCATTGTTTTCTCGGCTTCTTCCTTAGCAAAATCACGGATCGAGCGTAGAACTTCTGATACTCTATCAGATGAAATCTTCAATTGCCGAGTACCTGCCGTATAATGTTCATCAAAAGGCTTTACATCTTTTACAAAAGCCAGATGACTCACACTTTTAGCAAATTCTGCCTCTGGGCCTGTCAATTCATTATTGATTAGATAGCTCTTAAACGCTGTCCCTGTAAAAATATCACTAGAATGATTCCAGTCGACAACTGTTCGTGTTTTTGTCACTGGTTCAGAATATTTATTGCCTTTTTTATCCTCTTTCGTCACATATTCCGTATAGCTTTCAGAACGATTATAGCCAATATCGGCGCCCCATGCTCCTTCATAGGCAACACTTGCCCCCATATATGGAATAAAAACTTGCTCAAGTTGAAGATTCGTGATTTTTCCTAAGATATCCAAAGGAACATTCTCCCCTTTGATCAACCACTCAAAAAATCGTTTCTTCGCTAGCCCTTCTGGTACTTGAAACGGAATCAAATTATCTGGCTCAAACGTTAGATTATCAAATTCTTTTTCAGCCTTTGTTGTAAATGTTGAATGACAAAAATCACAAGCAAACTGTTGCTTCTCAATATTAAATGTTACTGGTGAACCGCAATTTGGGCACAATTCCACATTTTTATTTTTTTCATCGATCGTTGTTTGAACGATATCTTGTGATGTCCCACAATGAGGACAATGTTTTACATTTAAATCAGTGATTGCTCCCCCACAAGTTGAACACTGATTTTGAACTAATGAATCTCCCAACCTATTTCCCTCCAAAACTAAAATTTTTCCATCATTATTATCTCATTGTTTTGATAGAAGGTAAATGGGAAAAAAGATTATCCATAATCAAACAATGAAAGGATTGAAATGGAGGATTGAAAAAATTCACAACGATTATTATTGGCATATTATTACAACGGTGGGCAGAAGCAACTCTTCAAACAATTAAAGCGTTCTACCCCCGGATATTTTTCACCTAAAGAATCGATTTCAAAACCGTACTTCTTATAAAAACCAACCGCATCATTATCTGTTTCAGCAACTAGTTCGAACGGCTCATATGTTTTTTCTATATACGCGATCATGCGACTTCCAATTTGCTTACACCGGTATGCTTCTTTCGTTGCTAAATGTGTGATCTCTATTACGTTATTCTTTAATATTTTAATACCGATACATCCTACTAAAACATCGTTATGGTAATTTAAATACAACACCCTATTGCTCACGTTTAAATAGTTTTCCAGTTCACTGACAACCTTACTACTTGTTGTCGCCTGACTGAGCAATTCTTTAATATCTGTATCGATTATAGTAAGTTTTTTCATATAATCAGGCTCCTTTCGACGAACTATACTTGCTTGTTTAATATAAAAATAACTTATCAAACAACAAAATACTAGCCCTATCGAAATTTTTATAGCCTAATTATCTATAACTACTCCATTTTCCTTTGTTGCTTCTTAACTCCGATTTTATCCCTCTTGGTAAAGCCATTGCATTATCTCGATCTGAGCTGTGCCATTTTCTGCAAATACTTCAATAAAACGGCTCTCCTCCATTGGAAAAATCCGACTAGAAAAGACTGCCTCTCCATCGTTTACAAAAATTTCTATCGACGATTGATCTAGAAAAACAGTTAATTGAATCGTTGATTGATTATACGTCATTTTTCTGACTGTACCATAATCAGTCGCCACAGCTTTTCCTGAACAGCTACGATCTAAGCAAAAAACTTGGTCCTGCTTATTCAATAGACACACTGTTTCTTCTCCTGCGCCAACTCTAAAGGCAACTCCCGCTTGCGCTGCATCTTCTAAAGTAAGTGTGATCCGATATTCTCCCGGCTCAGAAAAGATCGTGGTCAAACGCTCTCGCCCATGTATTACTGCAATTTTTTCTTGCTTTTCTCTCGTTCGTTTTTGCTTCAATTCACGGATTGGATTTTGCTGGATTCGTCCATTTTTGATAGATAATTCTCTTGGTATCGTCAAACAATTTGCCCAACCATCCGCATCAGATGGATACGTCGTATCTGGCAGCCCCATCCAACCAATCAAAATTTGACGACCATCAGGAGCCTGTGTTGTTTGCGGTGCATAAAAATCAAACCCTTTGTCTAATTCTTGAAACTTTTGCGTATCAAAAAATCCTGCCTGCTCATCCAATTTGCCAATAAAAACGCCTGAATGATAAATATTTTGAAACTCATTCCCTTTGGCTTTCAAGCCCTGTGGTGAAAGTAAGAGCACCTCTTGACCTTGAAGCGAAAAGAAATCTGGACATTCCCACATAAAGCCAAACGACGCATGATTGGTTTTTAGTTCTTGTTTAAATTGCCATTTTTTTAAATCTTCTGACGTATATAGCAATAAACACCCTTCTAAAGACTCTCTTTGCCCGCCCACCAGCATATAATAGTGATCCCCTTTTTTAAAAACTTTAGGGTCTCTAAAATTATGTGTATAATTTTTAGGTGGCTCGCTAATGATCGGTTGCGGTAATTTTTCTATTTTGCCATCGCTTGAAAGAATAGCTAAACACTGAGAAGACCGCCGTTGCCAAGTTTCATCTCGATGATTCCCAGTATAAAATAAATAAAGTTGTTCGTTTTCTACTATTCCAGTTCCAGAAAAGATGCCATGTGATTCATACACGTACTCTGGTGTTAAAGCAACGCCTTCGTCTTTCCAATCAACCAAGTCAGAACTCGTCAAATGATACCAATGTTTCATTCCATGAACCGCGCCAAAAGGAAACCATTGATAAAATAGATGAAACTTTCCATTATAATAACAAAATCCATTTGGGTCATTAAGTAAACCATACTTAGGCTGGATATGATATCTTTGCCGCCAAATGCTAGTTGCTACTTTAGCTTCTAAGTGGAATAACTCTCCATCCTCAGCCTCTGTTATCACCCGATAGCGCTGCTCATTTGTCCAGCTCATTGTTTCTCTCCTAGATATTCATCTTCTAGCATCATCACTTCTTTTGGCACACCGAATAGATACGTCAAGACAAATGCCAAAATAAAGATACAAATCCCAACCACAATATAAGTTACCAATTGATAAGAACTATAAATATACATCAATGGCGACAAAATAACAGCTAAACCATATGAATTCGCTTGCACATTCAGCAATGATAAAATAGCCCCGCCTAATGCCGAACAGCCTAACATAATGCCTAATGGTTTCATCCCATAACGAATCGTGATCCCAAATAAAGCTGGCTCACTTACACCTAGCAGCTGTGTCACCCCTGCACTTGTTCCGATTACTTTCACATTCTTATCTTTGGCCTTGACACTAACTGCAAAACTCACTGCGGCATTGGCAAATCCATACATCGCACAAAGCGTGATCAACGGATTAAAACCAGTTGTTGCCAATAAACTGGTTTCGATCATAATGAAAAGATGATGCATTCCCGTCATAACTGCTAACGGATATAAGAAACCAATCAGCAAACCACCAATCCCAAATGGTAATTTGATCAGACCTGTAATCAAGTAGACCAAGCCATTTTCTACAAAGTGTAAGATTGGTCCTAAAACTAACAACCCCGTCAACATCATCACTAAAATAACCACAAAGGGCGTAAACATCAAATCCAAAGAATTTGGCATTTTTCTACGTAGGACTTTCTCTAATTTTGCACCTAAAAGTCCAATTACTAATGCAGTCAAAACACTTCCTTGATACCCAACAATCGGAATAAATCCAAAAGCCATCAACGGTTCAACCCCACTATTGATATCTGCTACAGAATAAGCATTCGGCAACATAGGGGATACTAACATCAGCCCGATCACAAAACCTATGATCGGTGTGCCGCCAAACTTCTTAAAAGCCGACCAACAAATAAGCGCTGGTAAAAAAGCAAAGACCGTATCTGTCAACACACTCAAAAGAACCAAAACAAACTCAGGGATTTTATCTGTTGAGGTCCCAAAAAACTCTAGGACACTTTCATTTAAAAAGACACCTTTCAACCCTAAAAATAGCCCTGTTGCCACGATTCCTGGAATAATTGGAACAAAAATATCAGAAAGCGTACGAATCGCATGTTTAATTGGATTACTTGGCTTTTTCATTTCTTCTAAAGACGTCTCTTTTTCCAATAATTCGTGATTATTTTGAACCAGTGAATCATAGACTTTATTAACGATACCAGTCCCTAGAATAATTTGATATTGACCAGCATTGAAGAAAACTCCCTTTACTTGATCAATCTTCTCGATTTTTTTATCATCGATTGCTTCTCGGTCTTTTACTTCTAAACGCAAACGTGTAGCACAGTGGGTAATTCCCGTAATATTTTCTTCCCCCACCACGTTTATGATCTCTTCCCCAATTTGTTTGTAATTAATTGCCATTGTCACTCACCTCATTTATTTTTTTAAGCAAAACACTTTGATAAGGATGAAGCGTTAATTTATTCGCTTCCAAGACTAGCTCATCATGGGAATTTAAAAGTAAGTCATTGGTTCCTATTTCTAAGAGAATTAATTCCTCAGTATCACTTAAATTGGTATAAGAATAGACATCTGTATGTTTTAAACTACGTTTGTACGCAATTACATTCTCTGGCACATTCTCTAAGAAAACAATTGTCCCATGGGTTAAAACCTCACTTACGTTTCCACTTTGTCTCAGTTCGATCATTTGTTTATAATGATCCAGCACTGGATTTTGTAGCGTATTTCTCGTTGGAAATTCTTTTGTCATCGCTAACCATGGCGTTGTATTTGAAAAACCACCATACTGACTATCATCCCAAGGAAATGGCGTGCGGGTATTATCTCGGCTCCGCTGATTGACAAACGCCATCGCTTCATCTGACGTAAAGCCTTCTTGAATTGAGCGATAGTAATTATCGATACTTGAAATATCATTGAATTGATCGATCGTTTTACGTTCCGCATTTTGCATCCCTAATTCTTGCGCTTGGTAAATAAATGGTGTTCCGCGTAAAAAGAAATAGAGCATAGCTAATGCTTTCGCTGCTTCGTCCGTTCGAAAATCTGGCTTGATAAATTTAGAAACTGCTCGTGGTTGATCGTGGTTTTCAATAAAATTAGCACCCCAACCATTGGCTTGCAGCACTTCTTGTGAGCGTTTCAATTTCTCTTTGAATTCTTTGGTCGTCCAATTCGTTCGTTTAAACCAATCAGAACCAGATTCAACATCGATATCTGAATAATTAAAATCAAAAATCATTGAAAAATACCCATCGTCACCAATAAAATCACCATATTCCTCATAAGGGACACCCGGCGCCTCACCAACGGTCACACAATTATATTTTTCAAACGTTTCCTTTTTCAATTCATTTAAAAACACTTCGATTCCCGGTCGGTTTCGCGTTTTACTTTTACATGAAGCTAAACCATCTACACCATCAGCTGGTAAGCTAGAAAAATCTTGATCTTTTTTGATAAAGGTAATTGAATCGATCCGAAAACCAGCGATCCCTTTGTCTAACCAACGGTTGATCATCCCATATAATTCTTGACGTAACGCTGGATTCTCCCAGTTTAAATCAGGTTGTTTTTTATCAAAGGCGTGGAAATAATACATATCTTCATCTGGAAGCTTTTCCCAAACGGAACCACCAAAAATCGAGCGCCAGTTATTTGGTTCAGTTTTTCCTTCTTTAAAAATATAATACTCTCGATAAGGACTTTCTTTGTCTTTTAATGCTGCTTGGAACCAAGGATGTTCATCTGAGGTATGATTGATGACTAAATCTAAAATTACTTTGATTCCTAATCTAGTGGCATCATTTAGTAATTGATCAAAGTCAGCCATCGTACCAAATTCAGGATTGATTCCTTCAAAATCAGAAATATCATAACCATTATCTACCATAGGCGAAGTAAAAATCGGACAAATCCAAATCGTCGTGATCCCTAGTTCTTTAAAATAAGATAGCTTTTCTCGAATGCCTTGAATATCCCCAATTCCATCATTATTTGAATCCTTAAAACTTTTAGGATAGATCTGATAAATCACTTCTTTTTCCCACCATTTTTTGTCCTTGTTTTCTATACTCACTATTTAATCATCCTTTCATCATTTGTGGTATCGATATCATATTTTCATAAGAATAAATCCACCTAAGTGGATTTACGCTCAATTAGCGATAAAATAAGTTCTTTTTTATTTACTTTATAGGTTGTTCCTTCAAGCAGAGCAACCATTAATTTTGTAGCTTCGATTCCCAGCGCTGTTGTTGGCTGATTAATCGTTGTCAGAGGAACCGCGATAATACTCGTACTCGGTTGATTATCGAAACCTAATACCGCCAAATCTTCTGGTACCCGTAATCCTTGCTGAAGCACCTCTTGGATGATCCCGATACCGACCTCATCACTACCACTAAAGACAGCGTCTGGTCGATCATTTTTAGGTAGAGCCAGTATTTCTCTCGCTACTTTTTGACCATCTTCCATGTTATGGACTTGCTTGAAGATCCACTTATTTTTTATGGATAGATCATGTTCAGCCAGTGCTCGTTCAAAGCCTTGGGTTCGTTGCTGCCCATGTCCGCCTATGGTTAAATTTCCGCCAGTACAATAGGCGATTTTGCGGTAGCCTTTTTGAACGAGATAATTGGTTGCTTCATAGCTGATCTCTTCTTGATTGGTCGAGATATTGGGAATATCTGTTCCTTCTAATTTTTCATTGCACAATACGATCGGACCATAGTTCGAATAGCTTTCAATCACTTGTGAATCGCTTTCAATAGATGTCATGATCACACCTGCGACAACTTGTTGTTTTAGATACTCTAGCATTTTCAGCTCTGCTTTTGGATCATCATAAGTTTGCATGATCAGCAGTTGGTAGCCATGTTCTTTGGCCTGCTTTTCGATCGCATCGACTAAATAAGAAAAAAATGGATTAGTGATTCTTGAAATCAGCACACCGATCGTCGTACATTTTTTTGAGCGAAGCTGTGTCGCTATCGCACTAGGTGCATAGTTTAATTCATCCATTGCTTTTTGGATTCGTTCTTTTTTATCATCAGAAATATAGGGATGATTGTTTAAAAAACGAGAAACTGTCGAAACGGATAAGCCAGCTTTTTTTGCAACGTCTTTGATTGTGGCCATCTGTTGTCTCCTTCTTATGATATCGATACCATAAATATAAAATACATTCTTATTTTTGTCAATGTTAAAATGAAAGGCGAACATTTTAATTTCAATAACTTCTTACTTTAGCAGTTTTTCAAAAAGTCCAGTCCGCCATAAAAGAAAAACCAAACACCCAAGTGTTGTCATAATAAGAATAAGTTGAACCATTGTTGAAAAATGAACACCGAAAAAGACACAAGTAAGGATTGAACCAAGAATCATAGCTGATAGTTGTTCTGATACAAAGCCATATACTCGAATTTTCTGCTCATATGTATCTCTTTTTAACTTATCGACCATTTTATAATCTTCTTTAATCAATTCATCCAAAGAAACGCCGTAAAAATCACTTAGATTTAATAATTTTTCTATATCTGGATACGTTTTTCCAATTTCCCAGTTAGAGATCGTTTGTCTGGAAACATATAATTTTTGAGCCACTTCTTTTTGAGTATAGCCACGCTGTTCTCTCTTTTCTTTTAAAATTTCACCAATTGTCATTTTGATCACCTCACATTTATTATCACGTAAAAAGAGGAAAAAATCACGCAAAAAAAGCTTGCATTATAGCAAGCTAAATAAATTGGCACCTTTAAGTAGAGCATTTGAACCATACAAAGCTACTTTCCTAAAACAATTAAATCAGATAGTTTATGAAAACCATTTTTGAGATAAAAATCGGCTGAAGAAAAATTAGCTTCGGTATTTAAGATCAACGCATTCATCCCTAATAAAGAAATTTCGCGTTCTATTTTTGCTAAGAATTCACTCCCAAGCCCAGTCCCTTGTCGTTCACTTTTTATACAGAATTCATCAATGTAATATTCGACTCCTTTTATCCACGGCTTTTTCAACCCTAAGCAGAGCCCAATCATTTCACCCTCTTCTTCGGCAATGAAATTGATATATGTATCACTCATCATAAAATTTTGGATGAAGTGTTCTACTTCTTCAAATGACTCATATTCATCATTCCATGGTTCCTTTGAAAATACGGAGATATAAAGTTCTGCCGCTCTTTTTACTTCCTTCTTTTCTAAGTATTTCACTAGCATTTTTATCTCCCCTTTTCTAACCTTAAGTAAAACAATCACTCATAAAACAAATGGAGGAATCGCAAGAATCAAGGCTTCCTTCAAACTTTAACTCCTTTAACATCTTCATCTATTCTTCTTTAAATGCTAAAATCTCTCTTAGCGCTTTTTCGCCATTCATATTGCCAAATGTCTTCATATCGATATCTGTACAAGGAATATTAACTGGTGCTAGAAGCTTCTGTAAACTTGCTGTTTTATAGCGAACTTGTGGGCAAACTAGCACACGATCCACATACGGTTTAAAAGTAGGTTCTAGAGTCAATTGATTGATTTCGCCTTCTCCACCATAGGCAATCAGTGTTGGATATGTTGCAGATAAGTGCTGAAAATCAGCAATTACATCCTGAAGATGACCAAAGTAAACCTCTTTAGGATCTGCGGCTTTTGCTATTTTTTGGCAAAACATACTAGAGGTCATGCCACCAGCACAGCAAATATAAACAAGCATATTCATCCTCCTCTAAAAGATTATTGGCTTATTATTTAGTGCTTTCTTTAAATTCTTGCTCTGCTTGGTCTAATAATGGACGGACATATTCTTCAACTTTTGGCTCTACATTCATACGCATCATAAACTGACTAGGCGTTTCAACAAAACCATTCATGAGACTGTCTTTATATTCCGTAACTAAAAATTGACTGGTCTCTTTTATTTCTTTCATATCCATCATTCTTCCTACTTTCTATTCTTAATTATTCTATAGGTTAATTATACTCGTTTTTTGAGAATAAAATAGGAATAAATCATATTACTATTGTACACGTAAAAAAAATAAAACTGTATAAGCAGCTCTTCTCGTTTCAGCTACTTACACAGAATATTTTATATTCGTACTTCTGTCTTCCCCTTATAACGATTGATATAATGTCGTTCTAACCAACCTTGCCCCCAACCAATCGCTACACAAAGCAACCAATAAATCACTGCCACTAAAATATACATCGACATATAATCAAAAGTTCTTCCACCAACGATCTTTGCTTTTTGAAAAATATCAGGAATCGTGATCATTGCGGCTAACGACGTGCCCTTTAACAAATCCATCGCCACATTGCCTAAAGCTGGAATCGAAATCCGAAAGGCTTGCGGCAAAATAATTTTACGCATCACTTTTCCAAAAGGTAACCCTAACGCATAAGCTGCATCCCACTGCCCTGCTTCGACACCTGCAATCGATCCACGATAGATTTCAGCAATAAAGGCACTACTTGTTAAACTAAAACAAATACAAGCTGCCGTTAACGCGCTCAATTGATAGGGCAAACCAAAATACAAAAGAAATAGCAAGACCAAACCTGGAACCCCTCGCAAAAAGGAAATATAAAAACGCACAAATCCTTTGATCACTTTCGAAGGTAACATCCCTAATACAGTCAAAAGAATACCAAGAACATTTCCCATCAAGAACGTCACCAAACTGATTCCAATCGTATAAGGCAAGCCAGTGAGAAGAAATGGAATAGAATCAATCATTAACTGAAAATCGATTTTTGGTATATACATCTACTCTACTGAAACACTTTCTTCAACTTTTTCTTTTGGCTCAACAGAGACATCTGTTTGGAAATACTTCTCAGAGATTTTTTTCATAGTTCCATCCTCTTGCATCTCTTTTAATGCGCCATCAATTTTTTTGTTTAAAGCCACACTGTCTTTTTTCATTAAAAATCCAGTAAAGTTTGCATTAAAGTAGACATCCTCTAAAATTTTTACAGGAATATCTGGCAATGCACCAACTGACATTTTTTGTAAATAATAATCATTCAAAATGACATCCGTCCGACCATTGGCAACATCTGTCAAATATTGATCATTTGTTGCATTGTCATACGTTACCAATTTTGCTCCATATTTTTCTGCGATTTTCATGTAGTTCGTATTTGGCTCTCCAGCGGCTTTTTTGCCTTTTAGATCTTCAAGAGAAGCAATTCCAGAATCATCACTTTTCCGTACGATCATACTGTCAAACGAATACTTGATTGGCGACGATAGGATGAATTTTTTCCCTCTATCCCCTGATAAACCAAAATCATTGGCCGCTAAATCCGATTCCCCTTTATCCACTGAAGCGATTTGCCCATCGACATTGTATTCTTTAAACGCAACATCAAGATCTAAACGCTTGGCAACTTCTGTGATCACATCCACATCATAACCCGTTAATTTATTTTCATCGTTATAATAAGAAGAAGGGAATAACGTTCCTGAGGTCGCTACAGTTAACTTCTTTGCATCCTCTACTTTTTTCCAGCTGTCATCTTTACTAGCTGACTTATCATTTGGTCCACCACACGCAACTAACACTAAAATCAACGCAACAATACTAAAACTAGCTAATACTTCTTCATTTGAGCCTCCTATGATTCACGATAATAGTTTGGTAATAAGAATTTCTGTTCACGTTCAAATAGCTTCCCGACTTGGAACAGGAGATCTTCTCTCCCTTTTGATGCCATAAATTGAATGCCTAGCGGTAAACCAGATTCTGCTATATGGGTGGGCAAACTAATGGCTGGCTGCCCCGTTAAATTCGCAAGCTGGGTAAAGGGTGAGATCGTTAAACTTTTTTCAAACATATCATAAATTAAATCCTTTAATTGTAAAATCGACAGTGACTCTGCTTGTCTTAAGTCTTTACGGATCTGATCACTTTGTAACTCCGCATCGATTTTAGGTGCGATATCCGCTGTACTTGGCGTTAACAATACATCATATTCTTCAAATAATTGCTCCATTTTATACGCCGTTTGATCCCATAATTGTAAAGACCTTGTATACTGACTTGCAGGTATCTGTAACCCATATTGATAAATTCCCCAAGTCATTGATTCCATATCTGCTTTCGTGACAGGTCGCTGAATGGCTTGTTGAATTCCATCGAACATGGCAGCCGTTTCCGCCCCATTCATCAAGTAATAGCTGTCGATCAATTGACGACCATTGACTGGATATGGAATTTCTATCACTTCGTGTCCTTGCTGTTCTAAAAACTTCGCAGCATTGTGTGTTGCTTTTATCGCCTCTGTTGAAACAGGTGTCCCAACTGGAGACTCTGTCAAAAAAGCGATTTTCAAAACTTTTTTCTCTGCGGCTGAATGATGTTCCCACTCCGCTTTTGGTGCGTGATACGGTGCTGCTTTTTCCGTTCCGCGTAAATGATAAAACAACGTTTCTGTATCTCTCATCGAAACAGTCAAGGCAAAATCAATCGCAGCTCCTTGCCATCCACGCCAGCCATCAGGGCCAACTGGCATACTGCCCCGTGTTGGTTTTAATCCGATCAAACCGCTAAACGATGCTGGAATCCGAATCGAACCACCACCATCACTTGCCCCAGCAATTGGAAACAGCCCGCTCGCAACTGCTGCTGCCGCGCCACCACTAGAACCACCAGGTGAATAATCAAGATTCCACGGATTTCTAGCAGGCCCATAGATAGTCGGATCAGAAATATTTTTAAAGCCAAACTCAGGTGCATTGGTTTTCCCTAAAGGATGAAGCCTAATCGTTCCAAACCTTTTACAAAATTATCCGTAGAAGTGGCACGATTTTCTGTAAATAAACGAGAAGCAGATGTTGACTTCATTCCTGCTTTTTCTTGTCCAAGCATCTTTAAAGGAATAGGTAAGCCAAAAAAAGGACCAGTTTCTGCTCCTTTAGCCTCGTATTGTTTTTTCGCTGCTTTTGCATCCCAATCGACAAATGCATTTAATTCAGGATTTAACTTTTTTACTTGTTGTGCACGTTCATCGATCCACTCTGTCACGCTTCGTTTTTTCTCGCGAAATTGTGTCGCGTAGTATAAGCCGTCTTTCATGATCATCCCCCTTATCAACCGCTGATTTTATTATACAGGTTTGCGGGGGATTTTTAGGTTATTTTGCTTGAGGGAATCTCATGGAAAAGATCATACTAGTTCTTTCTTCATGATCAAATCTATCTGTTCATCCTCACCCATATAAAAAGAGTGCTCTCCTACCTGAGTAAATCCCATCTTATGATAAAATTTCATGGCAGAAAAGTTATTCTCCCAAACACCCAACCAGATAGAGGTCTTGCTCAACTCTTTCCCTCGCTCCATCGCTTTATTATAAAGCATTTTCCCAAGTCCTAGTCTTTTAAAATCCGAATCAATATAAATACGTTCGATTTCTAAAGCATCTTCATCAATCGTTTCAGTCTGTGCATCATTTACATTGATTTTCAAATATCCAGCAAGTTGATCCTCTGAATAAATAAAATAAAACTCTGACTGTTCATTCTGAAGCTCATTGGTTAGTTTTTCGTCCGTATAGGCTTGGTCAAGATAATTTTTCAAATTCTCTGGCGTATTGTCTTTCGCAAAGGTATCTGTGAAAGTTTTGATACTCAACATTTTTAATGCGGCTAAGTCCTCTACGGTGATTTTTTTGATTTCTATCATCTTTGTTCCTTCTTTCTAGTCTTTTTTAGAACGGAATTAATCAATTAAAATAAGGAATAAACAAACGGCTAATCCAAGAGCAACAATAGCAAAATTGAGCAATTGCTGTCTGGTCCCGCCAATATAATCTGGCTTCTCATTTTTATAACTTGGATTAACAGATTTAACCGTGTAATCCAACGTACTGCCGAAAAAAACATCTGACGGGATCATAAAAACGAGCATGATGCCGTAGATAATTGCTGTGATGACGAAAATTGATTGTTTGATCCAAATACTTGCTATTGCTCCGAGTATTAAAGGGATAAGAATGTACAGTGAACAAATAAGTAATTGTTTTTTTACGCTTTTATTTTTCATATCTGAACTCTCCTCTACTATATACATAAATTGCTTTTATGTGTATGAAAAAGAGCTCAGGTTTTATTCCCTAAACTCTTTTTTGGATCTATTTCAACAATTCATTATTGAAAATCTGCTTCATTTTTCTTTATGGTTTCATTAGAAAATTCATAGTAACACGGTTTATTATCATAGAATATTTCTTCAATAAAAGTAATTTTTTCTTCTGGTAAATCAGAAATGATCGCAGGTGGTACAAAATATTCGTTCGTAGGTTTAAAGCGATAGAATAAGCTAGTCCCACACTTATGACAAAAACCACGTTCACCAACCTCAGAAGAATTTAAAATCGATAGTCCATCTGTTATAGTAAAATGAACATTTCCCCCAGCCTCTAAACTTGCAAAGCCAGTAGACCCAGTTAATTTCCTGCACATGGAACAATGACAAACCGTTAAGTCGAAATTTTTCAAATCAAGTTCAAATTGGACAGATTCACAAAAACAAGCACCTTTATAATGATTCATTTTCTCACACTCCTTGTACTATTAAGTTTAGGTGAAAAAATTTGATGTGTCTAGCGAACATAAATTTAAATTCATCACTTTCAAGAAAAGACATTTTTGAAAATAAAAAAATCAAATCAAAAAAATCTAGAGCCCACGTCCATTAATATTGTTACTTATGTTGATACCAAGAAATTGTAGAATCAATTCCTTTATAATAATCTGTAACTTTAAAATCTTGATATTTATTTTTAAATTTTTGATCATTGACAATCAGTGGTTTACTATTCAAATAGAACAATTCTTTCATTTCTCTCATATCCCTATTGAATAAGGAAAGAAAAGTAAGTAAGCCATAAGGTAATTTTGAAGAGTTAATTTCTTTATTCAGTATTTTTGACATAATATCAATCGTATCATCTAAAGTTAATGGTGAATTATTTGGTAAATGCCAGATCTGATTGTGAGAACTAGAATCATCGATCAAGATTTTCATTGCTTTCACAACATCCTCAATGTACGATATTGATCTCAGCATATCTGTACGCCCAATATACATTGCTTTTTTGTTTTTTAGAACATTACCTACAACTTGAACTCCTGTAACAGATGATTTTTCTTCATATGGACCATAAAAATCACTTGAGCGTCCAATAACCATTTTTAACTTTTGCTTTGTGGCTTCTTCTAATAGAATATCTGCTATTTCTTTTCTTATTTTTCCTTTTCTACTTTTAGGATTGCAAGGTGTATTTTCAAATAATTCCCCCTCTACCTCACCATAAGCATAGATGTTATCAACGTACGCAAGTAATGTATTATTTTCTTTACAAGCATGAATAATATTTTTTGTTATAGGAACCAGTTGATCCCATTCAGGATAAGGTAGTCCTATACAGTTAATAGCTACAGTACAATCCTTTAATACCTCAGAAACTTCTTTTCCATTCATAGAATCTACTTTTTTAACTACTGCTTTTATACTAGAATCTGGCCATATACCACTTCTATTTACCATAATAATTTCATTCTCACTTGAATCTAAAGTTTTCGCAAATTGGATACCTAAAGCACCCGTTCCAAAAATTACATACCTATTCTTTTTCATCTTATTCCTCCAATAGATTCTTTTCATTCAAAAGGCTATAAAGTAAGTTAGTCAGCATTTCTTCAATTATATCCGTGCTCATATTAATATTATTTGTCGATATCATGCACGCAATACCATGTGAGTATATCCACATATCAAGAAATAAGCCTGTTGCTCTCGCTTCATCAATCGTAAATAGTTGTCTGATTCCATCTCTCACAAACTGTGTGTTGTCAGAATTGATATAAGATTCAAAAGTCATATTTTTAAAATTATTTAAAAGAAATAACGTCGCAAAATAGTTTTTATATTCCTGTGCAAACTGAATGTAAGACAATCCTATATTCAAAAAAAAGGACTCATCTAGCGTTACTCTTTTTAAATAATTAAAAAAGAAGTCTTCAACGTATACGATAACATCCTCCAGTAAATTTGACATACTTCCATACGTACTAAAAATGGGCTGTGTAGAACAACCAATGCGCTTAGCAACACTTCTTGAATTTATCGCATCCAAGCCTTTTTCATTTAATAGCTCAATAGCTGCGTTTAATATAGTCGCTTTGTCAATTCTAACTGATGGCGGCATATTCCTATCTCCTTTATTACTAATTTGAAAGATAACCAATATATATCAATTGTTATATATCGAATGATATATTAAAGTTTCATACTTGTCAATTAACACTTTTATTAATGAATGATCTTATTAACAAAAAAACTTCTTAGCAAAAATGTCTTCAATCATTCTAAAAGTAACTTACTACTTATTAACCCCTTTCTTTTGTTATGAAAATTCAACTAATGAATTAAATTGACGACTCAACTTGATAATTTACCTCAGCAGAAAAAAGCCAGAACTGAATGCTCTGGCTGAATTTTTATTATAAGGATATTTATTTAGTCAGTAGCATTACTTCCATACGATTGGAATGATCGATTCTCCTCTGACAGAAAAACGTTGTTCAGCGTTATCAGCTCTCGCACTCCATTTAAAACGTAATTCTTTCGCATCATAAGATAAATTCATCCATGTCAATACATCTTCTTCAAATGAAAATCTGACTAAATAAACCTTCTTTTTCATCTTAATTTTTATCGTTTTAACTATCTGTTTCACTCTGCTCATGCATCAATTGCTTATACTTATCAGTTCCGTTCCTGCTTTATCCCATAAATCATTCATCATCTCATAATACTCATCATCCATCGCAACATCCACGAGCATTTTGGTTTGATTGCCCACAGGCTCAAATAGATAGTGCTCAAGCATCTCTGTAAATTCAGGGACTTCCACATATTTACCATCTGTAATTTCTCCCAAGAATGCGAATTTTATTTCTTTTTCTGGTTCAAAAATGACCACTTTAGAAACTAAACCATTCCCTGTCTCATCAACAAATGAAATCGTTTCGTTCAATTTCATCTCACCAGAATAGGTTGATCCGGCTTGAAAAGCAGCCGCCCATATTTCATATTTGCTACGATCAACGACAAGTTGCCAAGCCTTTGCGGGAGTGCAATTAAGTAAGAATTCTTTTTTGATATGTTTCATTGTAAATCCTCCTTTTGCCTTTTTTTGTGGAGATTTTTTTAGTATTTTTTTCTATATATAGTATATCATGTAAGCGAGTTCAATATAGTCATACACGTACTTCTGATTGATAAATTGCTATATTTTAGAATGTTACTTAAAGAAATTAAGAATAGTCGTTTTTAGCCTTCAAGTTAGTTTGAAGCTATCATCGATTAATCCAGCGATTTGATCAAGACCCTCTACAGCAGAAAGATCTATTGTGATCCAATGCTCTTTATTCATATGATACGCTTGGTAGTATCCATTTTTATTTCTTAATATCTCATTTAATTCTGGATTTATTTTTAAATTAATAACATCAATTTTTATCTCTTCATCTCCATAAAGTTTATTTCTAGGAATAGTCATTATAAGTCCAAACCATTTTTTCTTTCGCTTATGTCGAAAGACACAATAATTAGGGAACTTTTCAAAAATAAATTCTGGATAAATCGTGTACTTTTCAACTATATAATCAATGATATCTTCACGTTCAATCATGTCTTTGATTTTCCTTTCATCAAGCTAAACCTTCTTATTTTAAAAATGACTGCTTTCTGATTTTTTACTTTTACATTCTAGCTTCATTTGCAAAAGAATTCTGTTGTTTGATCTTTTTGAGACTATTTCTACGAATATGGCAAAAAATTTGTTGTATGCTATAATTATATATGATAAGAGAGATATGCGCTAACATACCTCTCCTATGTAGAGCCGTTTAAGACGGTAGCAAGTATTTTATATCATTATGAAATGATCGTTTAACTGGCTAAAGTTAATGAACGGTCATTTCTTTTTGTCGTTTTTAAGCAATTCTACAACTAAACGAATTAAAGCGATGGTAAACATACCAAAGCTTAGGATTAGTTTAATTGTATCCAATGCTGACAAAAGGCTTCTCCTTTCAAAGATTTTAGCACTTACATTCATAAGCACCACCACCTCTCGGAAGTCGCCACTGTCATAACTTCTCTACAATGATAAGTATATCATACTAATTAAGCTTTTTGAATGAACGATTTTATTTTTATTTGGTCGTCATTAGAGGGGAAAAATTAAGATTTTGAAAAAAATTTTTTGTTATTTTTTCTTATATATAAGGGAGCAAATTTTTATGTTATTTAATGGTATTTGTAAGAAAAATTATGTTGCGTGTTCGTATTCTTTTCGGATATACTTAGGAGGTAGAATAGAACGAGGGACACTTCTCTATCTTCGGTCGCCAAGTATTGCGCATCATCAGCTCTTCAATTAATCGCTGTGATGTGCAATAAAAAAAACAGCTCATATTGGTATGAACTGTTCAAATCAGAATATAAAAATAAATTGGCACTTCAAAGCCTGGCAGCAACCAAGCATTTGAAGCCTTGTAAAGACAGCGTAAACTGCCCAAACAAGTTGCCAATAGTGCTAGCAACATGTACTAGCTTCTTTCATTGTACCTAAAGTCTGCCTATTTTTCTATAGGTTTCTTGGATTCTCTTTGGGTTACATTGAAAAAGTGGTAGATGATTCTTTGGACTATTGTGAACGATATTGGGTGATGTTACCTGATATCGTTTTTTTCTATTCTACAAATCTAGTAAAAGGAGGTTTCGTTCAAAGTAAAACAAATGATTCATCATAGATATAAGACAAGGAAAAAACGTTCACTTCGTTCACCTTGTACTTTGCATCAACCACTCTGCTCTTTGGTCAATTGTGTTGGTGCAAAGCAAAAAGGCACTTCACCCTCTGACAGCAATCAGATGATGAAGCCTTGCATAGACAGCGTAAACTATCTATACAAGTTGCCAATTGCTAGCACAAAAGCACTAGCTCTTTTATTGTACCTAATTTTACTGGGATTTTCTAGTCTGTCTGGAAACTTTTGGTTGGGATTTTGTATTTTAGGGAGGGTTTGGGCTTTATCTAGGGGATTGATGACGGTATTGGTGGTTAAGTTAGGATGATAAAAAGTCGTTAAGATTTGAGCAACTGGACTAAAAATGAAGCAATACGCTTTTCGTATTGAAGCATTTTTGGGAAGTTATTGAAAAGCTGGCTTTTTCTCACTGATTACTACAATAGCGTTTTTTGTTTTGCTTTGAGAAGAAAGTGATAAGAATACGGACAGGCTTAGAAAAATCATGCGTAAGTCGTTTTTATCACTGGTTTGTTTAATAGTTGCCTGAGTCAATGCGCAGATATATGAGTTACGTATATGGGGCGTTGGATGGTGTTGTTCAACGCTTCATGTTACTGGTTTTAAGAGTACTTTTAAAAAGGGAGGAACTGAGTTGTGAAAAAAGAAGGTCAGAGTTTAAAAGTGATTCCTTATCAGGATATTACGGATTTGCAGCATACGTTAGATCGGTTGCAGTCTTGGGAGGAGCCTCTTGCTGTGTTGGATCATTTTTTTCAGTTTCGAAAAGGACCGATTAATAAGAAGCAGGTTGTGAAGGAGTATTATGCTTGTGGGCATTTGTTTCATGCTTTTTTTGAGGAGTTTTTGAGGTTGATGGCGATTGAGGAGGAGAAGGTGAGGAAGTTGGATGGGGAGAGGAAAATTGCAGGTGAATCTTTGACGAAGTGATGTTTGTAAAAAATAAACTAGGTTCACTGGTTTGAGTGTCCCTAGTTTACTTGTACTATTATTCAAAATCCCAAAATTGTCACATAAATTTTAGTTTATTTAAATTGCTATCCTTTTAATTTCCATAAAAAATAGTATGGATTTTTTGCGATCTCTTTTTGAGTGTCATTTGAAAAGCTTTTATCGTATAATTTTTTTATTGAACTAACGCCTCCAATAGCACTAAGCAGCTGAGAAGCACTTGCTACGATACCACCAGCAAATGAACCAACAGCTAGTACTCCTGAATAAAAGATGATATCCTTAGTAATGTCTTTAAACAAATACTTTCTATTTACTTCAAGAGCTCTGTTCATTTTTTCTATTTCTGGAACAATGACATCCTTATTAAAATCAACATATTCTTGGGAAGAATTAAAGTTTCTTCCTTGTAATTCTTTGCTAACTGTAACTCTATAATTCTCAAAAGCCCCACCTTCTTTCTTTCTCAATTCCATTATCTTAGATATTTTAACTTCTGGAACAACTGTTAGACTATGATTTAGCAAGTCCATTTGAGTATTCTGTTGCTGATTCAAATCAGCCAAAAAGGAATAATCTAGTCTTCTGTTTGTAAGATAAGAAGTCTGATTTTTAACAACTTCTAGCGTATTTAACAAAACATCATCATATGATGGTGAAATAAATTTACTAGATAAACCTAAACTTTTAATTTCTGTAGGACTCAGATTTCTACCTACGTTATTTGTTTTTTTAAGTATTGATTCAATATATTCTAATTGATTTCCACTCGGAATAGCAAAGGTTTCATGTAAATCAAATTCCTCAGAACCAGAAATAACAATTTCTGGCATATTATTGTAACTAATTGCTTTACACAAAGTATTATTTTCAAACCTCTGTGACATTAAATCGTATGTTTTATCCATTTGAAACAATATTTTCTTTTTTTTATTCTCAACCTGTGTTAAACAGTTTTGACACAGACATACATAAGATGACTCAAATACAACAATTTCATTTATAACTAATTCCTTCAACTCTAATAATATACATATGTCAATATAAAGTTCCTCTAAAAAAAGTTCGTTATTTTGTAAATTAGAATAATGTTTATCCATAGGATTTTTAATAATAACTTTTTCAGCGTATAGTACCGAAAAACGTATCAATGATTCTAAATTTTTCATTCGGCAACTTAGTTCACTACAAGGAAAACCTCCACCTGAAAGTGATGAGTTAACTTTGAAATTAAATATTGAATTATTGATTCCTGTCCCTAATGATTCAGTCATTGAAAAAACCTTTATAATAAATTCTATTATTGCTTCAATGTTTTCCATACTATTTTGCTTAATATAAATTTCTACATCCTCTGGACAACTAAAACCTAGTTCATTGATTAAATAATCATACAATTCATTCATATTGATTCCCCTTAATAAAACGACTATAGTTCTGTATACTTCTCTTTATTCCCTTTACTCTTCTCAACTGGATACTTCTTATCATTCAACTCCAGTTTCTTTTCAATAATCCCTTCAACATCCAACTCCAAATCAGATGCCAACATCAAACTATAAATCAGCACATCCGCTAATTCCTGTTCAATATTTTCTTGATTCTTCTCTTTCGCTTCCTCACTTGTTTTCCACTGAAAGTTCTCCAGTAATTCAGAAGCTTCTAAAGAAATCGAAATTGCTAAATCTTTTGGATTATGAAATTGTCGCCAGTCTCGGTCATCTCTGAATTGATTAACTTTCTTGATTAATTCGTCCATTTTGATTTCTCCTTCTGAATCGTCATTAACTTCTCTCTGAGTTTATCATCACTTGCGTAAATATATAAACCATTGATCCCTCTTTTTAACAAAACATTGATCGAATTCAA
This sequence comes from Enterococcus crotali, assembly GCF_000633635.1. Taxonomy (GTDB): domain Bacteria; phylum Bacillota; class Bacilli; order Lactobacillales; family Enterococcaceae; genus Enterococcus_L; species Enterococcus_L crotali. The sequence goes on along the minus strand of NZ_AYPQ01000005.1, from coordinate 206,519 downwards.
AATGATTTGTTCTTTCACTTTATCGATATTTTCGATTCCATCACGACTTTTGAATGCTTCTGAATCTTTGTATTTTTCAATGTCGATTTTTAATTCATTCTTTTCAGCATCATATCCTATTGAAGGGCCTAAAATCACCCCTACATAGTTTAAATCAAACCCTTGTATTGTATAAATCGATCCAACCTCGTTGATTGTTTCTTCTTCCTCTGCCCAGCTCTTTTTGTAGTCTGTACGGTTCCATGGTGCAGAAAAATCCCCTTCTTCAACTAGATACTCTCCGCCATCCTTTTTATGGATATAGTCAAAAGTTGAAACTATTCTACTTAATCCTGATTTTTGATTTCTTGCTTCTATTTCCATTCGCATATCTTCAGCACTAGAGAAAAAACGAAAATCAAACTCTTCATCGCTATATCTTTTTTTTGCTTCAGTCTTTTCTCTTCTAGTAATTATAGGAAATGGCAAAATTTTTCGATCCACAAATGAATCTACCCAATGTACAATTTCAGGAGCTGCTTTCATTCTAACTGAGTCGTTAAATGATACTCTTCATGAATTGGATATTTATCTTTTATTTTAACAAGACTATCTGCATTCCAGTGGCTTTTTAGCTTTAACACTTGTTTTTCATCAAATACAACAATCGTAACTTTGCTTCTTTTGATAACCTCTTCTAATTGGTTCTCATATTCAAAACTATTGTACTTATCTTTCGTAGAAAGTAGTAAATGAGATTCATCCACTAACACGATATCTGCATGTTTTAGCTTTCCTTTATCAACAGCATTGATAAAGCTTGTTGGTTTCATAAAGTCTTTCTTTTTTAAATTTGGTAAACTTTCAGCTATCTTTTTATATGTTTTCAACATTTCATTGTGATTCACTAAAAGATAATTATTATCTTGATTAAAATTAGCAAACGCATTATTTTCCTTTTTTTCAGCTAAATCTTGAATTGTTTTAAAAATAGAACTCAAAACCACACTCTTGCCTGTCCCCGCTTCACCTGCAATAAAAAAGACATGATGTTCATTTTCAGTATCATCCATACTTCGTTTACAAAAATCAATCACTTTTTCTTTTAAATCTTGTTGTTCAGGTGATAATCCACGAAATGGCGATAATTTGAAAGTGTCTTTGTTTTTCAAATAATTAACTCTAGGTTCAACAACTATTTCCTTTGTTAACTTTCTCCATATTTTAGGAAATAATACTTCGTCATAATATCTCTTATTATAATAATTATGGGATTCACTGCCTTTAATTTGGCTTCTATTTTCAACCTTATATTTTTCATCTGCAAGCAAATAATTAATTAAATTGGTCTCTATATTCAACGTTGCAGATACATTTAATGTATCGTGTCCGATCATAACGATTTTCTTCATCATAGATTTTTTATTACTTTTCAGATGTTCTGACATCCGTTTATTAAAGCGTCTACTTTGTCCTACATAAATTTCTGGTTTTTTCTTTTTATCTGTATTATGTAAGATATACAAAATAGGATAGTTTGTTTCAAAAGGATCTTTTAACTTTTCAACCTCTTCTTCACAAAAATCATATTCTTTAATCTGGATTTTTATACTATCATCTTCATAATTCATAAACGACACTCTCCCACACACATTGTAACAATTATTTTCAAAATAAGGAATCTTTTATGCTATAAAATTTTAATTTGCAACTTGAAAAGCACTAATTTAATGTAATAAAAAGCATCTTATAACTATTAGCTCTAAAGTCTAATAATTATAAAATACTTTCTGCATGTTTAATCTAAAAAATCAACAATCCAGTGATTCGTCTTATCTCGTCATTAATCAACAATATATTTTCATTCTCTTCCATCTCCTGAAAATTCTTGATATAAAATAAATCATTCTCACTAAGATGATAACTCCAATTCATAAGGATATACTCAAACCGATCCAAAACCATTCGAATAACCTTTACATAATTCTCTGTTTTTCCGTTCTCTTTATAAAAATCGATCAACTGCTCACACAAAGTAATCAAATGTTTGAACGCATTCAAATCAATATAGTTTTTTTCATGCAGTAAATACATAAACGAATCTTCTTGATATCCTTCAACCGCTTGCAGCACGTGTTCTTCAATTAGTCGGTTCATTTATTCCTCCACTGATAATTTTACTTTGATCCCAAAACCTTCTCCACCACAACCAGAACACCCATCGAGTACTTCTCATAATTTTTCCTCAACATGTAAGCCAACTCTACCTTATCTTTTAAGCTAAATCTAAAGAAGAACCGCCGATTCCAACTAAGCAACCAACCAGTAAGCTGCTGTTCAATCGCCGCTTTCACTAATTCATTCGTCGCATCCACATACAATGCCACTAAATCAAAAAAATAATCCTTACTGCTTTCTTCACCAAGAATTTTAATGACATTCAATTGAAAACGTGTGTCTTGTTTTTCTTTAAATAAAGGCATTAACTGCTTCTTGATCGATAATGAATATTGTTGCATCAATTGGTCTACGGCTATACTTCTCACATCTCTGGAAACATCTGACAAACAATCAATATAAATAGGAAGTTGTTCTTTCAAAGGCAAACAGCCCGCCCAGTTTAACACGGATACTCTGATCCTCTTTTTGTTTGAATTGATCAGCGGAAGCATCCGTTTTTTATCTCTCTTATCTTGTACGATCGCTAATCCATGAAGTGCATTGCTTGGATCAGCTGTCAAATGCTGGAGATAATATTCTCTGCAATCGATTTCTGGAAATTGCTTTTTCACATATTCTAGTGCTAGATATTTGATTGCGGTTGATTGGTCTAATAACTTTGGAAGCATTCGTTCCTCTTGAACTCGATTACAATAACACCACTCACAGGCTAATTTCCGAATAATCATTTGCGGATGATGCAATAGTTGAGTGAGATAGTCTATTTCCCATTGCGCTTCTTTTTGTATAGTTTGAAATGTCCAACTTAAAATAAGCCGATCTGTTTTTTTCAGCCCATTGTTTATCATTTGCGTTCTTAATTGTTCATTGAGCTTAAAACTTAATTCAAAAGCATACCTTGAAATGTAGATGTCCTTGTTTTCTTGCGCTTTTAGTAATAGATTAGGCTGCTTCATTAAATAGGTGTTGAGTTGATCATAAACTACTAGATTTTCATTTTGTTCTAACGCCTTTAAACGTTTGATCAATGGCAGAGAGAAAATAATAGTATCTTCATTTTCCTGCTCAACTCTTTTATCTATTTCTTGTAATGCCAATTCTCTTAACTGTCCAACATGATCATTTAATGTAACGAGTAAAAATGGGAATGTACCGGTAAAAGTTCCAGCAACCAATTTCTTTAATGCCACTTCTCTAACATAGCCATTTGGATGACAAACTAGCCACGACCAAAATACAGCTGAATCGTTAGATATCTGATTACGCAAAACAGATTGATTAATTTCTAACCAGTTCCAACCACTTCGCCCATAAGAGAACGCTCTTAATTGTTTACATGTGTTCAAAAATTCTTTTGGTGTTTGCTCTTCTAGAAACTGGGCAAGGTACTGTATGTAGCTTGAGCGATTTTCCTGATTGAATATGATTTTTTTATAGCAATACTTGATTGCTGCAGCTACATTTTTGATTTGTGTATCTTCACTTTGTAATACCAACAACGTTTGCTTCATTTTATCTCCTCGTCTATTTATACTTCTAAATTACTTTTGTACTTCTTATATTATTTTAATATACACGCTATTTCACCCATTGACAAACCAATCTACTAAATAAGATAATGTCCAAGGGATAGATTATCGCTACATAAAAGGAGAATGAAATGAAAAAATTTGTTGGGAAGCATAAAAAAAGAATAATGATCGGCTCAAGTATTTTGCTACTACTTGTAGCAATCGGTTTAGCCTTACGTTTTAACTTAATTTATAGTGAAGCGTATGTAAAAAAGATGGCAAAGGTTGAAAAAGTCTATTCATGGGAAGAAAAGACTACTCCTGTGCGTTTATATCAGGTGCATGGAACTTACGGTTTTATGGATGATAAAAAAACGATCATTCAAAAACCTTTTATGAAAGAGCTTTATGCGTTTAATCAGCAAGGAATCGCTGTGTATCAAGATCATTTGAGCAAACGTTGGGGCTTTGTGAATGACCACGGAGAAATTTTACAGCCTGCATTTATGAAAGATGTTTATGTGTGGCAACCTGAAACAGCTAGTTTCTATGAAGCAAAAAATTTCCATTTTACTAAAGCACCCTCTCTTTACTTTTTTAAAGATCAGCAATCCAAAAAATATGGGTTGATCGACGGCAATGGTCAGCTTCTTAGAAAACCAATAATGGAAAGTTACGAGACATTCTCAACAAATGGATTAGTATTTTCTTATGCTGTAAAAAAAGATAAGCAAGTATTATATGGGTTAATGGACCAACATGGAAAAACGGTTGTAGAACCCTTTGCCACATCGCTTAATTTTCCATTTAGGAGTGATGATCGGAACATCGCTACTTACCAACTAGAAAAAAATGGAAATTTGGATTGATCGATTGGACAGGAAAAATTTTATCTAAACCTTTTGCGGCTGAAATAGATTTTAGTCATTTAAGTAATAGACCTCTCGTTCAATACAAGGAGGAGAAAAACGGTTTATATGGCTTAGCTAAATTGGATGGAACGATTTTAACGAAACCTTTTGCTGAGTCTATTCATCTAAACGATGACAAAAAAATCGCTACATTCTCAATAGATCGAGGCAAAGATACTCTTTATGGTACTGTGGATACGGTGACAGGCGATATCAAACAAGAAGCGTTTGCTACTACTATTGAAGAAATGAACGATCAGCTCTCCTATTACATGACGGAAAAAAATAACGAAAAGGGATTACTTTCAGCAGATGGAACGATTTTGAAAAAGAACTTTACTCGCTTTTTCGGCTGGCGAGAAGAACAAAATCTTGATTCTGAATCAACTGATTCAGAGGAAGAATTATTTGATGAAAATGGATTGACCTGTTTTGAAGAACCAAAAACGGCGTTACTCGGTTTGATGGATAAAAATGGGACGATTGTTAAAGAACCCTTTGCAGCATATATCAATCATTATTCTGATGGTCTGGCCGTTTTTTTACAAGAGGATAAAGAGACGGATCAATTTTTATATGGATTTATGGATAAAAATGGAAACATCATCAAAGAGCCTTTCGCAACGGCAATGTCCAGTTTCAATAACGGGGTGGCTTGGTTTGAAGATCCGGCGTCAGGTAAAGGCGGACTCATCAATAAACAAGGTCAGATCATCCGAAAACCGTTTGCCTTTGGTGGAACACAATTTGCGGATAGTGGTATTGCGACGTTTTCATTAACTGATAACGGTAAAAATGGGATCATCAATACAGAAGGTGAAATTTTAAAAAATCCGTTTGCTTTTGAATTTGCCTCGATCAATCGCTCTTATGAGATTTATAAATACAAAGAAAACGAAAATGATTTGTACGGCTTGATCGACAGTCAAGGCACGATCATCAAAGAACCCTTTGCCTACCAAATTGAATCTGAAACGCCTCAAAAGGCATCACAAAAGTTAGTTACATTCACTGAAAGTGAAGATGGCCTTTGGGGTATTCTCAATGATCAAGGTCAGATCGTTAAGGAGCCTTTTGCTTATAAAATAATTTCATTTGCAGGGACTCAAAATGTGCTCGGCTTTTGCTTGGAAGAAAAAGGTCCAATTGGTTTGATTGATCAAGAGGGTACTATTATTCGCCCGCCTTCCCTTACATTTATCAAGGAACTAAATTCCGACAAAAATCAACCTCTTCGCTATATTTATGAAGAAAAAGAAACCCATTTAGAAGGTCTCATGGATGAACAGTTACAACCTATAACTGAACCTTTTGCTGCGACAATCGGTCTTTATGAAGGTGGTTTTTCAAAGGAACGGATTGCTTCTGCTGCAATGCCTTATAAGGTCTATACGGAAGGGAATGAACCGAATAATCATGGTTTGATTACGCCGAATGGAAAAATTTTACAACAACCTTTTGCAACTAAAATAGAAACGTTCAACGAAGACGGGATTGCTTCATTTCTCTATGATGAAAAGGGTATTACAAAAGCAGGCTTGGTCAATGAAAAAGGAGTTATTATAGAAAAATAATTTTTCACGTAGTAAATAGCTTGATGCTGTATGGATTCTTCTCTCATACAGCGCCAAGCCTAATTTTTTCATCTTAAAATAAGTCTTCTCTATTTAGAATGATTCATTTTAACGTAATCATCGAATAGAACTTCTGTTTCTTTCAGCCCACATCTTGTGGTGACTACTCATCCTTTTGAATCGCTTTGTTTTCCTCTAGATCATCTCCTTTTAAAATTTCATCAAGTGAAAAATCAAAAAAGAAGCTTAGCTCAACTAATGTATCTAAGTTGGGATAAGATTGTTCATTTTCCCATCTTGATACGGTTTGTCTCGTTACATGGAACGTATCAGCTAATTCTTGTTGTGTTAATTTTTTTCTTTCCCTGCTTTCTTTTAATAATTTCCCAATCTTCATACAGACATCCTATCCTTAAAAACTTTTTTTCAGCCCAGTGTCCTGATTCCGTGTTAACTTAAATATCACACACTCTAAATGATTAAAAAAGCAATTTATATGTTACATTTCCTATTCGTGCATTTCGTTTTGGAAGTACCGTTAGGAAAAAGGGAATTTATTACTATCTTTGGGAATAATTATGATACGAAAGATGGGACTACAGTTCTTGATTATGTACATGTGGTAGATTTAGCTGAGGTTCATTTGTTGGCAATAGATTATCTATCAAAGGACAATGACCGTACTATTTTTAATATGGGCAGTTCTGTTGGCTTTTCAACATTGGAGATTATTCAAACAATCGAAGAGCATACTCAGAAAAATATTCCAATAAAATATGGACAACCTAGGGCCGGTGATCCCCACTCTTTGATTGCTTCAAGTAAAAAAATCGAAGCGTTATTGGGTTGGAAACCTAAGTATACTGATTTGGATTCGATGATTGATAGTGCTTGGAAATGGCATGAGAACCATCTAGATGGCTACACTTCTTAAACAAGCATTCAACCATTAAATAAGATCGAAACAAGAGATTTAGAGAGCAAAATAAAGTGGTTATTTAGTTTTATTTTGCTCTCCTTTTCTTGATTTAAATATACACAAAAAATGAGAAATTAGGCGATTATTCACTGATTTTTATCACTACATTTCCTTTTTTCCGACCAGACTCAACATAGGTATAAGCTTCTTTAATTTGACTCATTTGATAAATTCTATCAACAACTGGTTTTATTTGCCCATTTCCCGCTAGCTCTACCAGTCTGCTCAAATCTGAACTACTCGCTCTCACAAGGCCTTTAGCAATTGTTGCAAAATTACCTTCGTCTTTTAACGCGTTTTGCCAATCTTTTTTAGCAGTTTTTCCAACAGCATCAAATACATAATCATATTTTTCTAAGTTCATTTTCAAGTCATCAGTTGTATAGTCTAGTACATGATCTGCTCCTAGTGACATGACCATTTTCCTATTTTTAGCGCTACAAACGCCTGTCACTTCTGCACCAAAGTATTTTGCGAGTTGGATACTTGAACTACCTACTGCACCCGAAGCCCCATAAATCAGAATTTTTGTCTGTTTATTGATTGCTACTTTTTTTAGAAAATGTAGGGCAGCTGTTCCTCCAAAAGCAAGTGTTACAGCCTCTTCATAAGATAAATTTTCTGGAATTACCGTGATTGCTTTTTTTTCGTTCAGCGAAATATATTCCGCATGGCATCCAAACTTCATTCCAGTTGAAGCAATCACTCGATCCCCAATTTTGTATGTTCCAACATTTTTCCCCACCTGCTCCACAACACCAGCTAAATCAGTTCCCAAAATGGGATTTCTAGGGCGTGTCAACCCAAATGCTATTTTAACAAAAGGATTTGCTGCATTTTTCACTACGCAATCACCACTAGCGACAGTAGTTGCTTTGATTTTTATAAGAAGTTCATTTGGTTTTACTGTTGGTATTGGACTCTCTTTTATTTTCAATAAATCAGACGAACCATATCCTTCACAAACAATTGCTTTCATTTATTTATCCCCCGATTGTGTTTGATCAACTTCATCACTCTCACCATAAGAGAATACTTCCTCCAATGACAAGTCGAAAACGCGTGCAATTAAAAAGGCGATTTCGATAGTCGGTGAGTACTTTTCTTTTTCGATTGCAACAATCGTTTGTCTTGATACCCCAACTAAATCGGCTAATTGCTGCTGTGTCATTTCATCTTTTAAAAAACGTAGTTTCCGTATGTTATTGTGTACATTGGTTTTTTTCATATTATGCCTCTCTTTCATAATAGAATATATAGGATCCTTCTAAAATGATACCAGATGCTAGGAAAGTATAGGCTAGTATTTTGAACATCATCTCTATTGGCTGATTATAAATCACTAGCACTAAGGATAGAAAGAAACCAGCTGTAAAAGTAAAACACAAATTTCGAACGGCTTTTAGTTCAATCAATTGATCTCTTTCATCAACGATCTTAGGCTCTCTTTCGCTAGAAAAGATTGAATGTACAAGTTTGAAGAGAATCATTACAATAATTTTGATCACAATATTTGCGACTAAAAGAATGACAAAAAACTCAGCCCACACCTTTGGGATTTCTGGAGATGATACGCTTAAATCATCCATTTGTTTTAATACATTTGGGTAAAAAGAAAGAAAAACAACAATGTTAGTTATCAAGGAAACTAACGCCTTTTTAGAATAATAAGTCATGTTAAAACTCCTTTCAAGTATGTGTTGTTTGATTCAGTGTCAAACAACGTATACACAGATTAACATAAGAAGGTCGCCAATGTCAATAAACTTTGACACGGAATCAAATTTTATTGATACAGGATCTATCTTCTTGATCAGTTTTAATGAAAAATGGACTCTAAAACAAGAGTAGCTCGTCTTGTTTCAGAGTCCATTATTTAAATGATCTATTCTATTTCTAAAGGTAAACATTCAGTTTGTCCTACTATACCCAATCGTGCTATCACTTTTTCTGCTAAAAAATGAACTTTATTTCATTATAGAAACAGTGTTTGATAAACGAATAACATCTGAGAATCAGCTTCTCAGTATCTTCTCCATCGCTCTCCCCTTCGCTAGTTCATCAATCAACTTATCTAGATAACGAATTTTTTGCATCAATGGATCCTCGATCTCTTCCACACGATACCCGCAAATCACTCCTTTGATCAATGACACATTAGGATTTAATTCTGGTGCTTCCGCAAAAAATGTTTCAAAATCTACTTTTGTATCCAGCTGCTTTTGCAATGCGGCATCATCGTAGCCTGTTAGCCAAGTGATGATTTCATCCACTTCTGTCTTGTTACGACCTTTTTTCTCTACTTTTTGGATATATAATGGGTAAACACTGGCAAAAGACATGGCAAATATTTTTGGTTTTTTTGCTTCCATTTTTCTCATCCTTTATTCCATATTTGATTTCATTATAACTTTATTTTGATCAATTGTTACACTTTGATGCTTCACTTCTATTTTTTTCTCACATTTCCTTATTTTCTTTTATATTTCTCAAAGTTGCTGTAAGCTGACCGATCCGTTGCTTTTCAATTTGTGTTATTAATGACAACACTTGTTGTATTCCTTCTGTCTTTTCTAATGCTATTTTTTGGTCAAGCGTAAGCTTTTTTTGCGGTTCTTTTTTTCTAGGGATTGGTTTCGTTTGTTTGTTCTGTTTCTTATCTATTATTATGAACGCAAAAAAGAACAATAGAATACCAACTATTACTATCATCATACAGATACAGCTCCTTATTTTTGTTACATTTGATTGATAGGTATGGTCATTAGACTCTCAATTAAGATGAGTAACACCACAGCAATCAGCCATAAGTATTTTCCTCCCAAAAGTTGACTGACCCAGATACTATACATCAGGATAACATCAAACATTGTGCTTATCTTCCTATATTTTCACAACTGCTTAACATTCATTTTGCCAAAGTTTTATAGAAAATACTAGTTTTATTGTAAATAAAAAACTGAGACATACCATGCAGGTCATATCTCAGTTACTTAAAGTTCAGATAAACAGTGGAAGTAGAAATCTCCACCCTCTTTATTTTTCTATTCTTGCCCTAAAAGATCTAAAATAATTTGGGCATGCATGCCTGATCCAACAGGGAAACATTCCTCCATAATTTTAAATTTTGGATGATGATTCATATAGTCACAACCTTCTGCTGCTGTTCCACCACCTAAAATAAAGAATGAGCCTGGCTTAACATCTGTATAGGCAGAGAAATCCTCGCCCCCCATCATTTTAGGGGCTTCAAACATCCGCTCTTTACCGACAACCTTTTCAGCCGCTGCCATAACGATATCTGTAGCAGCACTGTCATTATTGACTTCACTATACCCTAGTAAATAATGTAAGTCATAAGTAGCATCGTACATTTTACAAATTCCAGCAATGATTGCCTCGATCCGTTTTTGAATAAACACTCGAACCTCTTTACTATTCGTCCGAACCGTCCCTTGGATCTGCGCTGTATCTGGAATGACATTCGCTGTTTTTCCAGCATTAAATTCACCAATCGAAATAACGGCATTATCGAACGGGCTGATATTTCTTGAAACGATGTTGTTCAAGTTATTAATGATTTCTACACCGATCATGATTGGATCAACAGAAAGATCAGGTGTTGATCCATGAGAGCCTTTTCCTTGGATTTTCAAGGTAAAGACATCAGAAGCTGCACTGGCAGGACCTTTTCTTGTTCCCACCATTCCAACTGGAATATTGGGTGCGATATGTAAACCAAAAACCATATCGACATCATCCATCACGCCCGCTTCGACTAATAATTTTGCTCCTCCTGGCGGCTCTTCTTCCGCTGGCTGAAAGATAAATTTTACAGTACCTGCTATTTTATCCTGCATCTCGCTCAAGACTTTGACCGCGCCCAAGAGCATCGCAGTGTGTGTATCATGTCCGCAAGCATGCATCACACCAGGATTTTCAGATGGAAAATCAACATCTGCTTCTTCTATGATCGGCAATGCATCGATATCGGCTCTTAACGCAATGGTTTTACCTGGTTTATTGCCTTTTAAAATAGCGATCACACTATTTTCTGTCAACGAGCTGACCTCTAAGTTTGGAAAATCAGCTAGTATTTTTTGAATATATTTAGCCGTTTCTACTTCATGAAAGGATAATTCTGGATGACGATGTAAATGTCTTCTCCATTTCACCATATCTGCTTGAGGCATTTGTTCTTGAATGTTTGTCATTGTGCTTCCTCCTTTTAGTTTAAAGCTATTTTTTTATGACTTACTCTAGATTTTTTCTATTTTTGTTTAATAAACATGATCGTCACAGCCGTTAATAAGCCAACAACTAGAAAGAAAATAAATGTTGAAATGTACTGTCCATTTGATAATTCCACTAATTTTCCGATCAGTGTTGGTGAAACAAAACCGCCTAGGATTCCTCCAGTAGCAAGTGTTCCATAACTTGGCGCAAATTTTGCTCCTTCAAAAATTCGCAATGGAATACTCATCATCGTAACAAATGAGATGATCAAAAAGAAATTCGCTAAGCCCATCACGATCGATAATAAAACTAGATTACCGATATAATAAGAACCGAATGCAGAAAGTGCCCCTAAAATAGCTGTGATCGCAACAACAGCTTTTTCTTTATGTTGGAAAAATTTTCCCACAACATAACTTCCGCCAATCGAGCCAATCAACATGAACAAACCACCTACACTACTGATCACAGCTGCACCATTTAGGTCCAAGCCACGTTCCCCAGTCAAGAAACTAGGTACCCAACTTGAAAGTCCATACAACAAGCAGTTGATGAAAAATGAACTTAGAAATAAAATCCATACTCGAATATCCGACCAAATCACAAAAATAGAGATTTTATCCGTTTTCGTTGCGATAGCATTTGCTTTCTCTTTCGTTTTTTCATTTCTAGGAATAGCCACAATCAGAAAAATAGCAATCACAACTGCCAATACAGTTAAAATCATATACGCATTCTTCCAACCAGCATTTGTGATGATCGGTGATAACGCCAACGGACCAATAAAACCTGCTACCCCTGAAGATGACAGCAAGATCCCCTGAGCGAAAGTTCGCTTCTCAGGCGGGAAATTCATCGTGACTTCTTTACTAGCCGATGATGCATAACCTGAGTGTGCTAACAACCCAGTTAAAAATCGTAATGACATAAACATGATCAACGATGTTCCAAAACCAAATAAGAATGAAAACAGCCCCATTCCGATGACTGAACCAATCAACACAATTCGTGAACCTACTTTATTGATGACCAGTCCCATTGGAATCTGCATGATTGCATAGCCTAAGAAAAAGGCACTCATGATCATCCCCTTCGCTGCAGGTTCCAATCCAAATTCAGCTGAAATTGGAATCAGTGAATACCCCACAGAAAGCTTATCGATGTATACCATTGTGTAGCCTAAAAACAGTGCAATTAACAACAACCCAGTTTTCTTTGTTCCATTTTTTTCCATAATACCTCCTAATTTAAAAGCGTAGCAGGCTCATCCAGCCTTGACCGAAAAATAGGAAAATATAACTGAGGAGGTCTTTGCCTCATTTATATTTTATCTTTTTTCCGAGATGCCATGTAGCGCTGACTACTCCCTCCGCTTATCTTATATATATAAAATAATTGCCATTAATCAAGTATAATCTATAATCCTTCTAAAATGAAGAGTAAAATGAGAATTTTATGGATTAAGCATTAACAAAAATCGGTAAAAATCTAATAATAAAAAAGCATCAGTTAGACAAACTAATCGATGCTTTAGAAACCAAATTATATTTAAAATCCCCATAAACCTAAAAATAAAAATAGAAAGCCTATAGCAAGTAATGTAAAAAATCCAAAACTATTGTGCATATTGATCCCAATTCCATACCCAACACGTTTTGGGATAAAAAAACGAGACTCTGAAAAATATTTTCCACTTTCTTGTTTTGATCTTACGATTGAAGGAATAGAAAAAATTGGATATACCAGTAAAATCAAAGAAATCATAATATTTAATGTTTGATCCAAGAAAACACCTTCTTTCACACTTTTTGCCTTAAGACAGTGATAGATTCTTATTATCTATTCACTAAAATAACTAAAGTGACATAGATAATAATACAAACCACGGCGGTAGCTAGTACCACAAACCAATCCACATTATGGAAAAATTCACTAGGACTCTGTTTCTTTTTCCCAGATTTCCTGTCTTCTTTACTTTGTGTATAGGTGGTCTCAATAATAAAAAAGAGAATATAGAGGGTAAATAAATACATTAAAATCGATGACGTTTGTTCAAATGTATTAATGATATACAAATAGATTGTCAAAAAAGTAAGATATGTCAACAGTCTTTTAGATACGATTCTATCTATCCATTTTTTCATAGAGATCACTCCTTTTAACCTATTATATCACTAAGAATGAATAAAAGAGCTACTTTTTTATAAGGATATACGTAGATTTACCCTCCGTGTTTAGGATCTTTTTTACCTCCTAACCTCTTCCTATGTATCTATTTTTTTACGAATAAATCACTCTTAAATCATTCGTTTTTTCTTTAAGCAATTGTACTAACTCTTTTGGTGCTATGACCTCGGCATCTTTTCCTAGCAGTATAAAAAAATCTGCTGTAAAAGAAATATCCGATCGATCAATTAATAAGGAGAGTTCTGATCGATTATTTTTATGTTGCTGGACACCTTTATATAAGTACTGATTTTCTAGGCATCGTTTTACGCCCGCATCCGTCAGATAAGCAAAAAGTGCCACTGCTTCTTGCGGTTCATAATCTGCTTCAATACGATCTAGTTTGACGGACGTTTCAAAAGATTCATCAGTTACGCTTAACTGTTTGATTCGATCTATCCTAAAATGTCGGGGCTCATGCTTCTTTTGATCAAGAGCAAATAAATACCAGAACCCATTACTGGCGTATATTCCAATCGGGTCTAATACTTTTTGAGACACTTGTTTCACTGATTGATAACATACATGAAGTCGCTTGTGGTCTAGAGCAGCTGTGATCAATTCATTCAAATATGGTGCAGAAACCGCCTGCTTTGGTATGGAAAGTTTAAAATGGTTCGACAACTCCATTAGTTTTCGTTTAACTTCTTGTGGTACAACTTCCAGTAGCTTCTCTTTTGCTGTGACCGTATTCACCTTGAAAGGAAAATCTTCATAATCTGTTAGTGATTGGATCGCAAAATACAATGAAAATAATTCTGCTTCTGTAAACAAGACTGGAGGTAAAATCTGATTCGGTAAAACAGTAAAACCACCACTCCTACCTTTTTTTGACTCAATGTATAAACCCAAATCGGCTAAATCTGAAATATAACGGTACACACTGCGGACCGATACGTGGAACTGATCTGCCAATTCTTGGGCGGTAAATTCTTTTTTATTCTGAATATACCAGAGCATATCGTATATGAGAGTCTCTTTTTTCATTTTTTTCCCTTCTTTCTATAAACTGACAAAAACTGTCATATTTAATCCTTATACTAAGGATAAAGGAGGAATGATTATGAGTCAAATTACTATTCGTGGCGCCCGTACTGGCAATTTAAAGAATATCGATGTGACGATCGAAAAATACCAAATCAATGCGTTTGTTGGTGTGTCTGGATCAGGGAAATCTTCTTTGGTTTTCAACACAATCGCCGCCGAAGCTCAGCGTCAAATGAATGAAACCTACCCTAGTTATATTCGAAATCGCATGCCCCATTTAGAACCGCCGATCGTCGATTCGATCGAACACCTGTCACCTGCTGTGATCATCAACCAAAAAGCACTGGGGGACAATCGTCGTTCAACAGTTGGAACAGTCACCGATATCAATCCAACCTTGCGACTACTTTTTTCAAGATTTGGTCAACCGTTTGTTGGCTTTTCGGATTTATTCTCCTTCAATAATCCAAATGGGATGTGTAAAACCTGTGACGGATTAGGGATCATTACTGAATTTCATTTAGATGAGTTATTGGATTATCAGCGGTCATTAAATCAAGGAGCTATCCGCTTTCCAACCTTTGAGCCTGGTAGCTATCGTTGGAAACGATATGTAGATTCTGGTTTGTTTGATAACGATAAACTATTGAAAGAGTTCACGCCAAAAGAAATGAAACTCTTACTCTATTCAGAGGAAATCAAACCGCCAAATCCTCATGTTGGTTGGTATAAATCTGCCACCTATGAAGGACTGATTCCTCGCATTACTCAGACGTTTATTCAGAATCCATCCAAAACCTATCAGCGTTACTTACCTGACATCCAACGTGTGACGACCCAAGAAAAATGTCCTACTTGCCAAGGGTATCGTTTAAATCAGCGGGCACTATCTTGTAAAATCAATGGTAAACACATTGGGGAATGTTTAGAAATGCAGTTAAATGAATTAAGTGATTTTTTACGAAGTTTAACACAAGTTGGGGTTCAACCTATAATAGCCACTGTCTTACAACAATTGGATCATTTTTGTCAGGTAGGATTAGATTATCTTGATCTAGCAAGAGAAACCGGAACACTCTCTGGGGGGAATCTCAGCGCATCAAGCTAATTCGTTCCATAGGCAGCAGCCTAACAGACCTGATGTACATTTTTGATGAACCTAGTGTCGGCTTGCATCCTCAAGATATTCAAGCGATTGGACAATTGATTCAAACAATCAAAGATAAAGGAAATACGATTTTATTGATTGATCACGACCCGGATATCATTCAATTAGCAGATACTGTTTTTGAATTAGGACCAAAAGCAGGTGTACATGGCGGCGAGCTAATCAGTGTGGGAAGTTATGCTCAGTGGGCGACTCGACAAAAAGAGCAAGCACCTCTATCGCTAAATACTCGACCAGCATTGCCAGATACTTTCTTTCAAATAAACAATCTTTCCAAAAATAATGTCAAGAACATCTCTGTACAGCTTCCAAAGCAACGATTGATTGCGATCACAGGTGTTGCTGGTTCTGGAAAAAGTTCTTTTGCTAAGGCGATACAAGAACAATATAGCGAAGATGTTTTTTATGTCACGCAAAAAAGCTTACGGACAAGTCGTCGTTCAACAGTCCTTTCCTTCATTGGTTTATTTGATGAGGTCAGACAATTGTTCAGTCACAAAAATCATGTCGCAGCTAGTTTGTTTAGTTTTAATGGCAAAGGAGCTTGTCCAGTTTGTAAAGGGAAAGGTTTTGTTGAAACCGAACTCGCTTTTCTTGATCCGATTCGCAGTGTTTGTGAAGCTTGTCAAGGAAATAAGTATCGAAAGGAGGTCCTTCATTATACGTATGCTGACAAAACGATCGTAGAGGTACTAGCTATGTCTGTGGAAGAAAGCAATGATTTTTTTGCAGACCAGCCGAAAATCGCCAAACAATTATTTTGGTTAAATACCATTGGATTAGGCTATCTCACTTTAGGGCAAACTCTTGACACACTTTCTGGCGGAGAGCTACAGCGTTTAAAATTAGCTTGTAATCTCGAGTACCACAATAAAATGATCATCCTAGACGAACCGACAACTGGGTTAAGTAGTCAAGATATCCAAGCATTGCTTCACGTTTTTGATGAATTGCTTCAAAACGAAAATACTCTTTTAGTGATTGAGCATAATGTAGAATTGATTCAACTTGCGGATTGGATGATCGAGTTTGGTCCTGGATCGGGGAAAAAAGGCGGGCAAGTGATTTTTGAAGGGACACCCAGCGACGCTATGAATACATCTGTTTCTGTTACTGGAATGTTTTTAACCTAATCTAATTTAGATTTAGAGACCGGGGCAAAACTAAAAATCAGTTTTGCTCCGGTCTCTTTTTTATTTCTTCAATACTTCTTTTTTATGCATATATTCTTCTTCCGTGATAGTTCCTTTAGCAAATTCTTCATCCAGCACATCGAATGCTGAAGGATGAGCTGTTGGAAAAGTGGTCTCAGATTGGTCTTGACTGTTTATATTGGTCTGTTGATTCGTTCTATTTTTCATAAAATAAACAACGCCAATAACCACAACAACTAGCAAGAGCCACCATAATGATCCCATACCAAACATCCCTCCTCGCATCATGCCGCGTCCTCCGCTAAAAAAATTTGAACAATAACCCATATATGATCGCTCCTAACTTATTTTTATTTAGTATAAAATGAAAATATGTCAAAAGTGTGTCGAAAAATGAATTGAGTTCGTTTAAAGTTCAATATGCTTGATCAATTTTTGATAGGAAGCATATGAAGGATGCTTTGTGAATTCACTATTTTCGAAAACTAATGTCTGTTGCTCAACGATTGCTTTGGTCAACGTATCAGAAAATGCTACAAAATCATCGTTGATTTCGTCCTTATATTCTAAAGAGAAATATTTTGACTGCCGATAATATTTTTTTAAGTTATCCGCAGTAATTTTTTCAGGCTGATCAGCAAAATATTCATCATAACGCGCGCTGTCGATTTTCCCATCCGTTACAGTCAGTTGTAATCTTCCAATTAAGCCATTGCCAAAATCTTCAGCATACCCGATATATTTTGTTTTTGATGGTTGTTTGATTTCTTCTGATAACTCAGCCGCAATCGCCATCAAGCCTTCTCTTGCAGTAGTTGAAGAGCCCCTAACTGTTTCAAAATTCCCCGTTATACGATTTTCCTCACGCATTTGTCTTTCTACAAACGTGATCCCATTAACGACCGTTACTAAGGTAGTATCCGTTCTTGGGTTTTGTGCTTGAAAGAACGCATAATCGGAAAGACGTTTATTCGCTCCCGCATATTTTGAGGCGTAATAATTTTCAGCACCGTATTCATTAAATTCAACGTTGATGATTTTAGTTGTGTCATCCGTGACAATCTCAACAATGCCTTTATTTCCAACGTCAAAATAACCATCATTAGTAAAATAATTACCTGTCATCAATCCTAGTGGAGGCTGATTTGACCAAAACATTTTCTTGAGTTTCTCTTCATAAGTGTAAAGAGGTTTCGGATTTGAGCCAAAAGTTGTTTGTGTGGCACCTGTGACTACATCATAATTATAAGAAGTCTTTTCAAAAGACAGCTCATTCGCTCCTGTATCCTTGGTTTCCGTACTTGATGAAACGGTTTCTGAGGAGGTAGTGTTAACAAGTGGTGGTCGTGATGACGTACTCGATTGTTCTGTGTCTGTTCTTTGATCTGGTTTACAAGCCGAAAGTCCAACGATACTGCATAAAATGAACACAGCAAATAAATAGCTTCTTTTCATAGATTTTCTCCTTTTTACTTCTCAGGCATTAAAACGATAACCGCTACCCCAAATAGTTTCTATGGGAATTTCTGATAATTTTCCTTTTTTTAATTTTTCTCTGATACGCCCAACATGAACAACCACTGTATAAATATCGCTATCAAGATCATCCATTTCCCAGACTTGACGAAATAGCTGTTCTTTCATCCAAACTCGATTGGGATGCTCCATAAAAAATAGTAGTAAATCAAATTCCTTCGTCGTAAAAATAATCTCTTCTCCTAAAACAAATACTCTCCGTGCATTCTTATCGACCATGATCTGACCAATTTCTACAGTATCATTCACTTGATCAGTTCTAGTTAGTAACTGATAACGTTTGATATGAGCTTGGACCCGAGCGACTAATTCACTTGGACTAAACGGTTTAGTCATATAATCATCTGCACCTAAGCCTAGACCTCTGACTTTATCGACATCTTCTTTCTTAGCAGAAACCATCATTAACGGGATATTTTTCTTTTCCCTAATACGGCGGCAAATCTCAAAGCCATCCATTGACGGCAGCATGATATCGATCACGATCAAATCAAAAGATTCATTCAACGCCCGATTTAGACCAACCAGTCCATCACTTGCGATTTCGGCTTCCATATGATTGATTTCTAAATAATCCTTTTGCAGTTCTGCAATACTTGCATCGTCTTCAATCAATAAAACTCGTGATATTTCATTTGACATTGGGCTGTCCTCCTCAGGCTTTTTTTAATAAGATCGTGACGGTCGTTCCATGATGTAGTGTACTTTCAATCTCGACGTGACCATCATGCATATCAATAATTTGTTTGACGATAGCAAGACCTAAACCACTACCGCCAGTATTCGTTGGTCGTGCTTCTTCTCCTCGATAGAAATGATCAAAAACAAACGGTAATTGTTCTGCTGAAATTCCTTGTCCGTTGTCAGATACGCTGACTTTCACTATTTCCGAATTTTCAGAAACGTTGATTTGGATCAAAAGCGGACGATCAGTCGCTTTAAATTTTAGACTATTTTCGATCAAATTGATAAAGACTCGATTTAACTGCATTCTATCTGCTAGCACATAGCTTGCGGTTGTTTGTTGATTAGATAATTGGAGTGAAACTTGGTTGTCTTGCAACTGAAATTCCTCAATGATATGTTTCAAGAATTCATTGATGTTGATTCGTTCAAAGTCAAAAGGAATTGCTGCTGCATCTAATTTAGAATATAAAAATAGTTCTTCGATCAGCTCATTCAATGAAAGAGCTTTGGTATGGATCGTTTGAAGATATTTATCTCGTTTCTGTGGTGAATCAGCTACACCATCCAGTAACCCCTCCACGTACCCAATGATTGAGGTGATCGGTGTTTTAAGATCATGAGAAATACTTGCAACAAGTTCTTTACGATTATTTTCAAGTTTTGCTTGTTCTTCTGTTGATTCAATCAAGGCTTCCCGCATTTTTTCAAAGTCATCTGTCAACTGTTTTACTTCCATTGCCGTTTGTTTTACAGGTTTTGTCATCGACGTTTCCAATTGTCCATTGCTTATTTCAGACATTCCTGCACCTAGATTTTCCAAAGGACTGATGATCGTTTTTTTCAATAAATGATTGAGAAAAAGTAATCCACTAAGTGCCACCAGTAGAATCGCTGCAATGATCCAGACACCCCATTTTGTCATAAACTCTAAAAAATTATTTTCTTTTTTCAAGACTAATAGACTACCTGGAACTTGATCACTAAAATAAAAATCAAATTTCATATAGCGATACAAACGACCAGCATTATCAATAGTTCCTCTTGTTTCGATATTATTGTCATCGAATTTAGGAAAATGCGCAATCAGTGATTTCTCTACCAAATCCTGAGAATAATAAGCGATATCTTCTTGTTTGCGTACAACAACACCTAATGATTCACTTTCAAATTGAGTGATCATTTTTTTTAATTCTTCCTGTGGAACAAGTAACTGATCTGGATCGGATTTTGCTATTCCCCGCAATTTGATATAGGCTAATTCTTCTTCTGGACTCAACGAACGCTGTTCTGTAAAGGTTTTATACAAGCTACTTGGACTAGGAATTCTTCCTGTTGTCACATAAAATACAATACAAATGATTGAAAAGAGTGAAAGACAAGCAATCGCAATGCCCCCAATGTATGAAATGAGAAATCGTTTTTTTATTGTCATTTTTTTCTCCTTTGTTTCATTTACTAGGGGGCAATTACTTTTACTCAAAACTTCTTAAAAGCTGAATTCAGGGTTATAGTCCCCAGTATAAGGATCATGTTCTACAAATACGTTGATATCATTGCCTGCTTGATCTTTCCCCATACGTTTATAAGTAAATTTCTTGTTGTTCAGCTCCGTTAATTCTAAAGCTGCGCCATATTTATTTTGACCGATGGATACGTGTGCTCGGATTTTATTATGATTCAATACATCAAAGTAGCCAAAATCGCCACGACTAACACCTGTTTCTAAATTGAAAAATTCATATTTATTTGTATTAGCCGCAAATTTAGCCAAACTGATAAAGTTTTTATTATATTCAGTGACATCATTGCCAGACTCATCGACAACCTTTGTACCGTTCCATAACGTTTGCCCTAAGATTTCAGCACCTGGTTTCTTCGTCTCGATTTTTCCTGTTGTTGTATCCAACGGTTTTTCTTTTTCTGTAAATGCTAACTTAGTTTCATTATACGGGATATGTTCAACAAATACATCTACTTCATTTCCAGCTTTGTCTTTGCCTTTTCTTGTGTAGGTGAATTTTTTATTTGTCAGCTCCGTTAAACCGACAACAGCTTGATAATTCATTGTTTCAGAAATCAAAATCCGTTTGGTTCCGTCATTTGTAATGAAGAAGGTCCCACGATCACCACGGCTCTCTCCTGTTTTAGCATCAAAAAATTCGTAGCGTCCCGTTTCAGCATCGTATTTTGCCAAACCAATAAAATTGGCATTTTCTGCAGTTAAGTCATTGTTGTCTTTGTCATAGACTTTTGTCCCTTGCCAATCGGTTTTGCCTAAAATTTTAGTTAATTTGTCCCCTTTGTTTTTCTCCTTATTATTTTTTGCTTGTTCCGTTTGCTGTGGACTGCTTCCTTTTGTCCCTACAGACTCTTGTGCACCAACACTGCAACCTGCTAATAGTAAAACTAAACTTGATACACCTACGATGATTTTTTTGTTGTTCATGATTTCTTGCTCCCTCCTATAATTAGGTAACTCTTCTTATTGCTTACCTTTATTATAAGAAGTGGATGTAAACAGGTGCTAACAAGAAAATAAACAAATTATAAACAATTCAATTGGTTCATAGTAGTACATACAAAAAAGAGGCTGCGACATAACTCTACGAGTCACATCTCAGCCTCTCAATTACTTTAAACAGTTGTTGTTTTTGGCAAATTATCATAGAATACAGCTTTAGTTGCTGTGATATATGGTGTTAACCATAGATAACCGATCCCAGCCGTTAAAATTGCTAAGAGATGCCAACCAATAAAACTCAAGTCCAATAAGAACAACTGACCTTTATAACCGTTCATTAGCTTTCTGCTACGAGTGATCGAATTCAGAAATCCTGGACGTACGCCCGTTTCTTCATAAGCATCGTAGTAAACAAAATATGTTTGTGAATAAGAATAACCTTTGATAATTCCTGGGATAATCAACAGTAATGACCATAATGTAATAAAAATAGACATTAATACAAAAAGACCGATGATCCCTAAAACGACAGGTCCTGCAAACCCACGAAAAGCATCTGAGAATGGTCGAATTTCTTGTCTTTTTCCTCTATAAATATCTAAGAACGTCCATGAGATTCCGGCACTGAAAATTGCTCCTATGATTCCACCGAGAAAACCACCACCACTACCTCCAGTATTGCCTTCATAGTTTGTGGTACCATTCATTAAATCTGGATTACTTTGTACAAACGTAATAATAGGTATGATCATTAAAAAGAATAGCAAAAGTGCAATTGCAATCGATACTAGCGTTGGTACCAAACACATTAACAAACTATCTTTCCAGCGTCCACGTAAAATATCTTTAGCTTCGCTTTTTAATTCAGCTCTTGTTTTCATAAAATTTTCCTCCTTTCGTTTCAATATATTTAGTATAACAAATATATCGGCTAAAAAAAAAAATTACGCCTTTCGACATTTTTTAGAGTCAATACTGAAATTTCTATTTATAAATAATGGATGCTATAATTTATTTATAGGAAAGGTTTGTTTTACTAAATAAATCTTCTGAAGACAAAAACTACTATTAACATTGATAAACGCACGAAGCAAGTAGCTCTTTCCTTTGATTTATTCGCTTGCAAGCTATACTTTCTTGAATATAACAATGTGTTTCTCTATGCTTAAGAGACATCAACGAAAGGAATAATTACTATGGAATTTGGACAAAAAATTAAAGAGTTAAGAACAAAAAATCAACTGACACAGGAAAAATTTGCTATTCGTTTAAATGTAACAAGACAAGCAGTATCTAACTGGGAAAATAATCGTAACCTTCCAGATCTCGAATTATTGATCCTGATTTCTAGTATTTTTCATATTTCGCTTGATGAATTAATTCTAGGAGGAAACAACGTGAACAATATGACCGAAAAATTAATAAAAGATGGTAGTAAAACAAGACGGGCAAAATTGAATCTGATTACAACATTGGTTGGCGCCTTTTTGCTAATATTCGGGTTTGCTTGTCTTTTTATCAAAGCGAATTCAGTGGAGTATGTTGATGCATCAGGTATTCTCCATGAAAATTTTTATCTTTTGCCCATAGGGTTTCTATTTATTTTTGCTGGAATGATTGTATTTTTAGTCACGGGGATCAAATTTATCAATGATAGCGTTCGCTCAAAAAAACAGTAATATAATTTTGATTTGTCTAGTCTGAGTTGAACGCTAAAAATAGAGGAGAAGCTTTGTACCTCCTCTATTTTTAGCGTATTTCAGAATCTCATTGAGGTAATTAGGTTATTTTCAATTTGGCTAGTTTCTATAATAAACGCTTTATCCAATCGAATTTTATTTGATTATAAGGTGGATAAATCAATTTTGCCATCGAATCTTTTCTGCCATACACAATTGCTTTTTTATGAGAAAAAGTCTCAATGCTGTATTTACCATGGTAGTTTCCCATTCCCGATGCCCCTACTCCGCCAAAAGGTAGATCATCATTTGCTACATGAAGAATGGTTTGATTGATCCCGCCTCCGCCGAAAGAAATATCATGTAAAATTTGTTTTTGAACATCCCGATCATCTGAAAATAAATAAACAGCTAACGGTTTTTCGCCTTCTTTAACAAATCTAATTGCGTCGTCTAATCGTTGATACGTACAAATCGGCAGCAATGGTCCGAATAATTCTTCTTTCATCAAACTGTTCTCTCGGCTTAAGTCAATATCAAATAAGCTAGGTGCGACAAATCTAGTTTTCTGATCATACTCACCACCATAAATAAGATATTGCTGATTTTCATCGATTAACTGAATAAATTTATCAATCGCTGTTCCTTGAACAATACGGCCATAATCTGTATTATCTTGAATCGTTTCTCCATAAAATTCAATAGTCTTTTTCTTTAAAGCGGCAAACAGTTGCGTCTTAACTTTTTCATCTACCAATACATAATCAGTAGCAATGCATGTTTGCCCTGTATTTAATAACTTACTCCAAATAATTCGTTCAGCAGCTAACTCGATATCTGCTTGTTCTGTAACAATTGCCGGACTTTTACCGCCAAGCTCTAAAACAACGGGCGTCAAGTGTTTCGCTGCGGCTTCCATGACAATCTTTCCGACTTTCGTACTGCCTGTAAAAAAGATGAAATCCATACGCTCTTTTAAGACAGACGCATTATCAATTGAATGAGGTGAAAGCACTTTAACATATTCTTCATCGAACGTTTCGCCCAAAACAGCGCCAATCACTGCCGCAACATTTGGTGTTTTTGACGATGGCTTCACGATTGCGCAATTTCCGGCCGCAAGTGCACCGATCAAAGGAACTAAGGTCAATTGAAGTGGGTAATTAAACGGACCAATAATGTAGACTGTTCCAAAGGGTTCTAAGAAGACCATATTTTTATTTAGTAATGATGAAACTGCTCTTGGCTTGTTTACAGGTTTTGTCCATTTATCAATATTTTTTAGCATATCTTTAATAGCAGAGAGAACTAGCCCCAATTCAGTGGCATACACCTCTGCCCTAGGCTTTTTAAGATCTTTTTCAAAGGCCCAGTAAAAATCTTCTTCATGCTTTTGGACATTTAATAATAGTTGTTCAAGCTTTTCTTTTCTGAAAGAAATTGATTTTGTTTGGTTTGAGTTAAAAAAAGTACGTTGCTTTTTCATTATCACTTGGAGATCTAATTGATTCATGATATGTCCTCCTTGTTTTCTTTTTAGTATAGCACCGATTTTTTCTTTTGGATAATAGAAATCTTACTTTTATAAGTTTGGTATCTGTTACACGCGGTTAGAGTATAAAAAAAGCGTTGTGAAAACTTAAAGCCTTTCTAAAATCCATGGTCGTGCCGTACCTTCTGCATCTTCTTTAGTCGTAGAAAAGTACACGATCATTTTGGTTTCTTCATAATTGGAAAAAGTGTATCTAATTGTCTGATCATTATTTAAGTAGTTCAACTCTGATTTTCCATTTTCAAATGTTAACGGAATTGTTTCATTCTCCTCAGAATTTTCATTTTGAGCGATCAGCAAGTTGACCTTATTGTAATCAAACGTGGCTTGTATTTGAATAAATACCGGATAATCCGATTCTGTTGACTTCCACCGTCCTAAAATACTCTCTTTAGATATCATTCGTTCCTTTTTCAGTTCAATCGGTGCTAAAGAACCCCCTACAGCCAGTTCATCCCCACTTTGTTCAACTTCATAGCTAGGGTATACGGTAACTAGATCCTCCTTCACTTCAAAATCGTAATGAGATTTTTGATTCTTTGCTTCATGTGTATAGATCTTATTCTCTTCTGTATACTCTATTTCTAAGGTAATATCATTAAAATTTAGCATTTTATCATCGTATGTTATCTCATATTTGCCGTAATCATAACTATCTGCATACCATAAGCCTTTTAACGTATGAATTAAGTTTTTATCACTCTCTTTTTTAGCACTATCTGTGGCTCCTTTTTGAGCAGTACATGAAGCTAAAATGATTAAAATAACTAACAAAAACATACCCTTTAAATAGTTTTTCATCGTTTTATCCTCCCCTTTAAATGCTTGTGCTATACTCCAGCCTTAAACTAAGTATAACTGAAAAAAATCGTTTATTAAATATCTATACGCATTCCTACTGTGTGGATGCAAAAAACTCCTCTTGTTTAAACAAGAGGAGTTTTTACGTATGGGTATAAGGAGAAAAGATTCAAAAATCAGTTGTCCCTTTTTACTTTATAATCAACTAAAATTATTTGTTTTTTAAGTTGTAGAAAGATTTCAAACCTTTGTATTCAGCAACTTCGCCTAATTGGTCTTCAATTCTTAATAATTGGTTGTATTTAGCGATACGGTCTGTACGTGATAGAGAACCAGTTTTGATTTGACCAGCGTTTGTTGCTACAGCGATATCAGAGATTGTTGAATCTTCTGTTTCACCAGAACGGTGAGAGACAACTGCAGTGTAGCCAGCTTCTTTAGCCATTTCGATAGCTTCAAATGTTTCAGTTAAAGTACCGATTTGGTTCACTTTGATAAGGATTGAGTTAGCGATGCCTTTTTCAATACCTTCAGCTAATTTAGTTGTGTTTGTAACGAATAAATCATCACCAACTAATTGCACTTTGTCGCCTAAAGCAACTGTTAATTTTTTGAAACCATCCCAGTCATTTTCATCTAATCCATCTTCGATTGAGATGATTGGGTATTTCGCGCATAATTCTTCGTAGAATGCGATCATTTCTTCAGTTGTTTTTTCGCCTTCGCCTGAATCAGCTAAAACGTAAACGCCTTTTTCTTTGTCGTAGAATTCAGAAGAAGCAGCATCCATAGCAAGAACGATATCTTTACCAGGTACATAACCAGCTTTTTCGATTGCTTCGATGATTACTTCAAAACCTTCTTCGTTTGAACCAAGGTTAGGAGCAAATCCACCTTCGTCACCTACAGAAGTAGCTAAGCCACGAGCTTTTAAGATTCCAGCTAATGCGTGGAATACTTCAGCACCATAACGTAAAGCTTCTTTGAATGTAGGAGCGCCTACAGGCATGATCATGAATTCTTGGAAGTCGATACTGTTATCAGCATGAGATCCGCCATTGATGATGTTCATCATTGGTGTTGGCAATACTTTTGTATTGAATCCGCCTAAGTAGTGGTATAAAGGTACTTCTAGGTAATCAGCAGCAGCACGAGCTACAGCGATTGAAACACCAAGGATAGCGTTTGCGCCTAATTTACCTTTGTTAGGAGTTCCATCTAAATCGATCATTGCTTTATCAATTGCCATTTGGTCACGTACATCGTAGCCAATGATTGCTTCAGCGATGATGTTATTCACGTTGTCAACTGCTTTAACAACCCCTTTACCTAAGTAACGAGCTTTGTCGCCATCACGTAATTCAACTGCTTCGTATTCACCAGTTGAAGCTCCAGATGGAACCATTCCACGGCCAAAAGCACCGCTTTCAGTGTATACTTCTACTTCGATTGTTGGGTTACCGCGTGAGTCTAAGACTTCGCGTGCGTAAACATCAGTAATAATTGACATGTTTTGTCTCTCCTTTGAGTTTGTTTTATACTAAGGGGATTCGATTCCCTTAATTATGATTGTAGTGAATAAACGCGCGCTATGCAAACATTTTTTGCATAATTCATAGATTATTCAATGATTGAGGTTGGGGCAGAAGTGTTTAACTCCGAGAAATAAGAAGAAATTCATGAAAATTGTTCTTCAAATTTTTGTGAGTTTCAGCTTATTTCCGAAGGAGTTGCTTCTGATCCCACCGTTTATCAAAACTATTTAACGGCGTCTAACAATGCTAAGAATGAATCTGCTTCAAGGCTTGCTCCGCCAACTAAAGCTCCATCAACGTTTTCTTTCGCCATATATTCAGCAATGTTTTCAGGTTTTACAGAACCGCCGTATTGGATACGTACAGCTTCTGAAACTTCTTTACCGTATAATTTTTCAACTGTTGAACGTACAACGCCACAGATTTCATCAGCGATGTTTGCATCCGCAGATTTACCAGTTCCGATTGCCCAGATTGGTTCATAAGCAATAACCATTGAAGATACTTGCTCATTTGATAAACCAACTAAACCGTTTGTGATTTGTCCTTCGATCCATTCAGCAGTTTTGCCTGCTTCATATGTTTCTAAAGATTCGCCACAACAGAAGATCGGTGTCATGTTGTTTGCAAAGATTGCTTTGGCTTTTTTGTTGATGTCTTCATCTGTTTCATGGAAGTACTCACGACGTTCGGAGTGACCAATAATTACATAGTCAACACCTAAATCAGCAAGTGCTGCTGGAGACGTTTCACCAGTGAATGCACCTGAATTTTCCCAGTAGCAGTTTTGTGCAGAGATTTTCAATTCAGTTCCTTTAGCTGCCTCTACTAATTCTTGTAAGAATAAAGCAGGAGAACCGATTACTGAATCAACAGCACTATTAGCAGGAATTTTTGTTTTTACTGCTTCTGCAAAAGCTTTCGCTTCTGAAGCAGTTTTGTTCATTTTCCAGTTACCAGCGATGATTGGTTTACGCATGGAAAAGCACATCCTTTTCTTATTATGGTATGGATTGATTAAACAGTATTTAAAAGGCAAATTTTTTATTTATCGTTAATTGCCGCTAAACCAGGTAATTCTTTACCTTCTAATAATTCTAAGCTTGCGCCCCCACCTGTTGAGATGTGAGTGAATTTGTCAGCAAAGCCTAATTGGATTGCAGCTGCAGCAGAGTCTCCTCCACCGATGATTGTTGTAGCATCTGCCAGGTTAGCGATTGCTTCACAAACACCGATCGTACCTTTAGCAAAGTTACTCATTTCAAATACGCCCATTGGTCCATTCCAAACAACTGTTTTTGCACCTTCTAATGCTTGGGCAAATAAAGCGATTGTTTCAGGTCCAATGTCAAGACCCATTTGTCCATCAGGAACATCACCTGCATGTTCTTCTGTAGGGACATCATTTGAGAATTCAGCAGCAGTGATTGAGTCGATTGGCAAGATTAATTTATCGCCTGCTTTTTCGATCAATTCTTTTGCTAAGGCAACTTTATCTTCTTCAACTAAAGAGTTACCAATGTTCATCCCTTTAGCTTTGTAGAATGTATAAGTCATTCCGCCACCGATAAGAATCTTATCTGCTTTAGAGATCAAGTTTTCGATAACACCAATTTTGTCAGAAACTTTTGCGCCACCTAAGATAGCAACGAATGGACGTTTTGGTGCAGTTACTGCTTCACCAACGAATTTGATTTCTTTTTCCATTAAGAATCCTGCAACTGTTGGAATACCAGTTGACGCAATTCCTACGTTAGAAGCGTGCGCACGGTGAGCCGTACCAAATGCATCATTCACAAATACATCGCCTAAAGAAGCCCAGTATTTACCTAATTCAGCATCATTTCCGCTTTCTTTTTTACCATCGATATCTTCAAAACGTGTGTTTTCAAACACTAAAACGTCGCCGTCTTTCATGTTGTTAACAGCTGTTTCTAATTCAGTTCCGCGAGTTTCAGGAACGAATGTTACTGGTTTACCCAATAATTCGCCTAAACGTTCTGCTACTGGTTTTAATGATTTGCCAGCTTTATCTTCTTCTGTTTTCACACGACCTAAATGAGAGAATAAAATTGCTTTCCCGCCATTTTCGATTACGTATTTGATTGTTGGAAGTGCTGCAACGATACGGTTATCGTTTGTGATCACGCCATCTTTCAAAGGTACGTTAAAGTCAACACGTACAAGAACTTTTTTGTCTTTTAAGTCAACATCTTTGATAGTCTTTTTAGCCATTAAAAGTTGCTCCTAACTATTTTTTGATTTTGAAAAGAATGATTTTTCTTAAACTTATAAAAAAAGCAGGGAAGCGCGTTGCTTCCCCGCTTATTATTTCACAGTTGTTCAAATTTCACTAATGATAAGAGTTACTCTTATAAGTTAGCGAAGTACTCTAAAGTACGAACTAATTGTGCAGTATAAGACATTTCGTTGTCATACCAAGCAACAGTTTTCACTAATTGTTGGTCGCCAACAGTCATTACTTTAGTTTGAGTAGCATCGAATAATGAACCGAAAGTCATACCTACGATATCAGAAGATACGATTTGATCTTCATTATATCCGTAAGATTCGTTAGCAGCTTTAGCCATCACTTCGTTTACTTCTTCAACAGTTACTTTTTTGTCAAGAACTGTTACTAATTCAGTTAATGAACCAGTTGCTACAGGAACACGTTGAGCAGCTCCGTCTAATTTACCGTTTAATTCAGGGATAACTAGACCGATTGCTTTAGCAGCACCAGTTGTGTTAGGTACGATGTTTTCTGCTGCAGCACGTGCACGACGGAAGTCTCCACCAGGATGTGGTCCATCAAGAGTCATTTGGTCACCTGTGTAAGCGTGGATTGTAGTCATAAGACCTTCAACAACACCAAAGTTATCTTGTAAAGCTTTAGCCATAGGAGCTAAACAGTTAGTCGTACATGAAGCACCTGAGATAACTGTTTCTTTACCTGTTAAGATATCGTGGTTAGTGTTATAAACGATTGTTGGTACGTCATTTCCGCCTGGAGCAGAGATAACAACACGTTTAGCACCAGCTTTTAAGTGTAATTCAGCTTTTTCTTTTGAAGTGAAGAATCCAGTACATTCAAGAACGATATCTACGCCTAAGTCGCCCCATGGTAATTCTTCTGGGTTGCGGTTAGCAAGAACTTTAACTTCTTTACCGTTTACGTTGAAAGATCCATCATGAACTTCAACAGTTCCGTTGAAACGTCCTTGAGTTGTGTCATATTTTAACAAGTGAGCCAACATTTTAGCATCTGTTAAATCATTGATTGCTACTACTTCGATTCCTGCTACATCTTGGATACGACGGAATGCTAAGCGTCCGATACGTCCAAATCCATTAATACCTACTTTAACTGTCATTAAAGATTTCCTCCTTATGAAAATCAAAAATTTTTTTATTTTAAAGGGTTGCCCCTTTTAAAATCTCATTTGCGGCAGCTTCATCTGTGATGAGCCACGTTTGTTTTGGTGCATTTTTCATGTATGCTCGGATTGCTTTGGCTTTTGTCTTACCGCCTGCTATCGCAACAACATTTGGAATTTTTTGTACATCCTTTAACTGAAGTCCAATGCGAGGAATTTTATAAACAACTTCCCCTTCTTCATCAAAGAAATATCCGAAAGATTCTGCTACAGCATTGTTTTGCTTTAACATAACCATTTCATCATCTGACATTTTACGACGTGCTGCCATATGCAAAGCGCGTCCAATACTGTGAACAACACAATTGCTTTGTTCGATCAGTGTCAGTACTTCTTGAATCGATGGTT
The DNA here is from genome assembly GCF_000633635.1 of Enterococcus crotali. Taxonomy (GTDB): domain Bacteria; phylum Bacillota; class Bacilli; order Lactobacillales; family Enterococcaceae; genus Enterococcus_L; species Enterococcus_L crotali. The sequence goes on along the minus strand of NZ_AYPQ01000005.1, from coordinate 175,577 downwards.
CTTGCAGTAGTGAGTTATACGTTTCTAAGCTCAATTGCTCTGGTACGTATAGTGCTCTATGGTGACCGCCAGTTTTACTTGCCATTACAGCACTTACTGAATTGGCTTGAACCGTCATTGCTTCACCGATCCCGCCTCTAGCTGGAACAAACAAATTATGTCGTTTTTCCGTTTCTAGGGTCCCCATATGTTCTGCGGTCAAGGCCATTGTCGTACCACCCATAACGGCAACGATATTATCACCATCAGGTAAGAGTAAATCTAAGGAATCGGTCAAAATATCGCCGAACTCATAAAGTACCTTTTCCTGATTGTCACTGTTGCCTGCTACAACGATACAACGCTTGATCCCAAAATATTGGCTGATTTCTTTTTCAACTTGATGCATACCAAGTAACTGATTCATTACTGCTTCTAATCCTTGATAAACTTCTAAGCCTTTTTCAGTTAAGGTCATTCCGCTTTTAGAAGTCTCTATCAGTTGTAAGTTTTTCAGAAAATCTGTCTCAGTTCTCAAGACCCTTTCTGTAATCCCCATACTATCCGATAAGCTTCTACGTCCAATAGGCTGCATCCAGTAAATATTACGAAGAATATGAAACCTTTCCTGCATTACATCGAGCAAATCTGGAGCAACTGCTTCAATCATTTTTAATTCATCTAGCATGATGCGCTCCTTCGTTGGTCTAAAAACGTCCAAGTAAGACTTAAAACGACCTATGAACTTTAAAAAATAGGATTGATGTTCTTCTTTCTCATTGTTAAATTCTTTAACAGTCTTAAAAGCGTCCCTCAATCTTACAAACTTAGTTTAACAGTTTTCATTCGTCTTTTCAAGAAAAAGAGATTATTTTTTTGAAATTAACTAGCTCCTCTTTGAAATAAATTATTGACTCTGGCTCTTTAGAGTCATTTGTACTATAAAAACTTCAAAGTAATCAAAGAAATCCAGACGAATATCTGGATTTCTTAATTTACTATATATTTTATAAATCCTCTTCATAAAAACGCCCAAGAATTTTGACGTTATCTGAAATACTTACAAAAGCAGACGGATCAGATTCTTTCATTGCCGCTTCTAATGATGGTAATTCAAAACGAGTCACAACCGTCAATAATAACGTTTGCTTGTCATGTCGATAGGCACCTTCTGCTTCATGAATGATCGTAATCCCTCGTCTCATTTTCTGTTGGATGCCATCAATAACAGCATCTGGATTTTTGGTAATGATCATGACCTGCATCTTCTTTTGCTTAGTATAGACTGCATCCGTTACTTTTCCACTCACAAAAATAGACAACGCACTATAAAACATATATTGCCATCCAAATAAATAACCCGCTACAAAAATAATCAATCCATTAAAATACATGGAGATCGAACCCACAGAACGCCCCGTTTTCTTACGTATCGTAATACTAAAAATATCCAGTCCGCCAGATGAAAGGCCATTCTTCAACGCAAAGCCAATACCAGACCCCATCACTGCTCCCCCAAAAATCGCACAAATGATCGGATCGTTGGAAAGACTTGTTTGCGGTACGATTTGCATAAAAATCGACGTCAACGTAACCGTCAAAAAGGTAAAAATCGTAAATTTTTTCCCGATTTTGCGCCAAGCTACGAAAAACAATGGAATATTTAATGCATATAACGTAATGGAAACAGGCACTTTAAATCCTACAACATTCGTTGACAAGGTTGTTAAAATTTGAGCTAGTCCGGTAATCCCACTGGAATAAATGTTTCCCGGTTGGTAAAAGAAGTTCATCGCGACAGATGCCAAAATCGCATAAACGATCGACACTGAAAGTTTTGTCGTGTAATCATGGACAGGTAAACTTTCAAAGAATTTTTTCATGTAGAAGTAGCCTCACTTTACTTGATTCATTTGGTTCTCATTATACGTGCTTTGTGGTAAGAAAAAAAGCACAATCTTTTAAAATAGAAGAAAAGTATTGCTAATTTTTCATTTTCACTTGAGGATTTCAACTTTTTTCAATATATTGTGCATACTGAAAAAATGCTTATAAAGAGAAAATATTTTTGTTAGAACAAAACATTCAAAAACAGCAAAGGTTTGATTCTTTGCTGTTTTCCTGCTGTTTAATACGAATTTAATGTCTTCAACATTTCTGAATATCCAAGACTTCTAGCATAATCTTCCGCGGTTCTTCCAGTGTTGTCCTTCAATGCTTTATCTGCCCCACCTTCTAACAATGCTTTGACGATTTTTTGATAGATTTCAGATCCATCTCTCAACGCAACCGCTTCGATCAAAGCGGTATAACCATAATTATTTTGATGATCGATATCTGCTCGTCCATCTTTTAACAGCAGTTCAACGTTTGCAAGATGACCTTTTTCAGATGCTGGAATCAAGGCATTGCCCCCAAAACGATTGAACTTTTGTTGGTCGGGCACTTGTTTTTCTAACATATAAGCTAGAATTTCTGTTTTTCCTTGTGCGCCGGCATATAGGTAAGGACTGTCAGAAATTTGATCTTGGATATTAATGTCGGCTCCTGCATCGATCAATATCTTAGCTATTTCAATCAAGTTTTGATGTGTTGCGATCAACAGTGCGGTTTCGCCTTGAGCGTTGATTTCATTGATCGGATAATTTTCATCTTTCAGTATTTCTTGAACTTTGATTGAATCATTATCATTGACCGCTTGAATCAAAGAGCCTGTTGAAAATATTTGTTTCGACGATTCCGTTGCTTTCATTTCATTTACCTCTTTTGACTCACTTGATTTCTCTTTACTATTTTTCTCAATAGACATCTGTGTACTCTCCTTTACTGGTTGTTTTAGATCAGATTTTTTAAAGTGGCAAGCTGAAAAAATAAAGATCAGTGAAACTAGCAACGATAGCGTTAGCAAAAACTTCTTTTTATTCACAATCATCCCTCCTTAGCGGTGTTTAGATTCAGTATAAATCATAAATATAAACAAACTATAAACGCGGTTTACCTCATAGTACTTTGTAAAGATGATTTTACAGCACTTTATCAGGCTTAGATGGATGCTTGATTGATGTGATTTTTTTAGGATCAGCTCAACCTACTTGGGTAAAAATTTATGTGTATATTATAGTGGAGCTGTTGCTATAAGTAAAAGAAGTGAATTTATATTCCATAACTTAGAAATTAAGACCATCGATACTTGATGAAAAAACTTTTTTTAGATATAGATGATCTCTCAATTAATACACCCATAATTGGCATCTATGAACATTTCATAATTCAGCAAGGAAAATAAAAAAGCGCCCAAAATGTTATTACTCATTTTGGGTGCTTAATTTTTTTACTTCTTACTCATCTATCGCTGTTACATCAATGTTCAATTCAAATAATTGTAATGGCGAAACTACACTTGGTGCACTTGTCATTGGATCAGCAGCTTTCCCATTTTTAGGGAAGGCGATCACTTCACGAATATTATTTTCACCTGCCAGTAACATTACTAAACGGTCTAAGCCTAAAGCAATTCCGCCGTGTGGAGGGAAACCATAATCTAAAGCATCTAACAAGAAACCAAATTGTTCTTGTGCTGATTCTTTCGTGAAGCCTAGTGTTTCAAACATTTTTTCTTGCAACTCACGTTTATGGATACGCAATGAGCCGCCACCTAATTCGTAGCCATTTAAAACGATATCGTATGCTTCCGCATAAACTTTCGCCGGATCTGTCGAAAGTAATTCAATATCAGATTCTTTTGGCTGTGTGAATGGATGATGGGCAGAAACGTAACGACCTGCTTCTTCATCGTATTCAAACAATGGCCAGTCAACGACCCACAGGAAGTTGAATTTCGACTCATCGATCAAGCCTAATTCTTTCCCTAAACGAGAACGAATTGCGCCTAATGCGGCAGCAACCACTTCTGGTTTATCAGCACCAAACATCAAAATATCACCGACCTCAGCATTTGTTGCTTTGATCAAGTCATCAGAAACCTCTGTTAAGAATTTTGCGATTGGTCCTTTCAAACCATCTTCTTCCACTTTTAACCAAGCAAGTCCTTTCGCACCAAATTGGCTTACATAAGTGCCTAGGTTATCCATATCTTTCCTTGAATATTTATCTGCAGCACCTTTGGCATTCAACGCTTTGACTTGTCCACCATTTTCTAAGGCCATTTGGAAGACTTTGAAATCAACATCTTTCACTACATCTGCGATATCGATCAGTTCCATATCGAAACGTGTATCTGGTTTATCACTTCCGTAACGTGCCATTGCTTCATCATAACTAATACGTGGAAACGGTAATGTGATTTCGATTCCTTTTGTCTCACGCATCACTTTTGCTAGCATTTCTTCAGTCATTGTTTGGATTTCTTCCGGTGATAAGAACGTTGTTTCCATATCCACTTGGGTAAACTCTGGTTGACGATCCCCACGTAAATCTTCATCACGGAAGCAACGAACGATTTGGTAATAACGATCGAAACCGGCATTCATCAATAACTGTTTAAAAATTTGCGGTGATTGCGGCAATGCATAGAAATGTCCAGCATGTACACGTGACGGAACTAAATAATCACGAGCGCCTTCTGGTGTTGATTTAGCTAAATAAGGTGTTTCAATGTCTAGAAAATCAGTGTCATCTAAATAATGACGGATCGATTTTGTTACTTCGTGACGTAATTTCAAGTTTGCTGTCATTTGTGGACGGCGTAAATCTAAATAACGATATTTCATGCGAATTTCATCGCCGACATTGTTTTCATCTTCAATTAAAAATGGTGGTGTTTTAGCCGTATTTAAAATGGTGATATCTGTTGCCATCACTTCAAATTCACCAGTCTTCATTTTAGGATTGATGGCTTCTTTGTCGCGGTAAGTTAATTCACCTTTAATTTCGATCACATATTCACTACGGCATTTATCTGCAATTTCCCAAGCTTCTTTTGAATGTGCCGGATTGAACACAACTTGTGCGATTCCTTCGCGGTCACGTAGGTCGATAAAAATAACTCCGCCTAAGTCACGGCGCTTTTGGACCCACCCTTTTAATGTAATTACCTGTCCTACTAAATCTGCTGAGACTTCTCCGCAGTATACTGTTCTTTTTGTCATTGATCTTTACTCCTCTTCATTTTTTACTAGTTATTAATCAAACATCACTGTCATCATTTCATCGTAGACTTCATCAAATCGTTCATAGATATCTGAGAGTGGAAATGCTTTTTCATTACGATTTGCCATAGCTTTTACATTGACGATACCTTCTGCCAATTCAGTTTCACCTAAAGTCAGTGCAAGCTTAGCATTTAATTTAGCCGCTGTTTTGAATTGAGCTTTTGCTTTACGATCCATAAAATCACGATCGGCTGAAAAACCAAAGTTACGAATGGCTTGAACCAGTTTTAGTGTTTCGACATTTGTTTGCTCACCGATTCCAACCACGTAAGCGTCGATCTCATTGATTACTGGAACCACAACCTCTTCTGCTTCCATTGTGATTAAAACACGCTCAATTCCCATAGCAAAACCAAAACCAGGAGTTGCAGGCCCGCCTAATTCTTCGACTAAGCCATCATAGCGTCCGCCGGCACAAATCGTCGCTTGAGCGCCCATGCCTGGTGCTTCACTCATCACTTCAAAAATCGTATTCGTATAATAATCTAAGCCACGAACCATGTTACTATCGACTTCAAAGGGAATATTTAATTCATTCAACATTGTTTGAACTGTTTCAAAATGTTCTTTTGACGACTCGCTTAGATAATCTAAAATCGATGGTGCCTCGGAGACGATTGCTTGGTCTTTTTTATCTTTACTATCTAGAACTCGTAAAGGATTTTCATGTAAACGACGTTTTGAATCTTCACTTAGTTCAGCCATTTTTGGTTCTAAATAATCGATCAATGCTTGACGATAAGCGATTCTAGTTGCTTTATCACCTAAAGAGTTGATTACTAATCGAATTTGATTGATTCCTAATTGTTTGAAAAAGTCTAGGGCCATCGCCATACTTTCAACATCTACAGCAGGATTCACACTTCCAAAGGCTTCTGCCCCAATTTGGTGAAATTGTCTTAAACGTCCAGCTTGAGGACGCTCATAGCGGAACATTGGTCCCATGTAATACGTTTTATATGGTTTTGCAAATTCTGGTCCAAATAATTTATTTTCAACAAATGAACGAACGATCGGCGCTGTTCCTTCTGGTCGTAGAGTCACATGGCGATTTCCTTTATCGTAAAAGTCATACATTTCTTTTGAAACGATATCGGTCGTATCTCCTACACTACGAGAAATTACTTCATAATGTTCAAAAATCGGTGTGCGGATTTCTTCATATTGATAATCTCGAAAAATCAAACGAGCTGTTTCTTCAACAAATTGCCACTTCTCTGAAGTTCCTGGTAATAAGTCATTGGTTCCTTTGGGTTTTTGATAACTCATTGTTTCATCTCCTATTTATTGTTCATTGTTTGTACTTTATTTGGGTAGAGAATGGTTGGTTTGAAATAAGTATAGAGCTGGTTGTGAGAGCATGTTGAATTTTTCAAACGATTGCCCCACTGTTCGTTTCGATCATCGCGTTTGGTGATTCACTAGTACGGTAACTTCTCTCACTTTGAACGTCTTGTATTGTTCATCATCTACTCTGGCAGAGCCAGTCACAGTCCTTCAATTCTTAGTACTTCAGCTCTTAGAAATTGATAGGATCGAAACAAGGTGGAGTGATTCACTAGTACAGTAACTTCTCTCACTTTGAACGCCAAGTATTGTTCATCATCTACTCTGGCAGAGCCAATCGTAGTGATTCACAACAAAAACTCGCCCTTGTATAAATACAAGGGCGAGTGAATAGACACACGCGGTACCACCTAAGTTCGAAAGATTGCTCTTTCCTCCAACGATTAACGCTCGTAACGGAACGGCTTTTCCTCCGTTCATCTCCAGAATGTCTTTCGATTTCTCTAACGAAGTTGCTTTCAGCCAAGGCAACTTTCTCTTGTACAATCAGTTTGAAATCTACTCGTTCTTTCATCGATTTTTTTATAGTATCTATAAATTACTAGAGATTGGAAATAAAGTCAAGTAGAATTTCAGTTTGCTTGACAATAACAGTTAATAACTGTTACTCCTTACTATTCAATATTGCCCAAACATTCAACGCATCCCGTATTCCTTTAACATGATGCACTCGAACGATTTCGACACCTTTATTGGCAGCAAATAATGAAGCTGTAACCGAACCGAAATCACGCGCTAAAGGGTCAGATTCGTTTGTCAACGCAGCTATCGTTCTTTTCCTTGATACTCCATACAGCAAAGGATATTCTTTGTAACGAAAACCTTCTGGATATTTTAGAATCTCAAATTTTTCCTCTGCTAATGCTGCATCTGCAACTTCTGGAAAATACGTATCGATCGAAATAGGTTTATCTGTTCTATTTCTGATAGCTTCTACTATTGGTAAGATTCTTTCTTCTTGTTAAGCTGAAATTTCTTGATAATTTGGCTGTGTGGATTATTCCCCCTCAACATTTGCCGCCAACATCTCTTCAAAATGTGCTATCGCTTTATCTAGCTCATTAAAATGCCACCATCTGACATCTATTTTAATCACTGATAAGTTCAGTTGTAGTCTTTATACTATAGAAAGACAAGAAAACTTTAGCTTTCTGTTTTTTTAGACATTTTGTGATAAAGATTCTGGTAATAAGCAAAAAAACTTTCTTCTTTACGTTTAATCAACTACACTAGAAATAGAAAGTCAGGAGGAATCATAATGACAGAAAATGTTCAAATTGGTACAACAGATGTTTATTCAACGCCTCTCGGTTTAGGAACAAATGCTGTTGGTGGTCATAATTTATTTCCAAACTTAAATGATGATACTGGAAAAGAAATCGTTCGAACTGCTTTAACAAACGGGATTACGCTATTAGATACTGCTTTCGCATATGGAATGGGACGTTCAGAAGAATTGATCGGTGAAGTGTTAAAGGCGTTTGACCGCAGTAAAGTTGTCATTGCGACAAAAGCCGCTCATGATCCAGCTAACCCTGGCACATTTAATAATACACCAGAATTTTTGACACATTCTGTTGAAGAAGCATTACAACGACTACAAACAGATTATATCGATATTTTTTATATCCACTTTCCGGATGAAACAACACCTAAAAATGAAGCAGTTGCCGCCTTGCAAAAGCTAAAAAATGCTGGAAAAATCAAAGCAATCGGCGTTTCTAATTTTAGTTTAGAACAGATCAAGGAAGCAAATCAAGAGGGTTTCGTAGATATTGTTGAAGATGAGTATAGTTTGATCCATCGTAAAGCTGAAAAGGAGTTATTGCCTTATCTTAAAGATAACGAAATTTCTTTTGTGCCCTATTTCCCATTAGCATCTGGCTTATTGACTGGTAAATATGAAAGTGATGTAATATTTCCACCTGAAGACATACGTAGTAAAAAACCAGACTTTCAAGGGGAACGCTTCAAATCAATTATAGAAAAAGTCAATCAGCTTAAATTGATTGCAGCTGATTATAATGCTAGTGTTGCAGCAATCGTGCTTGCTTGGTACATCAAAAATCCTTTTGTTGCGGTTGTCATCCCTGGTGCAAAAAAGCCTGAACAAGTACTCAATAATGTGAAAGCTTTGGAGGTACATCTGACCGAAGAAGATTATCAACGAATCAATCAATTGTTTCGTTGAGTTAATAGGGTAGGATTGCTTTTGCTCCTACCATTTATTCAGATTCAGAGCCCGAAACAAAACTAATTTTTTTAGTTTTGTCCCGGGCTCATTCACTTTTTTTAATGATGATAAAGCATATCATGTAAAATATCAGAACCCGATAACTCACTCTTGTAGTATGTTGGCCAATTATTTAATTCTTTCAGCAATACTTCTTGGCTTTCATCTCCAACATATAAATGAAAATGTTCGGCCTTCGTGGGTTCAATATTATGATCACTAAATTGAATGTTCTTAGGTGCTCCGCTATTGTCATCAGTCCTACTAAATAAATAGCGCACTCCTTTTTTACCAGAATCATATGTCAAAATTTTGTATCCGTCATATTGATAATCTGCTTTGAGAGAGGTATCTCCTTTAAAAAATTCAATTGTATTCCCATTGATAATAATCCGAGTAGTATCCGTTTCATAACCGACTGTATAATACTGTTTGTACTCCTCAAAACTTTTGTCTTTCTTTTCTTTAGCTTTATGCTCAAAAACCTCATCCAACGTTCCGTCTAATAAAAATGGATAAATAGATTGCCAATCACCTGACCAATCCTCTAGTGTTCGATTTTGTACCTCTTCATCTTTGAATTCTCCATCATGACTATGCTTATGTTTGTGGTCATGTGTAGGTTTTGCTTCAGACTTCTGAGTTGTTGTAGATGTTGATTCAGCTGTTTTTGTATTTTTCTTTTCCGTACAGCCACTAACCATTAGCACCCCCAATAGAAGAATCCCCAATCCTTTAGATAACAGTAAGCTGTTCTTTTTCATAAATAAACCTCCACTTTTATATTGTCGACTAAATCTAGTTTATTGTTTCTTTCTGTTTTACGCCGAACAAAACGTAATCGTTACGATTTAATCACGATATTTTATACTATCTTTCATAAAAAAGCAATAGCAATAAAAAATACTGCAAATAACAAGAAAACACGAAAATCGTTCTCCTCCTTACTTGCAGTATTTTTTACTAGATACCTAAAAGCTCTGTTAAAGAAATCAACGCTTCTGAAATCGCGCCAATCAGTTGAGTTGCTTGTACTTCATCTGTTTTTTTAGCTGAGAGTGTCAAAATCACTTTTTCATCTAGAATACCGTAATACATTCCGAATCCTGATTTATTGACCGGTCCAAAGCTAAATGACTCTAATATATCATAGGGGATTCCAGTCGTAGAGATAAAATCCTCGCTTAATATTTTAAGAGCTTTTGTATGGAAAAATTTTGCCCCCTCCTCTGGATTAAGTGCCATTTGCTGTAAACCAAACAAATGCCGTTCTAATCCCTTACCATTTTGACATTGGTTGATCCGACTTGAATGAGCTGTTGCAGCCTCAACGAATAATGCCATTAACCTCTCCTTAGATGTCGGCTCTATTTTGTTATAAAATGCTTCTACAAACTGCTTTTTCTCTTGACTTATCGAACGAGCAGATTCCGTCCGCCCTTCATAATACATGCGCATTGCAACTGGCTCATAAACAGATCTTAGCTTGCCAAAAACTGTTTGTTGCGCCATAGCCAACGCAATATGGAAGAACGCATCTGGACTTACTTTGGCTTTTTTCATCCGTTCTTTGCCAATTTCTGAAACAACTTGATGGTTCAGAGTATATGAACTATTCTCTATTTCTACAAGCTTTTGGGCTTCTTCTAAAGCCTTGAACATTTGCTCATCCAATGACCATTCAAATTTTTGGACTAAATCAGAAGAGTATTTTGTAGTTTTTGCTTGCTTCAGCTCATTAAATGACTCAAAAACTTTCGTTAGTAAATTTAAGGTTGGAACTCCATCGATGGCTGTATGTTCCATATTAAAACCAATATGACCGTTTTTTGTGATAATTGCTTGCATCGTTTTTGTGAGAAACTGATGACTTGTATTCAATAAAACATCTGTGATTCGTTCCTCTTTTGACTCATCTGCTCCGTCTGAAAAACTTAAAACAAATAATGCGTCTTCGATTTGCTTGAGATTCTGACTGTTCAGCTCTTTTTTTTGAAGCTGCTGATACATCAAATTCGCCCGTTCTCTTTCAACTCCCGTTAAATAAGGAAGTAGGGCCTCTCCTTGTTTTGGGTTAATTTCAAGGGAAAGAATATAATTCAAATTTGCTAGTATTTGCTCCAAAGAATGGAGTTTCCCTAAGTTATCTGTCACCTCTAGACGGAAGTAGCTACCGTTTACAAAAATCACAATATAATTTCTAGTAGGATTTATGGCTCCTCTGTAAAAAGAATCTCGCTCATTTCCGGGTATTCTGCAGCTGTTGAAGAAATTTAAATAAAATGACATATCGACATTTTGATTATTTTTTGTATATTCGATTGGATAGGTTCCGTTCGCTAAACTCAGATAAATGTTGGTCATTTGATAAATCAGCTGAGCAGCTCGCATTTCTTTCGATTCAATTTGGCTATAATAATGTTCGTCGATAATCAAAGCAAAGTTTGATTCGCTTTGCAGATAGCCGCGACTTTTTAAATAACTTTCTTCCCAAAACAGGGCTAACCAACTTCCAGCGCTATTTTCCGCATACTCAACTAAATCTTTTTGTAATAGTAGACCATCAGACACACTAAACGCTATAGCTTTTTTTGAAAGTCTTTTAATTCTTCTAATGTAACCAGTGGCCTCAACCAATCACTTAATGCAACGAGAGTTTCATGTAATTCTGGTACTGGTAACTTTTTTAATTTTGGTAATAATTTTTCTTTATATTTTTCCATCTTACACCTCAACAATCACTTTATGCTTATTATACCAAGCATTTGTTTCTCGATGTTCTTTTTTAGTAACTTATTAAAAAAAACATCATTCTTACTATTAAGCTTCGCAAGAATGATGTTTTGATTATTTATCTTTTGTATCAATAATGATCGTGACTGGACCATCATTGATCAATGAAACTGCCATGTCTGCACCAAATTCACCTGTTTCGACAGGAATATCTAGTTCTTTAAGCTGTTTATTGAACAAATCATATAAAGGAACTGCCACCTCAGGTCGAGCAGCTTCTATAAAACTAGGCCGATTGCCTTTTTTAGTGTCGGCATATAAGGTAAATTGAGACACACTCAAAATACTCCCTTGAATTTCTTGAATACTCAGATTCATTTTACCGCCATCATCTTCAAATACTCGCAACTTACTGATTTTACGAGCTAAGTAGGCAACATCTTCTGCGCTATCTGATTGATGAATACCAAGTAAAATCATAAAGCCTTGCGCTATTCTTCCAACACTTTGTTGTTCGATCCTCACTTCAGCTTGTGTCACACGTTGAATGACTGCTCTCATATTTTGTACCTCCTAGCCATTGGTTCGACGAACGTTATAAACATCCGGTATATTCTTGATTTTATCAACGATTGTTTTTAAATGGGCTAGATTTTGGATTTTTACAGTCACATGGATCATCGCCATTTTATTTTTTGTTGGTTTGGCTTCTACGCTAACTAAATTTTTGGTCATTGAACTGATCACTTGTAGCACATCATTCAATAATCCACTTCGATTATAGCCATAAATCTCTAAATCAGCATCATATTCTTTATTTGAATTGTCAGTATCTTCCCATTCTACTTCAATCAATCGTTGGGCAAGTTCTTCTTGATGTTGAACGTTTGGACAATCTGCTCTATGAATTGACACACCACGGCCTTTCGTGATATAACCGACGATTTCATCTCCTGGAACTGGATTACAGCAACGGCTGATACGGACAAGTAAGTTTTCAACTCCTTGGATCACGATTCCGCCTTCATGACGGACCTTCATTTTATCCGATTCCTTTTTGACCGGTTGCGTCATCAATTCTTCGGCTTCTTGTTTTTGGCGTTCTATTTCTTGTTCTTTACGTTCTTTTTCGGTCAAACGGTTAAAGACGACTTGGGCACTGATTTCACCATACCCGACAGCTGCATAAAGATCATCTTCTGTTTGAAAATTGAAACGATCTAAAGCTTCCGCCATTTTTGCTTTTCCTAAGAACTCTTTTGGTGCAAAACCATGTTCGATCAAGTATTTACTGATGGCATCGTGCCCTTTGATAATATTGACTTCGCGATCTTGAACTTTAAAGAAGCGCTTGATTTTATTTCGTGCTTTACTTGTTGCCACCATTTTGAGCCAGTCACGGCTTGGTCCAAACGAGTTTGGTGAAGTCAGTACCTCAATGATGTCGCCATTTTTCAATGTATAATCCAACTGAACCATTTTTCCATTGACCTTGGCACCTGTTGTTTTATTACCAATTTCGGTATGCACACTATACGCAAAATCTAGTGGTCCGGAACCTTTAGGCAATTCCGTCACTTCACCTGTTGGCGTAAAAACATAGACCTTATCACTGAAAATATCTCCTTTAACACTTTCCATAAACTCAGAAGCATCATAGCTTTCATCTTGTAATTCAAGTATCTCACGGAACCAGCTTAATTGTTTTGTATCGTTATCTTCATCAACTTTTTCCGTCTTACCTTCTTTATAAGCCCAGTGAGCGGCTACCCCAAACTCAGCGATTTGATGCATTTCATGTGTTCGGATCTGCACTTCTACGGGATTTCCTTTTGGTCCAATTACTGTTGTATGGATCGATTGATACATATTCGCTTTAGGCATCGCAATGTAATCTTTAAAACGCCCAGGCATCGGTGTCCATTTTGTGTGGATTGCTCCTAACACAGCATAACAATCTTTGATTGAATCAACAATCACGCGAATTGCTAATAAGTCATAAATTTCATTGAATTGTTTTTTATGATCTTTCATTTTGCGATAGATCGAATAAATATGTTTTGGCCGTCCATAGATTTCAGCATAGATATCTAAATCTTCTGTAGCTAAACGAATGTCTTCAACAGCTTCTTCAACATATGCTTCTCGCTCATCTCTTTTACTTTGCATTAAATTCACGATACGATAGTATTGATTCGGGTTGATATAACGCAAAGCTGTATCCTCTAGCTCCCATTTGATACGGCTGATCCCTAAACGATGCGCAAGAGGTGCATAAATTTCGATTGTTTCTTGAGCGATTCTACGCTGCTTATCTTCACGTAAATGTTTTAATGTCCGCATATTATGTAAACGGTCAGCCAATTTCACCATAATCACACGTAAATCTTGAGCCATTGCTAATAACATTTTTCGGTGATTTTCTGCTAATTGCTCTTCATGAGATTTATATTTTATTTTCCCAAGCTTTGTCACGCCGTCAACTAACATCGCAACATCCGCGCCAAATTCGTTGGCTAAATCTTCAAGCGTTACATCCGTATCTTCTACTACGTCATGCAAAAAACCTGTTGCAACAGTATGCGGGTCCATCCGTAATTCTGCTAAAATTCCTGCAACCTGAATTGGATGAATAAAATAAGGTTCCCCAGATTGTCTCACTTGACCATCATGCGCTTTTTCTGCATAGTCACACGCTTTTTGAACAAAAGCAACATGTTGTGGTGCCATATATTTCGATACCAGTTTAATGACTCCTGGTCCAGTCATGATTTCCTCTTTTGGCATTATTATCACTCCTTTGTCTCTAATCTGTAATGTTTTTCTGTTGTTGACGCTTCAACATTTAAAATAGAGATTTATGTAAAAAGTATTGGCAGCACCTGATTTTATCTAAATCAACACAGTTTTTTACAAACAGTTATATCCGTTTAAAAAAAGAAAAGTACCACTTGAAACAGTAGCACTTCCAACATCTTTTATTATACTAAATTTCACCAAATTTTCAATTCCCCACGTTTTAATTCCATTTTGAAATCAACGGCAATATCTCACGGCCATTGCTGATCCCAATATAGGACGCGCCAGCTTGAAACAAAAGTTCAATCTCAAGCAAGGTTGGTGCTTGTACATTTACCTGAAAAGTCATTTGTTTTTTTCTGCCGGTTCTAAGAAGACTCATATCATGAATCGCCTGTTCCATCGTTAGATTTAGTCCTAAAGAAATAGCACTGACATTTAACGTTGTAATATCCATTGTTAATTTTTGTTTTTGAATGTCTGTTAATTGACTACTGTCTAAAAAGTAACCAAGAGCATTTCGCCCAAATGATAATTGCTCTAACGCTTGAAAATTTTGATTTCCATACAGCGGCAACTCTTCAGGCATCATAGTTACAAAAACGTCAGATGCACCGTCTTTATACAATTGTCCTGTTTCAAATGCTTTTTTTGCTAACGTTCCACTCCCAAGCGGAAAATCAACGAAACTGCCCACTTGAATCATCGTTCCACTTAATAGTTGTTTTGCTCTAGCAACATTATAAGGCAAAACAAAAATTGAACGTACAGGAAATTCCTTCAAGAAAAGAATCTCTTCTGTAAACTGTTGATCTGTAAATGACGGATCTACTAACATAATTGAAATTTTTTGCAACTCTAACTCCATAAATAGCCCCCTAAACCTTACACTAATTCAAATTGATAACTAATAGCACTCAACGCATACAATGGTGCTGTTTCTGCGCGTAAAATTCGCGGACCCAACCCGCAAATAATCCCCTTGTACTCTTGAAATTCTGCGATTTCGCCTGGCGCAAAACCACCCTCTGGTCCAAATATGATCAAAAGAGAGTCACCTGCAGACAGCTCAGAAAGTACCGTTGCAAAACGGCTACGCTCCCCAATTTTGGCTGATTCTTCGTAAGCAACCAAGACTTTATCATAACTGGAAAATAGCTCAATAAGCGCCTGTTCTCTTTCTAATAATACAATATCTGGCGCAAACTGGCGATGAGATTGCTCAGCAGCTTCTGTTGCTATTTTTTTCAAACGTTCTGTTTTTTTCGCTAACTTTTTGTGATCCCATTTTACGACAGATGCTTTAGCTGGAAATCCGATAAATTTATGACTGCCTAGTTCGGTCCCTTTTTGAACGATCCATTCTAGTTTGTCTCCTTTAGGATAACCACATGCAATCGTCACATTGATGGGCAGCTCTTTTTCTGCTTTTTCTTTACTGATTTCTTTTAAATGAACGGCATCTTCTGTAATATCAGTTATTTCAGCAATGATGACTAGACGATCACTAAACGCCAAGAAAACTTCTGCGTTGGTTCCATCCGCATCACTCGAACGATATGATGATAGTTTTCTCCTGTGATCTTATAAGATTCTTTAGGCTCGTAAGGTTCTGTTAAAAAATACCGTTGCATCTTACTCTTCCTCGGTTTTCTTTAAAATAATCGCATACCAATCACCTTGCTGAAAAATCTGATCGACAAGAAAACCCATCTCCGTCATTTTATCTAGGATCATCGCCTTTTTCTCATGAATGATTCCTGAAACGATCAACGTCCCGTCATTTTTTAATAAACGCCAAGCGTCCTCGATCATTAAAGTAATGATATCCGCTAAAATATTCGCTACGATAACATCTGCTTCGAGGCTTACATTTTTCAATAAGTCATTAGCTGAAACATGTACATCACTAGCAATTGGATTCATATCCATATTTTCTTTTGCTGCTGTTACTGCCACTTCATCTAAATCATAGGCATACACTTCTTTTGCCCCTAAATATTTACTGGCAATACTTAATACACCAGAACCAGTCCCAACATCAAGCAACGTTTCACCACCACGTAAAACTGTTTCCAACGCTTGCAGCGTCAAACGCGTTGTTGGATGTGTTCCTGTTCCAAAAGCCATTCCAGGGTCTAAGGTAATGATTTTTTCAAACGAATCTTGTGCTTCATACTTTTCCCAGCTAGGAACGATCGTTAGAAAACGGGTCACGCGAACTGGATGATAGTATTTTTTCCAAGCAGTGGCCCAATCACTTTCAGCAACTTCACTAACACTCACTTCATTTTTACCGATTGCAAGTCCAAATTCTGGTAAACGAGTGATACTTTCCTTAATAAAAGGGAGTATTTCTGGTAAAAAAGTCGTCTCAGGAAAATAAGCCATTACTAAAGCACCATCTTTGATATGAGTAAATTGTTCCTTATCCAATAATTCTCCGTACAGGTCACTTTGAAAATTTTCAACGTCTAAAGAATCTTCAATGGCAACCCCGCTGGCTCCAGCTCCATCATGATGTTTGAGATTGCTTCAACCGCTTCACTAGCTGTTTCTACTTTTACTTCCGTCCACTTCATGCAATCACCTCTTTCAATAGCTTGGATAGGCGATGTATGTGTCGCCATCTGCCTGTTGATATTTTTTAACCGCTGCTTCAAAAGCCTCTTGCGACCATTTCAACTCAAATACTTCTTGATTTTCATCTGTTAAAAAATCTAATAAATCACTTTGTCCTTCAGTTAGCACTTCATTTAAGTAGTCCGCAAAACCGTCCAGTACTGACTGCTTGATACCTTTTTTACCTTCGTAAGGAATTATGGCTAAATATTCTTCTTCATCAACAGAGGTTTTTTCGGGATTGTAAAACAAAACACCATCTTCAAATTCAATAATCTCCTCTTGCGAGACAGTTCCTTCTAAATCATCGATTTGTTCGTGTTCATTATTTTCAGCAAATAACCGAAAGACCACTTCGATAGAATGATTTTTTGTATTCCAATCAAGAGCTACATCATATTCTGTGATTTTTTTAGTTATTTGTTGATCTAAGTAGGTCAACATCGTTGCTTTTTTCATTTATTTTCTTCCTTCCAGCCAAAAGTTTTTTGTTCGATATCATTTCTTCTTTGCTTGGTTATATATGGATTCCCTGAAACAACGTACCTTAACGGCAGCTCTGTCCAGATTCCTTTATTTGGGATGCCAATTCGAGGGAGTGAAATGATTTTCTTCGGTTTCTTTCTTTTTTCGGGAACGATTCTAAGCCTGCTGTCAAAAATTGATTGACCATATAAATCTCTGTCGATCCCTAATGCTGCCACCAATTTTCCAGGACCATTGGATAACTCGATTCCCTTTCGACCATTGCGATTTTCTTCCATCTTTTTAACACCTTCAACAGGTTCGATTGCTCGAATCATAACTCCTTGTGGTTTTCCCTTTTCTTGAGTCACCATATTTAAAATTAGATGCGTATGCATCGTGTATAGATAAATGGTTCCTGGCTTCTCGTACATTGCTCTTAATCGTGGAGTATCCCGCAGTCCAAAACTGTGGGCTGCTTCATCTTCTGGACCTAAATACGCTTCTGTATCAACAATATAGCCTGCAAGTGTACCAGAACTTGTTTCATGTTCTAAATACATCCCAAGCAAAAACTGAGCAATTTCTTCAGTCGATTTTGTATTAAAAAAATTTATCGTTTCATTCATTATTTTTCACCACTTCCTATCATACACGAATCGATGTCTATTATCCATTGAAATAATGGACAATCAGTGCTATAAATGACTGTTTTCTTAGTTTTTATGTCCAAAACCAGCTTAAACACAAACGTACGTTCTTTGTGGTATAATAAATAGATAGAGAACTTATTGTCTAGCTACTCGAGCTTGTCTCTCGGAAAAAAGATAAAATACGCTTGTGGCAAAAAACGCCACGCTCCTATTTTCCTATTTTTCGGTCGAGACTAACGAGCCCGATTCACTTTTATATTTAGGAGGTTCATTGATGCAAAAACCATTAGCATACCGTATGCGGCCGCGTAATTTAGATGAAGTCGTTGGTCAGCAACAACTTGTTGGACCAGGGAAGATCATCCGCAGAATGGTAGAAGCTCGTATGCTTTCATCTATGATTTTATATGGTCCCCCTGGTACGGGTAAGACCAGTATCGCAAGCGCAATTGCAGGGTCTACAAACTATGCCTTTCGCCTGTTAAATGCCGCAACTGATACTAAGAAAGATCTGCAAATCGTCGCAGAAGAAGCAAAAATGAGCGGTACTGTAATCTTGTTACTGGATGAGGTCCACCGTCTAGACAAAACAAAACAAGACTTTTTACTGCCTCATCTTGAAAGTGGCCGAATCATTATGATCGGTGCTACTACTGAAAATCCGTATATTACGATCAATCCAGCCATTCGCAGTCGAACACAAATTTTTGAAGTAAAGCCATTAACAGAGCTAGATATTCAAAAAGCAATCAAAGAAGCCTTAGCCGATAAAGAACGTGGTTTAGGCGAATATCCTGTTGTTTTGGAAGAAAAAGCACTACTGCATTTATCCCGTGCAACAAATGGCGACTTGCGCAGTGCCTTAAATGGATTAGAATTAGCTGTAAAATCGACACCTAAAAATGAAAACAATAAAATTGAACTTACGCTTTCGATCATTGAAGAATGCGTTCAACGTAAGGCTTTGACTCATGATAAAAATGGCGATGCTCATTACGATGTAATTTCTGCTTTTCAAAAATCGATTCGCGGAAGTGATGTTGATGCAGCACTTCATTATCTGGCCAGACTTGTTGAGGCTGGCGACTTACCGATTATTTGCCGCCGCTTAATGGTGATTGCCTATGAAGATATCGGTCTAGGAAATCCTCCAGCTGCCGCACGTACGATCACAGCTGTACAAGCTGCGGAAAAGCTCGGTTTTCCAGAAGCTCGTATTCCGCTTGCCAGTGTGGTCATTGATTTGTGCCTGTCTCCAAAATCAAATTCTGCTATTAGTGCCATCGACGCTGCTTTATCTGATATTCGTGAGGGAAAAGCAGGAGATGTCCCGGATCATTTACGAGATAGCCATTATTCAGGTGCAAAAGAGTTGAATCGTGGTATTGGTTATCAGTATCCGCATAATTTTGAGAATGCTTGGGTCGACCAACAATATCTTCCAGATAAAATAAAAAATGCACATTATTACGAACCGATTGATACTGGGAAATATGAACAAGCACTGCATCAGCAATATCAACGAATTCAAGAGTGGAAAAAGGGAAAGAAAACAAAAAAATAATCGCTTTCAACTTTAGGCACTCTCGTTGCTGTTTGCTCTATATTGTGCTATTATAAAGATGGTAAATCTGTGATGTACGCGTTGTCTTTTTTGTGTGTTGACCGAACATTTTATTGATATCTAGGGATCCTTCTGGTACCTAAGCTGGTAACAAGCCTTTTCATTTGGTAGTTCGAAGCTGTCAGTCGTGGAACCCACCTGCTTTGTTTGCGGGTTCAATACTATAGGACGAATAACGGCATCGACGGATTTTACCATTTTATTAGATTACCTAACAATTTGCGGAGTGCAAATTGTTTTTTATTTGATGGAGGTTCTTTCAATGGTTCGTGTACTTATTTTTGTTTCTGTAGCATTATTAGTGATTATTGGTATTTATTTATTAAAAAAGGCATCCGTTTTTTTACCAATAATGCATAATGGAGAACCTGATGAAAATAAGCAGTTTTTACATCAGTTTGGTATTTTTTATCTAATCTTAGCTGCTATTGGAATTTTAGTTGGCATCTTTAATTTGAAGTTTTTTTCTCTGTTCTATATTTTTAGTTTACTTGTCATTTCAGCCATATTCAGTGTTATGTTTGCTAAGAAGATTCTATAATAGTCTCTTCTTTTTTATTTTCCTTTTTGACGATTTTGTTTTAAAATTAAAGTATCAAGTACTATGCACTTTTAACTATTTGAAAGGAGTGGTCACAATGTTACAAAATTATCGTAAAATCATGGTTGCGGTGGATGGGTCATCTGAAGCAGAATTAGCTTTTCAAAAAGCAATGAATGTTGCTATGAGAAATGATGCAGAATTACTTTTGGCTCATGTTATTGACACGCGAGCATTTCAATCCGTTTCTTCTTTTGATGGCGTTTTAGCAGAGCAGGCAACAGAAATGGCAAAACAAACGCTTGAAGGATACAAAAAACAAGCAAAAGAACATGGTTGTGAAAAAGTCTCTAGTCTTATTGAGTATGGTTCTCCTAAACCGTTGATTGCAAAACAAATCCCTCAAGATCAAGAAGTTGATTTGATCATGTTAGGAGCAACAGGTTTAAATGCTGTTGAACGATTATTCATTGGATCTGTTTCTGAATATGTTATTCGCAATGCAGCTTGCGATGTATTAGTTGTAAGAACTGACTTGGATAATAAAATCCCTGTTCACCAAGATGATGAATAACACCAAACCATCATAAAAGATCTTGATCGATAACAAAAAATATACTCAGATTTAGAGGTGAACTTATCAATAGATGAGCCGATTCTCGAATCTGGGTATATTTTTATGCTAACTTACTAGATAGTGTAAGAACATTCTTTATGACAATATCATTCCAACTTTGTATATACTTTGAAAATCATCCCGGTAGTAATCAGCAACGAGCATTACTTTGGTTATCACTGATCTCCTTCATTCCATGATGAAACAATGACTGAATTGTACATTTACCTTTTTAGTATATTCCATTTTTTTAAATCCCATAATTTTCACTTTATAATTAGAACTCTTTTGTATTTCTTGTCACCTACTCTCTATTTTTAAACATGATTCTTCTATGGGTGCAATATAACATATATAAAATTAAATAGGTTTATGCTTATCCAAACTTTCATATCTAGAATTAAAGTGATGAGTACTATCGTATTTGAATTTTAGTTTGATGGTACAGTTATTCCAAACTGTATGATGTCTACCCAAAAAAAGACAGAAAATCTTTTTCATGATTTTCTGTCTTCTTTTCTATTAATTTCTAAATTGTATAATCCAAGCTCATCTTTTTATATTGATTATTTTCTTAGACGTTCAACGTCACGAGCAATCATTAATTCTTCGTCTGTTGGAATCAATAATACTTTAACTTTAGAATCTTCTGTAGAAATCACTGATTCTTTTCCACGAACATTGTTTTTCTCATCGTCTAGTTCACAACCAAACCAAGTCATGCCTTTGATTACTTCGCTACGAACGTGTGCATCATTTTCACCAATTCCAGCAGTAAAGACAATGGCATCTACACCATTTAACACAGTGACATAGCTACCAATGTATTTACGGATACGGTCTGTAAAGATATCGTAAGCTACTTGAACTGCTTCTTTATCCATGTTTGCTTCTAAATCGCGCATATCACTAGAAATACCAGTCAAGCCTAGTAGACCTGATTTTTTATTTAAAATATCAATCATGTCTTTGATATCAGTCAATTCAAGTTTTTCCATTAGGTAAGCTAGCAAAGAAGGATCGATATCCCCAGAACGAGTTCCCATTGTTACACCTGCAAGTGGTGTAAAGCCCATTGATGTATCTACAGATTTGCCGCCATCAACTGCTGTGATAGATGCACCATTACCTAAGTGACAAGTAATGATTTTTAGTTCTTCGATTGGGCGACCAAGCATTTCTGCTGCACGCTCAGCAACATATTTATGGCTTGTTCCATGCGCACCATATTTACGAGCTGCATATTTGTCATAGTACTCAGTTGGAATACTATATAAAAAATTATGTTTTGGCATTGTTGTATGGAAAGCCGTATCAAACACAGCAACACTGATAATATTAGGTAAGATTTTTTTGAATGCTTTGATTCCCATTGCATTAGCAGGATTGTGTAATGGTGCTAGATCCGCTAATTTTTCGATTTTTTCCAAAACTTCATCATCAATGACAACTGAATCTTTAAAGTCTTCACCACCTGCA
Organism: Enterococcus crotali; assembly: GCF_000633635.1. Lineage (GTDB taxonomy): Bacteria > Bacillota > Bacilli > Lactobacillales > Enterococcaceae > Enterococcus_L > Enterococcus_L crotali. The sequence goes on along the minus strand of NZ_AYPQ01000005.1, from coordinate 153,315 downwards.
ACTACACGGTGGCCAACACCTGTAATTTCATCGAAAGAAGCTAAGATATTCAATTCAGTTAATTTGTCCAACAACATTTTTACAGCAACATCGTGATCATTGATATCAACGATTTCTTCGTATTTTTCGTCATTGCCATATTTGATTGTAAAAATAGAATCATTTAAACCAATACGTTCAACGATTCCTTTTGCGATTACTTCTTCTTTTGGCATTTGATATAATTGCCATTTTAAACTTGAACTTCCAGCATTGATTGCAATTGTTTTAGACATAATACTCTCCTCTTTTATCAGTTGTTTTATTTTAAATTTGAAGACTTCCAAGCCTCAAATTGTTGAAAAAATTGTGTGATTTTTGCAGGATCTTTCAACGAACCTAATTTTGCAACAAGAACTTCCTGTGCTTGTTCACTATGTTCCCCTTTATTTTGTACAAATAAAATGCTTTTTCTTGATTGAACTGATTTGAAAAGTTCATCTGGTAGTTGGATCATTCCTTGTAGATAGACATTTTTCTGTAGCCAATTCTTAAAGAAAGAACTTTGCTCTGTTTCTAAAATATTAGTCGGTATCAAGAACAATCCATAGCCGTCAGGTTTAACAAATTTCATCGCTTGCTCCATCAATAAATGATGGGCATAGCTATGCCCTTCTTGGACTGCTGAGTCAAACTCTTTGGCCTTTTCATCATTTGGATAAAAACCGATCGGCAAGTCACTGACTGCTACATCCACAGGATCAACAAGTAGGTCTTGTAATCCATCTTGATGGAATAATTGGATAGCAGCTTTTGTCCATTCATTATTCGTAGCTGAAACAGACAGCAGTGTATCATCAATATCGACCCCAAAGCCTTGAACGTTGTACTGAGCTAAATTCAAGTTAAGGATAATCGTCAATAAGAGATTGCCCATACCAGTTGCAATATCTAAAATTTTAAGCGACTGTTTTGGACTATAAAGCTGTTCGATCAAATAAACAAATAAAAAGCCGATACTATCTGGTGTTAGCTGATGATTTGCTTGTAAGGACTCGACTTTATTCCCTTTAAGTAAAATCAACTGAGACAAACGTCTAATCTCTTCTGGTTCTAATTCGATTGCTTGCAATTGTTGATAAATGGTTTTAAGTTTTTGAACAGTTTGCTCATCCGGAACCCCATCTAGCACACGTACTTGATAATTATCAATGATATTTTCACCGTTTTCAGTGTACGCATCTAAAAAAGAAGTATCTAAAGAACGTTTTAATAATTGGATGGCTTGTTCCATTAAACCGAAAGCCTTTTCTATTTTCTCAGGGAACAAAAGAAACACCTCAATTTCCATCTATAATATAACAATTTTCATACCTGTTCTATTTTAACGAAAAACGCGACAATAATCAATCAATTTCCTAATAATATTTATAAATCAATAAACAACTCTTATCTTCACAAAATAAATTAAAGGAGTGTAACAAGAAATTTTTCAAAATACCTCTCTGTATTAGTTTTTTCAGGGTTAGTTTGATACACGTTTCACAAATTTAAAACAATTGCTATTTTTCACTTGTTCTTTTCGAGTTTTGGAGTGTCCATTTTCTCTTTTAAGATATTTTTCTTGAAATGTATACGTAGTTTGCTTTAACTGAACTGTCAATTTCAATATTGGCTGCCTATATTCGTAATATAACATCCCTGTTGAAAAATGTTGATGTCCTGTTTTCTCAAGTGGATACTGTTCTTCTTTAACATCAGAAAGGAACATACTTACCATAATCTTAGCGCTATAGTATTCTTTCGTCTTTTGCGTAAAGCGTTGAGTCAATTGAAAGTCATCTAAAACAAGTACAAACAAAAAGCTAAATAAAAAAACAAACAGTAAAGTCGTGAGTAAAATCCCTCCTTTATATTGTCTATTCATTTTCATGCTCTTGTGTGATAATCCATTTTGCTGCAACATTCAGGTTCTCCTCCAAAGTTACTTTCATCAAAATAGCTGTCCCTTCCTCTATAAAAACTGCTTGCTTAACCTCCGTTAGAAGCGGTTGATAGCCACCATTTTCTACTTTTACAATTTTGCCTAACTTGTACTCGATCCAAACCGGCTTGTTATTTTTCTGATTTTTGAGAATGATTTTATTTGCTTGTGTTTTTTCGTAATAACAATTTTTTAATTCATTCTCCAATTGAATGACAAAAATATGCCACTCCTTTTCTCTCACACTTTGCAGCCGTTTACTTACCACAGCTGCATTCTTTACTGAAGCCGAAAAGAGTAGGCAGATAATCGATAATAGTAGCAATGAAAATAAACACTCTATTAAAGTAAAACCAGAAAAATGAGTTTGTCTGTCATTCTTTCTTGAGTGTAAACGACTCTTTTCCATCTGTAATCTCCACTTCCACTAGCCTATCGCTAGCTTTATAAAAGCGTAGTTGGTAGTTCTTGTTTTCCACCTGCACTTCTTTAAGTAATGGTCCGCCATGATTTTCATAACGCTTCACTTCTTCATATAAAACTCTATGCAGTGACAACTGTTCAGTCACTTGCTTGTTCTTTTTTAATAAAAACGTATTCAATGAAACATAACCGCCGATTACTAAACATAATAGACCTAATGCAAGTAAGCTTTCAAATAAAATATATCCTTTATAATGATTGAATTCTTTTAACATAGCGACCACTTCCCATTTGAAATTGAAATTCAATCACTTTCTTTTTTTCCGTCCATGAAAAAGAAAATTTAGATAGATTTCCGTTATTTCCTGAATCCCTTTTAAAAATAATCTTACTTGGTCCAGTAGCATGCAAGGCTTCTGGAATCTGCAGTGATTCTTTGCCCATTACAGATTCCTTTTTTGAACTTATAAAGCTGATCTGCTGGCTATCCTCGAAAAATACGATCTGTGTGTCTGATGTATTAACAATTGCCATCTGTTGGGTAAACAACAACTTCTTTTCAAATGATGATAAAAATTGTTCCACATCTAACACCTGTTTCCACCTGTTTATAGCAAGAATGGGAAGCAACATAAACGTCGTACAGATAAATAATACTGTCAAAGACTCTATTAACGTAAAACCTTTCATGTTCTTCATGATCACTTCTTGCTCGCTTGATACTTGTCATATTGTTCTTGCGTAATATATTGTTCTGTTAATAGCTGTTCTACAGTAGGCATTTGATTTTTCTCTATTTGATACAGATCGATTTGTGTTTCAACGATCTTAACGATTGCTTCACTCCCCTTTTTATCTACACTTTCTTTATGCTTTGAAAGGTTCGGGACAAACAATAGAATCAACACAGAAATGATCAACAGCACTACAAGCATTTCTAACAATGTAAAACCGGTATAATTCATTCGATTTTTTTTCTTACTTTTTTTCATAAAAATTCCTCCATGCCCCCATAAATCGGTAATAACATCGCAGCATAAATACTAACGACCAACAACGCAACAACTAAAAAAACAATCGGTTGAATCCATTGAATTATTTTTTCCATGCGCTTAAAAAAATGCTGCCAGCAAAGTTCACTGTATAAAATCAATTCTTTGCCTAAATTCCCTTTGACTTGTCCTTGCTGAATAATCAAAGATAACTCAGGAGAAAAAATTAAAAACTTTGGTAGTTGCTCGTAAAATGTTTGTCCTAACATAGATTGCTCTTCTAACGTTTCAGCAAGTTCACTCATCAGCGACTGGTGATCCGTTGCTTTCATCACTTGAATAATCATTTTTATCTCTAATCCTTGAGAAAATAATTTGCCCCATTCAAGAGCAAAAAATGCCGAATTATATTCTTTATAAAGGTTTCCTAAAAGAGGAACTTTAGCTATAAAAACTGCTCTTTGTAAAAAGGTTCTCTTTCTTAAATACCAACGAATCAAAAAAACAAATGAAGACAAACCAACAATAGTTGACAGTATATAATAGGGACTTTTCTGAATAAATTGAACACCTATATTATTCGCTTGAATCGTTCCGTTTGTCATTAATTGAGGGAGTAGAACTTGACGAATACTAATCAAAACAACTGTTAAAAATAGTAAAAGTAAGATAGGATAACTAATTACTTTATAAAAATTTTGCTGTTGCTTATCTAAAATTTTCATATGCTGCTTGATTTTTTTTAGTGTCCCTGCCAGATCACCATGTGTTTGAGCAAATTCGATTTGTGTAATGATCGTTGTCTTAAACCCAAGCTGGGCCAGTCCACCATGAAGTGAGTCTCCTTGCTCCATAAAATCAATCAGGTAGTCAATCGCAGGCTCTGCAATCGAACGCGATTTTTTCATAAACAGGAGACTTTCCTGAATCGTAAAGCCATTTTTTAATAAGTCAGCAAGTAATTGAATAAGTAGTTGCTGTTGTTGTTTTGATAGCTTAATACTCTTTTTCTTTTTCAAATGTTTGATTATCGATAAAACCATAAGCCCAAACCTTTCTTAATTCTTTTGACCACTTGGAAGTCATTTCTCTAGAAAAGTTATAATCCATAAGCAATCCGCTTATTATCTCATCAGTAGTCGTTCGAAAGGGTAATAGTCTTTGGTAGATAATACCTGCCACACATTCAACTATTTCCCTTTGTTGAACACCTAGTTCAATTAAACGCTCAGATACGCCCGTGATACTCCTCGCATGAATCGTTGCAAAGACCGTGTGCCCTGTAAGTGCAGCCCTGATTGCAGCTTGTGCCGTAAGTCCATCCCGAATTTCTCCGATGATCAAAATATCTGGTCGATGACGTAAGCAAGCTTTGATCAATACATCATAGGTCAAATCAATTTTCGGGTTGGTTTGTAGCTGTAAAAAGGAGGCTTCCTCAATCTCCACTGGGTCTTCTATCGTGATTACTTGCTGAAACTGATCTGTTTCTTTTGCTAACTTATACATCAATGTGGTTTTGCCTGATCCGACAGGACCACAAAATAAGTGTAGCCCGCGATGCTTGATATGATTACGAACAACAGTCAATTGCCGCGGTAAAAAGTAATATTCATGGCTGTTCCCAAAAACATGTAAAAAACGAATAACCAAACTCTCTCTTTGTCTAAAATCTCCAACTGTCGATAACCTCAGACGAAGCTCTTGTTGTTTAAGCTTGTATGTTACTGCTCCCACCTGTGCTTTTCTTTTCTCACCGATATCCATACTGCCGATAAATTTAAAATGAAAAATCAACTTCTCCCCTTCACTTTTATTCACTTCCTTAAAAATCACTCGGCTTGCACCTTTCCTAGCAAATATCCGAACATTATCCTCAATAGGCAGTACATAGATATCCTGTATAGCTTCTGCTATTCCCCATTCAATCAATTCCTGAGAAAGTTCTTTAATATCCATTTTCTTCCCTCCTTACAATAATATACGCAGTTAAAATAGAAATTATTATTATTGAGAAGAAAAAAATGCAAAAAATCTGAAACAAAACCGCAAAAGTTTTGTTTCAGATTTCAAGTTTAAATTATTGTATTATATTCAATTTTTTTAGTTAGTTAATCTTATCTTGCTGATTTCTCTACTTTCACTAGAGATCTAGTCCATAGATGGTTGTTTTTCTATATCCCCCCTATAGGATGCTCTTATATCGCAAAAATACTTCATTTCTTTAAAAAAATAAAGCCATAAATGTTGAAAAATCAACACTTACAGCTTTACCAAGAGTTCTGATGCACTATCTTCCCCAAAATAGTTTATCGTTTTGATATATCCATTATACTAAAAAAAAGACCAGAATAACTTTCAGAAATTGTTAATTTTATTAAAATTTTTGAGAAAAAGTAGCTCCTGCTTAAAAGGGTTAAGCAAGAGCCGTGCTCTATCTCACGACAAAGACTTAGATCAAGCTAATTATACCAAATAATTCTTGTTTATTTTCTCAATCTCTTAGAGCAAAGTAATAACTTTTTGACAATAATTAAAAATCATTTACTTTTTAATGCATTTATTTTTGTATTTAGTACATATACTGGAATCCCCAACAAGGTAATTCCAATACCGATACTTGCTAACAAGGTTTGTGTAAATAAGGTTGTAATTAAAATAAATAGTCCCCCAAGAATGGCGATTATAGGAATCACAGGGTAAAAGGGCACTTTGTATGGACGATTCAGTTCCGGTTCTTTTTTGCGTAGGATCAATACTGCACCAAAAATCAATATGCTAAACAACCACATAACAAAAACAAGCATATCCGTTAATAAATCAAAACTGCCTAAAAGCATCATGATTGCAGCGACACTAAATTGAAATAGCCCTGCAATGTAGGGAACCACAAACCTTGCAGACAATTTTTTAAAGTGCTGACTAAATGGAATCATCTCTTCAAGTGCCAAAGCATAAGGAACTCGAATTCCTGTCATTGTATAACCATTCAGCGCGCCATACACAGAAATCAAAATCCCAATCGTTACTAATTTGCCTCCCATCGCGCCAAAAATTTGGTTTGATGCTTCTGAAGCTGCATTTAAATTCCCTGAAATTTGTTCGATCGGTAACGTTTTAAGGAAAACAAAATTGATTAAAACATAAACAACAGTGATAAAAGATAACCCTAAAAAAATTGCCTTAGGTAGATCTTTTTCTGGCTGTTTCATTTCACCTGCCACAGCACCAACACCCAACCAGCCATCATAAGCAAACATCGTCGCCAATAAAGAGCCACTGAGCGCCTGAATAAAGCTGCTATTTCCTCCTGCTTTAACTGGAAATAGTGAAACTTCTACATTTGCTGGCATAAAGAGTCCGACCAACACAATCAAAGCAATAGGGACCATTTTTATAATCAATGTAAATGATTGCAAATTTGCTGCTATTTTGGTTCCTAGTAAATTGACTATTGTCACACTTAATCCCGTTGCTAGTGCTATCGGCACAAGTAGGTCATTAGATAAATGAAACAAGTGTACTAACTGTGTACTAAAAATAATCGATAACGCAGCAATATTTGCTGGAAAATAAATCACACTCTGCGCCCACCCCAATAAAAAGCCAGGTAACTTTCCGTACGTATATTCAATATATTTGACTGCTCCACCCGTTTTTGGAATAGCCGTGGCGAGTTCTGCACTCGTCAAGCCTGCACACAAAGTCAAAACTCCACCTAACACCCAAGCAAAAATCGTTAGACTTGGCGATTGAGCATAACTGACCACACTCGCGGTTTTAAAAAACACCCCCGCCCCAATAACAGTTCCCATAACTGTTGAAAAAGCACCAAACAAAGAAATTTCACGTTTTAATTGTTTCTCCCCCATAATCATCCTCTTTCTCTCTTTTAAGTTATTTTTCTAGTATAGCTTTTCTGAATTTAAATTCAAGTACTTATTATTCGTAAAAAGCATTTCCTTAAAAAATAAAAAAGTGTGATTGAGGTTGGGGCAGAAGTGTCTAACCCCTTCAGATCTCACCGTTTATTCGGATTTAGAGCCCAAAACAAAACTGATTTTTAGTTTTGTCCCGGGCTCAATCACATCGAATCTGAATAAAAGGTAGAAACAAAAGTAAATACATTGGCAATAGTTTGAGGTTATTCAGAATCACTATTTTTAAACAAAACAGATAACGAAAAATCCCTACTTGACTTTCGATAGTCTATCCTTCTTTCACAGCCTCACAATGAAGAAGCCTCAACTCTCTTTACTTTTGTCCATAGTACGCGTTTATGCCGTGTTTTCTAAAAAAATGTTTGTCTAAAAGATACTGTGGAATTGGAAGGATGCTGTCATTCACAACTTCTGTAATACACGCCATCTCCGCTATTTCATCTAAAACAACACTATTTTCCACCGCTTTTTGCGGGGTTTGCCCCCACGTAAAAGGTCCATGACCATAAACTAATACGCCTGGAACTGCTAATGGATTAATGCTTCGATCTTTGAATGTTTCCACAATTACTTTCCCAGTCTCCAACTCGTATTCTGAATCTACTTCTGCTGCTGTTAACTGACGCGTACATGGCACCACACCGTAAAAAGTATCTGCATGAGTAGTACCATAAGCTGGAATTTCTCGACCAGCTTGCGCCCACATTACCGCATTTTTTGAATGTGTGTGTACCACTGAATTAATTTCTTTAAACGTCTTATATAGCTCAACATGAGTAGCTAAATCAGAGGACGGTCTTAATCCAGCCTCCTCTAATGGTTTTCCATTCAGATCAGTCACGACCATATCCTGAACCTGCATCACATTGTAAGGAACTCCACTAGGTTTAATAACGATTATGCCTGCTTCTCGATTAATTTCACTGACATTCCCCCAAGTAAGTTTAACCAAACCAGCCTCTGGCAAAGCCAGATTAGCAGCAAAAACGCGAGCTTTCATCTCTTCGATCAACATTTTATTTGTCAACATATCCAGCCTCCTTTAAGTATGGCAGTAAAAACGCTTTAGCTTGTTCAATTTCTTTTTCAGGTGTTTGGCTATTTTCACTCCACATTTCAATTAGAAAAGGCCCATTGTACTCCAAGCGTTTCAATGTTTTTAGCCCTCCTAAAAAATCAACACATCCTGCACCGAAAGGAACTTCTTTAAATTTCCCGGCAAACTGATTGGTAACAGCTAGTGTATCTTTTAAATGAATCGCAGATATTTGATCGATTCCAATTTCCAATTGGTAACCAACATCATTTTCAGGCCATGCTGACAGGTTGCCTAGATCAGGGTATACCTGTAAATACGGGGAGCGGATTTGCTCTTTGATCTTTAAAAATTTGGAAATCGAATTAATAAAAGGATCATCCATGATCTCTATTGATAAAACAATTTCTTTTGCTGCTGCTAGGGCTACAGCTCTTTTTAAATTTTCGATAAAATATTCTCTGGATGCGACCGTTTTTTTCTCGTAATAAACATCATATCCGGCTAATTGAATGGTACGGATACCTAAATCAGATGCTAAATCAATCGCTTTTTCCATAATCTGTAAAGCTGTTGTTCGCTTATTCTGGTCTTCTGATCCAAATGGAAATCGTCTATGTCCACTTAGACAAATCGATAATATTTTGATCCCAGTCTCATGAATCGCTTCTCTTACTGTTTTTCGTTCCTCCAAGGTCCAATCTAGCCGTTGAAGACGCTCATCCGTTTCGTCAATTGACATCTCAACAAAATCAAAACCTAATTTTTTTGCAAGTAATAGACGTTCTTTCCAGTTAATATTTTTAGGGAGCGCTTTTTCATAAATTCCTAATGTAGTCATAGCTTTACCCCCAAATACGTTTTATTTCATCTTGAAAATCCTGCGCTGCTTTTTTAGGATCTGCAGATGCTGTAATCCCTCTGCCAGTAATAAAAGTGTAGACATCGAGATTTTTAAATAATTTTAACGTTGCCACATCCAAACCACCTGTGACAGATACTCTAAATCCCATTTCAATCAGTTTTTTGACTTTAGCTAAATCCTTTTCGCCCCAAGTTTCACCAGCTAAAAGAGCATCACGGCTTTGGTGATAAATGGCTTGAGAGATTCCTGCATCCAGCCATTTTTGTGCCTGTTCATAGGTCCAGTCTCCATAGAGCTCTACTTGAACTTCTTCAACCTCTTTGGCCGCAGCTTTCATCGTAGGTATTGTTGCGCAACAAATCACCGTCATCCAATCTGCACCGGCTTCTCGGCAATTTTTTGCAACAGTTCCTCCTGCATCAGCACATTTAGTATCTGCAACGACTTTTTTATCCGGATACAAGGCACGAATACAACGAACTGCTTGTTCCCCGGCTTGTAAACAAAGAATCGTTCCAACCTCCACAATATCAACGATCTCCCCAACTGCTGCTACGTCTTTGATCGCACTAGGTAAATCTGAATGATCCAATGCTACTTGCAAATTAGGTCTACTCATTTTTTTCGCTCCTTTTACTTTTTCAATCGTTTCCCTAAGAAAAACGCAGATCAAGGCTTCAGCGCTTTATTTGTGCGCCTCTATACAATATCTGCCACCCATTATAGGATTGGGGACTATTTGAATTTCGCTGCTAATTCTGTTTCTTGAACACGCTCACTGATCTCTTTTGCTGACATTACATTTTTTACACCCACAACGGTGATTCCTTTTTTCTTGGCATCATCAAACATATTCAAAAAATTCATTGGACAAAAGACAACATCATATTGTCCTGCCGTACTTTTTCCTTCTGAAATCGCACAATGGTGAATATTTGTAATATTAAACCCAAGTTCTTTTAACGCCTTTTCCACACTTTTTTTCATCATTAAACTTGTTCCAGAACCATTCGCACATGATACTAATACTCTCATTTTAATTTCCTCCTAATTTTAAAAGCGCAACGAGCTCGTCAGTCTCGAATGAAAAATAGTAAAAATTGAGAGTGGCTCTCTTTGCCGCTATCCATTTTTATCTTTTTTCCGAGAGACTAGCTCGTGTAGCTAGATAATAACTAAGCATTTTTTGCTGTCATTTTTTTGACATACTCATCATAATCTTCAGCAATCAAGAAATAGCCTTCTGGATTTGCTCGATATTGGAATTGTGGAATTGCTAATAGCAAAATGACTACTAGTCCAACACCAATATAACCAAGATATTTCATCATTATCGTCATAATTGGCCAAACTGTCGCCCAATCAAACATACCAATATAACCGCCGTATTGAGATAAACCGATAAACGCTGCTATCAAAGCCGATCCTAAAACTTGAATCACACCGGAAATAAATGGGAAAATACACGCAGCTTTAAATCCACCACGATTATTCGCATAAACAGCAATCACAGCATTATCAAAGAATAACGGAATAAATCCTGCTATGACGATTACTGGAGATTTAAATAGAATTAATAAACCAATCGTGATAAATTGTCCTAACGCACCAAACAAGAACCCAATTGTTACAGCATTTGGTGAACCAAATCCAAATGTTGCCGCTACATCAATCCCCGGAACTGCTCCTGGCAATAATGTATTGGAGATTCCTTGGAAAGATTCTGTCAATTCCGAAACAAATGTACGAACGCCTAACTGCAAAATTGCTAGATAAACAGCGAAATATAGAGCAGTCTGTAAAATATAGAAAAAGAAGCTTTGCCCTTCAGTCATAAAACCTGCTTCGATCAAATAAGCTGGTCCTAATACTACTAAAATGATTCCAAAGAAAAAGAGCATCAAAATCGATGTTGCAACCATATTTTCATTGAAAATCGACAAGAATCCGGGAAGTTGGACATCTTCAAGTTTTCGATTATTCTTATCCTTTTTCATTTTTTCAGCTAGCCGAGCAAATATATAGACACCAAACATTTGCTGGTGAGCGATTGCAAAACCTGCGCCTTCTGTTAAGTCTTGTGTAATATCAACAGTTAAATTCGATCCAACTGCCCAATAACAGCCTAAAATAAGTCCCATGATCAATAATATTTGAATTTGACCTAGATCAGGAAAGCAAAATAACAAGATCCAAAATGCTGTTGCGGCTTGTTGGATTTGAACATTTCCAGTCGTAAAAACGGCGCGTAGCTTCGTATATTTTTTGAAGCGAACCAATAAGATATTCATGACAAAAGCAATCAATAATAAAATCATCGTATCACTAAATGTTCGTCCAAATGTCTCTTCGATTCCCGCAGTTACCGCATTCTGTCCAAAATAAGGATCGATCACCATTGCATCCAAGTCAAAACGTTCTTTCAATCCGACTAGAATTGGTCGAAAGTTATTGACTAACCCGCCGGAACCAACAGTCAAAATCAAGTAACCAACAGTTGCTTTCAAGAAACCAGCAATGCTTTCATAGAGTGGCTTTTTCAGTAAAATATATCCCAGCAGAACGATAAACCCAATTAAAAAGGCCGGTTGTGTCAAAATATTCGCTGCAAAATAATCCCAAATCCCCATCAGAAAATCTAATACTTGTGTCATTTACTCCCCTTCTTTCTATAGCTCAAAAGTTGTCATTACGTTTTGGTAATCCTCCATTGTCTCTACCGTCATCAATGCTTCGATCAACCCATCTGTCATCAACATCTCTGATAATTTTGAAATATTCTCAACATGTTCTTCACTATTTTTAGCGGCCAAAGTAAAAAATAGACGAGCATTTTTTTCATCATTGCCCTCCTCAAAGACTACATCTTGACTCATTTTTGTAAAAGAAATCGCTGTCCCTAAAACTCCTTGGCTATCTTCTGAGGAATGAGGCATAGCAACTCCTGGAACAATCACGATATAAGGACCGTATTTTTGAACACATTCTACGATTTCATCGATATATTGTTGTGTAATAATGTTTTTCTCCAACAAGGTCTGACAACTAAGAATCACAGCATCCTCCCAATTATCAGGAGTTTCATTGCAAAATCGAATCAACTCATTATCATAAAAATACTTTAGCATTCACTTGCTCCTTTCTTATAAAAATGATGGAAACGGAGTATCGTTGTCTGTTGTAAAAACATCATCGAAACCGCGATAAAAGTTAAATTCTAGTTTGTCTTTATCATTCGGATACGTAAATTTTCCACCTACTTGCCAAATAAATGGTTTAAATTGATAGTTCAATCGATCTTTTTTGAACTTCCATATTTCAGTGATTTCCTTTGGATCTGCCATAAAGTTAGCCCAGATATCATAATGAACTGGGATGACCACATTCGCATTCAATGATTCGGCCATTCGCAACATATCAACTGAGGTTACTTTATCAGTGATTCCTCTTGGATTTTCACCGTAGGCTCCAAGGCACACATCGATTTTGTGTTCATTCCCATGCTTGGCAAACAAATTGGAATAATGAGAATCACCCGCATGATAAATGTTCCCACCGCTTGTTTCAAATAAATAATTAACAGCGATTTCATCCATATCTTGAGGTAATTTCCCTTTTAACGTCACCTCTGGATCTTCACAAGTCACTAATGCCGTTCTATCAAAGGCTTCCAACGCAACGATCTCCACATCCTTGATTGCCACACGGTCACCGGGTCTTACGATTGTTGTTTTCTCTTTTGGAATTCCCCATTTCAACCACGTATCGACCACTTCTTTTGGTCCGATAAAACGAGCATTCGGGCAATTTTGATGAACTGCTGCTGCAGTGTTGATATCTAGATGATCCGAATGAATATGGGTGACAACTAACGCATCAACGTCTTTGACTGCAAATGGATCGATCACAAAAGGCTGTGTTCTAAGATTAGGCTGCATATTCTCACAACCACTCATTCGCATCATTTGATGTCCTTTTTTCATTTTTCCATTACCATGCGTTCTTTTTCCTGTCCCACACCATAAGTCACATAAAATATTTGTTCCCTCGTGTGACTTCAACCAAATTCCCGTACATCCTAGCCACCACATAGAGACTGTTCCCGCTTTGACTTCTTCTTGTTCGATTTCCTCATTCAAATAAGTTCCCCATTCTGGAAACGTACTTAAAATCCAACTTTCTTTTGTTACATCATGAATTGTTGCCATATGATCCCTCCATAGTCTCTCAATCTCGATTACACTTTTCATTCTACAATATTTTAAACCGTTTTCAATCTATTTATACGATCGTTTATATCATTTTAAGAACGTTTATGATTAAAACAACTATAAAAAAGAATATAACATCTTTTTTTATGTTCATATAGCTTTTTTTATGATATAGTTTCGGTGAGGTGAGGAATATGAAAACGTTTATTTGGAAAAGTTTTTACTTTGGAAAAAAAGGGTTGTTATGGATCGTGTATTTAGTATTTGCACTCTATATCTATTACCTAGTCACTCGTTCTCAAGATTTAGCTACAAAGCTTATTTTTGGCTGTCTAGGAGGTATTGTCCTAAGTATCGTTATCCTTTTCGAGTATCTAAAAAATATCTATGAAAAAATGATTTATGCCCTAAATATTGATTGTGACTTGAATAAAGCGACAGCTTTAAAAGAGCTTCTAAGTAGAAAAGATTTGTTTAATGGCTTCAAACAGTCTATTATTATTTTTGACGGCTTGCTTTTATTAGACGCAGGAGACTATCAAGGTTGCTTAGCACATTTAAAACGGAATCAGCATTTTTTTCATGCTACATTGGACTACCTGTTCATTTATTATCATACGCAAATGCAGTGTTATTCCTTTTTAAAAGAAGAAGAAAATTTAAATAATTGTCTAGTAAGTTTATTTAAGTTAAAAAATGTTAAAAAAAAGCAAATCAACGCCTTATTTTCATGCATGAAATTGCCGGAATGAGATATTTTCATCAAAATAGAAACAAAAAATGCTTAAGTGAATTAGAGTTGATTGATAAAAAACGTTTGAATAATCGAGAACTGACCTACCTTTTATATCTAAAAGGTCAATGTTTGCTTAAACTAGATCACACATCCGAAGGTTATCGATTATTAAAAGAAGCAAAAACGTTAGGTAATACACTGGCAGTCACTAAACTGCTCTAGAAAGGAGGATTTGAAATGAAAAGCTCACACAAAACGATCAAAAATCGTCGCGATACATTACTTGAACTATTGAGTAGCAATACAAGTCTATTAGTGAAAGAAATTAGTCGTCAGCTAGACGTTTCAGAAATAACTGTTCGTCGTGACTTGATCGCTTTAGAAAAAATGGGGTTAGTTCAACGCGCTCACGGAAAAGCGCAAATCGTTCAAAAAACAGGAACAGAAGATTATAATGAGGAAATCGAAATCTTAAAAAATGCAATCGCCAAAAAAGCGGCGGAATTTGTCAAAGATGGAAATACGTTATTTATCAATACGGGCTCAACTGCGTTATCTTCTTTAAAAAATCTGGAGGATAAACGAGTGACTATCGTTACAAATAATGTTAAAGTTGCCAATCTAGATCATAATCCAAATTCAACAGTTATTTTATCTGGTGGTGAAATTCGTTTTCCAAAAGAAGCTTTAGTTGGTGACATCGCAATCGAGTCATTTTCAAAGATGTCTTCAAATATTTCAATTATTGGCTGTTCTGGACTCAGTATTGAGAATGGGATCACTACACCTGTCTTACATGAATCTAAAATAAATTCGCTGATCATTGAACGGACGAATGGTCTGGTGATCGTTGTTGCAGATTATCGTAAGATTGGTTTTTCGTCTAATTTTACTAGTGGAAATATCAAAGATATCAATTATTTAATCACAGATACATTTGCTTCACCTGAAGTGATTCGAGAGATCGAAAAACAAGGTGTACAAGTGATCCAAGTTGAGATCTAAGATAAAATACTGTTATTTTAAATTCGAAGGAGGGATTTATTATGCGGATCAAGCAATTGAATTATATTATAAAAGTCGTTGAATTAGGTTCAGTTAATGAAGCAGCCAAACATCTCTTTATCACTCAACCTAGCCTATCTACTGCTATTAAAGAATTAGAGCAAGAAATGAATATTCAAATCTTTCAGAGAACTCAAAAAGGAATGGTTCTTACAACTGAAGGAACTGAATTTTTATCCTATGCACGACAAATTTTGGAACAAGTTGACTTGATGGAAGAAAAGTACAAAGGAACTGAGACGCGAAGAAGATTATTTTCTGTTTCGGCACAACATTATGCCTTTGCTGTTCATGCTTTTGTCCAATTAATCAAATCCTACCAAAAAAATGAATATGAATTTACCTTTCGCGAAACGCAAACAAATAATATCATTGAAGATGTCAGTACGTTTCAGAGTGAACTGGGTATTTTATACTTAAATACGTTCAACGAAAAAGTTATTCGGCGATTATTAAAAGAAAAACAACTGATTTTCCATCCGTTATTTACAGCAAATCCACATGTTTTTGTTAGTAAAAAAAACCCTTTAGTTGGAAAAAAATCAGTAACATTAGCGGATTTAGAAGATTTCCCCTATCTTTCATTTGAACAAGGACAATTTAATTCCTTTCACTTTTCAGAAGAAATATTGAGTACGCGCTACCACAAAAAAAGCATTCGTGTCAGTGATCGAGCAACATTATTTAATTTCTTGATTGGACTCGATGGTTATACGATCAGTTCTGGCGTTTTGAGTCGAGAATTGAATGATGAAAATATTGTTGCGTTACCACTAGATGTTGATGAAGTAATGGAAATCGGCTGGATTCATCCTGCCAGATGTCCCTGTCACCAATGGGAGAAGAATATTTGCATTACTTAAAAGAACATATTATTGATTATGGCTTTAATATTTTAATGGAAGAATAGAAAAGGTCATGGTACAACCGAATCGGGTTGCATCATGACCTTTTGGTATTAAAGAGCTTTCTCAGCTTTTCTTAGCTTTTTTAATTTGCTTACTTCTCAATTGTCCGCAAGCGGCATCGATATCTGTTCCATACTCTTTTCTAATCACACAGTTAACACCATTTTTCTTCAAAACATCATAGAATTTCAATACATCCGCTTTTTCACTCCGACTATATTGATCATGCTCACTAACTGGATTATAAGGAATCAAGTTGACAAATGTTAACTTCTTCTTGTCTTTCAATAGATCAGCCAATTGTTGGGCATGTTCCGGACGGTCATTCACATTACTCAGCATGATATATTCAAACGTGATTCGACGATTCGTTTTTTCCAAGTATTCATCGACCGCATCCATTAATTTTTCAATCGGGAAGCTACGGTTGATACGCATGATCGATGTACGAACGTCATTATTTGGTGCATGTAGAGAAATTGCTAAATTGACTTGTAAGCCATTATTCGCAAATTCTTTGATTTTAGGTACTAAACCACTTGTTGAAACAGTAATGTGGCGAGCTCCAATTGCTAATCCTTTTGGATCATTGATCGTATGTAGGAAATTCATTAGATTATCATAGTTATCAAACGGCTCACCGATTCCCATGACAACAATATGGCTTACACGTTCACCTTGTCCCCGTTCATCGAAATAATGTTGTACAAGCATGATTTGAGCGACGATTTCTCCTGCTGTTAAATCGCGTTGTTTTGTAAGTAAGCCACTGGCACAAAAAGTACAGCCGATATTACAGCCAACTTGAGTTGTTACACAGACAGACATCCCATATTCTTGACGCATCAAGACTGTTTCGATCATATTTTTATCTGGTAATTCAAAAAGATATTTTACGGTACCATCTTTCGCTTCTTGGATGATCACTTGGCGCAATGGATTGATGATAAAGTTTTCTTCTAATAATTCGATGACATCTTTTGATAAATTTGTCATGTCACTAAAATTCATGACACGTTTGATATAAAGCCATTCCCACACTTGGGTGGCACGGAACTTTCTTTCGTCATGTTCGATAAACCATGCGATCAGTTCTTCTTTTGTTAAACCGTAAATGGATGCTTTTTCCACTAGTTTTCTTCCTCATTTCTTCTAAACATTCGCTTCATACTATAACTTATTGTACCTGATTTGTCTATATGTTATCTAGGTTAGTCAGTAGAATTGGCCATTTTTCATCCCCTTGATTTCACTTTCAATGATATTTGTTCTTATTGTTTGTTTCACTCTCCTATCGTTGCTATAATCAAAGGTAAGAAAAGAGGTTTTTGTATGAAAACTGACGTATGTTTTTTCGCAACGCCGATCAATGAAGATGCCAATACTTTTAATGGTCACACCGATTTACTTTTTGGTTACATTCAAGACACTTTTGTTGAAAATCAAGTAGGATTTGAACTTGTAAAAGTTGGTTTGGGTACAGACCACGCTCAAACTGAGCAAAAGATTCATGATAGTTTAGAAAAAGCGGACTTGATTATTACTGATTTATCAAGTCACGATCCAATTATCTATTATGAATTAGGTTATGCTAAAGCACTGAAAAAACGAGTGATCCAAATTCAAAACAAACATCTTGATTCTTTACCTTTTGATTTAGGTCATGCCACTATTTTATATGATACAACAACTGATGACGGCATAAACCAATTCAAAAAAGACCTATTAGAAGCTATAAACTCTCCTTCAAACAGCAAAACACCCTTGTCATTTTACGCTGAACATGATGTTGAGATTTCTGGCCGGATTGATGATCAAGGAATCGTGGAATCTTAATGAAATGAAGAAGGACCGATACATTTTTGTATCGGCCCTTCTTTTTGATAATGGAACAGCAGCGTTTGATTCCGATGTTGAATGATTCCTAACTGATGCTCTTCAAATTCTTGTGACCAAGTAGGTACTTTTCTACATCAGCTTATTTCCGAAGCCTTCAAATCTTAGTGCTTTGGCACTTCGAATTGATGTAATCGAAGTGATTGCTTCTGCTCCAACTGTTTATTCGATGCCAAGTGACTGGGATGTAACTCACGAAGTTATGTCCAAATCACTTCTTTTTATTATGCTTGAACCAAACGATAAACTTTTCTAAAATAAAATACACGCGCAATCAAGTAGTAAACGATTTGTATCAGTACAAACACACCTAATACTTGCCAGCCTGCCAGTTGCATTCCTTGATCAAACATATGATACATCGCTGTAAGTGCAACAGCCCCGTGGATCACTGAGACAACAATTGGCGTAAAGAAGAGAATACCCACTTGTTGATAAATCATCTTCTTCAATTCTTTTTTCGCTAAGCCCATTTTATAAATCATCTTAAATTTCTCAACATCGACATCCATATCACTATACAATCTGAAATATAGGAAGCTTCCAGCTGAGACGAAGAAGACGATTCCGATAAAGATTCCTACAAATAAAATTGGCGCATACTCATCCGTAATCATTTGTTGCGTATAGCTTTTTGCCATTAGAGACATATTTTTCTCTTGAAATTTACCAACGGAAACTAGCTTCTCATAACTCGCATTTTTAGGTTGCCAAACAGTCGTTATTCTACTTTCTAAATTTTGCAAGTTAGTATCATCTGGTACAACCACGGTCGTTCCATAAGCTGAGACAACATTTGTTTTTTCTGTTTTAGTCACAGGTAATGTACTCTCA
Organism: Enterococcus crotali; assembly: GCF_000633635.1. Classification (GTDB taxonomy): domain Bacteria; phylum Bacillota; class Bacilli; order Lactobacillales; family Enterococcaceae; genus Enterococcus_L; species Enterococcus_L crotali. Next base: position 134,445 of record NZ_AYPQ01000005.1, on the reverse strand, counting down.
TCTGGTAATTTCACTTCATTTATCGTTACCTCTTTCATTCCCATAATATTGCCTGGCAATAAATGAACAGCCTCTCCTTGTGTTTGAATCGTTGGGTTTTCAACTAATTCTGCCAGATGATTATACTCAGACTCTTTAATAAAGTTCACTTGATCAGCACTCGTATATATCGTTAGTTCGCCTTCATCAACTTGAATACTGTTATCTGCTAATACTTGATTAAAGTTCTGTATGACAGGCGCTGTTTCTTCCGCTGTCCCTGTAATTTGAAACTCGTATGGCACTTGATTCATACTCTCTAAAATCATATTTTGAAACCCATATAATGTACCGATCGCAGCAAAAGCAACGGTTGAAATAATTGATACTAAGAAAAACGAACGCGCATTATCCTTCATTCGAAAAGCTAAATCAGAAAACACCACCATATTCGTTTTTTTCCAAAAGATCGATTGTTTCTTTTTTAAACGCTCAATTACTGAAACACTTAGTTGATTGAATAAAAAACGTGTCCCCACAACAACTAAGAAGATGACAGGAATCATAACTAGTGGAACTATCATTCCTTTAACTAACAATGCAATAGCATAACCTACACCAATCAATACGATTGCTAAAATAGTTTTAACATACGAACTTTTAATCGTCCCTTTGCCTAAATCTCCTGCTTTCAATAGTTCTTGTAAGCTTAACTTCGGCAAGCGGAATTGGATGAAAAATGAAATTGCTAAAAATAGGACTGCAAAAGAAATGACTGTTAATAGAAGTGCTTGTGCTGGGAAATAAAAGCCAAAATTCACATGCATCAATTTATTGCTTAACCATAAAATCACTTGTGAAAAACCAATTCCGGCAATGCTTCCGATAATCGTTGCAAAAAAACCAATGACTAAGTTTTCAATAAAAACCATTTTTTTCAATTGCTTAGGACTCATTCCTTGAATCATCAACAGACCAAATTCTTTTTTCCTAGATTGAATAAAAACATCCATCGAGTAGAGGACAAAGAAAAAGGCAAAGCCATAAATAATGATGCTGAGGCCAACATTCCAATTTGTGCATTTTTGTTTAATCCATTCGCCAATGCTGGATGAAAGGCAAACACTGTAAACGTGAAAAATACCATTACAGAAAACAGTGTACTTAAGAAATAAGCCATATAAAGATGCTTATTTCTTAAGGTATTTCGAATAACAAATTGACTAAAACTCATTATCGACACCTTCAATCTCAGATAGTTTCACCATGATTTCATCGTAAAACCTCTTTTGATTTCCATTTTGGTGAATTTCATCGATCAATTCACCATCTTTGATGAACACGATACGCTTGCAATAACTTGCTGCTAGCGGATCATGAGTCACCATTAAAATCGTTGCTCTTTCTTCTTCATTTAGTTGCTGTAATAATTGCATGACATCTTTCGATGATTTTGTATCTAAATTTCCAGTTGGCTCATCTGCCAATAATAATTGCGGCTGATGAATCATTGCACGAGCCACTGCTACACGTTGGGCTTGTCCACCAGAAATTTCTGCGATCCGTTTTTTTAACAAGCTAGCAATTCCTAAACGATCAGCGAGAATATTCAATTGTTTTTTCATAACAGAAATTTTTTCTCCGTCTAAAGTTAGCGGCAAAACAATATTCTCTTCTACTGTTAACGTTGGCATCAAATTGAAACTTTGAAAAATGAAACCTAGTTCTCTTCTTCTAAATTTTGCAATTTCTTCTTGATTTAACTGATTTGGATCTGTTCCATTCATTAAAATATGTCCAGATGTGGGTTGATCGATCGTTGCTATAAGATTCAAGAAAGTACTCTTTCCGCTTCCAGAAGGTCCCATGATCCCAATAAATTCGCTATCCTCAACAGTTAAGTTCAGGCCTTTTAATGCTTCATATTTAATTTCTTCTCCATATATTTTAGATACGTTTTCGACTTGTAACATTCATATCGCTCCTTTTCTCTATTTGCTTAGTCTAATCCAATAACACCGAACACACCATAGAAAAAATAACAGATTGCTTACACTTTTGTAAGCAGCCTGTTATTTCTTTTACGCTTCATATTCAATTACATAGGGATAAAGAGCTGTGTTGTAGATTGCTTCAGAAAACTCAACGATTTTACCAGAAAGACCAATCGATTTACGAATTCGTTTTAACCCATTTTTTTCAGAGGTAGCTAGAATTTCTTGTTGTTCAGACGTTAATTCAATCGTTTGGAAACTATCTTCAAACTTCATGATTTCGATTCCATGCTGATCCATTATGCGATATAAGGATTCCTGCTCAAAATCTTCTAATGGAACATCTGACAAACTCGTTGGTAGATAATAATTAAAATAGATATAAGGTTGATCCTCTAATGTATACAAACGCGACACTTTTACCGCTTTGGCTCCAAGGCATGAATAAATAGGAGAATCTGATGCTAACGTAACCGTTTCCAGCTTTAAGATTTTCTTTGCAACTTTTTGTCCTGAATCATTCAAGTACTCTGTAAAGGTACCTGCTTTGGACAATTTATTATATGGTCGATTACTTAGGATCGTTGTCCCTTTACCACTTTTTTTCTCTACTAATTCTTCTGATGATAATAACTCGATTGCACGGCGGACAGTGATTTTACTGACATCAAATAATTGCTCAAGTTCTGCTTCTGTCGGTAGCAATGAACCCACAGGATATGTACCATTCATGATATCTGCTTTGATTTGTTCTGCAACATCTAGATATAATACGCTTTTTCTTCTCATGTTATCCATCCTTATATTTTTAATTTAGTCTATCTTTTTATTTTTAATTATTCGTTATTGATTTAGATTATCCTAATTCTAATCGTATTTATGATTTAATTCAACCTTTCATCTAACGATCTAATACTATTTCATACATTATACCAAAGTTTACATTTGTGGAAAACTTTTTTAGATACGTGTTGCAAGCAACGTTTTTTATACAAACAACAATTGGTTACATCGATAATAAAAATGGAGCCAGCCTTCAAGCTAACTCCATTTTTTGATCGTTCTTACTCAACACCATGATCCATTGGTTCATCTTCTGCTACTGGTTCAAGAAACACTTTTCTTGGTTTACTGCCTTCTGATGGCCCAATCACACCATGTGCTTCTAATTCATCTACTAAACGTGCCGCACGATTATAGCCAATTCTAAATCGTCTTTGCAGTAAAGAAATACTTGCTGTCTGCATCTCTACAACTAAAGCTTTTGCTTCCTCATATAATTCATCTTGAGAAGCTTCATTACTGCCGCCAGTAGTTTCTTCCGTTGGCATCATACTTTCCTGATAATCCGCTTCTTGTTGTTCTGTTACAAAAGAAACGATTCTTTCCACTTCATGATCAGAAATAAAAGCGCCTTGCACACGAATCGGTTTGTTCTCACCCATCGGCAAGAATAACATATCTCCCCGACCTAAAAGTTTTTCTGCGCCATTACTATCAATTATCGTTCGTGAATCAGTTCCACTAGAAACTGCAAAAGCCATTCTTGAAGGAACATTAGCTTTGATGATTCCTGTGATAACATCCACACTTGGGCGTTGTGTGGCTAAAATCATATGGATTCCGGCCGCACGAGCCATTTGGGCCAAACGAATGATCGCATCTTCTACTTCATTACTGGCAACCATCATCAAATCAGCCAACTCATCGACAATCACCACAATAAACGGTAAAATCGGACGATTTTCGCCATCCTCTAGGTTCTTTTGAATCACTAATTCATTGTAACCAGAAATATTACGAACGCCAGTTGCTGCAAATTTTTCATAACGGAATTCCATTTCTTGTACAACTTTTTGCAACGCTTGGGCTGCCTTACGTGGATTAGTAACCACGGGTGTCAAAAGGTGAGGAATGCCGTTATAAACATTTAATTCCACCATCTTTGGATCGATCATCATTAGTTTTACTTCATGAGGTTTTGCTCTCATTAAAATACTAGAAATAATCCCATTGATTGCAACAGATTTCCCACTACCAGTTGATCCGGCAATCAATAAATGAGGCATTTTTGCTAAATCAGCTGACTGGACCATTCCAGAAATATCTCGTCCAAGCGGTACTTCCAATAATTTATCTGGATGACTTGGCTGTGCTTCAATAATATCTCTAAATGAAACTGTACTTACAGTGCTGTTTGGCACCTCGATCCCAATCAGTGATTTCCCTGGAATCGGCGCTTCCATCCGCACATCTTTAGCAGCCAGTGCTAAAGCAATATCATCTGTTAGACTAACGACCTTGCTCACTTTAACGCCTACTGCTGGTTGAATTTCAAATTTTGTAACAGCTGGGCCAAGACTTGCTTTGACTACTTTAGCATCAACACCGAAACTTTTGAATGTTTGTTCTAACACCCCAATATTTTTTTCAATTTTTTGATACTCTCCGCTTTGGTCAGCTGAAGGAATCGAATCTAATAACGTTGAAGGTGGTAGTTCGTAATCACGATCTTCTGCTTCTTCTGAAATTTCAAAATCTAATTCGCCACCTTCATCCATTTCTGGTTCTGCGACTACTTTTTGTTGCGCCGGCTGTGCTTCAGCTTGGCTTTGAAAACTGTCGATTGGAACAAGTGTTAACTGCTCTGGTTCCTGCAGGTCTCTTTCTTCTTGCTCCCTTGCTTCTTGGCTAATTTTTCACCAGGCGTTAATTCTCTTACGTCGTTTTTCAAACGTTCTTGCGCTTGCTTTTCCATTGCAGCCTGTTTAGCAGCGCGCTTTTCTGCTCGTTTGGCTTCTCTTTCAGCTTGACGTTCCGCACTTTTAGCCGTTAAACCGCTAAGTTTTTCCCGAACGTTCTGTAACCCGTTCATCACTTGTTGAAAATCAAGCATACTCATTAGAAAGACACCGATTGCTATCAATAATCCTGCAATCAAATAGCTGCCAAATTGAGCAACTAAAAAGAACGTCAGACTATAAAGAGCGGCACCGATCATACCACCACCAACATTTTGAGTGACTGTGCTTGCCTTTAAATCCATCCGAAGAAATTCCCATGTAGTTCCCATGATATCTGGTGTTTGCGTGCCGACATTGCGAAACATGTAGGCATGTAACAAGAGTAAAACACCTAAGTAAACAAATACTCCGCCAATTATCGGTCGGCTTTTTTTGATAGGAAATTCTTTTCCAAAAATAACTAAAGAAAGACCATATAGCATCAACAAAATCGCCGCTACTGAAAATGTATTGCCTATCACCACACGTAATCCATTGGCAATTAAAGTGCCAAGAAATCCTAATTTTAATAGTCCAAATAATCCGAAGAAGATAAAAAAGATACCGAGAAAAATGAAATTAAGATGTTCTTGCTGCTGTTGCTGTTTTTTTGTCTTTTTCTTTTTTGCACTTTTCCGTTTTTGTGCCATGTAACATCCCTCTTTTCAATCAGTATCCATTATACCTAAAAATCGAGCCGAACAAAAGTACCCCCATTGTTTCTCTTAAAATTTTAATGATTTGTAGTATTATTCATTATTTACTTGCCGTTCTTCTTTGGATACCAATTCCTGTCATCCCTGAGAGAATCGATAGAATCGGGCATAGCAAGATGAAGAAGCTAAACGGCGCATAGTCTAATGTGGAGACTTGTAAGGTACTTGCCATAAACACACCACTTACCCCCCAAGGAATCAATGAATTTAAAACAGTTCCAGAATCCTCTAACGCTCTAGACAGCACTTCTGGAGCAAGTTCTGCTTTATCATAGCTTTCTTTAAATGCACGACCAGGAAGAATGATCGATAGGTACTGCTCTCCGATCATCAGATTGGCCAAAGCGCCACTAAACACGGTTGCCGCAACCAAGCTGCCGGTTGATTTTAACTTATGAGCAAGTGGTGCCATTAGAACCGTAATTACATCCATTTTCATTAATAAACCACCTAATGACAACGTTAAGAGTATCAACGAAACTGACCACATCATACTTTGGATACCACCTCTAGTCAACAAAGCATCGATTTGTTCCATCCCAGTTTCTGAAACAAAGCCATTTTCTATAATTGTACTTAGCTGTTTTAAATCAACATTTTGTGTTTGAATCATATACATCACACTGGAAACTAAAATCGTTACTAACAATGAAGCGATAGCCGGAACTCGTTTGATCGAACAAACAACTAGTAACAAAATAGGTAAAACCGCCCACCAGCTAATCGCAAAATTAGCTTGTAATACTTCTAAAAACTGTTTTGTTTCTAATTCTGTTTGACCAATCTTCGTTTGAAATCCAAGTACTGTGTATAAAATAAATGAAATAATAAAAGCTGGGACCGTTGTCCACATCATGTTTTTAATATGCTTAAATAGATCTGCTCCTGCCACAGCTGAAGCTAAATTTGTCGTATCAGAAAGTGGTGACATTTTATCACCAAAAACAGCCCCTGAAATGATTGCTCCTGCTAAGATAGCTGAATTGAATCCCATTGAAATCCCCATACCCATCAAAGCTAAGCCAATTGTTGAAACGGTTGTAAACGCACTTCCGATCGAGATGCCCACAACAGCACAACTGACAAAAGCGGAAGGTAAAAAGATTTTTGTACTGATCACTGAAAAACCTGCGAACATCATCGTTGGAATGACGCCGCTTGCGATCCAAACTGCAATCAAAGCGCCAATCAAAATAAAAATGACCATAGGTACGATCCCAGTTTTCACACCTTCAATGATTCCTTCATGGATTTTATCCCATGAAGCGCCACGCCATTTACTCCAAGCAATCAGTAAACCTAATGCACATAAGACTGGAAAAATCGGACTCATCCCCACACCAATCACACAAATACTAATAATCAATAATAATGACAAAAATACAAGTAATGCTTCTTTTACACTTAATTCTTTCTTCATCTACGTTCCTCATTCTTTTTATAAATTTAATTGTTGCATACAAAAAATCCCTGACAATCTGAAATAGACTGTCAGGGACGAATAAACGTTGGAAACAAAAATTTTATTTTGTCTCCTACGCAAAATACACGCGGTACCACCCATAGTTGAAATTATACATAATCTCCACTCAAAAGACGCTAACGGATCTTACCCGAATTTATCATTTCGCTCCAGATTTGTATTTCAAGCCATTATTTTGGTCAACTTCCATCTACCGTTGACTTTCTGTCATTTCAAAACAACGCTCTACTATGAATCTTTCATCGCACTTATTACTATTATAACTTCTTAACGGTAAAAATCAAAACGACCTTTAGCCAACATTTCTTTGATCCCACCTGTTTCAAATAATGAACGATCCATGATCGCTTTTTTGATCACAGAAGCTGGGTAACCTTTCACTTCGATTTTTCCAACTTCACCAAAAGCATGACTGTTACCGATAGAAGCAACAGAACCTAATGATTTAAAGGTAAATTCTTTCGTTGGTTCCCCTTTTAATTGGGCTTTGATATTTTTCCCAGCATGTTCACCCATTTTAAGTGAAATTTGTGCAGTTGTTGGATAAGGACGATTTGATTCTTTATCCATCACAGCAGAACAGTCACCAATGATATAAACATTGCTGTGATCTGCATCTGTTAAATCAGGGTTAACCATCACACGGCCACGTTTAGCAGCAAAACCGGAATCACCAACAACGTGACTTCCACTAACACCCGTCGTCCAGATGATCGTTTTAGCTTTTAGCTCATTTAACTCATTTGTTTCTTGGTTATCTAAATAAACAACCGTATCTTGTTTGATTTCTTTAATCGGTTTTCCAACTAAGAAGTTGACACCCCATTTTTTCAAATGATCGATACCGTAGCCGCCAAGCTTTTCACTAAACATTGGCAATAAGCGAGTAACTGCTTCAACACAGTATAATTGGATTTTTTCAGGTTCAACACCAGCGATTTCAGCTAGTTTTTTCTTTCCTTCATGTAATGAACCTAATAATTCAATTCCGGTAAAACCAGCACCGCAGACAACAATTTTTAAGCAATCTTCGTCTTTGGTTTCTTTATAAGCGTTCATTTGCTCGGTTAGATGTTGATAGACTTTTTCTGATGTTGGGATATCGACCATTTTTAATGAAAACTCTTCAACACCAGGAATGCCAAATGATTCTGATTCATAGCCTAATGCTACGATCAAATAATCATAGGAAATAGCTTCTTGATCTTTCAAATGAACCAGTTGGTTTTCACTATCGATTTTTTCCACTCGACCTTGGACAAATGTTGTACAAGCTGCTTTTACGACATCTTTGATTGGATAGGTAATTCTTTCAGATGTCTGAATCCCTGCCGCAACTTCATGAATATCAGTTGCTTCAAAGTGGTAATCGTTTTGATCGACCAATGTGATTTTTAGATCATTATTGCCTTTTTGTAATTCATGTAGCGCTCTTAAACCGGCATAGCCAGCGCCTAAAATAACGACGTGCTTACTCATGTTAAAATCCCCTCTTAACCTTTTTATTTTATTATTTAAGCCACAATCCTATGGCAAAAAATACAACTTGTGCCAGTGCGCCAACTGCTAAAATTCTCACAGCGCAAATAAATGTTTTTGTTTTTACTTGTTCGTTTAAAAATAGCTTCGTTTGCTTCCAAATAAAGGGCAAAACGAGTAACGTCAATAACATCGTGATCGGTGTTAAGCCTAAAACAACGCTCAATACGATCGATGCAAATGCAATCACGATCAATCCAACAAACAAACCAATCGACGCTTTCTTTCCTAAATAATGCACTAAGGTAAAGCGATGATTCATTTCATCCTCTTCTAAATCACAAATATTATTTGCTAACATTAAATTAGCGATTAAACAAGTATTAGGCAATGACACTAAAAAGATACTGCCGATATTACCCATTGTCCACTGAAAAGAATCGAATGTATTGATATAGACACAAATCAACATGATCATAAAGCCCATCGTAAATCCTGAAAAGAATTCACCCAAAGGCAAGCTTGATAATGGTTTAGGTCCAGAAGAATAAAAGATTCCGATCAAGTAACAATAAAGCCCTAGCCATAACAACGGCCAACCGACAACCATAGACAGGCCGATACCCATCAATGCAGAAATTGCGATCATCCAAATGATCCAGCGACGAATCATCGACAAGGATAGATTCTCTCGCCCAATAATATTCGTTTTTTCTTTATAATCATGCCCTTCTTTAGCATGATGGTAATCATTATAGTTATCTAAAATATCAACAGCCATATTAAAAATAAACATCGCAATAAAATAAATAAGAACATAACCTAAATGTAAACGTCCATAATGGTACCAACTAAAACAAATCCCTAAAAGAAAGGGTAAAACACTGGCTGTCTTTGCTTTTAATTCAACTAATTCAAAAAATACTTCTCTATTCAAATTATACTCTTCTCTCCTTATAATATTTAGTTTTATGCTCACAGAATAATTTGCTTGTATTTCTTTACCAACATCGTATACAATCAATAGTATTGAATTACTGAAAGGAATATTGGTTATGAATGATTTTTGGAAAGAATTTCCTATTATCCAACAACAATTAAATGAAACTTGTGAACTGATCAAACATCAAGTTAAAATACGAAACAAAGAAATTGAAGCAGCCCTGATCGAACTAACTTATTCTGGCGGAAAATTACTACGCCCTGCCTTCTTTTTTTTATTTGCTCAAATCGGTGATGAAGAAAAACAAGACCACAAGCAATTGATCAAAATCGCTGCTTCCATCGAAATCCTGCACATGGCAACGTTGATACATGATGATATCATCGATGATTCACCACTTCGCAGAGGAGCCGTTACGATCCAATCCCGCTATGGGAAAGATATTGCCGTTTATACAGGAGATTTATTATTTACCGAATTTTTTGAATTACTTGCTGATACGATGAATGGTTCTGATTTCCTACATACAAACGCTTCTGCGATGAAACGATTACTGCTTGGTGAATTAGATCAAATGCATACACGCTATAAAAAAGATATGACTATTTCTGATTACTTACGTAGCGTCAATGGAAAAACAGCCGAATTATTCTCCTTAAGCTGTCTAGAAGGTGCTCACTTTGGTTATGCTAGTGCAGAAGTACAACGCTTAGCAAAACGAATTGGTCGCCATATCGGCATTGCGTTTCAAGTCTATGATGATATCTTAGACTATACAGCGGATGTAAAAACCTTGAAAAAACCCGTTTTAGAAGATTTAGCCCAAGGAGTCTACACGTTACCCTTGATTTTTGCAATGCAAAAAGCTCCCGAACACTTTGCTGTTTATTTAGAAAAAGGCGCTGCTATCACAGACATACAGGCTATTGAAACAGCTAAACTCGTTCACGAACTAGATGGAGTTAACGATGCTAAAGCATTTGCGAAACGTGTCACTGAAAAAGCATTGACCGATATCCAAAAATTACCTGATTGTTTAGGTAAAGAACAACTAACTTTACTAACAGAACTATTGCTACAGCGGTCATTCTAATTCCTTACTACGCTTTTAAAAGTTTGAGATTAGGATAGAAGTATTTATAGTTGCTTTTTCCCACCGTTTATCCAGATTCATTGAGGCTGAGATGTAACTCGTAGAGTCATGTCTCAGCCTCGTCTTTTTATTTTATTCGTAAATAAGTACTTTCGTCAACCAATCAATTCTTGTTCATACCTCGATCAATTGCATACAATTGTTGGTAATGAAGATTCGTCGCTAACAATTCTTGTGGTGAACCACTCATTTCTAATTGCCCATCTTCAATAAATACCACTCGATCCATCATATGAACACCTTGTAAGTGATGGGTGATCCAAATAATCGTTTTATCTTTTAACGTATCAAAAAATGTATCTAATAATTGTTGCTCTGTAATTGGATCCAGACCTGTCGTTGGTTCATCCAGCAACACAATAGGCGTATCTTGAAGTAAAATCCGAGCTAATGCTAAACGGTGACGTTCACCACCAGAAAAACGCAAACCAGCTTCGTCTACCATCGTCAATAAGCCGTCTGGTAACCCTTCGATCATTTCCTTTAGACCAACCTTATCCAACACTTGCCAAACCTCTTCTTCTGACGCTTCTTCTCGTCCAATTCGGACATTATTTAAAATCGTCGTTCTAAAAAGATAAGGCGTTTGGTGAATCACTCCGATTGATTGTGTGATTTGATCCCCAAACTCAGCTGTATCAATTCCACCTAATGTAATCGTTCCTGTATCAGGCTGTAAATCTCCACGAATCAACGTTGCTAACGTACTTTTCCCAGAACCACTACGTCCCAAAATCGCCAATTTCTCTTTTGAATGAATGGTCAAATTCAAGTCTTCTAAAACAAGCTTTGATGTTCCTTCATAAGAAAATGATAGATCACTGATTTTGATTTCTGTATCTGTGATCGTTAGATCTTTTGGTACAACATTTACTTCTTCTGGTTCAGGTAAATCGTTCAAACGTTTGATTGAATCTTTATAGATATTTGTTTCTTGCACTGCATCAGGTAGCGGTGCAAATGCATCGATCAACGGAAATACCGTCAAGGTAAACGCTGCAATCCAGTTAGCCGCACCACCATGATCACCAGGAAAACGGACACTAGTCCAAGCTAAAATCGTAACAGTGATCACACCAAATGCAACCTGTAAAATAAAATCACGAAAACGATTAAATCGTTTGATCTGTTCATCCAACTGACGAAGTTTTGCCTCTTCTGCTTCATAAGAATGAACAAATTCCTGACCACGCTGGCTAAATACCCAATCAGACACACCTAAAATATTATCTGTCAGTGTTTTGTATAATTCATTTTTAGACACTTTCTGCTTTTCTTGTCTGGCACCGTTCACTAACACTGAGATCAAAGGCAATAGAAAAATCACGACACCTAACATCAACAGCATACATAAACCAAACCACCATGAAAACAAACCCAGTCCAATAATAATAAAGATATATAACAACCAAGCGATCACTGTAGGGAAAATCGTGCGTAAATATAAATTCTGCAAGTGATTGATATCTTCAGACAACAAACCTAAAATATCACCCGTTTGGTATTTTGATTTAAAGAAAATTGCATCTTTCTCTAAAACCATATAAAGCTTCAGGCGTAAGTCCGACGTCATTTTCAAGACCCAATTATGACTGACTAAACGCTCGATATAACGGAAAACTGGACGGCTGATCCCAAAAGCTCGTGTTAATACGATTGGAATATAAATCATCAAAATATTTTCCGGAAGTGATGCTGCTCGGCTAATTAAATAACCTGAATTAAACATCAAAGCACCTGCACTAAAGAAAGTCAAAAAGCCTAAAATCAACGCTAGATATAATAAGCCTTTATATTTTTTCAAGAACGGTTTGACCCATTGATCTTTTTCGTATAATTCTTTATTTGTTGGGGTATTTTCCATTATTCTGTCCCCCTCATTTGATTCACTAATTTCACATAGTAACCATTTTTCTCAGTCAATTCAGCCAGCGTTCCTGCTTCAACCAGTTGACCTTTATCCATTACTAAAATATAATCCATTTCCGCCATCCAATGTAATCGATGGGTGGCAAAAAAGACAAGATGATCTTCCATTAGCGGCAACATTCTTTCCTTTAATTCCACTTCCGTTTCGATATCTAAGTGAGCAGTTGGTTCATCAAATAATAGAACGCGACGTGTTTTGTCTAAAAAAGCTCTAGCAAGCGCCACACGCTGTGCTTGTCCGCCACTTAACATTCTCCCACTTTCACCGATCACCGTGTTTAAACCGTCTGTAAACTCTGTTACAAGCGTTTCTAATCCGACTAATTGAACTGCGGCTAACACTTGCTCATCTGTGGCATCCGGCGTGTAAAAGCGGACATTATTCGCTAAAGTATCTTGGAATATATATGGAGACTGTGGAATGTAAAGTACTTGCTTTTGCCATTCTTTTTGCAGAAAATGTGGAATCACTTGTCCATCGACTTTGATTTTTGTTGTTTCAGCATCTGGTTCTAAAAAGCCACTCAATACATTGATCAAGGTCGATTTCCCAGAACCGCTAGCGCCGATGATCCCAATTTTTTGATATCCTTTTGCTGCAAAATCCAGGCTTTTTAAAGCAGGCAGTGTTGCCTCTTCATATTGGAACGTCAATTGATCAGCTGATAATTCACTCAACGCTGTCCAATCCCCTAAAGTAAGACGGTCCGTTTCAGTCATTTCTGGTAAATCCAAGACAGCTTGAATTGCTTGAAATGAATTTTTTCCATCTAACGTCGCATGATAATCACTGGCAAAATCACGAACTGGTAAGAAGAACTCTGGTGCTAGAATCAATGTCGTCAAAGCCGGAAATAATAAAATCCCGCCTTCTAACAAACTCAAGCCTAAAAACACCGCCACAACCGCTACAGATAATGTTGTAAAAAAGTCCAAAGCAAACGTTGATAGAATCGCGATTTTCAGTGTACTCATCGTTGCTTCTCTGAAACGCTCACTTGTATTATAAATACTGCCAGCATATTTTTTACTCAAGCCAAACAACTTCAACGTGTCTAATCCTCTTAATGAATCAATAAAGTGATTCGACAAAATCTGGAATGCCTTATATTGTTTATCTGCTTTACTTTGTGCTGCATAACCCAGAATGATCATAAAAATAATGATCATAGGAAATACAACCAATAAAACGATTCCTGAACGAACATCTAAGGTAAACACAAAAATCAAAATGATCCACGGAATGATCATCATATTCATGATTTTCATCAAGATCAAATGCAAATAATTTTCTGTCTGACTGATTCCTTCCAGCGCCATTGTGATCATATTTCCCGTACCATTCTTTTGAACAACAGTCGGTCCAAGTCGAAACACTTTTTGCAACAAGGCTTCTCTTAATTCACGAGAGCGATCATAACTAAAGGTATCCAACATTTTCTCACGAAGATACGTTACCACATGTCTGCCAGTATAAAACAAAAAGAACACCAAAATATTCAACAGCTGATCTTGTAATTGACCACCTTCCCATAACCCAACAACGGCTTTCGCTAAATAAAATGCTTGTCCTATAATAAATACTGCTTGCAGGAAAGAAAAACCTGCAAGCAAGATCATGATATTTTTGATTTTCGGCATTTTTAAGATGGCTTTATCGATCATCCTTCATACCCCACAGCAGCAATTGCTGGATGTTTGATCCGTTTTCTAAAGACATAATAAGACCAACCTGTATAGGCTAATACAAATGGTAAGATCGTTAGTGATAACCAGGTCATAGTTTTCAATGTATAAGGAGAACTTGATGCATCTTTGATCAAGATATCATAGTACCCTTCACTACCAACCATCACACGTGGGAATAAACCACTGAATAATAACGCCACTAAAAGAATCAATGTTAAGCCACTCGCCAGAAAAGCCAACATTTCTTTTTTCTTAAAGACACTTACATTGGCAACAACTGTTAATACGACGATTCCTAAAACCAATAATAAAGTCACTAAGAAGTTATTATCAAAGAAATCTGTTTTAAAGTACAACAATGCGGCAAACACAACTAAACCAACATATAAAACCCAATAGAAGAATGATGCATAGTTACGTGCTCGTTCTCTAACTGGTCCTTCTGTTTTTAAAGCAATATAGTTTAAACCATGTAAATAGCATAATAAAGTCAACGCAACGCCACCAACCACAGAAAACACATTAATATAATCTGTAAATGACGCCATCATATTTCCATCTGCATCAAGCGGCATTCCTTGAACTAAATCAATGAATAAAACCCCAAAGAAAAATGGGACGATAAAGCTACCGATCGATAATGTCCAGTTCCACATTCTACGACGTTTGCCATCCGGCATACGGTGACGGAATTCAAATGACACTCCGCGAATGATCAAACCAACTAAAATAATAAACAAAATCAAGTAAAATCCGCTAAATAATGAAGCATACCAGTATGGGAAAGACGCGAACATCGCTCCACCTGCTGTTAATAACCATACTTCATTTCCATCCCAAACCGGTCCAATCGTTTGGATGATCTGTTCTTTTTCTTCTTCATCGTGCGCTAATGTTTGAACCGACATCCCCACGCCAAAGTCAAACCCTTCTAAGAAGAAGAAGCCTGAGAATAAAATACCGATCAGTACAAACCAAAGTAATTGCAACGTACTCATTCGCCAAAGACCTCCTTATCAAATGGATCTACATCAGTAGAGTTCGCCTCTGCTAATTTCTTTTCTTCATAATCTGGTCCTTTTTTAAGTTCTACTGTGATCAAGTAAACCATCACTGAACCTAGACCTGCAAAAAGAATAAAGTAAATAATGTTTGATGTTAATAATGAAGCGACTGATACGTTTGGTGAGACACTATCTTCGATCGTAAATAGACCATAAACAGTCCAAGGATAACGACCAAGCTCAGTGATCAACCAACCCGTTGTATTTGCTAAGAATGGTGCAAACGTACATAATGCCACGATCCAAACCATCCAGCGTTTTTCATAAAGTGAAGGTTTTTTCTTACGACTAAAGAATAATCCTAAAGCTGAAACTAACAGCATCAATGCGCCAAATCCAGCCATGACTCTAAAGCTCCAGAATAGTGTGTTGACTGGTGGATAATAATTTTTATCATCCCCATATTGTTCTTTCAAACGTTCATTGACTGTTTCCATCCCATCTACAGAACCAGATAAGCTATTGTAAGAAAGGATACTTAACATATAAGGAATTTGAATCCCAAATACTTGTTTGTGTTGAGCTTCATCCGCCCATGCGATCAATGTCCAAGCGGCCGGATCACCAGAATCTTCGTAATCCCCCTCCATTGCTGCAAATTTCATTGGTTGATCATTGATCAAGGCTTTCATTTGTAAGTCACCTGTAAATAAAACAGAAAGTGAACCAAATAAAGCAATCCATAAACCAATACGCATAGATGTTTTGTGGAAATTCATATCACGTTTTTTCAAAATTTGGAACGCTGCAAGACCTGCAACGATCATTCCGCCCATCACAATTGCACCAGACAGAACGTGTGTAAACTCATACCAAACTTTTGGATTGCCGATAACAGCCCCAAAGTCGATCAACTCTGCACGACCATTATTTAATGTATAGCCAACTGGATGTTGCATGAAACTGTTTGCCGCTAGAATCCAGAAAGCTGACATCATTGAACCAAATACCACCAACCAAATAAATGTTAAATGTAGTTTAGGATTTACTTTGTCCCAAGTAAAGATCCATAAACCTAAAAATGTTGATTCTAAAAAGAATGCAAGTAACGCTTCGATCGCAAGTGGAGCACCAAAAATATCTCCAACAAAACGAGAATAATCTGACCAGTTCATCCCAAACTGGAATTCTTGAATAATTCCTGTTACAACTCCGACTGCAAAACTTAATAGAAAAATGTTGCCCCAAAACTTCGCCATTTTGCGATAACGTTCATCTTTTTTTACGACATACATTGTTTCCATGACTGCAACTACAAGTGCTAATCCTATTGAAAACGGTACGAAGAAGTAATGAAAGACGGTCGTCATTGCAAACTGGAATCTTGCTAATGTTACAATATCAAACATCAATAATCCCCCTTGTTTTTACTGTCTCCACAAAAAGAATAAGCTGATTTCATTCAAAGTAATTATTCATTTGTACAGTTGGTTGGTGCTGTCAAAATGAATCAAAACCTAGAATAAAATAAACCTAAATACAATATATGTGTGGAAACTCTTTTTATTAAATTTAGAATGATTCCAATTTAGAGTATACTCCTTTTATTGTAAATTACAAATCTTTCTGCCCTTTTTTCACTAAATTATTCCTTTAGTCTAGGCGAAAAATAAGAAAACTGAGTTTAAATGACAGAATACAAAAAAACACTTTGCTTAAAGTGATTTTTTTTACTTTACAATTTTAATTTAGGACTGAATTAAAAATATATACGTTACAGCACAGATCAGCATTGTGTATCGAATGCAAATTAGCTTAAACTCCAAAAGTTACGACTTTCCAGGACTTCCAAAATTCATCTTTTTTTAATAACCACATCCAACCTTTGTGATGAGAGCCTGGCATAAAACCAGAATTTTGATCATTTTCTTCTCCAACCTCAAAATCAGAATACAAAACAATGAAATCTTTTTTGTCTGCATTTTTTAGACTTTTATTTTCTTGATTTTCTGTTAAATAATGGTTGATTTCCATATTCGATTTTTCTTCATCATAGTACAGTTTCGTCATCTCACAGTTAGTAAATCCTTTAAACTCTTTCTTCACACGAGCAATCGCCGTTTCAATTTCAGTAGTTTTAAATTTTTCAGACTTATCCACTGTCATAACAGCATTTTCTGTTGATCCTTTTTTACCACTTATGGACACACTATAAGCAATAATAAGAATCAACAATAAAGCAATCCATACCTTCTTTTTCACCAACAACACCCCAATACATCTATTATTCCAATAGAATTGTTTTTAAGTTTCAAACCTAAAATCATTTTGAGTTAACCCTTTATTCTTTATTTTAGCAACCCTTTTTCTTCAGAATAATCCATATATTTATAAACTTTCTCAATCTTATCGTGCTTCACTTTCTCTATTTTTTTCTGAGTAAAGCCTGCAATAATCCCCTTATTCTGCATTTCTTCAATCATTGCAGTCAATTGATAGAATTCTGTCAACAGTTGTTCTTCATTTGTTTCATCAGCTCTTGAAGGGTGATGATCATCAAAGCCGAATCTGATTGCCTTTGACAATGCTTGTTGGATCTCTGCACACTCTTCCATCGCAACTAAAGCTAGATATTCATTTTTTCTCATCTTTTGACTCTCCTCATACTTTGTCTTTGAAATAATCAACATACACTGGCACTGCCGCCTCTTTTAGAACACCTTTGGCAACCTCAGGTCTATTCGGACTTTTTGAAAAAATCTCTTCACTACCGATCATAATATTAAAGCCGGCGATCTCAGCTAATTCATCATGCCCCAAACTATAAACCATTCTCCCTAAATTGCTCCACACCATAGCTCCGGCGCACATACAACAGGGTTCACAACTTGTATATAGGGTATATTCTGATAAATCTGTTATTTTTTGACTCGTACAAAAATCACGAATAATGCCTAATTCTGCGTGATAGGTGGGATCGCTTTCTGTGTGAATCTGATTTTCACCAGTTAAAACAACTTTATCGTTTTTGACAAGTACCGCTCCAAAGGGTTCATTTCCATTATTGCCAGCGTCTTTAGCAAGTTTTAGGGCTTGTTTCATGAATTTAGCATCTAGTTCAGCTTGCTGTTGTATTACTTCTATATTATTCTTCACGATGAACACCTTCCTCTCAAAAATTAGTTATCTATTTTCATCCTCAATTAAATTGTAACATGAAATCTAATTCTATTTATCAACTAGTTGTGTTTAATCTGATATCCATAAAAACATTCAATATACAACTTATATACCAATCATTTTTTCAAAAAAATAACCAGAGAGCACTCTCTGGTTATTTAATAAATCTTCTATTTTTTAATACCAAACAATTGGTATCTCACAACTAAATGAAGCAAAAAAACCATTACTTATATCATTATCTTTAGATGAGGCTTCAAAAGATAAATATACTTTAGAAATACTTTCATCCAGATTATTTATAATAACAGCATTATTTTCAATAACTGGTTCTACCGTTACACCTTGTTTATCTGTAGAGCCACTAACTGTTCTTTCACCATCAAATTGTTTAGAGTATTTCACAGGATGCTCCATCACGAATTTTTTAGTTAATTTATCCACATAAACGGTTGGCAAATTCACATTCATCCCCCCAAATGCTTGAATAGATTTTAGTTTAGGTAATTCTGATAACATACTAAAATCGCGGATATTTGCATAACCAAAATATAAATTTTCAAGATTTTGTAATTCGCCAAAAGGGGTAATATTTAGTACTTGTTCTTCATCCCCTTGTATCAATGAAGAATACGCATGATATTCTTTCAAGTTATTCATACCAGAAATAGGACGAAAATCAGTGATTCCTAAACCACTAATTTGTATTTTTTCAGCATTTATTGCATATTGAACTCCTTCTATAGATCCATTATCAGTGCCACTTATCTCTTTAATTTCACTCATTTGTTGAGCTGTCGGCAATTCATTTTCTACCGGTTCTTCAATTTGATCGACCATACTTTTTCTTAACCAATCATCTGAGACGTATATTTTTTTCTCATTTGCTAAAGTTCCTTGACTGAAAACACCGAAACTTATAATTACGCCCAAAACAAAAACTCCTGTTATCAAATTCATTTTACTCTTTTTCAAAAAAATTCCTCCTTTTTGTTAACAATATCATTATATAACAAAACAAAACGATTTAACAAGCTATTTATGCATTAATTATTTGTTTTTCGATATAAATTGCATATATAACGCAGATTAAAAAGAACTATTCAATCAATTATTTATGATTATTTTCACATAATTAAAAAACATTCCACTTTATCCCAACCGAAGATACTCTCTTTAGTCAGGCGAGTAGAATGCTTTTTTATTACGTTTAAAATATGTTCCTTAGTTAACGAGGATCAGTCTTGTTTCATCGCTGCTTTCAACGCTTGTGCTAATGCACTTTCTTCTGGTTCTTCTTTTTGCGAGTACTTCTTCACTAACTTACGTTCTTCATGTTTACTTAGTTTTTTACTACGTTCTTTTTTATCCTGCATTTTTTCCGTGATCGAACAGTATTTACATTTGAAGTATGAACCGTTTTTACCATCAATGATTTCCATTTTACGATGGCATTGTGTACAACGGTGGTTGGAAACTTTAGGATCTTTTCTACGGCGATAGCTACAATCTTGGTTGGAACAGGTATAGATTTTGCCGTCTTTAGTATTCTTCTCACGCAAGTTTGAGCCACATTCCGGGCATTTCTTTTGTGTGATTGAAAAATCCTGGTATTTGCTTTCGCTTTGTTTGATCTCGTTGACTAATTTTTTCGTATCTTGTTCGATTTCTTTTAGGAAAACAGTACTACTTTGTTTGCCTTTGGCGATTGCTTCTAATGTTTTTTCCCATTTTTCAGTTAATTCAGGCGTAACTAATGATGGGTTGACTAGTTCCAATAGTTGCTTGCCTTTTGGTGAAACATTAAGCCCATTGGTATTGCGTTCCATCAACTCTGACTTGATCAGTTTTTCAATGATTTCTGCACGCGTTGCCGGAGTACCTAAGCTGTGTTTTTCCATCAAACCTAGTAACGTTCCTTCAGTCAATGGTTTTGGTGGCGCAGTTAATTCTTTGTTAATGGTAAAATTCGGCGGAATCACCATGCCTAGTTTCCAATCAACAGATGGAATAATGTCTTCTTTTTCTTGTTTCCAGCCGGCAACTTCAACTTTACTTTGACGGAAGATAAATTGCTCTTTGCCAAAGCTTACAGTTACTTTTGTTTGTTTTGTGCGATGGGCTTCAGCAAACATTCCTAAGAAACGAGTGACGATCATGTTATAGATTTTTTGTTCATCAGCGCTTAACTTTTCATAACGTGGACGTTGTTCTGTTGGGATCAAGCATGGTGATCGGTCACTTTTTCATTTTGGAATACTTTAGTCAATTTAACTTGACCGCCGTCTTTAATATACGTTTTGACTTCTGGCGCAAAATCACTCACTGCCTGTAATCGCTCTTTCATCGTTGCTTTCATATCTGTGGTTAAATATTTACTATCTGTTCTTGGGTATGTCACGATTTTATGGAATTCGTAGAGACTTTGGACTAGGGACAAAGTTTTCTTCGCTGAAAATTGATAACGCTGGTTGGCTTCTCTTTGAATTTCAGTTAAATCATAAGGTAAAGGTGCTTGCTCTGTTTTCGTTTTTTCTTGGATATCGGTTACTTTGCCTTTTCCTTCGCTTAGTTTTTTCACAAAAGCTTCTACATCATTGCGTTCTTTAAAGGCATAGGGGTTACTTTGAACCAGTTTAGCTTTTTCTTTTTGAACTTGCAGCTCGACTGAAAAATAAGTTTGTGGTCTAAAGCCTTCGATTTTCTTTTCTTGTTGACGGACTAACGATAATGTTGGCGTTTGTACTCGTCCAGCGGATAAGCTGTCTTGATATTTCACTGTTAATGCTCTAGTCACGTTCAATCCGACTAACCAGTCTGCTTTGGCACGAGCTAATGCTGAATAATATAAGTTGTCATATTCTTTAGCTGGTCGTAATCTTTTAAAACCGTCTTTGATTGCTTTATCTGTTTGAGAAGAGATCCATAGGCGTTTAACTGGTTTGTTAAAATGCACATATTCTAGAATCCAACGGGCAACGAGTTCTCCCTCACGTCCTGCATCTGTTGCAATCACCGCTTCGGTAACATCTTTGCGGTTCGCTAATTGTTTGATCGCTTTTAATTGATGCCCTGTTTTGGGTAATGGCTTGATTCCTAGATTTTTTGGCACCATCGGTAAAGTCTCCATTTGCCAAGACTGCCATTCTTTATTGATATCCTCAGGCATCTTTAAGCCTAATAGATGTCCTAACGCCCAAGTCACAATCACATTTGGGCCTTCGTAGTAACTTTTATTTTTTTGATTTGCGCCTAGTACTTTACTTAAATCTTTAGCAACACTAGGTTTTTCAGCAATAATTAGTTGTTTATTTGCCACTTCTTTCACTCACTTTCTGCATTCCTTATATAAATTGAATTTATCTCTAAAATGTTAATATGTTGATTTTACCACACTCGGCTTGTTCTTTTCGCCTGTTATTGAAGCTTTTTAATTGAAATGTAAATAGAAGAACTATATACTTACTAATTGTAAGTATAAAAATAATGATTCTCAAGGAGATACTATGATCACAATTGAATTTTTTCACGACGTTATTTGCAGTTTTTGTTTTCCCATGTCGTATAGAATGAGGCAAGTCCAAAAAGAAATGCCTGAAATAAAAATTATTCACCGCTCTTTTGCCTTAGCTAGAGATACAAAAGCTCACGAGCAAATGTTTGGTTCAAGAGAAAATGCAAAGAACGAAATTTTATCCCACTGGGTTCATGCGAATCAAAATGATGACCTTCATCGATTTAACATCGAAGGAATGAGAGAAGCAGATTTTCTTTTTCCCACTTCTATGAATGGGTTACTTGCTGCAAAAGCAGCTGGAGTTGTAGGCGGCGAAATTAGCTATTGGGCGGTTTTTGACGCATTACAAACAGGGTTATTTGTCGATAGTCAAAATATTGAAGACACTACAGTGATTGAATCGATCGTTAAAAATAGTTCGATTGATTTTGAAAAATGGCAGCATGCTTTCAATGATCCAGCTACTTTAATGTTAGTTGAAGACGATTTTCGTTTAGCAAATGCCTATCAACTTACAGGTGTCCCAGCATTGATCGTTAATGGAAAATATCTGATCAACGGTGCACAGCCAATTGATCAAATCATGCAGACAATTGAGACGATCAAAGAAAAAGAAACACCGATTCTTGAAGTAATCGAAAATAGTGACTCGGAAAATGGGTCTTGTACTATGGAAGATGGTAAATGGGTTTGTAAGGACTAAAAGGAACAATCTTGAAGAAAAGCAACTTTCTAAAAAACCATTGTTGCTTTTTTTTTGAAAAGAACGTAAAGATATCTTTACCCACCGATTTGACTGTGCTAAAATAAAGTAAAGATATCTTTACGATAATTAGGAGCTTATAATCATGAACGTTCATAATAAGATCAAAGAAATACGTGAAAGTAAAAAAATACCTCAAATTCAGATGGCCTCTGATTTAGGTGTTTCTAGACAAACAATGAATGCTATTGAAAAAACGAAGTATAACCCAAGCCTAGAGTTATCTTTAAAAATAGCAAAGTATTTTAATATGCATGTTGAAGAGATTTTTCAGTTAGAGGAGGAATAATAGATGATTTTTGTACAAATACTTATAATGATTATTTTTATATTTACCGCAGTGTTTGCAATGGCATCCGTATTTAATGCCATTCATGTATTACTTCAGGTAAAAAAAGGGGAATTAGATGAATTAGAGAAAAAAACGGTTTCAGATTCATTAGTCTATACGATGCTTGTTCTATTGTTCTTGCATTTAATTCAATTTATTTTAGGAATGATCTTCAATTTTAGGCCGAATAGTCCAATCCATTACTACTCAATTATTTCTGGCGGACTACCTTTCAGGGAAGTCATGGGAAATTCTCCTTGGCATTTCGAAGCACTCTTTTTCGATTTTTTGATTTTTTCAATCATTTATTTTTTCAGAAAACGAAAATACAGAATATAGAACAGAGGATGGGAAAAGCGTTTAAACGCTTTTTACCCATCCTCTTACCTTTTTCTTAGTTTTTTAAACAAGGCTTGATTTACAACATTTTGGCTTTGCACAATCATTATGGCGTTCATGAAAATCATCGCCACTTTCAAATGTCACTGCTTGTAGATCTTTTAGCAAAGCTAACCCTTTATATTGCTGCAGATCCTCATCACATTCTTCACACCAACGCTCATCCCCAGCATTCCAGAACGCCGCTAAGTAATTGACTTTTGTATTTATGTATTCATATGTTGAAGAAAGTTCTTGCCATTGTTTTATGTAATAACGTTCTGCATCTTCTAAACAATCAAAGGTTTTATTTTCCTCGATATCTTCCTGCCAGTCTTCAAAAAACCACCAAGGCTCATTATCGCCATACATGGTAACCACTTGGTACATTGATCGATCACTCCAATTCTTTCTACAAGAGCTATTCTAGTCACTTAGAGTGAAACTTTCAACTTAAGTGCTTGTGAAATAGTTTTTTGCTTAAACATTGATTGTTTTAATTTTACCATAAATTGGAATAAACATAAGAATAAATTTGTTTTTCTCTCTCTATCGTTGCGAATGGAAAGACCATTTGCTAAAATATGGAAAGAATAGAAAGGAACCTCTTTGATTATGAAAAAACCTGTATTTTGGAACTCAATTGCTATTTATTTACTATTGTATAATAATATTTTACTTGTCATATCGTTGATCTTGGCGTTGAAAACTGTCGTTGGAGGAAATGCTAGCTTTGGCTCGGATGTTTGGTATCAGATATTTGTATTTCTTATTTATATTATTGAAATTGCCGGGTTGATGACAGGTGGTAAAAAAGGCTATATCGCCTCTATGCTGTTTATTCCATTTGTTTTTTTAATGTACTTTTATCCACCGATGATGGTCAGCATGTTTCCAAAAATGATCATGTTGGCATTTCGTGTTGTTGAACTTGTTTCAATGGTTTATCTAGTTGTTTCACCAGAGTCGAGAACTTATTTGCGTAGCTATGATCAAAAAACGAGTAGGAAAAATTCCTACTCGTTTTTTAGATATATTGCAAGACTTTTTCTTCTTGATACGCTTGATCGATCAAGCCTCCACCAAGACATTCCATGCCATCATAAAAGACGACTGCTTGCCCTGGAGTGATTGCACGAACAGGCTCAGAGAAAATCACTTTGGCTGTCGTTCCGTCGCCAGTCAACACAACTTTGACTGGAATATCATCTTGGCGATAACGGAATTTCGCGCTACATTCAAATTCTCTTGGCATTTCTGTATCAACTGTGAAATGAATGTCACTTGCATCTAAATGCGTTGCATATAATTGTTCATGATGAAATCCTTGTCCAACATATAATGTGTTCGTTGCTAGATCTTTGCCCACTACAAACCATGGGTCTTGCGAGCCTTTGCCGCCGCCGATTCCTAAGCCTTGGCGTTGTCCGATCGTATAATACATCAACCCATCATGTTGCCCTTTGATTTCTCCATCTAAAGTCACCATATTCCCTTTGTTAGCAGGTAAATAGGTACTTAAAAATTGCTTGAAGTTCTTTTCTCCAATAAAACAGATACCTGTTGAATCTTTTTTCTTTGCAGTTGCTAAATCAGCACGTTCTGCGATTGCTCGAACTTCTGATTTTTCCATGCCTCCTAAAGGAAACATCGTTTTAGCTAATTGCGCTTGAGACAATTGACTCAAGAAATACGTTTGATCTTTATTGTTATCCACACCTCGTAACATACGCACAGTGCCATCTTCTTTTCGTTCGACTTGAGCGTAATGTCCAGTTGCTACATAATCTGCTCCTAGTTGCATAGCGTACTCCAAAAAGGCTTTGAATTTGATTTCTTTATTACACATCACATCAGGATTTGGCGTCCGTCCCAAGCGATATTCTTTAAGAAAATATTCAAATACACGGTCCCAATATTCCTTTTCAAAGTTTACAGAATAGTAAGGAATACCGATTTGGTCGGCAACTTTCGCTACATCTTTGTAATCTTCGGTGGCTGTACAGACACCATTTTCATCCGTGTCATCCCAGTTTTTCATAAAGATGCCCACGACATCATAGCCTTGCTCTTTTAAAAGCAGTGCTGTAACAGAAGAATCTACACCTCCGCTCATGCCCACAACGACACGAGTTTTGCTGTTATCTGTCATTTGATCACCATCATTTCAATTTAGATTCTGAATGCATCTACGATTTGAAGGTCGTAACTTTTCAGTGATACTTATTATACTAGTATTTTTGAAGAAGTAAAGCTCTTAGAAATGGGAATCATTAATTCTTACTAAATAGTACTTGATACTTCATTCCATATTTTTGTTACAAATGCTCTTCAAGTTTTTGATAATCTGCAAGCTGAGTAACCCCAAGAGTAAGAGGATAAGACAACCTTCGTTTTCTAGCGTTATCCTCAATTACACTATTCAAAAAGTGAACATTGTTCCCATCACTACTTGCACTCATGGACAAGCAAATGGTTTCTTCATTTTTACAGCGAATATCATTCATAATGATTGCACCAGTCTTACTTTCTATAAAATAAAAAAAGCATCTCCTAAAAGGACATACTTTATTTTTAATGTGATTAGTTAAGCTTTCTCGAAAACTCCGCGGCTGATCATACCATCCATCAAGAAATAAAACTTCTCTTGACTCATTGCATGAGAGTCACTTTTGAAGATATTCATTGATTTCAAACCATTAGCCGTTGTAACTGACATCTTTAGTGTTTTCAAATCTTCAGCAATCGTGATTTTTAATTTAAAGCCTTCTTTACTTTGGGGCGTCCCATCCAACGGACGAATCAACTGAAAATTGCCTGAATTCGTTTCAGTGAAACCATTATCTTTCAATGTGTATTTTTTTGCTTGTTCATTTACTTTATAAAATACCGTACAGCCTTCTACTGTTGCTTTTTCTTTAAATGCCATTTTTCCACCTCTTTATTTATTGTCTCTTTTATTATAATTGGTACGCTTTCTTTTTACTAGTTCTAATCCGACTTTTCTTCAATTACTGCTTTATTTTTCTGATTATATCAATCAATATAGCTGTTAATCGGCGGATTTGTGTGTCATCATTTCCTAATCCAAAGCTAATGCGGACAGATTCTTTGATCGCTGGATCGTTTTTCCCGTACATCGCTTGTAAAACATGAGAAGGATCTACAGTTCCTGCAGTACAAGCTGAACCTGTTGATATCGCCACACCTTGCAAATCTAAGTGCATCAATAGTAAATCGCTTGCTACACCTTTAAATTGTAGGTTTAAAATATGAGCTAGTTTATTTTCAGGATTACCATTGATCCGATAATCGATCTGCGCTTTATCTAGTTCGGCCAAGATCATTTGCTCAAATTCAATGTATTTTTTATGTCGTTTTTCTTTTTCAAGATCTGTTAAAAGCGCAACTGCTTTGCCCATTCCGGCAATCCCAGCTAAATTTTCTGTTCCTGCCCGGCGTTTTTCTTCCTGGTCCCCTCCGTGTAAAAATGAAGGTAAAGAAATAGCATCGCTTTTAAATAAGAAGCCTACACCTTTTGGTCCATTGATTTTATGAGCAGAAATACTCAGCAAGTCAATGCCCAACTCATGTGGTAAAATTCGCTCAGAACCATAGGCTTGTACAGCATCTGTATGAAAAATAGCTGGATGTTCTTTTAACAGTTCCCCAATCTCCTTGATTGGCATTAAATTACCGATTTCATTATTGCCATACATCACAGAAACTAAAATTGTATCTTCTCTTAACGCTTTTTCAAAATCAGTAATAGCAAGATTCCCCTCTGTGTCGACAGGTAAATACGTTACTTCAAACCCTAATTCTTCCAAATACTTCATTGTTTTTAAAACAGCTGGATGCTCGATTGTTGTTGTAATCAAATGCATGCCTTGGTCTTTTCTAGAAAGAGCCGTCTCAATGATTGCTGTATTATCGCCTTCTGTGCCGCCACTATTAAAAATAATTTCGTGTGGTTTTACACCAAGACTTGCCGCAATTCCTTGGCGGATATCTTCTAACTTACGATGGGCTTGTCTGCCAAATGTATGGATGCTAGACGGATTGCCAAATGTATTGGCCATTTCACTGGCCATTATCTCAATAACTGCCGGGTGTGTTGGCGTTGTTGCTGCGTGATCTAAATAAATGGGTTCCACTGAACTCGTCCTTTCTGAATCCTTTTTAATGAAATTAGTTTAACATAACTGGAAATGTTCCTCAAAGATTGATTCTTTTACTGGTTATTTCATAAGGCGTTTTTCCTTGCGATACGTATAAATATTGCCATACGTAAAAACGGCGATCCCCGCCCAAATAAAACCAAAGGCGATAAATTGATCTGCTGAATAAGGTTCGTGATATAAAAATAGCGCGGATATCAGCATTAACGTTGGTCCTACATATTGAATAAAGCCTAAAATAATATAAGAGATCTGTTTTGCCGCTTGAGCGAAAAGTAATAAAGGAATCGCAGTTACCACACCTGCACCCATCAACAATAGATTCGTCGATAATTCGTAATTCATAAATCCTTGTTTTGAAAAAAATACAAGATAAACCAAAGCAATCGGTAAAATAACAAACGTTTCAATCGTTAAACCTGTATATGAACTGACCGATACCCCTTTTTTGATCAATCCATAGAAACTAAATGTCACAGCCATAATAAGCGGCGCCAAAGGAATTTCTCCTGTTTGAATCGTTAATAAAAGAACCCCCAGCAAGGCTAATCCGCATGCAATCAACCCTGAACGACTTAATTTCTCTTTTAAAATCAACGTTGCTAACAAGACATTCACTAACGGATTCATATAATAACCCAAACTTGCTTGAGTAACATGACCTTGACTAACTGTATAAATAAAGGTGAACCAATTAATTGAAATCAAAACAGCGGCACAGATGATAGCAACTAATTTTTTCTTATCTTGTATGACAGATTTAACCTCCGTCAAAAATAATGACCATCTCTTTGTAACCAAAATATAAATGATCATAAACAAAAAAGACCAAACAATGCGATAACACAATATGTCCAATGGATCAACGGAAGGCAACAACTTCCAATAAATCGGAATGATCCCCCAAAATACATACGCAATAAATCCTAATAAAACACCTTTTTTCTGTTCTTTCACTCGTGTAGCCCCTTTCTATTCCTTACACTACTTTCCCTAATTTTTTTTTATTCGACCAAAATAAAGACTAAAAAGAAGTCCAGTCTAAAGCAATAGCTGAACTTCTTTCTTGATTTAAACAGAATATCGTTATTATTTTTCTTCTAAACGAAACAGCGGACTCATTGGTGTATTTTCATGAATCCGTTTCACAGCTTCACCCATCAGCTCAGCACACGAAACAATATTCAGCGAGCCTGGCTTACGATCTTCAGAAATAAAAACAGAGTCTGTCACACAAATCTGTTCGATCGGTGAAGCATCTAATATCTCTTTAGCGCCTTTAGAAAGTAACCCGTGAGAAGCACAAGCATAAATGCATTTTGCCCCATTTTCTTTTAGAATCTTAGCAGCTGTTGCCATCGTGCTGCCAGAATTTAAAATATCATCGACTAAAATACACGTCTTGCCTTTGACCTCTCCAATAACATAACCTGAGCGTACACCGTCCACTTCATCTTGGTCAATGATTGCAAGTGTCGCATCTAAATACTCAGATAAACTTCTAGCTCGCTGGACCCCACTGTTTTTAGGTGAAACCACTACAATCTCTTCTCCGGTCAACTGTTGCTGACGATAGTTGTGAGCAAATAGCGGCATTGTAAACAAATTATCTACTGGAATATCAAAGAATCCTTGCACTTGAACGGTATGTAAATCCAGTGTCAATACGCGTGTTGCGCCAGCTTCTTCTAATAAATTAGCAACTAATTTTGCTGTGATCGGTTCTCTTGGTTTAGCTGTCCTATCTTGTCTAGCGTATCCATAATATGGCAATACCACATTAATTGTTTTAGCACTTGCTCGTTTTAATGCATCAATCATGATCAACAATTCCATTAAATTATCATTAACAGGAAGGTTGGTCGACTGAACAAGAAAGACATGGTCCCCGCGAATACTCTCTTCAATATTGATTTGAATCTCTCCATCACTAAATTGGCGCACCGTGCTTTTTCCAAGTTCGGTACCGACAACTTCAGCAATTTTTTCTGCTAAAGGACGATTGGCATTCAAACTAAAGATTCGTAATGTTTTATCCTGGTATTTTTGGGTCATGATTTCCTCCGTGATCTAGATATTTTTCTATTCTAATAATTGAAAACTTCACTTTACATTCTAACATTGATTTGCTAAAAAATCATGGATCTTTTTCTTTATTGTGACGAATAATTGAATTTCCAACGACTTTTAAACGAAGAAAATTAGTGCTTACAAAACTGTTCGTCAAATCTCTTACAATCAACTTGTATTTATCCGCTGTATGAGTAAAATTATTGTCATCGGAGGTGTTTGAAACTCATGCACTATAAAAAACATCATAAAAAAACCAACCCTTGGATACCTAGACTCATTCTATTCATGTTAATCATCCTTATCGGGCTGGAAGCGTATCTCTTATTTTTCCAAAATTCCTCTGCGCATGCTCCGAAAAGTTCAAGCGAAACAAGTACTGAAACCATCCAATCTTCAAGCAATCTTCTTAACGACAAACAGCAAACTGCACGATTCGATAAAGAAGTTCAACCAACCACAGATCTTGCTGAAGAATTAAACAAAAAACTGGAGGATGGTCAATTTATCGGTACTGCTCTAATCATTCACAATGGACAAGTCATCTTGCAAAAAGGGTTTGGCTATGCAAATTTTTCTGAAAGTCAGCCAAATACTTATCAATCTACCTATCAGATCGGTTCAATTCAAAAAGCTATGACTGCCTCACTAATTTTACAACAGGTTCAAGCTAACAACCTTTCATTAGATGATACATTGGACCGTTTTTACCCAAGTATTCAAGACAGTCAAAAAATAACGATTCGGCAGCTACTCTCAATGACTTCGGGCTTGCGTCAAACCGAAAAACCTAAGATCATGATGACAGATGATGACTTTATCCAATTTTCGATTGCTAATGCGACTATGGGCGTATATGGTCAGTATAAATATGAAGCTGTTAATTATTCCATATTGGTTGGTATTTTAGAACAGCTAACGAACACATCTTATAGAACTTTATTTAATCAAACTTTTGTTAAAGGGCTGAATCTATCTCATACGTGTTTTTATAATGACTTTATAAAATCTTCTAATCGAACATATGCTTACAAAAAAATCGGAGATCAAAATTTTGCCTCTGAAATCAAAGATGATCCTTTGGGATTCGATCAAGAAGTTGGAACTGGAAATGTCGGTATGACTGTAGGCGATCTTTATTTATTTTATTCCAATCTGCTTGGAGGAAAGATTATCGATCAAAAGACCATTGATGCAGTTTGGACTCCTGAAATTGGGTCAAAATATATGGGTGGTCTTTATAGTTTCGAAAATTACATTAGAGGACATGGAACCGAAGCAGGTTTTGAATCAAATGCACGGGTTTCAAAAGACGGACAAAATGCAGTGATTCTTCTTTCAAATCAAAAACCTGAGGATAAAACTCTTCAACTATTAGCTAGTTCTATCTTCAACTCTTTAGGACCTTATAACAGTCAGATTTAGATTGGTGAAGTTGATATAATAAGGTTTATACAGATATCCTCTGATTGAGGCTTGGGCATAACTCGGATAGTTATGCCCAAGCCTCAATCGTTTTTTTATTATTTTTAGGCAAACCTAAAAAATGGATTGATTTTAATTCAACTTTACCTTATACTTATTTTAAGGCAAACCTAAAAAGGAGGTTTTTTTATGTCTATAAATAATAATAATCTTACAATAGAACATTTAACTGTTAGTTATCAAGGTCTTATAGCCTTAAGCGATATTTCTTTACATGTTCCTGCTGGAAAGATCACAGGAGTGATTGGTCCTAATGGTGCAGGAAAATCTACATTTCTAAAAGGAATGCTCGGTCTGATCAAAACAGATTCTAGAACTGTATCTGTAGGTGGTCAGCCTATCGATGGTCAAAAGAAACGTATCGCTTACGTCGAACAGCGTAGTGCGCTGGATCTTTCATTTCCGATCAACGTTATGGAGGTCGTCCTTTTAGGAACATACCCAAAGCTAGGATTGATGAAGCGTCCTAAAAAGCAAGAAAAAGAACAAGCGTTAGCCGCTCTTAAAACTGTACAACTAGAAGAATTTGCAAAGCGTCAAATTGGTGAATTATCTGGCGGACAGCTACAGCGGGTTTTTATTGCACGCGTTCTTGCACAAGAAGCAGACATCATTGTCTTGGATGAACCCTTTGTCGGGATCGATATGACCAGTGAAAAAGTCATTATGGATATTCTAAAGCAATTAAAAGAAGCAGGGAAAACCATTTTGATCGTCCATCACGATCTTCATAAAGTCGCTCATTATTTTGATGATGTGATTCTCTTAAAGAAAAAGCTAATTGCCTGTGGACCTGTTCCAACTACGTTTACAAACAAAAATATCCAGTTGGCCTATGGTGAAACAATGGGCGATATTATTATCAAAGGAGTGGCTGACGCATGATTGCAAATTTTATTGACGGATTGGTTCGTTACCAATTTTTACAAAACGCCTTGATCACCTCGATCATCGTTGGTTTGGTTTCAGGAATCATTGGTTCATTTATTGTTTTACGTGGTATGTCTTTAATGGGAGATGCCATTTCACACGCTGTTCTACCAGGAGTGGCCGCTTCTTATATGTTTGGCGTCAATTATATCTTTGGCGCTTCGATCTTTGGTATTCTAGCGGCTTTATTAATTGGCTTTATTACGCAAAAAAGCCAGTTAAAAAATGATACCGCCATCGGTGTTGTGTTCAGTTCATTTTTTGCCTTAGGGATCATCATGATTTCTTTTGCAAAAAGCTCAACCGACCTTTACCACATTCTCTTTGGTAATGTTTTAGCAGTACGTGATTCTGATATTGTAATTACTGCAGTCGTTGGAATCATTGTCTTGATCTTTGTTGGATTATTCTATAAAGAATTACAGATTACCTCTTTTGATCCAACAATGGCACAAGCATATGGCTTAAATGTTCAGTTTTTCCATTATGCGTTGATGTTTTTATTAACGTTAGTTGCTGTTTCATCTTTACAAACAGTGGGAACGATTTTAGTGATCGCTATGTTGATCACACCAGCTGCTACGGCTTACTTGTTGACGAATCATTTGCCTACAATGATTACTTTAGCCTCCCTCTTTGGGATAATGAGTTCGATCATCGGCTTATTCTTTAGCTATTCGTATAATCTAGCATCAGGCGCTACGATCGTTTTAACAGCCGCTGCATTTTTCATTTTAGCTTTTCTATTTTCACCCAAAAAAGGACTATTTTTTGTCAATAAACAGAAACCGGAGGAACCAACTGTATGAGAAAAAAAATACTTTTTATCACCGCACTAGCCAGTTTATTTTTACTTGCCGCTTGTCAGTCTAAAACCGACGATGCCGCAGATAAAGAAAAGATCAATGTTGTTGCAACAAACTCGATTCTTGCCGATATGGTCGATAATGTTGGAAAGGATTTAGTCAACCTCCACAGTATTGTGCCTGTGGGAACAGATCCACATGAATACGAACCATTGCCAGAAGATGTTGCCAAAGCCTCTGAAGCAGACGTTTTATTCTTCAACGGACTAAACTTAGAGACTGGTGGAAATGGTTGGTTCAACAAGCTAATGGAAACCGCTAAGAAAAAAGAAGATCAAGACTTTTTCTCTGTTAGTAAAAAGGTCAAACCCATGTATTTAACCAGTGCTGGACAAGAAAATGAACAAGACCCACACGCTTGGTTGGATATCCAAAACGGAATTTCCTATGTAGAATCAATCAGAGATACACTCAGTGAAAAAGATCCTAAAAATAAAGAAACGTATGAAAAAAATGCCAAAGAATACATTGAAAAATTGTCTACTTTAGACAAAGAAGCCAAGGAAAAATTCGCTGATATTCCAGATAATAAAAAATTACTAGTAACCAGTGAAGGTGCCTTTAAATATTTCTCAAAGGCATACGGATTAACTGCAGCTTATATTTGGGAAATCAACACCGAAAGCCAAGGAACACCGGATCAAATGAAACAAATCATCGATCAAATCCACAAAACTAAAGTTCCTTCTCTATTTGTCGAAACAAGTGTAGACAAACGCAGTATGGAACGAGTATCAAAAGAAACAGACTTGCCGATTTACAGTACGATTTTTACTGATTCAATTGCAAAAAAAGGGGAAGATGGCGACAGTTACTACGCCATGATGAAATGGAATTTAGATAAAATCCATGATGGATTGATGAAATAAAAAGAAGAGCCCTGAACAAAACTAAAAATCAGTTTTGTTCAGGGCTTTAAATCCGAATAAATGGTTGGACCAGAGGCACCCCCTTCTGCTCCAATCTCTTTCTTTTATTGGATCATTTCTTCAATATTGATCACACGATCTGTAATATCTGTATAAAACTCTTCCTCATGTGAAACTATGACGATCGTTCCTTGAAACTGCTGAATTGCTTGTCGCAAGCTCTCTTTCGCTGCTGCATCGATATGGTTCGTAGGTTCATCTAAGAAAATAATATTACTTGAGTCCATCGTCAATTCGCTGAGTTTTACCTTTGTCTGCTCGCCCCCGCTTAATAAACGCAGTTGCTGATTAACTAACTTATCAGGCAATCCACACTTTGCTAAGTAGGTGCGAATTTCTTTTACCGTTTTTTTAGGAAAGCAATCACTTAAATAGGCTAACGGAGTCAAATAATCATTTTCCCATGTCAAATCTTGTGAGAAATAAGCAATTTTTGTATTTGCCGGATACTGATATTCACCACTGATTGGTTCAATTTTTCCCGTTAATGTTTTGATTAATGTTGATTTACCGATCCCATTAAATCCCTTGATTGCTACCTTTTCACCACTATGGACAGATAGATTGATCGGTGCTAAAAGTGGTTGATTGTAGCCGATCACTAATTCATCTGTGATCAACGCTAAGCTTGCGACGATTGGTTGGTAGGGAAATTGAATTTGTGGTTTTACTAAACTGCCTGGCGGCGCCATGCGTTCCACTCGATCTAATTGTTTTTGGCGACTTTTCGCCATAGTCGCGCGATTTCCTGCCTTGTACTTACGAATATAGGCCTCTGCCTTTTCGATTTTCGCTTGTTGGGCATGATATTGTTTTAAATAGCTTTCTTTATTTTGCTCTTTTTGGGCAAATGATTTTTCCACATTTCCTGTATACTTCGTTAATTTGCCAAATTCAATATCACATATACAATTAGTCACGGCATTTAAGAAATGATAATCATGAGAAACTAAAATAAAGGTACCATCAAAATCATTTAAATAATTGACCAGCCATTGAATATGGGTGTCGTCTAAATAATTGGTTGGTTCATCCAGTAGTAAAACATCAGGCTCTTCTAAAAGAAGCTTCGCTAAAATAACTTTAGATCGTTGTCCACCACTCAATTCCTTCATCGGACGTTCTAATCCGATAGCTTCAATTCCTAGACCATTGGCAAGATCGTTGATGATCGTATCGATTTGATAAAAATCACTTTCATCTAGCTGCATTTGCAAGTTTCCTGCTCGTTCTAATAATTTGTCTGCACCAGTTTCGCCATATTCAACGTATAATTCACTGATTTTCCCTTCGATTTCGTATAACGGTTTGTACGCTTGATGTAAAAACTCGTTGATCGTACTGTTTCCGATAATTTCAACATACTGATCTAAGTAACCGATTTTGGTATTGTTTTGCCAAGTGATCGTTCCGTCATCCGCTAAAATCTCACCTGTTAAAATCTTGACTAATGTCGATTTTCCCACGCCATTTTGTCCTGTTAATCCCATATGATCGCCTTTATTGACGCGAAGAGAGGCATCTTCATAAAGAATTTTTTCCCCAAAACGTTGGGTCAAGTGTTCGATTGTTAATAAACTCATTTTTCTTCCTCTTTTCATTGTTTGATCGTAAATTGTATTAAGTACTTGTTTGTCTGTTCAGTAACGTAAAGTTGCTTAAACAACGATTTCATACGTTTAGTTGAAAGGTCATTTGCTTATCAAGACAAAAAACAAGCGATCAAATAGGCCCACCTATCTTCTCCCTTGCTCATATCAACAAAGGACAACGTACGAAACACGTTGTCCTTTGATCAGCGCTATAAAAATCAAGTTCATCATCAAAAAGCAACACTAAATAAGACTACCGTTTAGTCTTGAAAATTCAGTAATGTTTTAGACGATGAAGCATTCATTTTATTAGGCTCCACAACAATGCTTCATCACATTCATTTGTCGGGAGCTGCTTCTTTTCACAAATTTATCTGAAAGAAAAAACATTCTTAATCACCTTTCTTTACAAAAAGTAGTTTAACATAATTGATTTGAAAAGCAAGAATATTGCTATATTTTCTAACCTCTTTGTACAATGTGCTGCATTGTTTTATTTTTATCTTTAGTCAACTCTTTTAAAAATGCTGGCCTGATATCCACTTGAGAAAGTTGTTCAAAAGGGACCCACTTCAACTTTTCTTGCTCGTCCAATTCATTATACGATTGACATGAAACTGTATTATTTTTAAGTTCTACATAATAATAAAATGAGATTTCATGATAGTTTTCTCCAGTTATATCAGACGTAAAAAAATTTTCATGAATAAAACCTAATGTTTTCTTTTCAATTTTATTAGCGGTTTCTTCCATGACCTCTCTTTCAATAGCATCTTCTAATGTTTCATGCATCTTCACTCGGCCGCCGACTGAATAAAAGTAAGGTTCTTTTGAATTTGATACTACTAATAAACCTAAGTCACTCATAATGATTGCACCGACACGATAATTGAACCGGCCATCTTCCGTTTGAAATGTACAATCCATTTTTCCAACTCCTTACCTTTTTTTCTTTTATTATAACGAACCTTTCTCCACTTACCAAATGGAAATAAAAAAGCATAAAGACGGAAGACAATTAATTCTTCCATCCTTATACTTTTACAAACAACTATTCAATTGAATTCAAATACGTCAGAGCATATCGAACATGAAACTCTGTAGCCAACGCCAGACCCGCTTCATCGATATCAAATTTTTCATGGTGATGACCATATTGTGTATCTGGGTTATCTAAATTTCGAGTTCCCACTCGTCCATAAACCCCAGGTGCTTTGAGTAAAAAATCAGCAAAATCATCTGCGCCTAAACTCTTAGTATGGTCCGTCACGACATTGTCACTTCCAACAATTTCAGCTGCTACTTTCTGCGCTAATTCAGTTGCCGTGTCATCATTGATCAAAGGTCCTGCCGCATCATGGATATGGAATGACGAAATTGTGGTTCGATGTGCTTCAGCGATTTGATTTGCTATTTCTTCTACACGTTTTAAGACGAATGCTCGTGTTTCATGACTGAATGCTCGGACTGTTCCTTCGATTGTAGCATGATTCGCCACAATGTTATATCTGGTTCCAGCATCAAGGACGCCAATTCCAACAACAACGGGATCTAACGGACTGACTTCTCGCGCGGCTATTTTCTGCAATTCAACAACAATACTTGCTGCCGCTAGTACAGCATCCCGACCGACATTCGGTTGTGCTACATGACTGCTCAATCCTTCAACTTCAATTTTAAAAATATCGCATGAGGCATTAGTAGCCCCTTTTGTTGCTACTAATTTCCCCACAGGAACACTTGAATCTAAGTGAATACCAAAAACTTGATCGATATTTTCTACAAAACCACCATCGACAAACTGGCAAGCTCCAGCTCCGATTTCTTCTGCTGGTTGAAAGGCTAATTTAATGGTCCCAGCAAAATCATCTTGATGTTTTTTTAACACTCTGGCAGCACCTAACAAGGCTGCTGCGTGCCCATCATGACCACATGCATGATTTAATCCAGGATTTTTAGATTGGTATTCTTTTCCGGTTGCATCTTCTAATTCTAAGGCATCGATATCTGCTCTTAAAATGATTGTTTTACCAGGTTTTCCTCCATTGATTGTGCCAAGTAGGCCTGTTTCTCCTACTTCTTCAAAAGGGATCTCCAGCTTATTCAGTTCTTCTTTGATTCGTTGTATTGTTTCAAATTCCTTTAAACTAGCTTCTGGGTATTGATGAAAATGACGTCTTAGTGCGATCACCTCATCTGTATTTTGCTGAATTTCGTCTTTAATTGATTGTTTTGTTACTGTGGTCATCTGATCGTCCTCCTCTTATTTTCTACCAAATGTTTCCCAAGCTGGAACGCTGGAACCTTTTGATGTTTCTTCAATAACTTTTTTCGTTTCTTCTTGTTGATACGTGTCAACTACTTTATTGTAGGTTTTATTCTCCTCGTCCTCTTTACGAGCAACAATGATGTTCACATAAGGTTTAGAGGTTTCATCTACAGGCTCTAAGAAAATTGCATCTTTTGCTGGAATAAAACCAGCATCTACAGCCATCCCGCTATTGATTACAGAAGCATCAATATCTTGAAGTGCTCTAGCTGTTTGGGAAGCGTCTAATTCTGTGATTTTTAAGTCTAGCTTGTTTTCTGTAATGTCACTTACAGTTGGCGTTTGCTTTTTAGCAGGATCTACTTTGATCAGTCCGGCACTTTGCAGAAGTAGCAACGCACGTCCGCCATTTGTTGCGTCATTTGGAATCGCGATTTCTGCACCGTTTTTCAATTCCTTAATATCTTTGATTTTAGAAGAGTAAATCCCTAATGGTGCGCTGACTGTATTACCAATAGAAACTAAATCTGTTTTATGTTCTTGGTTATAGTTATCTAGGAAAATCTGGTGTTGGAACGAATTCAAATCAATTTCTTTTTCTGCTAAGGCAGCATTTGGTTGTGTATAATCAGAAAATTCAACAAGCTGAAGGTCGATTCCGTCCTCTTTCAAACGTTCCTTTACCGATTCTAATACTTCATTGTTCGCGCCTACTACTCCTAATTTTACAACTTCATTCTTTTCACTTTTAGCACTTCCAGCAGAACATCCTGCTAATATAAATCCAATTGTTAAGGCTAATCCGATAATTTTAATTGTTTTTTTCATTTTATTTTCCTCATTTCGAATAGTTTTTAATGTGATGTTTTCTTGATCAATGTGTTACTTATAAACTGACTAGCAAAAACTAGAACTAAGATAATCAGCGTTGCAACAATGGTTACGTCCGTTTGGAAGCGATTATAGCCTCTGGTGATTGCCAGATTTCCTAGGCCTCCTGCGCCTATTGCACCGGCCATTGCAGTTAAGCCAATTAAGTTGATGATTGTAACGGATGACACTCGGATGATACTTGGTAATCCTTCAATTAGATATACTCTAAAAATAATTCCAAAAGGACTAGTTCCCATCGATTCAGCCGCTTCAATTACGCCTGGATCAACTTCTAACAAGGCATTTTCAATCTGACGAGCAAAAAATGGAATCACTCCTATCACCAGCGGCACTAAAGCAGCCGTTGTCCCAATCGTTGTTCCTGTTAAAAAACGAGTGATCGGCTGAATCAATGCCAGCATGATGATAAAAGGGATGGATCTACAAACGTTGATGATTTTTTCTAAAATATTATAAAGAACACTATTTTTCAAAATACCCTCTGGTCCTGTTGCAACTAGAACGACACCAAGTAATGTTCCTAGAATCCCGGCAATAATTGCTGTCCAAAAGACCATATATAAAGTTTCGATCGTACTCGTGATAAATTCTTGTTTTAGTTGTAAAACATTTGGAAAATATTGTTGTAATAATGACTGCATCTCTGTCACTCCTTCTTGTGTGTTTTAGACAACATGTAACGGGATAACACTTTCTTTTACTTCACTTTTTTTCAGTATTTTGATTTTCACACCTTGTGTTTGTAAAAAGTCTAAGGCTTTTTCTCGTTGATTTTCTTCTCCCGAAAGAATCACGATCAAATTACCGATTGGCACTTGCTGCAGGATTTCTACATTTCCATATAAAATATTTGTCACCACATGATATTTGCTGTAAAGCTGAGCAATCAGTGGTTCACTTGTTTGCTCCCCTACATAAGAGAATTCTACCAACACTTCATTTCCACTCAAATTCGTCAAACTTGGATGTTGAATAATTGTTTCCAACGCTTGATCGATATGTGTTGCTGTTCGGATAAAGTCCTTCGTCAAGGCTTCTTTTGGTTGACTGAAAATCGATACAATATCATTTTTTTCAATCACTTGTCCATCTTCCATCACAGCGACTTTGTTACAAATTTCTTTCACAACTTGCATCTCATGAGTGATCAAAACAATCGTCAGACCTAACTCTTTATTTAACTTCTTCAATAAGTCTAAAATCTGAATTGTTGTTTTAGGGTCCAGCGCGCTAGTAGCTTCATCACATAATAATATCTCTGGATCATTGGCTAGTGCTCTGGCGATGGCTACCCGCTGTTTCTGCCCACCAGATAATTGACTAGGATAAGCATCTTTCTTTTCTGAAAGTCCTACTAGTTCGAGTAACCGTTCGATTTTTTCCTTCCGTTGCTCTTTTGATAGTCCAGAATACTTTAGTGAAAAATCAACATTGGCGAAAATCGTACGTTCTTTCATCAAATTGAAATGTTGGAAAATCATTCCGATTTTCTTACGCTGAGCTCTTAATTCTTTTGGAGAAAAACCAAGAATATTTTTATTGTTGATAATCACTTCGCCAGCTGTTGGCCGTTGGAGTAAGTTGATTACCCGAACTAAAGTGCTCTTTCCGGCGCCGGAATACCCAACGATGCCAAAGACATCTTCTTTTTCAATCTTCAGTGAAACATTTTTTACTGCATCAATTTGTTGTTTTTTCTGATAAAAGGTGACATCTATATTTTTTAATTCAATCATTTTTGCTCCTCCTGTAACTCTTTTGGTATAAACCAGTAATTTCCCTGGTTATGTTCTTTCAAATATTTTTTAAACTCGTCTGAATGATAAGCGTTCACCACAGCTTTTGCCCAACCGCTTTCTTGATTTTTTTTATCAACCGTTGCGACTAACTCATAGTTTTTTAACACATCTTCCGAAAGTAAACTATCTTTTGGATCAAGTTTGGCACTATAAACGATACTTCCCGGAATTACTGCATAATCCAAGTCAGCTAAACTTCTAGGAATTTGGGCTGATGACATTTGGACTAATTCTAAATTTTTAGGATTATCCTCGATATCTTCCTTTGTTGCTTTGACTGGATCAATTCCTGCTTTCAACTTGATCCAACCAGCTTTTTGCAAAAGGTTGAAGGCTCGTGCAGTATTTGAAGCGTCATCTGGAATACCTATTTTATCGCCTTTTTCTACTTCATCTAACGTACTTCTTTTTCCTGGAAATAATCCTGCTGGAACCGTTGGAATCGCTGTGATTCCAACTAACTGAGTGCCTTTATTCTCGTTGAAATTATTTAGATAAGCGGTATGTTGGTCGACATTTAAATCAATTGTACCTTCTGTCAATGCAACATCTGCTTGGATCAATTCTGTAAATTGTGTTTCTTTTATTTGATAGCCTTCTTTTTCCAAAATAGGTTTAACAGCATCTAAAAATAATTCACTGTATGGTCCCGGTGATGTCCCGACTCGGATTATTGTTGCTTCTTTTTTTGTATCTAATGCAGTTTTTTCATTTTTACCGCAAGCAGTAATTACAGCAACCCCTATTAAAATCAACGCTATACTCAAAAACCTTTTCTTCATGTATCATCCCTCCATTTTGTTATTTATAAAAAGAAAAAAGCGTCCTCAAATGTATAAATCTATACATTTGAGGACGCTTTTGCGTGCTACCACCTCTATTTGATACCTACTCACGTAGGTATCCTCGTCAAGTACGTTGATCAAAGATCGATTATACTCTAGCACTATAACGGGTGCATCCGTCGCTGTCTTATGAATCATTCACTCGAAGCGCTGCTCAATGGCCATTTTCCAGATTTCGTTTATCGCTTGTTTTCAGCTACCCAAGCTCTCTGTTAGATCTCGTTTCATCTGTACTTTCCATCTCATTGCTTTGTTTATTTAGTTGAAAGCTCAATTCTTCTTTCGTTAATTTCGTGATGAATATAAAAATAGCCCTCTACCAGCTTATGCTAGTAAAGGGCGAATAATCGCGGTACCACCTTTGTTTTAAAGTAATTCATGATTACTTTTCTTAGACCAAGTCTTATAACTTGTCGCTTTGATAACGGGTGCTTCCCGAAGCTGCTTACCTATCAACAGCTTGTCCTCATGAGGCCATCTTCAACTCTTATGCGCTTATCTCTTTTCACCGACCGAGACTCTCTAATAAAGCACGTCCAAATTTACTCTTCTCTTCAACGGACTGTTATTCTTTTTGTTGTTACGTTGTATATTACTAGAAAATAAATTCCCTGTCAAACTTTTTTTAAATTTTTCTACTCAGTAATAGTTTCTACAGAGCTAACTAAGTACTGCTCCAAGACATCTTTAGATAATTCTTTGCCATATCCACAAATTGGACATAACAAGTAATGACTAGATGATGTGGTAAAAAGTGGAATCCAAAATAACGTAAATTTCCGCCCTATTTGTCTTCCTTGCATGATCACTTCGTTGTTACAATGACTACAGTCACATTGGATCACTGTGTCACCTAGGTCTCTCTCAAATCCTGAACTACCCCAAACAATAAACATTTCTATCCTCTCCCCTTTATTTCAGTTTAACAATATACGCTAATTGATGTCAACAAAATAATTGGATATCAAATCAAATTGTTCGTTTATTATATAACACTTTCAATTTCTTTTGATCTTGTATAGCAAACAAAAATTGATTGACAAAGCTGACTTTCTACGGTAATCTGTTATTTGTATTGTTCATATTGCCGCCTTAGCTCAGCTGGTAGAGCACCACCATGGTAAGGTGGGGGTCGACGGTTCGAATCCGTCAGGTGGCTTATCAAAAAAGCTATATCCTTAGATTGTAAAAGGATATAGCTTTTTGTTCTATTTTAGTAAAAAACAGATATAATAAGAGAAATCATACTTTTTAAGAGGTGAAATATATTGTCTAATAAAAATTTAACTTTTGAATTCTATCAAAAAAATGACCAACAGCTTTATTCTATGCTCACTAAAGATATTCGTGTTATGCGTTATATCACTGAAAAGGCAGAGTCCGAAGTTGAAGCCACTAAAAATTTTGAAAAAATTTTAGCTTACAATATGACTCACACTGACCAAACTGGTTATTACAAAATTTTTGACGAAGAAACTTATATTGGTTTTGGTAAATTGTCTTGGGACGATAAAAATAAAATTGAACTTGGATATATGCTATTGCCGGAACACTGGGGCCAAGGTCATGCTTCACAATTGATTTCAGCTTTATTAGATCGAGTAACGCAGTCCGAAACATTATCTCAAGCGACAGTTTATGCTATTATCGATCCAAAAAATGGCGCATCAAAACATTTATTAGAAAAAAATAACTTTGTTTCTGTTTGGCAAGGGATCGAGGATGGCTTGCCTTCTGAACACTTAGTCTGGCAATCAGAAAATAAAGGAGGATGGGACAAAACTAAAAATCAGTTTTGGTGTGCACTCTAAAACCGAATAAACGGCGAGAAAAAAGCAGCTCCTTCGGAAATAAGCTGGAATTCACAAAAATTTGAAGAGCAATTTTCGTAAATTCCCTCTTAGTTCTCGGAGCTAAACACTTTTGTCTCGGCCTCCTTTTCTATACTTAACTATTTATTCAATCATACCTCTTTCGTTTAGATGACGATGGAATACCCAAAGCCTCACGATACTTTGTAACAGTACGACGGGAAATTTCGATTTCCTGTTCTTTTAGTAAATCAACCAATTTCTGATCAGAGAGCGGTTTTGCTTTATTTTCCTTATCAACTAAAGCTTGCAGTTGTTTTTTGATGCTACTTGTTGAAGTCTCTTCCCCAGTGTTGTCATTGGCCAAGCCGTGAGAGAAAAATGAGCGTAGTTCAAAAACACCAAATTCTGTTTCTAAATATTTGCCATTGACTGTACGACTGACGGTTGATTCATGAATACTCAATGCTTCCGCAATTTCTTTCAAAGTCATTGGCTTTAGTGGTCTATCTTCATTAAAAAAGAACTCTTGCTGGCGTTGAACGATTTCTGTCCCTACTCTTAAAATCGTATCACCACGCTGAATAATTGTTTTTTCAAGCCACTCAAATTCACTTTTCTTTTCTTTGATGTAAGCTTGAACTTCTTTGTCATCAGTTGCTTCCATCCGTTTGAAATACGCCTGTTGAAACTGAATGGTTGGCGTCCCTGTTTTATTTGAAAGAACGGTTAACTGCTTTTCTTTGATACGCAAAGTTAAATCTGGACGGATATACAAGCCCGAAGTTGATTCAAAAATACTACCGGGTGCGGGCGTTAAGGTTTGGATATAGTCAAAGATCGTTTGAATCTCCGATAATTCAACATCGAATGTTTTTGCAATCAACCCCCATTTACGATTAGCCAAATGATCAAATTCTTCTTCGATTACAATATAGGCCAATTCTGGCGCTGTATCATCTCGTTCAATCTGTAATAATAAGCATTCCCGCAAATCTCTTGCACCAACTCCAGCTGGATCTAATTGCTGAATCAATGTCAGCGCATCCAGCATCTCGATGGATTTTGCACCTGTTTTTTCAGTTGCTTCGTCTAAATCAATCGTCAAATAACCATTTAAATCGATATATTCAACTAGAAATAAGACTAATGTCCGTAAATAGGTATCGCGATAGTTTAAATGAATTTGATCAATCAAGTACTCAAAAAGTGAAGTGTGATTGTCGGGAATCTGATTTAGGTAATTGTTTTCTTCACTTGTATACGTTCGACTTCCTGAACTTGAAAAATCGCTATAATTTGTTTCGACCTGAACGTCAATCAAAGGATTTTCCAACGATTTTGCTTCTATGTATGCGAAAAGTTCTTCTGAATTGTATTGTAAGATTTGAATCGACTGCTGTAACTGTTGGGTCATTGCAAGTTTTTGGACTTGTTTTTGTTGTTGTGATAAATGTTGTTCAAATTTCATTATTTTGGTCCTCCCCCTTGTAATTTATCAAAATATCAGCTAAACTAGTAAACGTGCTTGCGCCCTTAGTGTAGTGGATATCACGTAAGATTCCGGTTCTTGAGACGGGGGTTCGATTCCCTCAGGGCGCGTTTTTTTTACACCAGCTCACTACTACAAGTGAATTATAGCATAATTCAAAAGTGATGTAGTTATAATTCATT
The DNA here is from genome assembly GCF_000633635.1 of Enterococcus crotali. GTDB lineage: Bacteria > Bacillota > Bacilli > Lactobacillales > Enterococcaceae > Enterococcus_L > Enterococcus_L crotali. The sequence goes on along the minus strand of NZ_AYPQ01000005.1, from coordinate 89,779 downwards.
ATATTAATCAGACGATTTTAAGATTGAGGTTTGAACAATAGTGTTTAACTCCGATAAAGAAACCTTCAGGAGTTGATTTGTTCCCTACGTCTACCCAGATTTCAAGAGGCTTTGATGTGACTTACTGAGTTATATCAAAGCCTCTTTTCCCTCCATATTCTCATTTATCTATCGAATTTATATAAAAACTGATAAAATTCCATTATTTTTTTATGCTATTATATGTTTTGGAAAATATTTTAGTTAGGTAGTTGATAGTATTGAGTCAGCATCACATGAGACTATTAGTTATTTCACTCCTTTTAGCTCTCTCAGAATTCCTTTTTAGTCGTTACTTTAATCAGTTTACGACGATTGATTATCCGTTCTTATTTTTGATCATCACTTTTATTCAAGGAGGTATTCTACTCTATTTTCTTCTCTCATTTCTTCTGCTGTTATTCCTGAATCTCACGTCTAAAAAATAAAAAGCAATGGCTCTTTATATAAAAAGAATGGGGTAAGCTTTGAGTTATACCACTCTATTTTACATATAATCTGGATAATTGGCTGCAAGCGCAGAAACAACTTCATCGCTACACACCTATCAATCATATTGTTTTAAATTTTTATGAATTCAAGAAGAATCCAGTGATTCGCTAATACGCAATGAGGTTGGATCTGATCCCACCGTTTATTCGGATTTAGAGCTCGGGACAAAACTGATTTTAGTTTTGTCCCGAGCTCTACTTTGCTTCTAAAATGTAAGGCTTTTGAATTAGATAGTTTCAGAAATAAATAGATTGATTCCATTTAACTTGACTGCTTTTCAGTTCTATAAAACCATCATCTCCAGTTCAAAACGAATCTTACTTTGAAGTTGCTGGATTTTTTCAATCTCTAAACTGTCTTCATCCACTTGATATTTTTGTGCAATCGAATGATTATACGAAATGATATAACTCACAGCCCACAACTTGGGATTTTCAATAATTTTATCTGCTAAAGGATACAGCAACGCAAAATGCAACCGGATTTCTTCCATGATATCTACCAACAATATAGGATTATCATTGATCAATTCTTTTTCTAAAAAAAAGAGGATTCTTTGATAAGCAGCACAATCCAACGGCCCACCTACACTTGCTGGAACAACCGTATATTTTTTATTGTTCCTCCACAAAAACTCAACTTCTTCTTTGACGTGGAGACTAACAAATTCTTCAAGGATCCATGACCGAACCAAATTATGTACCTGCTCATCCAGCAAAATATTTTTCCCAATCACAATAAATTCATCTTGCGGCAACTGGCCAGCTTTTTTTACTATTGCTAATTGTTCATAGTAATTATGCCGATTTAAATGATTTAATTCCTCTTTTAGTTCCTTTATTTTCCCAACTTCGAATTGCTGATACATCAGTTCAATATGACGGATTTTTTTCTTCAAAGAAATCAATTTTCTCATTTCTCCACTTTGCTCCATCAAAATTCGTTCATTAATAATGCTATGTGCTTGGATAAATAGATGATTTTGGATCAAGACTTGTATATAAAGTTCCAAATAATCTAAGTAAGCAAAATATTTTTCTTTCATTTCTGAAGCTAAAGATAGTGCTTGCTCATTTTCTCCTGTTTCTAAATACGTATTTACTAGCACCACATTCAGAGGAAAATTTTGTCGAATCGCATAAGCCTGTTCATAATAGCCTACAGCTTCAATCAGATTATTCTGTTTCTGCGCTTCTTGCCCCAACTCAATAAATCGTTCATAGTTCTTTGGAAATGGAATTTTATTTGTCAAAAGAAACACCACCTTCCTAATGATTACTTCTCTTGATAAACATTTATTTATATAAATGATATCAAAAAAGAAATAGTGTGTACACTTTAAAAAGGAAACATCGCTACTTAAAATACATTATAGTAATTTTAATATAAATTTCTAATAATGACCGCTGCTTCAGTTTGCCCTTCAGCCTTCATTCGTTCTGCCTTTTCTAGCAATGTATAGCCTACATAGAATTCTTTTGTCAACTCATCTTGTACTTTGAATTCTACAACTTCTTCAACATGCAAAGCATTTGGTTCAACTTCTTGAACACTATCCCATCCAGTATCAATAAATACTTTTGTATGATCATTGATCGCGTCATTTACTTCCAGCTCTTCCACAAGTTTCTTCAGTTGTGAAAAAGTCATTACTTCTACTCGATTATCCATTGTACTGCCTCACTTTCTACTACTCAATCTTTTGATTTATTTTCCAACTATTTAGATAAACACTGAATCAACCCATTACTTTTCCCCACTCTCATCATAACCTAAAATCGATTTTTATAACACTTAAAATTAAAAAGAAAGGAAATAAACTTTTTTGTTTATTTCCTTTCTTCTCTTTTGACTAAGCTTTTGTCAATTCACCATCTTCAATACGGTAAACATTGTCACTCCACTCAATCATTCTAGGATCATGAGTAACCATAATGGTTGCTTTTTGTTTTTCATGTGCTTCTTTTGCTAAGATTTTTACCACTTCATAGGCATGCTCTGTATCTAAACTTGCGGTTGGTTCATCAGCTAAAATCAAACTTGGTTCATTGAATAACGCACGCGCAATCGCTACTCGTTGTCGTTCACCACCGGATAAATCCCTTGGAAATTTATGCAGCAAGTCAGCTATATCTAAAGAAGATAATAAATCATCGATACGTTGACTTTCTGTTTTTTTCTTTTCGATTTTATCTACCAGAGTAAATTGCTTTTCTACTGTTAAAAATGGAATTAAATTAGAGGCTTGTAAAATAAACCCAATTTCTTCAAAGCGTAGCCTTGAACGTTTCTTCTCATTTAAGTGTGTAAAATCTTTGCCATTGATCATAATTTTTCCAGAAGTTGGTGTTTGGAGACCGCCTGCGATTGTTAAAAAGGTACTTTTTCCTGATCCAGAAGGACCAATAATACTAACAAATTCCCCAGCTTTAACTTTCAAATCGATTCCTTTTAACGCTTCGACTTCTCCATGACCTTTACCAAAAGTCTTACGAATATCATCCATCAATAAAATATCAGTCATTTTCTTACCCTCCTATTGCTTTCATTGGGTCAACATGTGTTACTGTACGAATCGAGAAGACACCGCCTAAGACAGCAACAACAATCAGTACTAGACTGTAAATCAATAAATTCACGTTATCTAATTCAAACGGCATAGCAGATGGCAACACAAGGTTCGTCAATAAAGTCAAGACTACGCCGATCAAAACGCCGATTACGCCTAAAATAAAGGTTTGAGCTATGATTGATTTGATGATATAACCGTTCGATATCCCTTGAGCTTTCATTACCCCAAACAGACTTGTTTTTTGTAAGGTCATCACGTAAATAAAAATCCCTATAATCGCTGCTGTGATCACAAATAAGAAATAGATCATGGCATTTAGCGTAAGATTTTGCTCACTGTAACCAGGTAATTTTTGAATAAACGCTTCGATTCCATATTTTGCTAAGTGATCATCTTGATCCGTTAATTTTATGCGGTCTGTTTTAGTAGATCGAACGACAATTCCATTGATTGGGGCTTGTTCTCCTTCAATAATCTTACCAAACTTAAGTTCTTGCCATTGAGCAATCGATGTATAAATCAGCGGTACGATACTAAAGCTGTTTTGCTTTGTGATCCCGACCACTTTCAGCTCTTTATCAAGCTTGCCGATCTTCACCGAATCTCCTAATTTAATGCCTTTATCCACTAAATTTTGCGGAATGATGATTTCTCCCGATGCTTTAAAGTATCGTCCCTCAGTTAACTCTGGTCTAATTGAACTATTCTCAGTTACACCAAAAAGAGAAATATTGATTTTATCGCTCTCTTTATTTTGACCGACTTTGTTTAATGCACCAGCATATTGTCCAAGCGGCTCTTTCTGTTTTGCTTCAACTTGATTTAAATCAGCCATCACCAAACTTGACGCATTCAAACTTTTATTAGCATCGTCAGACAGCACAATGCTTGTTGCATCCCACTTGTCAACACCTTGTCTTACACCTTGAGCCAGACCATTTGCTAGACCCGACAGCATAAATGCCACATAGGCAACCAAGACAATCACACCAATCACTAACGTGTATCTAAGCTTAAAAAACTTCATCTCTTCTAATCCTAAAAACATTGATTCCACCTCTTTTTTATCAGTTGATAAAAATGCTTAAAAAAATAAATGCACGTTTTTTTATCGCTTGATAAAAATAGTACCACAAAAAAAAGAATTAAACAACGTTTTTTTATCAGGTGATAAAAACACTTAATTCTTTAAGCTAAAACACCATGTAAGACCATATTCATCAGCTCTGAGATTTGCTCAGAACGCTCTTTTTCTGTAGAAAGCTGGTGAATGGTCGAAAATAATAAAGACAAACTCATAAGATAAAACTGAGCTGCTCTTTGTGAAGAAACGCCACTGCCTAAAGGATTTTGACTTGATTCAAATAATGCTTGCAATGGCTTTAAGTAATAATCATTCAATATATAAAACAACTGTTGTTTATTTTCTGGTTCCATTTCAGCTGCACTTTGATGGATAAACGAAAAAATATCTCTATGGTAAACGTTCAACAACGCATGCGTACATTTGATCAATTGATTTTCAAGTGAATCTGGCTCTTGTTGGATTTGCTCGATCGCATCTTTCAGCTGGCTACCGATTTGCTTATTAATTTCGATAAACAAAACTTCTTTATTAGAAAAATGATAGTATAATGCCGGCTGTGTAATATTTGCAGCTTTTGCAATATCACGAGTAGACGTATTCCGGTATCCATTTGTTAAAAAAAGTTCTTTGGCTGTTTCTAAAATGGATTGATGCGTAACTTCAAACACTTTTTCCTTTTTCATGGCTTCTCCCTCCTCAGACATTCATCGTATGAACTATTTTAAATCATAATCAAGAAAAAAGATAGTGAATAAAAAAGGGAATTGATGCTTGATTTTGATTTTTGGCATTTTGTTATGTCTTATTAAAAGCATCTATTGAATTTCAAAAACAAACGTTATTGAAATCTAAGTGTACTTGTATTACAGTTATGTGCTCATTTGAAATAAATGATCTTTTTTTGTAAACCTTGAAATGAACATTTAACCTACCTTTTACAGACTTTGAGAAACAGTTGTGTTTAAATGATAACTGGTCTTAAAACAACTAGTACCAATTACTTTGTCTTAAATATATCCAATAAACCACGGAAGAGAATTCCTACACTTAAGGAGAGTTTTTTTGAAAAAAAATATTATTATCACAAATTTATTTCTGAGCTGTTTAGCATTTTCAACCAGCTTATTATTAAGTGGTCAAGTTTTTGCCACACCTGTAGAAAGCGCTAAAAATCAAGAAACTATCATTACAAAATCTTCACAGCAACTATCACAGCTGAAGGAAACAAAACAAGAATTTTCTGATCAAAAAGACATGAACGACACTCGATCTTCTGCTATCGAAAAACAGATGAAAATAATCAAGACCGATCTTGAGCAACTTGAAAAAATTAGAACTGCGGGATCTATTTCTGACTCAGTAAGTCTAAAAAATGAGCAAATAATATCCCAGATCACAGATATTCCAGCTATCTCTGTCAAAGTGGATCCAATAGCTGAGAAAAAAGAACAGTTAACAGAATTGATGCAAAAACAAGAACAATTAGAAGAAGAAAATCAGTCCCTAGTGAAACAACAGTCTGATGTTGCAAAACAAGAAACAGATTTAGCTGAAAAAATTGCTCTAGCAAAAAAACAAAAAGTAGAACAAGTCAAAAAAACAGATACTCGATCAGCTGTTGTAGCAGCTGCCAAAACACAATTAGGCAAACCCTATGTTTATGGTGCTGCTGGTCCGGATGCTTTCGATTGCTCTGGTTTAGTTCAAACGGCCTTCGCTGCTGCTGGACATCCTGTAGGCCGAACAACTGTAGATCAGGAAAGCGCTGGAGCAACTATCTCAGTTTCAGAAGCCCAGGCTGGGGATTTAGTTTTTTGGGGCAGTCATGGTGGTACACACCATGTAGGAATCTCACTTGGAGACGGTTCTTATATTCATGCTCCTGTTCCAGGGGATGTTGTCCAAGTTGCAACGGTTGCTTCTTATACTCCTGATTTCGCTGTACGAGTCTTATAAAAGTCCTCTTGAATGAAAAGAAGCTACGTCCAACCGACCATAATTCGGTAGTCTTAGCTTCTCTATTTTTATAAAAAATTTATCGATTTCCAGACAAAAAATATAATATATTTAACAAAAATTATTTTTCATCTAAAAAAATTCTCATATATTTAACTAACGATCGAAATTGTTGAGAATTATGAGAAAGTATGGTATTTTATGGTTGTGTGTAATTTGATTTGTGTTCCCTCCATCTTCCCGATGGGGGAATATTTTTTTTGTCTTACCAACAAGAGTCAGTCATTCTGTCCTTATGTCTTCGATTTGTGTTATCCATATGATTTCGATAGCTATTTTCTCCTACACTACGACGATGACCATTTGATTCTTGCCATTTTTTTTGAACCTCTGCTTCTTCTGGCATTGATTCAACCGCCCCTTCATTCTGCTTTGATTCGCTTCGTTTTTCATTCATGCCTGCTCTATGGTGCTTATATCCTCGACCCATTTCAACAGGTTCATCAGGTCATTCTCCTGATTTTCAATCGCTTCACTTACTGTGAAAAAACCAATATTTCCTATGAATAATACGACAAATAACCCGCTGATCAATTTCTTTTTCATTTTGTGATTCCTCCTAACTTTTCTTTAGTTTAATAAACAATTGTGACAAATATGTGTCGAAAATAAATTTCCTAAACAGACATTTTTTGACTATAATAAAAGGGAGGTAGGAGGATAATTTTATGAAAAATATTTTGATCGTCGATGATCATTTACAAATTACAGAGGTTTTAAAAGAGTACGTTATCAAAGAAGGATTTCATCCGATCATAGCTTCCGATGGGCAAGCAGCATTAGAGGCTTTTTTTAGTCACTCAATCGAGCTTATTTTACTTGATGTTATGCTGCCAAAACTTGATGGATTCGATGTTTGTAAAACAATACGTGAATCATCAAACGTGCCGATCATCATGATCACCGCTAAAGGAGAAGACTTCCATCGGATCATGGGCTTAGATATAGGCGCAGATGATTACATTGTTAAACCATTCTCTCCAAGTGAAGTCATGGCCCGTATACGAGCAATTTTAAGACGTATTGAACGAACTGAAGAAAACCAACATACCATGGAACAGCTGACATACGATAATTTGATCGTTTATTTAGATGAAAAAAAAGTAACGATCGCCCAACAAGATATTTGGTTAACAAAACGAGAGTTGGAAATTCTGTGGCTCCTTTTATCCAACCAGGAAAAAGTTTTTTCTAGAGATAATTTGTTGGATAGTTTATGGGGAATTGACTATTATGGCGATGCTAGAACTGTTGATACTCATATCAAGCGACTACGGGCAAAATTAGATGAAGTCGATCACCCAAACTGGGAAATTGCGACTGTTTGGGGACAAGGCTACAAATTCGAGGGTAAAAATGAAAAATAAATTGACTAGAAAACTTATTCTGTACTTTTCACTTACTTTACTACTTTTCTCACTTGTGATCGGTGTCGCTTTTGGATTCTTATTTTCCAAGCAAACGGTCACTATCCACACAGAGGAAATGAGTCGACGTGCAACGGTTATCGCAGATACGCTCACTGAGTATTTTATTGAGTCAAACGATGCTGAAACTGAAAATAGTAGTTCTTCTAGGCATGGTATGATGGGTTCCAGCTCTTCAATGAAGATGGGGATGGGCTATTCTTCTTTTCTCAGCTTTATGGATCAACTAGCAATGGACGATATTTGGATCGTTGATGAAAATGCTGATACGATCACCGTCGGCATGGCATGCATACAAAAGAATACAATGAGCTACCGACAGATGCTATAAAAGTTATAAAAAAAGTCTATGCAGGTAAAACAACGACTAGTAACGCTTTTAGTAATTTTATTGGAGAACCGACTGTTACAGTAGGAACACCCATTAAAGACAACAATGGTGAAGTTTTAGCTGTTGTCTTGCTTCACTCTGCTATATCCAGTGTTCATAAAGAAGAAAAGCAAGGCTATTTGCTTCTTTTCATTAGTATTTTGATTGCCTGGATCATCGGTCTTTTCCTATCTATTCTATTATCCAAAAAATTCATCGCTCCTATCAATAAAATGTGTACCTTCACAGAAGAGCTTGTTGTAGAGAATTATGATGAAACATTGACTATTGCGACAAATGATGAAATGGGACAACTTGGAGAAAAGCTGATCGTTTTAAAAAATCGACTGGCTGAAGCTAAATTCCAACGGGAAAATCGTGAACAGGCCCAGAAAAATTTCTTATCCACGATTTCTCATGAATTACGAACACCTGTAACGGTCATTCGTGGTTCTCTTGAATCTTTAAATGATGGTTTGATCGAACAGCCAGAAAAAATCGAACAATATCATCAACAGCTCTTAGCAGAATCGATTGTTTTAGAACGCTTAATCAATGATCTACTCGAGTTATCTAGCTAGAAAATCCCGAGTTTATCATTACGATGGAACCTGTGTCGATCATTGATATTTTATCTGATAGTTTAAGAAGTCTCCGCCTAAAATCAGCAGAAAAAGAACAACATTTACTAATTGAAAATTCAGTGGAGCAGCCTGTTATCATTAATGGAGATTATGGTAGGATTCGTCAGCTCTTTGTTATTTTGCTTGAAAATGCGATTAAATTTTCCCCACCTAAGGCAACAATCACTATTCAGACTAAAATAAAAACAGCTACTATGAGTATCAGTATCCATAATTTTGGTTCTTATATCTCTCCAAATGAGCAAAGCCAAATCTTTCAACGCTTCCATCAGGCTCATAAAAAAGAACAAGTGGATGGTACGGGACTTGGTTTAGCAATTGCTAAAGAAATCGCTGATCGTCATCATTTTTCATTGACCGTCAGCAGTGACAAAGAAACTGGAACAACTTTCTATGTCAAAATACCACTACAATAACAAATAAGAGCTTGAAGTCTTTTAGGACAAAGTGATGTATTAATGAACATCATGAAGGAACTTTCATCCTCTAAAAATCGAAAAACATAAAAAAAGGACCTCACAAAAATTTAAACCAAATTTTGTGAGGTCCTTTTTATTTATAGAAGTTGGACAGATTGATCCAGCTTTTTTTTATTCCACAGTTACACTTTTAGCCAAATTTCGTGGTTTATCCACATCATAACCTCTTTGCAATGTTGCAAAATAGGCAATCAATTGTGTTGGGATAATGCTGACTAAAGGCGTTAGTAAGGGATGCACATCTGGTATGATCAATTGATCCGTTTCTTTCGCCAATGATGCTAAGGCAATCACAAGGTTATGGGCACCTCGACTTTCAACTTCTTTTAAATTACCACGAGTATGTGCGGCCGTTTTTTCATCTGTGATTACACCGAAAACGGGTGTCCCCTCTTCTACTAAAGCGATTGTGCCGTGTTTAAGTTCTCCTGCAGCAAATCCCTCTGCTTGAATATATGAAATTTCTTTTAACTTCAGCGATGCCTCCATCGAAACATAATAATCCACGCCTCGACCAATATAAAATGCATTTCTCGTATCTGATAAATACTCTTCTACTAACTGGCTAATAACCATTTTTTCATCAATGATCGTTTCCATGACAGCCGCAATCACACTTAACTCATGAGCAATATCGAATTCTTTTGAAGCAGCAAGCCCTTTATGATCGCCTACGGCTTTAGCAAGAACTGCTAAAACAGCGATTTGTGCTGTATAGGCTTTTGTAGAAGCTACAGCAATCTCTGGACCCGCATGAAGCAATAATGTGTAATCTGCTTCTCTGGATAAAGTAGAGCCGGCCATGTTGGTCAGTGTCAATGAAGGAAAATGAAGATCATTCGTCTGTACTAGAACTTGACGGCTGTCTGCAGTCTCACCACTTTGACTCAAGAAAATGAAAAATGGTTTTTCTGATAATAAAGGCATATTGTAGCCAAATTCGCTAGAAAGGTGAACTTCAACTGGAATATTAGTCATCTTCTCTAGAATCGCCTTGCCAACCCAACCAGCGTTATAGCTAGTTCCACAAGCGACAATATATATACGATCGCTAGTTGTCATTTTTCCGATGATTTCAGGATCAATCACAGTTTTGCCGATTGAATTTGTGTATTCCTGAATAATTCGACGCATAACCGCAGGCTGATCATCAATTTCTTTTAACATATAATAAGGGTATGTCCCTTTTTCAATATCACTTAAATCTAATTGTGCCTCATAAGACTCACGGTACACCATATTCCCTTTTTCATCTTCGATTTCGATTTTTTCAGCCTTAACGATGACCATTTCGCCATCCGCTATTTCGACAAAATGATTTGTCTCGCTCAACATTGCCATCGCATCACTACAAATCACATTAAAATCATCACCAAGTCCGATCAGCAAAGGGCTTTTATTTTTTGCCACATAAATCGTATCCGGGTCATTTTTATCGATCAACGCAAATGCATACGATCCTTTAATCACAGTTAACGCTTTTTTGAAGGCCTCTTTCGTTGTCATTGCCATCTTTGAAAAATGCTCGATCAAGTAAACGGCAATCTCCGTATCAGTTTCGCCATCAAATCGCTGATTTTGAAGAAACTCCTGTTTTATCTCTTCAAAATTTTCGATTACACCATTGTGAACTAAAATAAATTGGTGATTATTTGATGTATGAGGATGTGCGTTTCTTTCACTTGGTTTACCATGTGTTGCCCAACGTGTGTGCCCGATCCCCACAGTTCCTTGAACTTCTGGAGTGATCTTAGTTTGAAGATTACTGATTCGTCCAATAGATTTCACTAGATAATCTTGCTTGTCTTTTCCTGTTACAAAGATTCCTGCTGAATCATATCCTCTATATTCTAATTTTTCCAACCCTTGTACCAAAATATCCGTTGCATTTTCTTTTCCAACTATTCCTACAATTCCACACATACGATTGATTTCCTACTTTCTTAAATTGTTTTAGCTCATTGATTAAAAAAATTGAACTGGCTATACCCCAAATAGATAGTCCAGTTTTCCTGTTAAAATTCCTGTATATTATCTAGCGTACGCCTATTCAATTTTCTTAATTTTCGTCATCCGTTTCTATTCCGCATAGCTGGCTTTTTGTTATAATTTCGCAATTATTTTTTCTTTCCAGCTTATAGAGTGCAGTCCCTAGAGCTATCCGCCGAATCTTTCGATAAGCTCTTTCCTCGTCACCTGAATACTCAGGCCTGGCGCTTTTCCATTATTGGTATATACGCAATCCTTTCTTTGTTTTCAAATAGAAACTGCATTAATAATACAACAAACAAAATATAACTGTCAACACCTTTATGAAAATTAAAATTGGTCTAGTCTTAAATCGGTGCAAAAAAAATAGGATACAACTCTATGAGTTATATCCCAAATCCCTTAAAAAGTATTAATTAAATGGGTTATAAAATCGCCCACCATTGACTTTAAACAGCGCAAAACTCACAGTTGTTAGCAAAATAGCTAAAGCCATAACAAAAAAATCAGAACGATGAAACGGCTGTTGTGCATACCAAGTCCTTTTCTTCTTTTCACCAAAACGTCGCAACTCCATAGCGGTGCTGATTGTTTCGATGCGGTCCAAGCTAGAGAGAATCAAGGGAAAAACAATTTGAGCAGTTCCTTTCAACCGTTGCATCAGCTTACCCTTTTTAGACATTTCAAAGCCGCGTGCTTGTTGAGCAAGAGAAATATTTACAAAATCCTCTTGAATATCTGGAATATAGCGAATCGCCAATGCTACAGCATAACTGATTTTATAACTGACGCCAATTCGATTTAAGCTAGAAGAAAACTCACTTGGATTCGTTGTTAAAAGAAAGATCAAAACGAGCGGAATTGTACAAAAATATTTTAAAACTAAATTTAATTCATAAAATAATTGCTCTTGCGTAAGTGTAAAACGACCGATACCTTCCCAGATTACTGTTCTTGAATGGTACAATTCAACACCATATTCTGGTGCAAATAGATAGACCGCAAGAATATTCAACAATGAAAACACAAAAATAAATTTTACAACAAAAGAAATCTGATGCCACTTAATATGCGATAATTTAAATAAAATCAAAGAAAATACCGTCATACCGATCAAAAAACGGGTATCATAGGTCGTCATACATGCAACTGACAGGAGAATCAAAAAGATTAATTTAGCCGTCCCATTCAATCTATGGATAACTGTATCATCAGGGATATAACCTAACATTTGATGTTCATTCATTTTAAGCGTACCTCCTGATCATAGGTCATAAAATTTTCTGTAAATAAAAAGGGATCCTCTATTCCTAAATGCTGCGCAAAAGTAAATAAGCTGGTTTCTTTTAGTGATGCCTTTTTCACTAATTCAGAGTCAGTCAAGACGTTGACAGGTGTTGTATCAGCAATGATCTCTCCATCAAATAAAACAAATGCACGGTCTGTGTATTCCAGCATCAGATGCATATCGTGAGTGATCATTACGATCGTCATTCCCATTTTGTTCAGATCCTCTAAAAATGTCATCATTTCAGTGTAATGCTTGAAATCCTGCCCAGCAGTGGGCTCATCCAAAATAATCATTTCAGGTTCCAACACCAAAATTGCTGCAATCGTCACTCGTTTTTTTTGCCCAAAGCTAAGTGCTGAAATCGGCCAATGACGAAACGAATACAAGCCGCAGATTTTCAAAACCTTCTCGACCCGCTCCTTGATTTCTTCTTCTGGAATCCCCTTCAACGTCAAGCCTAGCGCAACTTCTTCAAAAATCATTTTCTTAGAAATCATTTGATTCGGATTTTGCATAACAAAACCGATTTTATCAGCACGTTCTTTGATAGAAAACTGGCTAAAATCTTCTCCTGACCATAACATTTGACCAGACTGTGGTGTAATAAATCCACATATAGCTTTACTTAATGTCGATTTCCCCGCACCGTTTTCCCCTACAATACTAAGCATTTCTCCACTTTTAAACAAAACAGAAATATCTTTTAACACATAGCGGTCATTTCGTTTATATTGATAGGTAATCTCTTTTAACTCCAGTAATGGTGGGAATACTGTTGACTCTGGCACCTGTGTTCTTTTTTTCATCCAGCTTTCCATTTGTTCTTTCAGATTAGGCGCTTGAACTTTTTCGATATCCGATAAATGTGCAGCTGTTCCTAAATCCACGCCAGCATATTTCATCGCCGTTATATACAAAGGTTCACGAATACCTTGCTCTGTCAATATATTCGTTTTTAATAATTCATCGGCAGGTAAATCAGAAATAATTCGTCCATCATTAAAAACAATCACACGATCGACCGAACGATACAAAACATCTTCTAAGCGATGCTCAATAATCAAAATAGTCGTTTTTGTCTTTTGGTGTATTTCATCGATCATTGCAATCGCTTCTTTTCCGGCATTAGGATCAAGATTAGCTAACGGCTCATCAAATACTAAAATGGGTGCCTCATCGATCAAAACGCCTGCCATAGATACTCGCTGCTTTTGACCGCCAGATAAATCCTGCGGACGATGATGTAAAAAATCATTCACACCAACAACTTTAGTCCAATGATCAACTTCTTCCTTCATTTTACGTTGAGGCACTTCATCATTTTCTAAAGCAAATGCAACATCTTCTCCGACTGTTAAACCAATAAATTGACCATCTGTATCTTGTAAAACAGTCCCGACATCAAAAGATAACTCAAACAAACTTGTATCGATCAAATCTTTATCGCCAATTTTTACACGTCCAGTAATTTCTCCTTCATAAGTATAAGGAATCAAACCATTGATACATTGGGCAAATGTTGACTTGCCACTGCCGCTTGGACCAACAATCAAAATCTTTTCCCCTTCATAGATCGTTAAATCAATATTATGTAGCGTAGGTTCAGCCTGACTATGGTACTGAAACGTAACATTGTCAAAAGTTATCAGTGGTTTTTTCATTGATGCGCTCCTTTTCCCTATGTAAAAAAGAGCAAGAAAAAGCTGGTGGCTAGAACAGAAGATATCCTACTGTTTTCCCCTTTTATCCAGTCTCTACGAAAAGTGATACAGCTCCTAGAGTTATATCACTCTCTTTTTCTCGCCCTTAATTTTTTATTTTATGAGACTATATTTTATACTCTCATTTTACTACAGAATCAATCTTTTGTTAAACTACCTTTTTTGGTGCGTGTTGCCGCATACGCCGCCATCAAGAGCGTCCCGATGATTCCCACTGCAATAATGTTTAGAACAACGGCAATTACACCTTGCGTATAAACTTTACTAGCTGGTTCACTATAGATCAATACATCTAAAGTAGGTGCAATCAAGCCCCACACTACAGCATTACCGATTACTTGATAAATATTAAAATGAATAATGTCTTTTTTACTAAATTCGCCATGCTGAAGATCGATTTTTCTACCTGCTATTCCATAAATTACTCCGATAATCCCAGAGCAAACGATCCAACTCCACCAGGCACCGCCATAAGTTGTAAAATCTTTAAGCGTATGACCGATCAAGCCAATCAAGCCGCCAGCAATCGGTCCAAAAATAACTGAAATCAAGGCTAAAAATGGATAGGCTGTTTCTAGATTGGTATTAGGAAATCCTGTCGGAATAACGACAAAGCGCCCTAAAATAACAAATACTGCTGAACCGATACCAATAGCTACGATTGTTTTAACTGAAAAATCTTTTTTCATTCTTTCCACTCCTATTCAAAAATGATCTTTGGTGCCTTTCTTAACTGGATCGTCCAATCCGTTCCTGTTCCAATGTGATACAATTTAGAAAACGAATCTTGATTGACAGCCACACCAATATTGACTAATGAATTAACATACACTAACGGTTCCCCAATATTAACATCTGCAAATGATTTAGCAAATTTCATAATATTTTGGTACACTTTTTTTCCTTGATGATAGATCGTTACCTGTAGTTGATCATCATGAACAATTTTTTCTTCTTTCATGAAAGCCAAGGGAATATTTGTCCACAAGGAGCCAAAACGAATATCTAAAACATCGATACTCCCTTCTAAGATATGCCCATACCGCTTTGCTTCAATTAAAGGCAACGTTTGAATTGAATCCATTGCAACGATACTCCCCAATTCTTCAAAAGTAATTTCGCCACTAGCTAAACGAGCGCCATTATAGGCATAGATATCTCTACCATGGAATGTATGACTTTCTTCCGAATGTGGTAAACGACTGGTCACCTCATCGA
The DNA here is from genome assembly GCF_000633635.1 of Enterococcus crotali. Taxonomy (GTDB): domain Bacteria; phylum Bacillota; class Bacilli; order Lactobacillales; family Enterococcaceae; genus Enterococcus_L; species Enterococcus_L crotali. Next base: position 74,434 of record NZ_AYPQ01000005.1, on the reverse strand, counting down.
TTGAGCGGATTTCTTCAATTCCTTGATAATGCAAAATATGCGTCAAAGAACCGTTGTCCGGTGTTATAATGTAATGGCCTGAACTTGTCTTAGCAACAATACTTCTTCTAGCGCTACCTACTCCTGGATCGACAACCGATACAAAAACAGCTTCTTTCGGCCAATATTTTACAGTTTGATACAAACGATAAGACGCAGCCCAAATATCATAGGGAGGAATTTCGTGGGTCAAATCGCCAATGCTGATCTTGTCACTTACCATATGTGCCACGCCATACATGGCGCTTACTGCTCCATCGCCAAGCCCAAAATCAGTTTGTAAAACTAAATAGTTTCCCATCCTGTTACTCCTCTCTAAACAGTTCAATAAATTTGTTATTTTATGAAAAAATAGGACAAATATCCATCGTTTTCCCTATCAATTCTCAAACATATTACCTTTTTCTCACCATTCTGTCAATGAAATTATCGAACATTACATTATATAATATAGTAATCATTCGTTTTTTATAAAAAAAAAAAATAACCTGCGCCATCATTATGTACACAGGTTACAAAAAATCTTTATTATTAGTTTATGCCTATTTCAGCTTTTACAACATCAGCAATTTTATCTACATAGTAATCAACTTTTTCTTGTGTTGGAGCTTCAGCCATTACACGCAATAATGGTTCTGTTCCAGAAGGACGAACTAAAATCCGACCGTCGCCATTCATTTCTGTCTCCATCAATTCAACTACTTCTTTGATTGCAGGAACATCCATTGCGCCATGTTTGTCTGTCACCCGAATGTTTACTAATTTTTGCGGATAAACAGTCAATTCAGAGGCTAATTCTGATAATTTTTTCCCAGTTTGTTTCATTACATTCAATAGTTGAATACCTGAAAGCATGCCATCACCAGTGGTATTATAATCTAAGAAAATCATATGGCCAGATTGTTCTCCACCAAAATTATAATCGTTTTTACGCATCTCTTCTACAACATAACGGTCACCCACTTGAGTAATCACATCTTTCATTCCCGCAGCTTCTACAGCTTTGCGGAAACCTAAATTACTCATAACTGTAGTTACGATCGTATCTTTTTTCAAACGGTTTTTTTCAGCAAGATATTTCGCACAGATAAACATGATCTTATCGCCGTCAACAATATTACCTAACTCATCGACTGCAATAATACGATCACCGTCTCCATCAAAAGCCAGACCGACATCGGCCCCTTTTTCAACGACCATCTCTGCTAACTTCTCTGGATGGGTAGAACCTACACCATCATTGATATTCAACCCATTTGGACTAGTCCCCATTGTATAAAAATCTGTCTCTAAATCTGCAAACAAACGATTAACAGACGTTGCTGTAGCACCATTTGCCGCATCGATACAGACCGTTAAACCGGATAAATCTCCTGGAATCGTTTGAACCAAGAACTGTGAATATTTCAATAGCCCTTCTGGAAACTCATCTAATGAACCTAAGCCTTCAGCTGAAGGACGAGGTAATGTATCTTCTTTTGCATCTAATAACGCTTCGATCTCAAGTTCTTGATCATCAACTAATTTAAAACCATCTGAGCCAAAGAATTTGATGCCGTTATCCTCTGCTGGATTATGAGAAGCTGAAATCATTACACCAGCTGATGCTTTTTGCAGTCTTGTTAGATAAGCTACTCCTGGCGTTGAAATAACACCTAGCTGAAAAACTTCGATCCCAACAGACAGTAATCCTGAAATCAACGCCTGTTCCAATAATTGGCCAGAAATACGTGTATCACGTCCTACTAATACTCGAGGACGACGTGTAGAATCTTCATGTTGACTTAAAACATATCCGCCAAAGCGACCCAATTTAAATGCTAATTCTGGTGTTAACTCCTTATTGGCAATGCCTCTAACACCATCTGTTCCAAAATATTTACCCATTATAACTCTCCTTCTACTTACCAAAACTGCAACAGTTATTCCTTGCATGTTACTCACAAGAAATAACTGTTCGTCTTAGTCAATCAACTTAATTTGCAGGGACTGAACTGCTTTCTTCTATCTGATCTTCAACCGTACTCTCACTACTAGCTGAGCTTGATGAACTTGATGTACTTGAGGAACTTGCCGTTTTTTCACTAGAAGGCTCAGGATTTGGCAACACTTGACTCGATTCAGACGTTGTTGCGCCTTGCCCACTCGTTTGAGAAAAACTAGTATTGGTTCCTGCAAAAATTGGATTAATCGTCACTTCTATCTCCTCAGGTGAAACAATATAATCCGTGTTTGTCGGAATTTTTACAGTACGTTTTGTTGATGACTTTATATTGCTTACATCAATCGGTAATTCTATTGAATCAATTGCATCCAAAACTGATTTCGTTCCTCTAATCTCAACTTTTTGAGTTGAAAGATCAAATGTATAATGATCGATTTCCGCTGGCGGTGATCCTGTTGGGCTGATGGTCAGTCCAACTTCTTTTGAAGGCAATACTAAATCAACCACCACTTTTACTTGCGGCGCTGGATTTTCGATACTTAAAACTTGCCCTTTATCATCTAGCGCTTGAACATTGACAACTTGTTTAATCGTATCCGCAGATTGTTTGACATTGGACAGTGGTGCAATCACACGTGTAATTGCTTTAGCAGTCTCTTCACCCGTTGTAATTTTTACGGTTTTAGGACTCACATCAATTTTTTTGACCTTATATCCTTCTGCCTCAATAGATTCCGGTAATTGCGCCTCAACGTCAAATGTTTTTGTGACTCTATTTTCGATGGTCACAGTTATCGTTTTAGGTTCGATTTCAGCGGTTACAGCCGTACTCAATCCTTTAACTCTTAACTGAATTTCTGACGTACCAAGCGGCGTTTTAGTCAAATCTGCAACCACTTGAAAATTTCTAGTATCTTCATTTGCTTCTAAATTTAGCTGAATTCGATTGGCACTACTTAAATGAACATTAACTGTTTCTTCATAACCGGAAACAAAATACTTTGCTTGATCATACTCTACTTGAACCGGAATATTATAAAGCATTTCGTCATAAACTTGGTTTGTACCAGACAGATTGGACATGTTTCCAGAAGAGTTTGCATTGAAAAATAGCAATACAGCAAAAAGCAAGGCTAGTAATCCTGAAACCCAATTACTTTGAGAGGGCTTTTTCATTTCTTTTTCGCCCCTTTCGAAACACCTTCTATAAAGTGCTGTAAAAGGTTCCTTTTATCCTTACGATCTTCTTTGGGTACCAATTCTGCTCGAAGAATTTTCAGGTATTCTTCCTGCGTTAGCCTAGGAATCAGATCATTGCTTACTGTCAGACTGACATCCCCAGTTTCTTCCGATACAATGATCGTTACAGCGTCACTGACTTCACTAATTCCGACCGCTGCTCTATGTCGGGTACCGAATTCTTTTGGAATCAAGTTGCTTTCTGACAAAGGAAGATAGGCACTTGCTACAGCGATCTTTCCTTGTTTCACGATTACAGCTCCATCATGCAGTGGCGTATTAGGAATAAAAATATTGATCAACAGTTCTCCTGAAATATCCGCATCTAAAGCAATTCCTGTCTCGATATATTCATCCAACCCAGTATTTCTTTCCACGGTGATCAGAGCACCGATTTTCCGTTTAGACATATATTGAATCGCTTTATCAAAGGCGAGAATCATTTTTTCATCTTCTTGCTGTTCCGACTTAGTTGTACGGAAAAAGGAACTTCTACCAAGATGTTCTAACCCTCGCCGGACTTCTGGTTGGAAAATGACGACCGCTGCGATCACACCATACATAATCACCTGATTCATTAACCAAGACAAGGTGTGTAACCCAATGATCTCGCTCAATATTCGGATGACAATGAAAACAGCGACCCCTTTTAGCAATTGGACAGCCTTTGTGCCTCTGATGAGCATAATCAATTTATAAACAAGATACCATACGACCAGAATATCTATAATATTGATAATATAATCACGGGACAAGAAATCGGATGAGATCAATTGCCGCCAATAATTCAAATCAAATAACTGATTAAGTTGAAAAGACATAATAAACCTCACTTCTCTCTGAAGATTTCTTAATAAGTATACCATAATATTTTATTCGATTACAGAACGGCGAGTGAAAGATAGAAAAAATTAGGAAATGAAAATAAAAAGTAGAATAGGTTTGGTCAGAATCTGAGTGAGATAAGAAAAGAAACGTGAGTAGGACATAACTCTTCGAGTCATATCCCACTCACGTGGAATCTGGATAAACAGTGGGAGCATAAGCAATCCCTTCTTATTTCTCGGGATTAAACACTTCTATCCCATCCTCTTTGCAAATTTACTATTCTGGCTTTTCGCGTTTAGCTGCTCGTTCAGCTCTTCTTGCCGCTCTTTTGGCTTCGGCCTCTGGATCAACTATTCGTTCTTTCTTCACACGGGGGGCTTTTTCAACCACTGCTTCGTCTGTTGTTTTTTCTAATTTTGCTCGAATTTTTTCTTCTTGGCCTGCCATGCGTGCATAATTATAAAAACGATTTTTTGCATCATCCACCGTTTTTTCAAATAGTTTACCAGCAAATTCAGGTTGTGTTGATTCTAATGAAGAAAAACGAACTTGTTTGCGCATAAAGTTAGTCATCTCATCAAAATTCGGTTTTTTGTAATCTAAAGTCATAGGATTTTTACCTATTTCTTTCAACTCTGGATTGTAGCGATACAATGACCAGTAACCAGAATTAACTGCTTCTTTCGCTTCTTCTAATGTTTTGCTCATACCACCGGCCAATCCATGAGTAATACATGGTGTGTATGCGATGATGATCGATGGTCCTGGGAAACGTTCTGCTTCTTCAAAAGCTTTGATCGTCTGCATTTGATTGGCACCAGATGCGATTTGAGCCACATAAACATTACCATAAGTCATCGCCATCATCCCTAGATCTTTTTTAGAGACATATTTCCCACTTGCAGAAAATTTGGCAATGGCAGAAGCAGGTGTCGCTTTAGATGTTTGGCCACCAGTATTAGAATAAACCTCATTGTCCAACACTAACATATTGACATCTGCACCACTGGCCAGAACATGATCGATCCCGCCATAACCGATATCATAGGCCCAACCGTCTCCACCGATCATCCACTGACTATTTTTTACAAATAAATCATTGTCTGCATAAACCGCTTCTAATAATGGCTGATTCATTTTTTCATCAAGTAATGCAGCTTTTAGTTTAGCTGCACGTTGCTGTGTGCCTTCCCCTGTATGCATGTGGTCGATCCAGTCTTCCATCAATAATTTTAATTCAGATGAAGCAACACTCATCGCTTCACTCATCTTCATCGCTAAATGTTCACGACGTGTTTGACTAGCTAGAAGCATACCATAACCAAATTCAGCATTATCTTCTAGCAACGAATTAGACCAAGCAGGTCCTTGACCTTGGTCATTAGTTGTGTAAGGTGCAACCGGCGCTGCACCACCCCAGATGGAAGAACAACCAGTAGCATTTGCAATCATCATGCGATCACCAAACATTTGAGTCAATAATTTCACATAAGGTGTTTCTCCACAACCAGAGCAGGCTCCTGAAAATTCTAGTAGGGGTTTGTTAAATTGTGTACCTAAAACCGTATTTGGTTTAGCTGGATTTTCTTTTTGTTTCAAGGTCATAGAAAATGCCCAGTTCATTGCTTGTTCTTTTTGTTCTTCATAAGGTTTCATAACTAAAGCTTTGCCTTTAGCAGGACACGCATCCACACAAAGACCGCAACCCGTACAATCTTCTACAGAAACTTGAATACGGTATTTTAGTCCGTCGGCTCCGCGCATTTCTCTTACAATATAGCCTGCTGGTGCTTCTTCCATTTCTTCATCATCAGCTAAAAATGGACGAATCGCAGCATGCGGACAAACAAACGCACATTCATTACACATCGTACAACGATCACTATTCCATTCAGGTACTTCTACTGCAATCCCTCGTTTTTCCACAGCAGTAGTTCCAAGCGGCATCCGACCGTCTGTCATGTCATTTTTGATAAACGCGCTAACGGCAAGATCATTTCCTTCTTGGCGGTTGATTGGTTCGACGATTTCATGAACATAGTCTGTCACATTGGCAAGGCGCGCTTTGGGTTTGATTTCAATTGTCTTCCAAGTAGTTGGAACTTCGACTTTATGCAAAAGCTCGACAGTACGATCAATTGCTTGAACGTTCTTTTCAACCACTGACATCGATTTTCTAGCATAACTTTTGAAAGCTTCCTCTTTTAAGATTGGCAACACTTCATCAAATGGCATGATATTCGCTAATTTGAAAAAGGCAGTTTCCATCGCGGTATTGATCCGTCCGCCTAAACCAACTTCACTGGCAAGTTTAACGGCATTGATCGTATAAAAATGAATATCATTTTCAGCTAAATAACGTTTTAGTTTACTTGGTAAGAAACGTTCTAGTTGCTCATCATTCCAAACCGTATTAAGTAAAAATGTACCGCCCTTTTTCAAGCCTTTAACCAAATCATAGGTGTTTAAGTAGGCCGCTGTGTGACAAGCAACAAAATCTGCATGTTCGATCAAATAAGTTGAGCGGATCGGTGTTTCACCAAAACGTAAATGAGAGACTGTTAACCCACCCGACTTTTTCGAATCATAGTAAAAGAAGCCTTGAGCATATTTATCGGTATGATCTCCAATGATCTTGATTGCTGATTTATTCGCTCCAACTGTGCCATCAGAACCAAAGCCCCAAAATTTTGCTTGATAAGTTTTGGGATTTGTTAGATCCAACGCTTCTCCACACTCAAGAGAAGTATAGGTCACATCATCCACGATCCCAATCGTAAAGCGAGATTTTGCTGCTTTTTTATCTTTTAGCAATTCATCATAGATTGCGACGATTTGATTTGGCAATACATCTTTTGATCCTAACCCATAACGTCCACCAATGATCATTGGACGCAAATCAGATTCGTACATTGCACTTTGAACATCTAAAAGTAACGGCTCACCACCAGCGCCCGGTTCTTTCGTACGATCCATCACGCCAATTGCTTTAACTGTTTTGGGCATTTTTTCTAAAAAGTTTTCAAGCGGAAATGGACGATATAAATGGATATTTAAAAAACCGACTTTTCTACCTTGTTTTGTTAAATAATCAATCGTTTGTTCAATTGCTTGAGCCGCTGATCCCATTGAAACGATCACTTCTTCAGCGTCTTCTGCACCATAATATGTAACCAAATCATAGCGAGTCCCTCTTAGCAAATTGATTTCATCCATATATTTTTTTACAATAGCTGGAATTTGTTCATAGTAGCTATTGATCGTTTCTCGTTGTTGGAAATGAATATCTGGATTTTGATTCGTTCCACTTACAGAAGGATGGTTTGGATTCATACTTCTATTGCGGAAGCTATCTAATTTTTCGTGATCTACTAATGGTGCTAGTTCTTCATAATCCAATACTTCAATTTTTTGAATTTCATGACTTGTCCGAAATCCATCAAAAAAGTTGATAAAAGGAACGCTTGATTCAATTGAAGCTAAATGTGCGACAGGTGATAGATCCATCACTTCTTGCACACTGCTTTCGCAAAGCATAGCAAAACCAGTCTGGCGCGCAGCCATCACATCTCCGTGGTCACCAAAAATATTCAACGCATTGGTTGTCACAGCACGGCTGGCTACATGAAATACTGACGGAAGTAGTTCTCCGGCAATTTTATACATGTTTGGAATCATCAATAATAGCCCTTGAGAAGCAGTATATGTAGTAGTTAATGCACCAGTTTTTAGTGAGCCATGGACAACTCCCGCAGCACCTGCTTCTGATTGCATTTCAACGATTTTTACAGGTTGCCCAAAAATATTTTGTTTGCCCTCAGCTGACCATTGATCGACTAGTTCAGCCATTGTTGAACTTGGTGTAATTGGATAAATAGCGGCTAATTCAGTAAACGCATATGAAATGTATGCAGCGGCTGTATTTCCATCCATCGTCTTCATTTTTCGCATTATAATATTCATCATCCTTCTATATAAAGTAGAATAGTTGCACGCATATTCCTCTTCATTATAACGGATGCTAGTCAAATTTGAAACAGTTTGTGAAAAAATTTCACAAACTTATTAATTATTTTTCTTTCTCTCCTTTGAAAAACGATGCTTTTTTGTGAAAAATAAAAAAAGATCAGCCGGAAGTTGGAAACTAAACAGTTCCTTTTAACCTTTGATCTAATTTTTATTTCTTTGGCTTTCTTCTTTTTCTATATCTTAATCCTTTTTCCGACAACCTTCTCACTAACTGATAAAACCATTGATCTGTAGGTGAAAGCCAAATTTTTTTTAGTTCATTGCGTTTGTCTGTATCAAAATATCTAGGCGGATTGCCGTCTAATTTATGATGCGTCCCCTCTCGATCCTCTCTAGGTCGCTTGCCATAGTTAAAAGATTCACCATTTACGATTGCACTTTCTAAGTAATCACTAAATTCATTCGACGTTTTCCATTGACTTAACAGTTGACCTTGCTCATCTAAAATAAATTCACTATGATAATCGCCAGATAGAATTTTGCGATAAAAACCGCGTTTTCTGATTTTCTTAACAAGCCCTTGATTACTAAGTGTTCTAGTTGCTCTATACAGGTCATCCATCAAGATATCGACACCTAAGCAAGCCCGATTATGATATTGAGGATCCGCATAAAACCAATTATTTCTGAGAATCAGTTTGATTGCTGCTTCATCATTTTTTAAGCCATGGATTTGCTTATAATTTTCTATATATTCAATATTATTTTTATCTAATCGATTCCTGAATTGATGGATTTTTGTTTCAGTCGCATATTTTTTCTTGATAGCTGTTTTTGTTCGTTTTTTATCTGTCTTTGCTATGATCAAACCATTTGGATAGGCACGTTGTACTGTTTCTGAGTAACTTGCTAGAAATGGGGCTCCCGGCGGCATTTGAGGACAAAATAGATACTCTGATGGCGCAAAGTATAAATCGCCCTTTTCATCTAATTCTCCGCCTAAATGATCGATCACTAGTACTGCCTTTTCTTGATCTAAAAGCCGACTTTTTATAAACATTTTTGTATAAATATCAGAACCAATGAAAAAAACAGCTTGGAAAACGTTCTTTGTTTCTTCACTCACTCTTTCTATACTGTTATCTTTGTATTCGTTTAGCTGATTTATGTATACAACAAGAGCGGCCTCATCCCACCCTTGCTGCTGAAGTTTTTGAATCTGCTCTAAAATAGTTTCTTTATACAACTTAAATTGAAGTTCAGTCATCTTTTTTGGTTTTTCGATTTTTTCAAGGATAGCTAAACATACTTGTATCTCTTCCATGATGTTTCTCCTTAGCGTTCATTTGAACTCTACTATACCTGTTTTTTTATCAAATGCACACTAATTTGAACGAATCAAAAAATCAAACTGCATATTTTTTACGCGTGAATCTCATAAGTTTTTCTAGTTTTCTCTAAAACAAATGATGGTTTTGTGTCTTTATTTTTATGTGCCTCTCGATGCTCTTGTAAATGCTCTGGACGTTTCAACCAGTTTTGAAAATCTTTTTTACTCTCCCATTTAGAAACCAGCATAAACTCACAGCTTTCTTTTTCTTCTGAAAACCAGCACTCACTCGATAAACACCCAGAAAATTCTAACATAGAAGCAACATCCTTACTTGTTTTAGCTTCAAATATTTCTTTGCCTTCTTTTTTTACATTAAATGTAACAGTTTGAACGATCATATTTATCTCTCCCTTTCGCTTTCCAATTGATAATGATTCTCACTTAGAAGTATAACACACTTCTTCCTCACTGGCCGAACTATATTTTTGCTATTGACAGACAATCCACTGTGTAACACACATTATCAGAACAGTTCAACGAAATTTTTAATTTCTTAGAACCTTGTATTCTCACCTCTCTCAAAATATATTAGGCCAGACAATTGGGCGTTTATCACCACAGAAAAACGAGTCAATCTTATAACGCATGAAAAAAATTTTTAGTATCATTTATTTAAAAATAAATAAAAATCCTACGAAACACATTTTTTCAAATGTTGATTTCATAGGATTTTTTTCATCTTAACGATTCAGTTTGTTTCAGAAAAACTAATTTATTCCCAGTAAAACACAATAATTAATATAATTCTAAATATTGCTCTCTTTCCCATTCAGAAACAGTTTGACGGAAAGCAGCCCATTCCATCCGTTTAGCTTCAACAAAGTTTGCATAGATATGATCACCTAAAGCCGCGATCATCACATCATCTTTACGCAATTCTTTGATCGCATTATGGATTGTTGAAGGTAAATCATGGATTTGTGCTTCTTTTCGTTCTTCTTCATTCATCACATAAATATTACGGTCGACTGCCTCTGGCGGAACAATTTCATTTTTGATTCCATCTAAACCAGCTTGTAAAAGCACAGCCATTGTTAGGTACGGATTAGCAGAAGGGTCCACTGAACGTAATTCCAAACGAGTTGATAATCCTCGTGATTCAGGAACACGTACCAACGGCGAACGGTTGCGTCCGCTCCACGCCACGTAGACGGGTGCTTCGTAACCTGGAACCAAACGTTTATATGAATTAACGGTTGGATTACAAACTGCTGTATACGCTCGAGCATGTTTTAATAGACCACCAAGGAAATAATAGGCTGTTTGGCTCAACTGCATTGGACCTTTTTCATCATAAAAGACATTTTCGTCTCCTTTGAATAGCGACATATTACAATGCATCCCTGATCCACTAATACCATACAATGGTTTAGGCATAAATGTCGCGTGCAATCCATGTTTTCTAGCAATCGTTTTAACAACTAATTTAAATGTTTGGATATTATCACAAGCTTCAATAACATCTGCGTATTTAAAGTCGATTTCATGTTGACCGGGAGCTACTTCATGATGAGACGCTTCTACCTCAAAGCCAAGACTCTCCAACTCAAGCACGATATCCCGACGGCAGTTTTCTCCAAGATCGGTTGGTGCAAAATCAAAGTAACCGCCTCGATCATTTAGGTCTGTTGTGATTTTACCATCTTCATCCAATTTGAATAGGAAGAATTCCGGCTCAGGTCCAAGATTGAAAGAAGTAAAACCTAACGCTTCCATATCAGCTAGTGCTCGTTTTAAGTTACCACGAGGATCTCCAGCAAAAGGCGTTCCATCTGGATTATAAATATCACAAATCAGACGAGCAACTTTCCCGTGAGTGCTCTCCCATGGAAAAATCATCCATGTAGATACGTCTGGATATAAATACATATCGCTTTCTTCGATTCTCACAAAACCTTCAATAGAAGACCCATCAAACATCATTTTGTTACTTAATACTTTATCTAATTGGCTCACTGGAACTTCTACATTCTTGATCGTTCCCATAATGTCAGTAAACATTAAACGTAAAAATCGAACATTTTCTTCATCGGCTATTCGTTTGATATCTTCTACTGTGTTTTGTTTTTTCGTCATTGCATCCTTCACGTCCTTCATTTTTTATGTGGCTCTCAAATTACAATTTTGGTCCTCTGGATTGGAATGGATTTTGTTGAGTAAGTCCGCCTTGAGAAATAAGTTCATCATATAAAATCTTCCGAACGTCTTCATCGGTCAACGGTTTGTTTGATTCTTGCGCATGCATTTGTTCTTCCAGCTTCATTTCGTAGACGCGTTTGATTCCCGCCATGTTTAGACCATCTGACAAATAATCTTTGATTTCCAACAAGACATCAATGTCATTTAGTGAATACATACGCCGGTTTCCTTCGCTTCTTTCCGGATGAATCAAATCCTGCTCTTCATAATATCGGATTTGACGTGCTGATAGGTCGGTCAATTTCATGACTGTACCAATTGGGAAAACAGACATCGATCTTCTCAGTTCCTTCTCTCTCATCTCCACCCCTCCTCTCTTCATTTAAACGCATAGTAGGCTCATTCCATTTCGACAGAAAAATAGGAAAATACGTTTGTGTATTTTTTACCACAGACAACTTTTATCTTTTTTCTGAGAAACGAACTTACATAGCTAGATAGATTAGATATAGAATATCAATACTTTTTTCTCTTGTCAATGATTTATGTTAGGTTTTCTGACATAAAAATAAATAATCCAGTAAAAAGCTATTATATCAAGTTATTTCTATATCACTTATAGCTAAATAAAAAAGGTATCTTTAACGATACCTTTGTGGAAAACATAGTTCTTCTCATATTTAGTTTAAAAAAAGTACAAACATAAAATTGATCACAGGTATAAAACAACCATAAAACAGCAACCGTTTTTTTTCGTTTTGACTTCCACTTGCTTGAACTTGCTGATAGAGTATAAATAAAATAACCAGCAGAAAAATGGACGAACACATAAGCACTCTAGCACCAGACGCATACATTGTCGGTGAGAACCACATCAATATGGAAGAAAATAAGGCAGCGCTGTAACTTAGACCAATAAAGATTTTTTGTTTAGAAACAGATATAGATAAGGCAGCAACTAATCCAAAAAACAATCCCCACGCTATATAAGGCAAAACAGCATTCAATACTGTCCCACTTAAAAAGTTGCCTGCTTTTAATGAATCGATCCAATTTCCTTCGTTGATAAGTCGAAAATTAGTAAATCTATTGGGAAAATTATAGAGCAGTAAAAACAAAAATACTGTATATCCTGCTACTACTTTAGCCAATAGTTTGGAAAAACCAATAACTAGAGAAACGGCGAGAATAACAATAAACAGAAGCAATAATTTTGTTTGCCAGCCTTCAAATAACCATGAACTTCCTCTTAATACTCTTGCCATTGGCGATAACTTATTAAAATCCGGCATCCACATATCTATTTCCTGCTGCATTCTAATCTTGTTTCCTGGTGCTAAAAACATAAAGGTGAATCCAATAACAAAAAATGTAGTTGGAATATACAAGAAATAGTTTTCTTTTCGCTTTTTGATCAGCATTGCAACATGATAAACTATGACAACACCAATAACACACGCAATCAACTGCTCATTTGAAAATGAAAAAATAAGCGCAGGAACCAAATATAACCAAACTGACGTTTTTTTGTTTCTAAAAAAATGATCCGCATAAGGAATCAACGCAAACAGCCCTAAAGCTAGTGGCCATAAATAATTAATCGCTCCAGTGATCCAAAAAATCGAATCTTTCATAACCCAGACATTGATAAATCCAAGTGATAAAAATGCGACTAAAAAATTTTTGCGGCTAACAGTCCCTACAAATATCCGTACTAAAGAATAACTATATAATAACCAGGCACAGGCACTGATTAGATGATGAACAAATAAAGGAACTAAAAAGATCAGATAGAGCATGACTTCTGGAAAGAGACGGGCCGACCAATTATTATAACGCCATTGTAGAAACCCAACAAAGCTATACTCTCGAGAAATATTCATAAACCATCCGTCATCTGTGCTCATATCCACGTTAAAATTTGAAAGATATAAAACTGCCAAAACGAGCAAACCACCATAAAATAAATAATTACTTTTAATAAATTTTTGCAACTCTAAATACCGCCCTAACCTCTCATTTTTTATTTAGTATATCATTACACAAGTCAAATAACTACATGAAATAAATAAAAAAACTGAGAAAAAAAACACACAAGGTTTTCTCACTCAGTTATATAATATAAAAATTATAATCTTATTTCCATCTACTGTAACGACTGATATTGTTATTATTCATCTGATTCACGTGTCCACTTAGAGTTCTTTTTAGCGAACCCTTTAACATGATAGACATTTTCCAGTTCTTCAAAGGTTTCCGATAAAAGCAAGGTATGACGTTTCAATTCACTTAATTGCTGTCCTTGGTTTGAAGGAATATCAAGCTCATATGGAACTAATAATTCCATCATTTTCTCTCTGACAGCTTTTGTTAGTTCTTCTTTTCCAAGTGTACTCTTAGCTGAAACCAAAATATTAGGAAACAGAGTAGGGACAAAATCAGCTTCATCGATTTGATCACTTTTATTGTAAACTGTTAAAACCGGAATCTGCTCCAAATCTAGATCGTTCAGTAAGTCGACAACTGTTTGTTCATGCTGTAAACGATCTTCTGCACTTGCATCGACCACATGCAACAACAAGTCCATACCTCGGCTTTCTTCCAAAGTTGACTGAAACGCTTCGATCAGCTGTGTCGGTAAATCTTGAATAAACCCTACAGTATCTGTTAACGTTACGATCATTCCTTGCGGTAGTTGCCATTTTTTAGTTAAAGGATCAAGCGTAGCAAATAATTGATCTTCTGAATAAGTGCCAGCTGTTGTCAGTAAATTTAAAATCGTTGATTTTCCAGCGTTCGTGTAGCCGAGTAAACCAATTTGAAACAAATCTGACGATTGACGTTTTTGTCTGCTTCTCTCACGATGAGCTGACACTTCCTTTAGCTCACGCTTGATTGCGATAATCTTATCACGAATATGACGACGGTCTGATTCAAGCTTGGTTTCTCCAGGACCTCTAGTTCCGATTCCCCCACCTAAACGAGATAACTGTTTACCTTGTCCAACCAATCGAGGCAGCAAATAATTCAACTGAGCCAGCTCAACCTGTAATTTCCCTTCCCTTGAGCGTGCCCGCATCGCAAAAATATCTAAAATCAATTGTACTCGATCAATTACTTTTACACCAAGAGCTTCAACAATCAGTTGATTTTGTCTTGGTGTTAATTCATGGTTGAAAATGACGATATCTGCTTCATAAGCATCCACTAACTGAACTAATTCTTCTACTTTTCCCTTACCAATCACAGTCTGTGAATCTACTCGAGGACGCTTTTGGGTTAAAGAAAAGACAACTTCTCCTTGTGCAGTCTTCGTTAAGTTTTTTAATTCTTTCATAGAACCTTCAAATCGAGTGTAATTCCTCTCTGTTTCTACCCCGACTAAGATAACCTTTTCTGCTATTTTATCCATTTTTTGTCCTTCCTAAGTTTCCAGCCAATCCTCTATATCCTGTTCTAAAGTTAAAAGAGTTTCAGGCGCTTGTACTAAATCCCACCAGCTGGCATTCATGCGATTTCTAAACCAGGTCAATTGCCTTTTCGCGTATCTTCTAGAATTTTGCTTTACTTGTTCAATTGCTTCATCTAAAGTTTCTTTGCCTTCAAAATAAGGGAAGAACTCTTTATATCCAATCCCTTGAATCGATTGTTGTGTTTGCCTTTTATAAAGTAGTTCCGCTTCTTTTAAAAGACCTTGTGTCATCATTATATCTACACGCATATTGATACGATCATAAAGTACAGCTCGATCAGTTTCTAATCCAACCAAGAAATAATCATATAATTTTTTTGGTTTTTCTTTAGGAGTTAAAATACTAAATCCTGTTTTATCAAATACTTCTAGTGCCCGAACCACTTTTTTACGGTTATTGAAATGGATACTTTCAGCTGCTTGATTATCTTTTTCTTGTAATAACGCCCATAAGCGTTGGTTTCCATGCGTTTCAGCAAATTTCTCATACTTCTCGCGTAATTCAGTTGATTCATCTTTGGCACCTAATTCAAAGTCATAAAGCAATGCTTGAACATATAATCCTGTTCCACCCACAACAATTGGCAATTTCCCTTTTGCTGTGATCGAGTCGATTGCCTGACGTCCTTCTTTTTGAAAATCTGCTACAGAATAAGTCTCAGATAGGTCTCGGCAATCTATCAAATAGTGCCTTATGCCCGCACGTTCTTCTTCAGTCACTTTTGCTGTGCCTATATCCAAATCTTTATAGACTTGCATTGAATCTCCACTAATGATTTCTCCATTCAACTTTTTAGCTAACTCAATACTCAAAGAGGTCTTGCCAACTGCTGTTGGTCCCACGATTACTAATACTTTTTTCAATCTTTTCATCCTTTATTTTGTATCAATTCGCGTATTTTCAATGCCTTAGCTGGATAGTCTGTATGAATTCCAGCCAAATGATGACTAAAGCAAAGTATCATCTTTTCTTCCTCATTGACAGTCCAAGGACGAATTGCTTTGGGAAATTCCGCTAAATCCTCTACATGCTCCAACACCCAATCGATTTTAGGATGAATCCCTTCAATAAATTCTGATTGAAGCGCTCGTTTCTCATCTTCTTTTGACATATAAAATACTGAAGCAATAGTTTTATTTTTTTCTATTTCCCAGATTTTCTCCAAACTTTCAAAATAAAAACTTGAATACATATATTCAAAAGGCCAAGGCTGCGACTTCATGAGCTGAACAATAATCTGTTCGATTCCTTTATAATGAATTTTGTCTGTTTTTATTTCAATATTCAATATTCCTTGAAAGTTCTCTTTTTTAAGTAACATGACCACTTCTTCTAAAGTAGGAATTTCTTGAACCATTGGATTTTTTTCAAACCAGCTACCGGCATCTAATTGCTTTAATTCTGCTAATGTTAGACTGCCAACTTCTCCATGACTATCGGTAGTACGATCGATCGTTTCATCATGTATCACAATCAGCTGATTATCTTTTGATAACTGAACATCTAACTCGATTCCATCGGAACCAACACGAATAGCTTCTTTAAATGCGGCTAAGGTATTCTCCGGATGGGTCCCTTTACTTCCGCGGTGGGCGATTATTTTTGTCACAGTTCTCCCTCCAATCGAAATCATTGTATCATTCCTAACAACGAGTATCAAACAATTAAAAGGATTTTATTTGTTCAAAAAACGAGGCTGAGACATAACTCTACGAGTCACATCTCAGCCTCAAGGAATCCGAATAAACGGTGGGAGCAAAAGCAACTCCTTCGGAAATAAACGCTTTTGTCTCACCCTCGTTTCGATAGTCTATTGGATTAATCAGACTTACCTTTCAAAAACCTATTTATCGATGTTACTAAGTTCATAAGAAACGTATTTTTCAAGTCCAGACTTAATATTGTAATTTGGTTGATAACCAACAGCTTTCACTTTAGAAATATTGGCAAGAGAATGCTTGATATCACCAGAACGCTCGTCTTCGTACTGAATCGGTAAATTCACTTCTAAAAAGCTATCTATAGTAGAAACTAATTCATTCAACCCAATTGCTTCACCAGTCCCAATATTGTACACTTCTCCTAATGTATCTTGTGAAGTGGCAACAAGGTTTAGTGCTTGAACGACATCTTCGATAAAAACAAAATCTCTTGATTGTGTTCCATCGCCAAACATGGTGAATGTCGATTTTTCTTTATTTAATAGTTTCTTGTAACGATCCATCATAATCGATATAACACCCGAATACGGTGATTCAGGATTTTGCTTTGGTCCATAAACATTAAAGAAACGTACCGCACTTGTCGGAACATTGTACAAATGATAGTAATCCACCACATATTTTTCTGCAGCAAATTTATCTATTGCATAGGGCGTTAGTGGTCTAATAATGGATTCTTCTTGTTTCGGTAAGGTTGGTTCATCTCCATATACTGCTGCAGATGAAGAGAAGACCAAACGTTTTAGTTCTTTTTGATATTTTCTTACCAATTCTAATAATTGTAGAACGCTATCAAAATTAACATCATGGGTTTCTAATGGTCTTTCTACTGAATCCGCAACACTTGCAATTGCAGCTAAATGGAAAATATAATCAAACTGATTGTCTATAAGGATTTTTTGCATTAACTGTTTATCAGTAACACTTCCTTTGACAAATTCAATATTTTCAGAATTGGCCAAATTTTGTTGATTTCCCATGGATAAGTCATCCACAACAAGAACGTTATGGTTTTCACTGTAATAATTAGCTAGTGTAGATCCAATGAATCCAGCACCGCCTGTAATAAGTATCTTGCTCATAATCACACTTCCATTCCCATTCACTTACTCAAAGAATTCTAATTCTTATAAGTATTAATATTTGATTATCAAGATTTATAAAAATGATACGTCTCTTCCAATGTGTTAATGCCATAAGCTTGAGGAACACCTGAAGCTAAAAAATCTGGTCCTGGTGCCCCTTGCTCAGTCAGATATTCCTTATTAAGCCATTTTTGACTCCATAAAATAATTTTATCCGCCTCTGGAGTAGCAGTTCCCGTTATCAGACCAAACCCTTTAATGATTAATAAACCAAACGGAAGGTCTTCTGTAAAATACCTAGATGTAAAATCCGGGACAAATGTCTGATCTGAAACTTTTTTCATTGGGGACAAAATATTCTTAAAAGCTGAAATGCTTTTTATTTTATTGGTCATTGTCTCAACAGTCGGTGCCTCATAATGTTCACGAATAGTCTTGATAGTCGATAATTCTAATTCGGGCATAGCCAAGATAATTGTTCTTAACTCTTTATCTAAAGCAATCAAACTGTCAGAAGAGTCCAATGTCCAATCTCTATAGAAATAGGGAACCTTGGAATAAGTGATGTTTGAATGATATTCTTTAAACATGCTATATATTCTAGAAGTATGTAAAATGGCATTAGAGGGCGTCAACGAAACCTCTAAATAATTTTTCAACGGATAAACGGGTAATTGTAAAAGGTCTTCTAAAGTTTTTGCGACAGTAACTGTTTCTTTTTTAGGGATTACAGCCACATTAACAGACTCTTTTTTGGAAAACTCGACCGAATGATTTTTTTCAATTAATCGAGCAATATAAGGAACCCTATCTAAACCAAAAATCACATGTTTTTGTGTAAATACTTGTTTAGTTATATACTCAGCTCCACCGCTTCCTGGAACAACACCAAAAAGAATTGGTTTTGTTAGAAAAACTGAAACATTTTTAACAAATGACTCCAACATAAAAGATGGATAAGTAACGATAATCATGTCCACATCTTTAACGGCAACTTCTAAATCATTCGTAACTAAATTAATTGTCGTACTCATTTCTTTCGTTGAACCCATTTTATTTAACGTAAACGGGTGATCCTGCCCTAAATGGACAGAAGTAAATACGCGAACATCATGACCTCCTAAAGAAAGCATCCCAGCTAGTGCACTTCCAATATTTCCAAAGCCAACAATACAAATTTTCATTATTTTACCTCCAAGATTATTGATATTTGTTCATAAGTAAAAAAGAAGGAAACTTTGGATAAACCCAAGTCGATTTTGGTGGTAAAACTGTATCATTTTTAGCAGCTTCAATAAATTCTTTTTTAGAAAGTGCGTGCGTTTCAAGTATAACATCTTGTTCAGAAAATGATTTGGAATTTTTTAGCATTTCTTCTGATATATATTGAATCTCTGCTTGGTCAAAACTACGAAAAGCTTGGGAAATGATTTGAGTGTTTAATCGATAAATATCATTATTCCAAAAAGCATCTGATGCTAAATCAATTAAACGAATCAAATAATGATCACGCCCTCTTGACATTCTAACATGCCCTTTAGGCAAAACTGAATCAGCCGCTACTTTTTTTAATTCAAATTTCTTACTTAAAAAATTTAAGGCATGTAAATACATTTCATCGGATACCTCTTTCAACAAACGATGAATTGGTAAGATATCTAAGTAATCAAAACTCATGACACAAGCAAAAACAGTTTGTTTAAAGTTTGACAAGGAGGTTGTATACAATCTATGATGCCCATCACCAATAAACAACTGGTCCAAATCCTGATACTGTGAAAGAAGTTTTGCAGCCTTTTCTCCCTGATAAATAAACAATTCATAATCGTTAATAGCATGCCGTTTATCTGGTTCATTTACTTTAACAAAACTCTCCAAATCAATTAAACTTTCATGTCCTAATAAAACGGGAGCTGCTTCACCGTTATAACCGTGAAAATTACTGAGCATTCCTTGAACCGTTGAAGGAAGAACTAATTCATGACTTTTAACGTTGCCTTTGATGTACTCCTCTTTTGGTAGATTAGCGATTAATCCCCATTTCTCTTTGTTTTTAAAAACAACAATAGAATCAGAGATCTCAACAATTTTTTGACCATTCAAAAAATCCTTCTCTTCTTGATTTAAAAATAAAGTTCGTTCATCAAATTTAACACTTCCCTCTGAGAGTTGGACTAAATTGATGAATTCTGAGTCGTAAATATGTCCACTAGTATTCAAATAGCTAGTTTGCATAGGTAACAATAAAACCATGATTTCAGTTCTCCTTTATAGATCTACTTTCTAGTAATTCAATATCCGTTTTAAAGCTTCAACAATTTTTTTATTTTCATCACTTTTCTTCACTGCAATTCTTACGTATTCTCCCTCAAAACCATCTTTTCCAGATAAGTCCTTGATAAAGATTTTGTCTTTATCTAATAGAATTGTAGCCAATTCTCGAGCACTTACTTTACCTGTAAGACGGCAAGTAAAATAGTTAGCTTGTGAATCAATTACTTCAAAATCTGATACTTCAGCCATTGCAGAATGAAAATCTTTACGGATCTTATAAAATAAATCTAATGCTGATAGATAGTCTTTTTTATATTTTTCAAAAATTTGTAAGAAGAACTCTCCAAATGAGTTGATATTCCAAATAGAAACATCTGATTTAATATAGCTGATTAATGATTCATCACTCGTCATCAAGAAACCTAAACGTACACCTGGAACGCCAAATGATTTGGAGATACTTTTTATAATAATTAAATTAGGATGTTGCATCAAAATTTCTCGATCAATTAAAGATGGTACCTCTTCAAAATCGACAAAATCATTAAACGATTCATCCAATATTATAGTTATTTCATGTGCCTTTGCCCACTCTAGTAGTGTGATGACATCTGATTTCGGAATATAATTCCCAGTAGGATTATCTGGATTGATTAAAACTAAATAATCAATTGGATTTTCTGAATAAAAAGCCATGATATCATTTGCAGTATATTGGAAATTTTTATCTTTAGGGTAATATTTAACAATTTGGTCTTTCGTTAAGCGATTTGGATATTCCTCAAAAGTTGGTGCAATAATCCCATATTTTCCGCCATTTTTTTCCATCAAAGACTTAATCAATTCTGCAGCACCATTTCCTACTACTACATGCTTTTCTGGAACGTTGTAAAATTTTGCTACTAATGATGAGTTCACTTTAAGACCAGAAGGATAATCAATAATTAAACGTTCCATATTTGATTTCATTTCGTCAACCATTCTTTTAGGCGGATAAAATGGATTAACCAAATAACAAAAATCAATTACTTTAGGATATCTCCAGTAACCACCATATCTTTGTTGAAATGCATCTAATTTTTTCGATGGCGTCGTATTAAAAAGAGAGCTAGCAACATCTAAATCTTGTAAATCATCAATTTCATACCAAGGAACATCTTCAATGTCTAATGCTTTGACTAAAGTAGCATCAAACTGAGTAATTGTTTTTAATGTTGTCTCATAGTACTCGTCTTTCCCAAAGGCACTCATTTGAGCTTCTAAAAATGGAAAATAAATAGATTCTGAAAATTCTTTACTAAATTTGTAAATATTAACCGTTTTGTAGTAACTTCTAGTTTCGTTAAAATTAAAACGTTTCTTATCAATAAAGTCTGTAATGTTACTGTTTTCATCCATTTTTACAACAGTACCATCCATCCAAGATTCAAATTTTGATACAACCGCTAAATTTTTAAAATCAGAAGCTAAGACTTCGTCCAGAAGCTGATCTGCAAAAATCAAGTCTGATTCTAGTAAAATCGTATCTTCCTGACACATTAATTCTTTAGCCAGATAAACGGAATAAATATTGTTTGTTTTATCATAATCATGGTTCGTTACAAATACGACTGGTGTCTTGATTTGGATTGATTTGACATACTCTTCCATAACATCATACTTATAGCCATCTACAATCACGATTCTTTCTAAATCCAGATTATCTAATTGACGTAACATTCTTTCAATTAATGACTTTCCATTTACTTCAACCATACTTTTGGTAGTACTTTTTGTGTACTCTTTCATTCTGCTTCCTAATCCAGCAGCTAAAATGAGACCTTGCATGTTATCCCTCCTATGATCTTGTTCAATACGATTATTTTTTCTTTTTATATGTTCGATCTCCAAACTCAAAATCATCCATTTCTAAATAAACGATATCATGTCTTGTTCCTCGTTCTTCTACAGGAGGAAGCTTCATATAATCTCCATAAGCTTGTTTCAACATCTGTTCATAGTTTGAATTCGCTAAAAACATACCATCCTCAAAGGGTATTCTAATTACATCATTTATCTCTACTTTATCTAAGGTTTCTGTCCTAAATTCCGTTGTAGCAGTGACGATCGACATATTTCGATTATTCGAATGGTTATATTTCTCAATTTCTTTTTGTCGTTTGTCAAGAAGCTCCCTTACAGAATACCTTCCCCATAAAAGATTTAGCATACTATAAATTATGCCACCTACTGGTGTTTGAGCACGAGTATAATAATTCATTCTCGTATGGATGACAAATGTTAGCATCTTGCATTTTTTAATTTGGACCCATCTTAAAAACTTGTTATCCGGTACTATATCAAATGGAAAGATATCAATAAAAACACCATTTTGAGCATTTCCATTTTTAGCATTATTTTCAACTAAAGTAGTATTCAAATTAATGATTTTTAAAAATGGTAATGGATAACCGGCATCTGTTTGATACGTTTGTAGCATATATTCCGTATTTTCTAAAGCTTCCGGAATCAATTTTACAAAACGCTCATAATTTTCCCTCGTCATGCCTAAATCAATATCATCATCCCACGGAATGAACCCCTTATGGCGAATCGCCCCTAACAACGTTCCTGCTGATAAAAAGTATGGAATGTTTTGTGTTTGACAAAATTTATCCACAAATTTTAATATTTCCAATTCTTTTTTTTGCAGTTGTTTTACAACACTATCTGATTTCAAAAGTAACCCTCCAAGTTATGTCTATTTAAGTTTTCTTTTTCGCCTTATTTAAAAGAACCTTGAAGTCCTCAGATATATTGGTCTGAAAAAGAAAAATCAAAATAAGAAATACAATAAACACTATACTTGAACGAATAAGCATATTCAAGAACAACGATGCTACAAAGTTAGGAATTAAAAATCCTAATACTAAAACTAACGCGAATATAACCATATATTTAAAAAACTCAGAACAAATATCTTTAATATCTAACCATTTGCGAATAACATAGACTCTGAAAATACAAACACAAAACTCGGTAACAATCAACGCAACAGTACCGCCATTTGCTCCCCATTTCGGTACCAGTATAAGATTTAAGATAACATCTATTACAGCACCAGCAATAAAAGGTATCGAATAATGCTTCAACAAGCCTTTTGCTAAAGTAAATTGATTCGCTAAAACACCACCAAATGCATTGGGTGCAATAATCAAACTAACAAATATCATATTATAGGTCATTGGAATAAATTCATTTCCAAAAAACCATTGAACAAAATCACGAGAATTACACATTAGTAAAACTGTCAGTAATAGGGAGATTAATGTTGTATACTCAACAGATTTTTTCAGTAATAACTGTAGCTTAGAACTGTCTTCACTATCTCCTGTGTCCACTTTAGCCATCAAAGGCATCATAACTAAGCTGATTGATGTAACGATTGATAACACGATTCGAACAATTTTCTGAGATTGATCGTAAAAAGAAAGCTCTGTCTTTGTTGATAATAATCCTACTAATGTTTTATCAAAAGTATTATACACTTGAATCGCAAATAACGGAATAAGCAAAAACAATGCTTGCTTCAAATAAGGAAAAGAAAATGATTTTTTGACTTTTCCATACGTTTTAAATTCCGCAAGTAAGCTGATCCAAAAGAAGATATTTGCTAAAAAAGTACTAATACTATTGATTCCCATATACAATAGTAAATCAGAACTGCTCTTTACAAGTAGAAACACCAAAATCAAAGAGCCGAATTTAACGATCGTGTTCCTAACAATTACTTTTTTTACCTCACCAATACCAAGGAAGTACCAAGAAATATCTAAAACATAAGCAATCAAGTAAGGAATTTGAATATAATAAACGCCTTTGTTCCCAACAAATATTGAAACAATCAATAAATAGAGACTCGTTACAATCAAACCACTTGCCAATTGGATAAACCATAATTGGAAAAAAACTGTGCCTCGATCCTTCTTATCCGCTTTAGCTATTTCTCTCGTACCTAACTGGCTCATCCCCATTAAGATGATCATGTTCAAAAAACCAACAATTGAAATAACAAATGAATTAATACCAAGCAATTCCGTTCCGAATATTCTTGATACATACGGCATTGTTACTAACGGAACAATCAGTATTACTACTTGATACATAGCCGTAAAAAATATATTACTCAATACTTTTTTCACTTAGATACACCAACTTGTCTTGATTTTTTGATAGTTAAACGATTTATTTTACGACTTCCACATATGTTTTATTTGCTGAAACATACCCTTTATCTGTAACTAGTCTCGGGTAGCCAGTTTCACTGTACACAATTTCTTTCACAGTAAATGTCGTACCTTTTGTTATTTGTTGAACTTGCGTTTCAACTGCGAAATTATCTTTATTGTTATAGTACCAGATATTGGCTTTGGCTTCATTTTACCTGGCTTAGTTATATAGCTGTCAATGTTGCTGATTGCGGGATTAACATAGCTTTTATTTGCTGAAACATAGCCTTTATCCGTTACTAGCCTTGGATAACCTGTTTCACTGTACACAATCCCTTTAACATCTAGCAGCGTGTATTTGGGTAATTTTTCAGCCTGAGTTTTAGTGGAAAACTCATCTTTACTATTGTAATACCAGATATTTTCTCTCGTAACAACTTTCATTGGTTCTGTAATATAGTTGCCCAAATTGCTGATAGCTTCAGAAAGATAACCTTTATTAGCTGAAACATAGCCTTTATCCGTTACTAATCTTGGATAACCTGTCGCACTATATACAATATCCTTTACTTCAATCATTGTTCCTTTTGCCAAAGGTTCTGCTTGTGTTTCAGTAGCAAAAAGATCTTTATCATTGTAATACCAGATATTTTGTGACGTCAAAAATTTACCAGTCTTTAAAAAATAATCCGAATGATTGTTGACAATAGGTGTTGTATATCCTTTATTTGCTGAAACATAGCCTTTATCCGTTACTAACCTTGGGTACCCAGTTTCACTATAGGCAATATCTTTTACTGTTAAAACAGTATTTTTGGCTATTGGCTCTACTTGTGTCTGCTGTGTAAAACTATCCTTGTTATTATAATGCCAAGTGCTTGTTGTTGTCACTAATTTTCCAGAAGTCATATGATAATCCGAATAGTTTTCTACAAGTTGGTTAACATATGCTTTATTTGCAGAAACATAGCCTTTATCCGTCACCAATCTTGGATAACCAGTTTTACTAAAGACAATGCCCGTCACTTCAAAAACAGTATTTTTAGCAATTTGCCCAGCTTGGGTTTCTTGCGTAAAACTGTCTTTATCATTGTAATACCAGATATTTCCTAGCGCAGCATATTTCCCTGGTTTGGTAACATAACTAGATATGTTGCTGATAGTTGGTTTAGAATACATTTTATTTGCCGAAACATAGCCTTTATTTGTCACTAATCTTGGATAACCGCTATTACTATATTCTATTGAAATAACGTCTAAAATTGTGTCTTTAGGCAGTCTTTCAGCTTGGGTATTAACAGAAAATTCATTAATATCATTATAATACCAAATGTTATCTGTTGTATACACTTGTAACGGAGCAGAAGTATGATAATTTGCTAGATTTATACCATTATCACCAGTTGGTTGTAAAAACAAATTATTATAAGATACATTTATGTCAAATCTTCCAGAAACTCCAGGAAAAGTTAGCTCAGAACTCCACTGCCATGCTGCATTCCCTGTATGTAAGAGATTCGTTGCTAATGGATTGTAGGGATAACTTGCTACCCAACTATTTCCAGGACCCAACTTATCTTCATCAAGTATTTTACGATTGAACCAGTCAAACATTGAATAATGTGCAACACGAGAAAAACCTAAACTATTTAACTTTTTTTGAAATGCAATAGAATTTTCAGTAACATTACCTGCTGTCATCTCAGTTTGTTCCGCATCATTGACCATTAATGTATTTTTAGGCAAGCCAAGTTGATTTGCCTTTTGCGCAAAATACACCGCCTCTTGTTCAGCCCCCGCTTTTGTTGTAAACCAACTATAATGATAAGCAGAGACAATTAGACCTGCACGTTTAGCATTCTCAATTTGTGTTTTCGCTTCTGGATTTAAATAGGTCGTATACTCTGTTAACTTAATCACGACACCTCTTATCCCATATTTTTCATCTCATTAAAAGCAGCAACTGATAATGCTCCGTTATGAGATGAAATATCTACAAAATCTTTTGAGGGACGATTATTTTCTGTTGCAGAAATCAGTGAACGGGGTTCAGCTGCAGCACGTAATGTTATTGCTAAATCAGAACGATCATTAGGGTTGAATATATACTCCCCGTCTTCTGTTTTTGAAGCATTACCTAACTCTTTATTGTTTTCTTCCGTAATATTTCTTTCAGAAGTCTCAACTGTGCTATCAGAAGAAGACGAACTAGTTTCAGAGACAACAGTGCTTTGTGAGGTCTCTTCAGATTGACTTGTTGAACCTTCATCAGCAGTTGTACTCTCACTGAAGACAGACGATTCTTCTGCAGAGACATTATAACTTTCATCAATAAACCCAATACTTGAAAATAAAGCAATTGAACACAAAATAATGCCGCTTTTTAAATATTTACTGTTTGTTTTTTTATTCATTGTTACTTCCTTTCTTTTAATAAGCATGGTACACGGTTTGATACGGAATAAAATCTTGATAAGTATTTGATACAATAAATATCAAGTAAAAGACTAATGCACAAAATATATAGTAACAAGCTAAATTCAAATACTGATTTTTAAACATATGACGGAAAAGCTGAGGTACGACTAATATTTCTGCAGTAGCAAATATTGTCCCGATCCTTCCACCTACAGTTGCTAATGGACCAAAAATAATTAAAAATAATGTTGATAGAAAATATAAACTCAATAACGTATTAAAACTATCATTATATTCTTTATTTTTACCTTTTACAAATAGTATTGAAGCGATCGTAATCCCCATTTGCATAATAAATATAGGATTAAGTATCCACTTCCCAGTAATATACTTACCTGCAAAATAACCTGCATATCTTGATGGAATTGCCCATAAAAATAGGTCTGGGAAAAAGAATAGTACTCCTATCAGTGCGGAAATTATTGTTAAAATCAACACTTTTTGTAAGGTTAATTTCTTTATTATTCCGACAAAAAATAGGCAGGTATAATAAATAGCGCAACAATATGAAAGCAGGCTCCTAAAAGTGACAGGAGAATTACTTTTGGTAGATTCTTTTCTTTGATTGCTGGCAAACAATAAAGAAAAATAATTGCTACAAGAGAGGCTCTTATTTGCCCCATATCTCTCACAAAATAAAAACGAGAAACATAATAGACTAGAATCATTGTTGGATAGCTAACATTTTTGTAAACAAACCAACCTAATAATGCTAAAGTCACCACAGAATAGATTAAAATGAACACTTTAAAATCCATTCCAAACATTTTTACAATATAATTTGTTAATAAGTAACCCGGTTCAGCATCAATACCACCCGATAATATATCCCCAAAACTCCGAACCCTTTCAAAAAATGCTTTATATGATAGATAATCATAACCCGTTTCATATCTAAATCCTGCAAACAAAATGATTTCTATCATTGCAATTATGAAAAAAATTCTCTTTTTGCTAAAAAATTCAAGGAGTGAAAGAATAATCAGGCTGACAAATAATAATATATAAGGTATCATCTCTTCACTCCATCTAGATATAAATACAATTTACTTTCTCTGAATAATTCTTTGCTAACTCTTTTTGGTAGCCAAACCATGCTTTTTCAGTTGAGTTTTTCTCACAAACAATAACTACTAATTCTGGAATAAATGGCAAGTTTTCTACTTGATCCAAACTATCTATTAGATAAACCGAACTATTCAACTCACTAGCATTCAAAAATTTCTGATCTTTCATTACAACAATCTTATTCAATGGTGGATTGTTGATAATATTCGTTAATTTCTCTTGAATTTCTTCATCTCTTTGTTCTCTAAGTGACGTTACATCAATAATTTCATTGCTGTCTTTTAAAGTGAACTTTTGAGAAATCTTTTTATTTCTTTTTTCAGATATACTTGCAATAATTGTTCCAATGATAAAAGTAAGAATCACAATAAGCAATACGTAAAGAATGATTTTCTTTTTACTGATCCCTTCAAAGGCTTTTTCCTTACTCAAATCAACTTTATCAGATAATACGTACGCTCTTTTATCAATGAAAAATCGTGAACTTGACTCTTCAATGAACTTGTACAAAGACGTAGCTAGCTCTTTATCAGGAGTCTCAACAAGCATTTTCCCATTATTATCTGTATAAGTAATCGTCAATGTATCTATAACCTCTTCTGCGCTTATATCAGAATGGTTTTTCACATATTCACTTGCAAATATTTCTTTGATCATTTCATTCTTAGAAAATATATAGCCGTCCTTATTTTCTAAAATAAATGAAAATGTATAATTCTTATCTTGGTTTACACTTTGCTCATTCCTATTAGAACGTGTGCTGTAAAAAAATAATGCAACAATCAATAATAAACTTAGCACAAAAGCAAGTACATATTTTTTCCAATTCCGTTTAAAAAAATTAAGACCTTCTACTACATATAAATTGTCTTCCATCTTTTTCTCCTTCTCTGAAGGTTGTCCCTCATCATTTTATCTTTTTTTAAATAATCAATTTCGTAATTTTTTCTCATAAAACCAGCCACGCATCTTATTAGGCATCAAACTGACACATACATGGACTGAAGAAACAAATAGATAATCTTTAAAACTTCCTAAGCCTTCTTGATAAATTTTTTTTCTAGCTTTTAGACCTGGCATCAAATAACCAACTCCTCCTCTACGAGCATACATATCTAATCCAGTTCTAGCATATACTAAGTCTTTTTGGATATTTTTAGCAGTATAGCCGGCTTTTAACAATCGAACCCATAAATAATAATCTTCAAATCCCTTTAAAGGCTGATAATTTCCTACCCTCATTACTAACTCTTTTCTGAACATAACAGTCATATGATTAAATGGATTTCTTTTTTTAGAAAATTCACGAATTTCTTCATTACTCGCAGGCATTTTTTTATAGCCTAAAACATTATCGATTCCATCATGAAATTCTGTGATGTTAGAACCTACAATGGCTAATGAAGCATCCTTTTTCATTTCTTCATACTGCTCTTCTAAACGACTTGGAATCATTATATCATCACAATCCATACGCGCAATCAATTCATTGCGACAAGATTCAACACCAACCGCTAATGCTTTTCCTAATCCCACATTTTCTGCCAAAGGGACAATTGTTAATTGTTTGCCGACTTTTGATTTGATTTCAGAAATCATTGCATTCAACTCGTCTGTCAGAGGCCCGTCTTCCACTAATAGTATTTCTTCTGGCTGTAATGTCTGCTCAAAAACGCTATTTATTGCTTCTTTAAAGTAGCTTGCGCTCTCATTTTTATAGATAGACATGAGAACGCTGATTTTTTCAACTTTCATTTTATCATCTCACCATATTCATTATTTTGATTCACAATATAAATCATTTAAAATTCTGCTAGCCACATCAATATCATAGCCATTTTTTGAAAAAACTTCTGTCATATCTCTATCACTAGGTTCAATTGCTAAAACAGCGTCTGCCCATAGCTCAGGATCATCAATCGTTAAAAATTGACAATTAGTTGTTATTTCTAACTCAGTTGTCACTCGATCTGATACAATAAGTGGTAACCCTGCAGCTTGTGCCTCAACTCCTACAACTGGCAGCCCTTCAAATAATGAAGGTAATACGAAAATATCCATGGCTTGATATAAACGATTAGAATCTTGTCTAACCCCTAAAAACTTAATATTATCTTCTAAATTCAACTGTTTAACTTTATTTTGAATTTTTTCTTGGAGCTCTCCTTGACCGACTAAGATTAACACAGCTTTAGTATTCCTTTTATGAATTGCTGCAAAAATATCAATAAGAAAATCATGATTCTTTTGCTCTCTAAATGCTCCTACATGCCCAAGAACTAACTGATCTTCATCTATTTTCAATTCTTTTCTAACTTCAGAACGAATGTTTGAATCAAATTTGAATTGATCGATTTCTACTGCATTTGGAATGATTACTAACTGGTCTTCAAGTTGCTCTCCAAATAACCATGTTCCTGCCTTCCTTGAACATGCTAGATAATCAGTTGCTAATCTCACTATTTTTCTTTTGTTCCATTGATGCATTACTTTTCTTAACAAACCATTCGGTGTATTCGCATTATGTGAATGAACAAATATCCTTTTCACGCCCATATTTTTAGCTATTGTAACGGGTAAAATATTAGCTGCTGAAAGCATATTTACATGAACAATATCGTAGTTGCCATTTGATAAAATAGTTTTTATTTCCGAAATGAATTTTTGGGGATTTTTTTTAACTTCAGTTACATGGTATACTTTAGCCCCTTTAGCTTCTACTTCTTTTTCGAAATACATTGTTGGATACATTGTGACAAAATCTACTTGTATCTTTGAACGGTCTAAATGATTGTAATAATTTAGCATGTATGTTTCTACGCCGCCCAAAAGATTACTCATTCCAAAAATCAAAACTCTTTTTTTGGGTGTTTTTTCTGAATTATTATGTACTTTACTCATTTTTTCCTCCACTTAAATTAGCCTAATTTAGAAATATGGATAGATTCAAAAAACAAATCTATCCACACATTATAATTTCTATTCTCCATTTCCCAAGCTAATTCCAAACCTTTATGTTATTTTTAGAAAATAAGTTTTTTTCAATTTCTCTTTGTTCTTCTTCATCCACACCTTTTGATGAGATCTTATCAAAAGAATCTTAATTGTTTGCAACAATATTTTCATATCTAATAACACTGAATAGTTTTTGATGTACAGTAAATCAAAATTTAATTTACTATTATAGTCAGAAGCATATTTCCCATAAACTTGAGCATATCCAGTAATGCCCGCTCGTACATTATGTCTTAAGTAATAGTGTTTATTTTCTTCTTTAAACTGATCTACAAAAAAAGGACGTTCTGGACGTGGTCCAACTATAGACATATCACCTTTCAATACATTGAATAATTGAGGCAATTCATCTATTCTAAGAGCTCTCAGATATCTTCCAACAGTCGTAACACGGCTATCATTACTTGAAGACAAGACTGGCCCTGTATTTACTTCTGCCGTAGCAGACATTGTTCTAAATTTTAATATAGAAAATTCTTTTTGTCCTAAAGTAATTCTTGTTTGTTTATAAACAACAGGTCCGGCTGAAGTTACTTTTACCAAAATTGCTGTAATCAAAATAATAGGAGACGTTATTACTAATAATAACAATGCTATTACAAGATCAAATAAACGTTTTATGAAATCATACTCTGGTTTAATTTTAAAATCAGATACTTCAATGATGCTTTCATCTTCAAAATTCATCATATTAGGTTTTAACATAACAAGATTTTCAAAGCTTGTATTTAAAAATAGTTTTTTTTCATGTTCAATAACCAATTCGTAAATATCTAGCTTTTCTTTTTCATCAATATGACTTGCTATATAAACAATGTCAACATTCGATAAGATTTTTTTTAAATTATCAAAATAATTAGCCTGAATCACATCAACAACTTTATGCTTTTTATTTTTATGTGTTAAAAAGTTAGCCGTTGCGGATATTGTACTTTTAGCTGATCCTATAATAACAACGCGTTTTTCTTCACTGATGCGTAAGTATACAAAATAGATAAACATTCTATACAAACTTAACAAAATCATTCCAACAATAAATGAATAAATCAACACTGAGCGTGGAAATGAGAACCAACGCCCAACAAAACCGACAATCATAATAGATAAGATAGTCAGCACTTGGCCTATCACGGTTACAAACACGATGTCATTGACCGTTCGATTATAAAATACATATGTTCCTAACAACAAGTTTAAAAACACAAAAATAATTGTGATATATACTACTGAATGTTCATATGACACGAAATTATATTGTGGGATATTCATTCCAAATTTTAGCCAAAACCCTGCAAAAATGGAAAAATGAAATACTAAAATATCAAAAATAATAATTATTATTCTCTTTGCATTGTTCCATTCATTCTTAGTTACCATTACTTTATTCCTTTCTCATTAAAAATACTGAGATTGCTATTTATAAATGCTACATCCCTAATAATATCATATCTCTTAAAAAAAAACACCTTAATCTGTTACTGCCCTTATGACCGTTGCTTTCTTGATTTATTTCTACGAGATAAGTCTTGTTCATTATTTAAATATGAGCCATTTTGGATTAATATGCCAAAAAAACTAAACGCTAATGGTATCCAATGATAAGAAACCAAAATATCCTCCATAGTAGAAAGAACAAACACACATAAAAAAGCTATGGCAAGACTGATTTGAGTAGTTGAATAGCTTCCTTTTTTTCTCATAAAATAGAATTGTCCAAAAATAAAGAACGAGAATAGCGTATATCCTAGAATACCTAGATTATTTAAGATACTTAGGTAACTATTGTGCATGCCTAAGTTTTTCCAATGGAAAACATATGGTTTCATCCCTATTAAGATATTTTGCTTATTTACAAACCAAAAATCAAAGAATTCTTTCCATAAATTTTCTCTACCTGAAAAAATTTTAATTGTTGATAGGTTAGCACAATAATAAAAAATGAACGGAAATACGATTAGCACTAATGAAAATAGACCCAACCACAGCCAGTTACTTTTAATGAATCGTTTAGGCAGTAGATTATCTAGTACAATAAACAAAATTAGAACCGCGAAAGCCGTCTTTGCCTGACATACCCAAATTGCTGCTATTCCTGCAGCGTAGACTGGTATTACCAGCCATTTTATCAGGCTTCCTGATGCTTGTTTTATAATAATAGATAGCATCATTACCATAAATAGCACTGATGCTCCAATTGTATTACTGTTAATCCAAATAGAGTCAAACTCATTACCACGTTGCCAAATAGAATGCGGCGCAACAATTTTAGGAAGCTCAGTAAAAATTCTATATAAAGTGATTCCAAAAAAGGCAGTGATAATCACCCCTAAAATTCCAAAATCAATTTTATCAAAATTCGTTTTTCTATAACATAATATCAATAGCACAATAACCATAATACTAGCATTGATAAAACGATTACTGTGACGAATTGAGGATGTCAGCGTATAAAAGATAAAGATACTACCACTTGCACCTATCAATAAAAAATCAATTTTATCTAGTTTTTTTATATTAAGCAAAAGAATAACCATCAAACTGATCAATAAACTATATTCGTAGTGTGAGTAAAAGTTCATCATTGTTGCTGTATTCAGACCTGCAGTCCACAATAAATAAGAACTGGCAATTGTGGCAATTAAAATTAGATTGCTTATTTTGCTAAGCAGTTTTTCCATTTTATGCCTCCATTCATGATTTTAATGTCTGCTAATAGACAGCCTTATAGATATATGCTCCATCTTTATCAGGCCCATAAAGTTTATCAAACTTCACATCATCTGTTTCCAAATCATTAATTTCTTTATATGTCACCAAATACTTGATTCCAATTTTCTTGATACTCTCGCTATCTAAACGAACGAGTAGAGCATCTGCATTCAATAACTCTAGATCTGGTTTTTCATTTGTAATATCTGCATGAATATGAGCATATCGATTATAAATTTTTTCTTGTTTAC
Organism: Enterococcus crotali; assembly: GCF_000633635.1. GTDB lineage: Bacteria > Bacillota > Bacilli > Lactobacillales > Enterococcaceae > Enterococcus_L > Enterococcus_L crotali. Next base: position 40,600 of record NZ_AYPQ01000005.1, on the reverse strand, counting down.
CGTCTTCATCCAATGCCTTCCACATTGTCATATCTGGAGTAAAAGCAACACCATTGAATGTATGAACCCCAAACATAGGCAAATAACTATACATCAATCGTTCTCCTACCCATAATTGATCAGGATCTGTCTGATTTATTTCCGTGATTTTATGCCCAATTTTTTTGTCATAGACAGGGGCAACACCTCTTACAATAGGATTGACCGTTAAACCTGTAAATAATAAGACACTGACAAATAAAATCGAAAACAATCCTTTTTGCTTAAGAAGCAAGCTCGATAATATCAATATGCTCATTACTAGGATAACAATAATTTCTGTTTTACTTAGATATAACCGTAAGTTACCTCTGTATAAAGCATAAAAATAGATAGCAGCATTCAGCGCTATTATTCCGATAATAGCAATTTTATTGATCCTCTTCCGTTCCCAAATATAAGCGATGAACCACACACTCAACAATGTTGCAGTGAAGCTAAACGAAAGTAATGCACGCTCTTCTGGCACAAATGACCATAAAGTGATTTTAGCAACTGACATTGGGAATTTAACAAGAACCCATAATAATTGAATACAGCTATAAATAAATAGCAAAAAACCGTAATAATTATCTTTAATTTTTTTATAAAAAAGAACGGGTGCCAGTGGTAATATTACAAAAAAGAATTGATAAAAACCACTTAATTCGGAATTATTACTGTAACTAACATCTGTAAAACTCATTTTCCAATTCGTTAAGAATAAAAAGATATCTTTTTATCAAGGTCGCCACCCGTGCTTATTCTATTTCCAGGATAGATTGTGTGCATAACTGCATAAATTGAATCCCAGGAAAATAAAATCGAACCACCAACAAGAATCAGTGTTATCAAAACAGCTAAACCAATAAATAGGCCATCAAATTTATCCAATACAAGCTTTGATTTAAACTCTAAAAAGAATCCCACTAAGAATAATAAAATCAAATACCCAAAAGGTACCTGTAAAGCAGGATATAAAACTAAAATAAAACCAGATGCACATATTGCGGATAGAATGGAAAATGCCATTCTTTTTGGTTTATTTTCATGGTAATAAAAATAGTTATAGATTGCCGTCAAAAAGCCTAACATAAAGAAAACCAAGTCGCCCACCGGTGAAACAAACCACCATTGTATAGCTGAGGAAAACGGTATCCACAAACTTGTCAAAAGTGCGATGTATTTATTTCTTCTAGACAAAATTAAGCCGATTTCAAAAGAGAATAGAACTAGTCCGATCAGCTTGATTCCCCAATACCAAGAAAGTCCATATTCTTTCCCTAACAATACATAGCCCCAGGTGAAAGGTTTAGCAATCGTAGCAAAATTAAATGCTGGTGAATTATATCCTACAGTCATATCTTGGCCGTTAAGTGTGATTACTTCATTATGCGCTTTAAAACCAGTTTGTGTTTGCGATAAACTATACGGTGTTTGAACTAGCCATTCATCCGAGCGGATTTGTCTTGGCGTTCCAACGATTAACCCTGAATCCGCCCCTTCACTATAATCAGAAACATATTGATCCCACAGATTGATAGAACTGCCATGAACTTTAAACAGTAACATAAGTACAAAAATAATGAATGCAATTATAAATCTTGCCTTGATTAGACCATCTAGGCCTTCTATAATTTTTATCTTCATACTATTTTTTTGCTTTCTTCCTCTGTGTATCGCTATTGATTTGTCCATAATTTACTCCATTTCAAGTATCATACAAGACGCGTTTTATACGCCTAGTCTCTATATGAAAAATTAGGTATTTCTCTTGTAAGATTAGGATTATAAAAGGGATCATCTTCGATCAAAGTCGACCATTTATGTTCCATCATCGCTTTTTCTTTTTCAAAGCGTTTTTTCTTTTTCCCTTTATCATCGTAGCCTCTTGTTTGAGATTCAAAATGATAAAGTTCCGCTTCATGAAGCCATACATTATCTCGACCTAATTCTTTTACTTTTAAACAAAGATCGACATCGTTAAACGCTACAGTGAAGTCTTCATCAAAACCAGAAACAGCTTCAAAATCTTGTTTTTTCATCAATAGACAAGCTGCAGTCACAGCCAAATAATCAACGTTCAAAGCTAATTTCCCAAAATAGCCTAAATCTCCGTGTGGGTAGCCATAATGTCCGTGCCCTGCAATGCCGCCCAATCCTAAGATCACACCAGCATGCTGGATCGTGTTATTGGGATACAATAGTTTTGCTCCTACACAACCGATTCGTTCTTGCTGTCCAAATGAAACCATTAATTTCAGCCAATCAGCATTGATCACTTCGGTATCATTATTTAAGAATAGGAGATATTTTCCTTTAGCTTCTTTTGCTGCAATATTATTGATTTTAGAAAAGTTAAATGGAATATCGATCACAGTCACACGAAAACGATCAGTAAGCTGTTGCTTAAACGACTCATATAATTCTTTCATTTTTTCATCTGTACTGCCATTATCTGCAATAATGATTTCATAGTTTGTATAGGTTGTTTTTTCAATGATCGAAGATACGCAGCGTTTAACATCTTTATAACCATTTTTAGTTGGAATGATGATTGAAACCAACTCTTCCGATTCAATATCATAATAAACATCATATAACCCGTTCGCCCGACCATGAGTAGCATGCCCTTTAATGCCGCGGCGAACCAAAGCATCTTGAACTGCTCTTAGGCCTGCTTCAAATGCGTACCCTTTTGACGATTGATCAACTGCCGTTGATGTCGCAACATACGCCAGTGATATAAAACTTTAGAAATATGTTTGATGCGTTCACTTGTAGTTTTTTCAGTAAAGCGAAGGACCAGATCATAATCCTGAGACCCTTCATAGCCTTTTCTAAACCCGCCTATCTCTTCAAGGATCGTTCTGCGATAAACACCTAGATGGGAGATATAGTTCGTACCTAATAATAAATCAGGCGACCAATCTGGTTTAAATGATGGATCTGAACGATTGCCTTCCATATCGATTTTATCTTCATCACTATAAATTAAATCCAATTCAGGATTTTCATTCAACGCTTTGACAACTTCATAAAAAGCAATCCTCGGCAGCTCATCATCATTATCTAATAATGCAACAAATTCTCCAGTCGCTAAAGCTAAGGCAGAGTTTGTTGCTTCACTGATATGACCGTTTTCTGGTCTAAAAACAACTTTGATCCGCTCATCTGAATGACTATAATCTGTTAAAAGTTCTTTTACTTTAGGATCGGTCGATGCATCATCAGCCATACAAAGTTCCCAATTGGCATAATCTTGAATCAAAATAGAATCAATACAACGACGCAGCCATTTTTCTTCCACATTATAAACCGGCATCGCGATCGAGATTTTAGGTTGATAATGAAATTCAGCGATTTCAGTTTTGATTTGTTCAAAATCGAAATGCTCATTTCTTTCCAACCAACTTGGGTAAGACGACTGATTTCTGATTTTTTCAATTTTTACGCGTTGGATCGTATTTTTGATCCCATTTCTTTTTAAATAACTGATACCTTTATGTACTTTTATCATCAATCTTGCCATCTTATCTTCAGTACCTGGAATCAAAGGATGTTTTTTCCCTAAGTCGATCCATTCAGTTTTACTAGCTTGTAGCTCTTCTGAAACAAAACAAACGTCCAATTTATTTTTCTTTTGGATACCTTCTAATTTTATTTCAAATCCAGCTAAAACTGTTGCGTCTACCTCATAGATCTGGTTGACATCTTCTCTTAGAACACGTTGAATAGTATAAGATGATACTTGCTCTTGATTGTTGATCGAAATTTCCGGACTGGATTTTGACTGTGTTGCCAAAGCCCAACCAGTTATTGTTAAGTTATTTGTTTGTTTCTCTCGATAGATACTATCAATAATGACCTTTATCTCATCGTTCATTTTTTGCTCTCCTTATGCTTAAGAGTCTATCATTTAGCGCTTATATTAAACAAGAAGCCCTAACCAGCCTTCTAGCTGGCTAAGGCTACACAAATATACACTCTGCTATAGATGTTTAGGATTTTTGTATTTGTCGACTAAGTCTTGTTCAGACCATTTATCGGTTAAAGCTTTGATGTTCGCTTTTTTATCGAGATTTTGCATTTTTTCTTCTGCTTTGAAAATAGCATAAGAACAGTAGATAATTGTTTTATTCAGCTGTTTAGCAAACTTCAAGGATAAATCTACACCCATAACGTCTTTGCCTAATTCCTCTGTGATACCTGAAACAGCAAGATAGTCCGCTTTTCTGAAAATCATACATGCTTCAGTCACTGCCTGAACATTTCTTGGTAACGCAATACGATAATAATAACCTAGGCTCTTACCTGGCGTTCCTTGTTCTGGGTAAAGTAGACGTTTTTTCTCTGCATCAACAGAGATTCCGATATTTTCGATACGATAACGCGGATCGACCACTCTTCCTGTAACGATTCCGGATTGCGCTTGTTGTCCCATGTTCATCATCTCAGTAAGCCAATTGCTTTTCGTTGGCACTAAACCAGCATCTAAAAACATGATATATTCACCTGTACTGGCGTTGACTAACTCATCTCTTGTTTGTCCATCACTGTACACAAGTTTATTACTTGTTGAATGGATTTTTTCTTTCATTTGATTTGGCAGCACAATCTCATAATTTTCATAAATTGTTTTTTCCAACAATTTTTTCAAATAGTCATTGATATCCGCTGTATCATTAGTAATTACGATGGATACTTTTGGCACTGTTTCATAAACGTAATTGATTTTATAGGAACCATAAAACTCAGCAATTTCAACATTGGCTTTGATATTACGGCGATCCATGGCAGCTTGCACTGCACGTTGTCCCGCAACATAAGCATAGCCTTTACTTTCCGGATTCAAAGCAGTTGATGATTCAATCGCCCGCCAATGATACATCATACCTGGAATATGTGTGATATTTTCAGCATTTTCAGTTGCACGTAAAACAAAATCATAATCTTGAGCCCCATTAAATTCTGTTTTTAAACCGCCCGTTTTTTCTAGTAAAGAACGTTTCACTACAACAAAATGTGTAATGTAATTATGGTTTAAAATCAGCTCAGAATTCCATTTTGATTTATAGAACGCATTGAAACGTTTGCCACTTTCCGTAACTTTGTCTTCATCTGTATAGATAAAATCGATTGTTTGGTCTTCATTTAAAGCTTTGACCACTTCATATAACGCTTGCGGCGCTAATTCATCATCGTTATCCATAAATCCAATATAATCCCCAGTTGCTATCGTTAATGCTGAATTTGTCGCTTCTGAAATATGACCATTTTCTTCGCGGTAAATCACTTTGATTCGATCATCGGCATCCGCATACTTTTTAAGTAAGGGCTTGATGTAGCTACTTGGTGATGCATCATCAGCTAAACATAACTCCCAGTTTTCATAATATTGATTTTGAAGAGAAGAGACACAGGCGTCTAACCATTTTTCTTCCACATTATAAACAGGAACAGCTACAGAAATTTTTGGCTGAAATGTAAATGTTTTGATTTCTTCTAAAATAGCTGATGGATCAACTGGTGCTTCTTGTTGTTCTTGACGCTTAAAATACCATTTCATCGAGCCGATAAGTCCTCTTGTTTGAACAGAACGCATCGCCCGTTGGATTTTATTACCAGGCTGAACCATATTTGGTTTTTCCAGACGGTATTGCAATTTACGGCCGTTGTTAGCAGCAATATTCAATATATACGTCGGCTGATCATCTGAATCGATCACTTCGATCACAAAACCATACTCTTGATCGCCTTTTAATTCAAACATATCAATAACATCTCGTCGATATTCTCTTGTTACAGAGTATTCAACAGTTATTTCAGCAGATACTTTAAAATCAATCGGTAACTTATCTTCTTTAGAATAGGCCCAACCACGAATCACAGTTTTTTTCTCTTCAACATGACGAACGATATCATCAATATTTAGTGAAATAAGTGAATCAAATTTACTGATGGAGACTTTTTTATAATTTGTCATTTGTTTTTCACTCACCATTAATCCTGTATTTTTTGACTGACTATTTTCCGATTTCTGATCAATTACATAATCGATCAGTCCGTGAATCGTGTCAGAAAAATTGCCTTCGTATTTGTAGTCAACTGTGATCGTCATTGTTTTTCCAGCAATCTTTTTATCGTCTACTTCCATTACCGGTACCTGATTATCAGAGAAAAAGTATTCTGTTTCTTTGCTATAAACTGCATTTGTCGCGCTCGGTTTTATGATCGTTTCAGCAATAGCTAATTCTATATCGACTACCGCTCCTGTCAAACTAGGGAAAATTTTCAATAATTCGATGTTTTCCGGTATATCGATCGTAAATGTTTTATTTTCACCTGACACATTATTAAGTTGAACATCAAATTCTTTTTGATCTTCCTCACCGCAATCGTACAAAAAGTGAATATTCTTTCTGTAACTTGAATTTTCTGGTATTGTGCGAATTGGATTGTCTACCGCTTGAGCAGAAAGTGCGTAAAAATACTGATAGACTTCCCCAAATGGACGTGCTTTAAACGCAGCACGAACTTCCACTGGCAAGTCTTCATAGTTAGATTCAAGTTCATTATAGCCAACTTCATTGATCGTAAAATCTTCTTTGGCAATAAATAAACCAATTTCTTCAAAAAGTTTTTCAAAGCCGCTTTGTACGAAGAAAGACTTGTGTGTTGCGTCTAATAATCCTGTTTCACGCCAATCTAATTTATTGTTAAATAGATCGATCAATACAGAATTATGCGCAATATTTGGGAAAGTGATCAAGATTTGACCGTTTTCACTTAAAAAGGGTTTTACTTTCATAAGTGCATTTTTAGGATTCATTAAATGCTCTAACACATCTGCAAAAATAATATAATCAAAGGTTTGACCTTCAAAATGTTTCGTCCAGGCTTCTTCATCGATATTGCCATAAAATCCGTCATTTGAAAATTCACTGACATGATCATAAAGTTCTTTGTCTAGCTCCACGATTGCGACATAACAATTTTTTTCTTCCATCAAATATTTTGTCATTCGACCATTTCCTGGGCCAAACTCTAATACTCGGCTGTTTTCTTTAATTTGAGCAACGATTTTACCAACACTAGTACTCTCGTCAACTTCCATCTCAAAATCATATTTCATCTTTAATAGTGTCCTTCCATTCATGATCTAAAATGACAATTCCTTCGCCTGCATAGCGTCCGCTAATAAACATGTTCAGGTATTTCGTTTTATAAACCAAAGGTACTGTAGCGTGCTCTTCAAAAAACGCAATGTCGAAATAATATTCTCCAGTCAAAAGAGACATTTTCCCATACTCTAGATAAAAAACATTTTTACCTTTTTTCCAAGGAATCTTGACTCCATCTAATAAAGTATTCAGTCCACATACATAATTATTGTCGACTGTTCGAATCGCAACACCACACACTGGTGACTTGATCGTATCGTTTTTAACCGTATACTCTAATTTTACAATGACCTTCTCATCTTGCGTAACGATTTCTAAAGGTTCCAGAGCATAATTTAACAAAGTCGCTTTATCCACTTCGATAATATCAGGAACTGTTTCTTCATTTTGAATTGTTTTTTCACGATCAACGGTTTTGATTGATTTTTTCTTTAAGAAGTTTTCGTAATTTGTTGTCACGTCCATCGTATCCCCGTATTCAACAACTTCACCATTTTTCAACCAGAATGTTCGATCACAAAAACGACGAACGGAATTCACATCGTGAGAAACAAAAAGAATTGTCTTACCGGAATTTTTTATTTCGGTAAATTTCTCCATACACTTCAGTTGGAACTCCAAATCTCCAACTGCCAAAGCTTCATCCACGATCAAAATATCTGGATCTACATTGATTGCCACAGCGAAAGCTAAACGGACAAACATCCCGCTGGAATACGTTTTTACAGGTTGATATAAGTGATCACCAATATCGGCAAACTTGATGACATCATCCACTCGTTCCTGCATTTCTTCTCTTGAAAACCCAAGAACCATTCCATTTAAGAAGATATTTTCATAACCAGAATACTCAGGATTAAAACCTGAGCCTAATTCTAACAACGCAGAAATTTTTCCATCGATCTTCATGGAACCAGACGTCGGTGTTAAGACACCTGTAATTATTTTAAGAATCGTTGATTTACCAGAACCATTTTCCCCAACAAATCCGATCATTTCACCTTTTTCAATTTGCATTGTGACATCTTTTAACGCATAAAAGAGATCGTGATACGTTTTTTTCATGGGATTAAGTGCTTCTTTAAAACGATCAGAAGGTTTTTTATACATATTATATGTTTTTGTTATATTCTGTATATCGATTGCATATTCTGACATTTTTTACGCTCCTATACTTTATAATACATCTGAAAAATGAGGTTTCAAACGTCTAAATACAGTTGAACCAATTAACAAAAGAACAATTGTAAAGCCCCAGAAATACAAGCCATATTGCCAATGTTCCCAGAACCACGCTTTCCCTGTAAATGAATCACGGTACCCTTGAACAATGTAGTAAAGTGGATTCAATTTCAACACTTTTTCGATCCATCCAGTAGGTTGCCACAAAATGGGCAGTGTCCACATAATCGTTTGCATCGCCACATTGATAAATTGCATGATATCAGGTAAAAATGGTTGTGTTGAAGCTGTTAACCAAGTAATGCCTGTTAAGAAAATAATCAGACAGAAGAGATAATAAATCAATTGTAAAGCATGTAGTGTTGGATAAATGCCGGTTAATGAAGTAATTCCAAAACCAATCGCAATAAAAAAAAGATGCGTATATAGATTTGATAAAATTTTCGATGTTGGCAATATCTGTACATTAAAGACTACTTTTTTTACCAGATAGCTATACTCTCTAAAAACATTTGTCGCAGACATCAATGAGTCTGAGAAAAAGAACCATGGAATCAATCCAGTAACTAAATAAACAATAAACGGATATTCCTCATTCGCTCCTCGCTCACGAATTTGTGAGAAAACAAACCAGTAAGTTAGTACAGTCACTAAAGGAGTTATAAACGCCCAGATGATTCCTAACGCAGAACCTGCATATTTTGATTTAAAATCGTTAAATGAAAACTGTAATAACAGTTTTCTATTTTTAAAAATGTCTTTAAAAATGGATAGCGTAGATCGTATCATTGATTCGTTTCCTTTCTTATTACCATCGCTTTTAAATTGCTACTTAAAATAAGCTGCATAACATTACTAGTTTAAAGAATATACGCATTTTTTTCAAGTTATGTAAGTATTTTCTTAAGATTTAGAGAGTAAACGCTGATTTTAGTGGCTTTTATTTAGCTAGTTGGATAATGACTATCCCCAGAATGATGACACCAGTCCCGATCACAGTTCCTAGGGAAACCTGTTCTTGTAAAATAAGTTTAGAGCCTATTAGAACAGCTATGTTTGTAAAAGCAACACCCATTGGAACAATATAAGAAACTTCAGACTTACTAATAATGACCATCCATAAAACAAAGCTAAACATGTAGCATAAAAAACCAATAATCGTTGTAAAAGACATCGAAAAAGAAAAAATAGCATTTGTGATCTGAATTGAATTTGCTTGGGAACCTAACTTTACCAAAATCAAACCTGAAGTTGATAAAACGACATATATTAAGAATAAGAACATTATTTTTTCTCCTTTTTATCTTTCAATATTGAAAGTTCTTGGATTAACAATTTGATTTGCGTTTGTTGTTTTGACAACAAGGCGGAATTTTTAATTTCAATAAACAACAAAACAAAGATTGCTGCGATCAATAAGAAATTAGATGTCGTTTCAAAACCTAAATGTTCTGCTAACCACTCTGGTAATTTAGGAAAAATAGCAAAAATTACTAGTCCGGCAGATATAAACAACCATCTAATGGCATTTTTTAACAAGAAAATATTCTTATTGATCGAACGAATAATATAAACAAAAAAAAGTAATGAGAAGATCAGCACTTCAATTCTTAAAATCGGACTCATTAGTCTCCCTCCCGCATAAAACCTGAAACAATAATTGCAATACTTACCTCGATCATATACTTAACTGACGTAAATGAACGAATCGATGATTGCCCACCAGATCGCTCCATCATATTCACAGCAACTTCCTTGATATTGAATTTCTTTTTAAGTAAATGAACCGTTGATTCTGGTTCAGGATAACTCGTTGGGTATTTTTTTGAAAAATAAGCGATGATATCTTTATTACAAGCACGATATCCAGAAGTCACATCGTAAACCTTTTTCCCAGATGACAAATAAATCAAAAAGGACAGGATCTTGATTCCAACGCGACGCATGAATGTAGTTTGAAAATCGGCTTTTTCCTCTGGTAAAAACCTAGAACCGATGACAAAATCAGCTTCTTTTTTTATTATCGGCTGTACGACGAAATCTAAACTGTTGATATCGTGTTGACCATCTCCATCAAACTGAACAGCAATATCGTAATTATTTTCTTCCGCATATCTGTAGCCTGTTTGAACAGCGCCACCGATTCCCAAATTCATGATCAACTGCACAGAGTTGATTCCATTCTCATCTAAAATAGCTTGCGTTTTGTCTGTTGAACCATCATTGATTACAACGTAATCAATGATGTAAGAATAGTTCTGACTATTCTCTTTTTTGAAATTTTCAATAGACATTATTGTATTTAAAATATTTTCTTCTTCATTGTATGCAGGTATAATCAATAATATTTTCAATTCATCTTACTCCTTTATAATTAGCCTCTATAATAATTTCCTAAAGTGAGTAATATCATTGTCATTAAGAAATACGTTGCTATAGATAAAACCCAAATATTTTGCGCATACTCTGACTTTTTCATTAACTCTCTTTGTTCGCTTAATTCTGCTTGAGGATAAAAAAGCTTTGAACTATTCACAAAGATTGGTAATAAAACGAGCAATCCTATAAAATATCTTCCTTGCACACCTTCTACTGTTCCCAATCCCACAGGTGTCCAAGTCAAATATTGGCTTAAATTGACTGCGAAAATAATCCCCACCATCACCACTGCAGCGCCTAAAGAGTTCAAGTAATTCTTAGCCTTGATCTCTAATGGATAAAAAACAAACAGCCCACCTATATAAGCTAAGTACATAAATGCAATGTGTGGTGACCCATAAGAAAACCAGCCAAATGTAAACAATTCCAGATACTTACTGATTGAATCCATTATTCCAGAAAACATCAACTTAATTGCTGTCGGTACATTGTGAACCATGAATTTCAATTGTTCAGTTGGGTCTTTTTCTGGCATTCTATTTGCTGGTGTAAAGGTTGTGTAGTAATAATACCAAAGCAACGCTATCACCGCAGCTAAAATCACAGCACCAAAGGCAAATAGATATGTTTTTTTGTTTTTGTATTGACTTGGCTTAATAAAAACCAAGATTCCTGCCAGCATCACATAAGGTAACTTACAGGTGGCTAATATACCACATAATAGCACAAACAAACCAATTTCTTTTGCCTCTATTTTTGACTCATCTGTAATAAAATTAATGAATAAGGACATTGTCAAGAAAATCAACCCTAATGATACACCATCTTGGTTATAGGATGCAGCTAGATAAACTCCCATTGGCAAAGTCGTTACAACTGCCATTGGAACTTTGAATTTTTTCACATTTTTTATAGCGAAATAAGACAAGATCGCATAAGCAATCAAATTGACCAATCTCCCCAGATAAAAGCTCCAATACAGGTTCATATTCAAAACCTTACCTAACGTCCAGCCAATAGCTTGTGGTACGTAACTAATAAACGAATAGGTTGCCGTTAGTGAAATAACCGTTTCTTCATTTTGCTTCTTTGTATGACGCTGTTTCTTTAAATCGTTGTGATAATTATGATGGACACGATCTAATACCACTTTGAAGTCTTTAGAAATTTTCAGCTCGTCAGCCTTATCGCTCATTCCAAAATGACCTTCTGATAAGTAGACTGCTCGTGAAAAATGCGCATGTTCATCAGGCGTATCTAAAACTGGTGTGATAAACGCGAACAGGGTCCCCATCAGCACAATAATCCAAAATGTACTTTTTGCTAGGTTCTTCCCAATCAATAAAATACCTAGTCCACTAAGTATCCCCGTCAATAAAATGATTTTTTTAGGCATTGCAGAAAATTGGAAAAAGTACAGTGTAAATACCATAAAGATTATTAACAGCGCTAGCAAATACTTCCATCTTTGCTTAAACGCTACCTTGAACCACCCTATAAATTTTTCTCTCCCAACCAAAACTATTTTCCCCCTATTTTTTGTTACTATTCAACATCTCTTCCAACGCTTTCTCCCAAGTTGGAATTTCAAAACCTAGCTCTTTTGTCTTACTAAGATCCATCACAGAATACTTAGGTCGAGTCGCTTTTTGTGGAAACTTACTTGAATCTACTGGTAAAACATCTACTTTAGTATTTTTCAAAATTTCTTTTGCAAACTCATACCAGTTGCAGCTATTATCATTTGATAGGTGGTAAATACCATAAGGAACCTTTTCCTTTATAACAAAAACCATAAACTCAGCCAATGTTCTCGTCCAAGTTGGGCGGCCAAATTGATCATCAACAATCGTCAATTGATCACGGGTTTCAGCTAATTTTTGCATAGTGAAGACAAAGTTATGACCATATTGTCCAAATACCCATGAAGTACGAATGATGTAATATTTTTCCATGACTTCCTGAACGATTTGTTCGCCTAATAATTTTGTACGGCCATATTCGTTTTGAGGGTTTGTTTGATCATCCGTCTTGTACATCTCGTCTTTTTTCGTTCCGTCAAATACATAATCTGTACTAATATAAACCAACGTTGCATCAACAGCTTTAGCCGCAACAGCTACATTACGTGTGCCGTCCACATTGATCTTCTCATCTAATTCTTTGCCCTCGTCTTCTGCTTTATCCACAGCTGTATAAGCTGCACAATGATAAATCACATCAGGCTTCAAATTCGTGATAAAAGACAGTGTCTTTTGCGCATCAGTAATATCTAATTCTTTTGAATCTGTGGACGTGTATGCCACTCCCTGCTCGTCTAACAAATGACGTAACTCTGTGCCTAGTTGTCCATTACCACCAGTTAAAAGTATCATTCTTTTTTCCTCCTCTAAGAAAAAGAAGCTAAGATAAAGCTCATCATACTTCTTCTCTTTGCTGCCGATTCGTATTTAGAGCGTGGAGCAAAACCAATTTTTAGTTTTGTTCCACGCTCAATAACTCGCTATTTTAATCATACTCAGTTAAAATCTGCTGTAAGATATCATTAAAACGATATCGATTTATTGACCGTTTTTCGCATAATTGGCTTCTACCGCGGCTTTATCCGCTTCCCACCAACCTGAGTTTTCTGTGTACCATTCAATCGTATCTGCTAAACCATCACGGAAATTAGTGAATTCTGGCTTCCAACCTAGTTCCTCACGCAATTTCGTTGAATCAATCGCATAACGTAAGTCATGACCAGGACGATCATTTACGTGCTCGTATGCATCTTTGGGCTGACCCATCAGCTCTAGAATCAATTCCATTACCGCTTTATTATCTTCTTCTCCGTCAGCACCGATTAGGTAAGTTTCGCCAAGTTTTCCTTTAGTCAAGATTGTCCAAACAGCTGACGAGTGATCATTTGTATGAATCCAATCTCTAACATTTTTACCTGCACCATATAATTTAGGCGTAATCCCACTCAATACATTCGTAATTTGGCGCGGGATAAATTTTTCAATATGTTGATATGGACCATAATTGTTAGAACAATTAGAAATTGTTGCTTTTAGTCCAAATGAACGTCCCCAAGCTTTTACTAACAAGTCAGAACCTGCCTTGGTCGAAGAGTATGGGCTTGATGGGTTATAAGGCGTTTCAGCTGTAAATTTCTCGCCTACACCGTCCCCATGTCCTGGTAAATCTTCGCGTAGAGGCAAATCTCCATAAACTTCATCGGTTGAAACATGATGGTAACGGACATCGTGTTTGCGGCAAGCTTCGATCAATGTATACGTGCCAATGATATTGGTTTGAACAAATGGAAATGGATCATTCAATGAATTATCATTATGTGATTCCGCTGCGTAATGAACAACGGCATCAGTCTTTTGGACTAAGCGATCCACTAATTCAGCATCAGCAATATCGCCCACAACTAACTCAACACGATCTGTCGGTAGTCCCTCAAGATTTTTCTTATTTCCTGCATAAGTCAATTTATCTAATACAGTGACATGGACTTCTGGATGATTGTTCACCACATAATGAACAAAGTTTGATCCGATGAAGCCCGCTCCACCAGTAACAATGATGTTTTTCATCTTCTAGATCTCTCCTAGTTTTTTAGATTTCACCATAAACAAAAGGATTTTCAGCTTCAAATTCTTTTAACGTTGGGTGATTTTTATCTTTTTCAGAGGTAATTGCTTTTTGGATATCAATTGGCCAATCGATTGCTAGACCTGGATCATCAAAGGCAATACCGCCATCTGCCGGTGCATTATAATAATTATCGCACTTATACATAAAGTTGACATTTGGTGTCAACGTTACAAATCCATGTGCATAGCCTTTAGGTACCAATAGTTGGCGATGATTGCGCTCTGACAAAATATAGCCTTCCCATTGTCCATAAGTGGGGCTGCCTTTACGAATATCCACGATCACATCTAGCACTGCACCGGTTACGACACGAATCAATTTTGTTTGAGCCGCCTCACCTTTTTGAAAATGCAAGCCACGTAAAACGCCAGCTTCACTTGAAAGCGAATGGTTATCTTGAACAAAGTCAAAATCCAAACCATGTTCAGCAAATTTTTCTTTGGAATAGCTCTCTGTAAAAAAGCCGCGATGGTCGCCAAAAACATCCATCTCAATGATTTTTACATCTTGTAGTTTCGTCTCAATAACTTTCATTAATCCTTCGCCCCTACTTCTGTGTCTGCTAATCTTAGTAAGTATTGTCCGTACCCATTTTTCTTCAATGGCTGTGCTAACTCAACTAATTGATTTTTTGTGATATAACCCATTCGATACGCAATTTCTTCCAAACAAGCTACTTTTAAATTTTGTCGTTTTTCAATCGTTTCAATAAATGTTGAAGCTTCCAAAAGCGATTCATGCGTTCCAGTATCTAACCACGCATAGCCACGTCCCATCAATTCAACAGATAATTTATTCTTTTCCAAATAGACTTTATTGACATCGGTGATCTCTAATTCACCACGGTCGGATGGTTTAATATTTTTGGCAATCTCAATTACATCATTATCGTAAAAATATAGGCCAGTAACAGCATAATTTGATTTTGGTTGTTCAGGTTTTTCTTCAATTGAAAGAGCACGCATTTGATCATCAAACTCAACTACACCAAACGCTCCGGATCGTTCACATGATAACCGAAAACAGTCGCTCCGCTTTCCTTTGTAGCTGCGCGCTGCAACATGTTAGATAGTCCGCCGCCATAATAAATATTATCACCTAAAACAAGACAAACACTATCATCACCGATAAACTTCTCTCCTATGATAAAGGCTTGCGCAAGACCATCAGGACTTTCTTGAACTGCATATTCAATATGAATACCTAGATCTTTTCCATCGCCAAATAAATTTTCAAAGCGCGGCGTATCATCGGGTGTAGAAATAATCAAAATTTCTTTGATTCCTGCCAACATCAAAGTAGACATTGGATAATAGATCATTGGTTTGTCGTAGATAGGCATTAATTGTTTTGATGTGGCTTTCGTTAACGGATATAGTCTGGTTCCACTTCCTCCAGCTAAGATGATCCCTTTCATGAAAAAACTCCTTATACTAATTTATTTTATTGTTATTTGCAACATCACTAAATGTTATTATTGCATTATTAGCAATGATTGTCATTCATTTTAAGAATATTTTACAAAACTGTAAAGTAACTGTTTCTCACGCCTTGAAAAATATTCTTTTGAAAAGTACATAACTGATCGCACAACGCCATTTTAACTGTTGAAAAAAACTGGCTTTTGTATTGATCTCACTCGCATTGTTGCCATGTCTCCGGTATAGTGTGAGTGGTTGTGTAATCAATGCACTTTTGTTCCGATAGGCTGCAATCAAACCGATCCACATGTCGTGCATCGGAACTTTTGATGGAATCGGCAATATCCGTGTTTTTAGGCTACTACGAAAGGCCATGCCAGCACCGATATATTTATTTTTTACTATGTTATGAAAAAAACCGATTTTTACATTTCGATAGGCAAAATAAGAAGGCTCGATCACTTCTAGCTGTTCATTTACAATCACGAGATCGCTGATCACTAGCTCTATTTTCGGATGCATTTGAAAAAATCTAAGGTTGTTTGAACTTTTTCGGGAAGCCAGACGTCATCTTGATCTGCTAAAAAAATATATTCCCCTTGACTTTGATTGACCGCAAATTCAAAATTAGCGATCACGCCTTGACCTGGACCTGTAAAGATTTTTACTCGCTGATCTTGGGCCGTATAGCCTCCAAGAATCGCCAGTGTTCCGTCTGTTGACCCATCATCCGATATAATCAACTCATCATCAGATCCCAGCTGAGGTAAAATACTCGCAAGTTGTTCTTCTAAATACTTTTCTCCATTATAAGTAGCAAGACAAACTGAAATCATTTATTTTCCTTTCATTAGTAATCGGTATTCTAAAAACGTTCGGCGCCAAATTTTCCGGTTCTTGACACGTAAAAATTGTTTGAGCGTTCTTAGCAGCAGGTGCCTTCTGTGAGTATAAAATTTATCCTGATCATATTTTTGATAAAACAACGTTTCTCCCTGAATGATCGAGTCATATCTTTTACTATTGATTGTTCGATAGTCCAAAACAGACAAATCATGCATCACGTGATGATCCAACACGCAGATTTTTTTATTGAGCTGATGGATTTGCCAAAACACCCAATGATCTAAAAAGTCCAACGGAAAATCAGGATTGAATTGACCAATACTTTTGATCGTTTCTTGAGGAATCGCGGTACCAGAATTAATGCTCATGATTCTTTGTGAGTAAACACCTGGTTTCGGCAGTGCTGATTTCCCTCCGATGTATCGGTCTGCAAACACTGGAGAAATTTGTCGGCCATGAGAGTTGATAATCGGCACATACGCACCGATTCCCCCCTCAATTTCCAGTGCTAATAACGTCTTAAGATAGGCTTCATCAAGTAGTGTATCTTGATCCAACAATAGCAGTAAGTCACCTTGTAGCTCTTGAAGATATCGACTGCCTGTATTATAAGCTTCAGCCAATCCAGGATTCGTCTCATCGTGAATATAGCGAACATTCTCTCGCTGAAACAACGCATCCTCCTGAGCTATTTTGCTGTTATCATAAACAAGTAAATAGACAGACTGCTGATCCATCATTATTTTTTTTAGATGATCGTAACTGGGGGTTTGCGAGAATGCAGTTTGATACATAACGATCGTGATAACCAACTTATTCTCCACTAGAAAAACCTCCAGCCCCATTTATTAAAAAATTTGATCATTGATTGTAGGAAGATTTTAAATAATTTCTTGTTTTTATGTGCTCCTTTTTCATACAAATGAATCACGGTTTCAAAAGGTGTATATAAAATCTTGTAGCCGGCTTTTCCAAATCTTAAGCACAAATCATTATCTTCAAAATACATGAAAAAGCGTTCATCAAAACCGCCAATTTGGTTGAATTTGTCGATATCGATCACCATAAAGCAACCCGAACCCATTTTGATGTAGGTTGTTTGATTCTCTGGCAAGTCTCGACACTCATAATAGCTTAAGCGCTTATCAAATAACTTTTTGACCGCTTGAAAAGGGACGAAACGTAGCATGTAATCAAATACATCCAGTTTTTGGCGCACTAAATATTGTGTGGTTCCATCTGAATTCAAGACTTTTGGACAGACCGCAGCTAACTGCTCGTCTTCTTTCATTCGTTGAACCACATTGTCTAGCGCTTCTTTTGTAATCAAAACATCAGGATTAAAAATGACCGCATAACGTGCATTAACCTTTGTCAGTACTTGATTGTGTCCATAGCCAAAGCCTTTATTTTCAGCAGAAGTATGCAAAGTAATAAATGAGTCATAACTTTCAAGTTGTTTTATATACTGCGTCTGTGAAGCATTGTCAAATATATGTATATCATAATTTGAGGTCAGACCTAATTCAGTTTTTAAATTATCAAGCACATCAAAAATATGACGGCTATTGTGAGTAACAATGGAAATCGTTATTCTATCATTCATATTTTTGCACCTCATTAAAATAAAAAATAAGAAGAATCAAGTCAGCAGTTCTCTGAACTAACTTATTCTCATCTAAAGTAAAGCAAAATCGCTTCAGTTAGGTAGTCTTTCATTATGTAAAAAAACATACACTATAATTCTAACATTGATTCCTTTGAATTCTAGGAGAGCGGAGCAAAACTAACTGAGTTTTGTCCCGCTCTCTCATTTTACTCAATCAATAGATTATAACACAGCTTAAAATTCCAGCAAAGATTCTCAATTGATTATTTACTTTTTTTTAGAGTGTTTCCCTAACCGTTTTTCCAATTGTTGATGACGAAATTCACGGTTCCCAAACATACGTAAAATGTAGGTCAACGGCTGATGATTTTCTCCGACCAACCCGATCATTTCAATAAATAGCTCTAGTCCGATTGCGCTGAAAACGATCAGTAAAATCGACGCAACATTGCTTGCATAACTAAACAACAATGCAACAAATGAAAAGACCAATGCCAGTCCATAAATCGTCATCACTGCACCTTTATGCGTGAATCCAAGAGACAACAGGCGATGATGCAGATGCATTTTATCAGCTGATGAAATCGGACGTTTGTTCATCACACGCCGAATGATTGCATAAACAGTATCTGTAATCGGCACACCCAAAATAATCATCGGTGTGATCACTGTAATAAATGTAGCATTTTTAAGCCCTTGCAGCGACATCACTGCAATCATAAACCCTAAGAATAAGGCACCAGTATCTCCTAAAAAAATCTTAGCTGGATAAAAATTATATGGAAAGAATCCTGCAATACTTGCAACCAAGACAAAAATCACAATAGGAATAAAAACCGTTTTGGCATGAAGAAAAAAATAACCGATGACACCGATCGTTGTTAGACTAATAATGGAAACACCTGAAGCTAGTCCATCCAAACCATCGATCAAATTAATAGCATTCGTAATAGCCAATATCCAAAATAACGTTAAAGGCAAACTAAGCCAGCGTAAATCAATATGACCAAAAAATGGCAATGTTACCATATCGATCCGAATGCCAGCCACAAAATAAATAACTAACGCTCCAAGCAAAATGCCTAATGTTTTTTTCTTTGGTGACAATTCATAAATATCATCAATCAAGCCGGTTACAACGACGATTCCTGCTGCTAGAATAATTGGCCAAATGTAATCGATCGGTATAATCGATTGAAACATGACTAAACAAGAAAATGAAAAGACAAAATAAATACCCAATCCACCAGCTGTAGGCATGTTTTTCGTATTTACTCTTCTTTCGCCTGGTGCATCATAGGCTCCTATTCTAAAAGCCAATAATTTAACAATTGGCGTTACGATCAGCGATAAAATAAACGTCAAAAATAGACGAATAAAAATTTCATAAATAAACATCGACATGATGACCTACTTTCTTAATGTACATCGTATATTATACCGAATCATTCCATATTTACAAGTTGGAACAGGTGTTTCCACCAAAGGAGCACAACAATAGATCCGCTCATTTACTAAACTATAAGTATTCGTCTTATTTCTTTAATTTTTCTTTTATTTTATCAACTAACCGATTGAGCAATCCGTAACGATGCTGAATTTTTTCATTTGAAATATATTCTTTAACAACAGCATTGATGATACCACCTAAAATAATGACCGTTGCAGCAAAATTAAGCCACAACATCAGCACAATAAAACTTCCTATAATTTGATAGCTGGCAATCTTTGAGCTGAAGTACTTGATATAAAGTCCAAAAACCTGTGACAATAACATCCAGCCTATGGTTGCAAAGATAGCACCAGGAATAATTGAACGAAAAGTCAGTTTCGCATTTGGAACAACTCGATAAATCAAACACATGATCACTAGCAATACCAATGACGTGATCGGCCATTTTAACGCTTGAAAGGTATCAATAAAATCCGTTGAAAAATGGAAAATCGGCTGCAGCAAATCTAAAATCGTTTTACCTAACCCTAAAACACCGACCACACCTACAATCGCTGTCAAAAACAAGAGAATCACAAACAAGGACATCAGCCGCACAATAATAAAATTTTTACGCTGCTCCACACCAAAGGCTTTATTCATTGCGGTTTGTAAGGCGTTGATACTTTGGCTAGCACTCCATAAGGCAGCTAGTGCAGAAATTGAAAGTAAACTGCCAGAGCGTTGCGTTAACAATGATTGGATCGCTGGTTTTAAGTCGTTAAAAATCGCCTTTGGAATTGCCTCAGCAATATAAGGCAGAACATCATTTGGATCAATATGTAGGTACGGTAGAATATTACCTACCGCAATCAGT
The DNA here is from genome assembly GCF_000633635.1 of Enterococcus crotali. GTDB lineage: Bacteria > Bacillota > Bacilli > Lactobacillales > Enterococcaceae > Enterococcus_L > Enterococcus_L crotali. The sequence continues at coordinate 20,001 of NZ_AYPQ01000005.1, read as the reverse complement.
AGAGGAAAAAGGGACAAAAGTAAATAATAAGCTACAACGACTGACGTATTTCCAATCTCTGAATCAATCATTCGATTTTGGGTTGTTTCAATGAAACGCATTAATTTTTCATTGCTTTTTACTTTGTCCACCAGTTTCATAACATTCTCCTCTAACTTTAGTTAATACAAGTCTTTCACTCTATTCAATTTAGTCGATCTAGTACATATTACCGCATTGTTTTCTTTTAAATCTGTTAGCTGCTTTTTTACCTTTAATTAATAGGTCAGTTCTTCCCCTTGAGAAGTCAAGATCTTTGGACCTTCTTTTGTGATCGCCAAGGTGTGTTCAAATTGACAACTAATGCCGCCATCTAAAGTATAAGCTGTCCAGCCGTTTGGATCCATCTTCATCCGCCAAGTTCCAGTATTGACCATGGGTTCAATGGTAATGACCATACCTTCTTTCAAACGTAAGCCTTTACCTGCTTCGCCATAATGAGGAATGACTGGACTTTCATGAATCGTTGGACCAATGCCATGACCTACAAAATCTCTTACAACAGATAAATTTTCACTTTCAACATAGGTTTGAATGGCATGCCCAATATCCCCAATTCGATTGCCGACTTGGGCTTGCTCGATTCCTAGATACAAGGCCTTTCTTGTTACTTCCATCAAATGATCCAATTCAGGCGTTGATTTACCTACTACATATGCCCAACAAGAATCTGATACTGCACCTTTTAAGTCAATACACATATCAACTTTGATCAAATCGCCGTCTTTCAACGGTTTTTTTCGAGGAAAACCATGACAAATTTCATCGTTGATACTACAGCAAGTTGCATATTTATAGTCTTCAAAACCAATCTGTGCGGCAATTCCGCCATGGCTTTCAATAAAGTCTCTCACAAATACTTCAATGTCCCAACTTGTAACACCTGGTTTGATAAACGTACGTAAATGACGATGCACATCTGCCAATAATTCTCCAGATTCATCCATCATTTCAATTTCTCTTGGTGATTTTAATGTAATCATTCAATATCGTCCTCCTAAAATTTAAAAGCACAGTGGGCTCGTTCAGTCTCATAGAAAAATAGGTCAATATGTTTGTAACGATTTTTGTCATAGACATATTTATCTTTTTTATAGACCCTCACTCCTAAGAGCTTACGCTCTTAGAAATGGATGCGATCAGAACAGTGCGTAGTAACTAGCTCATTGAGCCAGTTAATCTTTATCTAAGAGTATTTTATCATAATTTATGAAAATTTCACTGAAAAGTAGCTGTTAAAAATATATTCCATGCTATTTTCCGCCTAGTTCCTCCAAATAAACACTGATATAATAGCAATAAAAGAGAAGTTGTACTTCTTTTCTACTCTTCATTTTGTGTTTTACATGACCTTTGTTCTTCTGATATAATCAAGATTGTACAATTTGAAGGAGGAACTCTAATGACCTTAGCTAAAATCGTTTATGCAAGCATGACTGGAAATACAGAAGAAATCGCAGATATTGTTGCTGAAGCTTTTGAAAATTTAGATATTGAAGTTGAAATCAACGAATGTACGCAAGTCGATCCAGAAGATTTTGAAGATGCTGACATCTGTGTTATTGCAACGTATACATATGGTGACGGCGAATTGCCTGATGAAATTGTAGATTTCTATGAAGAATTACAAGAGATCGATCTATCAGGAAAAACTTACGGCGTCTGTGGTTCTGGTGATACGTTTTACGATGAATTTTGTAAGTCAGTTGATGACTTTGACGCTGCTTTTACAAAAATCGGTGCTTCAAAAGGAGCAGATAGCGTAAAAGTCGATCTCGCTGCAGAAGAAGAAGATATTCAAAACCTAGAAGCCTTTGCTAAAAAAATAGCAGAAGCTGCAAAATAATGGCTTGAATAGCTAGAGGCGGTAACATCACTCGTTGAGTAATGTTACCGCCTCTTCTTCTGATTCCTTTAGCTATCAATATCGATTGGTTCATTTCGTTCTAATATTTGTTCAATTGCCTCTTTCATCAAGCGCTCGATTTGTTGATCACTTGGATGAATGATACCGGAAGTCATCAAGGCTGCAATCCCGGTTGCAACAATCCACGTTCCCATATGAAGAGAATTGATCTCAGTATCATTTAACTTCTTATAATCTTGATCTTGTTTGACGGCATTTGAAAAATAACTATACGAAAATTCCTGCATTCTTTTTCCACCGCCGTATTCTTCTAAGTACAAAGCACGATATAATTTACTTTCATTTTTAGCAAAGTGAATGTAATTTAACGCTAAATCCACTATCGTGTTCCCTGTATGTGTCACTGGAAATACTTCTTTAGCTAAATATTGATGGATCTTTTCAAATAATTCTTCTTTTAAATCGTCCATATTTTTGAATTCTAAATAAATAGGTTGTGTTGAGCATTTCATTTTGGTTGCAATGTTTCGTGCGGTGAATTTCGAAAAGCCTTCAGTGGCCACTACTTCGTATGCAGCATTTAAAATCTGATCTTTAGTAATTGTTTTTTTTCTTGCCATAATCTTTCAATCCCCTCTACCTATCCTTTACAACGCTTCCATATAAATACTACAGTTATTGTAACACGATTTGTTTATTCTGCAAAATACTAGTCCTTCGTTTTATATTATTTTGTTTATTTGATTATACGGGACTTTCCAGAGGTTTTTCATTGAATTAAATAAGAAGTTGTTCCTGCTTGATTAATTGAGTTGATGCTCCTTACATGTTATGATATGGAAGATTATATGATTAAAAATCAGGAGGTTATTCTATGACATTACCAAATTTTGACGAGATATTAAAAAAATATGCACGCTTGATCGTTGAAACTGGCGTTAACGTTCAAAAAGGACAAAGCATTGTTTTACAAATCAGTGTTGACCAAGCACCTTTGGCCCGATTGATTACAGAAGAAGCTTATAAATTAGGAGCAGGCGAGGTCATCGTCCAATGGAATGACGATATCGTGCAACGTGAGTTTTTATTGCATGCTGATGAAAAATATTTAAAAGAGGTTCCTCAACATAAAATAGATCAAACGGATGACTGGATTGCAAAAGGTGCCAGTCGAATCAGCGTAGTATCAGCTAATCCTGATGCATTGGCTGGTGTAGATGCAGATCGAGTGGCTACTTTTCAGTCTGCTTCTGGCAAAGCCATGGCTAACTTAAGAAAAGTAACACAAGCCAACAAAGTCAGCTGGACAGTCGTAGCCGCAGCCGGCAAAGAATGGGCTGCTAAAGTTTTCCCTGACTTAAAAGATAGTGACCAACAAGTGGACGCCCTTTGGGATCAAATATTCAAAACGACCCGTGTCTATGAAGCAGATCCAATTGCCGCTTGGCAAGCCCATGACAATAAACTTGCAACAAAAGCTGAGCAACTAAACAAGGAACAATTTAAGGCCTTGCATTACACAGCACCAGGTACAGATTTAGTGATTGGCTTGCCTAAGAATCACTTATGGGAAGGCGCTGGTAGCGACAATGCTCGTGGTGAGAAGTTTATGGCCAATATGCCAACTGAAGAAGTCTTTACAGCTCCTGACCGACGACATGTTGATGGCGTTGTTTCCAGTACCAAACCTTTAAGTTATGCTGGGACAACGATCTCTGGAATGAAATTTACATTTAAAGACGGGAAAGTCATTGATTTTTCTGCTGAACAAGGTGAAGAAGTATTAGCTAAATTACTTGAAACAGACGAAGGTGCACGTCATTTAGGCGAAGTTGCTTTAGTACCAGATCCATCACCAATTTCTCAATCAGGAATCATTTTCTACAATACATTATTTGATGAAAATGCTTCAAATCATTTAGCTTTTGGCTCTGCTTATGCTTTCAATTTACAAGGTGGAACTGAGATGAGTGAAGACGAATTGATCGAAGCGGGTTTAAATCGCAGTCATACTCATGTTGATTTTATGGTAGGATCAGATAAAATGGCTATTGATGGTATCAGAGAAGACGGAACTCATGTACCAATTTTCCGTAATGGTGATTGGGCTTAAAAAGAAAAAGACGTGCTGATTATATAAATCAGTACGTTTTTTTAGAAAGAAGGCATTCATCATGGACTATCCCAAAAAATTAGTTGAAACCGTCGAACAAAAAATGCACGGACATCATTTAGAAGGTTTTCTTTCTGGTAAAGGTCCCAAAGGTGCAACATTAATGCTGATCGGTGAAGCTCCGGGTGAAACCGAAATAAAAACAAATGTCCCTTTTAGCGGTAAATCAGGAAAAAAACTAGATGGCTGGTTGTCCAAAGCAGGATTGACCCGAGAGTCTATCTACATCACTAGCGCCGTTAGAAGCAGACCCTTCAGTATAAAAAAGCAACTCAATAAAAGAACTGGAGTCACAGAAATAAAACATCCTAATCGAACGCCTAATAAAACAGAAGTCTTAGCCTATGCACCACTATTAGATTATGAGATCCAAACGATTCAACCTAAAATTCTTGTACCGATGGGCAATATTGGTTTACAACGGCTTTTGGGAAATGACTTTAAGATTTCAAGCTATCATGGAAAATTACTCCGTTCACCAATTCTAACCTATTCAAATGAAACGAATAAACTTACTGAAACAAATGATATTTATACATTGTTCCCAATTTATCACCCTGCAGCTGTTTTTTATAATCAACAACTTGAATCCACTATTGAAAATGATTGGGCATTTCTAGGCTCTCATTTACGAAATATGACTCTTCATTAATTTTTTGCTATTGATCTCTGAAGAAGAATTTTTCAACAACTTATTTGGCACAAATAAAGGGTGTGGGGCAAAACTAAAAATCAGTTTTGATGTGCGCTCTAAAACCGAATAAACGGCGAGAAAAAAGCAGCTCCGAGAAATAAGCTGAAATTCACAAAAATTTTCGTAAATTCCCTCTTATTGCTGTAAAACACAACGAGGTACGAGTTGATGCTGCACAGTACCTACTTGGTTCTCGGAGCTAAACGCTTTTGTCTCGGACTCTTTTTACGTTCCCGACTGGAATCGAACCAGCGGCCTATCGCTTAGGAGGCGATTGCTCTATCCTACTGAGCTACGAGAACATTTACTTACTTATTTTAGAAGTCTTTTCAGTCAGTGTCAATGAAAAATAAAAAGAAAGCAATCCTGATACAAAAATCAAGATCACTTTCCCAACACGCTTTATTTCTTAGCGTCCTTTTTGCCTTTTAGCATTTTGACCAAATAAAGTCCACCTACAACAACAGCTAATGTTTTACCAATTTTACCATTTCTTGCAACTTTTTCTTCTTTTGTTTTACTCATGCTATTCACTACCTTTCAATTTTAAACGTTTTATACGTACCTTTATCTTATATTATAAGGACTTCCAACTAGTTCCGCTAATCATCTGCTTACAGTCAAAAAATTCGCAAAGTCGACTTACCGATGTTAAGGTTGAACTATACCACTTACGGTAAATAAAAAGAAAGTAGAGGTAACGTGTATGACTGATAAAACGAAAGAAAAAATTTTTGCTGAACGCCAAGACAATTACAAACAGGAAAAAGAAGAGATTTTTAAAGAAGCTTTAAAAGACTATCATGAAGAACCCTCAGTAGAAATAACGCAAGATGACAAAAACAAGGTATAAAATTCAAATAGGCCAAGTGAGTACTGAAATAACTAACTCACTTAGCCTATTTTTTAAAAGTAATCCGCTAAAACTGGCACACCTTTTACTAAGCGTTGCCCCAATGATTGAACCCACTTTTCTTTTCCTGTGATTTTTCCGTAAAACTGTAATTCATTCCCTGGACGATATCCCATAAAAAGTTGAGTCAAGGTTTGTATCGTACTTGTAATCACTCGATCTTCTCTCAATGAGTCTGGGATTTGGTCAAGCTTTCTTACAACACTCTGTCCCATTTCAGTTATTTGCAACTCCCAAATTCCTTGATTCCACAGACCACACTCATCTTCAACTTTAAAATAATAGGTCTCTTCCTCTCCTTTTGTAAAAGGATATTTACCAAGAAAACTTTCTAAGTCAACGATTCTGGCCATCATAAAAGGAGTGATTTTCATTTCTACTAAAGGAGACGCCATTAAATAACTTAAATTTGTACCATCAAAGCCTGTTTCTAAATGGAATTCTCGTGATGATCCGTTATGTGAACCAATAAAACGAACGATTGATTGAAATGCTTGATTTGTTAAATAACCCCATTCTTTAATCTCAAAACGCTCTGCACTAGATTGATAAATTAAGTATCCTTGAGGATTTCCCAACTCATCTTCATAGAGTGCAAATCGATTCTTATCATCCAAACCAAAGGTATAGTCAAACCACCATTCTTCCCGAATCACGGCTCCTTTTTGGCTATTTGGCAACTCAGAATAAATTTTTTGACAAACACTTTCGGCTTCTTCAAAAGTCACTCTTTTCATCTTGCCTGATGTTGCCTTCACATTTGGCCAATTTGCTGCTTGGACTGTATAACTAATTTGTTCAAATACCTGTTCAAAACCATATTTTCGATAAAAAGGATAGGAAAATGGAGCTAAGTAAGCAAGTTCGACCTTGTTTTCAGCTAATTCTTTCAGCACCTGTTTCATAATTGTTGAAATACCGCCTTGGCCGCGATATTCAGGATAAGATGAAACACAACCGATACCAGCCATTTGATAACTTGTTCCGTGAAATGCTACTTTAAATGGTGTAGAAATCACTTGACTTGTCAAAATATCTTCTAAAAAATACCCATAATTTAAAGAATGAGCAACAATGACTTTAAAACGTTCTTTGCGTTCTTGCGTTGACGCAGCATTGAACGCATATGCAGCTAAACCAAACATCTCATCAATTTTTTCTTCACCCATAAGACGTACTTCTTTTTCCACTGTGACCACCCTAACTAAAAGTAACTATTTACTTTTCATTGTACTCCAATGCAAAACGATGTCCAGAAAAAAGCGAAATCTGATAATGAACAAAAAAAAGCGTATACCAAAACTAAAGGTTAGTTGGTATACGCTCTAAACCCGAGTAAACGCTTTTATCTTGGTCTACTAATAGATCCATATTCACTTCATTAAATAAATCTAAATGTTTTTTTCTTATTCTTCTGGCTCACCTAGATTTGGATCCATTTTATTTGCAGCAATAACAAATGGTGCCCAAATCACAAACGCCACAGCCAAGTTAACGATCGTTAAGACAATCGCTCGCCAATCACCAGCGGTTGCTAGGAAGCCACTAATAATTGTCGGCATGACCCAAATCACATTCACTACAACAGGATTCACTAATCCAGCCATTGTAGCGAAATAAGCGATTGTAGCGGTTGCTATTGGTGCTAAGATGAATGGAATCAACATAATTGGATTCAGTACGACTGGCATCCCAAACATCACAGGTTCATTGATATTGAATAGTCCAGGTCCGATGCCAAGCTTTCCGACTGTTTTATAATCCGCACGTTTAGATAAAAGTAAGATCGAGATGATCAAGACCAGTGTCACACCAGCCCCACCAGGCCAAACAAAGGCTTCAAAAGAACCAGCAACCCATTTATAAGGAATTTCTTTTCCTTGTTGGTAAGCATTGGTATTATCAACCATGGCCACACCGTAAATCGATTGTAAAACTGGTGACATGATATTTGTTCCGTGAAGTCCGAAGAACCACAAAACATGCACTAACAACACAATTAAAAGCACAGCCCCATACCCCTGAGATAAGCCAAGCAATGGCGTTTGAATCGATTCAGAGATCCAGTCAATCAATAATTTCCCAGTTAATTGTTCAAATACATGATAAATTAATCCTGAAACATATAAAGCTGTCACACCTGGAATAATTGCAGCAAATGCTTTTGAAACTGCTGGTGGTACAGAATCAGGCATTTTAATAACAATATTTTTCTTGATCAATTTAGCAAATATAATAACAGAAATAAACCCAAAAATCATTGCTGTAAATAAGCCAGTACCACCCATATATTTACTAAATGGGAAATAACCCCAAGCGCCAGCATCAACAGCCGAAACACCATCAACCGTATTAACAGTCGCACCTGCATCCGTAAAAAGTTGAGCAATATTCTTTGGTAATTTTTCGGCTAAAGTAACTGTCGCTGTTGCACTTTGCGGCAAACCAATAAAGAATGCCGCCAATGAAACCAACATCCCTGACAACGCGTCCACATCATACGCTCTTGCAACGTTATACCCTAAGGATGCTGCAAAAACAACGGCCATGATTGCTAAGGTTCCCGTCCAAACCAACCCGTTTATCGCAATCACTGGTGTAAAGAAACTAGTAATCCCATTCCCTTCACCTAAGTACGTGTTAGGAAAATCACGCATAAACGCATTTAGTAAAACCGCAATCGCTCCTGCCATCGTAACCGGCATCATACCAATAAACGCATCTCTCAACGCAACTAAATGCTTTTGCGCCCCGATCTTCGCAGCTACAGGTAAAATATACCTTTCCATCCACGCAGTTAATCCATTCATTTTTTGTCCTCCCACAAAATTATTTATTTAAAAAGCTCTCACCTTTTAAATCAGAGTTATGCAACCAAAGCAATAACAACCTACTTCTTTAAATATTGTATCAATATAATCTTACATTCTTATAATAAGCAATAATCATGCCAAATTGATCTAGACCAAAACCAAGCAATTATAAAGCGCTTTCTCAAACACACTAAGCTACACACAAAATACACAGTGTAATTTGTGTGTAAAAAAGGACAAAAAAAAGAGTGCCTCTATGACACTCTCATCAATATGACTCTTCCATCATTTTTAACATTTTAGTAAATTGGCGCTTTTTAAAAAACATAAGGATCGTACCAAGTACGGCATCGTTCATTTTCTGTAAAAATCCATACGATTCCATTTTCTCATTGTAACGAATCTCACACGATTTTTCATCTAATGGTTTGATATCATATTGAACCAAGAAGTCATTTTTTGTGGTAGATGTGCGAAAATGGTAAGATGTATTTTCAACAAGTTTTTCCACTTTGATACGAGCCCGACTATTTTTGGAAAATTGTTTGACATATTCAAAGTTGTTTAATTGTTTTCTTGTTAAACTTTTGCCCGTATGCTTTCGTATATCAAACAAAACAGAATCCATGACTTGGTCATAAAAAACAGATGCAGGAATATTCATTTTTTTGATAATTTCCATTATCTTTTCACCTCGTTGTTATTTTTCTTATTTTGTTCTTCTTTCTTTCTGCCTTTGAAGAAAAAATATCCTCCAACAACCACTAAGAAAATACCTGTTGTCATACTTAACAAATCATACTGCATTGATGCAGGATTAAGCGCATATAAAATTACAATTAAGCCAATACTGCATACGAATAAACCGTTTCTTACCATCTTTCATCCATCCAATCTTTTTAAACTGCAGCTGCTTGGAAGAACAAGACACCGCCCCAAGGTTGTGCTTTGATTATTTCTTTTGCTTTTTTAGCTGCTTCTTCTTTGTCTCCAGTTACGTCAAATGCCAATTTGATCCCTTTTTTTTCTTTGAACGTGTACGTGAAGTCGCCACCGTCATAGTTTTCTAATAAGTTTTTGATTTCTTCTTGTTGCATTGCACTTGCGATTGTGATCATTTTAACCTCTCCTTAACAATAAAGCTGTTGCTTTCACCTCAATTGAAGTGAAAGCAACAAACTATTTAGTTTTTTTTATTCAAAATCAGTTGGTTCCATTCTGTTAGCCGCAATTACAAACGGTGTCCAGATCAGGAATGTAACAACCATACATACAATTGTTACGATCGGTGCTCTCCAGTCCGCTCCTGTTGCTAAGAATGATAGCAAGATTGGAGGTACAACCCAAGTTACTTGTTGTGATACTGGTGCTACTAAACCGAAGTATGTTGCTAACCAACCAATTGTTGTTGCTACAACTGGTGCTACTAAGAATGGTACAAACATGATTGCATTTAATACGATCGGTAAACCAAACATGATTGGTTCGTTGATGTTGAAGATACCAGGTCCTAATGATAATTTACCAACAGTTAGGTAATCTGCACGTTTCGAGAATAGTAAGATAGCGATGATCAAGACGATCGTACCACCTGAACCACCAAACCATGCAAATGCATCAAATGAACCACGAACCCACATATATGCTTTTCCATCATCAATGGCTTTCAAGACAGCTGGCGTACCAGTAAGCCTTTGTAGCCTTTTTGGAAAATATCGATATTGATTAATTGTGCTTGTCCCCAGATACCTTCTAAAACTGGTGCCAATACGTTTGGACCATGAATTCCGAAGAACCAGAAAATTTGAACGAAGATCGTTACGATCAATACGGCACCCAAACCTTGAGATAGACCCAAGAATGGTTCTGCAATATATTTTTGAACTAGATCGATGATCAATTGTCCGTCAGTTAATTTTCCTACTACAAAGTTAATAATTGCAATAACATATAATGCGATCGTTGCAGGTAAAATCGCAGCGAAAGCTTTTGATACTGCTGGCGGAACTGAATCAGGCATTTTGATTGTAATATTCGCCAACATTAATTTACAGAAGATGATAACAGAAATAGCTCCCATGATCATAACCGTGAAGTATGCATTTCCGTTTAAGTGATCTAGTTTTAACCAACCCCAACCGCCTGCTGTTAAGCCTTCAGCTGTTGCTGACCAACCACTTGTTGCTGAGTTTTCATTGATTGTATTCATCAATTCTTTTGGAACAGCTGTTTCTAATGTATTAGAATAAGCAAAAGCAATCCCTTGAATCAATGTTGCTAAACCAACGATACCACCAGCTAAGTCGTTTACTTTATACGCTCTTGCTAGATTATACCCCCAAGAAAAGGCAAAAATCAAACCGGCAATCGCCAAAGTTCCATTCCAAACAAATCCGTTGATTCCAATAATAACATTAATAACTGCAAAGATACCTTTATCTGCGGCAAGATTTGCTGCATAATCAGAGAAAAACTGCTGCGGCAGGTCACGAATCATCGCGTTGATCATTACGGCGATCGATCCTGCCATTGTTGCCGGCATTGTTCCGATAAATGCATCACGTAATGCTACTAAGTGTTTCTGAGCACCGATTTTACCGGCTACTGGCAAGATGTACTTCTCCATCCAGGCTGTTAATCCATCCATTTTTTAATTCCTCCTATAAATAATATTTATTCAAAGAGCGATTAAACTCCTTAAAAACAATGTAGTTGTTAAAGCTCCGTTCAAAAAACTTTAACTTCTCTTTTCTTCCGTTCAAAAAAGAAAATGATACAGCTTACTCGTTGTCCATACGGCGATATAAATCAATGATCTCTTTTGCTAAATCTGTAAAAGCGATCGATGTCATTAAATGATCTTGGCTATGAACTGTCAATAACGTCACTTGGATATGATTTCCTTGTGCTTCTTGTGTTAACATTCCAGTTTGAGAATGATGTGCTTGGACTAAAGATTCCTCTGCATCAGCGATTTTTTGATCTGCTAATTCGAAGTCTCCTGCTTTCGCTGCAGCGATTGCTTCCATAGCGTCGCTTTTAGCATTTCCTCCGTACATGATTAATCCCATAACTGCTTCTAAATTTTGTTGATCTTCCACGATTTGTAACTCCGTTCATTTTTTATTTTTACTTATCCATCAAAGCAATGGCTTGATCTAATACTTTTTCACCATTCATCATGCCATAATCTGACATGTTGATTACGTCAAATGGAATTCCTTTTGGTGCTAATTTTTGCTCRAATTGTGATTTCATGAAACGAACTTGTGGGCCTAAAAGTAATACGTTTACATCTTTGGCTTCTAAGTTATTATCTGCATCTGATGCGGATACTGCAAAAATATCTGCTTCCATTCCACGATCTTCTGCTGCTTTTTGCATTTTTGTTACTAATAAACTTGTACTCATTCCTGCCGAACATACTAACATAATTGTTTTTTTAGCCATTCTTATACACTCCTTCTAATTAGTTGTATTTACACTTTTATATAAAGCAAGAAGTGTGCCAAAAAGATGTATAGACCAAACCTAGTAATAATAGCGTTTTGGTCTATACAGATTGTGTACACACTGCTAACCGCTTTGTTACACACTGTAATTTGTGTGCGCTTTCTTTAAATATATGCTTACTTTTTTACTGCCTTATTCGTTATCCATACGGCGGTATAAATCAATGATCTCTTTTGCTAAATCTGTAAAGGCGATTGCTGTCATCAAGTGATCTTGGCTGTGAACTGTCAGTAACGTCACTTGGATATGATTTCCTTGTGCTTCTTGTGTTAACATCCCAGTTTGAGAATGATGTGCTTGAACTAAAGATTCCTCTGCATCAACGATTTTTTGATCTGCCAATTCGAAGTTTCCTGCTTTTGCTGCAGCGATTGCTTCCATTGCATCACTTTTAGCATTGCCTCCGTACATGATCAATCCCATAACCGCTTCTAAATTTTGTTGCTCTTCCATACGTTTAACGCTCCATTCATTTTTTATTTACATATATTATTTATCCATCAAGCAATCGCTTGATCTAATACTTTTTCACCATTCATCATGCCATAATCTGACATATTGATTACATCAAATGGAATTCCTTTTGGTGCTAATTTTTGTTCGAACTGTGATTTCATGAAACGAACTTGTGGGCCTAAAAGTAATACGTTTACATCTTTGGCTTCTAAGTTATTATCTGCATCTGATGCGGATACTGCAAAAATATCTGCTTCCATTCCACGATCTTCTGCTGCTTTTTGCATTTTTGTTACTAATAAACTTGTACTCATTCCTGCCGAACATACTAGCATAATTGTTTTTTTAGCCATTTTTGACACTCCTTCGAATTTGGTTGTATTTACACTTTTATATAAAGCAAAAAGCGTGCCAAAAAAAATACAGTCCAAAACCCTTTGATATAAAGGTTTCGGACTATTTTTATACTGTACACACTTTATTTTCCAAGAATACACACTACTTAATTTTGCTTGTATTCTGTGATTGCTTCGATTCTATTTTCCAAAAATAGTTGTGTAAGATGCGCGATATCTGATTCAGTAAAGGCGATACGATATGCTTTTTCGATCACCATTAAGTTGGTTCTGGCAACATCTGTTTCCAAGCGATTCTTCTTCATAAATTCAGCAAGGTTATCAAATTCTTTTGATTTTTCACCCTTTAATATCGCATCTACCAAGAACGCTAGGTGGATTACAATACCTGCATCTACACCAGGTTCTACAATAATATGCATATCTGATTGAATTTGATGGATTGTTTTTTGCAGCATAACGATCAGTTTTTGCAATGAATCTACTGCAGTGATTGTTCCGCCTAATGATTTGACGATTTTTTCAGTTGGAACTTCATCGCCGGCAATTCGTTTTAGCACATTTAGTTTTTCATCGTCAAAAATATCATAGGCTGAAAAGAAAGGAATATTTTGATATTCAACATCGACTGTTCCTGCAATGGCCTTGATTTCATATTCTTCCATTAAACTATCGATGTGTTTTTTGAATGCTTCACGTTCTAAAAACTGCATTTGAATGATTTCCACTTTATTTTCATCAATCACGGGCAAAATTCTCTGATATAATTTTGCTGCAACGCCTTCACCTGTAAAACAAGTAACAACAACAGCTTTCTTCACTTCATCTCGATTTTGCGGACTTGTTCTAAACTGCTCTCTAATGATGCTTTCAAATGACATTTGGATATTTTGATAAATGTCTTCTAAACTTCTACCAACACTCGCCATCCGAATCGCTTCTAAAACAATCATTGTACTAGTCATAGTGATCGCTTTTGTACGAATACCTGTTTCTTCAAAAATCAAATTTCCAAATGAATTCAGCGACCCCATATCCGTTAAAAGCAGCATGCCATTGACTAGCTTTTCACGATGCTCCAGTACAAAACTTTTCAACTGTTCATACATCGTCTGGACTTCCATTGTCAGCGGCATGTTCATTGCAACACCAGTTTCTGTCCCAAGTAGTTCTTGAGCCGTTTTCAGCATACTTGACGCAGTAGAATCACCATGCATCAAAACAACCACACCTACATTATTTTCATGAACCTTTTCTTTATTGCCAACATTGATCGATAAAAACATACTGATAAACCCAATTTCGTCAAAGGGAATTTCGATATTATTTTCCTCTTCGATGATCGCAGATAAGTCCATGGCTACTTGAAATTCTTTTTTCATTTTCTTGCGAACATTATTTAAGTTTGGATGAACGATCACATGACCTTCTCTCACGCGATCGATCGTACTTTGTAAATGTAGTGCAAAAGCAAATCGGGCTTTTTCGTTATAGGTGCGTTCCAATCTCTTTTCTGCAATGTCATATAAACGATCTGTTAATTTCCAGATAGGCTCTGGCAAGAGCTCTTTATGGACTGGGTTTTGTGTCAATTCATCCACATACGTTTGGAAATAAGCGTCCATATCACTGGAAATCAATTGTTCTAAGTTGACATTTTCCAATTCGTTCGCTGATAATGTTGCAACTTTTTCTTCAATCTCATTATAGACTTGCATATCTCGAGCCGGATCTTGTGACCAGACTACTTCATTGGTACCTGGTTCAAAGCTTAAGTAATTACTTTTGCTATCAACAAAACGATCTAAACGATCAGAAACTTCTTTGATTTTTAACAAGCCTTTTTGGACTTGAAGTGGTAGATCTCTTTTTCGGATGACTAAACTAGACTCATTATGGGTACGGTAATGTAGAAAAGATTTCGCACACACAAGTTTCAAATCCCGTTTGACTTGTCCGATATTGCCTTCTGCATCATAGAGCATAAAAGCTAAAATTGCTTCTCTTTTAATGTCGATCCGTTGATTTAACCGATTTGCTTCTTGTTTGATAAACAAAGAAATAATATCATATCGTTCATCAAGTGAGCGAGAATCTAAAGAGGGTAATGTGATTGCCATTGGAATTCTACGATTAAACGTTGTCAAGAAACTTTCCGAAGACTCTGTAGTCGCACCAATGATTTGAACTGATGCTTCATACGTTTGCCCGCTTTCACCGAGAGGTCGATAGACGCCTTTATCAATAAACGTGAAAAGCATTTCTTGCCCTTCAGGTGGTAAACGATGAATTTCATCCAGAAAAAGAATCCCTCCATCTGCTTTTGACATCAAGCCAGGACTGTCTTCATTAGCTCCTGTATACGCCCCTTTTTTCACACCAAAGATATGTCCAAACAACAATTGCGGATTTTGCGCATAGTCGGCACAGTTAAAAGAAATAAACGGAGCGTTGGATACTAGTGTTTGAGAATCCACTGCAAAATGATACATACATTCCGCAAACAGCGATTTTCCCGTACCGGTTTCCCCAAAAATAATAGTATGTAAGCCGCGCGGCGGATATAAAATCGCTGCTTTGGCCTGTTGGATGCTGACTTTTAAAGAATCTTGCGCTCCTACTAAGTTATCAAATGTTACCTCACTGGAATTATCCACATGCACTTTTTCTTCCTCGGTCACAACGGAATAGATGACTGGACGGCCATCACTCTTAATGATCTTTTGTTCTTTGAACAATTCGCTTAAGTAGCGACTGGCATTGCTTCGATCGATCACTAACTCTTTTGCAACATCTGCAGCTGTCATGCCTTGTTTTTTTGATTCCAAAACTGCTAAAATCTCGTCTTTTCTAGATTTCATGGATAACTTCCTCCAATCATGACGTCTTTTGCTTATTCTTTATGCTTCTGGATTAGACGCTTTGCGTCTAGCCCCTTTATTTTTATTGTTTTTTAAACGTTTTTTAGGTTTTACAATTGGTTTTTCTGATTCTTTTTTTGGCGCGTGTTCTTTTTTGACTGGTGCATTTTGACTTACTTTTTTTTCTTCCAAAGAGCCTTTTTCTTTTCTATTCAAGTGGATGGCCCCATCGTATAAAAAGATTTCCTGTGAAGGAAGCTCGATTTTTTTCAGCAATCGTTGATAATCTCGCTTGGTTGCATCATTGACAAACGTAATGACAGAACCTGCCGCACCCATTCGTCCCACACGTCCAGCTCGGTGGATATAGCTTTCTTCTGACAAAGGAACCTCAGCATTCACAACAAATGGAATCGCCTCAAAATCTAATCCTCTTGCAGCAATATCCGTTGTCAAAAGCATTACTGCTCTCTTTTTAGTAAATTGGTCAATCGCTAATTTACGTAATGTTTTATTCTGATCAGAAGCCAGTCCGACCACTGTCAGACCTTCATAAATCAATTTTTCTTCTACTGAACCAAGATCAGCAACTTGATTAAAAAATACCATCGCCCTAAAATCTGATGTATATGCTAAGCTTCTTAAATAGTCGCTTTTCTTTCTGGGAGACAACGCCATAAAGTAATGTTTCACAACACCACCTGACTGATCCTCATCTGTTACATCAATGATCGTCAATTCGTCTGTTAATTTTTGTGCTTCTTCTGCCACTCGATCGGCAGTTGCTGAATAAAAGACTAACTGAAAATCAGTTGGCGCGCTAGCCAAAATTTGTTTGGTTAAATTCAATTCTTTTTCATGGAACAATTGATCAACTTCATCCATTACAATAGTCTGTAGTAAATGACTTTTGATTTTCTTTGTTTTGACCAATTCTAATACGCGTCCCGGCGTTCCTACTAAAATTTCTGGTTTCTTTTTTAATTTTTCGATTTGACGGCCAACATTGGCCCCACCAATCAGGCTATGTGTTTTCAATTGAAGAGGTGCTGCCCAATCACGTACAACTTGGCTGATCTGCACTGCTAATTCTTGCGATGGTGCTAAAATCAATAATTGGCTCCCTTGATCTTTTTCTACATTTAAAAGTAAGGGTAAAACATAAGCCAAGGTTTTGCCGGAGCCTGTTGGAGAAATGCCCAACACATTTTTTTTGTCTTTTAAGGGTTGGAAACTTTTTTCTTGAATCATTGATGGCTCGCTAAAACCAGAAGCTTGCCACTGTTCTTGCAAAGCTTCTGGTAGATTTTTGATAAATGTCATAATAATCCTTTCCTCATTAAAACTGTTTATTCTTTATCCGCATCAAAAACAATGCCGGCACTTTTTCTTAAGGTCGTTACTACTTTATTCACATTGCGTGACAACTCTACCCATTCTTCATAGCGTACACCCATAGTTGGGTCGTTAGGATTTTCAAGTACATCGGCGAAATCATGGGCTTCTTCGATCATTGGATTTTCTTCAGTCACAAGTTCAATAATATCACGTTCTTGATGGTTTCGATCATGAAATTCTGCTTTAGAGATAGCATTCACACTATCTAAAACCAAGGTTCCACCATCAAAGTAAATTTCAGAATCTAAGAAAGAATCCGCATTTTTCCCTGTCTGTAATGTTACATCAAACAAGTCATATCTTAAAATCGCAGTGCCGATCCCATCCACATCTGTTGGAATTTTTCTTGCAAAATAATGGCTTTCATTCGGCATGCCAAACCAGCCCACTGCGGCATAGACTAAATATACACCAAGATCCGCCATAGCACCTCCTGAAAAATGCGGAGAAAAGATGTTTGGCTCTTGACCATCGAGTACTTGATCATAGCGTGAAGAATATTTCATATAGGTAAAGTTAGCCCCTATGATTTGATTTTTTAACGGCAGTAAATCGCCAATTTTTTTGAAGCTCTTCTCATGGATATTACGGGCAGCTTCAAAAAGAAGACTTTTTTCTGATTCGCTAACTCAATGATTTCAGCCATTTCTTCTTGCGTCGAGAAGGCTGGTTTTTCGACAATAATATTTTTTCCTGCCAAAATCCCTTGCTTGGCTTGTTCAAAGTGTAAGGAATTAGGTGAAGCGATATAGACTGTATCCATATGAGCGATGGAAAAAATGTTTTTAAATCCGTTGCATATTCAACATCACCATACTCTTCACCAAATTTTTGTGCTGTTTCCAGCTTTCGTGAATAGACTGCTGTCAGATCGTAGCGATTTGTTTCCAATGCTGCGTTGACAAATTGATGACTAATCCAGTTTGTTCCAATAATACCTAAGTGAATCATGTTTACCCTCACCTTTCTGAATTTGGATCTTCAAACGTTTTTGTGACATCGAATGGCACCTGATGTTCTATTGCTATTGTATCAGGAGTGACCGAACAATTGTAAGCAATGACGCTTAGCCCTTTGTTTTGACCTGATCCAATCATTTGTGCTAAAGCTGGTTGCATCGCTGTATGGATCGTTGCACCTGTAATTTTTTCAAATTGGACCACAAACAATACATAGCTTTGATAACCTGCTTCCATTGCTTCGATCAATTCCGTTACATGCTTCAGTCCGCGAAGTGTCGGTGCGTCAGGAAAGGCACCTAGGCCTTTATTTTCCAAGGTCACCCCTTTCACTTCAACAAATGCCTGATTTCCTGTATCTGTTTCTACCAATATATCAAACTGAGACTGAGCAAAACGCTTCTCTCTCTTGACTGAAACAACTGCTCCTTTTAATTCTGGCAGGACAATCGTCCCCTCTTCAATTGCTTGAGCAGCTAGTGCATTCGGCACTTGGCTGTCTATATTGAACCAGGCTGCTGCTTTTTTCACAGCAATCAAATCGTAGTCCGTTTTTCTTTTTGGAGAAGGCTGATAGGATAACGCAACTTCAACTTCTGGATGGAATAGTTCTTTACAGCGTCCCGTGTTCTTTACGTGAACCGTTACCATTTCACCTGTTTCTTGCAAGCGGCACTCCGCAATAAAACGATTTGGTCTATCAATAAAATGTGCTAAATGCACGTTAGGATATGTAATCATTGTAACACCCTTTCTTCAAAACAATACCATATTTCGAACGAAAAAGCATCGTCAAACTTTTCAAACAATGCTTCATGTATTTACTGATCGGTTTAATAAAAAAGCGGTTCAATCTAAAAAAAGTTATGAGTTCATTAAGATTTTTTATAGGAAGAGATTTTCGAATAGTTTGTTTTTTAATTTCGTGCTATGATTAATTTGGAGGAGAAGGATACTATGAAAAAACATTGGTCATTATTTTTAGGTGCATCACTTATTACGGGTATTGCTGGTTCCTTGTTTTTGAAAAAGCAGCAAGGGAAACAGCCGATAGATACAGATATTCCTAATTTATATAAAAGTTACTTAGGTAGCTGGTGGTTTGTCAATAAACAAAAAGCCACTCAGCATACCTTGACGATCGAAGATGATTTACAAATCATTATTGATGGTAAAAAGCTAAATTACATGCTCGTTGAGCTAACGAGTAAACGGTTGGTCGCTCAAGATGAATACGGCTATCATTTGATCGTGCAATGTCTAAATGACAAACCAGCCTCATTATATGATGAAGCAGATGATGCGACTTATGTGCTAGAAGCGACTGATTCATTCGATTTAGATTGCCCAACAGAAAATTAAAAGAAGCGATTCCCGTATTTTTTTATGCGGGACGCTTCTTTTTTTCTGTTATTTTAAAGGTCATCGATTTGTTTACGTTCTTTGATTTCACTTAATTTTCCTTCACGCTTTTTTAGTTCATTCTTGATTTCTTCTAGAGAAACCCCTGTTTCAACGAGCAAAACCAACATGTGATAAACCAAATCAGAGGTTTCACAAATCAGCTCTGATTGATTATTTTTTGCTGCAATGATTACTTCTGTTGCCTCTTCCCCAACCTTTTTTAAGATTTTATCTAATCCTTGGTTGAATAGATAATTTGTATAAGAACCTTCTTTGGGCTCTTCTTTGCGTGCGCGTATTTCCTCATAGAGTGTCTCGATCATATCTTTTCCCTCCTTGGTTTATTTTTATTCCGAAAGACTAGCCTGTGGCGCTAGATAATTTTTAAAGCGAAACAGGATCGATCAGCCTTGTCTGAAAATTAGGAAAATAGGAGGGTGGCGCTTTGGGCCAACATCATAGTTTATCTTTTTTCCGAAAGGCTAGCCTGTGGCGCTAGATAATTTTTAAAGCGAAACAGGGTCGGTCAGCCTTGTCTGAAAAATAGGAAAATAG
>NZ_AYPQ01000004.1 GCF_000633635.1 Enterococcus crotali | reverse complement strand
TTGTTGAGAAGAATTATATTCACTAAAAAAGCTTGTTGACTGAGCGCTGTATGCCCGTAATTTCTCCAGTTTTTCTTTTCTCTTTTGCATGGCCTCATAAGCGTTCATAGAACGTCTTTCTAAGTCTGGTCGAGGTCTTTTCGCATCCCGAATCAAGTCGTCAATCGTGTGTAATAACTCTTGATATTGATCAATCTCTGCTTGAATTTTGTCCTCATCTATATCTTCTCCACCTATTGATTAAGATAATTGATCTTCATAGATATAATATATAGTTATTTACTTCTTTTTTACTTTGTAATCTTTAAACTCTAATCTCAATAGATAATCATTTTTGATAGAAATATTAAATTCCAAAATGAACTAATAATCCATTCTTGTTCAAAGCATTTTCAGATAGTGAAATAAGCGTATCCAATTGTTTCAATAATTTTTTTGTTTCAATATTTTCCTTTAAATAAATACCATCTTCTACAGATACTTCGGTTGAAAGTTCAATACTATCGGGCGCATTTTCAAATAGATTTTTCCATGATTTTATGATATTCAAAAATTTTTTAATTCCTACTCCATCAAATATAGTAGTCCCATAATAGTTTAATCCTTCTTTTTGATTTGACATATTTTCCCAATGTGACGGAACCCACTTTAGAGAATCGGATAAATAAAGAATAAGATAATCCTCTATTTTTATCATGTGCTTTTTTGTCTCATTATTGTAATCAATATTTTCTTCATTTTTAAAAATTGTAAATTCATGTACTAATGCCATAAAACCCTATCTCCTTTTAAAATAATCATGTTTTTCCCAATGAAATAATAGAACCATTTGGAGTAGCCCACCCTTCAGCTGTTAAACCATTAGATGTTCATAATTCACCAATAACAAATTATGATCCAACTTTTCTTCCTAAAAAACATTTTTTGACATGTAAAAAAAGAACAAATCAATTTATTGATTAGCTCTTTTTTATTCTATTCAACATTTTAGAACAGTTCTACATCTAATATAAAACCTATATTATTTTTTGCATATGAAATAAGTTGATAGTGTATTGATTCTTCAGTTCTATTCGTAGTATAGACTGTTACATAAGGATATTCTAAAAAAAAGACTAATTTCATAAAAAGTTGTTGTATATCATCTAATTTCAGCTCATTAGTATAAATTTTAAGAATAAACGATTTATTTATTTCATCAAAAGAAAGTTTAAATTTTTTTATACTCTCTTCTTGATACTCCATAAATGATCTAATCTCTGATCCAATTCCTGGTTCATATTCATGATTTATTTCTTCTGAAATTTTTTTAAATAGTTCTATCATTGATTTTTTCACTCCTACTTTGGTATATATTTCCCTTTTGGTGCTGGAGAATGTACAGAGACAATTCCTCCTCTTTCATTTGCTCTTTCTGCACCGTGTTTAGAGAGAGATCTTCCTCCAGGAGTAACATCCCCTGTATCTAAATCATAACCATTTCCTAAACTATTCCATGCACTAGTAAATACTCCTGCACCATGGCCCGCTACTGCAAGACCACTTGCATTAATTGCAGGAACTGCAACTGTACCTACACCACCTGAAAAGAAAGTGGAAGCTGCTGAACCTCCAAATGCCCACAAACCACCACCAAAAAATTCTGCTCCGCCTTGAACTAATGAAGATAAATCCGCCACGAATTGTCCGACAGCATAGCTTTGTTTTCCGTCAAATTCTGCACCAAATTTTCTTTCCCCAAACCATTCATTTAGTAACGATTTTCCATTATTATTTGCTAATTGATCAATAAACCCTGAGCCGAATCCTTTAATCATATCAAAATTTTTCGTTCTAATCGATTCTTGTAATGTACTCGTTAATTCAGCATCAAATTTTCCATCAACATACACACCTAGCACATTACCATAGTCATCAAATTTTGTCGTGATTTCTTGATTAGCAAGATTATACGCTTTTACTTTTGCATCTATTTTTTCTTGTCTATCTTTCCATCTGTTACTAATAGCTTTTGCCCAGTTCATATCTAACTTACTAATATCAAAAGTTCCTGTAGAGGCATTCCACGCTTTACAATCCTTTACTTGATTAATCGCTGTRTTCAATTCTTGTTGAGAAGAATTATATTCACTAAAAAAGCTTGTTGACTGAGCGCTGTATGYCCGTAATTTCTCCAGTTTTTCTTTTCTCTTTTGCATGGCCTCATAAGCGTTCATAGAACGTCTTTCTAAGTCTGGTCGAGGTCTTTTCGCATCCCGAATCAAGTCGTCAATCGTGTGTAATAACTCTTGATATTGATCAATCTCTGCTTGAATTTTGTCCTCATCTATATCTTCTCCACCTACAGTAGCTTGATATTCACTTACAAATTTCTTATGTGCATTGGTAAAAGCTTCCGCAGTCATGATAATGGACTGCCCAATGGGCGTATACGCCACCATAAAATAATTTTTAGCCGAATCATAGGCCTTACTAGATAAAGGAGCAGACAAGAACAGTTGGATGCTTTGTTGTAAGGAAGACACAGCTTGTTGTGCTTGGCTACTAACTTGTGTTGCTTGTGAACTTCTAGCTTGTGCTTCTGACACAATAAATTTAAGTCCCATTCGACATCTCCTTCTCTTCTGTTTTTAAGAAGTTTCGATGTGCTGAACGGACCGAGTCTTCTTTTTCTAACAAGGTTTTACGGTCTTGCGCTAGCTGTTCTTGTTCCTCTTCAAATTCTTGTAATGCTTGTCGTGATAAGTGAAAACTATCATCTTGTCGTTCCTCGAAAAAAGCTCTCTCTTCTGATTCTACTTCATTTAGAGATTCCTAATAGATTCGTTGTTCTTGTTGTTGTAACGCATAGAACCGTTCTTGCAGTTGTTCAATAAACTGTTGGTCTTTCTTATTGTCTCGTTGTGCTTCTTGAAGTTCTTCCAGTTGATTTCGAAACTGGTAGTTTTGATCGTCAAAACGTTGTTGCGAAGTTAACGTCATTACCTTATCCCTCCAATTGAAAGAGTAGGTAACTGCGCAATTTTTTGGTCAATGCGTTCAAATTCTTTCGCAACAGAATTTATATTGTCCCCTGCTTTTACAATACTGTTAGAGACACTTTTTAGACTAGATTGAAAGGTTGAAAAACTTTCAATTGCAGTGCTATTACCAGCCACGTTGATTTGTCCAGAGCTGACAGAAACGGATATTCTATTTAATGCACTAGCTGATTGACTAAATGAGGCTGAAACCCCACTGGCAATAGTAGAATTACTATTAATCGACATGCTGTACTCTCCTTTTTTTAACAAGTCATTAACTTTGTGTCTATTTAACTTTACCAAAGAGCATATCTATTTTCTATACTTTTTGTTAATAAGCAAAAAATATCCCTATTTATGATACGGTTCTGCGTATCGGAAGTGAATGATATTAAAATAGAAAGATAGTTTAATTTAGGATCAATGGTTTTATTGATCCCCAAAAACTAAGCATAGCTTCATTTAACTTTTCAGTACATCAACACAACAAATTTTTGACACAAAGTTGATCACAAAATATCTTTAGAGATTAAAAAATTGTGTATTAATCTAACTCTGTACAATAAGAATTATCTTTTATCTTTACTCCTGCAATAACTATTACAATATTGATTTACGGAATATTATACATATCAGGTGAATTTAATTACAAAAAATCCCATTACCAACTACAATCCTATTAAATATTATCTTCTCTTTCAAATATCAATGTATTTAAAAATGAAATTTATTACTATCTATATGTAACTATCAATCCTATATGATATAATATTTAGTAAGAATTTTATTAGGAAGGACTGTGAGATAACTTGGTTGAAAAGAATGCTATTCTTGATTTACTGTACTTCTCTGATTATTTGCCTAAAACTAATCATAATGAGATAAAAAGAGATACAATCCTTGATGCATTAGAAACAGCGTTAAAGATAAATGACATTATTTTACTCACTGGCAATTCTGGAAATGGAAAATCTATTGTTCTAAGACAATTTTGTGAAAAAAATTCTCAAAACACTCTTTCTCTTTTTATTAGAGAAAGTAAACCTGCATCATATGATGAAAAGTATCTATTAGTTAACCTAGTTGAACAACTCTTTTTCTTCATAAAAGGCACTACATTAGAAAAAATTCCTAGATCAGAAGAACTTTTACTTCAGCAATTACAGAGATTAATGGTTGAGGCAAATAGAATCTGCAAAGCAAATAAAAAAATTCTCTTTTTTGTAATTGATGGCATATACCATATTCCGAAAGAGAAAATTTTCATTATTAACAATCTTATAAATAAATATCTCCCTTTGTCAATGAACAGTAATATAAAATTTATATTCTCTTTAGATATAAATGAACAATCAGATTTTGTCAAAAATGACCTTACTAGATCTGAAGGTAACCTTAGTGAAGTCAGTGTTATTGGATTATCTAACCAAGAAATACAGAGTCTATTCCCTGAAGTATCATCAGAATATGTCGAACAAATTCGTACTCATTTTTTAGGTAATACTAGAGAAATTTTTAATTTCCAAAGACAATATCAAAATGGTTTTAGAGACTTAAATCAGCTCCCCTCTGATCTTTTCTCCTTATCTTGGGAAAAAGCTGAACTCACAGATGATGATAAAAGACTCTTAGCATTAATCGTTTTTTCATCACAAAACCTATCATTACATGACCTCGCTGAGATTGAAGGAATGGAGATGCATTGTATTAAAGCATCGTTATCTAAAAATATTTTCATAGAAGTTACCAATGAGGATTTTGAACTCATAAATGATAACTATTACTCAAAGCTAAAAAATAAGTTAACATACTTTGAAAAAGCTACTTATGGGAGTATTGCTTCTTGGATACTCGAAAAAGAAAAAACAGAAAGTTTTGTTTTAATCCCGGAATATCTAGAAGGAGCTCAAAAATTCACTGAATTATTTACATTCCTTGACGAACCCAAACATATTAATTCAATCATTGCTTCCCAATCAATGGGGAGTGTTAGACAAATTGTAGAGCGAGGATTTTCTCTATCCGAAGAACTAGAGAGTGTAAAAAATTCACTGAAATTTGCCATTGAGTCTTCGATGTTTGATAACCAAGATATCAGTCAAAAAAAGCAATTGATAGAAGCTTTATTTACTCTCTCAAAGTATAGTGATGCTCGGGATATTGCTGATACAGAGATAGTACCTGAAAATAGAGTAATTTTACTTTGTATTATCGCAAGATTACAAAAAGAAAAGAACGGAACTATAGATATTGAATTAGTAAACCAAATAAAAAAGTTATACATGCGTCTAAACTTAAAATATCTGGGATCAAAGCGGATAGAAATTGCATCTGAATTAATATTTGCCGACCCTGAAACCGCATTATCACTTTTGGAGAAATCATTTGACTCAGAAAATGACGAAAACTCTTTTGACCGAGCAATGGTGGCTATGGGCTTAGCTGCAATAGATAACGGAAACGAATTAAGCAATTCTTCTGATGTATTAGGGATCCTCAAAAAAAAGCGAAGAATCAGAAAGTTCAAGATATTTTTTCTGATTTTTCTACTTTCTTAAAAGATATTTCCCCGGACGGCATTATAGATGAAATTGAAAATATTAAGCAAGTCAACGCAAAAATCAATTTTTTGTCAATGTGGTGTGATTACAATCAGCCTTCTGAACGAAGCTTTGAAATTTGCGAATATGCCTTTAAGTTGATTAATTCATCAGAGGAATATCGATCTAACGCAGGAATTTACAGACAGCTATCAAACCAAATGAAGTCTCAAGATCCAAAAACAACAGAAAAAATGACTCAATTGTTTGAAGGTCATCTGGATACACTTCAGAAAAATGGCCCCACTATAGAGTATGTTCAACTTTATTTAAACATAATAAAGGCAAATGAACTAATAAATATTGATTTAAATAAAAAACATCTTGAAGAAATATATTCTTATATTTCTTTAGAAGAAGATTTAAGTATTCAACTAGAATGCTATGCACATTTACTAAAATATCTTCATTCAACTGATTATCAAAAAGATTATGACATTGATCTCAATATCTCAGAACTTGTAAGTTTATCAATTGATGAGATTATTAACATCATACTTTCTGATACCGCTCATCAATATGATTCTCTAAAAGGAACATTGTGTCTGATTGCAACAATAGATTTATCCCGATGTCTCGAAGTAATTATGAAGGTAAATAATCTGGTTTTTCGAGAGCTTCTTTACCATGATATCATCGAATCTTTATGTATTTCAACTGAACTTCAAGAAGATATTGTACAAGATTTTATCACTGAATCAATTAACATACTTCAATTAATCACTGAAGATAACGTGCTTTCCGATGATTCTATAGAAATGATTATTTCTTGTTTTTATGAGCATTCAGATAATGATGGATTTGTAATTGACCACACACTCGTCCCTAAACTTATACACATTATAAAAAAGTGTACAAGCTTGGTTACAAAAATCCAGTGTATGAATCTGCTTTCACTTTCATTAGCCAATGATTTGGATAAAAGATTTTCAGAACAAATACAGGCTCTTAGTGATGATGCCTTGAAGTTTATTAACTCGATCGATCTAATGCCTTTAAAGATTTCATTAAGTCTTCAAACAATAAAATTGATTGGTGATAAAAATTTGAATTTAGCACTTAAATACTATGAAAACGTATCTCATATTATTGAAACCTTCAAATTTATTGAACCAATGGAATTTTGGAATAGTATCAAATGTGTACGGCTCTTGATTCGCGCTTATAGAGGGATAGTTGAGTCCCAAAATAATATTGGAAAAGATGATGTATATTTACCAAAATTACTCGAGATAGTAAGTCTTCTTGAATCTTCTGGTGAAGAGGCTATTTTACTTTCTGAAACTGCGATAGTTCTATTCCAAAATAATCGAATCCTTGAAGGCAAAGAAATCTGTAAAAGAATGACTAATCTAATAAATTCAATTCCTCAAAATGATAAACACTATAAGTGTAGGGTCATTCGTTTGTGTTCCCCTGCATTATTCTTGAACCATAAAGGAACGTTTGAAAGATTACTCTCTGAAATGAGCAATTCTGAACGTAATCAGACTTATTATGAACTAGTTCATTTTCTATTTAATGGCTATTCATATTCTGAACCTATACACAATGTCGATTCAAAATTTTACTCTTGTCAATATGAAGACCTTATTGATATCTGTGAAATCATCGAAAAGTTCAATGATGACAACGCTCAATATAGTATCATAGGAGAAGTAATCAAAGCTGCAAAATCAAACTATGTAAATCTCAAACAAGAAGCTAAAAATGAACTATTTAGAATTTTGAAAGAACACTCACAAAAGTTGTTTCCCTCGAAATTTAATATTCAACATGAAGGTTATAAAATTGTAGCCGAATCTAGTGTAATGAACGCAAATGGTTTTGATCGAAATATTTATAATACATTGGTTACTAGAGCCAATGCGCTTCCCAATAAAACAGATAAAATATTTGTAAAAACAATGTTATATGCTGATATTGAGAAACAACGGCACTACCAAAAATTATCTGAGGAGGTCTTTATAGAGGGCAAACAAAAAATTTCAGAAATCCCATTAACTCGTGAAAAAATTTATCAACTTGAATTGCTAGCAGAGGCTTTTAAAACGAAAAAAACGGCATACAGTAAAGAATTAATCGAAAGTGGAATTAAGCTTCTTCAAAAAGAATCCGATGATTCTTCAACACAAAGAGAACGCCGTCTAATCGATATGGCTTATCAAATTGATCCTGATTTTGGAAAAAGCCTTGTATCAACAATTCAGTCTAATGATGTATCCTCTAAAAGAAAGATTGACTCTTCAAAAGAGCACGAGTTGCAAAATACAAAGTATTTGTTAAAAGATAAGAAGAACACTCCTGATATAGATTTACTTACAAACCAGCAAAAAGAAAACATCCCTAATATATGTTGGGAATGGCTTGGACTTCTACAAGGAAAGAAAAATAGTCCGAAAAAGATTATAGATTTATACAAGCAATATTTACCTTTTGCCAGTACTCTTCCAATGGACTCTGCATATAAAATTTATAGTTGGTTGATAGAAAATAACACTTATAAACCTTCCTCAAAGAACATGCCTTTTGAAGTTTTTGAAGGAATCTATAATAGTTGTAAAATAATTTTCTGGAAAAAAAACGATTTGACTTTCGAAAAATCTGAAAGCCCATCAAAAGAAGGATTAATCGTTACAAATTCAGATGGTAGAGAAGGACTTGACTTTATTTTAAAATGGATTGAAGAAAATGCTACCAAGAAAATCACAATCTGCGATCCCTATTTTTCTGAAAAAGAACTTGATATCATACAAGAGATAAGCTTTATCAACTCCAAGTTTGAGTTTGAGATATTGACGAGTAAAGAGCATGTAGACAAGGAACTTGGCTTTGATAGTATTGAAGGTTTTCGAAGCCATTGGAAGAATGAAATATCAAATGAAGCTCCTCCAGAAGTGTTAATTGTTATCGCTGGTCATATGAAAAACAAAAAACTTCCAATTCATGATAGATATATATTAACTGAAACTAAAGGGCTATATATAGGTGGTTCTTTGAATGGACTTAATAGTGGTAGAGAATTTTCTATATCACTTCTTTCAGAAAACCTGTTCGATGAATGGAGAGTAAAAATTGATCAATACATTGATAATAATCAAAGTTATTTTAGAAGCCATGATCAAAAACTTGATATACAATCATTTTGGCTTTGAGATTCAAACTAGTAAAAATTATGAATAAACTACGTTTTTAAATACGAATCCTTCGTTACGCACCTCCATAACAACGAACCCAGCTATTTGAAATAGCTGGGATTTTGTTACGCCACACGTTTTATCTATTGCTATTTCTTCATTCATCCTATTCTCCGATAACGTCTACAATGATTCACCGCTTTTACCTCTCTAAAGTAGCTTAATTGCTTTAGATGAAGTACACGAGACTTTTCTTACGGATAAAATGAAACGAACTGAAAACGACTGATTTATTGTGCTTATTTACAACACCAAAGTAAATGGACGCTTCAACTCAAAAAAGACCCCATCCGTTTGATTGGATAGAGTCTCTTGATAGAGTTGATTTAGTTGATGGATAATTTCTTCGTTAAATGTCATTGTCAGTTGAATAGCGTCTTTCGTTAATGGATCAAACGTAATCTTCTGAATAAACGTGCGGTAAACTGACTTAATCATTGCCTTATCTGCTTTATTAAGAAAATGATCGAGTGCAGTAAATATCTGTGATACATTATCAACAGTAATTTTTTCATGCTGATGATTCAATACAGAAAGAATTTCATGCTCTCTTTGTTTACTATAAATAAGTTGTTCTTTTAGCTTTTCTTTTTGAGAGGAGATATCTTCTTGGTGTTCATCTGTTAGTTCTTCAAATTGGTGATATACTTCTACTTTTTTCTCAATGTCAGTCATATTGACTAGAAGAACTGCAAGCTCCTGTTCCAATGGTTGGAGCTCTTCCTCTATTTTTTTGTTCATTTCTTTGACAAGTACAGGGAGGAACTCAGGGATCGTCACAAGTTCCCGCAATCGGTCAGAGACAAACTGTTCTGCATAATCAGCTCGGATAGAATTGGCTCCACAAACAGAAGCACCTTTATTCCTAAAGTTAGCACAAGAATAATACCGAATTCTCTTTTTTGTCCCATCTTTTAGTGTGTTAGTCACGTTAGATGCGGCCATCGGTCCATGACATACTGGACAAGTGAGTAGTCCTGTTAAAACATTTTCACCACGATGATTCCAATTAGGTTGCCTTTTTTCCATTTCCAACCGTTCCCTCACTTTTAAAAATAATGCCTCGTCAATAATCGGTTCGTGGATGCCTTTCTGTACAATTGGCGTAGGATTCAATCCTCGTCTCCGCTTCTTTTTCCATTGTTGATATTTTCCGTACTCAATAATGCCACCATATTTTTGATTCGATAAGATTGTTTTTATCCCACCTGCAGTAAACGACTTGCCAGTGATGGTTGTATCTCCTTGTCTATTTAAGTAATTCGCAATGGCTCGGTAGCCTTCACCTGATGCGTACTTGGTAAAAATGGTCCGAACGATAGCCGCTCCTTTCGGTTCTATAAGCAGTGTTTTACGTCCTTCTTCATCTAACCCACAATAATACCCTAACATACGACCACCAGTAAATCGGCCTTCTTTTGCGACAGTTTTCATACTTTCAGCCACTAATTCACTTGTTCGTTCCCGTTCAAATTGTGCAACAACTGCCATTAAATTTCGTGACATCGTTCCTGCTGGATTACTGGCATCAATCAATTCTGAAATACTGATTAGTTCAATGTCGTAACGCTCTAATGTACGGACAATTGTCAAAAAATCATCCAAATCACGACTTGCACGGGAAACAGAATAAATAATTACGGCATCAAATAATCCGTTCTTGGCATCTTCCAATAATTGAATCATTCCTGAGCGATGTGCAATATCTCCGCCAGAAATACCACTGTCTGTGTACGTCATGTGATAGATCAAGCTTAATGATGCAGCTTTTTCTTCTATTTTTTCCGCTTGTGTTACTAGACTCAGACCATCGTCTACTTGCCCTTGAGTAGAAACACGAGTATACCCAACAGCTACTTTGACTCCTTTTTCTCGTCGTTGTTTTCTCGTTAACTTGTTAATATCAGGTAAAATGATTTCTTGCGACATGTTCATTCCTCCAACCTCATTAGATTATATGTGGGAACTTTTTGCAAATAGATACTTATGATTTCATCAGTTTTGTTTAACTCAATGCATTGAATTGACGTGTAAAAAAATGAATCTTCTATTTGCGTATCCGTAAGTATAAGTTCAGATAGTTCTTCTTCTGTTACTAATTTTTGCGACTCACTATAAAAACTTTCTTCTTTAATTGATCTAATTGATCCTTTAACTCTGGTGCAGTTAGTTCGCTCTGTTCGTACTGAATAAAGAGCTGTTGCTTTTTCTTTTCAATAGATTCTACTTGTTTCATCTCAACAATAGCGCGCGCTTTTTGTTGGTGGTGGACTTCTTGGACTAATTGATGAATAAACGAGCGATTGGTCAAAAATTTCTTTACCCTCGCTAGTACCTCTGTCTCTAGTCGGTCCGCTGGTAATTTTGATGGATAGCCTTTTTCTCGATGAATGGGGTTGGAACAAACATAATAACGGCGCTTTTTCCCTTTTTTCGGTGCATACATATGACCACTCAGTTGCCAGCCACAAGAACATCGTAGCTTATTTTTTAGTGGGTATTCTACAAAATGTTTTTTCTCTTGTATTTTACTTTTTCGAAGCTTTTGGACTTGTTCATATTCCGCTATTGTGATGATTGCTTGATGATTTCCTTGATAAGACTGGTCTCCTTTACCAAAAATTCCAGCATACGTTTGATTTACTAAAATCCGATAAATATCGGTATCTTTGAATGGTCTTCCATAAATGTATTGGCTTCTTTGGTTCAGCTCTTTACAGATTTTTTTGTACCCAAGACCTGACAAATACAAGCTAAAAATGAGTTGGATTGTTTCTGCTTCTTCTGAAATCAAAATAAAGGTATCACCTGTGTGTTTATATCCGTAGGGGGCTGCACCAAGTGGCTTTCCTTCTTTTCGCCTTCTTTCAATGGTTACAAAAGCATGATTACGACATGTCTCCAAATAATTTTGGGAAATTACTCCTAATGAATGGATGTAGAACGTACGAGCCGAGGGCAACATATCATCCGGAATTTTTTCTTTGGCTGAGTGTACGTGAATGTCATGGGCTTCAAACAATTCAAGCAAGTAGGTAAGGTCGCCCAAGTCTCGACTAAGCCTATCGTAGCTAGCCACGAACAAATGTCCGTTGTCCATTTTTCCTGAGGTAATCCAATCAAGCAGAAGAATCATTTGTTGACGATTTAAATTTCGACCAGATTTTCCGTAATCTAAAAAAAGATGCTCCTCTAAAATGATTTGATTATGCTTCTCAGCTTCCTTTTTACAGCTATTTATTTGTGAACGTATCGCCACTTTACCGTCATACCATTGAGAACAACGCCCATAAATTACATTCAAAATGCTCAGCCTCCTTATCTTGAATAAACTAGGAAAGGGAGCTGCAATCGCTCCCATTTCTCCGATTATTCTTAGTACAAGTAATGAAGTAGCCCTTTTGCTAATATCTTTGCGAGTATTTCAAATTGTAGTTTTTGTTCTTCTGTTGGCAAATGATGTTTTATATGCTTATCCATCCACACCACTCCCTTCTTGCAAAATTTTTTTGCCAATATATTTCATTCAATAAATCGGACTAATTTCCACATCTTTTGCTTTCTACCATTTTGAGTTACTCGCCCGCCGTAATTCATGAGAAATCCCTTCTTTTTTAACTGTTGTAATGCGCCTCCAATGCTGCCTTTTTTGATCCCTATTCTATCTGCTTGTTCGTAGAGTTGCTCTGTTGTAAATGGGCATTGTCCATACGTGTAACGTATAAATTGATACAACTTTTCAATTCCGGTCATTGCTATCGTCTCCTTCTTGTTCAGGATGTAGCCAGTGTCGAATTTCAAGTTTATTAACAAAGAAATGGGGTTGTTTATCTATGCAACTGTATGAAACGGTTCCAGCAACGAAAAGTTGTAAATCGAGAATTGCTTGGCAAAATAAAGGAAATAAACGTTCCCTTTTTTCTAAAGAAACAAGATTTATTTGTTCTTCAAAATAATCTTCTTGCGTTTCGACTAAGAGGCCAGATAACTTCTTTAGATTTTCAGAAACATATGAGTTATTCTCTTGGATTCGTTCTAATAATTCTAAAAATGAGCTTTCAGAAGAAACATTAACCTCCATTGGGTAGTCAATATAATAATCAAATGAATGACTAGGATAAATGTCAGAAATTTTTAGCGTTAAAATGAGTAAGTGCACACTTTCGCCGAATAGATTAGTAGTATTCTCTACTCGTGCATGTTTCACAACACCATGTCCACCAAAAGCATTCGGTCCATATCCACCAAGGATATCTTTGATTAAATCTCTGTTATTTTTATGAAATATACTTTTAGGAATTGCACAGTGTTCTGTAGAAGAAGTTTCCTCCGCTACAAGAGATTTCCCATTTTCAACATCAAAATTGCGTTCGTTATACATATTTAATTCCTCCAATATTTTTATACTTTTTAGTGATTTACTTTGCACCCAAATCTTGACACCTTTTTTTAGTCCAACCTGTGTAATCGTTGCTTTTTGATATATAATAAATACGTCTCATACCATTTAGCTAAAGGTCGCCGTCTTAATTCAGAGCGCTTGTGATAACTTGATCGAAATTGGATATTGGTTTTCATTACCTCAGACACAAACAACGAGAAATCTTTCCTTTGTTCGAGCAGCGCATCAACAACCTTTGTAGCCCAGCTATTTCTAAACCTAATTTCTGTCCGAAACCACTCCGATTCACTTTTTGTCTCAAGTTTCTTATCATAAACCACAACAGACAAATCACTAGCTCGTTTGCCGAAGTAAAAGCTTTCTCCAGTTAACTCTGTTGTTTTGATACGAAATTCATGAATGATTCGACCTGTTTGGAATCTAGATGTGACTAATTGTCGTTTAATATAGTCTAAGGCTCGAGTGGGGGTTAGCGTTTCTTTAGAAAAACTATCGATAGCAATATCTATTCGCTTAATGTTGACTCGTTCTACAGGAATCATATCTACTATTTCAGAAACTTGCCTAAAAAAGGAAAACCAGGTATGCTCTTCTTGTTGCTCCAAAAAACGACATCCACACGCTCGAATTTCTACCAAAACAACAGCTTTATTTCCTTTATTTTCATAATGTACAAAAATTTTCTCATTCGTATACATTTTCTGAAAACCACGCATATGGCTATCTAGCAGTTCAAAACTATCTAGCAAATAGTAGAAGAAATAATTAACAATACTTGCCATATCTGCTTGAACAAATGAAAGTATAATATAATCAATCAATATACTCTGTCCTGCCCTGATACTACTAGTATTACTTACAGGTTTCAGGGGTTCAAAATCTTCATCTCTCATTGCTATATCAACCTTTCTGTACATTTTATTCCTTAATAATAAAATGAGTTTTACCTTTCTCCTGCGCGTTGAAAGAGAATTCTCTAACATTCCAGCATCTATTCTGAAGCACCCATTTTGGATGGTAATCAACATTCAAAAAATAAACGTAATCATTTTTAATGTATTTAGTTTTCAATGAACGAGCTTCAGTGACAGACAACAGAACGGTCAAGACATATGACATACATTAGCAATTTTTTCTGCTGCATTTGTTAATGTTACTCTTTTTTCTTTTGTCATTTTTTTTACCTCCACTAGATTCATATTACTCACCGGTGAATATACATTTCGTAATTACAAAACCTAGTTTATCAAAAATAAAATGACAAAAAGTGACTCTAATGATGTAATTCAAATTACCTCACCAGAGTCACTTTTTATCATGGAATACTTCTATGTAAAAATAAACAGCTTTTCAATTTTTATTTGTCTAATCAGTTACTTCCCAGATTTCATCAATATACCTATCATTTTCCTTTTTAAAATAACTATCCATTAATTTTAAAGCAGACAATTTATCTTCTACCTCAAAGCGTACTTTAGTATCTATTGTAGTATTTAATAATTCTTCTAAATCAGCGTTCTTCATCTCATCAAGTCGAATCCAATTCAGCCTCATCTCTTTTATTTTAATCGGATCATGCAAAATTTTTTCTACCACTTCTGAGGAAATTTTCAAATCAAAGATATCCATGATTACACTTCTAACAATTAAATCTTGTTTCTTAGTCCACTCCTTAAGAATATTGTTTAAAGTCCTTATACGTTCTATATCCTTATTTTTAGCTTTCACAAAATGAAGTTCCGTTAAAACAAAATTTTTAACTCCACGTTTTTCAAATGATTTTTTTATTGTACTAGCAATCTCATTCATCAATTGTTCTATCGATTGTTTCTTTGAAACCAAATTAACACATTCTATCAAACAGTCAAACAAATTTCTATCCGCTTGAATTTCCTCATAATTTTGAATCAAATACTCCCCTTTAGAGTATTTTTCCTTACTATACACATATTCAGTACGGGCTATATCAAAGTTTAATTGACTAACTACTTTAGGGGGCGTTTTTTCTTTTCTCATATAAGGATTTTCTTTTATCATTTCATTATATGCGTCTATACGAGCACGATGATTGTGGTTTATTAATTGGACGATAGAAGAGAATAGTATATATGTAACCAACAGTTCTGGTCGGATTTCTTTTGTTTCTATTTTTAACTCATCGATTGTTTTGGATTTTGATAAAATTTTGTCAATCATTTTTATTCCTTTCCAAAAGCGATCCCTTTTACTTGATGGTAAATTTTCCTCTTTAAACAATTGTACTCCATAAAAATGATAGACTACTTTACTTTTTTTCCTTTCCGCTTTAACATTCTCTTCTTCTTCTTTCAGTACCTGTATCATCCTTTCTTTTTGACTATCTGTGGAATCATAGTTTTTTTGGATGTCACGACGTTCACCTCGCATCTCTAAAAGGGTCAGATAATTTACATCCAGTTCTCCTTTCTCGTTATATGCAGCTACTTTCGGTATATACAACGCACATTGTGCAAGTATATTTTGTTCAGTTTTGTTTAACACTAGCTCTTTTTTTATCATGAAAAGTCACTCCTTCTTTCTTTAAAACCTCCTCATTATCATAACCATAAACGAATGATATTAATAATTAATTTATTGGGATTTTTGGGAAACAGTCTAAAAATACAGTCCTTTCAACTCTTATTCCTCAAAAAATAGCTCCTAAAAAATCCCACATTCCCAATTTACTTTTGGGAATATGGGACTTGGAAGCTGTTTATTTTTCTTGTCTATTCAGTGCTTTAGTTCTATTCCCAAAAATCCCAACTTTTCTAAACATGCTGTCCATATAATCTAAAACAAACTTACTAACTTTCGAATACGACTAGGAACAAAGAATTTACTCCATATGTGTTTGAGTATATGACTGTCCGCTCATGTCCACAAGTGCAAAACCATTTCCTTGTATTCCAACCACAAGTTTATAAATAAAAGGTTGAGGCCCTGGACCTACACTTCCAACTCCGTATCGTTGTTCAAAATCAGCGGTATCCCATGCAATAGTATAAACAGTATGATCTTCTTCTGTTGAAGTAATAGACGCGATCTTATACTTTTTATTCATTACAAAATCAGTATAATACATATCATCAATAGTAAATACTGGATCACCTTTTGCCCCTTTATAATACGTTCCTTTTAAAAATTCGATTGTTTTAAGGGTAGCTTCATCTAAATTCTGATTATTTACCTGTTCTTCTGATTGATTTTGCTGAGGTACATAAGTTCCCTCAATAATTTGGTTAAATCCATTCTTTAGTTCTTGATTATCCGTCTCTTTAAAGACAATTGTATTTTCTGTATTTCCTTGGTTTTGCATTGTCACTAAAACCACAGGTCTATCTTGATACATAGTAAATAGATAACA
Organism: Enterococcus crotali; assembly: GCF_000633635.1. GTDB lineage: Bacteria > Bacillota > Bacilli > Lactobacillales > Enterococcaceae > Enterococcus_L > Enterococcus_L crotali. The sequence continues at coordinate 321,621 of NZ_AYPQ01000004.1, read as the reverse complement.
ATGACCTCCAACCGATGGTGTCGTCTCTATGTCAGAATAAACCGTAAGTATAGTGTAGCTACCTTCCTTTTGGCTCGATTGTAACCAACTCATTTCGACAAATTCATTGTTTATCTTAGGACGCATTTTGTTTTCTAAAAGACCTGATGGAATTGACAGCCCATAAAAGTTCACATTGTTTTCTTTGCTGTATTCTTTATATTCTTGCCCCATTGTATCTCCCCAACTAGACATAAATTGTTGGAGATCAGAAGCATTCTTTTCTGTCCAAGATACTTTTTTATCATCGCTTTGTTTTGTTTCTTCTGTTTTCGTTTCAGTTGAAGACGGTAAAGTTTCTTTCTTATCTACTTTAGTTGTCTCAAATACAGTACTCCTATTACTATTGGCAGACTTTGAACCATTAGGCTCTCCTTTTGAACAAGCACCTAGCAGTATAAGCAAACTTAGCCCAACAATTCCACTTCTAATTAAATGATTCATTTCCATTCCCCTCCATGAAATCTTTTTATCCGTATTTTCTCCAATACAGTCATCGATTAGTTAAGTATACCATACATATATAGGTACTTACTCCTCAACCCATACGAATGACTATATTTCCCAAGGTAGTTTCTCTTTTTTCATACGCATAACATCACGGTTATCCAATTCAAACTGTGCAAATAACACGATCTCTGATTCAAACTCTTGTTGGTTTTCAAGTATTTTTTCTAGTTCTTCAATAGATAGCTGTTCAAATGATTTTTGTTTTTCTCGAACAATTTCTTCTCCATATTGCGCTACTAATTGGTCATGTGCATCAAGCCGTTGTTCAATTTCCATCGTTCCTGCTTCAAAATAGTCATCTTTTATATGCGGTCGATTAATAACTTGTAGTATTTCTTCGCTACTCAATTGTGACATCATTAACTGCGCTTCTGTTTTTTCTTGTTCTACTTGTTTTTCGTTGTTTTTCTGTTGTATTTCCATCAGCTCGTTTGCAACTTCTTTCGCTGCTGCTCTCATGAAATCGCCCAAAAGTCCCATAACATAGTTCTCCTTAATCTATTTTTTGCCAACGATGTTGATAACCTCCACTGCAAGGGGATTTCTCTGTCTCCTTTGGATTATACATGGTTGTTATTTGCCGATGACAATTTTTACACTGATATGTTTTTTGCCATGTACCACTTACTGATTTGGTAGTTGATCCTGAACTATACGCCCACTTGACCAACGCCAAAAAAGCTATTCCTATGACTATAGCAATATTTTTCCCTGACAAATTTAGCTCAGTGTTCTCTTTTGCCCATTGAACTAGTTTGTATCCTCCAAAAATAAGTACACCTATAACAATAATTCCAATCATCAACCTACACACTCCTTCATTGCTTCATTGATTACTTTTTGAATCCATCGTGTTGAAAAACCATATTGGTCAGTGAGCTCACGAATGTCTAATTCTAAATTTTCTTGGTACATTTTTTTAATTTTCTCTGCCACTCTATCTTTGTCGTACATCTTCATTGGATATGAAATTTGTTGCCCCTTAAACATATAATGAAACTTTGCCAGTAAATCAGGATTAAGCTCTTCCTCTTGTAAAAATTCAGCAACACTTTGATACGAGATTGCTAGGCAGTCCAAATCAATTTTCATCTACTCTCCCCCTCAACACCTTCTTAATAATTCAAAAATATCATACTTGTGTTTTTTATGATAATGAACGTTACATGCAAAATAACAAGCGTTCCCACACGTATAATCTTTTATTTTTTAATGGTCTCATTACAATTTTAGGCAATTGGATTTTTCTTTCGATATTGAGCATAGCTAATATAACGCCATTCATGACGAACTTTTGGTGCTAATGGATGTGCTGGGTGTTCTTTCTCATCCACTAGAATTTTTACTTGTTTTTTCTGCTTCGTTGAAAGTAGACCATAGAATATATCTAATTGCTTCTTAGCCAGCTCATTGGTCAGCAATAGTGAACCCACACCAATAATAATCTCCGTTAATTGCTTCTCTGCTAGACATGTTTCAATCACCGCAAAGGTTTGATCGTCACTGCCTCCAGTTAAAGATTGTGCTGTCCCTTTGATTTTTGTAGAGGAGAATAAATTCACCGCTAAAAATCCTGAAAATTCCTGCTTACGTAGTTGTTCTTGGATCAACATCGTGGTCATATCTAAAGCAAGTGGGTCAATCATCGTCGGATGAATCGTCACGATCATTGCAAGTGGACCGTCCTCCCACACTTTTTTCAATAAATAGCGATGATCCCCTTCTGTATTCGACCATGATTCAGATTGAATCGTTATCTTTCGTTTTTGAATCATTTTCTTCTCCTTTTTCTATCCATGATAGTTAATTAATTCAGTGATAACTGTCGTAATGACTAAACACGCTAAACGAATCCATAAACCCATTTACTCTCGCCCCTCTCTTATTGCCTCTACTATTTGCATCATACAGTGACAAATCAATTCTAAAAATTCCTCTTTTGTCATTCAGCTCCATCCTTCATTGATAAAAGTTTGGAATAGAGTCGTGTACTATTCTTTAACAAACCTTTGATAAACGTGGTTTGGCTCGTAACATCAGTAAGAAAATACACAACATATTCATTGTCTTGATTATCTACATATAAATACAAATGAGTCATTACTAGTTTTGGTAATTGTTTTTTGGCTCCTTCTGGAAGAGTAGCTTCGTCTAGTTCTTCCCTCTCCAATGTGACAGATTCATAGCTCCATTCCTCTTTTACTGTTACAAGCTGCGTTTGTTTTTGTAAAATCGTTATTGCTTCATTTAACATGGCTTTTTCCTTTCTATGGTATAAAAATAACCTCACGAGCATACCTCCTGAGGCTTCATTACTTACTATCGGTTATATAGCTTCTGCTTTCATAGATAAATAGTTTCCATCACTACCAATTATCAGATGATCCTGTAAATTGATTTGAAGTAATCGACAGGCTTTTTCTAACTTCGCAGTAAATTCAATATCCGCTAATGAAGCGGTCACACTACCTGAAGGATGATTATGCCCAACACAAATAGACACACTATTTGACAACAGCGCCATCTTTAAGATATCTCTAGGAAAAGCTAATGACTGATTGATGGTTCCTATATGAACAACTTGAATAGCGGTTGGTTCATTTTTTACGTTTAAGCTAGCGACCACCAAATGTTCTCGGTCTTTTGTTTCAATAAACGGAGCGAATAATTCATAGACAGCTTGAGGGCTAGTACAAGTTCTAGCGGCGTAAAAAGTTGAGGCTTCTTTCACTAGTTCAAGACTGACGATAGCTACACGCTTTCTCGGTTGATTTGTTTTCATGTTTTCTCCTTTATGATTGTTGTAGTTGGTTCTTAGAAAAATGCCAATTAATAGTCTTCTGGTAATAACATCGTTTGATGACTACCATCATCGATCACCCATAATTTTTTAATTTGGAAATCAGCTATCTTTTCCTTTATGGTGTAGATATGATGATCAATGAAAAATGGTTCTTCTTGTCGATGAATCACTTCAATTGCTTGGCGTTGATTATCTGGATTGACTTCAAATATTTGTAAATAGTCTAATTCTGTTTCAGCTTTACTTCTTTTTTTGTCGATTAATTGCCAGCAATAGAGTTGGATTTCTTTTTGTACTTGTTCATTCACTCCCTTCGAGATGTGACGATTTTCTTTGTTATCAAACATTTTACTCCCTCCTTGAAACACAAAATAGACCAACCATCGATTAAGATGATTGATCTTCATGAATATAATATATAATTATTTTTGAGCTAGATACACTAATTCACCTTCATCGTATTAATAGGTGAATCTGTCCTAGCAAGTGTCAACTGCTCAACTTCTTTCTCAGTCATTATAGAAAGTTGTTCTTCTCCAATAGTATGAAGGATATGAATGTAATCATAGACACTCTTGATGTACGTATAATCTCCTTTAGTTAGATATAAATATAAATTTTCTAAATAACTAATGGTCATGTGATACTTATAATTCTTATTTTTTGGGTTTTGCTTTTTAGCAAGCACTAAATAGTCTTGCACTTTCCCATATTCCTTACTATATAGTTTGGAGGTAATCAGATTAGTAATTAAATTATATGCAAATTGTTTCGTTACTGTATTTCGATTTTCTTCATCTTTTATTGGAATCGCTCTTCTTATTAATAGTTCAGCTTGTTGCTCTTCTAAAAGAAAAATAATATTTGACATCAATGTATAATCATATTGAACATAGTATGATTTTTTGCTTAAATAAGTAAAACTATCATTTAATCCTTCTTTTGTCACTTGCTCAACTTCTGACCAGTGATTTGAAAAGAACACCTTAATCGCAATAAAATTGGAACGTTCCTTTAATGATTGATTTTCTATATTTTTCAATTGATTATAGTAGTGAAGTAATTCTTTCTTTTTACTTTGATTCGCAAGATGAGTAGCGCAATATTCAAATAATTGTCTAAACCTTTTTTGATCATCGTCCAATGAAGAATGACAGATAAACTCTTCTGGTGAAATAGAGAGCTTATTAAGAATTGCTGTTAGTTCAGACATCTTTATTTCTCGTTTGCCGCTTTCAATTCTAGAATAAGCGGAAGTATCATGATAAGGTAATACCTCTTTTTGTGTAAACTTCATATTTTGTCTAAAAAAGAGCAATGTTTCATTTACATTCATAAGATATACTCCTTTTTTGTAAAATTATACCACATATCAATCTATTTTATACTTAAAGTTTAAATACCGTTTATAATCAAATGGAATTCTGTTATGATAAAGCTAGTAACAGAATTTAAGATAGGAGAGATTAGTATGTCTATTTTATTATTGGCTGTAGTAGTTCCATTTGTTATCATCGTAGCACCATAGTTTGTTGAACAGACAAATAGAAACGTGAAGTAACTCCTATAATACTATATAGGATTCCTTCACGTTTTTTCAATTTTTCAGCTAAATTATAATATTAATATGTTTCACTACAGAAATATCTAGCACATTTAAGCTAATGTTATATTCTTTAGTTTTTTTCTGCAATTAATAACATATGCTCTGTCATTATTCAGAAACAATATAATTTGACAACATTGAATGCGTCTCAGGTGGACAATCAATTGTTAATTGAAATTCATTATTTTCTTCTGGGTCAAACAGCCTAAGTTTAGCTGTTGACTTTCCAGCCAACTCCTTACCTAATTTTTTACCACCTCTTGCCGAGGATAGAGCACTACCAAAACCGCTGCCCCCAGTAGATATAAGTGATGTAGCAGCACCAAATACAGCTCCTGCCATACCTAGTTTCTCATTATCTGCAGAAACATTCTCCATTATAATCTCACGAAGATAGAAAAACTTATCTGAAGATTTATAAGTAAATCCAATCATGTTATTGCTTCCACGCTTTACAGAAACTTCTACACTATCTTTCGCTTTAGGAAAAATCCACGAACCTCCAGACAAAATATTAACTGGATTTTTTTACCGAACAACATATTACCCAACTCCTTATAAATAGTTTATTTTCAACCTAGTATTACAGCTATTCCCTACTCAATTAAAATAATACGGTTACTCTTAAAATTACTAAAACTAACATGAAATGTCAATACCTCTTCAGACTAGATACAACTATCATATAATTCTCTGCATCCTTTCTGTCTAAAAAGATATTAACTTATGTTCTGAATTTCTAAAAATATCCCTACTTATGATACGGCTCCCCCCGCATTATCCGAAACCCGCGATAAATCTGCTCCACCAAAACCAACCGCATCAACTGATGTGGATAAGTCAACTTCCCAAATGACATCTGCTGCTGACTTCTCTTCAACACCTCATCACTTAATCCAAGTGAGCCGCCAATCACAAAAGCCAGCTGACTCTTCCCGTTAATGCCCAGCTGCTCAATCTCTTTTGAGAATTCCTCACTACTAAATTGTTTCCCATTGATCGCCAAGACAAAAACATGATCCTGATCCGAAATTTTTGCTAAAATTCGTTCGCCTTCTTTGCCTTTGACCTGTAACATTTCTGCTTCACTTAAATTTTCTGGCGCTTTTTCATCTGCTACTTCAATAATTTCGACTTTTGCATAGCTTTGCAGTCGTTTTAAATATTCATTGATTCCTTGGACTAGATATTTTTCTTTCAACTTACCTACAGTAATGATTTTTATTTTCATCGATTTCACGTCTCTTCCTGTTTGATTCATTCACTTGTTAACAATTTTATCATGAAAGTTTTGACTCTTCCACATACTTTCCCACAAAGTTATACACATATGCACAGACTTATCCACAGGTTTATGCTGGATTATCCTTCATTTCATGGTATTTTGAGATACAAACACATATTCCCATTTATTTATCCACATTATCCACATTTTGTGGATAACTTTTTCACAGGGGTTTTCCTCTGTTTTTCAATAGTTCTTCACACTTTATTGTGTATAAGTATTCCAACAATATCATTTTTTCATTATTTGTATCTGTTTTTCTCCCTAACTTGTTCATAAAAAATTCAAAGCTATTCGGTAGACTAAAGGTGTCTCGAAAGACTATACTAAATATAACAAATAATGATAATTAATTAGGAGGTTGCTTTGTATGCAAAAAAAAGACGTTACACCTGATTCAAATAAAAAGCAAAATGGCTTATTCAAAAAATTTGGGATTGGTTTAATTGGGGGCTTGCTCGGAGGGGCACTGGCTTTTGGTGGCGCTTATGCGATCATGGGTCAAAATTCTCCTTCATCTAATCCATCCACAACGACTAGCACAGTAAAAGATAACAAAGGCGATACAAAAGTCACGAATGTTAGTTTAGATGTAAATAGTGATGTTACAAAGGCTGTTGACAAAGTAAAAGATTCTGTGGTTTCCGTCATCAACTTGCAAAGCCCTAGTCAAAATAGTGAAAGTGACGGGTTTGGCGGTCTCTTCGGCGGAAATGATGGAAGTAATGACACTGACGCTAAAGATGATAGCTTGCAAGCAGCAAGCGAAGGAAGCGGTGTGATTTATAAGAAGGATGGAAAAACTGCTTATGTAGTAACCAATAATCACGTGGTCGATCAAGCCAAAGGATTAGAAGTTGTTTTACACGATGGTACAAAAGTTGAAGGTGAGTTAGTTGGTACTGATTCTTACACTGACCTTGCCGTAATCAAAATTTCTTCTGATAAAGTAGATTCAATTGCTGAATTTGGGAACTCTGATAACTTGAAAATCGGCGAACCAGCCTTAGCTATCGGCTCTCCATTAGGTTCAGCTTATGCTAACTCAGTAACACAAGGGATCATTTCTTCATTAAACAGAAATATCCAAAATGAAAATAACGGCCAAGCGATCAATATCAATGCGATTCAAACAGATGCAGCGATCAATCCAGGAAATTCCGGCGGTCCTTTAGTAAATATCGAAGGTCAAGTCATCGGGATCAACTCTGTTAAAATCGTCCAATCTGAAAGCCAAGTAAGTGTTGAAGGAATGGGCTTTGCGATTCCAAGTAATGATGTTGTAAATATCATCAATCAATTAGAAAAAGACGGCAAAGTAACTCGTCCAGCACTTGGGATTACAATGGAAGAATTGACAAACGTTTCTACTCAACAAAGAAAAGAAATCTTGAAGTTGCCTGACACTGTACAGATGGGGGTACTTGTTCGTTCAGTCCAAACAGCGACACCTGCTGACAAAGCTGGACTTGAAAGATATGATGTCATCACTAAAATCGATGATAAAGAGATCGACTCTGTAACTGACTTGCAAAGTGCTCTTTACAAGAAAAAAGTCGGTGATAAAATGAAAGTCACATTCTACCGTGATGGAAAAGAACAAAGTGTAGATGTTGATTTAACGATTGATCAATCCGCATTAAAAAACAATAAACAAACAAACGAGTAAGCTCAATAATAAGCTTAGAGATGAATTATCTCTAACAACAGAAAATAAAAGAACGCCCAAAATTGTGTATAGAAAATACAATTTTGGGCGTTCTTTTATTTCATAGTTATTACGCCAATAATTTCAGTTCGATTTATGAGTCCATAATCACGGCTATCCGTAGAATATAAGCGATTATCACCTAATACAAAATAACGATCTTCTGGTAATTTCGTGTTGCCTGTCAATTCAAATAAGATAAAATTATTGGTGTACAAAAAAATATTATTGGCAGCTTCGATTTTTTCTGCTGAGAGATAAGGTTCACTTCGTTTTACGCCATTAATAATTAGCTTATCCTCTTTGTACTCCACATTTTCATTGGGCAAGCCAATAACCCGCTTGATTTCAACCGCTTGAGCATTTTCTCGCTTAATTAAGACAATATCGTGCCTCTGAATCCGTCTTTTTTTCTCAACCAATACATACTCGCCCATTTTTAAGGTAGGACTCATTGCATAACTGTTCACTTTAGACAGAGTAAAAAAGAAAAAGGACTGTATATAAAGTAAAACTAGTAATAATGCTACAGCTAAAATAGATTCCTTTATTAAGCGAAGCTTTCTTTGTCTTTGAATTTGTATTTTTCGCTGGATTTTTTTTTGCTTTTTAATGGCAGAAGTTGACTGTCGTTTTTTTCGGACTGTATTATCTTTTGTTTGTTTACTCATGATGATCGTCCATTACCTCTACCTTTTGGCATTTTCTAATTCAGCATCATCCACTTTATATAATTCAAATACTTGTTTTTGGTAAGTTCGTACCCGTTGAACATCCTCCATATAATCCTCTACCAGCTCCTGATTTCCATAAAAATCAGCTGTTACACGCATTGTATTGGTTCCAATATCCTGCATTGCTTTGTAATAGCGATTAAGGGTTAATTGTCCTTGCTCTGAATTGAGTGTACTGGCTTTTTTAGCGCCATAGCTGGAAATAGCACTTGCTAAGTATCGGATATTGCTGTCAACTTTTTCTTTTTTTTCACTTTCAGTTTTGGCCAACTCCAGCTGTTTTTCAAAGTCATTTAATAAGAAATAGGCTTTTACAACCGAAGTTTCATCTTCTTTGCTTAAAGCATTGGCTTGATAATATAGTCCTGATAGACTAGCTCCGCCAAGTAGTACAGCTAAGGCTAAAAACGTAATAACTAATTGTTTTTGCTTTTTCTTTTTTCTTCGCAGCATTTTTCGTTTACGTGCTAATTGCCGCTTACGTTTCGCATTTTTTGCTCGTTTTCTGGTGATTATTTTTACTTCCTGATTTGTTTGAATAAATAAGAAAAGTAAGAGCAAAAAGAATAAAAAACTAAGTAAGGTTAACGTAAGAGCAGCTACTATGATTAGTTCAACTATAGTCATCTATTCCGCCTACCTTGAATTATCTATTTTTGGATTTTTTGCTTTTTTTATTTCCCATAACACGAACAAGTACTAATACAACCACAATAATACTAAAAATGCCCAAAGCTACCCCAATAATTAATGGCCAATTGATTCCTTTTTCTCTGACTAGATCAACATCATCATTGTTGAATTGGTCTGCTTCTTCATCTGAAATCGTAAAATCCTGATCCCAAGTCCATTTTTGATCACCAGAAGTGGCTACTATTTTAGCAACATATTTTCCTGGAATCATTTTTTCACCGTTCATACTGACAGGAAAGTTTAGAAATGTATTTGGTGCCATATTCATTTCTGTTTTTTCGTTTCATAAAGGACTTCACTTTTTCCTTTTTTAGTGATTTGAACTTCTACTGCTAATTTTTTTAAAAAATTAGCTTCGGTATTTGAGACATTTACAAAAATTGCATTACGGTAATTATATTGATTGGCTTCTACTTTATTTAAAGATAAGTCAGGCTTAACTTCCGTTTTGGTTTCCTGCAACACCATTCCAATCAGATAAGCATATTTATTAATGATTGCAGCACCATTTCCTGATGATTTTTGCTGATTTTGGTCTTCAGCTATTTCTTTTAATTGAATTCCTCCAACAATAATCCCATCATAGGAACTTTCCGGCATTGTAATCTCAATATTTAACGTTTTTTCTTCTTTTGCTTCTAATTCAACTTTTTCTGGAGCCTTGACTAAATCTACAAAGTCATATTTTAATGAAGCATCTTTTTCTAATTGACTTGGACCATACTCAATAACTCCGCTTGAATTTGTACGGGTTCCGTTGATGCTTACGGCTATCACTTGCTTTTTATCGCTTAAGTTTTTTAAGACTATAGTAACTGTTTGTTGCTGCTTAGGAGTCATTAGCAGGTCAAAATACCCTTTTTGTTCTTGTTGATTTTCCGGATAGTTGATTTCATAATAAAAACCACCCTGTTCTTCTTTAGCTACTTCATTTGCATATGTATATTGATTTGTCCCTACGCTGGCTAAAAAAAACACCAATAGGAAAAGTATATGTTTAATTCTTTTTTTCATTAGACTATCATCCTTTACTTTAATAAAGAGTGAGCCCGAAACTAAACGACAACTTTGTTTCGGGCTCTATACCGAAGCTGTTTTTTTACAGCAGTTTATTCGGAATTTTTGGGACTATGATATGATTTTGTACATTTGTTTAAAATCAGCTTTTATGCAACTGGTGTATATTCAATAGACCATGTGATTTCAGCTTCGTAAGTGCCTACTTCAATTGTTTGAGCAGGAACATCTAAGAAGACAGAGTTTGAAGCTTGACCTACACCTGTTGTTGGCGCACCTGGACGAGAAACTTTATCTGCTGTAAAATCAGCTGATTGCCCAAATTCTGCAACATATGTTCCTAAACCTACAGCACCAGTTGAAGCAGAGTTATCAAATACTAATTGTTGTCCTGCTCCTGTATTGTCAGTACCAAATCCTAAAGTAAAGTTTCCAGGATTGCCCGCTGGCCAGTATGAAAGATCATTTTGTGATGAGTTCAATACACCATTTGTAAAGCTGATTGTTGCTTTATCTAATTTTGCTGGATCAGCAGCAGCGCCTTTTAGTGTAAATTGTTTTGTTAATTCTGCTTTGACTGCATACGTATGATCTGCTCCTGCACGTTTGTCAGTCCATTGAACAAAAGGTCCACGAACAACATCTACTGGATTAGTTCCATCTAAATCTGTTTGGCTTAATGCAATTTCTTTTGCTGCATATTTTTCTGCTTTTGTAGAAACTTTTTGTTGACCGAAGTTTAATGCGGCAACTCGATCGATCGTGATTGAACCAAAACCTGTTGATGGGTTTTCAGTAACGTCTTCTTCATCTTTTGGTACTACTTCTTTGTCGCCATCTTCTGGATCCAGTTTATCATTGCTGTCAGTATCTTCAACATACTCTACTGTTCCTTTTCCAGCTAAACTTTTTTGAACAGTTTCAGCAGATGCTGATGCTCCCCCAATCAATGATGCTGCGATAATAGCTGTTAAAGCTGTTGCACATAATGCTTTTGTCTTCATTTCATTTCCTCCTATAATGTGTGTAAATTTGTATATAGTTACTTGTTTTACAAGTTAACTCCAATTAGTTTGGCAGAGCGGCTAATAGCCATGTTAACTCTGTCTGATATTGCACTGGTTTAATAACTGTTCTTTCAGGAACAGATAAGAAAATTGCCTTATTTTCAAAAATAGGTTGGTTCTCAAATGCTGGATCCAATACAGCTTCACCAGAAGACTGTTTTTTAGGAAACAGCGTATTATTACGTCCGTTTTTATTCGTTTCTGATGCGCCAAACTCAATTGTCCATTGACCTTTTCCGCTGTTTTCACTAGCAATTGCAACATTTTGTGTTGTTGCTAATTCGGTTATTTCGATAATATCTTTTACCACATTGGGCGGGTTTTCTAACGGATACGCACTATTGGCCCAACCATGATCAAATGATAAAACGGCTCCTTTAAGTTCTTGTTCAGCAGCTTCTTGAATTACTGGATTTTTAAATTGATATTCTTGGCGTACTTGCAAGGTCCACCCCTGTTTTCCACTCCGTTCATCCGTAATTTGAATATAGCTGCCTCTAGGTGTTGTTCCATCATGAAATAATTGAGCATTGGCAAAAAATTGACGATTTTCTTTTTGGATCTTATTATTACCAAAACTCAACGATGATACATAATCTATTCGTAATGGCCCAGTAGTTACTGGGCCTGGGCCTGGATCTACTGGCATTTCCGGATTTTCTGGATCAACAGGACCTGTTGGAAGCCCACTTATTATTTCTATAGTTCCCTTACCTGTTACGCTTTGTTCTTCCGCATAAACAGTGGGTGTCATTATGATAAATGTTACTAGCAGAAAGCCCACTCCATGGAAAATTAAATAAAAGGGATTATTTTTTATCATTCTCTTCCTCCTCGCAAGCTTTAGATCTTTTCGTTTTAAACCATATAATAGCGATTAGGACAAGCAAGCCTCCCCCAAGCCACGGAAGCCCTTTTTGAACTAGCTCCCCTGTACTTGGGTATCTTCCAACTGGTTTTGTATTTTCTTTTTCTTTCGTTGTTGTACTGGCTGTTGACTCTTCAGTTGATTCTTCATAAAAGCCGATTGTGCCGTCCACTGTTACTTGACCGCCATCAGCATCCACCTTTAAACTGCAGAACATCATTCCTAATACCATCAGAAATAGCAGGGCGAAATAAATAACACCTCTTTTTTTCATTTCTCTTCTCCTTTTTTCTACGATACTGGTGTTGCTGCAAGCTCCCAAAGAATTTCTCCCTGATACTCCCCTATTGTTTTGACATCGCCTGGATCTACTTCTAATTTAATTCCATCACCAGTTTGCGTACCTGACCATGTATTGCTGATATTGTATGGATCTTTTGTAACTGCTTCATGAATCATAATTGGAAGTGCCGTATCTTTACTTATGGTACTTTCTTTGCCATCATAGACATAGCGGATAGCATTTTTTAATATAATCGATGTGTCTATCGTACTCGTCATTTCTTTGGTTAATTTTGCCATCAATGTCCATCTGCCCATTGAAGTGCGATTATCTTTAACAATTAAATCTTTATCATATATTGGATCGTTAATTCGTGTGACTTTTGCATCATATTTTTGTTTGCCAAACTGAATGAGTTCAGGTGCAGAAACAATCCGTAGTTGCCCTTCAAAAACATATTGGACAGTTCGCCCCCCTGACGGAATGACAATCTCTGTTTGATCAAGAGGAAATTCCATTAATTTATAAGAATCATTTTCTAATTCACTAATAATAGTGACTATATTATATTTACTTTTATCTGTTAAATCGATTTTATCAACACCAACAGTGCCTATTATTTTTTCACTTGCATGAATTTGTTTGTTGTTCTCATCAACAAATTCTATAGTTAATTCCGCTGTAGATTCTGTTAATTTAAATATTTCTATATTGGATTGTTTTCCTTCACTGTCAACTGCATAGACTTTAATCGTATGCGGTCCTTCAGGAATTTCTGTAGACGGAATTGTAAAATCATAAGGTAACGCTGTGTTGACCGGTTTATTTAAATACATTTTTGCTGCTTTTGCTGGTTTTTCATCTACCTGATACCAAATTGTTACATTATCAGATTCTAAATCTGTAAAAGTACCTGATAACGTATAGTCGATACCTAGAGACGTATCTTCTGTTTGATCCAAGGTGATAATCGGCGGTGTAGGTTCAATTAAATAAAATTCTGCCTCAGATTCATTTCCTTCTTTATCTTTGATATAAACGGTAATTGTATGGTTTCCTAAAGGAATTTCATCTGCTGATAAATGAATTGAGAAAGATTCTTCTGTTCCTTTATTGGGATTTTGAATCATACCATTCAAGGATTGTGTAGTTCCTCCATCAATTGAATAAAATAATTCGACAGAAGAACTATCCTTGTCTTTCCATTTACCTGTTAAGATGTAGTCTTCTCCTCTTGAGAAATCCTTTTCTTTATCTAAGGATAGTTCTGGTGGATCTTGGGGAACCCCTCCGTCTTCTGTAACGGATATATCTAAAGCAACATTAGCTATTTCGTTTTGAGCAAGCGGCATCTGATCCCATTTAAATGCATATACTGGATGATTCAGTTTATCCTTAATTTGTACTCCACGTCCTGGATCATCATTTAATAGCATGCCAAGATCATATGGATTCCAAGCTGGTGTTGCTGTACCAACCCCAGGATTTGTTCCTATATATTCATAAATATCTCTTGGTGTATTACTATAAGAATAATTAGGATGGATTGTTTTTGGCTGATTTTCATATCCATCACGCCAGAAATAAACACGATATGGTAGATTATCTGGTGTCTTTTGTGAAGCAGTTACTCCATCCACCCCAACATAGAGACCTTCCAGATTTCCTAATGAGTAGGTTGGGGTACTATTATGATTTCCTGCTAAATCTGAATGAACTCCATAAGCAAATGTATAATCTGCCTTTTCTGCCATTAAGTTCATATATCTTAAATCAGCCCGCACTCTACCTTGTTTCATTTTGCCATTTGTACTAATTGGTGTCATTGTCACCCGTAAAACTCCTGCTACATTTCCCATATAATAAATAGCTGCATAGGCTCTTATTTGCGGTGTTTCAGGATCTGGATGCTGATATAAACGCTGAATTCTAAAATTTCCACTAAATCCTTCAAATGAATTAGCAAATTTATAGTTAGAGCCTTTAACAACTTGTCCCAAAGGAGTTTTCATAAGTGATAAGCCATATGCATCTGGTCCCAATCTCCCTTGGAAAAAGTTATAGGACATCCACTTTTGTGCTGCTCCTGAAGCTCCTCCTTGTTTGCCTTCTGCTACTTGGGTTATAATTTGAAATTGTCCTGCACTAATCGCCTCACTCCCAATTGTTTTTCCTCTACTTGATAGTTGACCTAATCCATCAGCTGTACTAGTATCAATCGAGCCAAAATACATATAATATTTTCGATTAGCTATATTATTTTGTTCCGCAACAGGAAATTCTACTGGTTCGTTAGTCAACATTTGTTGCCATCCCTCTAAAGATTCACCCTCATCCAATTGACGAAATATGGCATCAAGATCTTCTCCCACCCGAGGCAATGGTATGAGCGACTCTGCCAACAAATTATTGTTTTGTAATTGTTCATTTTCAACTGCTGTAGCTTCTGTTATGAAAGCTGAACCATAAATTGCAGAAAAACATATAATTACTGCGAAAATGAATTTGATTTTTGCTTGAATTTCTCTCCACATATACCAGGTACTCCTTTTCATACTACTTTGTTGCACTTTTTTACTAAAACAAAATAATTAATTCTTCTCAATATTATATTTTTAATGTGAAATATTTTTTTGCTGTTATCCTAACCAAACATTTATAATTATTTATCCACTTAGAAAGTATACTTTATATTTAATAGCCTAAAAATTCATCTTGTACTTTTTTTTCACCAAAAAATGAAATATATATATTTTTTTCAAATATTAAATTATTTAATTAGTATAAATATTCCCTTAAATAACAAAAAGACAGACCTAATCTGCCCATTTCAAAATGAAAATGGACTGATTAAATCTGAATTTATTTTATACTTCGTATTAATAATCTGGCTGTCAATTATTGTGTCATTTTACTTATTCATGAGTCTAAACAAGTTTCTTTATCTGTTACTATAATTTGTTAATTCTTTTTATAAATAGTTAAATATTTCGGTATTATTTCCCTACAGGAAACGCTTCTCCAACTACCGCATCAAAAGGCAACTCCAAAATTCCTTTTTTAGCTGGCGCATCCGGCAAACGCAACTCTCCTGCTGAGCAAATCATACCAAAGCTTTCCACACCGCGTAAAACACCTGGCCAAATCATCATACCATCCGGCATCATAGCTCCTGGTTTTGCGACTACCACTTTTTGCCCTGCTTTGATATTTGGCGCACCACAAACGATTTGTAGGATCTCCCCATTGTCCACTTCTGTTTGTGTAATCGATAAATGATCTGAATCAGGATGTTTTTTACAAGATTTTACGAAACCAATCACGATTTTCGAATCATTATCTTGTGCCAAAGTTTCCGTAAAACCTGCTTTTGCAAGCTCTGCATTTACTTTTGCGAATTGCTCTTCCGTCAACTCAACTTGACCATCCGCTTCAATGGTACCTAAAATCGTCGATGCTTCAAAAATGTTCCACGCAACGACTTGACCATCTTCAGCTACGCTTACTCGCGCCACATTTCCTTTACGTTCCACACGATTTTCTTGACCTTTATCATCTGCTACGATGATCATCAAGACATCGCCGACATGTTCCTTATTATAAGCAAAAATCATTTTTTTACCTCACTCCATTTTTATCATTTTTCAAGACACTATTTTATAATATACTATATCTTCTGTCCTATCTTAACAAAAAAACAACTTGGCTGCTGCCATTTTTCTCTACTAGTTTTTGTTCCAGAAAAAAATAAGTGAAACAAAACGGTTACGCCTTGCTTCACCTATTTTACATTCGATATTTATTTTTTATTTGCCTCAGGATGGACGATCAACACATCACACGGTGCATGACGGATAATGTAGCTACTAACACTACCGATCATTAAACGTTCGACTGCATTTAAGCCCGATTGCCCTACCATGATCAAATCTACATTATATTTCTCTGGTAAGTCTTTGCACATCACTTCTTTTGCTAAACCATAAGTTAAAACAGGTTCTACTTGAGTAAAGTCCACGCTTTTAGCATAGGCTTTACAATCATCCAGTAATTCTTTGGCATTTTCTGTTTCTTGATCTAACAAACTATCATTCAAAGAGGAATAACCCATCATTGTATAAACTTTATTTTCTATGACATGAGCAACAATCACACGACCATTATTTCTTTTAGCTACTTCAATTGCTTGTTGATAGGCTAAATTCGCTTGATCACTACCATCTACACCAACTAAAATATTCTTGTATGTTTGTGTTAACATCGTATCCATCTCCCGATTGTTTTCTTTTATCTCTTGAATCGGCTAGTTATTGTCGATTAAAAACTTAACTGACGCTCTTTAAAAAGGTTGTGATTTCTTCTTTGGTTTTGCGATTTTTATTGACTAAACGACCTAACTCTTTCCCTTGATCCGTCACAACAAAACTTGGAATACCAAAAATAGTCCATTCAGAAGCAAGATCCATAAACTTATCTCGATCGACTTCAATAAAACGAAACGCTGGAAATTCGGCTTCGATTTCAGGCATCACGGGTTTAATAAAACGACAGTCACCGCACCAATCTGCTGTGAAGAAAAAAACACTTTTTCCTTCTGAAACATAGCTTGCCAGTTCTTCATAAGATGTTGGAATAATCATAAACTATCCTCTACTTTCCGTAAATGATTGTATTAACGGTTGTTTTGTCTAGACCTTTTAAGACTTGGATCAACATTTCGCGGGCTGCTTCAAAGTCTTTGATATTGAACATTGTTTGGTGTGTATGGATATAACGTCCACAAACACCGATCACTGTACTTGGTACGCCGTTATTTGTTGTATGCGCTGCACCTGCATCGGTTCCGCCTTTAGACACAAAGTATTGGTAAGGAATGTTGTGTGTAGCAGCTGTATCTAATAAATATTCACGTACACGAGGTAATGTGATCATTCCTGGATCGTAAATACGTAACAATGTTCCTTCGCCAAGATGTCCGTAAGTGCCTTTTTTCGTTTGAATATCATCTGCTGCTGAGCAATCAACTGCAAAGAATAAATCTGGGTTAAATTTATGCACAGAAGGTTTAGAACCACGTAAACCAACTTCTTCTTGCACATTCGCACCAGCGATCAACGTGTGGCCTAATTGTTCGTTTTGTAATGCTTCTAAAGCTTCTAGCACTAACGTACAGCCATAGCGGTTATCCCATGATTTACTGATAATATTTTTACCATTAGCCGTTTTGATCGTTTCTGTTTGTGGAACGATCGAATCTCCTGGGCGAACGCCAAAGCTTTCTGCTTCTTCTTTTGATTCAAAGCCAGCGTCAAATAATACATCAGTCACTTCTAATTGTTTTTGACCGCTTGTTCCTCGTAATAAATGTGGCGGTACCGAAGAAGAGATACATGGGTAATTGCCTTTACTTGTCTTTAAGGTAAAACGTTGTGCTGATACCACATAAGGATTCCAGCCGCCTAAAGGAACCACTTGGAACAATCCATTATCTTTGATTTGAGTCAGCATGAAACCAACTTCATCCATGTGGGCTGCTACCATAACGCGCGGAGCATCCTGTTCTTTCGCTCTTTTTAGACCAAAAATCCCACCTAAACCATCATATTGAAGCTCGTCTACTAATGGTGCCATATTTTTTTTCATATACGCACGAATATCATCTTCAAATCCGCTTGTTCCTTGTAATTCTGTTAGTTCTTTGATGCGTTGAAATGTTTTTTCTTCCATTGTTGTATTATCTGCCAGTTCTCCTAGTTACTATTTCCTTCAGGATCAACCGTTCTTTTTTGTTAAAAATAACATGATTTTCAAACAAAAATGGCAGATACTCCTTTCATATGATTTCATATTCATTATAACGCAAATTTTTTCAATTGCCCACGTTTTTTGTTTTTCGATATTTTCAGACAATGTGTTAGAATAGAGTTAAAGCCGAAGTTTTTTGGCAAACATTTGAAAATACACGGAGGTTATTCCCCATGAATGAAGAAAATGAATTAAGCTATTTTAAAGGCGGCTTGGCGATTGGCGTAAGTCTTGGTATTTTAAGCGGAATTGCTTCAACTTTATGGTATCAAAAGAAACGGACATTAGATGCTGATTTAGTTTTAGAAAACGTAAAAGAAGCCTTTTTAAAAGAAGGACCGATCGAAGGTTCTTGGATCGAATTTGAGAAAAAACCATTACGAAAGTTTGCGGTACATTCAAAGACATATAATGGTGGGATTTCTCGTTTAGAAGATGGCGTTATGGTTCAGTATGAGTTTACTGCGGACGCTTTTACAGGTACTGTGATCGATGTAAAACGAATCAAAGATTAAACTAAAAAGAACGGTTGAAGCCACAGGACAAACATGTGATTTCAACTGTTCTTTTTTGCAGACATTTATGATTTCCTCTTTTGCCTATTATTTCTTCGATGCTCTAACCGATGTTGCTCCTCAAATTTTTCTTCAAAATTTGTTTTTAAAAAGTAACTAACGATTGGTAACCCAATAAATAAAAACAAGGCCAGCTGTGGAATAAAATAACCGATTCCCATTGCTAAAAGTATAACGACATAATAAACATGATCACGATTTTTGTAAAGCTGTTTAAAGTAAATCATATCTTTTGTCGGCTCTTGTGCTAAGGGAATACCTGCCATGAATAAGCCACTGAATGTTGCATTGATAAACATCAACAATACACCGTAAGCCAACATTGGCACTTGCTTATCGCCCGCTTCCATCGCCCATTTCGTAAATACTGGAATCAAAACTAGTGAAAAGAGAAAACACGTATTTCTGAGAACAAACCGGTCATTGATTTTCCCCACCTGTTCAAACAGTTTCCGATGATCGTTCCAGTAACCTGCTACTATAAAAAAACTGATTGCAAATGTAATCAAACTTTCGATAAACTGGTTAGATACGCCAATTTTTGGAATTGGAATCTCTAACGCTGCAATCGTAATTACGATTGCAATAACAGCATCACTAAATAATTCTATTCTTAATTTTTCATCTGCTACTTTCATACTATTCATTTCCTTTGCTATTCTAATCAAGCTACTTCCCTTAACCCTTGCTGCATTCGGTATTCTTTACAAAATTCATAAATCAAAAATAAACAAGCTAACATACTCATCATCCTTACTCTATTTTTCTATAGATTAATCAAAATTAAAACAGGTACCTTACAAAAAACAATTATAAAGGCACCTGTTTTAAATGTCAACAAAAACATGTAGGTACCTGTCAATTTTGCGAAATTAAAAAAAAGAGGATCCAGTATAACACCCTTGTCATACTGGATCCTCCTCGTTTTTTAAGTTTATTCAGCTTGAAATCTTGCTTCCACACGATAAATCGGTTGTCCTTTAGCGGAAAATTTTTCTTCATATTCAGTCATAACATTGCCTTCATAATCACTAGCGTGCAAATCCAACCAAACTTGTTCCAAAATCATTCCATATTTTGAAAAACTGCTTAACGAATACTCAAACAAACCGCGATTATCTGTTTTAAAATGAATTTCACCATTCGGTTTTAGAATTTTTTCATCGGTCGCTAAAAAAGTCTTGAACGTTAAACGACGTTTCTCATGACGTGTCTTTGGCCAAGGATCAGAAAAGTTTAAATAAATTTGATCTACTTCATTTTCTGCAAAGTATTGCGTCAATTCTTCTCCATTGACATGAAGCAATTGCAAGTTTGGTAATTCTTCTTCTAAGGCTTTTTCTAAGGCAATGGAAAGAACGCTCAATTGCATATCGATCCCAATATAATTGATTTCTGGATGTGCTTTTGCCATTCCGACTACAAATTGTCCCTTACCTGAGCCGATTTCGATATGAACAGGGTGATCATTCCCAAAACGTTCAGCCAACGTCCTTGCCACTTTTCTGGCTCATCAACAACTAATTCAGGATGGCTAGCCAAAAGTTCAGCTGCTCCGGGTCTTTTTCTCATTCGCATATTTTTGTTTCCTTTCTATGATTACAAATTTTAAGAGGGTAGAACAAAACGATCAACGTCTTGTGCTGCCCTCTATTATTCAAGTAAACGGTGACTGGATAAACGGTAGCTTCAGAAGTAGCTACTAGAATCCACTTCTGTCACAACCTTCTTTTAATACCCAAAAGCTCGTTTCAGCTTCAAAATTTCTGCATTCATCTCTCGTTTTTCTCCTGATTGATAATGTCGGAGAATTTCTTGTAAGAAATTGAATAACGCATACCATTTGATTCGCGTCAACGCTTCCTCACTTGGACGCATGCCGTAAGACAACAGCCACTTGTTCCAACTCCCTCGTGGAACGTAGTGCCCCAGCAACATGCCCAGGTCTAACGCCGGATCAGCAATCATTACTGAGTCCCAGTCAACTAAATACAGATAATTATTTGAGACGATCCAATTTCGATGGTTGACATCACCATGAACGACCATATAATTATGAACAGAATAAGTGGGTATATTCTCTTGCAGATACTGATACACTCTGGCAAGATACGAATTATTTTGAAGTTCCTTAGGCAGTCTGTCACCATATGCTTGAAGCATCATTGCAGGTGAATAGATCTGACCGCCGATTTTTTCCAGCATGCTTTTTAGCATATGTGAATGGTGTAAATGATAAAGAACATCCACAACATCATTTCTTTGACCGATTTCTTGGGCTTTAAGCACTTGACCATCCAGCCATTCTTGCGCTGTTAAAATATCGCCAGTCACTGTTCGCTTCGTCCAAACTAGCTTAGGGGCAATTCCTTCTTTAGACAGTGCAGCCAAAAGAGGCGAAGTATTTCTTTTAATAAATACTCTTTCAGTCGCACGTATACCCATGAAAGTTTGGCCAGTTGCGCCTTTTATTGCTGCAAGCGCCATTCTTTATCCAACTGAAATGCCATGGAAATTATCTCCTATCCTAACAACTTCTACTAATTATTTACAGTAAGTACCATTTTAGCTTCCATAGCGTTCAACGTCAAGCATCTCTCTTGTTCTTTTGACCTCGACCGTCGTTTTATGACGTTTTGCACACTGTATCAACGCTAGCAATATAAGCATTTAACAGTCGTTTGGTGATTTCTCCTGGTTTTCCTGTTCCCACGATATGATCATTTATTTTTACAACGGGTACAAGCTCCGTTAATGAACCAGAGACAAAACATTCATCTGCCGTAACTAATTCTTCTTCATAAACAGCTTCTTCTTTCACTGGAATACCTAGTTCTCTCGCTAACTCGATAATTTTCTTTTTAGTGATTCCAGGTAAGACCAAATTGCCATCTGGATGAGTATAAACAGTCCCGTCTTTGACCACCCAGAAATTCGCTGCAGAGGCTTCGGTTACTTTGTCATCACGGACAAGCACCGCATCATCAAACCCTTGACGGCGAGCTTCATCCAATGACAATATATTTCCCATTAAACTCAATGACTTGATATCGCAATGTAACCACCGTGTATCAGGAACAACAGCAACTGTGATTCCCTCTTCCATTTTTTCACAGGACGCTCATAAGGGCGAATATTCGCCGTTAAGACCCCTTTGACTTTTTCTGGATCGGGCAGTGCATGATTTCTTGGTGAATCAATACCGCGTGTTACTTGAAAATACAGTTTCCCTTCTTTGATGCCTTCGATTTCAACTAATTTTTTCAAATTAGCAGTCAATTCTTCTTTTGAAAAAGGCAAGTGCATTCTGATTTTTTCAGCACCGCTCCATAAACGATCCAAATGTTCCTCCACCATATATAGGTGACCGTTATACACTCGGACGACTTCATACAGACCATCACCATATTGATAGCCGCGATCTTCGATATCGATTTTTACCTCTTCACGTTCAACAATTTGATCATTCCATAAAATATGCATGATTAAGCCTCCATTTTCTTCAAACGATAGGGAACATAAAACTTGGCGAACAAGAATACTTCAACAAATAGTGCACCTACAACCAGCAAACTCTCTTTTAAATCAGGCAAAGCAATCAAAACAAATAGACTAAACAACAACGCTGCGACAAATAACAGCACGGTTATGAGTTTACTCACTGCTTGCTTTTTTTGTTTATCAGATACAGGGTATAAATGTGTCATGACCATATAATCAAACTGCGTATAGATCGGGATCAACTGAAAACCGATCAAATAAACAAATAACACTGAAACACCCATTGAAATCCAAAACTCTTTTAGGAAAAATAAAATCACTCCAGCAACTAACACCAAGCGAATAAATAAGCCGCTGTATTCCGAGCCTCTTAAAAAGCTGCGGGCATATAAATAAAAATACGTATTCTGACTTGTTTTCTTGATTTTGCTTAACAATGGATCAAGGAATTTCCGACGTTTTACACTACTGGAAATTTCAGGTACATCGGTAAATAAGTGGATAAACTGATAGATTCGATGCATCCGATTTTTTTCTTTTCGAATCATATTTTCCCAGTCTAACGATACTACTTGTTCTTTCTTACTTAATACTGAATAGAAAAATACAGCTTGGACTAACGCTACAAGTGGTCCAACTACTGGTAAAACATATAAACTAAGTACGATTGCTAATAAGCTGGTCACTAGCCATAGCACAGACCATTGACGATATGCTTTTCCGGAAATCTGATACAACTCATATTTCTGTAAGCGCAAATGACTGCTTTTTAAAATGCCCAGCATCACTATAAAATAAAGGAACGTTGAAAATGCCCAGCCTGTTGAAACAACAACTAACGGCATCGACATCCCACCTAATAAAAACAACGCAACTAGCGGTAGCCAAAATGAATAACGCAACGCACGATTTAAGTACACGTTCATCTCAGGTTCCTTCGGTAAAATAAATACTTTATCCGCTTCTTCCGCCAATGTCGCAATACGACCAATCTGTAATATCACTAACCAAAGAACAGCAACGATCGGTCTACCCCAGATGAAATTTTCCGGTAAAGTTTTTAGCACTTGAGAATAATAGAAACCCAAACCGCCCAACAAAAAGACACATACCAAAATAAAATGGTCATTAAATACGTATCGCATATACTTCATCATTTTTTTCAGATGGCGTGATAAACGAATGCCAAAAAATCCAGACATACTACCCCACCTTTTCTTCTTTTGTCAATGCAATATAGATATCATCCAAAGAAGACCCTGGTAAACTAAATTCCTCACGCAATTCATCCATGGAGCCAACTGCTCGAACTTCCCCGTCATGTAAAACGACAAAACGATCACAATATCTTTCAGCTGTTGCTAAAATATGCGTCGACATCAAAATCGCCGCTCCTTGATTACGCATTTCATCCATTAATTCTAATAAGGCATGGATCGCCAGTGGGTCCAATCCTAAAAACGGTTCATCGATGATATATAAACTAGGCTCGATTAAAAAGGCACATAAAACCATTACTTTTTGTTTCATTCCTTTTGAAAAATTAGCAGGAAACCAGTCTAATTTATTCTCTAAACGGAATGTTTTTAACAAAGCATCTGCACGTTTAAATGCTTCCTCAATCGGAATATCATATGCCATTGCCGTAATTTCGATATGTTCTCTTAATGTTAACTCTTCATATAACGATGGCGTCTCTGGAATATAACCGATTTTCTTGCGATAGCTTTCAGGTTGTTGTCTCAACGTTTCACCATCAATTGAAATTTTCCCTTTTTGCGGTGTTAATAAACCAATCACATTTTTGATGGTAGTACTCTTTCCAGCCCCATTCAAGCCGATCAATCCTACCATTTCACCAGATTTCACTTCAAAATTAATATCTTTTAAAACAGGAATATGACCATAGCCTCCTGTTAAATGTTCGATGACTAAACTCATTTAGATACCTCCAACTATTTTTATCGTGAATCTATTATACCACGAACTTTTTGAAGGTTTCATGAACTTTTCCTCCCAAATAAAATTCAAGATATGGTAAAGTAAAAGAAACAGCTAAAAGAAAGAAGGGACACCATGACAGATTGTATTTTTTGTAAGATCGTCAATCAAGAAATTCCTAGCTACAAAGTCTATGAAGATGATAAAGTTTATGCTTTTTTAGACCTTACTCAAGTGACAAAAGGCCATACTTTGCTGATCCCCAAAGAGCATGTAACAGATATCTTTGACTACGAACCGGAACTAGCCGGTGACATTTTTGCACGCGTACCTAAAGTAGCACGTGCTCTAGAAAAAGCTTTTCCAGAAATGCAGGGATTAAATATTATCAATAATAATAAAGAACTCGCGTATCAATCTGTTTTCCATTCCCATATCCATTTAATCCCACGTTATGGAAAATCAGATGATTTCTCTATTCATTTTGGCAACAATCAAGAGGCTTATTCTCCCGCTGAAATGCAGGAAATCGCTGAAAAAATCATGAAGCAGGTGAAAGAATAATGGGAAAATTTTCGAAAGGAATTTTATTTGGCGCACTTGTTGGTGGCGTGGGTGGTTTACTCTTTGCTCCAAGAAGCGGAAAAGACACTCGACAAAAATTTATCGATGAGTTAGAGGACTGGTCTGACTTAAAAGAAGACTTTACTGAAAAGTTAGATCAATTCAAAGAATCCGCGCAAGCATTACAAGCAGCGGCTGATACGTACATTGAGCCTTTTATCGATGGCATCAATCAAGATGTTGAAAACTTTATGTTTCAAGCAGAACCCAGATTAGATCAAATCCAAGAACAAGTAGACAAAATCCAATCCGAATTACCTGATATCCCATTAGAAGACTAGACGTATTTTCAAGGATGAAATGAGCTTTTGTGGCATTTTGTCCTTTTTTCATTTTATTTAACATAATTGTCCTTTTTTGAAATAATCAATTCAATCTTGTATAAACCTATCTAGAATAAGCCTTTTCAAGCTGTGCATTTTATAGAGGAAATTGTGTCCTAAATTCGAAAATTTATTGAAACTATTGCATACGTATTTCTTTTATGAAACATAGTGTGGTATAGTAATATGCGTGAGAATTAATTTCTACATAATAAAAAATAAAATAAACCTAGGAGTGCTAAACAGAATGAAGAAAAAATTAATCTTAGCTGCAGCAGGCGTATTTAGTATTTTTACATTAGCTGCTTGTTCAAATGGTTCACAAGACATCGCATCAATGAAAGGTGGAACAATCACTGTTGAAGATTTCTACAACCAAGTAAAATCTCAACAATCAAGCCAACAAACAGTTCAACAAATGATCATTTACAAAGTATTTGAAGACAAATACGGTAAAGATGTTTCTGAAAAAGATATTCAAGCTGAATTTGATAAAACGAAGAAAAGCATCACTGATCAAGGTGGTAACTTCGAAGAGCAATTAAAACAAGCAGGTCTTACAGAGAAAACATTGAAAAAACAACTTAAACAAGGTCTATCATTCCAAGCTGGTATGAAAGCACACGTTAAAATTACTGATGAAGATCTAAAAGCTACTTGGGAAACATTCCACCCAGAAGTAGAAGCGCAAATCATCCAAGTTGCTACTGAAGATGAAGCCAAAGAAATCAAAAAACAATTAAATGACGGCGGCGACTTTGCAAAAATCGCAAAAGAAAAATCAACAGACACTACAACTAGCAAAGATGGCGGCAAAGTGAAATTTGATTCTCAATCAGAAACTGTTGCTGAGCCTGTTAGAACAGCTGCGTTCAAATTAAAAGATGGCGAAATTTCTGAACCAATCCAAACAACAGATCCAAGTACGTACCAATCAGCATTCACTATTGTTAAAATGGTGAAAAACAAAGACAAAGGCAATGACATGGCTCCTTACAAAAAAGAGTTGAAAAAAATTGCTGAAACAAACAAATTAAGTGATCAAGAATTCCAAAGCAAAGTAATCTCTGATGTATTGACTGAAGCAAATGTTAAGATTAAAGATGATGCCTTTGGTTCAATCATGTCTAACTTAATTCAAACAAAAGATTCAGCTAACTCAAGCGATTCTTCTACAAAAGAAGAAAAGAAATCTAAATCAAGTGACTCTGAAAAATCAAAAGACTCTTCAAGTAAAACAGAGGAATCTTCTAGTAAAACTGAAGAATCATCAAGCAAGACTGAAGAATCTTCTAAATAAGTAGTAAACAAAAAAAGAGATGACGATCATCTCTTTTTTGTTGTCTTATTTTTGAAAAACTAATTCAAACAGTTCATAGACGATCAACAATTCTTCTGAAAAAGTCAGTTGGTGCTCTCTCAGCTCCTGTTCAAAAAAAGGTTGGTGGACACGGCGCCAATATTCTAAGGTTCGATCCCCTTCTCCTTCAAGATAGCCATGCACTTCTGATACTTGAGCATAAGGCAATATATCGACCACTTTTGTACAGATGATCGCTTGCGCTTGATTCCTGCCATCTAAAAGCACGCTGTACTGACCAACTTCTGGCATCGCTTCTTCTTCTAACCCAAGTTCATATAAAAGATGTAGCGACGAGGTTCCCGTTTTTTCTCCCTTAAGAACATGCGCTAATAACTCATCTGCCATCTCTGGTGAATTACCAAAGGCCCAGGCTTCATAATGATCATGTAAGATTCCATGTGTCTCTTTAAATTGCGTCCACAACGCAATCGCCGATTGATTCATCCAGTTCATCTACTCCTTTAAACATCTTTTGGTACGTAGAAACTACGATTATCTAGGCCAAAGATTCGGTCGGTATATTGTCCTGGCTCCGTTTGACGCACTGAACCTAGCATCATTTGAATCGAAGCATCAATATTGTCGATTTGATGTAATACTTCCGCTTCCATGATCCGCGGACGAACTGGAGAGCCATATTCTAATAAGCCATGGTGCGCTAAAACCATATGACGTAACACGATCACATCTTCATCATTCTCATCGATTTTAAGCGCAATACATGCTTTTGTGATTTCTTCATCAACAAGCACCAAATGACCAATTAAATTGCCGGCTAAGGTATATTCCGTAGTCATCGCACCAGAAAGTTCTTTCACTTTACCTAAATCATGTAAAATAATGCCCGAATAAAGCAGTGCGGCATTTAGTTCATTGTATTCTTTACAAATCGCTTTACCTAGACGTAGCATAGAAACTGTGTGATAGGCTAACCCATTTGCAAAGGCATGGTGGTTTCTTTTCGCTGCCGGATAATCAAAAAATTCTTTCTGATATTGCGTTAACAAGTAGCGAACGATTCGTTGCCAGTGAGCATTAGTAATCTCAAAAACAGTTTGATTGATCTCTTCAACCATCTCTTCTCGTTTTAGCGGTGCCCGCTCCATATATAATGCCGGCTCACTAGGTTCATCTGGACGTGCAACTCGCATATGAATAATCTTGACTTGAGGGTTGCCTTGATAGACTTCTCTTTTTCCATTTAAAAGAATGACACTACCTGCAGTGAAGCGACTGATTTCTTCTTCTGAAGCATCCCAATATTTGCCGTCGATCGTCCCAGAGGTATCTTGAAAAGTAAAAGCAATAAATTTTTTACCGTTTTTGGCTGTACGGACATCAGCATTTTTGATCAACAGAAATAATTCAAATAGTTCATCTACAGTTAACTCACGGATTTTTTTCATACTTATGCTCCTTCTAATTCTATAATCGGTTGTTTTAACTCTTTATAATAGCTTACCATTTCTTTGTCTGAAGAAAAACAAATGACTTGCTGATGCTCAGAAAAAACGGCAAATAATTGTGCTAGCTGTTGTTTTCGTTGACTATCATAATGCAACCAACCATCATCGATCATGATCGGACACAGACCGCGCTGTTCTTGTAAATAAAGAAAGGCAAAACGAACCGCCATGGTCACTTGATCTTTTGTCCCAGTAGATAGCTCATGGAGCATAAAACGTTGTTGGTCTTCACGAATAACGATCAATTGTCCCTCATCTAACTGAACCTCTCTATAGGCATTTTGTGTTAACAGTTTGAAATAATCGGTTGTTTTTTTCAATAAATTAGGCAGTTGCTTTTCTGATAACTCTGTTAGAAGATCCATCAATAATTGACCTGCTAATTGATGAGCAGACCAATCTAAGGCAAGCTCTTCAATCTCTGTTTTTAGTTCTGCTTGCTCCTGATATAACTCATCTAGCGTACCATCTGACAACATTTGCTGCCGTTGATAAAGAATTTTTTGCTCTTTTTCCTGTAATTGTTGAATACTCATTTCAAGTTCTTTGAGCTTTTGTGTCATTTCCAACTGCTTTTCAGGCAATTGCTGTGGATCGATCGATTCAGGATACAAACCTACCAACATTTTTTGTAATTCTTGTTGTCTTCTATGATTGGCAGTCGTTTCTTGATACTTTTGGACCTTGTCTGGAATATCATTGATCGAAGCAATCTGGAAACGTTGCAATAACGGTCTACTTTGATCGAGCACCTGCTGCTGTTTTTCTTTGACTTCCCTGATCGTTTGACGTGTATAAGCATCGGCTTGATATTCTTGGGCAAAACGAACTTTCTCCATTTTGTCAGCAAAACTACTGATCACACGCATTCTTTCAGCTAAAGGAGCACCTGCAATCGGTAATCGTGCTGTGTAGCGCTCCGTCTGTTCTGCTAATTTTGCGACCCGTCTTTGGTCCTCTTCTAGTTGCTGTTCAAGCTCCTGATTGGTATTGATCAAAATCAAATAGCGTGTAATATCTGCACGGTAAGTCAGCCAAAACTCTACTTGATCCATTCGACC
Source organism: Enterococcus crotali (assembly GCF_000633635.1). Lineage (GTDB taxonomy): Bacteria > Bacillota > Bacilli > Lactobacillales > Enterococcaceae > Enterococcus_L > Enterococcus_L crotali. Next base: position 292,349 of record NZ_AYPQ01000004.1, on the reverse strand, counting down.
CAAATGATTTTCTTTAACTTTTTGAGCAATAAAACGATCCATTTCTTTTTCTTCTTCACGGATTTTTTTAATTTCAGCTTTTAGTTTTAGCAATTGATCATTCAGATAGTCTAATTGTGACAGCTTTTCCTGCCATTGTCGTTTTTCATTTTCATAGGTATCTTTCGGTTGGTAAAAAAGTGGGACTAATCCTGCTATCAAAGAGCCTGCACTTAAAGCAAGCGCCCCATAACGTAACGGGACTGGCAAAAAGAAACTCAAAGCTAAAAAAATTCCAGCAAATCCGCAAAAAAGAAGGTTGACCTCTTTTTTCGTTTGCCGATGATTTTTTCGAAACATTTCTTTATTGATGGTTTCAAAAGTACTTAAATTTTCTTCTCGCGTTGCAATTTCTTCTTCTAATAGCTCTAAGTCAGTCTGTGCTGCCTGCAGTTTAACTGATCGTGCAACGATTTCTTCTCTCATCTCATTGACCACTCGTTCTTCAAAAGATAGCTGTGGCGGTGTTTCCTTATTCCAGCTCCACTTTCTTTCTAAAGGAAACATTTCTTCTTGATTTTGCTGTAGAGATTGTGTCATCCATTTGATCTCAGAGAGTAATTTATCGATATCATATCGTTGATTGAGCAATTGCTGGATATGCGCTTCTTCTTTTAAGTAAAACTGATATTCATCCGTCTGTTCTTCTGTCTCACTTTGCACAGCAATCGTTTGATTTAAGCGCGTTAGTTCCTCACTTAAAAATCGATGCTGTTGATACATCGAAAGCAATTGTTCTTGCTCTTCACGCGTCAATACCGTGCTTGTTTTTAATTGTTCAATTGATTGTAATTCTTCATACAAAGGCAAATTCATTACTTGTTTTTCAAGCAATGCGAGTTGATTTTTGATTTCTTGAGCAGCTTGACGATCTGTCGTTAATAACTGCTCTGTCGTGCTTAATTCCTCAAGCAATTGTTGAAACGGACGCTCTTGTTGCTCTTTGTCATTGATACGCTGCTGTAAGCGTTGATAGGCATTCAGCTTTTGATTTAGTGGTGGCTGACTGCCTTTTCCCTTATAGAGCGTCTGTGCGGTCTTAAAATAGTCTTCACGATTCACTAATAGCTGCTGACTTCCTGACAGACCTAAAGATAGCAATGATGTTTGCAATGCCTCTTCACTTAATTTTTCTAACTGGCTGAGCTGCTCTTGTTGAAAAGTAAATACAGACTGAAATAATTCTTTGGTCAAAGGATAGATCATCTTTTCAAGCATGGCCTCATCACCCACCTGATCATTAAAATAGACTTTTGCTTGCCCTTTATTTTGTCCTTTAAATCGTTCAACTTGAACGTCTCCATATACTGGATGGGCAAACCACAAGCGCCCGCCATACGCAGCACCGTTTTTCGGCTGGTAATCTTTTTTCTTTTTCCCTTTAGCTGGAAATCCAAATAGCATCGCTTGAATAAACTGGTAAATCGTTGATTTTCCAGCTTCATTGGCGCCAAATACTAATTGATTTTTTGGCAAGAACTCAATTTTATGCTGTTGCCATTTGCCGAATCCAACCAGTTCTATCGCAATGAGTTTCATAACTGATCCTCCTGAATAACAAAGTCTTCTTTGATTTTTTGATCGGCTTGCTCCACACTGCGCTCACGCCACTCTTCATTTATGGACACGACTGAAGAAAACAAGGGGTTTTGCACTAATTCCTGTAACGTATTTGAAAATATATCTGATTGTAAATAGTTCTTCTCTAATTGACTTAATAGCTCTGGTGCAGCTGTGATCCTAACTTTTTTAGCAGGCTCTTCAGTAATTACTTCCACTCGGAATACAAATAATGATTGATTCGTTTGTTGTAACACTGCCTGTTGAAGATAATGAAGCAGCTCACCATTTTTATAGGACAAAGAAAATTCCTCCCCCAGCTGCTCTGTATCGGTCAAGTGAACTTCTTTTAACGTCACAGAACGTTGATCTACTTCAGTATTCAAAAGAAGATCGGAAAGCAAACGCAACGCTTCCTGCAAATTTCCAGCTTGACTCAAAGAATACTTTGTCACTTGCCAAACAACCTGCGCAACGGGTTCAAAACGAACGGTCCCATGTCCTGATTCTACTGAAACGATCGCAACACCTTGCACGCTGCGTTCTTTTTTCGTATGTCCCTGTGGGGTTCCTGGATACACGATCAACGGATCAGCACTCACGACTTGAGGCTGATGGATATGCCTAATGCCCAATAATCATAGCCCTTGGTTTTCATCTCACTAAATGAAAATGGCGCATAGTTCTGAGAACCACTGTTTGTAGTATCGCCATGATACATTCCAATATGGATATCTGCGCCCAAATCTTTTGTAGGAAAAGTCGAAAGTTTGTCCTCATTGATCCACGGATGTTCATAACTAAAGCCTGAGACGGCCACCTTTTCTTGATTCTTGGTCATAAAATAATGCGTCTCGACCTGTTCTTTTTGAAAAAGAAACATGTTTTTGGGAAAATCAAACCAATAACGCTCTGCTACATAATAATCATGATTACCAAATGACATGATCACAGGTATGCCCTCTTGATCCAGACGTTTCATCTCATCGATAAAGTAGGCTTGCGTTCGGATCGATGTGCGACTTTGATGAAAGGTATCTCCAGCTAAAATAACCGCGTCTACCTGATTTTTAATAGCTATATCGACAATCGCTGTAACTACTTGGTGGTTGGCTTGCTGTAGTTTTTCTGCAATTTGTTTAGGCGTATTTTTTAGGCCTTCAAAAGACCGATCCAGATGTAAATCTGCTGTATGTAATAGTTTCATATGGTCCCCCTGTTCGCCTGATTTCTTTTCTTTAATCATATCATTTTATTTTGAAGCGGTCAGTAAAAAGATACGAAAATTTGTTCGTTTTTCATTTTTTGCAAACGATAAAATAAAAGAGGCAGGAATTCGACTGTGTATGCCTCATTCCACCCTCTATCAAGTGACTTATTTTATGGTGATTTCGATTTGAACGATTTCACTTTGCGTACCAATTCTCATTGGTGGTCCCCATGTGCCGACACCAGAAGAGACAATGACTTGAGGGCTAGTCTCATTTTTACGATAATAACCATAGTCTACAGTAAAATAAGCTTTTGTCACTAAGCTAAACGGAAAAATCTGGCCTTGATGCGTATGTCCTGAAAGAATCAACTCATTCGCCTGTTCATACTCATCAATATTTGAAGGCTGATGATCTAAAATGATTTTCGGCAGTTGATTGCTACTTTCTTGAATTGCTCTTGAATACTTTTTCTGTTACCATCTTGTGCCCCTATTGGTCTGCTGTCTTTTCGACCGACAATCAACAGTTCTTCACCCACAACCGTCATCTCATCTTCAAGCAAGGTGATATCTGACGCTTCAACGAGTGCTTTCATTTTTTCAAAGGTTTCCCCTGCATCATGATTCCCCCAACACATATATGTTCCATAGGTAGATGAAAGCCGTTTGAATTGCTGCTCCATACCTTGTGGATCTTGCAAGGCTTTGTAGTTGCCGTCAAATAAATCACCAGAAATAAAAACCACATCTGGATTCATTTGATTGATTTTAGTCACGATTTTTGCGAGCTTCTTACCATCATTAACATAGCCTAAATGCAGATCACTGATCAATACAGCATTGATTTTTTTAGGTTGTCTATTAGCTGATTTCTCGATCGTTACTTGATAATTCATTGTCTTGATTTGTTGCGCTTGCCATGAACCATAGCAAAACAAAACAACGATCAATAATGATGCGCTTAGCCAAATGACTAGTTCTGTTTTAGCTTGAACTGTGGTGATCTTCTCTGTAATTTTCAAAATCAAGTCTGTCAAACCAAAAATAACCAGCGCTAAAAACCAAAATGATAACCAGTAGCTGCCTATTTTCCCGACAAACGCACCCACATTCGCATCAAACATTAACATCGTCAACATCGATGCAATCGCAAATAGGCCAATGATCAACCACAAAATCAGTGGATGTTTAAAACTGGAAAATTGTTCCAGTATAGAAAGAAATTTTCTACCAATATAAAAATTCCCTAACAGGAATAATAAACCAATAATCAAAAATGCTAGTTTATTCATGACATTCCTCCATTTTTTTGACCGACCACTTGACCGAATTTCACGATGGTTTCCAGATTAAGCTCAGTATTCTGCCAAATTTCAGGATCGATCATCACTTGATTTTTTGAAATAATAAAATCACAGTTGATCCTCCAAATTCAAACCAGCCTTTTTTCTCAAAGCGTTGACAATTTCCCGCGTGTTTTAAATTTTTGATTTTCCCTACCATTAAGGCCCCAACTTCGATTTGGGCTATTTTCCCAAAGTTGTTCGACTCAATAATCGTGAGCTCTCTCGCATTCCTCGAAAATACTGGCTCATTATGAATCGCAATTGGCTGAACCGTATGGAAAACGCCTGCTATCTGCCGATGTTCACTAATAGCCCCTTCATCAATATAATAATAATGATGATAATCGTCTGGTGTTAAACGAAAAATAACAGCACAGCCGCCTTGCCACTCTGCTGCAAGAGCTGTGCTATCTAATAGCTCTGAAAGATTATATTCTGAATGTTTTACTTTGAATACCTGCTTGTCATTAATGGGAAATACTGTTACCTTTCCATCGCAAGGTGCACTCAACAAGGGTGTCTCTTGAGGTGTCACTCGCGCTTCTCGTTTGATTTCCCGCATAAAAAAATGGTTGAATGACGTATAAGCCACTGATGGATAGTCTTTCATGTGAAGCTGATTTTTTTTGATAAACGAATTGATCATACTTTTTGACAGTGAACTATTCAAATAAATACCAACTATTTTCGTAAGCGGCGGCTGAATGATTCCTTTTAGCAGTAATCGTCCAAGCGGATTTTTATATAAAAAATTTAATACCCAACTATCATCTTCAGTGATAGCCTTCGTTTCAAAGCGTTTTTCCATCTATTTTCCCCTTTAATACGTTTAGCGAGCAAAAAAGGCAATCACAGCGCCGACAAATGCGCCAAAAGCTAGCTTTCTAGGATCGACCTTTTTGATTTTTACTTTTGAAATAAACAAGAACCCAATAATCAGTAACATCGCTGGATAAACCAATGTAATGGCGATATGCAGTCGTCCTGCAATAAAAAATAGCAATGGAATCAATGCGGCACTACTTGTTACCGGCAATCCTTCATAATATTCACGACAACCTTCTGTCTGTTCTTTTCTCTCCATCTCAGTCACATTATAGTGAGCTAAACGAATCAACGCGGCTAAAATATAAAATACAAATAATGGCAAATAAATCCCTTGTGTCAATCCTGATGCATATCCTAAAACCGTTGGAAAAACACCAAAACTAATCAAATCTGCTAATGAATCGATTTGAATACCATAGCACATCTCACTTTTCGTACGCTTTTTAAGGTTGGCTACAAATCCATCGAACATATCACAAATACCGGAAAGAACTAAACAAAAAATCGCTTCAACAACATGTTGCGTAAGAGCCAAATACATACCGACCATAGAAAAAATTGCATTTCCGTAAGTTAAAATAACTGTGTAATCATAAATACCAATCATACTTTTTGTGCCCCAATCCTTTTTTTCATTTAATATTACTATATCATTAAAACAACAACAGTTGGGCGCTTTTTTAAGATTTTTAATGATCTTTTGTGGAATTAGATCACTATTTTTATTTTTTGGTGGTCCCTTTGTGAATATTCTATTTATTGTCACGCTGTAGCTGTTATCACAGCGTAGAATTTGTTACAGGTACTCGTGGAAACCAAAAGGACAGGTGGTGGTTTTACACTCAAAACTTCAATAAAATAGCTACTTGATTCCTATGATTGACTGTTTCTATTATATATAGGATAAAAACGAAACAGACACTTAAGTAAGTAGACAATTGGTCTAGTTCCTAAGCATCTGTTTCGTTATTTAGTGTTGATTTTATTGTGTTTCTTTTGGTATCTATTCTGCAGAATGTCTAAAACGGTACATCCTCTAGTTCCCATACCACTGTTGTACTATACTCACCTAGTTTACTGGCAATTTGGTTTTTGAATACATTTAGCTCTAAACCGGTTTCTTTACTTTCCCAATCTTTACTGACATCATATTGATTTTCTTGTGCGCCATTTTTCTGTTCAAGAATAATCAATGACTCTTCAGAAAGTGGAACTGGAACCGTATCTTTGCTTTTCTTATAACGAATTGCATAAGGCAAACTATTTTTTCCATCGGTACTTGTTAATGGTGTTTCAATCGATGCCTTTAATCGCCAGGTTTTCTTCGTTTGCCGATTATCCCATACGATAAATGGCATGTCATACTTCACATCATCCGTATTGATAGTCTGCGTTACAGACGGTCTTTGAACACCAAAATCCACAGTATTGGGCGCTGATTCAATAAATAACATTCCTCTGAAGGTATATTTTCGGGAGACACCTTCCGGCACAATTAATAGATTTTTTTCATCCACCGGTGATAAGTCTTTTGCATAATTGAGTGCCTTCACAGCCTCAAGCTTCTCTAAAAGCTGCTGGTTCTTGGTTAAATCAATGCGCTCATCCACTAGTGCTTCAAATGAGAGATCATCAACAATCGGTTGATTATTTTCGTCTACAAAAGAAATTTTTACAGTAGCAAAACTTTGCGTAACCGTCACATTCAATGGTTTTTCTGCTTTTGCAGTGCCTTCACCATAAGATGCGATCACCTCAAAAATACCAGCTACTGCAGGTTTAGGAGGCTTCGCTAGTTGCCCTAATGAAAACGTCAATTGACTGCTATTTAATGCCGTTATAGCAGTGTCACTGTACTCCCATAGATTCAGCTCTCCTTGGTTTCGAATCATCGCCAACAAATCTACTTCAGTTTTAGGATAATCTTTTACAGCAACTTCAACATCTTTCCCAGAAATCACATACTTACTACTTTTAACGACTGACGAATCTTTAACAAAGAGTGGAATCGTTACGTCACGAGCATTACCAATTTTATCGGTAAGTGTTAGAACAAACTCACTCGGTCCCATAGAACTGACTGCTGTTTCAATATCTTGTCCAGGTTTTAATGTTATAGCAATTTGATCTTTAGGCGTTACATTATCTTCGTATTGATGGAGAAATGGACGATAATCCGTCGCTTCTGTAATTGCTTTTACATCATTCTTATCAATAAATGTCACTTTCCCTACTCCTACAGGTGCTTCACCATCATACGTGATGTCATATGACGCTTGTACGTCCGAGATAATATTCCTTGCCGTTGCCTTAGCTGTCAGTGCTAGCTTAGCATCCGTAGTTAAATTGATATCTTTTACCTTGAACTCAATATCGATTAGATTGTTAGTCATCGATAAGTTGTTTCCCAATGGGAATTCCAATACATTATTACTATACGTTGGTGTGACTGCTGTACCATTTACAAGAAATGTACCTTCTTGATAGGCTTGATTTTTGTCTAGTTCAAATGAAAAGACAGGGTCTAGAATCTCTTGTTTTCCACCATGATACTCACCTGTATAATGTACAGTAACTTCAGAGTTTTGTGTGGTACTCTGGATTTTTTGTCCCTCAGTATTCTTAAGCTCTACCTCTTCGCTATAATTCACTAAACCAGGAACAGATTTAAATGCAACAACTGCATCCTCCATCAAGGCACCTGTAGAACCGGTAAAGCCCCAATATACGCTATCCGTTGCAAATGTATCTTTCGTAATAGGGACTGTTACAGGAGCCAAATTTCCATACTGGTAGGTAAGTTGTCCAGTATCAGTGGCATCCCACGCTTTCCAATCTACTTTTAACAAACGCCATTGTCCATCCCCCATGTTAAATGTTGGATACTGTAGCCCTGAATGTCTAACAGCCGTAATCAAATTCGCTGGCGGTTGGTAGTAGTAATAACTTGAAGGCTTGTCTGGAAAAGTATAGGCAACATGCCCTCTATCGCCGTTACCGTCAATATGCTTATCATAACTATCGCCATTATAGTAGGTATCAAATTCAATCGCAAAGCTATTTTTTAGCTGACCACCGGTTACGTTACCTGCATTATTGACCTCTTGACCGTAAATGGATAATCCTTTTCCGACTAAACCTGAAAATTGAGTCAATTTACTGGGTTCGTTATGCATAACAAAAGCAACACCATCGGCAATACCATCAAGGTAAATATACATTTCTGAGTAAAAATCTTCAGCAAGGTTTATTTTGTTTTGTTCCGTTGAGAAGATACTACCGATTTGATTCTTCAATTTTTCTGTAATGACCACGTTATTCCCTTGTACATAGCTGTTTGCTCCCTTTGGCGTGATAAAGATTTCCTCAAGTGGTACACTTTGAGGCGCCTCAACAGTTACCAGTGCCTCTGCTTTTAAAGGAAGACTACAAACACTAATTGCAGCTGCAACAACAACAACCGATTTTAATTTCCTTATAATTCCTTTCATTCTTTATTTTCACCTCCTTTCATGTTCTTTAGGAGATCCGATTTTTATATCAATTACTTTACTACTTTTTGGATCTAGTAAAACCTTTTACGAAAGGCTCTGAAACAAATCCATCAAATATATCGCATATATCGTTTAGTTGTGGTTCTTTGTTTCATCACAATCACTGAAAATGCGATTATTTACACTACTTTAAAAGGGGACATCCTCTAGTTCCCATACCATTGTTGTACTATACTCACCTAGTTTGCTGGCAATTTGGTTTTTGAATACGTTTAGCTCTAAACCAGTTTCTTTATTTTCCCACCCTTTACTGACATCATATTCAGTTACCTGAGCCTCATGTTGCTGACTAAGTACAACCAATGACTCTTCTGAAAGCGGGACTGGAACTGTATCTTTGCTTTTCTTATAACGAATTGCATATGGTAAACTATTCTTTCCATCAGTACTTGTTAACGGTTTTTCAAGTGATGCCTTTAATCGCCATGTTTTCTTTGTTTGTCGATTATCCCATACCACAAACGGCATATCATACTTCACATCATCCGTATTGATAGTTTGCGTAACCGATGGTCTTTGAACGCCAAAATTAATCGTACTAGGTGTTGATTTAAACATCAGTACGCCTTTAAATGGATACGTATAACCAGCATTGCCCTTTTCAACCGGAACGGCTGTTTCACCCACAGGCTTTTTATCTACGTCTAATTCATAATGTTTATCTTCAATAGCCTGAATCGTATCCAAAATTGATTGTTCTTTAGTCAAGTCAATTGTTGTTCCGATTTTTTTGAGAGAATAATTGGTTCATGCAGCTTTGTGACACCTGTTTCATCAACAAATCTGATTTCAACATCTGCCATTCCTTCTTTAATAGGAAGCGTTAATGAGCCGATCTCTTCTTTTGGAATCGCATAGGCTCTATTATCAGCTAGCGCACCGACAAACCCAGTAATTTCCGGCTGTAAGGTTAAGGTTTGGCCCACCAAACCTTCATCATCAATGATTGTTGCATCAAAGGTTAATTTCAATTGATCATCCATCATGATACTATTTTCAAGCTTCACCTTGATCTTTCCATCTGCAACACTAAATGAACCCGCTACTGTTTCACCGCCAACTTTTGTTAACTTGATATTCTTGATACTCGTTTGATTAATAAGTTTTGTATTTAACGGTAACGTAAACTCAGGATTGGTATACGTACTGTATAATTGAGTCATTTTAAGGGAGTACTCGTAAGAGAAATCCCCGCCTGGATACAGATCCGTTACTTCTTTGGCTCCTTCTTTGACGATCGCCTTGCTCTCTATTTTCGGATCAGGTACCTTAAACTTGAAATGAACTGGAATGATTGTACTATCTTCACCTTTAGGCGTACCAGTCAGCTTAAGCTCTACATTATAATCTTTATCCGGCGTTAACTTTAACCCAAGTGTATGCGACATATTTGTACCGACAAGGTTCGAATTCGGATATTGTGTTAATTCTTCTTTTATCCAAGCGTCATCTTCACTAAATCTATAATAAAGAGTAGTCGTATCATCATCATTATAATTTCGCCAGTTCAGATTCACAAAAGCATTATTTTCATTTCCTACTGCTGGTTCATATTCCAATTGACTATTCTCAACCATAAGTCGAGGTGCTAAGGTCTTAACTTCTGGTGCAAAGCCCCAGGTGTGTCGTCTTGTTTCACCGACCTCTAATGTTTTAGGCGTCCATTTCATACTAATAATTGGCAAAGTCGTATCTGTTGCGCTAGAAATTGATGTTTTAGGAAGTTGTCCCCCTAATTCGTCTCCTGTAGAATCAATATTTGTAGGGTCAGTAAATCCTTTCATAAACATACTGAGATCTCGTTTAGAGGCGGCAGCTGTATTTGGTTCCGCCCATGCTGCCCAACTAGCCGCACCATCTTGATTGATATTGGGATAAATTTCCCCTCGAAAAGTATCGTTATGAGCAGTTGTATAAACTCCTTGATTGCCCCCTAAGTAAGACACACCAGCTCTCTTCAATGCAGTGTAGTTGTTATTAACATAAGAATTCTCAGCTGCAGCTAGATAGTAGTTAAAGCCTAACATAAAATCGGGAATCGGTTCTGTTCCCAGATTGGTTATATCATACATGACCCGAACCATACCCGAAGCTTCATTAGGTAAATAAGTCATTTTTATTTCTATAGGATACTGACCATGTATTTTAGCTTGATATATATACATGCTAGCAGAGTTCTTACTATTCCCAATCCACGACAAATCTTTTTTATACACTTTAAATGTATCATCCTTAATAATATTACCACCCGCTGGAGCCTCTGTTGAAATCTCCTCCAACGTATTTAAATCTCTATTTATCGCAGTTACCAATCCTAAAGAAACGCTATCTTTACTGTAAGCATTGTTGACATTATGATCTCTCCCAAGTTCTGCTCTATTATAAGAAGAAAGACCACTTGAAGTTGTAGACACAGGATAAAAGGCAATATAAGGAAGATCAATTCTTCTCATTGACAACATATTCAACAAAGTTATCGCACTCGCTCCTTTAGCTCTTCCTCCACCATACAGCGAGTTACTAATATAAGCCTCTCTTTTAGGATACTCACTTACAACAATCTTATTCGTATTATCGATTATAGATGAGGAAAGACCTCCACTAGTAAACTCTCTCGTTGCATCCACCCATCCATCTAACGTTGGGTCGTTGTACATATCACTTGCTTTAATAGGACCATAGACAGTGGTATTTTCGTCTGCATTAGCCGTCATAGTAAAAAAAAGCCCTATCAATAACGTAAAGACTAGGCTCGCTGATTTTATTAGTAGCTTTCTCGTGACATTCATCTAAAATCTCCTTTTGTAATATTTCTCAAATTAGCTTTTCCTTTTTAAATAATAATTCCTTTTTTTATTTCTTGCGCTTTCGTTTATTGTTTTTTACAGTTTTACGCTTTCGTTTATAAAAATAGCCTCCGACAACTCCTAGAGCAATCAATAAGCTAATTACTACAATAAATATCGTACTGATTTTACTTGAATCAGTATCGTCTGATTCAAGGCTATCATTGTGTTTATCGCTGTGATCTTTCACATTAATTTTTTTTGACCACGACCATGTTAGCCCAGATTTTTCTTTGAATTGAACATCCACTAGATAGACACCAGTGTCTAATTTTTTATCATATAATGGAAATTTCAATGGAATTCTTAAAAGCATGTTTGTATTTGGAGCCATTTTCATCTTACTTCTTTCAGTCTCAAATACCTTATTGTTCGTTCTTTTATCTTTTACCGTAATAACTGCTTCCAATTCTTCAATAAAAATCGCTTTGGTATTTGATACATCGATAAACAGATTATCTTCTGCATTTTCCAGCTTATAATATACTTCGTTTAATTCTAGTTTTGGAGTAACTTTCTCAACATTTGATTCACTCAACAGCATACCAATAATATAAGCAAATTCATTTTTAACCATTGTTTCTTCGCCTGAAGGCTCTTCTTTGATATTCACTGGTTGTAGTCTTATTCCACCAGCAATGTATCCTTCAAAGGCTTTCTTTGGAACATTAATGACTAAATCGATCACTTTACTACTTTTAGGCTCTAACAGTACTTCCTCCGGTGCTTTTACTATCGTTGGAAAATCATAGTCTAACGACTTATCATTTTTTAGTTGGTTAGAGCCGTACTCGATGATGCCATTACTATTGGTTTTAGTACTATTTAAATCCACGGCTATTTTCATTGCTTTATCTGACTTGTTGTTTAGCTTAAGTTGTACCGTTTGCTTCTCTCCTTTTTTCACAAGAAGATCATAATAACCAAGCTTTCTATTTTGCTGATTCTTCGGAAAGATAAGCTCATATGAAAAATATTCGATATTATTTTTTTGCTGTTCTTGCGAATAGCTAAAAATTGGAAAGATACACGCGATTAAAACAGTTATAACCCATCCAAACAATAATTTTTTTTTCATATATTACGCACAACTTTCTTTTAATAATCAATATATCTAAAACATGTTTTTATTTTTATCTGTTATCCATTTTAATGAACAACTTATAACAATAACTCTCTACGCAATCTATACCTATGCTCTATTTTTTATATTTGTGTTTTTTTGTTATAGTTATGTGTGTTTAGTTAAATACTGGAGCGTCATTTAAAGTCCAATGAACTTTACCTGTAAATGATTTACCACCAAGATTTTGCTGATCAGAATCAACAATATTTAGTTTTACATTTTGAATTACAGAAGACACACCTTTTCTAAATGTATTTGCATCTTTCTTTGTAAAGATATCTGCTTTTGTAGTACCACCAGCTTCTAAAGTTACAGTAGATGCAGCTACAACACCTGTATCGTTAGGCAATGCTTCTAAAGCGCCCTCTTCCCAAGGTTTGTTACCGATAAAATCAGTCTCGTCCTCATTTAGTGCAGCCCCAATGTTGTATAACTTAGGCTCATTTAAAGCCATAGTTATTTTCGCTGATTGTAATGTTGCAGCACCATCAGATGTTTTCAGTTCAGATAGATTAGCTTTTAGAGTCCATGGAGAATTCTTGCCATCCACGCCTTGTTGTGTATAATCTCTATCATCATTAACAACAATGTATTGACTCTTATCTGTAGTTGGTTTATTACCGATAGTTCCACCATTATCACCTGTAGTATTAGCAAACATTGCAATACCGCCAACAGCCTTTTGATTACCAAATTGGAAGCTACTTGGTTTAAAAACAACAGCTAAGTTGTTTTTAAAAGGTCTCATATCTTCTGCTTCAACCGTTGGGTCATCACTAATAAAGCTGACTCCTACATCAGTTTTTGTTTCTTTCTCTGCTGCATTAGCTGGAGTTGCTACTAACATTAATGCTGCTGATGAAAGTAATGTAACCATAATCGCTTTTTTCATTTTTATACCATCCTTAACAAGCACAGATATAGATTGGTGACAGTTACTGTTATAAATTGTTCATTAACCCTATTGTAGGATTTCTATCTGTTCCTTCAATAGTGAAAATAGATAAACAATCAATCCTAAACATGTCAATGTAGTGAATAGTAAGCTAAAGTTTAGTATAAATCTCGTTTTCTTTTTCCTTAATTTCTTTATTAAAAATGTGTCTCTTGACAAAGTAATCAAGAAAACTAGTAGCGATATAATCGCAATCCCACTTAAAATAAACAGCCATAAATAATCAATCATTTGTTTTAATCTCCCTATACGATTTTTAACATAATATTTCTCAAACTAAAGATACCTACAAACAAAATCAGAATGGAACAACCAATGAATGTCCAAATAAGTGACGTGACCAATTCCCCCATCGATGGCAACTTTCCATTAGCATTGGAAATTGGTTTAGGAATATAAGGTACATTCGTATCTGGTAATTTATCGAAAGGTTCTTCTGGAGTTGTATCCGTTTCAAACACGATTCCTACATCTGTTAAATCTGATTTAACTACTGCTTCAGCTGGTTTACTAATAAGCAAACCACCTACCATCAGTAGAAAAAACAACCCCACAATACATTTCCTCATTTTTATTTTCCTTCTTTCTTTTTCTTTCTCTTCTTCCTTTTTCGTCTTCGCTCCCACTCTGTTTCCATTTTTTTTCTTCTTAATAGTAATACTCCTGTTGCACCGACCATAAAGACTAGACAAACAATAGTCGTCACCTTGATCCATAAAGGCGTTATAATCTTAAATCCGCTTTCTTCATTCATACTCTTAGCCTGATCACCTGTGATTATAAATTCCTTTTCAAAACTCCAATCCCCATGAGTATTTTTAGCGACCAAACTTAAAACATATGTCCCCGCTTCTATATCAGAAGTTCCCCAGTCCATTTCAAAATCAAATTTACTATTAGGTGCCAAAGCATAGTTCTCGACCTTTTCTGTTTTTATTACTTTTTGATTTTTCTTATTTTTTAATTCCGCTGTGATTGCTAATTTGGAGAGAACTTTTGGTTCTGGATTTTGTAATGTTGCTAAAATCATTTTTTTCCCTCGTAAAAGCAACGATTTGGCATCAAGCAAATTCAATGTTTGAGCATTTTCATAATCCTCTCCAGATTCTGAGGTCAGAATACCAATTCGATAAGCAAATTGACTTGCCATGGTACTGTTATCATCAGAATCATCTAGTTCAAAAACCAACGTTCCCATTTTTACACCTGCATAATGCTCTTTTGGTGGTGTTAAAGTAAATTTAGCTTCTTTTGCTTCAGCTTTTTCAACTGTCATACTTGGTGTTTCTACTTTAAGTATTGAACTCATAGGGTCTGATAAGGTTTTATCTAACAACTTCTTATCTGTTGTATATTCGACTGTTCCTTTGTTCCCAGTAAACGCATCTTCTACGTAAACTTTCACATTGACTGGTTCAACTTGAGTACTCTTTACTATTACTGTTAGTTCCTGTTCTTCCCCAGGTGTTGTTTGAACATAGAAATAACTTTTTGTCGGATCGATTTGTTTCCCGTTCAAAATGGCTTGAACAGAATAGCCTAAGTTCTCGCTCTCTGCCATTGAATGAGTAGGAAACAAGAATATAAACAGCCCTGCCAGTAAAACCAAACATATAAATTTATTTGTTTTCATCTATTATTTTGATTACTCCTTACATTAAAAATTTACGATGCTATTCTTTGATTGCTTCTACAAAAATATCAGCATAATATTTGTTATCTGAATCTAAATAGATATCTTTATCTAAAACAACTTTTGCTTTGCTCCATGATTTTAAAAAGCTTATGACTTCTTCCTGTGCTTCTTTTTCTGTTCCAAATGGTCCTTTGATTTCAATGACGTCTCCTTCTTCATATTGACTCACTTCTTTACCCAAACTAACCTTGGTAAGAACCAACATAATATAAACTAAACTTGCCGCTAATATAAGGATGACAGCAAAGATAAAACCGTTAACGTTGATTAATAAAGATAGACACAAAAATAAATCCAGACAAATGAATAATAAACTTAACTTCTCATGCCTCTTCGTTTTCTTGCTTATGAAAAACAGAAAATAAGCCAATAACATTGTAAATGTGAATAAAAAGAAACTTAAAACAAAATAAACAAACGCCCCATCAAAATTACTATTTAAAAAAGACAGCATCCGAAGAAACAGCGACAATCGTTTATCTACATAAAAATAAGCTTCCTTATAAAACAGATAAAAACTAATTAAATATGCAAGCCACCCAATCAGTAAAACTCCTTGCATGATATATAACCCTTTGACTAGTGACCTTTTTTCGATAGTTTTTTCTATCATCTTTATTTCCATCCTCCTACATATCTAAAACAATATCTGTTGTTTATTATTCGATACAGCTTATTTTTTTATCGTTTTCTATGTGGAGAATACCAACAACCTCCACTTTTATTCACTCACTTTTCCACACACTTCACTGACTTTATACATTCAACATATACCCTTTAGAGCGAATAGTTATAATGTACTTAGGTTTTTCAGCGTCTTCTTCAATCTTTTTCCTCAAATGAAAAATAATATTCGCTACTCTATAATGTTTATCACCTACATCTTCTTTATAGAGTTCTCGATATAATTCTTGATACGTGACTGCTACTTTTGGTTTTTTATGAAGTAGATCAAGTATTTGGAATTCCAAACGTGTTAAAGGAACTTCTTTTCCACCTTCAAGCAATGCACTAAAATTACTATGGATCATTTGAAGTGCTGCTGTTTCTTGCTCTACTACAGGCTCGATCACTTGCGCTACTCGTGACAGCATATTATGAATAACAAGTTGAATCTCCTCTACCTTCGTTTCGTTTGCGAAGACCATGTCCGCACCTAATTGTAGGTAAACCATCTTGCCAATCTCTTTTGTTGCCGTTGAAATAATCCAAATATAGCAATCAGAATTTTCCTTCATGTTTAAAATTAATTCACAGATTTTATTTAAATCACTTAACTCATTTTCAAAGGCTATGATGCCTTGAAGCTTTTCAGTTGCATGCTTCATTCCATCAAAATCATCTAATAATATAATTTTATGTTTATTATCCGATAATTTTTTTATGTATTTCTCCATTTTTTCATCGTCCTTGCCTTTTAAAACACCTATGTTAGCCATTGAATTACTCCTTTCTTTTTGTTTTTATATTTTTTTGTTATAATTTATATAAAAAGTATACCTTAATTTTCCTGCTTATTTTTTTCACTTTACTCAAAGTGCAATGATTTTATTGAAATAAAAAAGCATTACATCCAAACACTAAGGGGCAATAGTTATGAAAAATCTCTTTATGAAACACATTGAAAAGCAACAGTTTGAGTTGCTTAAACAGTTGATTTATAGTGAACACGGGATGACTGCTCATGAAATTATGGCTCATCTAGACATTTCGATTCATACAGTTTATCGTTATCAGCAGCAGCTAGCCGAAGATTTGACCCTTCTTTTTGAAAATCAGTCCGTTATGCTAAAAAAAACGAATAGTTGTTATGCCATATCTATTGATCCTTCTATAGATATTAGTTATGTCATCGATAAGATGCATCTTCATTACATAAAAAAATCTCAGCAATTCTCTGTTCTCCATGCCGTTACATATCGGTATTACAGCAGTGCTGAGTCTTTAGCACAAGAAGTTAACTTAAGTCTTTCCCATACATATAAAAACTTAAAAATCTCAAATGAACTTTTAAAACCGTTTGGTGTTAGCGTTGGCTTTTCTGCCGAAAGTAGTCAAACAAATTTCCAAGGAAACGAAAAAAACTTGCGAATGGTTTTGTTCTATAGTTACTGGTCCATTTTCAAAGGGATCGAATGGCCGTTCTTTCGCGCACCTAAGCTATTTTGTGAGCTACCTGCTCCAATCAAAAATAACTTACTGCCTCCATCTCAAAAAATCAGACTCTCTTATTATCAAAGTCTTACATACTGGCAAATGATTTATCGCAAAAGATTTGTTGCTATTTCTGAAGATTTTTTAGCTTACTTAGATTTATTTGAAGAAGTGTCTCCTGTTACTTTTCCTGCTGAAATCAAAGATTTGCTTTATAAAAATCATGTGTCACAGCAGCAAATTCATCAAGAAGAAGCCTATTTTGGCTTTTTAGCCCGTTTTTATATAGCCAATATTGATTCAATGGAAGATAAGCTAAAAATTGTTGATACATTGATTGCTTCTAAGCTGCCGCTTACCAATTTTACGTCGACCTTTTTAAACTCATTCCTAACCACTTTCAAGATTACATTGACTGAAGAGCGGTATGTTTCAAATTATTACCATATCTTATTTAACTTACTCTATATTCAATTTTTTGGTATTCACGCACCTTTCTCGCAACTTGCGGATGAATTGCCTTTGGTTGATAAAACACCGGATCCTTTATTCGCTGTCCACAAAGAGGCATTGACTCAATTCGCTTATGAGCAGTTACAACAGGAGCTTTTCCCTACGATCGATAAGGATTCTACTTTGATCCAGTACCTGACTAAATTGCTGCATGTAGCTTTGACAAATGCCACTAAGCATCAAAAATTGAATATCCTGATCCAGTATTCAAAAACAAGCTATGGGTATGATTTGATCAAAAATAATTTATCGATCATTTTTGGAAAAGATACGCTTGAATTTACATTTGATGAACATGCTGCGGATATTATTATTTCTGATGCTTTTGAGCATGAGCTGCACGATGTTGAACGTTCAAATACTTTTTTCTATTTTGAATATCCTTACAATACTCATGTGTGGCAAGAATTGATTTTATTTATCAGTAAACATCTGTATTCAAATTTTGCTTAGCTCCTTATCGCTAGCTTTTTGGTAATACATGATTCTTTGATCATATTTTTCCAGTAATTTATCCTGAATAACTTCTACTAAAGAAGAGAAATCTGAAAAATCCGAGAAGGTTGCTACATATGTTTGTTCAAAATCAGCTTTGGCATCGAGTACACTTGTGTCGGTGACAATGATATCTGCATTAGACATTGTTGTATCCACGCTTGTAACCCTATTGCCAAAGAGCAAGTTGATTTTTTCTTCTAGTAAATCACTAGCAAAAATTTTGGTATTTTGAACGAACACTCTTACTGGAGGGAATTCTACTTTCTGAAACCTAGTCAACAAAGTGTAGACAATCAGATAGGCATAATCTTGAAAGCTATCCTGATCAATATAATCAGGTATTTTTCGGTAATACTCATTGTATTCCGTTACTCTGAGTTCATTGATGATCTTTTTTACCTTCTCTTTTATGTCAGTTTCTAACTGATCCGCATAAAAAAAGTTTTCTTTATCATAAATATAATAAAAAATGTTACGATCAATAAAACAGGTATTTATAATCAGATGAAGTAGATCAATCTCTTTACGAATACTTAAATACAAATTCAAATCAGTGAATTCGTTAAAAAATTGAGATAAAATCTTACAAGTAAATTGTTTACTATGTTGAACAAAAGAGAAATTCTCTTGTGAAAAATACTCTTCATAGCCTTCCAACTCTAGCGGCTCATTAAAAATATGTTCTTTGTAAAAGAAAAATTGTGTTCCACTTATTTCAGCCCAAATTTGTTCACTATTTTTATTTTTTTTAGTGAAAAATAATCGAATAAAACTTTTACTCTCGGTTCTTGTATTCGTTTTTGTGCTAATTTGATCAAGGTTTCATTATCGAAGAAGTGTTTTTGACTGGAACGAACAGCGCTGATATAGATTATTAAACTGAATTTTAATTGCTTAATACTATTCAGCTCTTCCCATTCGTCAAGATGTTTGGCAAAATACGTACTCATTTCTTTATATTCCTGCTGATTAAACAGCCAAAAATTAGAGGCATTTGTAAAAAAAAGAAAGAGAAAGTTCCTAATTCGTAATTCTTCCCCAACAATTTTGTTTTCCCTTGATAAATTTAGACCGCATGTATGTAAAATATCTTTTAATTTCTTTCTATATCTTGAAAATGTTGCTGCACTGATAAATTCTGTCTCACAAAACTTTTTAACATCTATTCCGTCATACAAAAAAACATGTCTAACAATTTTATAGATGGTAGATTGTAATAAAAACTCACTGCCAATACTATTCAAATCAATGTTGCTTGCAGAGACATACTTGATTATTTGTCCAGCATAATGCACTTTAAAGATACCTTTTGACAAATCTAATTCTTGTTCAAATTGCTTGACAAAAATCGATACGGTTCTTTTGGCTAGTCCTGTTGCTTCAGCTATTTCTGTTATTGTAACTGCCTTTCTGCTACCATTGATATAACTCAAAACTTTAATTCTACGATCATAAATCTCATCTAAAAACAATCTCATTTAATGAATCACCTCTTTTATTTAAAAATAATTTTGTTTTTTTATAGATTTTACATCTTAATTATATACAGCCAAAAGAGAAGAATGTTTTCATCTTTCTCACTCTTGAAGAAGATTATCGAAAACCTAAACACTATATTAGGCTAATTTCTTTTATTATTTTTTCTATTTATGATCATTTGCAAAAAAAAGAAAGAGTCTGATTTCAGTTCTTTCTAAATAGATCTTTATATAAGTATTTTATGTAAGAAAACAACCTTCAAACAGCCTAAAAAGATGAACTTTTATCGGGCCGTTTGAAGGTTGATTTATTAATCCTTTTTTTTAGTCGTTATACAAATCACGAATCGGTGTCATGATAATGCGATTTAAATCATTTACGATCAAGCTGAAAGCTTGTTCTTTTTGCATCAATTGATTGATAACTTCTGCTTTTTGAACCTCAGTTGCTAAAGCTTGCGCTTTTTCAGCGTCTTCTTCTGAGAATTCTTCACCACGCATTTGTTTTTCTTGTAATCCTTGTTGGAACGTTTGGAACTCTTTAAACAATTTATACGCTTCTTCATCTGCTTTTACTTCAGCATAGGCTTGTTCCAACGCTTTAAATTCTTCCATTTCACGGATTTCGCGTTCTACTTGATTGGCTGTATCATAAATATTGCTCATTCAATCTCCCTCATTTCTATAAATTCTTCTCTTTGATTGTACCATTCTTTGATTCGTTTTCAAACTGATTATTGTCCAGTCAAACCACCAAAGAAGTCTTTCAAACCAGTTTTTGTTTTATCCCAGCCTTCTTTGATTTTGCCGCCGATATCTTTGGCGCCTTCTTTGACTTGACCACCAATATCTTTGACGCTATCTTTCCAGGCATCATTATTCCCAGGTGTTGTAACCTCTCCTGCCGGCTGTACGATGCCGCCTGTTGCATAAGCATCCGCTACTGTAAACGGCGTTTGTGCTGTATAAGGTAAAATCCCTTGGGTTTGGCTACTGAAAACAGTTGATGCATGTGTCGCACTGCTGCCTTGTAGATAATGACTTTCACTCGTTTGTTCAAACCCTAACCATGTTGCGACCACTACATCTGGTGTGTAGCCGACCACCCATTGGTCATTGGTTTTATCTGTATCAAAGTTCGTTTCTGTCGTTCCTGTTTTACCAGCCATGACGTAACCTGCTGGATCAGCGTTGATCCCAGTTCCTGAGCTAAATACGCCTAAAAGCATGCTTGTCATTTGATCTGCGGTATCTTTTGTGATGATCTGTTTTGTTTTGGCATTCGTATTATCCTCGATCACAGCTCCTGTAGAATCGACGATTTTTGTGATTAGATGAGCCTCAGACTGAACACCACCGTTAGCAAAAGCACTATAAGCATTTGCCATCGTCAATGGCGAGACTCCTGTTTTCAAACCACCAAGAGCTAGTCCATAATATTTATCTTCTTTTGCCAGAGGAATACCGAATTTTTCTGTTTTATCAAAGCCTTTATCTAAACCAATTTTATGCAATGTCCAAACGGCAGGTAAATTCAAGCTCTCCCCTAATGCTTGATACATCGGTACTTCACCGCTATTCGTCCGACTATAGTTTTCAGCAGGATAGTAATCTTGCGGTTTGTCTTCTAAAATACTATTTGGTTTCATTCCAGACTCTAAGGCCGGTGTATAAACCGAAATTGGTTTCAAAGATGAACCTGGTGAACGTTTGGTTTGCGTTGCGAAGTTAAACCCGCGATATACGTGCTCTCCACGACCGCCCACAACCCCTTGAACGCCTCCAGTTTTTGGATCAAGTGCAACCGAGCCGCTTTGAACCATTGCACCATCTTCTGCATTTGGTGGAAATAATGCATCATTCGCATAGGTTTGTTCCATCGCCTTTTGATAATTTTGATCTAATGCTGTATAGATTTTGTAGCCTTTATTCAAAAGATCCTCTTCTTTTAAGCCATACTTGTTGACCGCTTCATCGATGACCGCATCGAAGTAATATGGGTATCTGTAATCTGAATTTTGATCAGAATAATTGTCAATCAGCATACTGCCCATGTCAACATTTGCTTGAGCATCGGCTTCACCTTGAGAAAGTTTGCCATTATCTACCATCAACTGTAAAACTGTATTACGGCGATTCACAGCATTTTCAACATAGTCTATCGGGTTATAAATCCCAGGTCCTTTCAACATCCCGACTAAGGTTGCTGCTTGACCGACTGAAAGTTCACTTGCGCTAACAGCAAAATATTTATGTGACGCGTCTTCGATTCCCCAAACTCCGTTACCGAAGTATGAATTGTTGAGATACATTTCTAGAATCTGCTGTTTATCGTATTTTTTTTCGATTTCGATCGCTAAAAATAGCTCTCTGGCCTTTCGTGTCATCGTTTGCTCTTGTGTGAGGTAGGCATTTTTAGCTAGTTGCTGTGTAATCGTACTACCGCCACCGCCGCCGCCAATCATGCCAAAGCTCAGCTTCCCAACCACTGCACGTAACAGTCCTTTGATATCATAACCATGATGGGTCTCAAAATTCCGATCTTCCGTTGAGATCAAGGCATCTTTAACATATGGCGAAATTTGATCTATAGTCACAAAGGTTCCTTTTTGACCAAACAGCTTTCCTGCTTCATCACCATTTTTATCATAAATAACGGTAGATTCCTCCAGCCCCTTTTTCAACGCTCCAACATTCGCTGATTTAGCTAATGTAAATAAATAAATGCTGGTTACTAAAACAACGACCATACCTAAAAGCAAGATAATTTTATTGATTTGATATTTTTTCCAAATTCGCTTCCGCCAATGGTGAAAACGAACAAGATACGGTTTGATCCAAGCCCAAAAGCTTTGAAAACCAGATTTTATTTTTCCCATGATTGTTTTAACGTCCATAGTGCTCCCTCTTTATATAAAAGTTTCTAAGCCATTTTAACATAAATTATTGCTATTATTCATACGGCTTTAGCATGAATAATACACATAGATTTTGTTTTGCCTATTTTACCATGCTTTTCTTTTATTTTTATGTAGAAAAGGTTAAGAATACATCAAGAAATCGCTGCTCTTCTTTGATAAACTAGCTATTTGAGGTATAAATTCTTACTTTCATAATAAAAAAGTGCCAATTTAAAAAAGGTTTTATCATAAAAAATTCATATTTCCCCTCTATTATATAAGTATACCAACAAACAACCCTAACAAAACACTTTTTCATTTTTTAACTCCTTTTTCCCACTCTTCCCCAAAGAGTGGGTCTTTTTTATTCTGATAACATTTTCAACTAATTCTTCCAGACTTGAAATCTCTACCTAGATCATTTATTACGGCCTCACTAATTGTTATTATAGAATTTTCTATGCTACACTTTTTTTAAATGTAACCGCTTTACAAAAAAATAGAAGAGGAGAATTTTTATGTCTAAAAAACGATCATTTTTACTTATTCCAATTTTCTTTTTACTAAGTTTTAGCCTATTGCCAACTCATTCTACTGCCGCTCAGGCAAATTCAAAAGATCCGATCATGATGGCTTACTATCGTACTTGGCGAGACGTTACAATGCCTCACGATGCAAACTCTACCTTACCTGATCAAAACGTTACTGCGATGACCGATATTCCCGAAGGTGTAGATATTGTCTCTGTTTTCCATTATGTGAATCCTGGTACTGATCAACAGAAATTTTGGGATACGTTGAAAGATACTTATGTACCTACCTTACACGCTCGAGGAACTCGCGTGATTCGTACGATCGATATCAGAGAAGTTTGGAATGTCCCTCATGCAGGTACTACACCAACAACAGCTGAGTATGATAATTATGCACAACAGCTGATTGATACTTATTTAACACCATGGAACTTGGACGGTCTAGATGTTGATATGGAATCCAGTTTGACTGCTAAACAAGAAGAAATGGCTGTAGGTACGTTCAACGCGTTGTCCAAAAAATTAGGTCCAAATTCTAATACTGGGAAGTTGCTGATTTATGACACAAATAAAGATAATCACTCTTTATTTAAAAAAACAGCGTCTTACTTTGACTATTTATTTGTCCAAGCATATGGTCGTTCAGCATCTTCTTTAGATAATACGTGGAATACGTATAAAACATCGATCACACCGCAACAGTTCCTTCCAGGGATTTCTTTCCCTGAAGAACAAGATCATAATCGTTGGAATGATACTGTAGAACCTTATGAAACAAGCCGTGCCTATTCTTATGCAAAATGGAATCCAAAAGATGGTCAAAAAGGCGGGATGTTTGTCTATGCGATTGATCGGGATGGCAAACAATTTGGAGATGATACGATCACAAAAACCGATTTTAGCTGGACAAAACGTTTGATCAATACGATGACGGGCAACTAGCAAGGGTTTTGGTTTGAATCTTAAACACTTCTTTAGAAAAGCTTTACAGTTTCAGTTAAATTAATGCACAAAAAATTCATATTTGATTTGTATTATATATGTATACCAACAAACAACCCTAACAAAACACTTTTTCATTTTTAACTCCTTTCCCACTCTTCCCCAAAGAGTGGGTATTTGCTGTGAATCACTACGATTGGCTTCGCCAGAGTAGATGATGAACAGTACTTGGCGAACACAGTGAGCGAAGTTTCATTACTTGTGAATCACTCCACTTCATTTCGATTGCATCAATCTTTAAGTGCTAACGCCCTAAGAATTGAAGTACTACGCCGACCAAAACAATAAACTTCCCTAAAACTTTCCTTACTTGTAAATTGCTGTGAATCATGAAAAAAATTAAACTCGATAGCAAGTGATATAGTTTGTATCCTGTGAAACATTAATTTTTTCTTCTAGTTCTTCAAAAAACATAACTTCATTCTTACCTCTATCTTTAATTCCAGCTAACTACTTGAACTTATCCTTCCATTTGTTAAACTAAGAGAGAACGCTATTGAAAAGGTGGAAAACACATGGAATTATCCATCCAATTACCAAAAAATTTTAAAGAGAAAACGGTTCGAGAATTGCTTGAACATGAATGGCTTGTTCCTCGCAAAGTACGACACTTTTTACGAACTCGGAAAAATGTTTCGATCAATGGTGAGACAGCTTTATTTCATTTCCCTGTAAAAAGTGGCGATATTATTACTCTACAGTTTGAATCAGAGGACTATCCGACACCTATGATTCTTTTAGCAGATGAGCCTGCGGTTGAGGTGCTCTTTGAAGATGAACATTTGATTATTTTGAATAAACCAATTGGAATAAAAACTCATCCAAATCAACCAGATGAACATGATACACTCCTTAATCATCTAGCAGCTTACTTAGCGCCTAAAAACCAGATCCCCTATGTTGTTCATCGTTTAGATAAAGAAACCAGTGGTGCGATTTTATTTGCTAAAAATCCTTTTGTATTGCCGATTTTAGGTCGATTATTGGAAAGTAAGCAAATCTATCGGCGTTATCAAGCAGTGGTTTCAGGTGATCTAAAAGAGTCTTTGACCATTCGTAAAAAAATCGGGCGTGATCGGCATGATCGTCGAAAACGTGTGGTTGATGAACGACGTGGAGATATGGCTGTGACGCATGTTGACGTTACCTCTTATCTGAAAAAGACAAATCAAACAACCGTTTATTGCATTTTGGAAACCGGGAGAACCCATCAAATTCGTGTGCATTTAGCAAGTATTGGGCACCCGATCATTGGTGATCCTTTGTATCATCCAAAGCCTGTCGGGCGCTTGATGCTTCATGCATATGAACTGCATCTGATTCATCCATTTACAGGAGAAGCGATTGTAGCAACTGCTGAGCCAGGGTTATGGTAAGTTAAAGAAGCTAGGAGAGAATGTTTTGTTCTTTCCTAGCTTCTTATTTTATTCTATTGTAAGTTGAATTCTTTTGTTATTTTCGTCGTATCGGAGGATTCATATCCTTCAATTTCAATTGTGACTGGAGACGTCGTATCTCTTATTTTATAGGCTTTACGAAGTGTAATGGTAGCTCCTGGTTGTATTTCCGTGATGTCACCTTTAAATTTTTTTGCATCTAAAAAATACGTCAAAAGTGCCGAGTGTATTCTAATACCACTTTGAAAAACTTTATCCGATATTGCAGACGAGAAAGTATTGTTTTCTTTACTATTATTTGTAAAGTCATAGGTAACTACAATAATATTGGAGTCATCAAAATACTCAAGAACTTCGTAATCATCGTAAATCGTTACTTCGTAATCTCCAATTTTACCAGAAGTACTTGTGATGGTTTCACCCGTCTGTTCATTTATCAGAGGAGTTTGATCTTTTCTTCCCTGACCGCTACCAACTTCACTAATGGTAGATGACCCACACGCAGCAACTACTAATAGAAATAAAACAAGAACTCCCAACAAACTTATTTTTTTCAAATATTTCATGTTTTTACTCCTTTTTTGATACTTTAAACCAAATTGTATCAAATTATATAGGAAAGAACTAGAATATCTTAAGAAAGTCATAAGCACAAGATAAGTAACCTGGGGGATTTCCAGCTACTACTATCTTGTCAATTTCGTCAAATCCAACTGTTTATATTCTGCAAAGAAATCAGTCAAGTCATCTAACACTTTTTGATTCATTCCAACTTGATCATTTTCCACTTGTAAAACTAATAGTGGTTCATGTAAACTCATTCGCAGTAAAAACCACCCACTGCCATATTCATCATAAACATTTATTCGAATGCCCTCATGATTTTCAGGATCTATTTTCATGCCTTGTTGACTCCCGACAAAACCGTCTAAATCTCGAATCACTTGTTCGCCATACTCACGAACATTTTCTGCTAGAATTTCAAAGCGTAATTCTTTCGTTTCTGCCGGTTGTTTTAACGATTTGATCAAGTCACCTAATGTTGAGCCTTCTTGCTTTAATTTAGGTAGCAACATTAGGATTTTTGCGATAACGTACGCCCCATCATCTAAATAATAGTTTTCCTTAAAGGCTGCATGACCGCTTGTTTCGATTGCTAGTTGGGTATTGATTCCTTCATCGTTTAGTTCAATCATTTTATTGATTACATTACGATAACCAGAAATATAGCGTACTTGCTTGCCACCTTTTGATTCGATAAACACCTTCAAATGACTAGATGTCGGTGAATTTGTCACAATACTGCTGCCTGGATATTCAGCTAAAACGATCGTCGCTAAGACAGCAATCAAGTTATTTCGGTTGATGACTTCACCTGATGCATCTACCACTGCTGAGCGATCCACGTCCGTATCAAAAATCACGCCTAAATCGGCTTTATTTTTCAAGACAGCCTGTTGGATACTTGCCATGGCTTCTTTATTATCAGGGTTTGGAATATGATTAGGGAACATACCGTCAGGTTCTAAAAATTGTGAACCTGTAATATCTGCACCAAGTTGGGCTAAGACCTTTTCAGCAAAGAAACCACCTGCGCCATTCCCAGCATCGACTATAATATGAAAACCAGATAAAGGTTTTTCTTCTGTTGTTTTCATGCCTTGACGAATTTTCTCCGTTAAATCAGCGGAATAATCATCTAAAATCGAGGTTTTGGTTACAGTCCCTTTCGCTTCAAGTGCAGGTTTTTCAGCGTGTTCTAAAATGTAGGCAATATCCGTTTTTTCGGCACCGCCAGATTTAGTGAACAGCTTTAAGCCATTAAAATAATATGGCAAGTGGCTAGCTGTGATCATAATCGCTGCATCACAATCATATTGTGGAAATTGCGTAGCCATAAACATGGCTGGCGTTGTGGCTAAACCAAAATCCAAGACGTCTATGTTTTGCTCAACGAAACTATCGACCAATGCTTGTTTTAAGCTATCTGCCGAGATCCGGCTATCATGACCGATACCGATTGTTACTTTTCCTGCTTGATGCTTTTCAGCTAAGTTGTTCTCGTCACGAAGCCAATGAACCATCCCTACTGCAATTTTCCCGACTTGCGCTGGTGTTAAGTTCGCTGTTTTTTCTTCACGATCTACCGCAATCCCTCTTATGTCTGACCCGTTTTGTAACGCTTTCAATTCCATGTAACCAAATCTCCCTTCATTTTTTGATTGGTTATGTTTAATTCATCATCGCTTCAAAACGCTCAATGACAGTTTTCGCGTCATCTTCTGAACGAGCAATGATAATGATTGTATCCACTCCTGCTACAGTTCCTGCAATTTCTTCATAACTGACTTCATCTAAAAAATTAGTCACGACATCAGCTGCGCCCATATCTGTATGAACGATCACCATAAATTGGACACGTTCCATGCGAATCACTGAATCTTTCACGGATTCTTTTAGTTTTTCCTCACTGCTGGATGCTTGTTGTTGCGAAAATAAAGCATACTTCACCCGACCATCAGAGCCATGAGTTTTAACAATGCTCATTTCGCGCACATCTCTGGAAACAGTGGCTTGGGTTGCTTTGACACCAGATTGTTCAAGACGTGCAATCAGATCGTCTTGGGTTTCTATTTCATTTTCTGTGATCAGTTGTTTGATCAAGCGTTGTCGGTCTGCTTTTTTCATGGTTCGTTTACACTTCCTGTTTTGGTTATTTTCTTTATTATAGCGAAAGTTTAGGAAATTTGCATTTCTTTTTGGTAAAAATTACTTTATTTATGAAAAAATAAGGAAATTATTCACTGCAACTTAACTTTACAGCCTTCACTTTCCGATTCGCTGATTATCGTGGAAGATAAATTTCTTTTTGATTTCTGTACTCACTTGGAGACATGCCCATCTCCTTTTTAAACACTTTACTAAAATAATTTCCTGTTGAAAACCCAACTTTTTTTGCGACTTGACCAATTGTTTCTTCTTCCCATAATAAAGACAGAGACTGAATAATTCGTACTTGTTTTAAATAGTGGATAGGTGATGTTTTATAGACTTCTTCAAACTGACGAATCAGTGTATACTTTGACAACATGTACCTTTCAGATAGTAAATCTAAACTTATATCTTCAAAATAATGGGCATCAATATATTTTTTTACTGCCTGAATTCCATCCGTTTTTTCTTGAATTTCTTTCTGGATCGCTTCCTTAATATCCAAAAAAGAGCAAATGCTATTTTAGCATTTTGTACTGCACTCAACTCACGATTTTTCAAATCGAGCACAACACTTCTAAGTCTTTCAATCAAATCCATTGATAATTCTATAATAGAAATCGATGTATCCAGCCACTGCGTCATTATAGTAGAAAATTCGATAAATAAAAAACGCCACTCCTTACCAAAATAGCGATAATTCCCAGGTATTTTAGCAAAGAAAGCGTTGTTCTCCCTAAGAGCAATTGTTCTCCCTCCCATTTCCAAGAAACCTTCACCCGTTAATGTTACCTGCAAAACTATCAGTTGCTCTTTTCGCACACGAGCATCCCAATTATAAGTAGTACTCCCCTCACCTATACCAACTCCACGAATAATCGGCAAATGGTGATCATCCGTATAATGGAATTGACGAACGAAATTTTGCAATTTATTACCCTCCTTGAAATTATTTCGTCTTGTTGATTCCTATTATACTCGATACTATGTATATAATAAACGAAAAGGAATGACTTATATGACTATCTATTTTGATGATTCGCAAAATATTTTCCATCTAAGCAACAATACAATAAGTTATATTATAGGTATCGAAAAAGAAAAATATCTTACCCATAGATATTTTGGCCCGTATTTAAACAGCTATCATCAAGTCAACCAGTTACAGCATATCGATCGTGGTTTTGCTACAAATCCGATCAGTGAAGAACGAACATTTTCTTTAAACACATTGCCTCTTGAAACGAGCACACAAGGAAGTTTGGATTATCGGGTGGGTAATTATCAATTTCGAAATTCAGATGGTTTTCGGATCACAGATTTTGTGTATGATCGCTTTGAAATTTTGCAAGGTAAGTGTCCTTTAAAAGAGTTACCTTCATTACGTGGAGAAACACAGCAAACGTTAGAAATCTATCTTATCGATCCTATCCAATCTCTTGAAATGGTTCTTCGGTATACAATTTATGACGATCTCCCAATTATTACGCGCAATGTTGACTATCGAAATAATGGATCACAGGCTATTTATTTGGAAAATGCAGGCTCCATGTTGCTAGATTTACCACGTTCTGATTTTGATCTATTAACACTTAATGGTTCACATACGAATGAGGCGACAATACATCGGCAACCACTTCATCCAGGTATTCAAAAAATAAGTTCGACTAGAGGAACGAGCAGTCCACAGCATCATCCGTTTTTAGGACTTGCCGATCGCTATACAAATGAAGAGCAAGGTCAGGTTTATGGATTTCATTTTATTTACAGCGGGAATTTTGTTGCCCAAGCCGAGGTAGAGCAATATGGTAGCACACGTATTCAGATGGGAATCAATCCCGAAACTTTTGAGTGGAAATTGATGCCTGAATCAAGTTTTCAAACACCAGAAGTCGTGCTAAATTTTAGTGATCAGGGATTTAACCAACTGTCTCAAACATTTCATAAACTGTATCAAAATTATTTAATACCTGAATATTGGCAAGAACAAGAGCGACCAATTCTACTTAATTCATGGGAAGGAAATTATTTTGACTTTACAGAAGAGGACTTAATTAGCCAAGCAAAACAAGCACAGGAGTTAGGGATTGAATTGTTTGTTTTAGATGATGGTTGGTTTGGTCAACGAGAAGATGATACCACGTCCTTAGGTGATTGGGTTGTCAATAAAACCAAACTGCCCAATGGCGTTGAACATGTTGCAGATATTCTACATCAACAGAATATGAAATTTGGTTTGTGGTTTGAACCAGAAATGATTTCTGTGAAAAGTCGTCTATTTGAGGCACATCCTGAATGGAGTTTACAAGTACCTGACTATCCTCAAACGCAAGGAAGACAACAACTTGTTTTAAATTTAAGTTTGCCCCAAGTTCAAGATTATCTTATTCAGGTACTAAGCGATTATCTTTCTTCAAATAAAATCGATTATATAAAATGGGATATGAATCGACACTTGACTGAAGTTGGCAGTTTTATTTTGCCGAATGATCAACAAAAAGAAGTGAGTCATCGGTATGTTTTAGGGTTGTATCACATTTTATCTGAAATAACAAAACAATTTCCACACGTATTATTTGAAAATTGTTCGAGCGGCGGAGGACGATTTGATCCTGGAATGGTCGCTTATATGCCTCAAACATGGACAAGTGATAACACCGATGCGTTATGTCGAACAAAAATTCAATACGGATATAGCTATCTTTATCCACCTATCATGATGGGTGCGCATGTTTCAGATAGCCCTAACCATCAAGTAGGCAGAAATACACCATTAGAAAGCCGATTCCTAATTGCAATGAGTGGGAATTTCGGTTATGAACTAGCAATAGAAAAACAGTCTCCACAAGCGTTAGCAGAAATAAAGGAGCAAATTACTTTTTATAAAAAGCATCGAAGATTATTGCAATTTGGGCAATTCTATCGAATCAAAGAAATTGATTCCACTTATGCTACAGCGTGGTTATTTAAAAATGAAACAGAGGCATTACTTGTTTACTCCAATGGCCTTGCACAACCTGCTCAACCTGTTCAATATGTAAAGACAAACTATTTAGACGCATCTGCACACTACAAAGACACGGAAACGGGAAATATATACAGCGGTAGTGAATTAAATCATGCCGGCGTATTGGTTCCAAGAATAAAAGGCGATTTCCAATGCTTTTACAAACATTGGACTGTGCTAGATGAACTAACTAAATAGTCTCTATAATAAACTTTCAGAACCAAAACAGCTCAGAAAAATAAGCCTTCATTTACAAGAATCCTCTTCTACTCCTTGTAAACGTTGGTCTATTTTTCTGAGCTATATACTTTTTCTCTCTTGCTTATTTTAGAGATACTGCATACGTTTCATAAGCTAGTAGTTCATCTGTAATCTCTTTATCATAATTATGGATGAGCATCTCTTTTATCACTCGTGTTTTTTCTAATGCAAAATGTGCTGGCTGATCAGAGAAATTAACGACAACAAGTAACTTTTCACCTTGATATTCGCGAATATAGGCTAAAACTGTTACATCCTCAGTCGGAATGCTCTCAAATGTTCCTTCTATGATAATCGGCATTTCTTTACGAAGCTGAATCAGTTTTTGATACGTATAAAATAAAGAGTTTGGATCATTTAACGCTGCTTCCACATTGATCTCATTTGAGTTTCCTACTGGAAGCCAAGGAATCCCTTTTGTAAAACCAGCTTGGTCAGAACTATCCCACTGCATCGGGTGACGTGCGTTATCACGTCCTTTTGCATTGATTGACGCTATGATCTCTTCTTCCGTATAACCAGATTGATACGCTCATCATACATTCTGCGACTTTCTATATCATCAACCTCGTCAATCGTCTGAATCGGATAATTGATCATGCCGATTTCTTCTCCCTGATAAATATAAGGTGTTCCTTGAAGAAAATAAAGGTAGATGGCTAGCATTTTCCCACTGATCACTCGATACTCCTGATCATTTCCCCAGCGAGAGATGATTCGAGGTAGATCATGATTATTCCAGAATAGCGAGTTCCACCCTTTTCCCGCTAATTCTGTTTGCCATTTAGAAAACACTTGATGCAATTCTTTAGGATCTAATTTTTTGATATCCCATTTTCTTTTGCCTGTTTGCTTATCTAAATTGATGTGTTCAAATTGAAAAACCATTGATAACTCTTCTCGGTTCTCATCAGAATAAAGCTGAGCGATTTCTGGTGTTGCACCCCATGTTTCACCGACTGTAACTAAGTCATAGTCTCCAAATGTGTTTTGATTCATTTCTTGTAAAAGTTCATGCAGCTTTGGTCCGTTTTTAGTAATCAACTGATCTGGTTCTTTTCCTATCAAATCAATAACGTCTAAACGAAAACCGCCAACGCCTTTTTCAATCCAATAATTCATCATACGATAAATTTCTTGACGCATCACAGGATTTTCCCAATTCAAATCAGGCTGTTCTTTCGCATGTAAATGAAAATAATATTCCCCGAGCGTCGGGACAAAAGTCCACGCAGAACCACCAAAATTTGATTGAAGTTCATTGGGTTTTTCACGTTCGTTTCCTTTTCTCCAGATATAAAAATCATGATACTCACTCGCAGGATTTTGCAGTGCGGACTGAAACCACGGATGTTCTGATGACGTATGATTCACGACCAAATCCATAATAATCTTGATGTTTCTTTTTTGTGCTTCAGCAATCAGATTATCCATATCTTCCATGGTGCCATACTCTGAGCCAATCGCTTCATAATCACTAATATCGTAGCCATTATCTTCATTGGGTGATTGATAAACAGGACTGAGCCAAATCGCCTCTATTCCTAGTAAGGCCAGATAATCCAAACGCTGGATAATCCCTTTTATGTCCCCAATACCATCAGCGTTTGTATCTTGAAAACTGCGTGGATAAATTTGATAGATCGTGGCTTTCTTCCACCAATTAGTTTTCATAATGTGCACTTACCGCCAATAGATCTTGGCCTCCATCCACTTTTGGTAGATCAATCGCTTCGACAGCAGCATAGGCATCCGTATTTGTAATAATCATCATTACGGTGCTATCTAAACCAGCTTGTTTAAGCTTCTCTAAATCAACTGTCCCTAAAATATCTCCTTTTTTTACTAATTCACCGTATTTTCTAGTTGTTTCAAAGCCTTCGCCTTTTAATCCGACTGTGTCGATTCCGATATGGATCAATACCTCTGCACCATTCGTCGTTTTAAGTCCATACGCATGTTTCGAATCATAAACAACAGTTAATTCTCCATCAGCAGGTGCATAAATAGTGCCTTCTTCTGGAATCACTGCAATCCCTTTTCCCATCATTTCTTGTGCAAATACAGGATCATTTACTTTTTTTAGTGAAATAGGAGTACCACTTACGGGCGCTGCCAACACTTCATCTTGAACAGACGCTGCATTTGCTTCAGGATCTTCATTGATTTCAACGGCAACTTCTCCAGCTGATTCATCATCGCCTACAAAAACCTCCATATGACGTTTTCCGTATGCGTACGTTGTCACGAATCCTACACAGATACTGATAACGATACCGATCATGAAATAGGAAATTGATTTTGGTGCGATTGAAATAAATCCAATCACACTTGCTGGCCCCATCGCTACTGAAAGTACATGGAAAGCGCCGATAAATAGACAAGCCACAGCTGAGGCAATCATGCCACAAATAAATGGAAATTTAAGTTTTAAATTGACCCCGAAAATCGCTGGTTCAGTAATACCTAACATAGCAGAAATACTTGCTGACGTTGCTAAGCTTTTTTGTTTTTTATTTTTCGTTAATAACATGATGGCAAGCGTTGCTGCCCCTTGCCCTACATTGGCCATAGAAGCGACTGGGAAAATAAATGATCCGCCAGTTCGCGCTACGTCTGCTAACAGAGTCGTTTCAATGGCTGGGAAACTTTGATGCAAGCCCGTGATGACAATCGGTGAGTAAAATAGACCGAAGACACCTAAGCCGAGTGCTCCTGTTGTATCATACAACCAAACAAGTCCATTCGTCAGACCGTCTGATACAATTCTCATCATCGGACCCACAACGATAAATGTTAAAAAACCAGTAATAATAATGGCTAGCATTGGTGTAAATGTAAAATCAAACGCGTTGGGAATACGTTTGTGGAAAAATTTTTCTAAAGACGCTAAAATCCACGAAACCGCTAATACAGGCAGCACAGAACCTTGATAGCCGGCTTGCGCAACATCCATTCCGAAAATATGCCAATAAGGCATACTTCCATCTGCGATCGCATTTGCTACACCATAACCATTAACTAAATCAGGCATAACCATCGCCATTGCCATCGCAGCACCCAAATAAGGATTTCCACCAAAGCGCTTAGTAGCAGAAAAGCCGACCAAGATAGGTAGGAAAGCGAATGGTGCGGAAGCTAGTAGATTAATGATACTCGCAAAATCTTTTACATTCGGAAATAGTTCTACGACCGATTGAGGACCAAATAAATCCTGAGCAGTCAAGACATTGTTTAATGCCATCAATAACCCACCCGCAACTAATGCTGGGACAATCGGAACAAAAATATCAGATAATACCTTAATAAATGCCATAATAGGATTATTTTTTTACCATTTGATGCGACTGCTTTTAGGTCAGCGGTAGACGCTTCTTTCACATTGGTGATTTTTATAAGTTCATCGTATACATTATTTACATCGCCAGCACCGATGATAATTTGAAATTGGTCGTTGGCTTCAAACGTTCCTTTCACAGCATCATTATTATCTAAAGCTTTCTGATCCACTTTACTTGAATCCTTTAGAACAAGCCTTAAACGCGTTGCGCAATGTGCGGCAGCCTGAATATTGTCTTTTCCAAGTGCTTCATTGATTTCCTTTGCTACTTTTTTGTAATCCATCTTCTTTCCCCCTAATTGTCATTTAAGCGCTACTAAAATAGAAGAAACTGTATTGTGTTTCAAAAATGTAATCGCTTTTTCACATACAAAGTATGCCACGATTCTGATGAATTGTCAAACGTATATCAATTTGAAACGCATAAACATATTTACCTTCATTAAAATAGATTAATAATTGTTATACGTTTGACATTATAACGCTAAATCGTTACACTATATGTGAGAATACGCTTACGAGGAGAATATATATGTCCGAAAAAAAAGTTTGGTCTAGAGAAGAACGTTATCAGCCTATGAAAAATGGGAGCCAGAATATCTTGCCTCACTAAAACAGAAAATAGACACGTCAATCTGGCGTTTAGGCTATCATATTCAACCCGCTACAGGTTTATTAAACGATCCAAATGGTTTTTCTTTTTTCAATAATCAGTGGCATGTTTTTTATCAATCTTATCCGATGGGCCCTGTTCACGGTATAAAATCTTGGTATCACATGATCTCTGATAATCTGATTGATTGGAAAGAAGAGGGAACAAAAGTATTCCCAGACAGCTTATACGACAGTCATGGCGTTTATTCAGGAACTGCTCTACCGATTTCTGACCAGTTATTTCTTGCTTATACAGGTAACGTTCGTGATAGTGATTGGACTCGCCATTCGTATCAATTAGGCGCTTGGATGGATCGATCTGGGAGCATTAAAAAAATCGAACAGCCGCTGATTGCTGAACCTCCAGCTGGTTATACGTCTGAATTCAGAGACCCTCAAGTTTTTCGTTATAAATCTGGCTATCTAATGACGATCGGAGCGCAAGATGAAGCAGAAAAAGGAAAAATTCTAACCTATCAAAGTTCTGACTTACTTTCTTGGCAATGTGTAGGGGAATTAGAGTTTACTGATCAGGACATGGGTTTTATGATCGAATGCCCCAATTTACTTTTGACAGATGAATTCGCTCTACTTATTTTTTGTCCGCAAGGGTTAGATCCTGACGTTTGCCCTTACCAAAATATCTACCCAAATATGTATGTCATTGGTGATTCTTATCAGTCTGAATCAAACCGTTTGACGAATCCTTCTAGCTTGAAAAACTTAGATGAAGGCTTTGATGTTTACGCTACACAAGCATTTAAAGCACCCGACGAGCGCTTATTATCGATCAGCTGGATCGGGTTGCCGGAAATTGATTATCCCACTGATCAAGAGGAATGGGCACATTGCTTAAGCATCGTGAAGGAACTGATTGTAGAGGATAAAAAATTGTACCAACGTCCTGTTGCAGAGATGAAACAACTACGCATAGACGAAGGAATACATTTTGATAACAGCAAGGATTCTTATCATGAGACTGCAACAAATCATTATGAATTAGCCCTATCATTTGATTCTCTAGCTACCGGAACCCTTACCTTATATGCAGATAAAGAACAGAATCAAGGATTAACGATTCATTTTGATTCCCAACGTGGTAAAATGACAATAGACCGCAGTCATGCTGGTGTTCCTTTTGGAGAAGATTATGGCGTTGTACGATCATTTTCTATCGAACAAAAACCATTGAATTTACAAATATTTGTCGATTCTTCCGTTGTTGAACTCTTCATCAACGATGGTGAAAAAGTAGCAACCATGCGAGCATTCCCAGAAGCAGGTCACACAGGATTTCATTTAACGTGTGACGGAGACTATCAAGGACAACTTTGGCAACTGCGGAAAACTAACCAATAAAGGATGGAATTGTATGGTCGTCAAATTAACAGATGTAGCAAAAAAAGCTGGTGTCTCTCCTACGACTGTTTCCCGTGTTATTAATAATTACGGCTCATTAAGCAAAAAAACAATCGATAAGGTAAATCAGGCGATGAAAGAGCTTAATTACCAACCAAACTCTTTAGCTCGTTCACTACAAGGTAAAAACACACAATTAATCGGGCTTAT
Organism: Enterococcus crotali; assembly: GCF_000633635.1. Classification (GTDB taxonomy): domain Bacteria; phylum Bacillota; class Bacilli; order Lactobacillales; family Enterococcaceae; genus Enterococcus_L; species Enterococcus_L crotali. The sequence continues at coordinate 255,168 of NZ_AYPQ01000004.1, read as the reverse complement.
TTTTCCAACTGTTGCGAATCCCTTTTTTGGGGAGTTAGTGGAAAGAATCGAACAAAAACTTTTTGATTTGGGGTATCGGGTTATTTTGTGTGATAGTGCCAATAATAAGGAAAAAGAACGTCATTATATAAATATGCTTGCTGCAAATAAAGTTGATGGCATTATTGCTGGTGCGCACAACTTAGGGATCACAGAATATGAGGATGTTGAACTTCCGATTGTTTCTTTTGACCGCTTTTTAGGCAATACTATTCCCATTATCGGCAGTGACAATTTCCAAGGCGGGTATTTAGCGACTGAGACCTTATACGTTAGAGGAGCCAGAAAAATCGCGATCTTGACAGGTTCACAAGAATCAAACTCCCCAACAAATTTTCGTTTAAACGGGTATTTAAACTTTTTAGAAGAACATGACTTAGCCCCTAAAATTTTTCATATTCAAACGACGGCTCGCTCAACGACGCTAAAAAACTTAGAGATCAAGCATATTTTGGAGACGGAGGACATTGACAGTTTATTTTGTACAGATGATCTAACGGCTATTCTTGCCTATAATCAATGTCAGCAATTAAAGATAAATGTTCCTGAACAGCTGAAGATCATTGGCTATGATGGGACAAAATTTGTTCAGAACTATTTTCCCCAATTATCGACGATTGCTCAACCAATGGCTGATTATGCAGATATTTTAGTTGATCTTTTATTGCAGAGGATACAAAATCCTGAAAAAAAATTGGAGAAGAATTATCTGTTGCCTGTAAAATTAATTCAGGGGCAGACAACTTGATGGTTTGGGTTTAAGGGAGTCACCTGTCTGTTTTGATGGGACTGTAAAAAAAGTGAAAGAGCGTCAAGTCTGTTTTTCTCTTAACAGACTTGACGCTCTTGTGTATTTTAGTAAAATATTTAATACATAAATACTTTAATATTTGTTATACTATAACTAGTTGAATAACGGCTGAAGCTCTGAAAAAGGAGTTGATGCCATAAAGATATGTCTTTATCGCTTTTGTCCTGCTTTAATGCATTGGAAAAGCGGTCCTTGAAAGATTTGTTAAAAGATATCGCTTCGAAAATAGTTGTCACGCTTGTGGCTTACTATATTGTCGAAGGGATTAAACTCTTTATCACTTCTATTTTTGATACGGAAAAGCAGAGCGAACTCGTTTAGCCCTTAAGCAAATTAGGAAAGTCATGCAAAGATGCTTTTTATCTTTGTGTGACTTTATCTATTTGTCGATAGGGTTAGTTCGTGATGCTAGACAAAAAAAGACCACTATCTGCCCGACCAAAGTAAGATAGTGGCGATGTTATACACTTTCGAGCTTTAGTCAATATTCAACTAAAGAGTCAGTGTTTACGCACTGGCTTTTTTGTAATCATAATAAATAATGATTACCTTCTTATTTATTATACCTTATAAAGCATGCAAAAAACAACTTATGATAGTCAGAACAGATACAACAAGGAAGATAACGATTCATCTCCTTTATTGTATCTGTTCGTTTACCCATTACTATTTTTCCAACATCTTATGCTCCGCCAAATAATCATGCGCAACCGTCGCTGGATCTTTTTGCTCCACATTCACTTGGTAATTCATCTCACTCATCTCTTCTTCTGTGATCTTACCAACCAAAGGCTGCAATAGTTCTTTTAACTCCGGATATTTCTCTAGCGTCTCAGCTTTCAGCAAAGGCGCACCTTGATAGGGTGGAAATAGTTGTTTATTATCTTTTAAAATCACTAAATCGTATTGCTTCAATTCACTATCAGTCGAATACGCATCTACCACATTAACATCGCCATTATTGATTGCTTGGTAACGCAATGACGGTTCCATCGACTTCACATCTAAATTCAAGTTATACAATTTTTGCAATCCTTTATACCCATCTTCACGATCGATAAACTCAAGTGTAAAACCAGCTTTTAACTGACTTTCAACTTTTTTCAGATCTTCAATTGTTTTCAACCCATTCTCTTCTGCAAATGATCGTTTGACTGCTACTGCATACGTATTTTGATAACGCATTGGTTCAAGGTAATCCATATTTTCTTGTTTCTTGATTTGATCTCGTGCGTATTCGTACACTTCTCTTGGATCATTGGATGTGTTTTTGTTGTCCTTCAAAAATGTTTCAAGAACGGTTCCAGTAAACTCAGGATAAACATCGATTTCTCCAGATTTCAAAGCATTAAATAAGAAACTGGTTTTCCCAAAGTTTGATTTTAGATTTACGTGGATATCACTATTCGCTTCGATCAATTCTTTATACATGTTGATCAGAATATCCGGTTCTGCACCTAATTTTCCTGCAACCGTGATTTCTTTTTGTTCTGCTTCTTGATGGGTATAGACAAATGAACCCACTAATAAAGCAAGTAATACCATAAATGCTGCTACGATCCGTTTCACTGTGGCTTTTTCCAACAAATGAATCCCAAAGTTAAACAAGACCGCTAAGACAGCTGAAGAAATTGCACCGATCAAAATCAGATAGACATTGTTTCGGTCGATTCCAAGTAAAATGAAGGTCCCGAGACCTCCTGCACCGATCAGAGCCGCTAGTGTTGCTGTTCCAATGATCATTACGGTTGCTGTACGAATACCTGAAATGATATATGGTAAAGCCAACTGCAACTCAAACTTGATTAGTTTTTCCCGTTTATTCATCCCAAAAGCTTCGGCTGCTTCTTCCAAAGAAGGATCGATTTCGGTCAACCCTGTATACGTATTTTGCAAAATCGGAAATAGTGCATAAATCACTAACGCCACAATCGCTGGCGGACTACCAATCCCAATAACTGGAATCAATAATCCTAATAAAGCGAGTGATGGAATCGTTTGAAAAATCCCAGTAATTTGCAGAACAAATTCAGCGACTTTTTTATAATTTGTCAATAAAATCGCTAACGGAATTGCGATAAGAATCGCAATCAATAGTGACAATAATGATAATTGGATATGTTCGACGACCGCTTGAATAAAGTCTTCTTTACGGGCAATGAATGTTTCGATCAGTTTTCCCATATTATTGATCACCTTCTATCTTTGTCTCTACGAAGCGTAGAATCGTTCGATCCGTGATTTCACCGATTGGGCCATTTTCATCGACTAAGACAACGGTTTTTCCTTCTACAAGTAGGCGAATCACAGTTGGCAAGTCTGTTCCTAAATTCACGATGGTTTCACTCTCTACTTGACCATCCTCTACAAATCCAGCGGTTACTAGATCTTCTGCACAATAATTTCCCAAATTAGCGTGTTCATGTTGGAAGAACTGTGCCACAAATTCATTGGCTGGATGACTTTTGATAGCTTCTGGTGTATCTGTTTGAACGATTTTCCCCTCTTTCATCACGCAAATTCGATCACCTAAAAGCAAGGCTTCGTTCATATCATGGGTTACAAAAACAACTGTGCTGGCTAGCTCTTTATGCAGCTCTTTGATCAGCAATTGTAATTGACCTCTTGAAATCGGATCTAAGGCACTAAACGCTCATCCATTAAAATAATATCTGGTTTAGCCGCGATTGCTCGCAAAATTCCAATACGTTGTTGCTCCCCACCCGATAATTCAGCTGGTTTTCTGTAAAGATATTCTTCAGGTGGTAAACTGACTTTTCTTAGTAGCTCTTCGGTTCTTTCCCGTCTTTTCGCTTTGCTCCAATGTTTCATTTCTGGAATCAATTCGATATTTTCAGCAACCGTTAGATTTGGGAATAGTGCGATTTGTTGAAGGACATAGCCGATCGTTAAGCGTAGCTCTTTTAGATTATAATCGATCAGTCTTTGATCATTAAAATAGATGTCACCGTCTGTCGGTTCGATCAAACGATTGATCATTTTTAAGGTAGTGGTTTTCCCACTCCCACTAGGTCCTACTAATACAAAAAATTCACCGTCTTCAATTGAAATATCGAAATCTTCCAATACTAACTGATCGTTGTATTTTTTTGATACGTTTTGAAAATTAATCATTTGTTCACCTCATTTTTCTTGTGTACATATGCTATTTATCTTTAGGTAATCTTTCATTATTTTTAAGTATGTTTATAAGTATACTTGAAAATGTCCGATGTTTCTAACGACTTGTTTCTATTGTACAGAAAAAAACCTGACAACTGTCTGTCAGGTTTTCTGATTTGTTTTCAAATTGTAGTAGCGAAGCTTACTTCGCCAAACGATAAATCGCATCCGCATAAATTGCTGTTGCACGGAATAAATCATCCAATGCCATAAATTCATTGGCTTGGTGCATTGTATCTGTATAACCTGGGAACATTGCGCCGTACGCCACACCACGTTTTAGTAAACGGCCGTAAGTTCCACCACCGATGATTTGTTCATGGCCTTTTTGACCAGTGTGATCTTCATAAACTTGTAATAATGTTTCTACCAATGGATCATCTGCTGGAACATAATGCGGTTCTTGGTTACGTCCACCTTGAACGATTTCTGCACCGATCGCGCCTGCTGTTGCTTTTACGCCAGCTTGTAAATCTGCTGCTGTTGTTCCTTTAGGGTAACGGAAATTCAAGCTCATAAAGTTGCCGTCTTCAGCATCTTTCTTGAAGACAAATAAACCAGCATTCATTGTTAATTTACCCATCTTAGCATCTTCAAAAGCTACGCCTAATTTTTCACCATAGAAATCTTCGTGAACAAGTGTTGCTGCAACTTGGATAAATTCTTTCGCCGCACCAGCAAATCCATAGCTGTTTAAGAATAAGGCTAAGAATGTCGCCGCATTGATCCCAGATTGTGGGCTAGCGCCGTGTGCACCTTTCCCTACAACTTTGATCGTAATCGTTGTGTCGTTTGCTTCTAATTCACCAGAAATTGGTTCTTCATCAACAAAAACGCTAAAGGCGCCTTGCATTTTTTCAGCAGCTTCGGCAGTTGGAACTGTGATCACTGCAGTCGCTGTACCTGGAACCATATTTTCACGTAAACCAGCGTTAAAGCTTTCTAACCCATATTCGCCTTCGCTTGATCCGCCAAAACGAGCATATAAAGAGACGTTTCCTTTTTCACCATTGATGATTGGGAATTCTGCATCTGGTGAGAAACCAAAGTCAGGTTTTTCTTCGTGCTTGAAGTAATAATCCATATCGCCCCAGCCGCTTTCTTCGTCACTACCAACGACAAAGCGAACTTTTTTAGATAATGGTAACTCTAAGTCTTTGATGATTCGTAATGCATAATAAGCCGCCATACTTGGGCCTTTGTCATCACTTGAACCACGGGCAAAGATTTTGCCGTCTTTGATAACAGGTTCATACGGATCAGTATCCCAACCGTCACCAGCAGGTACAACGTCCATATGTCCGAAAATCCCTAATGTTTCATCGCCTTCGCCATATTCGATGTGACCAGCATAGTTATCAACGTTTTTCACAACGAAACCATCACGCTCGCCATACGCTAACATATGTTTTAAGCCAGCTACAGGTCCTGGTCCAAATGGTGCCTCTGGTGTTACTTTAGAGTCATCACGCTCACTGTTGATACGTAATAAATTTTGTAAATCTTCTAATAGCGCATCTTTACGTGCGTCTACTTCTTTTTGCCAATCAATTGTCATTTTTTAGTCACTCCAATTCATTATTCTACCTTCCCATCATACCACTAACTCGCTTAAAAGAAAAAGGCGGGAACAGTTTTTTCCCGTAATATTTTGCGCTTGATTGGAAACAGATTTATACTGAAGGTAAATCCCTCGAGAAGGTGCCTAACAATGAAAGAACTCTCACAAAAAAATCTGACTGCGGTGATCCACTCTCGTCCACAACATTCCCATAAAGGAACCTTTGGACGATCCGTTTTGATTGGTGGAAATGAATTGTATGGTGGTGCGATCATCATGAGTGCAGAAGCCTGTGTCAAAGCAGGATGCGGTTTAACTTCCGTCATTACAGCAGCAAAAAACCGAACATCTCTTCATGCTCGCTTACCTGAGGCGATGGTCCTCGATTGGACACTTACGCAAGAATTCGATGATTTATTAGATACAGCAGACGTGATCTTGATTGGACCTGGTTTGGGTTTGGATACTCATAGTCAGCAGCTTTTAGAAAACGTGTTGCAGCAACAAAAACCTGAACAATGGCTCGTGATCGATGGGTCTGCCATTACGTTATTTTCCCAAAATCATTATTCTTTAAATCATCCAAAACATGTAGTTTTCACACCTCATCAAATGGAATGGGAACGGCTAAGTGGACTTAAAATCAGCAAGCAAACCGTTGCAAAAAATCAAGAAGCCCAAAAACAATTAGGGGCAACTATTGTCCTAAAAAGCCATCGTACAGAGATTTACACTGCTAATGCTCAATATAAAAATCCTCTAGGTACACCTGCTATGGCAACTGGTGGTATGGGTGATACTTTAGCAGGTATGGTTACTGGTTTTTTAGCTCAATTTCAAGACAAAGAAGCTGCAATTTGCGCTGCCGTTTATCTACATAGTTTGATTGGAGAAGAACTCGGGCATGAAAACTATGTTGTACTCCCGACTGAAATTAGCAAGCACTTGCCATGTTACATGAAGCGATTTGAACAGTTAAATAATAAAGCAGCCGAAAAATGATGATCATTTTCGGCTGCTTTATTAGCTAGAAACCCTCTTTGTAAAATTCCCATATAACGCACTTGTTTTTTGCCAAATAATGAAAAATCAATTCTCTAGAAATATCCGCATCTTTCACTATTTCAATTGTATTCGCTTTTTGATCACTATATTTTTGTTGAGCGATCTTGATTTTTTGTCCTAGACTTTTAGATCCTTCCGTTGATAAACCATGTACGTACCAACAAGAAATAAAATAATCAAAATACTCAACAACAGCACATTTCCACTAGATAATCCTTTATCCAACAAGTTACTTGGAATTCCCATATGTGTGGGAGAAATGTTTTTTGCCCAACTAAATGAATCATTCAGATCTGAGAATATCCCAATCAAATAAAAGCCGAACACAATCCCTAAAGAAACACTGGTACTTTGTTTACTTGATTTTAAAAATGTTGAAACAAAAAAGCCCAGCGTTAAGAAAAACAACAAAATCAAGCTTTCCTGCATAAATATTTTACTAATTTCTTGTGTGATTGCTTGAGCTGAATCAGTTGATTGACGATAGATTAATGTTGAGCCTACAGAAACAATTAATGAAATCAACCAGAAGAGAGCGAAAATAAAGAGGTTCGCAACAAATTTACTCGTTAAGATTTCTCTACGTGTCACAGGCTGCGCATATAAAAATTCAATGGTGCCATCTGTTTCTTCTTTGATCAGTGCTTGACTACCGAGCATCATAGCGTAAATCGACGCTGCTAAAAACATATATTGAAAATAATAAGCAAAGAAACCAGAAGCAACTAAAAAACTTGCTTGACCATTCACACGAATGTTGAAGGTTTTTAAAAGCGCAGGGGATAAACCGTTTAGCTTTGCCCCTAAGAGATCTTCCATAGCAGAACTATGCATTTGAGGATAAACGGCGCTAAAACCAAAAATAATCACTGCAAATAAGATTGTCCAAATAATTAGTCCTTTGATAAGTCCTTTGCTTTCAATTTTAGCTGTGGTCATTTCACTGTCCCTCCTTCATACAAGGCCATAAATTGATCTTCCAACTCCGGATTTGTGATCGTAAAATCTTGAATCGAAGGATCACCTAATAACGGCAAGACTTCATGTAAATTCCCTTCATATAACAAACGGGTCTCGTTTCCTTGATGTTTTAAAATTGCTGCCCCCATCTGTTCAAATAAAGATAATGGAATGTGGTCGCCAATCAATGTAATGACTTTCCCTAAAGATTTTTCTTTTGTGATATCTTGTACGGTGATGATTTTTCCTTCACGAATAAACGCAGCTCGATGTGCATGCTGTTGCACCTCATTTAAATCATGACTGGATAAAAAAATCGTCATACCTTTTTGATTGTATTTTTCCAATTCTTCAAATAAACGATGTTGCATCAGAGGGTCTAAACCATTGGTTGGTTCATCTAAAATCAGTAGTTCTGGATTAGGTAGAATTCCAGCGGTGATTGCGATTTTCTTTTTATTCCCTAAAGATAATTCAGACATTTTCTTCTTCGTATCGATATCGAATAACTCAATAAAATAATCGATTTGTTGCTTACTATCTTTTAATTGATGAAATTCAGCAACATACTTTAATACTTCAATCGTGGTCATATTCGGATAAAAACGAACATCACTTGATACATATCCCGTCCGCTTGCGAATCTCCTTTGTATCTTTGATACTATCCAAGCCAAGTAAAGTAGCTGTTCCTTGATCTGGATAAATAAAATTCATCATTGCTTTGATCGTCGTTGATTTTCCTGCACCGTTTGGACCGATAAAACCATAGATTTCCCCTTTTTCCACAGTTAAGTCCACTTGATCAACAGCCGGCTGTTTTTTATATAGTTTAGTCAACCCTTTAAGTTCAATGGCATTCATTTTATTATTCCTCCTTTTTGACTCGTTAGTCAATCGAAGTATATACCCGCCTTGACTAGCTAGTCAAAGAAAACACAAGTAAAAATGATCGTCTCAAAATAAGGGAATCACTCTCACTTGTGTTTTGGTATAACTTCTAATTATTCATTTTTAATCCTTCTAGTTCTTTATCCGTCAAAGCTCTATATTCCCCAAGTTCCAGCTCTTCATCTAACCATAAATTTCCCATCCGCAATCGTTTTAGATAGACAACTTTTTTATCTACAGCTTCAAACATACGTTTTACTTGGTGAAATTTACCTTCTTGAATAATCAGACGAATACGTGATTGCTCGGCTTCCTCGTTTATAGAGTCAATTATTAGTTCACTTGGTTTGACCAGTTCCTTGTTGGTTAGTGCAAACCCCTCTGCAAACTGAAGAATGTCATCCTGTGTTACGATCCCTTGAATTTCTGCAAAATATTCTTTATCTACATGCTTTTTGGGAGATAATAAGCGATGAGCCAATTGTCCATCGTTTGTTAGTAACAGCAATCCTTCAGTATCTTTATCCAAACGACCAACGGGAAATAAATCCTCTCGATAGTCTTCGTCTCTCAGTAGGTCGATCACTGTTTGATCCCATTTATCTTCTGTTGCTGAAATCACGCCTTGTGGTTTATGCAGCATATAATAATAATATTGTTGATAAGTCAATTTCTCTCCAGCAAACATGATTATGTCTTGGATTTCGTTGATTTGACATTTACCATCTTTGATAATCTGTTCATTTACGGTCACTAAACCTTTTTTCAACAGTAGCTTGGCTTCTTTACGACTGCCAACTCCTGTTTCTGAAAGAAATTTGTCTAAACGCATGGAATTCTCCTTTCTGTTGAGCCCTTCACTCTTTAAGACGTTAGCTCTTAGAGAGTGATGGCACTCAAAGAGTAGCTGTGACTGACTAGCCCGTATCGATAGATATTCTATAGCTAGCAAGGTTTCATCTCACTTCAAATTGGAGTGCAAGTAATACTATTTTCCTAGAGAAAATAGCGGAACTTTACGTCCCGCTATTTGATTGTTTCTATTTTATTTTCAATTTACGGCGAATTTTACCGATTTTTGCACCTAATAATTTATCAGCTAAGCGCAGTTTCAATGTGATATAGCCGTAAACGGCTCCACCAAATGACGCTACGATCAGAATGATCACAAAGGATTGGAATTTACTTGTTGGATCTAAGAATAAGTACAAGAATTGTCTCATTACGATCGCTGCGATCATCATTACTAATGTGATCAAGAAAATCAGCAACCCACGTCGTAAAGTCAAACCAAAATTAAAACGACTGACTTTTTTGATTTTCCTCATGATCAACACACAAGATAAAGTAAAACCGATCATCGTTGCAATCAATGGTCCATATACTTCAAACAATCGCACACTTGGGTATTGAACAAGCAACTTCAACGCTAATCCTAAACCAAAATACTTGATTGCTGCTTTATTTTCATACATTCCCATCAACATTGTAGATGATAACATATACAGTCCCATAAACAAACCTGCAAAGCATGCTTGGATCAAGACCGACACGCCTAAAGCATCTGGTGCGTAAAACATCGTATAAAGTGGTTTTGCTAAAACGATCATACCAAATGTCGCTGGTAACATCACAAACATAAATAACTGTAAGTTATTGCTGATCAATTTGGATAATTCGCGGTATTTTTTTAAAGTGATCGCCTCAGTGATCAATGGTAATCCAGTAGCTGAAATCGATGTTGCTAAAGCAATCACGACCATTGTCAATTTGTCTGGATTTGCATTAAAGATTGCAAATAGTGTCCGTAATTGACTACCAGAATATGTTGTAAAAGTACTCATAAAATTAGAAAAGGTAAATTGGTCGACTAATTTAAAGACTGTCACACCTGAACCAACAATGATAAAAGGAATTGCTTCTTTTAACGTTTCCGTTAATAAGTCTCGAGTCGAAGCCTCATGTTCATTGGCGCTATGCGCTTCAAGATAATCGAACATCGGTTTTTGTTTACGAATATAGAAGAATAAAACAATAAAACTAGCAAGCATTCCGATAAATGCAGCAAGTGTTGATTGTGTTACTGCATCGACGTAATTCCCTTCATAAACTTTCATGATGATGAATGCCGTCAATAACATATAAAAAACACGCGCTACTTGTTCAACGATTTGTGATAAGGCAAACGGCATCATGTCTTGATTTCCTTGGAAATAGCCGCGAACAACGCTCATACAAGGGAAAATCAAAACGGCTAAGCTCAATGCCCGCATCGTCGGGATCAATTCGGTACCGCCACCTGACCATTTTGCCAGTAGTGGAGCAGCAAGAAACATTAAAATTGCTGAAATCGCCCCTAAAATAGCCATTAATTGGAGCGCTTTATAAAAAAGCTGTCGGCTAATTTTATATTCATTCAGTGAATTGTAATAGGAAGTCTGTTTAGCGATAGCCGCAGGAATACCTGCTGTAGATATCAGTAAAAAGAGAGCGTATACTGTATAGCCCATAGAAGATAGACTATTCGCCTCGTTGGCATGCTCCCCCATCCATGCATACCATGGAATAATATAAACTGCACCCAACAAACGAGAAATTATATTACTAGCTGTCATCCAAGCAGATCCTCTAACCATTTTCTCTTGGTTAGTCAAGATCGGTTGATCAGCAGGATTTGGTTGATTTATCATTTAACTCCTCCAACTTTCTTCAAACATGCTTTCTTTATTTTAATTGTTAAACCAAGTATATGCAACGACTTTCTTGAAGAAATTAACTAATTTATATTTTGCCTGTATTTTTCTTAAAAAAACGTTGGTTATCATTATAAAAATATCTAAAAATCAAAGAGTATCTCTCTTTGGAACTATTTCTTTTTTGCTTATATTTAAGGAATAAAGTGTTAATCTCGCCCTTTATCTTTTCTTTATTTCTTTATTTCCACTAAATACAATATATATATGATTGTTATTTTATTTTTTTCAAAACGAATAAAATAGGGCTTTTCTCTTAATGGTTTTTTCATCACTCAGCCAAGCGTCTTGAAGTTTTGTCGTTTAAATTGTATGATGAATTTCTAAAGTTTTTTATCCCTAATACTACATTCAGATTTTAAATACCGCTTGGAGGCATAATGATGACTATTTCTTTAAAAAAAATCCGTGAATGTTTACTTAAAGAACATCTTTTAAAAGAATTTATTTCAGGGGAAGGCTGGTCTTTGACCTTACCGATTTTATTAAATGATAAACAATTCGACACACTTTCTTATGATTCCCGTGCCGTAAACCAAGAGACCCTTTTTTTCTGTAAAGGACTAAATTTCAAAGCAGCTTATTTGGAACAAGCTGTTAATGCTGGTCTTGACGTTTATGTAGCAGAGCAGCCTTATGATGACGTCCCAGCGAAACTTGGGATCATTGTGACCGACATCAAGAAAGCGATGGCTGTTTTAAGCATGGCTTTTTATGACTATCCACAAAATAAATTACAATTAATCGGTTTTACTGGTACGAAAGGCAAGACGACCGCTGCTTATTTCACTAAATTTATTTTAGATCAAGCCACCAATAAAAAAACCGCAATGTTGTCTACGATGAATTCAACTTTAGATGGGCAGACTTATTTCAAATCCCATTTAACTACACCAGAGTCTCTTGATCTTTATAAAATGATGGCTGAAGCTGTTGAAAACAATATGACTCATTTCATTATGGAAGTCTCATCGCAAGCTTATAAAACCAATCGTGTGTATGGTTTATTCTTTGATGTCGGTATTTTCCTGAATATTACACCTGATCATATCAGCCCGATTGAACATCCAACATTTGACGATTATTTTTATTGTAAACGCCAACTGATCAAGCATTCAAAAACGATAATCTTAAATCACGAATCTGATTATTTTCATTTATTAAAAGAAACGGCCGAGCTCCAGGAAGTACCTTATATCGTGTATGGCAATCAACAATCAGCAGAAACTGATTATATCTATCAAACAACTCCTGATGACTCATTAGCTTTTTCTATCAACGCTGCAAATGATACATTAGCTGTAGCCGGTGAATATCAATTACGCTTAGGCGGTGATTTCAATAAAGGAAATGCGTTAAGTGCCGTTCTTGCCAGCGCCTTAGTTGGAGCGACGCGTAGTGATTGTCAACAAGGCATTAAAGAAACGACCGTCCCTGGTCGCATGGAGTTGTTAACTAATACAAATGGGGCCAAAATCTATGTCGATTACGCACACAATTATGACAGTTTAAAGAATCTTTTAACCTTTGTCAAAGAAGAACATCCTAATGGTCGCCTGCTTGTCCTGATTGGCAGTACTGGTAATAAGGCCATCTCAAGACGGAAAGATTTTGGGACAGTCTTATCTGAACTGGCAGATGTCGCTATTTTAACGACTGATGATCCAGCAGACGAGGACCCAATGAGTATTTGCCAAGAGATCCAAAGCTACATCACAACGGATATTCCGGTTGAAATAATCGTTGACCGTAGTGAAGCAATCAAGGAGGCCCTAGCCATGAGCCGCCAGACAGATGCTGTGATTTTAGCTGGTAAAGGGGCTGATTTATATCAAAAAGTCAGCGGAGAAGATATACCTTATGAAGGCGATTTTCAAATCGCGGAACGCTTGATTTTAGGCTAATAAAAAATAGTGACAATCTATAGCTTTTCCCATAACTTTGACCAACGTTGCGTTTTGCCTCAACGTTGGTTTTTTATTCTGAGCTTATCCATCAATTTCCCACGGCTATCCCATCAACATCATCACAAGCGTCATCAACACTAGACTGATCAAGATACTTACAGACGAAGTAAACCCGACTGTTTCTTCTGGCATCCCAGCTTTGACACTATTAATTACCGAAAATGTCGGCATTGGTGCAACACTCAATACAACTAAAACAACCCGTAATAACGGACTTAACGGAATAACAAAAGCAAACAGCAAAGCAAAGAAGATCCCGCATAGATAACGCCAAACTAAAACTTCTTTCACCAGATGCAGTGCTTTTTTAGGTAAACGTAATTCAAAATACAAGCCAATCATAAACATTGATAAAAAACCATTTGCTTTAGCAACCATCTCTAATATGCCTAAAACTTCTACAGGTAGTCCAATCTGAACAATTCGTAATAAGAGCATGATCATGTAAGCAGTAAAAGGGGCTGATTTAAGCAAAGATAACATAATTTTTTTCAAAGTCGTCTCTTCTTTTGAGCCAACCATTTTATCGATCAACAAGGTACTTCCACCCGTTAACATCACACTGTTTCCTATATCAAACATCAATAGAAACGGGACTGCCAGAGGATAAAATCCTTGTATAAATGGCAAACTAAAATTACCAATATTATATCCTGACATTGAGTACATCTGAAATTTCTGTTCTAAGACAGGTCGTTTTTTACTTGCTCGGCTACCGATCATAATCACCAGGATATTCAATATAATGCCCATCACCAATAAAAAGAATAACGTGCCTGAAACAACCACACTTGCCAAGCTAACAATTACCGTTGCCGGCAAAGTGATGTTTACAATAATAACTGACAACATCCCCCCATCAGCTTTACTCAATAAACCCATTCGTTTCATTAAATACCCCAAAAATATGACAAAACAAAACCCGATTGCCTGTAGTAAAATTTCTCTCACATCATTCGCTCCTCACTTCTTTTACCCTCACCTTAGAGTATAGCAAAAAACACTCACTCAAAAAACATCTGCGCAATTTTTAACGCAGATGATTTTCGAGTCACTTTTAAATCACTTTTTTAGTTTTGCTTACCCTTTATTGGTAAAAACTTCCATGCTAAAAAAAACATCGCACTGCCAATAACAAGAAAATATAGCGGCATTGCCAGTAAAGTCCCATTATGAAATTTACTCATACCAAATGTAAATAAGCTAACTAACAAATAATAACCTAAGCTAAAGATAGCTCCAGCTGTTCCAACCACATCTTGAAAATCTACCAAAGCCAAACTAAGACAATTAGGCAATGACATCCCCATTCCAGTCAGTAAAATGAACAATCCCAATAGTATCAGCCAAAACTGAACCTCGTTAGGAAAAACCGTCACTGCACTAGCAAGCAGTAGAAATAACGCACCAACTAGCATAGTTCCGATTCCAATCAGAATAATTTTTTCCGGCTGATAAACTGTTAACAACCGTTTGGACAGTAATGAGCCTAGAATCGAAGCACTAGCCACACCCATTCCTAAAAAGCCATACATTGCTGTCGATAAATGAAACTGTTCAATAAAAATAAACGGCGCCTCTGCATAGTAGCTGAACAACACGCCATTCATCGCTCCAATCAGAAAACCGTAAGTCAAGACCTTCGGATTTGATAGTAAGCGTTTGATGATCGGCACTAATTTTATTGATACTCGCTCATTTGCAACCAGTGTTTCAGGCAAACGTAAAAAAGCGTAACAAAAAATCAAGATACTCATCAACACTAGCACAAAGAAAACGGCGCGAAAGCCCCAAGACTGATCAACAATCCCTCCAATCAATGGACCTATTGCTGGAGTAAACGCTAACGCTGCTGATATTTGTGCAAATAGTGCGTGACGCTGATTGCCAGAATAACTTTCACGCAGTATCGTCTGAGTCACAACGGAACCCGTACTCGCTCCGAACGCTTGGACAAATCGGGCCAGTAACAAAACCTCGATCGTTGGTGATCGAAAGCAAAGAAAGCTGCCGACTCCATAAAATAATAAACCAAATAGCATGGCTTTACGTCGTCCGATGAAATCAGACAACCAACCCCAAAAGAACACACCTAAAGCAAACGCTAAAAAATATATACTCAACGTTAATTGAACCATTGCCATCGATACCTGAAAATCATAAGCAATATCAGGCAATGACGGTGTAAAAATCGTTTCACTGATCTGAGGAAACCCCACTAATACAATCAGTAATAATAAAGATGGCACACGAGATCTGATGCTTTTTTTCAAAATACTTCCTCCTAGATATAAAAGCGGAATGGGCTCGTACAGCTTCGATTGAAAAATAGAAAAACAGGACTGAGGCGCTTTTTAGCCTCATTCAGGTTTTATCTTTTTTCCGAGAAGCTAGCCCATACAGCTAGATATAAAAGCGAAATGGGCTCGTATAGCTTCGATTGAAAAATAGGAAAACAAGACTGAGGCGCTTTTTAGCCTCATTCAGGTTTTATCTTTTTTCCGAGAAGCTAGCTCATTCAGCTAATCAATTACATTACAAGGTTGAAAAAAAACATCTATCTCCGGGAAGCGGCGGGAGCATAATCAATATTAATTGGTACGTATTCATTTGCTAGTGTCACTTCCTTCTCTTAATTTTATTTAATCACTTCTCATCTTGTCTATGATAACACAGACTCTAGCTTGAGTTGCAGATATACTTAACTTATTTAAACAGATTTCCAACAAATTCAATTGTTTGATCAGAAGTCTGATTTGCCATAGCTCTAGCATTTTCTCGATTAAGATCGCCAAGAATCATCGAACGGGTTTTTCCAAAGTTTTCAAAAATTTCTTCCATACATTCTTCTGGCGTCATCGCAGCAGCTAACGCAGCTTTTCCAGCCTCTGTATCTGGCAATGATTTTAAGAAACTTGGGGTAATTGTTGAACCTAGAATCGGCACCATAATATCTACTTCCGTATCTAACATTTCAAATGCCACAGCTTCAGTCATCTTACTGATAAATGATTTACCTGCACCATATTGAGCAATATACGGTGCCCCAGTAATGCCAGACATTGAACCGATATTGATGATGCCACCACGATTTTTTTCTTTGAATAATTTTGTATAATAATGGAAATACTTCATAAACGAAATAATATTGATGTTGATCATCTGCTGCTCTTGTTCCCACGTTTGCTCATAAAATGGACCAAATACGCTTAAACAAGCCACATAGGAAACAAAACCAATGTCCAGACCTTTTGTTTGTTCAATGATTCGCTCGATCGCCTGATCAGTGGATAGATCTTCTGTTATAACTTGATAAGCTACCTGATATTCTTCAACAAGCTCTGTGCCTAAAGTCTCTAACGCTTCTGTTCTTCTACCAATCAACACAACGTTTAGCTTTCTTTCAGCTAGGGACTTAGCCATTGCCTTACCAACACCATCTGTGGCACCAAAAATAATCCCCCACTCGCCGTACTTCGCTTTAAATTCTACCATTTTTTCTCCTCCTTCTTTGTACGCTACTTGAATATACTCCTATTTATTATTGTATCTGTAATCGCTTTTATAAGCAATGCTTGATTTCCAAAGGAGCATCATCCGCCTTTCTATATTCGAAATTTTCTGCTGAAAAACTCAGAAAATAGTAAAAACAAGACATTTAGTTGCCAATTAATGATAAACTGATTTCACTGAAGGAATATTCTATATGATCCAATACAAAGGAGCTTTGCCTATGAACATCAAGCAATCTATCCCTAATGATTTTAGTGGCTTTGTCACTGTTACCTCCAATGATGAATCACTATTATGTGCCGCTTACGGTTATCGGGATCTTCCCAATCAAATAAAGAATAATGTAGAGACGATTTTTTGTACCGCATCTGGCAGTAAAACTTTCGTCGCTGTTGCAATCATGAAATTGATTGAAGAAAAGAAAATTGGGATCGACCAGCCAATCAAGCATATTCTTTCAAAACAGATGCCCCATATCGATCCAAATGTGACTGTCCACCAATTATTAAATCACACATCTGGAATTGGGGATTACTACGATGAAGAGCTGATTTCTGATTATGCTGATCTTTGGCAAGACTTTCCTAATTATAAGATACGCAAAAACAATGACTTACTCCCTTTGTTTATTGATAAAAAAATGGTGGCTGCTCCTGGTAAAAAATTTCAATACAATAATACAGGCTATGTGCTGCTGGCTATGATCATCGAAGAAGTAACGCGTCAAGCTTTTGACTGCTATTTAAAGCACATACTATTCGAACCAGCTGGTATGACTTCCACTGGCTATTTTGCCTTGGATCGACTACCAGGCAACGTTGCCAACAGCTATATTTATGACGATGAAACAGCTGACTATTATTCCAATATCTATAGTATCGATGTCAAAGGAACTGGCGCAGGTGGCTGTTTCACGACTTTAAAAGATTTAGAACGTTTTTGGCAGATACTCTTTAGTGGGAAAATTATTTCAGAGCATGCAGTTAATATGATGCACACGATACAAGCAACAGATCATTATGGCTACGGTTTTTGGATTGCTAAAAAGGATCAGCATGCGTTTCCATACATGCAAGGACATGATCCTGGTATTTCATTTATCTCCTCATACAATCGCTCATTGAATTTACAGATCACAATTATGAGCAATTTAGAGCAGAATGTGTGGACGTTGCATAAAGAACTTTCTGCACTTTTTTCTGACGAGGAACCGCCAAAAGAAAAGCGAGGAAATAATGGATTTTAAAACGAAACTAGACAACTACGTAGATTCTTATGAACAACAAGGATACTTACAAGGGAGTCTACTCATTGCAGATAAAACTGGCATCTTATTGGAACAAGGTTTTGGATCAGCTTCTATTGAGTACAATGTTGCCAATACGTCAGATACTAAATTTCAAATCGGCTCATTAACAAAAGCCTTTACTTCTATGGCATTATTGATTTTACAACAGCATGGCGCGCTGTCGCTTGATGATTCTATCGATAGGTATCTAAGCGGTTTCCCAAATGGTGAAAAAATAACGATTTACCATTGTATGACTTGTACATCTGGCATTCCTGACTTTGCTTCATTCGATCATTTTTGGGAAACTACGATGCGGCTCAGTTGGACATTAGATGATATGCTGGATTTGTTTAAAGAGTTGCCACTTGAATTTGAACCCGGTAGTCAGTTTTCCTATTCTAGTTCTGGTTATTTAGTTTTGACAAAAATAATTGAAGTGATTACGGGACAAACTTATGCACAGTTCTTAGAAAAAGAAATTTTTACGCCGTTAAACATGACAAGCACAGGATGCATGAATGAAACAGATATTATTTTGAATTTAGCTTCTAGTTATAGTTATTGGGAGAAAGAAATCAATACGCCGCAGACAAATAATTCATTTCCATTAGGCGCCTATGGACTCTACTCAACTACAAGGGATTTGTATCTGTGGGATCAAGCAATCAGAAAAAACCAACTGATTCCTGAGCACTTAACAACCTTACTGTTCACGGTCAATCAAGACAGTTATGCTTGTGGTTGGGATATCGCCTATCTCAATACCCATCGTTATCGTCAGCATTTTGGTAATATTAGTGGGTTTGTTAGCTCGATCAAACAATTTGAAGAGGAAGATTTAACGATCATCTTGCTCAGTAACTTAGATGTTATACCCGTGACAACAATCACTAAAGAAATTGCCCGATTGAAATTTGACAGTGACTTTGCACCAGCTACTCCTCTCTCACCAATCACGAAGGCTGTTCCTTTAGAAAAATTTGTCGGCTATTACAAAACAGCAAATGCTACTCTTTTTGAAATTGTCGTACAAAAAGACTCTTTGTTTCTCATCGTGCCTAAACTATATGAAATAAATTATAAATTCAGACTCAAACTAGTTCAGTCAAGCAATGAAACACTCGTATTTGCGACAGAAAAAATCAATGAGTCGATTACGTTTATCTATAAGGACCTAAATAATTTTGAGAAGATTTTATATACAGATTGTCAGGGAATAACGATCCCTCTAACAAAACAAAATGACACCGCCAAAGCGTCTGCTAAAAATAGTTAAATTCAAGAAGTAAGCTATGTTTGCCTCCGTAATTATTGCACTTGAAGGATCTGAGCCATAACACGAAATGTTATCGCTCAGATCCTTCACTTTTCTATCTCATTTAACGATCCTTTTCCCCATCGATCACTTCTATTTGCGCCATCATGCCAGTATCCTCATGTTCTAAAATATGACAATGATACATAAAAATACCTGGAACATCAAATTTGACTGCAATTCTGACTGTCTCTTGTGCATTTACACCAATTGTATCTTTCCAGCCACGTTCGTTTGCATAAGGTGGTTGACCATTTCTACTGATGACTTGAAATTGTGTTCCGTGAATATGGAATGGATGGATCATCCCTACATCTGCTGGGTTGATGTTCGATACATCCCAGATTTGAGTTTCTCCCATCTTCTGTTGTTTATCCATTCGTTTCATATCAAAAATTTTGTCATCGATCTTAACAAAATCCTTCATCCCAGACATCACTGTTTCTTCCAGCTTCGTTGAGTCAGTTATTTTGAGCGGTTCAACTTCTATTAATTTTTCTGGAACGGTCCATTGATTTTTTTCGAATTCACCTATTCTAAACGTCATTAGCGGACGATCATCACTATAAAGAATCACTTCTTCTCCCACTGAATACTCTTTGAAATCAACGATGATCTCTGCTCTTTCTCCACAAGTCAACATAAGATGTGTAAATGTGATCGGCTCTGGCAAAATACCGCCATCAGAGGCAATTTGCGAAAAAGGTAGATCATCAGAAAAATGCAGGCGGAATTCTCGACGGTTCGCACCATTCAGCAAACGCAATCGTAATTGTTGAGTTGTCACGTCAAAGTAGGCATTCACAGTCCCGTTGATCAACGGAAACTTGCCTAATGTACCATCTACATTATAGTCTTTTTGATAATCTAATTGATTATCGTGGTAGCTTCTGTCTTGTAAAACGATTGGAATATCATCGATTCCATAGTCCCGAGGCAAAGCCAGTTTACTTTCCTGCTCATCTTTTATGATCACCATCGCAGCTAGACCTTTCCACACTTGTTCAGCCGTATCTGGACAAGGATGCGGATGCAGCCATGCCGTTGATGCGGGCTGGTCAACGGTGAACTCAATTTCACGTGTTTCTTGAGGCTTGACTGGCGCATGGGGTCCGCCGTCGGTCTCAGGTCCGGAAACATTCAGACCGTGCCAGTGATACGTTGTTGTCTCCAGCAGCTCGTTTTTTAAAGATACGCCATAGGTTTTACCTCGTTCCAAAATAACTGTCGTTCCTAATAGAGAAGCATTATATCCCCAGGTCTTAGTTTTCTTTCCCGGTAAAATAGCTGTTTCCCCTTCTTGTGACGTGATGGTGTACGTCGTATACAGGTCGGATTCTGAATCCGGCACTAATATCGGAGGGATAGCTAATGGATTTTGAGGAGAATCCGCTTGTTCTAAAGGAAAATAACTATCTCCTTTCGTATCAAAAACTGGGTCGTCAAAAAAATAGTCTGTGTAAATATTGTTATCCATGAATAATACTCCTTTTTACATCTACATTCGTAGTCATTTTTGTTAAAAAATAATGAAGAGCTTAGAAAACCAACTCTTCATTATTTTTCTTTTTAAGCTAATTCATTAACAATTTTATATTTTGTATCTGCTAGCGCTTGATCTAGCGTTGCTTTGTCCACAACCTGGTCACTAATAACCGTTGCTGTTTTTCGGCTTAAATCGATTGATACTGATTGAATCCCTGCTACTGATTCAAATCTTTCTCTTACGTTAGTTGCGCATCCTTCACATGATAGACCGGTCATTTCAACTGTTTTTTCCATTCTATTCTCGCTCCTTTATCTTGATCACTCTTTTTACTTTTTTAGTGCAGAAGGTTTAAATCCTTTTAATCTTAACGCATTGATCAACACAGATACTGAGCTAAAACTCATTGCAGCGCCAGCAATCATCGGATTCAATAAAGGTCCACCAAATAGATAAAGCACACCCATTGCAACTGGAATGCCTAGTGTATTATAGGCAAATGCCCAGAACAAGTTTTCCTTGATATTCTTGATTGTTGCTTTACTCAACTCTACGGCTGTCGGTACATCCATCAAATCACTACGCATCAACACAATATCTGCTGATTCCATTGCTACGTCTGTACCAGAACCGATGGCGATTCCGATGTCTGCTTGTGCTAGTGCTGGTGCATCATTGATGCCATCACCAACCATTGCCACTTTCTTACCTTCTTTTTGAAGTTTCATTACTTCATTGGCTTTATCTTCTGGTAAAACTTCACTTAGAACACGATCGATGCCCACTTGTTTGGCGATTGCTTGAGCTGTCCGTTTGTTGTCACCTGTGATCATTGCCACTTCGATACCCATTTGGTGTAATTTTTTGATTGCCGGGATACTATTTGGTTTGATCGTATCTGCAACAGCGATAATTCCAGCGATTTCACCGTCTTTTGCAATATACATCGGTGTTTTCCCTTGTTCTGCCAATTGATCAGATGTTGTGCCTAGATTTCCTAAAGAAATAGCGCGATCATCCATCAGCTTTTTATTTCCTAATAATAAACGACTACCTTCGATCGTTACCTCGATCCCATGACCTGGAATCGCTGAAAATGCTTCCGTTGTTGCAAATGTCAAATTCTTTTCTTCAGCGCCATTGACAATGGCTTCACCTAACGGATGTTCAGAACCTTTTTCAGCAGAAGCAGCTAAACGTAGCAACTCATCTTGCTCCATCCCATTTGCTGTTACAATATCCGTAACTTTTGGTTTTCCTTCTGTGATCGTTCCTGTTTTATCGAACACGATTGTTTGGATTTTATGTGTCGTTTCAAGTGCATCACCACTTTTAATCAATACGCCATTTTCAGCGCCTTTTCCTGTTCCAACCATGATCGCTGTTGGTGTTGCTAAACCTAACGCACATGGACAAGCTATAACTAACACTGAAATTGTAATGGTTAGAGCAAAAACCCATGACTCTTGACCTAAGAAGTACCATGCCAAACCAGCTAAAACAGATAGAACCATAACGATCGGTACAAAGACACCAGAAATTTTATCCGCCATTTTAGCGATCGGTGCTTTTGATCCTTGGGCATCTTCTACTAATTTAATGATTTGTGATAATGCAGTATCTTTACCAACTTTTGTTGCTTTAAAGCGGAAGCTGCCGTTTTTGTTGATACTTGCACCGATGACATTATCACCGACTTTTTTCTCAACAGGCATACTTTCTCCTGTTAGCATGGACTCGTCGATCGCTGATGATCCTTCCATCACAACACCATCGACTGGAATTTTTTCTCCTGGACGAACAACAATAATATCTTCTAATTGCACGCTATCAACTGGAATTTCCATTTCTTGACCATTACGGAAAACACGGGCATTTTTTGGAGCTAATCCCATCAGTTTTTTGATTGCTTCTGAGGTTTTTCCTTTTGAAACTGCTTCAAAATATTTTCCTAGAGTGATCAACGTTAAAATCACGCCGGCAGACTCATAGTACAGTGCCATTGTAAATTGCGGATCGCCAGCAAAGATCATTGCTGTTCCATATAAACTGTAAGCTACCGCAGCACTTGTTCCTAAAGCGACTAGGGAATCCATATTAGGATGACCTTTGAATAAGGCTTTAAATCCAACGGTAAAGAAGCTTCTACCTAAATACAACACAGGAATCGTCAAGATCAACTGAACTGTTGCAAAAACATCGGCATGCATCATTGGATCTAGGAATGCTGGTAAAGGTAACCCAACCATATGCCCCATTGCTACATATAATAATGGAACTGTGAAGACCGCTGACATCCAGAAACGTTGCCACATATTTTTAATGTGTTTTTGTTTTTTCTCACGGTCTTTATCGACCGTATCAGCTGAATCGATTTGCTCAACTGCGCCATATCCAGCATCGGATACTGCTTTGGTAATATCGGAAACATTCAAAACTGTTGGATCGAAAGCAACGACCATTTTTTCAGTGGCTAAGTTAACCGATGCTTTTGTCACACCATTTAATTTGTTTGTTGCTTTTTCAATCGTTTGTGCACATGAAGCACACGTCATTCCTTCAATGTCAAAGGTTCGTTGTTGAACATTGCTTAATGCCTCATAACCAGCATCCGACACCGCTTTTTGAATGTCTTGTTCTGAAAGTTTGCTTTCATCGTATTCAATGTTTAATTTTTCTGTTGCCAGATTAACTGTGGCTTTAGACACACCAGCTAGTTTAGCTGTCGCCTTTTCGACCGTTTGCGCACAAGATGCACACGTCATCCCTTCTATATCAAACGTCTTTGCTTCCATTTTCCCCATCTCCTCTAATAATAAGATTTGTGTTTATACTTTCTATGAATGTTGATTCGGTGTACAATTACACCCCACAACTTCCACAGCGTTTTCCTTTTTAGCTTGTAATGCTCGTTCTAATTGTGCAATATCATCAAAACTTAACAGACTTTCATCGATGATTGTTTTAAGGACTGCACCAACTTCTTTTGCACAGATTTTCTCTAATAGCTCCGCAGTTTCAGATTGGATACTGCTTTTTTCTTCAACTAGAGATCGATAAATATATTTATTACCGCTTTTTTCAGTAGATAACAATTTCTTTTCAACTAGGCGAGCGAGTAATGTTTTGATCGTGGTCATTTTCCAATCCATTTTTTGATTGAGAAATTGCTGCACTTCTTTACTTGTGGTTGTCTCTTGCGTCCAAACAATTCTCATAACTTCCCATTCTGCATCCGTTATGTGTTGTATCGCTCCCGCTGTCATCAACATTACCTCCTAACCATTCTTTGGCTGCATTAAGTCCTCTTCGATCACCCAAACTTGATGAGCGACTCTTTCATTCCGTATTTCGGGATATTCTATTTTATAAACTGTCGTATCTATTGAAGACTCAATAACCGCTTTGGCACCTTCCATACCGACTTGATGATCCGCTTTTAACAAAATCATTTTCCCGTTGGTCAGTTTCTCTTTAGGTGAATTTACGATTTCTTCTTGGACGATCCATTTATAATTAACAACTAACGGTTGCCCATTCGTTGGTTGATAGGTAACGGTATATGCTCTTGTATCATATGAGCCTGTGATTTTTCCTGTCATTCCTTGCATACCTGCGCTGTATCCTGTTGATAGGGTCACGTGCTCATTTATTTGAAATCTAGGGTGTACAGCTTTCTTTAAGCTCGCCAGTTTGTTTGTATTCCTAGCATTTTCACTCATTATCATAAATATCTTCTACTTTCTAAAAAACTACAATTGTAGTCGTTTTGTTTTCTCTTGTATCATAAATCAGATTATATCCTTTGTCAACCTCTTATTTTTGAATCGTTTCTTCAATGTAGTCTTTTAGCACTTGTTTTGGGTAATATCCGACGATTTTCTCCTTGGCTTCTCCATTTTCAAATAAAATCATGGTCGGCAAACTCATTACGTTAAATTTTGCAGGAGTTGCTTCATTTGTTTCAACATTGATTTTTTTGATTTGAATATCTGAAGAGTACTCTTGAGCTAGGCCCTCTAAGACTGGTTCCAGCATTTTACAGTAACTACACCATTCAGCCCAAAACTCTACTAAAACGATTCCCTTATCGACTTCTTGATGAAACGTTTTATCCGTTATTGATCTTATCATTTTTTTCCTCTCCTTTTTACTTAACAACTAGAGTTTACAACTGTAGTCGTTTTTTGTCAACAAAAAAAACGAACTTGTTCAAAATCATAGAAATGAACAAGTTTGTTTTCAGCGATCCCTATAGGACTTAGCCTATTTATCAGACAAAGACAAGACTGTTTCTCGTTTGATCAACTTATGTGGAATTACCATCCGAACACCCGTCGCTTCTTTTTCCTGCAGAGACTCGATCAGTTTTTGCATACCCATTTTGCCAAGTTCTGCGATATCGATATCAATACTGGTTAGATAAGGATGCACTAGCGTTGCATAAATTGAATTATTAAAACTGATCACCGAAAAATCATCTGGTACGCGATAGCCATACATTTGTGCTAATTGAATCATCCGCATCGCAAAAATGTCATCGATCACAACTGCCGCTGTGGCTTTCGTTTCTTTTAAAAGCTGTTCAAAAGCCACATAGTCTTCCGGTTTTTCCATATCTACTGAAGGTAAGACTGTCAAATTCTCTAACATCATTGCCTTTTGATAGCCAAAATAACGTTCATAATAGACATTTTCATGCGTCGTATTCGTAATAAATAAAATATTTTTATGCCCGTTTTCAATCAGGTAATCGGTGGCATGTTTTCCGAGTAATTGATTATCATTATCTACGTAGATAACCTTATCTTCATTTGTATACGGCTGACCGATCAATGAGAAGGGAACTTGATTTTCGAATAAATAATCGATGACTGGATCCTCTTTATCTGAGTAAAGTAAAATGAATCCATCGACTTGTTTTTGGCGATGCATCAGTTGAACATTTTCTAGCAACGTCTCAAATGATTGCGCTGTGGCGATCGCCGTTGTCATACTGTGTTTACGCGCTTCATCGTTGATCGACTCAATAATTTCTAAGTAAAATGGATTCCCCATCCGCTCACGAGAATCTAAAGGTGGCAAAATCACGCCCACTGCTCCTGATGAGCGTTTACCAAGATTTCTAGCAGCAATATTGGGCACATACCCCATTTCTTCCATTACCTTATAAACTTTCTTCTTCGTAGCATCTGAAATACTAGAGTGGTCATTGATCACTCTAGAAACCGTAGAAGTAGCCACACCAGCTTTTTTAGCAACATCTTTAACAGTAATTGTCATCTATTCTCCTCCTTTCATGATTGATTCTACAAACATTAATAAATCATTCTATCGTAGAAAATAATACCATAGATTGATGCTTTGTTGCTATCGTATTTTCTTTCAAAATCAGCCACTAGAACAAACATCGAATCAGATATTCGCTTTTGCTGATTGCCAGACAGACGCCAAGAACTCAAACGTCAATTCTTTGGTGGAAGAAACCAGGGCGATATCCGTCCCCAAATCTTCTGAACGCCCTACACCAATTGGTATGGCAAGGCTCGCTATGATGGCTTGAATCCCCGCTTTTGCATCTTCGATTCCGATACATTCTGCAGCTTTTAGTCCAACATTTTTGGCAGCTAATTGAAAAATCTCCGGATCAGGTTTTCCTTTTGCAACCGCACTAGGGTCAGCAATGCCGTCAAAGTAGGGCAGCAAATCCATCTTCTCTAAAAGAAAGGGGCCATTTTTACTAGCAGAGGCTAAAGAAAGTTTGATTCCTTGTTTTCTTAAGTCCTTTAACAAATTCAGTATGCCTGGATAAACATCCGCTGGACTGACTTGTTGGATCATTTCTACGTAATAATCATTTTTACGCTTTGCTAGTTCAGCAAATTGTTCTACAGTAAAGTCATTTGTTTTTCCACCATGAGCTAGTAATAACCTTAATGAATCTTCACGGCTAACACCTTTCAACTCTTCATTAAACGCACGATCGATCGTGATCCCGATTTCGTTTCCTAACCGTTGCCACGCTTGATAATGGTATTCAGCTGTATCGGTCAAAACACCATCTAGATCAAATAACACTCCTTTAAACATCGCCATTCACCTTTTCCATCTTGATCACTAATTCATCGGCTAAAACCAGCTTATTCCCATATAAAGTAAGGGATAATTCCGATCCAGAAACCAGTTGTAAACGAACATTTTCTTGGTCTACCGTCACATAAAGCAAACGATCACGATAATTCACATGGAAGGCATAGCTTGTCCACGTACTTGGTAAAAATGGCGCAAAACTTAGCTTCTCATCAGCTGTCTTCATTTGTGCAAAACCTTGCACGATCGCAAGCCAGCTCCCTGTCATTGACGTGATATGCAACCCATCTTCAGTATCATTATTGTAGTTATCTAAATCTAAACGGGCTGTTCGTTGATACATTTCCACTGCTTTTTCTTCCATCCCTAATTCTGCTGCTAAGATGGCGTGAACACTTGGTGATAAAGAAGATTCATGCACGGTCATTGGTTCATAAAACAAGAAATTACGCTCTTTTTCTGCTCGTGAAAAACGTTCGCCAAAGAAATAAATACCTTGTAACACGTCTGCTTGCTTAATAAAACAAGAGCGTAAAATTCGATCCCAAGACCAATGTTGATTCAACGGAAGATCTTCAGATGATAATGCTGTTCTTGGCATTAACTCTTTATCTAAGAAGGTATCGTGTTGGACAAAAACACCTAGCTCTTCATCAAATGGGTAATACATATTCTCGATGATTTCTTGCCAATGTGCTTGTTCTTCTTTTGTAATATCAACTGTTGTTTCCCCTTGATATTTAAGATAATTATCTAAGGTATACTGTAGTACCCATGTTGCGATCGTATTCGTATACCAATTATTGTTGATATTATTTTCATATTCATTTGGCCCTGTGACACCATGAATCATATATTTTTGAGTGCGCTTAGAAAAATGAACGCGATCTGCCCAAAAACGTGCGATTTCAGCTAAGACTTGTAGTCCTTCATTTTTTAAGTACTCTTTGTCGCCTGTATAATTTACGTAGTTATAAATAGCATAGGCAATCGCACCATTTCGATGAATTTCTTCAAAGGTGATTTCCCATTCATTATGACATTCGATTCCTGTGAATGTCACCATTGGATAAAGCGCTCCTGCTAATCCTTGTTGGCGAGCATTGTGTTTCGCTTGTTCTAATTGGTTATAACGGTATTTCAATAGATTTTTTGTTACTTCTGGTTTTGCCAACGCTAAATATAAAGGAACGGCATAAGCTTCGGTATCCCAATAGGTCGCGCCTCCATATTTTTCACCAGTAAAACCTTTTGGACCAATGTTCAACCGTTCATCTTCGCCATAATAGGTCGTAAATAATTGGAATAAATTGAACCGGATACCTTGTTGTGCTGCATCATCGCCATCAATCACAACATCTGCCAATGCCCAGCGTTTTTCCCATGCGGCGTTTTGCTCATCCAATAATTCAGCGAACGTTTTAGTCGTTTGATTTAATAATTGAATTGCTTTTTCTTTTTGTTGTGCTTCTGGAATATCACGACTTGTCAAAACAATGACTTGTTTCTCTAGCGTGATTGACTCGTTTGCTTGTAGATTTGCCTGAAATGATCGTTGTACGGTTAAAGGTTCTGTTTCAGTCCCACCAACCTTGGCCTCTGTTACATGTTTCATCGCAGCCGTTACACTAAACTGTTCAATACCAAACGGATTTGGAATCGTCTTAGTCGTTAAAAAGCCAATTGCTTCTTCAAAACCAGATTCTTGCGCTTCCCAAAACATTTCATCATAATTGCTATCTTCATTGCGAACATCACCATCGATTTTTGAGATGATTTGAATATCCGCAATTCCTTCCAGCACTTCTACCGTGACACGAATAACAGCTAATTCTTGTTGCACAATGCTCAAAAAACGTTCAAATCGGAATTTGACTTTTGTATCTTCACTTTCAAGAATAAAGGTCCGTGTTAACAGCCCGTTATGCATATCTAATTCTAAATAAAAATCCTTTGGTTCTTGTACGCCTAAATCAACAGCCTTCCCATTCACAAAAATATCTATAGCGATAAAATTTACGGCATTGATGACTTTTCCAAAATAATCAGGATAGCCATTTTTCCACCAACCGACTCTTGTTTTGTCTGGATACCAAACACCAGCTAAATAGGTTCCTTGATGATGATCCCCTGTATAATGTTCTTCAAAGTTCCCTCTCATGCCCATATAGCCATTTCCCATTGATGTTAGTGACTCTTGAAGACGGCGTTCATTACGTTCTAATTGATGCGTGGCGATTTTCCATGGGTCTATTTCAAATAAATGATTCATTTTCTCTCCTCCTGTAAATGGTTTGCTTCTTAACATCATGATAAACGCAACCGATTGCATTGTCAAACATTTCTTTGCGCACCGCTGCTTATTCGTTGAATATTTGTCCGCTGTAATGATACTATGGTTTTATCAAGAACAAAAAAGAGCTGATTTTATTTAAGGGTTTACAAAAAATGTAATCTGTTTTATACTACATTCAACGAAATCGATTGCATTGATATTGCAAAGGAGAGAGAAAAATGAAAAAGTTACTAAGTTTTGAGTTTTGGCAAAAGTTTGGTAAAGCATTGATGGTCGTTATTGCCGTCATGCCCGCCGCAGGATTAATGATCAGTATCGGTAAAACGATCCCTCTGATCAATCCAGATTGGGCAGCTCTAGCAACGACTGGTGGTGTTATTGAAAATATTGGTTGGGGCGTCATCAGCAACTTGCATATTTTGTTCGCACTCGCGATCGGTGGTAGTTGGGCAAAAGAACGGGCAGGTGGGGCATTCGCAGCTGGTCTTTCTTTTATTTTGATCAATCGAATCACTGGTTCGGTTTTCAGTGTAACTAGCGACATGCTAGCAGATGACAAAGCATTCACACACACGTTGTTTGGTACGAAAATCATGGTCAAAGGCTTTTTCACCAGTGTTTTAGAAGCACCAGCCTTAAACATGGGCGTTTTTGTTGGGATCATCGCTGGTTTTGTTGGCGCGATGGCTTTCAATAAATACTACAATTACCGCAAACTACCCGATGCCCTTTCGTTTTTCAACGGCAAACGTTTTGTCCCTTTCGTCGTGATTCTCTGGTCAACGATCGTTGCAATTCTTTTAGCCATTATTTGGCCTTACATCCAAGCCGGCATCAATAATTTTGGTCTTTGGATCGCGCAATCTCAAGATACCGCACCTGTTTTAGCACCATTTTTATACGGAACCTTAGAACGTTTACTATTGCCATTTGGTTTACATCATATGTTGACGATCCCAATCAACTATACCCAATTAGGCGGAACCTATGAAATCTTATCTGGCGCACAAGCTGGAACGCAAGTATTCGGGCAAGATCCATTATGGTTAGCTTGGGCAACTGATTTAGTCAACCTAAAAGGAGCTGGCGATACATCTCAATACAATTACGTTTTAGCCAACTGGACACCTGCACGTTTCAAAGTTGGACAAATGATCGGTGCTTCTGGGATTTTGATGGGAATGACGCTTGCTATGTATCGTAATGTCGATCCTGATAAACGTTCAAACTATAAATCAATGTATCTCTCAGCTGCTTTAGCCGTATTCCTAACAGGGGTTACAGAGCCTTTAGAGTTTATGTTTATGTTTGCCGCAGTGCCACTCTATGTTGTGTATGCCATCATCCAAGGTGCAGCCTTTGCTATGGCAGATATCGTCGCTTTACGTGTTCATTCATTTGGAAATATTGAACTATTGACCCGAACGCCCTTAGCCATAAAAGCTGGCTTAGGCGGCGATCTGTTAAATTTCGTTCTTTGCACTATCGCATTCGGTGTTCTGACTTATTTCATTGCCAATTTCATGATCAAGAAATTCAATTTTGCGACACCAGGTAGAAACGGCAACTATGATAATAACGACAGCCAAACAGATGCAACAACAAGCAACCGTCAAAACACAGACGGAATCGACCCACAAATCATCGATATCATTCATCTACTAGGTGGAAAAGAAAATATCGTAGATGTAGATGCGTGTATGACTCGCTTACGTGTCAGCGTTACAAATAAGGGGAAAGTCGGCACAGAGGATGCTTGGAAAAAAGCCGGCGCCATGGGATTGATCGTTAAAGATAACGGAGTTCAAGCGGTTTACGGACCAAAAGCTGATGTGTTAAAGTCAGATATTCAAGATCTACTGGATTCCGGTGCTGCCATTCCTACCCCTAAGCAAACCGAAACGATAACTACGACAGCAAGTAACTCAGATTATCTTGGTCTCACAAAAACGATCGTGCCTGTTGCCAATGGTGAAGTTATCGCTATCGATCAAGTAGACGATCCTGTCTTTTCACAAAAAATGATGGGTGACGGCTTTGCCGTTATTCCTACAGACGAAACGATTTACGCACCGATCGATGGTGTGATCAGTAGCATTTTCCCATCTAAACATGCATTAGGCATCCAAACAGACGAAG
The DNA here is from genome assembly GCF_000633635.1 of Enterococcus crotali. Lineage (GTDB taxonomy): Bacteria > Bacillota > Bacilli > Lactobacillales > Enterococcaceae > Enterococcus_L > Enterococcus_L crotali. The sequence continues at coordinate 223,809 of NZ_AYPQ01000004.1, read as the reverse complement.
GTATCGAAGTCTTGGTCCACATGGGGCTAGATACCATCGAAATGAAAGAATCTGCCTTTACCATTCTAGTCGATGAAGGACAAAAAGTAACAGCCGGCGAGAAAATCGCCACAGCTGATTTAGAAAAAATCAAAGCAGCAGGTAAACAAACGACTATGATCGTTGTCTTTACAAACGGCGAAAAGATCAAAGCCTTCCATTTAGATAACGTCGGCAATCAAAAACCTGAGACTGCCATCGGACGTTTAGACATTTAACATCAAGAACATTCTAAATAGGATCGGCGTAAAGCTCATAGAGTTTTATTCTGATCCTTTTTTATAATTGCAGGAGGAACAACAATGAACGTACTAACATTGAATACTCACAGTTGGCTAGAAGATAACCCCTTAGAAAAATTACAACACTTAGCGGACCAAATCATCAACGAAGAATATGCATTGATCGCACTACAAGAAGTCAACCAACGTATCGACAGTTTACCTGTCGTTTCAACACACAACTTCCACCCAACTGAAAATCAACAGCCCATTCACGAAGACAATTTTGCCCATCTGTTGGTCCAGTATTTAAAAGAGCAAGGACACGACTATCACTGGAGCTGGGCATACAACCATATCGGTTACGACATTTACCACGARGCGTTGCCCTTCTTTCCAAACAGCCGATTCAAGCAAAAGCCGTCGTAGTTTCTGAGAAAAAAAATCCGAATGATTACCGTACCAGAGTGCTACTTATCGGTCAAACAAAATTAGCGGAAAAACCAATCACAGCCATCTGTTGTCATTACTCTTGGTGGCTAGAAACTGGCGGTTTTTCATACGAGTGGCAGCAAACGGAGCAAGCATTACAACACACAGCTTCACCAATATTGCTCATGGGTGATTTCAACAATCCAGCTTCGGTCGCTAAAACCGGCTATGACCTTGTCCTGGCTAGTTCATTACAGTTGCAAGACAGCTTTTTAGCAGCAAAGAAAAAAGTCGGGGAACACACCGTTGAAAAAGCCATTGACGGCTGGGGGAAAAACCAAGAAAAACTGCGCATCGATTATATTTTCACTTCACAAGAATTAGTGATCTCTAATTATCAAATCGTCTTTGACGGAAAACAAACACCTATTATCAGCGATCATTTTGGCGTAGCAGTAACAATCAACTAAAAAGAAACAGAACGTCGAAGAGAGCAACTCCCTTCAGCGTCCTGTTTCTTTTTCCCTTTTGAAAAATAATGCTAAACTAGCTATATGACTTAGTGAAAGTAGGAAACTAGATGAATATAACTATTTTTGGCGGTAGCGGCTTTATCGGACAAAAACTCGCTGAAGAACTAATCATTAGAGGGCATAACGTAACAAGCATTTCACGAAGAGGAAAACCTGCTGACCTATCAAGTTCTTGGTCAGAAAAAGTCCACTGGTTTCAATCTGACATCTTAAACGATACACAATGGCATAAAGCGTCCAAAAGACAGACTGGGTCATCGATACCATTGGGATTCTTTTTGAGCATCCTAAAAAAGACATTACTTATGACCGCTTCATTTTGACGCCAGTTCAATTAATTTTAGATTACCTTAATACACACAACCCATCTGCCCGCTTCTTGTTTATATCGGCCAATAGCGCTCCATTTCCTTTAAGAAAATACATGGATGCTAAACTTCAGGCAGAACAATCGATCAATGAAAACCCACAGCAACACGTCATTATATATCCAAGTTTAGTTGTAGATAAACAACGGTATTTTTCCGTTATTAGCGCAGCAATGATCCGTTTACTTAAAGACATCCCTGGAATCAAAAAACTTGTCCACAGCTATGATCCTATTTCCAGAGAAAAGCTAGCAATAGAAATTTCTAACGTGATTGAAGGAAAAACCTCCGCCTACACTCAAAGACAAACATAAAAAAAGCATCTCCACCAAGGAAATGCTTTTTTCTTTTACCCTTTCACAGAACCACTTGTAATACCTTCTACATAGTACTTTTGCATAAAGATAAACAGCAACGTTATAGGTACAGCGATCAGCACACACCCTGCTGTAAACGCCATAAAATATTGATCGATTTTATCTTTCGTCTGCATCGTGAACAGGCCGATCGCCACTGTATATTTATTAACATTATCGCCTAAAATGATTTTCGCAAAAATGAAATCCATCCACGGCGCCATAAAGGCCATCAGTGCTGTATACACAATGATCGGTTTACTCAACGGCAAGGTAATTTTCGTAAAAATCTCAAACTTGCTTGCTCCATCGATCATCGCAGATTCATCCAGCGCCATGGGGATCGTATCGAAAAAGCCTTTAGCAATATAAAATCCGAGAGCTGCTCCAGAAGAATAAACCAAAATCAACGCCAACAGACTTCCAGTTAAATTCATCGCCTTTAAAATATAATACACAGCAATCATACTCATAAAACCAGGAAACATATTCAATACTAACGCTAATTTCAAAAACGGTTTACGGGCTCTAAAACGCAAACGACTCAAAGAATACGCCATCGCAATTGTGATCAATGTTGATAAAATACAACTGCAAACTGCTACAAACAACGTATTTAAAAACCATTGCACAAAAGGATACGTGGAGCTCGTCAACAACATTTTATAGTTTTCAAATGTAAACTGCTTCGGAATAAAATACGTTACAAACGCTCCGCCCTCGCTTCTAAAGCTAGTCAAAACAATCCAAACGATCGGGAAGATCCAGACGATCGATAAGATCGTCAATAACGTATAATGCAAAACTAAATTCTTTCTTTTTTTCGATTTCATATGCTTGTTTACGCCCCTTCCGTTTTAAATGAACTGCTTCGTGTATAAGCAAATAGCGAGAAGACCGCTGAAAGAACGAAAATAATGATCCCAATCACAGAGGCGAGATTATAATCGGCGGCTGTCACAGTCAATTTATATAGCCACGTTACTAGTAAATCCGTCTCACCTGCAGAGTGAAAATTACTATTCGCCGGTTGTCCACCAGTTAACAAGAAGATCACATTGAAATTATTGATATTCCCAATAAATTGCTGGATCAAACTAGGTGCCATCACAAACAAAATTTGCGGGAAGGTAATATTTCTAAAAATTTGAAATTTGTTCGCACCATCGATTTCTGCCGCTTCTATCTGATCTGTCGGTAAATTCGTAATAATCCCTGTTGCAACTAACATCGTGACTGGAATCCCAACCCACATATTAACAAAGATAACGGTGACTTTCGCAAGTAGCGCATCTGTCAAAAACGGAATCGGCTGATCAATCAGGCCCCAATTTTGCAGCATTGCATTGACTGGTCCTGAACCGTTAAACAAATTCGCCATCAATAACAAACTAACAAATTGCGGAACCGCCATCGTGATCACAAAGATCGTCCGCCATACTTTTTTTCCTTTTACTCCTTTTGCATTGATCAATAACGCTAATAAAATACCAAAGAAAAACGTCGTAGCCGTCGCTAAAACAGCCCAAATCAAGGTCCAAGTAAGCACCGGGAAAAAGGTTCCAGCGATATCACCTGTAATCACATTGCTAAAATTTGCAAAACCGACCCAATGAAATAAATTTTTAGGCGGCAAATGATTATGATCATAGCTAGTAAACGCAATAGAAATCATATAAAGCAATGGTAAAATCGTAAATGCTAGTACACCTAGTAAAGGAATACTCATCAGCGTAATATAAAATTTTTCATTCAACAAACTATTTAAATCTTCTTTTAACGTCGGCAACGACTGCCCAGCTTGTTTTAATGTAAAAATTTTACGTGCACTTCTCAGATTTACGATATATAGAAAAATAAAAAGTAAAATAAGAATAATTGCAGCAATCCCAAACAATAATAGCAACATTGAATTGTCCCCTGGCTGTTGCACTTCTATCCCTAGTGACTCATCCATGACCCAACCTTGAGATTTCGTTCCCAACGATTGCAGCATTGACAATGCATGAAAACCATTGACAATCAACCACACCACAAACCCTATCTGCAATGCTAAAAATGCCAACCCTTTGATGATTTGTCCATTTAAACTATTGGCTGTTCCCATAAAAATATAAGAAAGCTTGATCGATGTGTCTCCTTTTTTAAACATCTCTCTAAAAGAAATCGGCCCATCGGCTTTTGCTTTTAGCTTCATAGCATTTCACTTCCTGTTCTTCTTTGAAATCAAGAGGCTCGAGAAACCAAGTTAAAACCCTTTAAGTCTTCCCCTGATCTCTCTGCCTCTATTTTTTACGACAGTTTTTATAAATTATTTATCAGATTTACTAGTATCTTGAACTAATTTATCCAATTTTGGTAAGTATTGATCTTCAGCAATTTTGCCATTGTACGTATCGTTGATCACTGCATCAGCCGGTCCCCAGAAAGAAACCATCGCTGGAAGTTTCGGCATCACCACTGAATGATCAGCATCACTCATCGTCATAACCGCTTCTGCTACTTGATCAGAAGTTACTTTACTATCTGTTTGAGCCTCTTTATTTGCAGGTACTGTCCCATTTTTCTCAAAAACAGTTAGTTGATTTTCTTTATTCGTTAGAAAATCAGCCAAAGCCATTGCTGCTACAGGGCTTTTCGTCGAAGCATTTACTCCGAATAATTTTACTCCTAAGAAAGCTTTTTGTTGAACAGGACCATTGCCTAAATCAACCGTTGGATAAGGCGCTACCGCAAACTTATCTCCTAATGCTTTTTCTACATCCAATTTAGACCATGGACCAGATAAGAAGGCATCGATTTTACCATTTCCTAGATTAGAAAGCGCGTCAGCATTTGATTGAACGACACCCGCGTTATCTTTTTGTGCGCGAATCCACTTCAAGACCTCTACACCTTTATCATTGTTAAAGTTTGTTCCTTTGATATCTTCTCCATTTTTACCATATAATTCATCACCATTTGACATAAACAATGGTGTAAAAATATAGTTTGCACCGGCTTCTCCAAAGTTCGCACCTAATTTACCTTTAGCCGTCAACGTTTCCCAACTCTTCACATCACCTTCGGCTAATTTTTCTTTGTTATAGTATAAAATTTGCGATTCAACACCATATGGGTACCCGTATAATTTACCGTCATACGTTGCAGCTTCTACCGCACTTTCAGTACTGTTTTCTTTAACGCTATCTTCATATTTTGTATTGGCATAAATTATCCCAGCATCTACCATTTGACCTAGTTGATCATGAGGCATCATGAAAACATCTGCTGCGGCACTAGGATCTTTTTTTAGATTTTCTTGGGCTGTGGCAGATTCACTTGGTTTGATCGTCACTTTCCAATCTTTGTGTTCTTTTTCAAATTGTTCTACTAACGGTTTATACGTATCTACAAAGGCTACATCCACCCACAATTTTATAGAAGCGTTTTCATTTCCATCAGAAGCTTTTTTATCTGATGAACCTCCGCCACAAGCCGCAAGCGCAAATGCCGCCGCTGTCATTGTTACCCCTAATGTCAAAAGCTTTTTCATATTTCTTTTCATCTTTTGTTCCTCCTAGGAATTATTTGCTGTTCTATTCTCCTACATTGTGCAATCGATTGCGTAAATTGTCAAGAGAAATGTAAGATTTTTGTTTAAAACTTTCATTTCAATCAAGAAAGGTGAACAAGAACATTGCTATATCCACATATATAAACGTTGATTAAACAATGATTATAATCTTCTCATTTCTAGAACGCAACAGTTTATAAGATTTTCCTTCTTTCTGCACTAAAAAAACACTTTGACGAAACAAAATGCAATCGATTGCGAAAAATAGATTGAAAACGTTTTTCTTATGTGGCATAATATGGGTGGTTTTTAGAAACGTATCACTAGAAAAAATACTACGTTGATCACAGGGGGACAAATTAGATGAATACTGCAGCAATCCACCACCAACCAGAAAGTGAATATGCTTATTTATATACAGCAAACAAGATGCATATTCGCCTAAGAACAGGCCGAGGGGATATCAAAAAAGTTGAATTGTTGAACGGTGATCCGTATCAACTTGAGCACAGCGAATGGTTCAACTTAACCATTCCAATGGAAAAATACTTATCTACTACGACACATGATTATTGGACTGTTGAGACTTCGGCTCCATTCAGACGCCTAAGTTATGCATTCAAAATAGAAGGTATGGATGGAACGGTTCTATTTTATGGCGACCATGGATTCTTTCCTTATCAAGAGTCCACTTTAAAAACAGCTGCTAATTATTTTAAACTACCGTATTTCCACGAAGCAGACCGTTTTAAAGCCCCTCAATGGGTCAAAGAAACGATTTGGTACCAAATTTTCCCAGAGCGCTTTGCTAACGGCGATACAAAGAACGATCCAAAAGGGACTCTACCTTGGGGCAGTAAAGAACATCCTGGACGTGATGACTTTTTTGGTGGTGATTTACAAGGTGTCTTAGATCATTTGGATCATTTAGTGGATCTTGGGATCAATGGTATTTATTTTTGTCCACTATTTCAAGCAGCGAGCAATCATAAATACGATACGATCGATTACTTTGAGATCGATTCGGCTTTTGGAGATAAAGAACTTTTTAAAAAAGTAGTTGAGGAATGTCATAAACGAGGTATCCGGGTCATGCTAGATGCTGTTTTCAACCATATGGGTGACTTCTCGCCTCAATGGCAAGATGTGATCAAAAATGGAGAAAATTCTATTTATGCCAACTGGTTCCATATTCATAAATTCCCAGTGACATATACGCCAACAGAGAATTTTGAATTCTCAGAGGATATTACTTACGATACTTTTGCCTTTACACCACATATGCCGAAATTAAATACGTCAAACAAAGAAGTACAAGACTATCTATTGCAGATTGCTCGTTATTGGATCACAGAATTTGATATTGATGCTTGGCGCTTAGATGTAGCAACGAAGTAGACCATCGCTTTTGGCGTAAATTCCATGATGTTTGTACAGAAGCCAAACCGGATATTTATATTTTAGGTGAAATTTGGCATTCTTCTCAAGCATGGCTACAAGGAGATGAATTTCACGGGGTCATGAATTACGCTTTTACTGATGCGATCCTTTCTTACTTTGTTTATCGAACGATTTCATTAAGCAAAATGGTTTCTGAACTAAACCATCAATTAATGCTCTATCGTGAGCAAACCAACCAAATCATGTTTAACGTACTAGATTCACACGATACACCACGCTTGTTGACGATCGCTCAAAACAACAAAGCGCTAATGAAACAAGTTCTAGCCTTCACTTACTTGCAAAAAGGCGTGCCATGTCTTTATTACGGCGATGAATACGCTATGGACGGAGCAGCTGATCCAGATTGTCGTAAATGTATGATTTGGACACCCGACAAACAAGATTTAGACATGTACGCCTCGTCAAGGCATTGATCGCCTTTAGAAAAGAACATCAGTCGCTCTTATCAGAAGGCAAACTACGTTGGCAGGAAATCGATGAACAAACAGGAATTCTCGATGTTGCGTACGAGCATGAAGGAAAAATGATCCGCAGTATTTTCAATACTGGACAATCACCTGTTTATATTGAAAAAGAACATGTTTTATTCTCTACACAAATGCAATCATTAGATAAAAACATCATTGAACTGGCACCTTATGGATTTGCCGTATCAGTAGACACAATGGAAAGGACTGAACAAAATGAATCATCTAAAAACGAACAACCATTGGTGGCAGGAAGCCGTCGTATACCAAGTTTATCCACGGAGCTTTCAAGATAGTAACGGTGATGGAATCGGCGATCTCGCTGGGATCATCCAACGTTTAGACTACTTGAAAAAACTAGGGATCAGTGCTATCTGGCTTAGCCCTGTCTACCGCTCACCAAATGACGACAATGGTTACGATATTAGTGACTACGAGCAAATCATGGCGGAATTTGGCACGATGGCCGATATGGAACAACTGATTTATGAAGCACAGCAAAAAGAGATAAAGATCATCATGGATTTAGTGGTCAATCACACGAGCGATGAACATCCTTGGTTTATCGAATCCCGCTCATCTAAAGATAATCCCTATCGCGATTTCTACGTTTGGCGTGATGGCAGTGACGGGAAAATTCCGAATGACTTAGAATCAACATTTCTAGGCTCAGCCTGGCAATTAGACGAACCTACAGGCGAATATTATCTACATTTATTCAGCCAAAAACAACCTGACCTGAATTGGGAAAACCCAAAGGTACGAAAAGCAATTTACGATATGATGAATTTTTGGATCGATAAAGGGATTGGCGGATTCCGAATGGACGTCATCGATCTTGTCGGGAAAATTCCAGATCAAAAAATCACTGGTAACGGACCAAAACTGCACGATTATCTACAAGAAATGAATGCCGAAACTTTCGGTGGTAAAGATTTACTGACTGTGGGCGAAACTTGGGTGCTACGCCTGAAATTGCTAAATTATATTCTGACCCTAAAAGAAATGAGCTTTCGATGGTCTTTCAATTTGAGCATGTCGGCTTAGATGAACAACCCGGAAAAAGCAAATGGGATTTACGACCGTTACAGATAAAAGAACTAAAGAACGTATTTTCAAAATGGCAAACCGAACTCGGTAACCAAGGGTGGAATTCACTTTTTTGGAACAATCATGACCTACCTCGTATCGTTTCAAGATGGGGCAATGACCGTACCTATCGTACACAAAGTGCTAAAATGCTCGCAATTTTATTGCACATGCTAAAAGGGACTCCTTACATTTATCAAGGGGAAGAAATCGGGATGACTAATCGCGTGATTCAAGATATCTCAGAAGCGGAAGATATTGAAAGTAAAAATATGTACGCCGATCGACTTCAAAAAGGCTATAGTCAAACAGAGATTTTAGCATCGATCAACGCCAAAGGCCGAGACAACGCTAGAACGCCGATGCAGTGGGACGAGACTAAAAATGCTGGTTTTACAACGGGCACTCCTTGGCTTGCTGTTAATAAAAACTATCATCAAATCAACGTTGCCAAGGCTTTAGCAGATAAAAATTCAGTCTTTTATACCTATCAAAAACTGATTGAACTTCGTAAAAATCATCCGTTGATGATTTGGGGTAGTTTTGAATTAGTAGAAAATACCACAGAAGAAGTATTTGCTTATTATCGCCATTATCAAAGTGAAAGTTGGCTGATCGTTTGTAACTTTTCTGATCAAGAACAGCGATTTTCATTAGATAAAATCCCCTCTGAAACGATTATTACAAATAATGAAAAAGACTACGATGAGCTCTCGGACAGAATATTAGAACCCTATGAAGCATTTGTAGTGAAATTGTCTAGCTTCAAAGGCTAACCTCTCGGCAAAAAGATAAAATCTGCCTGCGGCTAAAAGCGCCACTTTCAGATTTTCCTATTTTTCTTTCGAGGCTAAACGAGCCTTTTACGCTTTTAAATTTAGGAGGAAAAAATGCCTAATTCAGCTATGCAAACAAAACAAACAATTACAGTAGATAAAAAAAATTGGTGGAAAAATGCGGTTGGGTATCAGATTTATCCCCGCAGTTTTAAAGATAGTAATCATGACGGGATCGGTGATCTCAATGGGATCAGGGGAAAGTTACCTTATTTAAAAGAGTTAGGAATCGATTTCATTTGGATCAACCCGATTTATGCATCACCAAATGTCGATAATGGCTATGATATTTCTGATTACCAAGCAATCCACGAAGATTTTGGCACGATGAAGGATTTCCAAGCGTTATTGGACGAAGCACATCATCTCGATTTGAAAATCATTATGGATCTCGTAGTCAATCATACAAGCGATCAGCATCCATGGTTCTTAGAATCAAAAAAATCTTTAGATAATCCTTATCGTGACTATTATCACTGGGCAGACGCTACAAAAGAGTTGCCCCCTAACGACTGGCAATCTTTTTTTGGCGGCTCTACTTGGACATACGATGAACCAACAAGACAATCGTACTTTCACGTTTTTGCTAAAGAACAGCCTGATCTTAATTGGAAAAACCCTAAGGTACGACAAGAAATTTATCAAATGATCCGTTGGTGGCTAGACCTCGGGATCGATGGTTTTCGGATAGACGCAATCAGCCATATCCAAAAAGAACCTTGGAATTTTAAGATCACAGATAATCAGTGGGCACCGTTTATGAATGTTGCCGGAATCGAAGTTTATTTGAAAGAATTGAACGCTATTTTTAACGAATACGCTATTATGACTGTCGGTGAAGCTAGTGGCGTGCCACACCAAGAAGCCGCAGCCTGGACAGGAGACCGCGGTTACTTTAATATGATTTTTGAATTGGAGCACTGTGAGCGAATTGGTGAAATCGGCCAACAAAAAGGCTCCATTCCACATTTAAAACACTCGTTAAACCAATGGCAAACCAGCTTAGCGGATAACGGTTGGAATGCATTATATTTAGAAAATCATGATACACCTCGCAGCGTATCCGTTTACGGCGACGATTCTCCAGAGTCCGCAAAAGCTTTAGCTACCGTTCTTTTGTTATTAAAAGGAACTCCTTTTATTTATCAAGGCCAAGAAGTCGGAATGACGAATTACCCGTTCAGTTCGATCGAAGAAATCAATGCGGCCGATACGATTCATTTTTACCAAACATTATTAGCACAAGGAACACTGGATACAGAAGCTTTAGCTATTGCGGTTAACTGGTCTAGAGACCATAGCCGAACCCCTTTCCAATGGAAGATGCTCTACATGGTGGTTTTTCAACAGCCGAGCCTTGGTTACAGGTCAATGACAACTATCGTATGATCAATGCAGCCCAAAAAGATCTTGAAAGCAGTAGTATTTTCCATCATTATCAAACCTTAATTCAGTTAAGAAAAGAGACAGAGGCTCTTATTCATGGCAAATTCGAGTTACTGCTCCCTGAGCACCCATCTATTTTTGCCTACACGCGTACAACAGAAGCCGAGTGTTGGCTAGTGTTAGTTCAGCTAGATCGAAGTCAAACGACTATTTCCCTGCCAGATGCCTGGGACTATTCTAGGTGGGAAGAAATCCTCACAACAGCGAATACTATGCCACTAGCACAAAATATGACTCTTTCTGATTATGAGGCTCATGTATATCGCAAGGGCAGTATTAAAGAATCATCCGATTCAGTCTAAAAAGAGACCTAAACAAAGTGTTTAGCTCCGAAAACCAAGTAGGTACTGTGCAACATCAACTCGTACCTCGTTGTCTTTTACAGCAATAAGAGGGAATTTACGAAAATTGCCAAAAATCACAGTGATTTTACGAACTGATGATGATTGATACCTACTTGGTGTTTTTCAAATTTTTGTGACCAAGTAGGTACTGTTTTACATCAGCTCATGCTTCGCTGTGTTTCATAGCAATTCCAGCTTATTTCCGAAAGAGCTGCTTTTTTCTCGCCGTTTATTCGGTTTTAGAGCGGATATCAAAACTGATTTTTAGTTTTGTCCACACCCTTTTTATACTAATGATTTAACAGAATAACGTAGTACTGTTTTCATTTTTTCAGGCGCTATTTTCCTCACATCAGAAAGATAAATTTCTCTATGAGCAAATGTCTTTCTACTCAATTGATGTTCTTCACAATAGCGTTTCATTACTTCAAATGTTTTGCCTTCCTCACTATACGGACCTACATGTAGCATTTGTACGCAGTTTCCCTCTTCGATCGTTTCAAAGTTTATGTTTTGGTTATTCGAATTTGGTTTCTTTTTAGCCACTTGCTCTAAGTTAGCAAGTGCCATCTCCTCTGTAATGAAATCAGGTTGACGGATCATAATCTTATAGACTAAATCTGCCTTATCAAAGGCTCGCCCAGCTGCTACTGCTTCATCTGATAATGTCCAAACTCCTTCTAATGGATAGACGGTATATTCAAAAGGCTCCTTACCGATCAAGCCTTTCTTAACCGACATTCTTATTCCATAAGCCATCGCATACAAAGCACTGACTTCTTCTGAAAATTGTTGCTCATTTGGATCCCCCTGTCCAGATAGCGTATAAAATTTCTGTTTTGGGACCTTAATCTCCATTGGTTTCTCTTTCGGTAAATACAGTTCTTTCTCTTGTTTTCTCCATTCGAATTTCATGAATCTCTCCTCCTTATTTTAAACACTAAATCTGCCAAACTAGCTACACTATTTGATAGGTAAAAAAATTTCTGTGATATATTTTGCCTGATTTCCTTTGAATTTTTTACCACTACCTTTAATAAACGTATTGATGAATGCAAAATCTGTCTCCAACTGATTTTGCTCCACATGATCGATCAATATTTTATACGCCTGCCCAATCTCTTGATACGCACCATAATGAAACGTTCGAAGTCCTACCATTTCAGGAAAAACTTCATTTTCTACATGCTTGCTCTCAATAAACCGATTGACAGGCAAAACGATTTCATATTGTATTTTCTCATCCAACATCTCACGTTGACTTGTGAATAGCTCACCAGCAACAGCGTCTTTAGCCGCTTGATACAGATAATTCACTTCCAGACCCATCTGATCAAATGCACAAGTACATTTCCTAGTAATTACTCTTTGTGCTGATTTGGTATGTAGTTCAACGTTATATTCTTGCTCAAAAAAATCAGTTTCTCTTAGCGTTATCATTTGATCGATCTTTTTCATCAATCGCTTTTTTTCTTGTATTTCTTCTAAAATAAAAGTCTTTTTTTCAAGTAAATAATAGGCTAAATCCCCATCTTCTTCCACACCACGCAACACTTCTTTGATCTCTGAAATCGAGAAATCACTATTTCTTAATAACGTTAGCTGATTCGCTAATTTAAAATCCGCTTCGTCATAATACCGATAGCCATTCTCTTGATCTCTTAATGACGGAATCAACAATCCTTCTCGATCGTAATAACGCAAGGTCGATTTTGGAATAGCTGTCATTTTTGAAAACTCATTGATTTTGTATTTCATTTGTTCACCGCCTTTTTTATAGTATAAACCTTTCACTGCACTTGAAAGTCAAGTATCCAATAAATTTTTCCTTCCACTCTTTTTCGGGCAGAGAAAGTGAGGTACACTTGATTTAATCATTATAAAATGAAATCAGGAGTTGATCATATCATGGAATGGGTTACGAGACTGGAAAATTCATTAGACTACATCGAACAACAATTAACAGACGAAATCGATTTTGACCATTTAGCCACTATCGCCTGCTGCTCTACTTATCACTACCAACGTATTTTCTCTTATATGGTTGGAGTCCCCTTAGCGGTTTATATTCGACGCAGAAAATTATCTTTGGCTGGCGTTGAATTGCAGCAAGGCGAAAAAGTGATCGATGTCGCCGTTAAATACGGGTATGAATCACCAAATTCATTTACCCGTGCGTTTAAAAACCAACACGGAATCACACCTTCTCAGGCTCAACAAGAAGGCAGCCTGCTAACCTCATATCCTAGGATCAAGTTCCACATCACGATCAAAGGAGATGTAGAAATGGAATATCGCATTGAAACAAAGAAAGCTTTTCGGATCATCGGAGCAAAAAAAGCCTTGTCTGCAGACATTGAGGATAACTTTAAGGAAATCCCACTATTTTGGCAGCAAATCGGCATGGACGGTACACTGAATCAATTGATACCATTAATGACTCAAGAACCAAAAGGCGTAATGGGCATCAGTATTGGCTTTGAAGCTGATCCTGCGGACAAAGATGATTTTTCAAACAGCCAAGAAACCTCTTATTATATTGCTGTTGCTAGTGACCAAATCTTACCGGAAATGTTTGAAGAATACACTATACCAGCATTTACGTGGGCCATTTTTTCTGGTCAAGGCGCAATGCCGCACGCCATCCAAGAATTGGAAAAGCAAATTGTCACAGAGTGGCTGCCAAGTTCTGGGTATGAGTACGCTAATGGTCCTGATATCGAACTTTACCTTGACGCTGATCCAAGCAACGCTAGCTTTGAAGTTTGGCTGCCAGTTATCAAATCTAAATAGATTCTATATTATTCTCGAACCCAAGTTGTTGATTATCCAGTCAGCAACTTGGGTTTATTGGTCATAATTTCATTTCTGTTAAACATGACAATTTTATCCTTGACCTTGGAGTTATGTCCAGTGTTATACTAACGATCACAGGAGGGAACATCCATGAAAATAACCACATTCGCCCAACAGTTCAATCTATCAACTGACGCAATTCGCTTCTACGAACGTTCAGGCTTGCTACAACCTAAACGACAAACAAACGGCTATCGAAAATTTACAGAAACGGATCAACGAGACCTATCAATCATCTTAGCCTTAAAAGAGTTGGACTTTTCAATAAAAGAAATCAGTTATGTACTCGAACTAAAAAGACAACCTACTTCCACCCAATGCAACAACGACTCTACCGATTTTTTAAAGAATAAAATCAACTACATTGAACAAAAAATTGCTTTTTACGAAGTATCACACAAGTTATTAGTTAAGCTAAATAACACGATCAAAGATAATAATTATATAGAAAATCAAGCGGAGTTATTCGCTTTGATCGACCAATTGTCCAACTATGGATTAAAGGAGATAAAAACATGACAAACAAAACAATCTTACAAATAGAAAACGGTGCACTCTTCCTTTTAGCACTGACCTTGTATATTAAACTAGGCTTTCCTATTCTCTATTTCTTTCTTTTTCTCTTATTACCAGATGTTACAATGGTGGGATACTTAAAAAATCCAACCGTTGGCGCTAAAATTTATAATGTAGGTCATAATTTGGTTTTCCCAGCCTTACTTAGCTTCATTTATCTATTTACTCATACTTCCCTTTTGTTAGCAATCGCGATTGTATGGTTTGCTCACGTTCTCATGGATCGAACAATGGGTTATGGACTTAAATACCCGGACGAATTTAAACATACACATATTCAAAATCTATAAAAAAGAAGCACCAGATCAGATGCCTTACATCTTCTCTGGTGTCTCTTTATGTTCTATGTCGTTGTTACTTTTTACTTGTTACTATGTCGTTTAAGCAGCGTTCTGTTATTTAAATCAATTCCCAAACGCTTGAGGTTGTCGGCTCGTTGCCTTGTGTCCACCATTTTGCTTTATACGTATTCCCTTGGAAAGTCACTGTATCGCCACCACTATATGCTTTGCTTGTTTCCCAGTTTACCGCTTTATTTGATAGTAGTTTCCAAACATCTGATTGATCTGGACGATCCCCTTTGGTCCACCATTTTGCTTCATACTCTAAATCATCGAAGATCACTTTATCGCCATAGTTATAAACTTTGTCAGCATCCCATGTAGAATGAACACTTGGTGCTTCATTTGTCTTCACAGAAAATGCTGCGCTCGTTTCTGAAACATTACCGCCAACGCTAACGGCTTTCACTGTGTAGTTGTATGTTGTATCCGCTTTTAAGCCAGTATCTTTGAAACTTGTTTTTTCAGTTGTCCCAATTTTTTTGCCATCACGATAGACTTCATAATTTTTAACGCCTAAAAAGTGTGTTGATTTTGTCCACATTAAATCAACTGTATTTTCTGTTGTTCCCATTGAATGAACGTTCGTAGGTGCTGTTGGTTTTTGGTTATCTTCTACTGCTGATGATTGTGTTGTTGCTTTTACTGCAGCACTCTTTTCAGAGATTTTACCATTCGTTCCAACTGCTTCTACTTGGTAAGAGTACGTTGTATTTTCTACTAAGTTCGCATCATTAAATTGTGTACCGCTGATCGTCGTAACTTTTTTGCCATCACGATAAACATTGTATTCTTTTACATTGGCAACTTTATCCCACGTTAATTTAAGCGAAGAAGTTGTGACTTCTGATACTTTGAGATTTGTCGGTTTAGCCGGAGCTTCTTCAACTGGCGGAATGATTTCTCCACTACCGTTTACATTAACATCAATGACATTGTAAAAGGCGTTTGTTGTATCCGCAACATCCCAAACAGCTAAGATCACATGATAGCCTAAACGATTTTCTGGTACAACGATTTGATGTGACTTGTTATTTGAAGCGGCCGACCCATCATGCTTCACTTCACCAAGAAAATCAAAATCAGCTCGCGCTAATGGTTTTTCTGGATTCCAGCCAACTTTTGTCATATAGTAATGCCATTTAGTTGTGCTATGTGGTGCCGTATAGTGCCAAGAAAATGTATTTAATCCTGTTTTGATTTCTTGTTTTGTCCAACGATCAACACCCGTACTGTCCATTACTGAATCTGTAATTTGACCTTTACCACCTTCTGCTGAGGCGATTTTGCCATCTGCCGGCCCTGCTTGAGGAAATCCTTTGTCAAATTCTAGAGATTGCGGATTCGTAATAACCATTCCGTACTTCTCCATAGCGGCTGTCCAGCCCATTGTATTTTTATCTAATGATCCCTGATAACCACGAGCTGCTGGTTTTTCTACATATCCATGCGCATTTGCTTCATCCGCACTAAGTAAACCTGCACCTCCGATTATTACTGTTGATACCAATGCTAATCCTAATAATTTTTTCTTCATAATTCTCCTCCATTCACACGTTTGCCTTCAACTGGCTTAACATTAGTTTAAACGTAATGTAAGAAAAATAAGGGTCATTTATGGTAAAAAAAAAGGCATACTTGATTGAAATGAACAATTGCAGCAAAATAAAAACTATGTATAAACAGCTTGTGCCAATTATCACAATTGTTATTTAAAAAAAGAACTTTAAAAGGTCAAATTTTTCTATTAAAAAGAAAAATTTGGTCTATACATTTAAATTTTTTTCAAAAAAGGAGGTTTTTTTATTCATTGATATATGGACAAAGTAGCTCATTTCAAGTTAGAATAGAAAATAGATTGAAATTTATTTTACAATAAGTTGAACAAATATAAAAAAAACATAAAAAAAAGAAAGCGTTGATACTATGAAAGAAATCCTATCCTCCCGATCTAAACGTCAATTAGAAATAATGGAGCTTTTAGCCGATAGTGATTGGGTCCCTTTTCCTACGGCATCAGAGTCTTTAGGCGTACCTGTCAAAACACTGAAATCAGATATCATTGAATTGGAGACATTGCTGGCACCTGCCACAATCGAATCCTCGAAAAAATACGGCATTCGCTTAACAACTAACTTTGGTTTCTGCAAAACTAGTTTTTACCAAAAATTCATAAAGAATAGTGTTGAATTTCAGTTAATCGAAAAAATTTTCTTACATAATTTTTCTACCATCATTGATTTAGCAGATGATCTTTACATAAGTGTTTCTACAATCAAACGAATTGTTCTTAGGGTAAATCAACTGCTTCAAATGGAAGGTTTTACGATCAATTTAAAAAAGATGCAACTGGTCGGTGATCCACATAGTATTTGTAATTTTATGCAGCACTACTTTTATGAAAAGTACGGGATCGCAGAAAGCCTTTTGACTCCTGCCCAATTGGCTATTTTAGATAAAGTCGGACTTCAAATCGTTAGACAGGCAATTCCTAACAAATCAGATTACAACCAGGACTTTGCTCTATTGAATCGTTTACGTTTTTACATCTATACTGGCATCAATCTATTAAAACACAATAGCGAAAACCAGCTTCATGACATACAAGAAAAAGAGTTTACGATACTCGATGATACATATGCCTGTGATGAATTTTATAGTCAGTTCCATCTGCCTTTATCCGCAGCTAATTTAAATACTTTTTTCCATCTATTTTTTAGTGATCAATATATCGATTCCATCGATACGTTACACGAATTAATAAAGTCTGATCGCAATGCTTATTTAAAATATCAAAAAATTGAGAACCTATTGCTGGAAATTGAAAAGAAAATGGATTGTAAGTGCCAAAATTTTGACGACATTTTCATGCGTCTCTATAATTTAGACTATCAAATACACGGACGGACATTTATTCTTCACAATAAAAATAAAGAGTTTTTAACAAGCATCAAAAATCTCTATGGTCATTTTCCAATCGAGTTGATTCATTCTTTACAAGCGATTTTTTATTCAAATCCTTACAAAGAATATATGATTTATGAAGCGATCTCAATTTTATTTACAAATTGGCCAAACTTACTTGATCGTTTAGAATACTCAAGTCCAACCATGAAAGCTGGTCTGTTATTTAATTCTGGTTTGGATTATATGAATATGCTTTCTGAACGTATCACTTACTATTTGCGGGGACGATTTTCTTGTACTCCTCTGCACATTAATTCGCTAGAAGAACTGGAAAAACAAGCTGGTGACTATGATTGTATTATAACCAATATCCCGGAAATCTATATCAATAATATTCCGATCATCGTGATTCCGCTGATCCCTGATGCTAAGAGTTTTGATAAATTGATGTTAGTTTACGAAGACTACTTTGATAAAAATTGAACTTAGACTTAGATAAGGTCGTAATGAATAGCTTTTCTGCGTCGCCTCACAACAACTGTTTAAACTTGGGACAGCCCTGTAAAATAGAATAAATTGAAAGAGCGCGAGACAAAACTAAGGATCAGTTTTATTTCGCGCTCTAAACTCGGATAAACGGCGAGACAAAAGCAACTCCCTCTTACTGATAGGAGCTAAACACTTTTGTCTCGGCCTTTTTTAATAATAAACAGTGAAAAATACTATTCGAGTAAAAATTTAGTCACCTATAGATAGTTTCGCAAGTAGCTTTTCATAAATCAACGTACTCATCACGTAAAGCATCAATCTTGATCGAAGCTTCTTACGATTACTAGGGCTGCTATAAGTCAATAGAAAGTATGTACTGATTGATTTTAGGCGATTAGCGGACATATTGGTGATTGCAATAATCGTTGTCCCATTACCTTTTGCTTTAATCATGAGTTCATTGATTTCATCCACTTGACCACTCAATGAAAACATAATGATAACATCTTGATTCGTGCTGATTTGGGAAACCCGTTCAATTGAAAATCTATCCAAATAATCGTTGCTCCAAAGATCAATCAATTTTAATTTATGGTTAAACTCAGCGGCTGCTAAAGCACTCGAGCCTGTCCCAACACAAAAAATACGTCTTGCATTGATCAAACAACTGCATATTTCGTCGACTTTTTTTTCATCAATCAACTTCAATGTCGTTAATGTATCTTTTTTTATATTCTCCAAAATCCGAAAAAAGTCAGGTTCTACCGAATCAGCACCCTGTCGTTCTTTTCTTGATAAAACAAACGCATATTTTAATTCATTAAATGTTGCATAATTCAACTTTTTACATGCCCGAATGATCGTAGCATTTGAAACGAATAACTCATCTTTAATATCTTTTAACTTTAAGCGTTCAATATCTTCAAATTTCAAAATAAAATCAATAACTTCCTGTTCGGCTTCTGACAATTTCTCATAGTTTGCATTGATATCTTTATAAATATAACTCATACAAATCAAATCCTCTCTATCTCAAACCGCTGCTCTGCTCTAAAAATAAAAGAACATCTTGCTTATTCCTTTCATTTCCAACGATATAGATAGGAACTTGCTCTTCTATTTCTTCGAAAAGCAACGACTGATTCCGTTCCTCCTGAGAGAAACGCTTGGGTAAAATGGATCGGCCTGCTCCTTTTTTAATCAGGTCGATCATCAAGTAAATAGAATCAACTTCAACAATTTTACATGTCGGCGGATTGATTAAAGACAGCATCATCTTTCTATAAGGACATTCTTTATCTCGGCTGATCAGGTAAACCTCTTGTACACCTGCTGCAGACAGCCAACCAACGGTTTCATTAAGTAAAACGTCTTTGTTAAGAGAAGTCATTTTATTCGTAATGAATAGATCAATTTCTTTTTTTCCATACATCGCTTCTAATCGATCGGTCCTATCAATCTGCAATTCGATCGCAGGTTGATAATTGATCACATCGATCAAATCAAAATAGTTAGAAGCAATTGTTTGGGTACAGCCAATTCTGATCGGTAAATTTTTATAATGCGCTTCGATTTTATCAACGTGGGCTAAAATTACAGTTGCGTACTCCAATAATTTTTCACCCTCTGGAAGCAGTATAACGCCTCGATTCGTCCGTTCAAAAAGACTCACTGTTAGCTCTTGCTCCAGTAACCTAATTCGTTCCGTTATATTGGATTGAGCATATCCCATCACTCTGGCAGCTTCTGACATTGAACCTACAGCTGTTACACATCGAAAGATTCTTAAATCATTCAGTTCCATCTTCCCACCCATTTCTTGCTATCACAATTAGTGATACCATATATCATTTTTTAGTATTATGCAATACTTTTTGAAAAGAATATACTGAGTTTATCAAGAATAGGAGCTGATTCAAATGAATGCCATGCAATATAAAATAATTTTACCAGATGATTATGATATGTCACTGATTAGAAAACGAGTCAAAGAAAATGGAACTAAAACAGATCATTTCCAAGGTCTACTCTTTAAAGCTTATCTTATTTCAGAAAAAGTACAAGGGGCAGTTTCTAATTCATACGCTCCATTGTATGTGTGGAACGATTCTGAAGGAATGAATCAATTTATTTTTGAAGGATTTTACGACAATATCGTTCACGATTTTGGTTGGCAAACCATTCAAATCGGCATTCCTCTAACTTTAAATATAGAAGATCCATTCTCAGATGCCTGCTACTTACTGGAAAAAACTATTGCAATCAAAGAAAGCACATCATTACTGCAGATACCAAAGGAGTTAATCAGTAGGCACGCAACCTTACCAGAAAATAGTGTTGGAAAGCTCATCGTTTATAATCCAGATAAATGGCAAGCAGTAGTCTTTGGATTTTACACTGAAAAACCACACCCACAGGATGCTTCCTTGTATGAAATACTTCATATATCTACTAATTAATAAGAGTCAATGCGAATAGGATAAATCAAAACGGTCATGATTGGAAAGCTTTGATCTATCCTATTCTATTTATAAAATCACTTTTCACTATTTTTTGCTCTAGCAGTTTTTTAGCTCACTTGACTCTTGAAACAATGCTGCAAATGGTCATCTACCATACCTGTTGCTTGCATGAACGCATAAACTGTTGTTGTACCTAAGAACTTAAACCCTTTTTTCTTTAAGTCTTTGCTTATTTTATCAGATAATGCTGTAGAAGCTGGTACATCTTTGATATCTTTCCAGCGATTTTTAATTGGTTTTCCGTCTACATATGCCCAGATAAATCGATCAAAACTACCATATTCCTCTTGAATCTTCATAAACACCTGTGCATTATTGATCGTTGCATTGACTTTCAGCTTGTTTCTAATGATTCCTGGGTCTTCTAGTAAAGAATCGATCTTCTCTTGTGTATATTCAGCAATCTTGACATAGTCAAATTGATCATATGCGCTAGTCAATGTTTCCCTCTTTTTAAGGATCGTTGACCAACTCAATCCTGCTTGCATACTTTCCAGAATCAACATTTCAAATAGCTTCTGGTCCTCATGCTCTGCTGTCCCCCACTCTTCATCGTGGTATTTTTCTTCTAATTCGTTTCCCTTAGCCCAATCACAACGTACTTTTTCCATACTCTACCTCACTCTTATTTGTTTTATATAAGAATAACACGAGAACGTACGTTTGTAAATCTAGTAAAAAAAGAAGCGCCTTAGACATAACTCTATGAGTTACATCCCAGACACTTGAACTTTCAATATACGGTAGGAGTAATTCCTTCTTATTTATTGCGTAGTCTCTACTTGGTTCCCGTAGTTAGACACTCCTACCACAGCTTCATCTTACTATCTTATTTTTCTAATTTACTTGCAGCCTCTTCATCCAAAATAACCGTCAAGTTCGGATGAAGCTGTAAAATAGACGCTGGATATTCTTCTGTTATCGGCCCTTGCAATACATTTTTTACCATTTCAGCTTTTTTCTCACCATTAACGATCAAAATCAAATGTTTCACTCGCATCACACTAACTGGTCCCATCGTAACAAATTCCAGACCCTTTTCCATCATATCTGGTACAAACCATGGCTCTTCCCCAGTGACTTTTATCTTATACGTTAAATTTTCAAAACTTGTTGTTGTCGGCATATTCCCACAGAAGTGTCCGTCTCCGCCCAAACCGATCAACATCGCATCTAAGCCGCCATCTATTGCCAAACGTTTGTCTTGCTCAGCATAATTTTCCACAGTTAATGGATGAATATTGGCTTCATTGATATTAGCAGGCGTTAAGTATAATTTTCGCAAATCAGTGATCGTTATCCCTTCCGCTTGATTTGCTACAGGAATTTCATCAAAATTATAATAATGAACATTTGCATAATCAGGTGAATCTTTTACGATCTCCACCAATTTTTTATAAACACCAACAGGAGTATTGCCTGCTGTAATCGATAAATTGACACGTTTATCCTGACTCATATGACCGAATAAAATATTTTTAGTTGTTTCACTCATTGCTTCAAAGTTTTTTTCAATAATAATTTTCATCTGGTTCACTCCACTTCCTTTTTATACTATAATTGTATACTGTGGGAACCATCCCATGTCAATACGTTTGAAGCAAATAATTAAAACGTTTTCTTTTCGTCAAGCAACAAAAAAAGCCGACCTCAAATAAAGGTCAGCTTTGCTCACTTTTTCTCCGCTTACTTATATATCGCCCAAAAGTTCGCTGCTTCATTCATTAACTCCTCGGCAGTAAACTCTTTTTTCGAATGCCCTTTTGTCTCAGAGTCATTCGGATCATTCACCCAGAATTTCCCATTATTTGTACCGCTAAGTACCATAATATGTCCTGTTTCCGTAAATAAACCAGGATTCACCGAGATGATCACAGGATGTTTTTGTTTTAGATGTTCTTCTACAGCAGCGATATTTGTTTCAAGGTCTTCAAATTGATAGCCCTTTACCGTAGCAAAATCAGAGAACACTGACCACGCAGTTCCTTCACCTTCTACAAAGTAATCATTGTTTGACCAGTTAAGGATATCCTGTGGTGTATAGGTTTGATTATCCAAGTAAGAGGATACCATCGCTAAAGAAAGGATCGCACAGCCATTGATTTCTAAGGTATTGCCATCTGGATTCCCTGTACCATATGGTGTTGCTTTCCACCTTTCATCCGTTTGCAACAATAGGTTGATTGGCATTCTGTTTGTAAACTTGCTTTGGCTCATATCTTGATTGATCTGTTCCGTATAGGTCAGCTTTTTAACTTTTTCTGGCTCTTTTTTACTTTCACTTGTTTCAGCTATTTTTACTTCATCGGCCTTTCCATCATCGAATAATGCTGAAAAACCATGGCCTTCTTCCATCGGGGCTATTTTTGCTAAAAGTGCTCCTGCAAATGTTGTTACTACTAATAATGCTATAATATACATGCTAGATTTTTTTGTTTGTTTTTGTTTCATTGGTATCTCCCTCTTTAAGTTGAAAGCTTTTGTCGATCTTCACTTTCAAATTCATTACTTAGATAGTAATCGGTACTTCTTATATTACTGAATCTAACAAAAAAAGCAAGTAGGAATAATTATTTATACATTTATTACGAACATATTTTCTTGAACTATTCTTCTTTTTTAGGTAGAATGATAGTATCTGATTGTTCAGAGTCTGATAGTAACAGTAAATTCGTGAAGGAGGTAGAAGAATGGATAATGACCACAAATCAACAATGAAAAGCATTTCAAAATTGATCAGCCAATCTTCCCAAAGTTTCTTTTCGGCATTTTTAGAGGACTCTAAAGATAAGCAGAGTAAGAATAAAGAGCGTGAAGAAATTCTTAACAAATTACAAGTTGCCTCCGCTCAAAAAAGTTTAGTTGTTCTACAATTAAAAGAAGTGCCGACTTCTCAAAAATTTGAAACAGTTTCTGGATGGATCGTTTCCAAAAGTATAGGCGATTCAATTATGCTAAGGTTGCAAGAAGACAGTCAACAAATCCGGATGATCACTGTTGAACATATAAAAAAAGTAAGTACTTTATCTAAAAATGATAAACGACTTATTCAATAAAAAGGCGAGATTGGGATAGAAGCATCCCCGTTTATCTGTCTTTTAGGGAACTGAGCCATGACTCTTTGAGTTATTGGCTCAGTTCCCTTTTTTATCTAAACATGGACACTTATTATGGTCTACTCGATAGGAATTTTGCCAATTTTGCACTATGTTTCACTTAATCTATGCTACTATTAATTTAAAAAGGAGAAGTTACTACGATGAATCACTTGATCAAACAGCTCTCAGGAACAAATGAGTCCGAGCTTAAAGAGGCCCTTGCACTTACCAAAGACGTTTTCCAGGAATTTGAAGCACCTGACTACTCTAATGAAGGCATCGAACATTTTAATCAATTTATCTCTTTTGATACCATCAATCAGCAAATAGCTAAGCACGAATTAATGATCTGGGCCTATTTTTCCGATAGAACAAACCTAACAGGAATGATTGCATTACGCTTACCAAATCACCTATCCTTGCTTTTTGTAGACAAAAGCTTTCATAGACAAGGGATCGCCCGTCAGCTGCTGGAAACGGTAATTACCTATTGCCAAACCGTCCACAAGGTTACTGAACTAACCGTGAACTCTTCCCCGTATGCTTTTAATGCTTATAAACATCTCGGTTTTATTCCAACAGATGATCAACAAGAAATTGATGGGATTATTTTCACTCCAATGAAAATAATACTGTAAAGCCACTGCACAAGAACTCTCAAACAAGTTATACTATATATATCATTGTTTTGTTATTTTCCCAACGCACATATACACGTGAAACAAGGTAGGAGGAGACGTCATGTATCTAGCAATGTATGATGACACACACCAAACACATATCGATAATTATTGCTTATCAGAAAGAAAACTTCGCTACGTCCGTGAACCAAAAATAGCGCTAGCTTTAACTAAAAGAGACCCTAAGCGTCATGCTGTTCTTGTATTTGAAGGCGAGTATTTAGTTGCATTCATGACATTTTATGAAACAAAAAATGATATTTCCTACTCTGATAATAAAAAAAGCTTATTAGTGCAGGATCTTTCAACTGATTACCGACATTTAAGGAACGGCTATGTCAAACAGGCTGTCCAATTACTACCGGACTTCATTCGCCAACATTTTACAACGATCGAGCAGCTTATAATCGTTGTGAATGAAGACAAAGCATTCACACAAGCCTTGCGCATAGACGCCGGTTTTAAAGATACTGGAAATGACTCACTTACCCACGGTTCCCAAGTGTATTTACAGATCCCAATTTGATTTATGGAGGACACACTATGCAATTAAAGCTACTAGACAAAATAAATTATACTATCATGAAATTTCCAGCTCATTCCGAAATTCCTACATTATTTCATGAGATAAAAGCATTCAAAAGTATCACCTATACAGAAGACGAGTGTTCCATCATTGCACCGACGAACACATTGCCGACAGAGCAAGCTATTTCTGTTGATGAGGATTGGGTCATTATTCAAATCGTTGGCGAATTAGATTTTTCTTTAGTAGGTATTTTAACTCAATTGGCCAATCCATTAGCTGAAAATCAGATTTCAATTTTTGCTTTATCTACTTATAACACAGACTATCTTTTAATAAAAAATAAAGATAAAGAAAAAGCCAGTCTTGTTCTAAGCAATCATGGTCACACTTTTCTGTAAATCCCTTGAAAGTGATTCTTTGACCTAACCGTTTTATATAACTCCCAATTACTTGTTTAAATGCTCTTTTATGGGTATTCTCCCAACAATCTGATACAATAAAAAAGACAGAAAGTACGTTCCTTAAAAGGAGATTAATGATGAAAAACGAATATGATAACCCTAACTTTTTCGAGGCATACAGCCAAATGGATCGTTCTAAAAAAGGGCTTGAAGCAGCTGGTGAATGGCATGAGCTAAAGAAACTATTACCTGACTTTAAAGGAAAAACCGTTTTAGATCTCGGTTGCGGCTACGGTTGGCATTGTCGTTACGCCGTTGAAAATGGTGCTGAAAAGGTCATTGGAATCGATTTATCTGAAAAAATGATCGAGAAAGCCAAAGACATGACAGATTCTCCAAAAATTAGTTATCATTTAATGGGCATGGAAGAAATTGACGGCTTAGGAGAAACCTTTGATATTGTTATCAGTTCGTTGGCGCTTCATTACGTTCCTTCATTTGACGAAATCGCTAAAAAGGTCAATCATTGCTTAAATGCTGGCGGTGTTTTTGTCTTTTCAACAGAGCATCCGATTTTTACAGCACAAGGAACCGAAGACTGGATCTATGATCAAAAAGGTGAACCCATCTATTGGCCAGTGGATCGCTACTTTGATGAAAGTATTCGCGAAACAATGTTCTTAGGTGAGACAGTGATGAAATATCATAAAACCTTAAC
The DNA here is from genome assembly GCF_000633635.1 of Enterococcus crotali. GTDB lineage: Bacteria > Bacillota > Bacilli > Lactobacillales > Enterococcaceae > Enterococcus_L > Enterococcus_L crotali. The sequence continues at coordinate 197,541 of NZ_AYPQ01000004.1, read as the reverse complement.
GACCTATTTAGATGGACTATTAACAAACGGCTTTCAAATTACCCGCTTAGTAGAACCAATGCCTGCGCCAGAACTGTTGGAAGCAAGTGCTGAAATGCGTCAGGAACTTCGCCGACCAATGATGTTGTTAGTGGCTGCAAAAAAATCAATCCCGTAAAATAAATACTTGGTAAAACCACTAAAGTAACGCAAAAGGAGGTAGACTAGATGCATGATTTAGCCCAAAACATCATGGACAACCTGATTCCGTTTTTTGATCTCTTCATTTTAGCGTTGAATATTTTTTCCATTGTTGTTTTGATTTGGGGCGTTATTATGGCTGGCATCGATTTTTTGAAAAGTGAGCGTACGGATCGAAATCGTGTTGTCATGGCTCGACAGAATAATTTTATTAAAAGTTTTTTAGGTAGCTATATTCTACTAAGTTTGGAAATTCTGATTGCCGCAGATATCATTGAATCAATCATTAAGCCGACCTTTCAAGATATTTTAAAACTAGCGATTCTAGTCGTGATTCGAACGGTGATCTCTTATTTCTTGCATAAAGAAATTGAGGATGCATTGAAAGATAAAGAAAATGAAATAGACATGAAAAAAGACCCGAAACAAAACTAATAATCAGTTTTGCTTCGGGTTTCTTATTTTTGATAAACAATAATAAAAATGATGTAGACTTAAAACTAAAGTAATCAAGCCTTCGCCAACTCAACAAGTTTCTTGACTGTATTGGCATTTCTGACCGTCACTTTATTATTTACCGATGAACTTGCAAGTTTAGACCATCTGGCTTTAGAAAAATTCTTCAGATTAGCCGACCAAAATATAACATTATTATAAAAATGTATTTTCTCATATTCTGGTTTGGGTTCTCCCATTACTTGAACTACTTCTGCTACAGTAGTCGGAGAAACCATAAAAATTGTATTGTGGTAGACTTCTTTATTATCCGTATTCCACCAGTCAGGTGCATTGTTGAAAGTATCTTGCAGTTCTTCTGAAGTTACGACGACTACGGGTATCTCCAACTGAAAAGTATCTTGTATCGCTTTTTTTATTTCTGTCACTAGCTCTTCTTTGTCTGCACGCGCACTATTAAAGAGCACATTTCCGCTATTGATATAGGTAGAAACATTAGAAAAACCAAGTTCTTCAAAAATTATTTTTAATTGTGGCATGGGTATCTTATTTTTCCCACTTACATTGATCCCTCTTAACAATGATATATATCTATTCATCTTAAGTACATTCTCCTTGGTTATTATATCCTCATTCTACCATATCAAAGGAATCAGACCAGCCACTTCGTAAATAAACATTTTCCTCCCACTTTTTTACCCTAACCGTTGGCTAGCTATTTGATGCGTGTATTTGATTTGAAGCATGGTTGCGCACACCAAAGTTGTGCCGATAACTGGAAATAGCGAACCGATCCAAGTACTTACTACAATCGCAATCCCATTGAGTAAAATAGCGCCCAGAATCAATTGCCACAGTTTATTTTTAAGTAACCATTGATTTTCTTTCAATAAATAATGTGTAGCAACTATAATCGCGCCACTCATAACATAAATCATCGCTTCTCCCTCCAATCCTTGCGTCAAACCTATTCACTTACAGCAACTGACTCTTCTTGTTCAACCTGTTGTTCTTGCTCTATTTGAATTTTTTCAAACATCTTGAAGAACGGGTAATAAATGGCCAAAGATACGGCAAAACAGACAAAAACCATCACACACGCTACCCAGTTCCAATTAGAGGTAATCAACGCTCCTAAAGGTGCTGGAATCGAAAACGGCGGCTTCACCATCATTTTAGGCATCCAGCAAGAGCAGTCACAATATAAACCAAAATCGTATTCACGATCGGCACCGTGATAAACGGAATTGCCAGTAATGGATTCATCACGATCGGTGTTCCGAAAATCACTGGCTCATTGATATTGAAAATCCCTGGTAAAATCGATAATTTACCTAACTGTTTCAAATATTTTGATTTAGAGAACAAGAATAAGAAAACAAGTGCTAACGTTGCGCCAGTTCCGCCCATTTGCGCATACCATTGATAAAATTGTTCTGTAAAAATATTGGGTAACTGAAACGCACTCGTCCCATTTTGGAATAACTCTGCGTTTTCGATGATTGCTTGATCCCAAAACGGACGAATGATCGGTCCTAAAACAGCATGCCCATGAATCCCAAGGGCCCAGAATAAACAAATCATAAATTGAGTGATAATACCGCCAAAAATATTATTGCCTGTCAAAAAGACTTTCAAAGGTGAAATCGCCACACTTAATAGATCATTTAAATTAACGTTAAAGAAGTGACGTGGGATCCAGAAAACCAAAATCACTAACAACGTTGGGAGTAATGCGGCAAATGATTCCCCAACTACAGGAGGAACCCCTTCTGGCATCTTGATTTCCAGCTTCTTTTCCTTCGTAAAACGATAAATCTCAACGGAAATCAGCGCTGCAACGATTGCACCAAACAACCCTTGCGAACCAAGTGGAGTAATTGGGATATAACGACCGCTTGTTACAGCATTTCCGGCGACGTCTACCCCTTCTTGAAGATTGACTGGCATAACCATCAAAAGCGTCGCCAGCATCGAAAGAAAGCCACTTGTGATCTTATCTAATTTATACGTATTACCAAGAAATGAACCGATCGTAAATGCTGCATACAACGACATCAACCCAACCGTAAACCGAAACGGGACATCTAATGCTGCTAAATAAGGCGCAATCATTTCAGAATATCCGGGAATTGGCAGATTCAGCAAAATCGTGAAAAATGAGCCAACGATCGTTAAGGGTAAAATCGAGATCAGACCATTTCTAATCGCTTGTAAATGCCTCTGATTACCGATCGCATTTGCAATCGGTAATAGCTTCATCGCTAAATTATCCAGTGTTTTCATCATAAAAATCACTCATCCTTCCTTTAATCAAAGCCATTATTTTCAATCAACTCTTTAAACCATAAACCAGATTTTTTGACTGTCTTTGCTCCTGTCTCAAGATCTAACCGATAAAAACCATAACGGTTTTTATACGCATTTCCCCATGACCAACAATCTACAAACGTCCACATATGATAGCCTAAACAGTTACTTCCTTCACTCATTGCTTGATTTAAATACGTCAAATGCTCTTTCAAAAAGTCGATACGATAGTCATCCTGCACCAATCCATCTTTAATAAATGCTTCTTCGCCTTCGATTCCAATACCGTTTTCAGAAACAAACCAATCAATATTTCCATATTCTGTCTGAATTTTTTTCGCAATATCATACATTCCTTTAGGGTAAATTTCAATCCCTCGAGAAGTGTTCATGCGCCTACCTGGCATTACATATTCATCAAAGAACCATTCCGGTGAAAAAACACCTTGCGGATTAGGCACACACTCTTTGGCCTTGACTCTTCTTGGGCGATAATAATTGATTCCTAATAAATCAATGCTTGTTGCAGCAATCAATTTTAGATCAGCATCCGTTACTTCTGGCAATTGATCATATTCTGTCAAAACAGCCTTTAAGCGTTCTGGATACTTTCCTTTCAAAATAGCATCATTGACACTTTTTGTATAAAACAAATCTGCCATTTCAGCTGCATAGAGGTCTGCGGGATTTTGACTGCGCGGATAAACAGGAATCACATCCATGATGATTCCGATTTTTCCTGACAAATTCATCTCACGATAGACACCGACCGCTTCGCAATGAGCCAAAATAATATGGTGTAAGACAGTGGCTGCTCGTTTAAAATCAACAACATATGGATAATGACGATCATGCAGATAGCCTGCTTCTGCTGGAATCATCGGCTCATTGAAGGTAAACCAATACTTTACTCGATCCCCAAATAACTCAAAACATGTTTTTGCATATTGTTTGTAAGCCTCGATCACTTCTTTATTCTCAAATCCTCCTTTCTCTTGAAGCACCATTGGCATATCAAAATGATACAAATTGATAAACGGCTCTACACCTTTAGCAATCAATTCATCGATCATATTATTGTAAAAAGCGACCGCTTCTGGGTTGACTGCCCCTGTACCATTTGGTATCAAACGTGACCATGATACCGATGTACGAAATGAGTTAAAAGAAATATCCTGCATTTTTTGAATATCCTGTTTATAATCGCGATAAAATAAAGAAGTATCTGCTGTCGTAACTCCTTCATAAAAGCGATGATTGTATTCTTTTGACGCATAATCCCAGATATTTTCCCCTTTGCCATCTCCTATTTGTCGCCCTTCCGCTTGCGTTGCACTTGAGGCCGCTCCCCAGAAAAAAGTCTTTGGAAATGTTCTATTCATCAATCGTTCCTCCACTTCTTAAATTACAATCAAATACTAGCAGACATAAAATCTTTCTTGCCCAACTCTCTTGCAGATTGCGCTTTCACAATCTATAATTGGAGTATAGCATTGATTATAATGTTTTGTTATGCGCTTTCATTCCTTTGTGATAAGTGACGTCTTTTGTCATTTCTCACAATTTTGTCACAGTTTGTAACCACAAGGAGGACACTATGCTTTTTTTAGACTATGTTCCTGATTTAAATCCTTTAGAGTATGAGATTTATCACTATATCGCCAACCATTTGAAAATCGTCACTTACATGCGAATCCGAGATTTAGCAGATGAAACGCACACCAGCACTGCCAGTATTTTACGTTTTTGTCACAAATTTGAATGCAATGGTTTTTCTGAATTTAAAGTCAAGCTTCAGTTATATTATGATTCTATTAATCAAGCGCAAATCGCAGATGTAGATGAAACACAACATATTCACTTTCTAGAACGAATCAACGAACCTTTCCTTGATAATAAAATCAAACAAGCGGTTGAGCTATTGTCAGATAAAGGATTGGTCTTGTTTCTCGGCTCTGGTTCCTCTGAACCCATTGCAGCTTATGGTTCGCTTTATTTTACTAATTTATCTCAAACCGCCTTACGCATTGAAGATCCTTCGAACTACCCGATCGAATGGTTTCCAGATGATATATTGGCTCGAACTTGTGTCATCGCGCTATCTGTCACCGGTGAAACCAAAGAAATCATCCATTATATCAAGCGATTAAATACAAAAAAATGCTCGATCATTTCGATTACCAACAGTGATAGCTCTACCATCAGCCGTATGTCCGACCTAAATATTCCTTATACCATCAATCGGGAGACCATCTATAAAACAAGTGATAATCATGACAAAACGATCGAACTGACCTCACAACTGCCAGCACTTTTTCTCATTGAAAAAATTGCCAAGCGCTTAAGATTACAGAAAAATATTTAGACATAAAAAAACCAACTGACTGATCGATAACGCTACGAGTTACCGATCAGTCAGTTGGTTTTTTATTCTTTTATGCATGTCTTGGTAAATCAGTAAAGCCAAATTCATCTTCCTGAATCAAACGCCATGTTCGCTTGGCTGTATTATAAATCAAAATCGCAATCACTGGTTCATTTCGATAAGCGAAGTTTTTCGTCTTCCACAAAGAATCTTCCACAACGTGAATTGGGATATGGTATTCTTTGCCTTTAATGTCCATCTGATCAAAACAAAAAACAACGCCTTCTTGTAAAATCGGCTTCATTTCTTTTAACAGCTCTCCATCCAGCTTCTCAACTGGGATCCCTCTTTTGAAGAATGTTTTCCGATCATTGACTTTCTCTAAAATCACACGGGTTATTTTATCTGCCAAAATCCGATAAAACTCGTCAATATAGCGATAATAAACACGTGTCATATGATCGACAAACTCAAAAAAGACGAAATCATTTTGTAATTTATAAAAGAAGGGCGAATGTAAACTTGTTTTCATATGGCCAAAATAAAGCAATTCTGAAATTTCCAGTGGCGTTAACTCTTTGAGCATCGTAACATCTGAAAAATCGATCCATTTGATTTCTTCATTTGTTTTACGACGTTCAGCTGTGGAAAAATATTGATCCACATTTTCTTGTCCACGAATAATTTTTAAACCGCTGTGCATATCGTATTCCCCTTCTTCAGCAGAAGGGTTCAGTAATAGCAAATTTTTAGGGTGATGAACAATGGAGCGCGTAAAGTCTGTATGTGTGATCCCTTTTGATAATACTGCATTACTTGTCATATCAATATGTACATAAATCAAATCCAACATTTGTTCCATCACCCCCATTAATTGTCTTCTACTACATTCTACAATATTTTGGAAAGAAAAGCTTGTGTCTTTTATTTTAAGATTCAGTTACAAAGAGTTAAAAAGTCATTGCTTTTTAGTTTTTTCATTACTGGACTACAGGAACGTGAAGCGATCTTCTTCATTTTTTTAAAGGATCCTTTTTAAAAATAATATTTAGAAAAACCTAAAGATTTTAAGCTAGGGTTTCAAAACAATTTATGATACACTATGATAAAAAGGAGGGAGAATATGGCCACCAGAAAAGACCGCCCTAAAAAGAAAAAATCCCGAAAAAGAAATTGGCTGATCAACATCTTCCTATTCTTGTTGTTAATTGTTGGTTTAGCTCTTGTCTTCAATACACAAATCAGAAACCTGTTGATCCAGCAAAATGGAAAAGCATATGCTGTTGAAAAATTAACACCTGAGGATATCGAAAAAAACAATCAAACAGATACAACATTTGATTTTGCAGCAGTTGAGTCCTTGAGCACAGAAGCCGTTCTCAAAGCGCAATTAGCTAATAAAAATTTACCTGTAGTAGGCGCTGTAGCACTACCTGATGTGAAGATCAATTTACCGATTTTCAGAGGATTAGATAATGTTGTTTTACTAACTGGTGCTGGAACAATGAAACCTGACCAAGAAATGGGCAAAGGGAATTACGCACTTGCCAGTCATCGTGTTCAGGATATGATTTCATTATTTTCACCGCTGGAATATTCAAAACCAGGAGAATTAATTTACACGACTGATTTAACGAATGTTTATACATATAAAATCAATTACGTAGAAAAAATCGATCCTTCCCGCGTGGAGCTGATCGATGATATTCCCGGTAAAAAAATGATCACTTTGATCACCTGTGGAGATATGTATGCCACGACCCGGATCGCAGTTCAAGGAGAACTAGAATCCGTGACGCCGATGAAAGACGCTACACAGGCAATGACAGACGCGTTTAATATGGAACAATTAACGTTATAAATCATATAAAAAGGTAAAAGAGACTATCAGCGTAAAGTTGATAATCTCTTTTACCTTTTTGCTTTCAATCGATTTAAAAAAATGAATCAGATTGCTCTGAGTACTCTGCCAAGAGCTTTAAACAGAGGCTTATTTCTCAGGAGCTAAGAAGAAGTAATCCTTAATCGTCCCTTTTTTGTCTACATAAGCAAACATGAACCATTTTCCTTTTGAAACTTTGTAATTTTCTACAGTGTAATATCCTGTATATCCAGGGATACCAGGCATAACAACTGCGTCTAACTCAGCTTTTTCAAAATTTTTGAAACCAGTTCCACCAAAGAAGTCAACTTCACCAACAACTAAATCAAAATTAGTATTTTTTTTCGTTAGTTTTAATAACGCTAATTCGGAATTAATCGCTCTACTATTTTTCACATCATTCTTAGAAAAATATTGTCCTGGACGTGCAGGGACTGTTTCAGAAACAGCTACAGATGCTTCTGCTTGGCTTGGTAGTAAAGCTAAATTACCTAAACCAAATAGAGAAACTAAACCTAAAACAACAACAAATTTTTTCATTATTTCACCTCCCTTTACTTTTTGATAGTAACAAAAAAAACGAATAAAATCAATATATTTTTTACATTTTATTAAAAATATTGTATCATTAACTATTCTAGATAATTTAAAAATCAAAAAAAGATAACTGAGAACGGATAAACACAGCAAAAAAAGCCATTAAATCATATTCAATTTATATAATTTTGTTTTTTATTTCATTATATATATATAAATGTCCTGAAATTAGCAATCCCATCATTAGAAAACTACAAATAACAATCCTTTATAAATAGATTCCTAACATAAAAAAACAGAGCATTCTCTTTTAGTTGAATGCTCTGAGTCTTTTTCTATTAAAAGTGACTTGTTTTTCTTACTCGATAATAGCTATAACGAATCATTGCTACAATTAGTACGATTGGGTATATGAATAACGTCACAGCCAGCCATTCTAAGTTAAATACGGACATAAATGATAAATGATAGGTAACAGCATAAATCAATGGCAAAAGGATCGCCAATAACCCATAATACAAACTCATTTCAAATACGACTGTTTTATATAAACGTTTCATGATTCATTTCCCCAATCTCTTTTGACTTTTATTTAGTGGATATTTCTCTTTGTCATTTCTCTACTGTTTCATTGTACTTTTTTTTCTAGAGAGATACATCCATCTATAGTCTGAGATTTTTCTAGTCCTTTGTCTTGATTATCGCTTTAAACCTTTTCCAGCCTGCACTATCTCCAGTTGTAAGGTAGATATAACACAATAAAAGTACGACTGAAATCAAGGGCATGCCTACAGAATTTTTTTGAACCAGTGTGCCTTCGTACCAAACCGTTAAGTGGCCTGTTCCAGTCACCTCAACTTCACTATTAAACAATCCTCAACAAGTAGTTTTATATTATACGGTCACCTATACCTCTTCCAGAAACAGCTTCTAACTTTATTTTATAGTCGATAATCTGAATTTGCGGCTTCAATAATTTTGATACCATTAGCTTCATCAACTATTACAACTAAATTTTTGTCTTGATCTTTCAATTTCATTAGACTACTTAATTGTTCTAAAGCAGTCATTGAATTTTTGCCATGATAGATTTCATCTTCCAATAGATTGTAGAGAAATACTTTTTGGCTATGCAACTTCAATTTCTTTTGAAGATCCATATATTGATATTTCAACTCGATTTTCCCATAAGACAAATAGTTGCCTTTTGAATCCTTTAGTTTACTCAGGCTAGATAAAACGACATCATTTCCAAAAACGTTCACATTGTATCTATCCAGTTCTCGTTGTACCGCATCACTTATTAAATTGTTTTTTTTGGTAGCATCAAAAACGACAGCCATCGTTATTCAATTGTGATAGTTTCGTAAATAGAAGCCTCATCAATTGTTTAGCGAACAATCATATAGCCTTTAGAGCGGACTGTTTTAATATATTTAGGTTGAGTTGGATTTTCCTCCAATTTTTTACGCAGATGGAAAATTAAGTTGCTAACGCGATATTGCTTATTTCCTGTCTCGATATCTTCAAACTCCTCTTTCCAAACATTGGTGTAAATTTCTTCATATTTTACAGCTGTCCCGAGGTTATCAAATAAAAAAGAAATTGTTTGAAACTCTAAACGTGTTAAACTAACTTCTTTTCCTTCAACTAAAACACTCAAGTTATTAGGAATCAGCTCCAGATTACTTGTAACCTGTACTTTTTTCCCAGACCTTGCTTCTTTTGTTTGTACATTGGGTTTCTTATTAACTCGATTCAATATATTGGATAGTTGTAAAATAGACTCTTCTTCGTCGCTTTCTTTATCAACTACACCATCTGCCCCTAACTGTAAGTATATAATCCTACTTGTCTTCGTCAGATTTTTAGACACAATCCAGATCAACGCATCAAAATCGCGTCTAAGTTCTAAAATTAATTCACAGATATTCTTTAACTCGCATGTTGGTGTTTCTTCAATAATCAATGCATCCATTTTGGATGCTTCATTGATTATGTCATCGCTTGATAATTGATATATTTGGTAGGTTAGTTTATTTAATTCCTTTGAATATGTATCTCCTAATTGATTATTTTCTGATACGATACCTATGTTATACATACTGTTTTCCTTTCATTCTTAAAATAAATACATATATTTCTTTATATTTTCAATTCTATTTGATTATATATTTATTTTTACGTTTTAATTTACAAATACGATTATTTTTTAGGTCATTTTTGAAATCATTTGTTTTAAAACCTTTATTTTTTTAACTTTTTTACTGTTTTATGGTATATTTTTCACTATAAATTAAAATAATATCTATGATATAAAAAGGATGCCGAATATTATGAGACATACATTCATGAAAAACAATGACGCCAAGAAATTTGAATTATTTAAAAAAATATTATTGAGTCAAAACGGCATCAGCATTCAAAAACTTACAACTGAACGTAATGATCCTAAAAGTAATTTTTACCGCTATATTCAACAATTAAATCAAGATCTGCTTCAGGTGTTCCCAGAAACACCCTTTAGCATTGAACAAAAAAACACAATTTTCTTCATTACATTACCAGATAATTTAAATACAGCTTACGTCATTGACGTCTTAGGATATAGTTATATTTCTGCTTCGCCTGAGTATTTGATTCTTTTGGCTGCTACACAGAAAAAATATTCTTCTTTGGAATCTCTTGCTCAAAGTATTAATTTAAGTCCTTCTTATACTTACAGAAGTTTAAAACAATTAAATACTAAACTAGAGCGCTTTAATCTTAAGTTTACCTTTAACAACAGCTCAAAAAGGGATAATTTATTAGGTACGGAAGAGAATATTCGTTTCTTTCTCTTTTATATTTATTGGAAGTCTTTTAGAGGGCTTACATGGCCCTTTAACAAATCGCCTGACTATTTTAAAAACTTGCCGATTCCGATTAATACAACTTTAGCACCTTCGCAGTTATCTAGATTACGCTACTTTCAAAACATAACGTACTGGAGAGTTCTGTATCTACAGAAAAAGGTAAGTCTTGAAGCAGAGCTGATTTCCTATTTAGAAATTCTAGATGCGGGGAATCCTACTTTATTTACTATAGATTTTAATGGTACATTAACGGCTGACGAAGTTAATAGCGAACAAAAATATTTTGCTTTTCTTACAAGATTTTTTATCGCCGATATTGATACAAAAGAAATAAAAAGAAAAACTGCCCAACGATTTCTTGATTCCAAGCTACCTTTAACAAAAAGTTGCCAGAATTTATTAAGCGTATTAACATCAACTTATAATTTGGTCATAACTCAAGAGAACTATCTTATTTTCTTTTATCATATAATGTCGGCTCTACTTTATATCGACTATATTGGGAACGACTACAAACCATTTTTAGAAAGACCAGAACAGTTATCCTTTTTAGATACAGATGACCATAATTTCACCAAAACCGAAAGGGAACTAACAAAACTAGTCCACAATTTTCTTGAAAAAGATCCCTATTTGAAAAAAGATCTAGCAACAGGTTTTATCACTCATATGGTTAACTTGCTCTATTATGTTATTGATAGTTCTAGGAAGATCACTCCACTGATTATTTTCTGTCAATATTCAAAAAATTTTTACACCGTCGATGAAATACAAAATAGCTTGTTAACTATTTTTGGTAGAAGCGCTATTCAATTTACAAATGATATTCAGCAAGCGGACGTTGTCATTTCTGATGCTTATGAAGGGAATATTCCAAATCAAAACTTCTTTTATTTTGCTGAACCATATAATCCAGATACTTGGCGTTTATTGTCACGCTTTATCCAAGCAAAGCTACATGACGCTACATTCTCCTTATGATTGGGATTGGTCATCTGCCCAGAGATTGATAATTTTTCGTTGTCCGAAATTTTTAAGGTTTGCTTTTGTAATCACATTGATTGCATTATTGATATCTGAAAAATCTGAAAACGAATTAACAAATACAGTGCTGGTTTGCTCAGGTGTCCCTTGCAATTGAACATCTGTAATCAAAATTTCCGGCTCGTCACGGAATCCTGTCACTAACTGAACCCTATCGCCAAAAATCAAGTCGAGCTTATTAGTAAGTATATTTTCAATAAACACTTTTGAATTTTGCACCATTACTTTTACAGGCTCATATTGATATTCTTGAAGCTCGTTCAATAATGTATAAACAAGTAAGTAAAGTGAATTAATAAAGGCTGCTCTCTCAATATTTAGTTGCTCCCACCAGGCTTTATAAATCGTGGACGTTGTTAATTCGTTCACGATTTTCTCGATTTTTTTAACGATTTCTTGCTCAGCCTCATCACGATAATAGTAATTAGTTGAGTCATACACATAGTAAAATATACTCAAGTCAACATAACAAGTTGAAAAAGTCAAATGCATCCTATCTATTTCCTGTCGAACCCGCAAAAAGTTTTTAACGTTCGTTGCTTTCGCCCCTATGAAAAAACTCTGAATAATTCTATCCGTTAATAAATTACTCTGTTCAACAAAAGGAAAATTTTGCTCGTTAAAATAAGATTCATAACTTTCATAGTCAAACTTCACTTCAATCAAATTTTCTTTATACACAAATAATTGAATAGCACTTAATTCTTGCCAAGCTTGATCTAATGTTCTATTTTTTTGAATATAAAATAGTCAAGTACGACTTTTTTATATTCAAACTTATCCCGCTTGGCCAACTTTATTAACATCTCGTTATTGAAATAATGTTTTTGGGAAGAACGGATATTACTGATAAAAACAAGCAAACAAATCTTTCGTTGTCGAACTCTATTTAGGGTATGCCACTTTTCAACAGAATTATAAATATAGGTTTCAATTTCATGATATTCGTGCTGGCTAAAGAGCCATTGGCTTGATCCATAGGAGAAAAACAAAAAATAAAAGTTCCTAATTTTTAATTCATCGCCAAAAATCTGATTGTCACGTGTCAGTTTTAAATCAAAACTAGTTAAAATTACTGACAATCTTTGGCGATACCTCGAAAATGTTGGCGCACTGATGTACTCTAACTCACAAAATTTCTTTACATCAACTTTTTCATATAAGAAAATACTTCGAATCATTTTATAAAGAACAGATTTTTTAAAATATTCAGTAGCTATTGTCATCAAATCTAGATTTTCTCCAGAAATGCCTTTTATTGATTTATTTGCATAGGTAATCTCTAATTGATCACTTGAAAAGAAAGATTCGTGTTCAAATTTTCTAATTATTTGAAGTACAGTCTTTTCAGAAATATTTGTATGTACAGAAATCTGTTTGATACTTACCACTTGTTTTTTCTGATCTATATAACTTAAAATTTTTAATTGTTTATCATAATTTTCATCTAAAAAAGCTCTCATTATTACCCCCAAAACGAAAATTCTTTTAATTAATAACAAAATGTCCTTTTTAACAAATCATATCTCTTTTTCCTCTTTATTTATTTCTTATATTTCTTTTTTTATCGTAAAAACAGAAATACTTCCGTGACAAAAGCTATTATGCACGATACAACGGGGTTTTTTTTWTTTTTTTTTAGTAAATTAATTGTCAAAAAAAAGTAAAAAAATCGATACCTATCTTTTAGGTATCATTTAAATTTTAAACAAAGAAAGAAAAGAGGATGGAATAGAACTAAAAATTAGTTCTATTCCATCCTCTTTTCTTTTGATAATTATAACTATTTTCCCTTGAATACTTCAATAGGGTCATTTCATATGATACTTTAACTATCTATCTAAACATCGTTTGAGCAGCTTTAGCTAATACTTTAGGATCTCGATTATATGGAGTGACAGGAATAATTTCCTTATCGATATCAAACAGAGTATATACCGCAATTCTCGCCGCACGTACTGAATACTCTTCTGTAAAGACCATGTCTTTCGGTATTTCCACAAATTGACTGACCATTGCAAAATTTGTGCTGTTTTCTGGAACAACTTGAGGACGATCCGTCATTTTACGTGGTTGGAATTGTGCATCGATGTATGGCATATATGCTGGAATCACGTTCACCACATCTTTGATGATTTCATCCCAATCCGCTTGCCAACCCATTTGACAGATCCATTCATATAAAATTTCTTCCCCTGTACAATCACGCATTGGTTTTTTCACGTAATCGCCGACTTTATCTGTGTAAATGCCGTAGCCCCAGAATATGGTTGTATCAGGATCTTGATTTTTAAAATGAGGTTGGGCCGCAACAACAGTACTCATCAACCAACTTGAATCTTTCAGGGTCATCAAGCACCTGATCCAGGGATGTTGCCGGAAAATTCTTCAATTCGTTTTAATAATTTTTCACCACGACAAGTAACCGTAAAGCTTTCCCAATTTGTTTCAGCTTCATTGCCAAAGAACGGCTCAGGATTGCCTAATCCAGCTTTTTTCTTGGCAATATTACGCCATAGACGAGCAGAACGAGATTCTTCCGTAACTGCTGGGGCTGGAGTGCTCCAGTCACCTTCTGTTGAGCTATCTGTCATCGTTCCATTAGTCATGATCACAACATCTTCTTCATTTAGCTCGATTGTTTCTCCATTCCCTAGTTTCAACGCAGTGACAGTGATTTCAGAGCCTGGTTTGAATTCTAAATCTACCACATCTTCATTTAAAGTAAAGTCAACGCCATGTTTTTCTAAAAATGCTTTCAACGGTAAAATCACACTATCGTATTGGTTTAGCGGCGTACGAGTAACCCCTTCTAATGTATCGATACGAGAAAACTCTAAAATCATTCGATTCATATAACGACGTAATTCAAAGGCGCTGCTCCATTTTTGGAAAGCGAATGTCGTTTGCCACATATACCAGAAATTTGTTTCAAAAAAGTGTGGGCCAAACCATTCTTCAATCGTCACACCATCTAAACTTTCTTCTGATGCGCCTAATAATTTAGTCATGGCTAAGCGATCTTCATTATCAAACCCCATGGTATGTGCATCAAGGATTTCTTGGTCTTTTGTAACCAAACGTGCTTGAGCGTGTGTTGGATGTAAATGATCAAAATTTAAAATTTCATCTGTCACGCTATGATTTGGCCATTCAAGTGATGGAATGCTATCAAATAATTCCCAGAAATTTTCATAGGTTTCTTCATTAAGCATCCGGCCACCACGAGCAACGAATCCTTTTTCGTTTGTACCGATACCATCATTGCTTCCGCCCAGAATTTTCATACCTTCGATCACATGGATATTTTTCCCACTAAAATTAGCATCGCGAATCAAGTAAGCTGCTGCCGCCATTGTCGCAATCCCACCGCCAATTAGGTAGACCTGTTTGTCTCCATAATAACGGCTATTGATTTCTTCTTCTATTTCAGCAACTTTTTCTACTTTCTTTTCAGCGGATACTTTTTTAGCTAGAAAGGCCGCACCTAGTGCACCTGCTGCTGCTAATCCAATATGTCTTTTTTTCATGAAATCCCCCCGATTCAATTTATGAACCTAGCGTACAATGATTCTACATAAAAGTCTTGTGATAGCCTTTCCATTCCGTCTTCTTTTTAGACACTATGGACAATTTGTCACAATAGCTCATTCTCTTGGGCATAGAGGCGGTAAGAGAAAAACTCAGTGTCTTTGGCTAAACGGAATAGCTGTGTAGCGATTTCTAGCGGTGATTCTTTATAGCTACCGAGAATCCAATCGATCAAGACTCCACTACAACCATATGAAAAGAAACGAGCGTAAAAGACTTTATCTTCTGGGAGTAATTGCTTTTCTTTGTCCATTTGATCGAATAAATTGATGAACAGTTTATTTGTGATTGCTGAAAAGCACTTTCTTAAGATATCTGAATCTGAGCTGACTGTATTATAGTAGAAATCACTTTTAGATTGAATCGCTTTTAGCATTTTTAAGGCCTGTTCTTCCCAATTGTCGATACTGACATCTGGTGAATCTAAATAAATCAATGCATCGTGGGTATAAATCCAGCGCAAAAGATCTTGTTTATCGGTGAAGTGATAATAGAAGGTCTGGCGATTTAGACCAACTTCTTTGGTGATATCTTGGACACTTATTTTACTGAAAAGCTTTCGATCGCATAATTCGATCAATGCAGATGAGATGGCTTTTTTGGTTATTTGGGATTCACTCATAGTTTTTTCCTCGCTTTTTTTAGATAGGTTTATCATACCAAATAATGAGGGGAAAATATAAGGTTTTGAGGTATTTTTAGGGATTGTTAATGGTTGTGGAAGTTTTGTTTGAACATAAGTTGGTTTATCGTATTTGTTTTTTATCGTATCGACTATAGTTATTGTACAGATAATTGAATTTCTCACAAACTAATCACTTATTGTATTTGATGGAAAATATAGAAAAAAGGCATAGCCAATGCTATACCTTTTTACATAATTCATTGTTGCCAATTCTTACAATTTACTTTCAGTCACAGGATCTTTCACTAAATTAGCACCCCATAAACCTGCTAAAGAGGTAATGATCATGCCAAGAATCATTGCGACAAAGCCCCAAATAGATGCTTTGGCTACTGTGTTTGAAGCATCTTCTGCTGTTTGTCTTGCTTCTTTGATGTCTTTATCTAATTCTTTCTTCGCATCTTCAAGATTTGATTTTGCATTTTCAATTTGTGTTTGTGTTTCTTTCGATGCTTTTTGTAATTCGTTGTAGATATTATCTGTCGCTTGTTGTGCTTCTTCTTGTGATAAATCAGTATTCTTCGCTACGGCATTAGCGATTGCTGGGCGATCGATTGAATCACCGATTTTTTTCGCTTTTGCTTCTAAAGAATCTGCTGTGTCTTTGAAAATTTCATCTGAGTTGTCCGGATTTTTTAAGATTTCTTTTCCAGCATCTGTGATTTCATCGGTTGCTTCTTTCATTTGATCTTTCAAATAATCAGGTTGCAATTCTTTCACGTCAGTATCAGATAAAACTTTTTTGACTTGTCCTTGTAGTTCAGTTGTATCTACTGATTGAACGTTGTCTGTGACTTTATCGAATCCTTTGCTGATTGCATCAGATGTACCAGATGCTACTGTTTCCACAGTGCTACCCGTTGCTGAAGCAATATTGCCAAATAGAGAACCGATTGCTGAAAATGCACCGATCGCTGTATAAGAAAGAATAGCCAATAATACCAAGACACTTGTTGCCCATGTTAGAAAGCCATGAACCAAGCCGACTCTGCGCGCAGCCACCCCTGCAATAAATCCACTACAAAATAAGGAAAGAACAAATGTTACCACTGTCCAAATAATAAGGCCCATTCCCACACCGTCTAACGGATTATCCGACGTTGGTTTAACTATCCCAAAACCAATTGCTGAACCAATCAAACTTAAGGTAAAGAAAATCGCAAAGAAGGAAACTAAACCTGCTATAATTGCCCCCCAAGAGATATTTACCCCTGCTTCATCTTGCGTTGTTAGGTACGATACAAAACCTTTTTTTCTCGTATTCTTTTCCATGATTTCCATCCTTTCATTTGTTTTTTTATTAATTGGTACACTAACAACTATAAGAGCAGAAAATATTTTGTGCAAACGATACGATTTTTTTCTAACCAAACACTCACTTCTTGTAATAAAAAGCATATCATTTGCATGTGTTTCAAAAAAATGTTAGAGCTACACCAAATATTGGTATAGCTCTAACATCACATTTCTAATTATAGTAAAAAAGCTTTAATGTATTAAGGTCGTCAACATAACACCTATAAAAATCAACCAATCAAAAGCAATATGAATAATCGTGCCAGCCCACAATGAATCTGTTTTTAGCGTTGCCCACGTAAATGGAATTCGAGTTAAGCCGATCACGACCAAGCATTGAAACCAATTCCAATCATACGTCGATAAGTGTAATGCTCCAAACATAAGACTTGTTAAAATAACTGAGCCAATGATAGCAATTTTTCGTTCGATTTTGAAATGTAATGCTACATGCACCAATAGAATCAGTGGAATCGTAGTAATGATTTCTTCCCCGGGCAACATAAACAGTGTTTTTCCAAACATCGTAAGAGCGGTTTCCAAGCCATGATTGAATTGACTAACGATCGGGTTATCAGCTGTTGGTTGTCCGATCGCTCCGGCCATAAATTTTGCTAAAAGAGCTGTTATCCAACTTAAAATATAAGCAATCAATATAATTTTGACTGAACCTTTTTTTAATGGAGAATAAAGATTTTTGATTCCAGCTACACCATACATCAAATACATTCCAATTAATCCCGCAACTAGAATAAGACAAAAGTTAAAAATAAATGCTATATTCAATAATGAATAAAATGCACCTCCTAATAATGCTATCGAAATAATTGCTGGGACCAGTTTTACTTTTTTATCAAATAACTCTTGCACTTTCTCTCCACCCTCAAGTTTATTTTCTTTCAGTATAATTTCAATCTTTGCAACAAACAAATGATCCGCCTAATTCAAAAGCAATCTATTTCCGCTTAGCCAATCTCATCACTAAAACTCAAAAACTACTCACCCCACTTGTTATCTGCGAGGTGAGTAGTTTTATTAAATTATTCCTGATAATAAGACTCATAACCAAAATGCTCATAAGCTAAAGCCGTTGCGATCCGACCTCTTGGTGTCCGTTTGATAAAGCCCTTTTGGATCAAATAGGGTTCATACATATCTTCTACGGTCTCAGTTTCCTCACTGATATTGACAGCTATCGTACTTAAACCAACAGGTCCGCCACCGTATAATTCGATCATTGTTTTTAACAATTTTTGATCGACATAATCTAACCCTTGATGATCGACCTGCAACAAGGTCAAGGCCTGATCTGCAATTCCTCGATCGATTGTCCCGTTTGACTGTACTTGGGCAAAGTCACGCACACGTTTTAGTAAACGATTGGCAATCCTTGGTGTGCCACGAGAGCGACGAGCGATTTCAAATGCCCCTTCTTCTACTATTTCTGTTTGAAAAATATCAGCTGAGCGCAAAACGATTTCTTTCAGATCTTGTGTTTCGTAATATTCCATATGTGAAATGATTCCGAAACGATCTCGAAGCGGTGCGGATAGCATTCCTGCTCTGGTCGTTGCACCAATCAAAGTAAATGGCGGTAGCGGGAAATGAACTGGGTGAGCAGTCGTTCCTTGCCCAACCATGATATCAACATAGAAATCTTCCATTGCTGAATAAAGCATCTCCTCTACCACACGAGGTAAACGATGAATTTCATCGATAAACAACACATCGCCCGGCTCTAATTCATTTAAGATAGCGACTAAATCGCCTGCACGCTCGATGGCTGGACCACTAGTAGTGCGGATATTGACATGCATTTCATTGGCGATTACCATGGCCATCGTTGTCTTACCTAGTCCCGGTGGACCGTATAAAAGTGTATGGTCTAACGCTTCTTCTCGATTACGAGCCGCTTCTATATAAATTGTAAGCTCTTGTTTTACTTTATCTTGACCGATATATTGTTCGAGAAATTGGGGGCGCAGTGACTTTTCTAGTGTTTCTTCACCTTCGCTTGTTTCAGCAGAAAGTAGTCTTTCATCTTCTGTCATAGCCATTCCTCCTTAGCGTTTCATCATGAATTTCAGTGCATTGCGCAAGTATTCATCCGTTGGTTGGCTGCCTAGTTCTTCCAATTTCGGTGTAATTCGTTTGATTTCTTTTTCGCTATAGCCTAGTGCACTTAAAGCTTCTAACGCTTCTGTAAGTGATTGATTTACTGATTGAGCAGTTGGCGTTTTAGCCATTGCTTCGACCGCTGCTTCTGACGTTTCTAATTCACCTAATTTTCCTTTTAGATCGAGAATCATTTGCTGAGCCGTTTTTTTACCTACGCCTGGGAATTTTGTTAGATAAGCAGCATCTTCACCTTCAATGGCATTGATCAAACCGCCGTGATCATCGGATGCCATAATCGCAAGACCGCTTTTCGGTCCGATTCCTGACACACTGATTAGTTTTAAAAAGAGTTGTTTTTCATCTAGGTCGCCAAACCCATATAATAAATGGGCATCCTCACGAATAACTTGATGAACATAAATTTGAATTTGCTGGTCGGTTTTGCCAGAATAACGATAGGGATTGCCTACAGAAATCTGATAACCGATACCATTTGCTTCTACTACAATATAATAAGGGCTGATAAATGTAACCTTACCAATGATATACTCGTACATAATTTCACCTTTCTTGATTCCATTAAAGTTGGCGGCTAGATTTTTTTGCGCCAACGTTTCTTATACTTGATACGCACATACGTTTCTATTTTAGCACAGATTTGAGAAAATCAGTAGCTTGATAAAAAGAAAGCCAATACGAATTATGAATCCATTCGTACTGGCTTATTTTTTTATTCAGAAATGTATGTCCATTTATAATCATATCGTGCGCCTGCTCCATGAGCAACTACACCTTTGACTTTTTCACTACGCATGTGGGCTTCTGCTTTTTGATAAACTGGTGCAACACCCATATCGTCCATCAATAGTTTTTCAGCATCTACCATATCCGTCCAACGTTTTTCTGGATTAGAAGCATCTTTACTACCAGATGCTTTGACTAATTCATCATATTTTTCATTTGAGTAGCGGCCTCTATTGTAAGAGCCACCCGTTAGGAATAGATCTGTGAAACTACTTGGATCTGCATAATCAGCACCCCAGCCACCCATGATCACTTCAAAGTCACCATTTTTACCACGGTCTAAACGAACAGTAAACGGTACACTTGTAACGGTCACATCTACACCATCAAGGGTTTCTTTCACTGCGCCTTGGATATATTCTAGTACTTTTTTGGTAGAATCAGTATCATCGCCTACGATATCAAATTTGAATGAATCGATTCCTAATTCTTTTTTCGCTTTTTCCCAGTATTCTTTGGCTTTCTTTGTGTCATGAGTCAATACGTTTTTGTTTTCATCAGCAAAATCTTTGTTGCCTTCTGGTGAAAATGACATTCCTGCTGGTACGAGACCTGTAGAAGCAATTGAACCGTCTCCTAAAATTCGATCAACTAACGCATCACGATCGATTGAGTAAGAAATTGCTTTACGCAGATTCGCATTATGGTATGGCGATTTTTCATCTCTTTGATTAAATTCAAGATAAGATGTTCGCGCATCTTTTTCGATTACAAGTTCTGGATCATCGGCCATTTGCTTAGCTAATTCTCCGCTTAAGATCACATCATCGGCTTGTCCATCTTGGAAAAGATTCAATGATGTCGGCGCTTCTTTAACAACTGTTACTTCGATTTTATCTAATTGAACTGCATCTTTATCCCAATATTGATCATTTTTTGTGTAAGACCATTCAGTATCTGTTCCAGGTCCGTCAAAATCAGTCAGTGTAAAGGGTCCGTTATAAACAGATGCATCGCTCGTTGTTGCATAGTCCTTGCCTTTTTCTTCGACTATTTTTTTATTTTGCGGGAAAAATGATGGGAAAGCCAGCAAGTAATCAAAGTACGGCGTTTCTTGTTCTAAGGTTACTTCTAATTCATGATCGTTGATTGCTTTGATCCCTAATTCATCCAGTCCTTTTTTTCCAGCAGAAACATCTGCACCGTTTTTGACTAATTCAAACATATACGCATACTCTGCTGCTGTTTTAGGATCTGCTGTACGTTGCCAGCCATAGACATAATCTGACGCTACTACAGGATCACCATTTGACCATTTAGCATCTTCTCTAAGTTTAAACGTATAAGTCAAACCATCGTCGCTTTTCTTTGCCAATTCTACTGCGCCGGCAGGTTGTGGTTTACTCTTATCATCTAAACGATATAAGCCTTCATAGACATTATTCAATGCTGAAAAACTGATCGTATTTGTTGCTACGGATAAATCTGCACTTGGCATTTCTTGTTGAACGACTAGTTTAAAAAGCTGTTCCCCACTCGCTTTTTTGCTGTCGTTACTGCTATCTGTAGAAGCTGTCTTGCCGCCACCTCCGCAAGCTGCTAATACTATAGTAGATAACATCATAACACTGATTAATTTCGTCATTTTTATTTTCTTCATCTTATTCTCCTCAATAAATAATTATTTTCTTTTCTAATTTTAATTTTCTGAATATTCTTATATTACTAGAAATTAGAACAAATAGCAATCATTTTTATCAGAAATAAAAAAGCCTACCTAAATAGACTTTAACTACTTAGATAAGCTTCTACATTATTTAAATAAGGTTTTGTATTCTTCATAACCTTCTTTTTCTAATTCTTCTACTGGAACAAACCTCAACGCTGCTGCATTGATACAATAACGTAGGCCGCCTTGCTCTTGTGGGCCGTCTGTAAAAACATGCCCTAAATGAGAGTCTGCTTCCTTACTACGAACTTCAACACGCTGCATTCCTAAAGAAAAATCTGTTTTTTCTTCGATGTCTTGTTTTTTGATTGGCTTGGTAAACGAAGGCCAGCCACATCCTGCATCATATTTATCTGTTGAGCTAAAAAGTGGTTCGCCACTCACCACATCAACATAAATTCCTTCTTGGTAAAAATCGTCATATTTACCAGTAAAAGGTCGTTCAGTCGCATTTTCCTGTGTTACGGCATATTCAATATCGGATAGCTTTTCCTTCAACTCTTCTTTTGATGGTTTTTCCATGACAAATCACACCCTTACATTTTAGTTACTCCTATCATAGCATTATTGAGAAAAAAACACTCAGCTTCTGTTTAGAAAGTGAGTGTTTACGTCTATTATTAATTCCACGGAATATCTAAATCGACATTTTTAGCAAGATCGATACTTTCTTGTCGTTTAGCTTGTCTGAATTGTTTTCGCGCTTCATAGCCCTGACAAATAAATCGTTCTTCTTTTGTCTCAGGTTCGATTGTTTCCGGTAAAGTAGCTCCTTTAGGCACTACAAACGTCATAAAACAAGTACCAGCCAAATAGCGCTCTCCTGAAAATAAATCTTCACCAATGACTTTTGCAAAAATTTCCATTGAACGTGTGCCAACACCAGATACATAAGCATCGATACAAACAGAATGGTCTGCTTTTAAAGGTGCCAAAAAATCTAGATGATCGACAGAAGCTGTTACAATTGCTGCTCTAGATACCCGGACGGCCGAAAGTCCTGCCGTTTCATCTAGCCAAGCCATTAATTGACCACCAAATAATGTCTTATGAAAATTCAAGTGCGGATAGGTGATCATATGCGTTTGGATTGCTCTAGTTTGAGAACATTTCATTGATGTATTTCCTTCTTTCCTCATTCAGTTACTCGTCAAAAGTTGGCAACATTCTATATAGTGTTGCAATCGGCAGCCCCATGATCGAATAATAATCACCTTGAATACTTTTTACTAGTAAAGCCCCTTGTTCTTGAATGCCATAGGCTCCAGCTTTATCCTGATATTCTTTTGTATCTAAATAGCGATTGATTTCGTCATCTGTCAAATCATAAAATTCGACTGTTGCTGGAACTGTTGCTGAAGATTCCTGATCGTCTTTCATCAAGACTACACTAGTATATACTTTATGCGTTCTACCACTTAATTGTCTCAACATACGAAAAGCATCATCTCTAGAAGTTGGTTTACCCAATATTTCATTATCGATCGTCACGATGGTATCAGAACCGATCACTAAATCATTGGGGTATTGCTTGGCGATATGCATCGCTTTTTGTGCTGCCATCGTTAACACGTAATCCATTGGAGTAAAATAGTCTTTGACTTCTTCGTTGATGTCTGCTGGCACCACTTCAAAATCAGAAACAATTCGACTCAGCAACTCGCATCTGCGAGGAGATTGTGAGGCAAGAATAACTGCCATTAGGATAAAACCTTCTTCCCATAATTTTTAATGTGGATCTTGTATACGTTTAAACATTTTTTCCATATCTGAATTGGTAAAATGAATCAAAACAGGTCGGCCATGAGGACAGTTAAAAGGATTTTCACAAGTCTCAAGATCCTTCAGTAAAACTCTTGCCTGTTGTTCATTTAAATAATGATTGGCTTTGATCGAGCGTTTACAACTCATCATGATCGCTGTGGCTTCACGGAATTTTTTCACACTGACTGAACCTGTGGTCAACAACATATCGATCATTTCTCGAATGATCGTTTCTTCTTCTCCAGCAGGATACCACGTTGGATGAGCGCGAACGATAAAACTGTTTTGCCCAAAATCTTCTAAATGAATCCCAACTTCTGCCAACGTTTCTTTTTGTTCTTTGATTTTTAAGGCATCACTATTTGGATAATCGATCACGATCGGCACTAACAACTCTTGTAAATCGTTGGTCACTTCACCAATTTTTTCTCTGAAATATTCGTATTTGATACGCTCTTGCGCAGCATGCTGATCAATGATATATAACCCGTCTTTACTTTGAGCAAATAGATAGGTACCATGCATTTGACCAAAATATTCTAATTCTGGAAACCGTTCTTTCGGGCGCTCATCTGAAACCTTATTCAGCGCTTTATTTAATTCGCTTTTGGTCCCTGCTGCTGAAAAATCAAATTCAGGGTGATGACTCAATTCCTCCTCATAGACTTGTTCATCAACTTGGAGTTTTTCTTTCTCTTGAGAGATTTCCTCTACAGATGACTGTTCTATCGGATAACTATCATCAACAGCTGGGTTCGCGTCTGTTTCATTAGGTGAGCTAAATGCGTATGCCATCAACGCCTCTTTGTCCAGTGCGGGTTCAGTTTGTTCTGGTTCCTTTGTTTGCTCATATGCAGGTGTTTGTGTTGAAAACTCTATAGTTGTTTCTTTAACAAAGAATTACCGTTTGCTGGGTCATAGCCTAAACTACTTGGTTTTCGAGTAGGTTGCGCTATCTCTTCTTCCTTTTTCAAAGGAATTTCAAGCTGCTCAACTTTGGGTTCTGGCTCGACTTTCTTTTTAAAGCGAAGATTATCAACTGCATTCGGGATCAACTGTTCATGGCTTAAGATTTCACGAATCGCCTCACTAATCAAGGCCATCAATTCTTTTTCCTTACTTAAACGGACTTCTTGCTTGGTTGGGTGAACATTGACATCTACAAGCAGTGGGTCCATTTCGATTTCTAGTACTGCCAATGGAAAGCGTCCAACCATTAGTTTAGAGCCATAGCCATCAACGATTGCCTTATTCAATGCAAAGTTTTTGATATAGCGTCCATTGATGATCGTAGACAAGTAATTCCGACTTGCTCGTGTTACTTCTGGCAATGAAACATAGCCAGTTAATTTGAAATCTAAATCCTCTGCTGTGATTTTCAGCATTTTCTTGGCGGTTCCAATCCCATAGATACCGGCAATCGTCTGTTTTAGGTCTCCATTACCTGTGGTATTCATCATCTTATTTCCATCATGGACTAAACGAAAAGCAACGTTAGGATGACTCAAGGCTAAACGATTGACGATATCGCCGACATTAGCGAGCTCTGTTTGAATCGTTTTGACATACTTTAAGCGGGCAGGTGTGTTAAAAAATAAATTGGAAACAGTGATTTTGGTACCTTTTCTTAAAGCAGCTGGCCGGTGTTCTTCAATCTTGCCGCCTTTCATTTGCACGTAACTACCTTCTTCTTCTTCAGCAACTGCTGTTTCCACGATGATCTCTGATACAGAGGCAATACTGGGCAGTGCTTCTCCACGAAAGCCTAAGCTGCGGATTCGAAATAAGTCATCTCTTGTATGAATTTTGCTTGTTGCATGACGTTTAAAGGCACTTAAAATATCTTCTTTTGCGATTCCTTCGCCATTATCGATGACTTGAATTGTTTTTAATCCAGCTTCCTCAATGAAAATATCGATTTGGGTACTGCCAGCATCAATAGCATTTTCAACAAGTTCTTTGACAACTGATGCAGGACGTTCTACTACTTCACCAGCAGCGATCTGATTGGCAAGCTGTTCTGATAATTCTTGTATTTTTCCCATCTAGATGATCCTTTCCTTGCTCAGTTTTCTCTTTATGTTTAAATTCTTTTTTGTAATTCGTGTAGTTTGTTTAACGCGTCCATTGGTGTCATTTCCAATAAATTTATTTTCCTCAGAGTATCGATCACACCTAATTCATCTGTCGATACTTCTTTAAATAGCGATAATTGTTCTGTATCTTCTTTGATCTCATCTTGGTATTCAATCGTTTTAAGCGGTTGTTCCTCAGACTCTAAGGCAGAAAGAATGGTTGCAGCTCTTTCTAATAAAGCACTTGGTAATCCAGCGATTTTAGCGACATGAATCCCGTAACTTTTATCTGCTGGTCCATCCATCATTTTATGCAAGAAGACGACTTCGCCATTTTTCTCTACGGCACCAACATGAATATTTTTTAAGCCGGTTAGACTTTCATCTAAGACCGTTAATTCATGGTAATGGGTAGAAAACAGTGTTTTCGCTTTGACTTCTCGGTGGATATATTCAATGATCGCTTGGGCTAATGCCATCCCATCATAGGTTGCCGTTCCTCGGCCTAATTCATCGAATAAAATCAAGCTATTTGGCGTAGCATGACGCAATGCTTGATTGGCTTCCATCATCTCCACCATAAAGGTACTTTGACCTGCGATCAAATCATCTGATGCACCGATTCTTGTAAAAATTTGATCAAAAATCGGTAATTCCGCTGATTCAGCTGGTACAAAACAGCCGATTTGAGCCATTACTACTGTTAATGCTAGTTGGCGCATATACGTACTTTTACCTGACATATTTGGTCCAGTGATCAATAAAATGATATTGTCTTTATTCATATGAACACTGTTTGGGATATATTCTTGATGCCCCAATACTTTTTCCACAACAGGATGGCGCCCTTCAACGATATGCAATTCTTTGCTGTTGCTTTTTAGTATTGGACGAACATATTGGTATCGTTCACTGACCGTAGCAAAAGCTTGCAAGACATCAACTGCGCTGATTGTTTTTGCTAGTTTTTGCAGACGTTCGATATTGGCTTTGACTTTTTCTCGGACTTCTAGGAATAATTGATATTCTAGATCTACTGATTTTTCTTCTGCTTCTAAAATCAATGTTTCCATTTCTTTTAGTTCAGGGGTGATAAAACGTTCCGCGTTTGCTAGGGTTTGTTTGCGTTCATATTTGCCTTCTTCTAGGTTGGCTAAGTTGGATTTCGTCACTTCGATGTAATAACCAAACACTCGATTAAATCCTACTTTCAAAGTTTTTATACCTGTCTCTTGGCGTTCTTTAGCCTCTAATTCCGCTAACCATTGTTTGCCATGACGCATCGCATCGCGGTATTCATCTAATTTTTCATTGTAGTTGTCTTTGATGATATTTCCTTCTGTGATTGCTAGAGGTGCTTCTTCATTGATAGCTTTGTTGATTAGTTCAACGATATCTTCAGCTGGATTTAGATCTAATAATAAGTCATTCCACTCACCTTGGTTGATACCAACGATCAACTCACGAACCAACGGCACTTGTTCTAATGAAGTCTTCAGTTGAATCAGGTCACGTCCATTCACATTTCCAAACGCTACACGACCAGCCAAACGCTCTAAATCATAGACTTTTGTCAATGTAGATTGTAAGTCGACACGTTCAAAGTAAGCGTTCAATAACGATTGAACCATTTCTTGCCGCGTTTGGATTTGTTTTTCCTGGATCAACGGACGATCTAGCCATTGCTTTAGCAAACGACCGCCCATTGCAGTTTTGGTTTCATCTAGTAGCCATAATAAGGTTCCTTTTTTCAAACCTGTTCGAATCGATTGAGTCAATTCTAAGTTGAATTTAGAATAATGATCCATTTTTAAGAAATGATCGGGTTGATATTCTACTGCTTTTTGAATATGTGACAAACCTCGTTTTTGGGTCACAGTTAAATAGGTCAATAATTTGCCCGTTACTTCAACCTCCAACGGCTGGGTCAATTCACTTGTCAAAAAGCTAAATTCAGCATTTTCTTCGGCTTGCTTTTGTTCTGAGAAAATAATATTCAAACGGTCTTTTAATGTTTGTTGTAACATCTCTGATAATTCGCTACCTAATACGATTTCTTTAGTTTGCAGCGCTGAAGCTTCATTGATTACTGCATCTTCATCGCTTAAAACGGCTGTTTTTAGCTCCCCTGTACTTAAATCAACATAGGCTAAACCAAAAGCACCATCCGCTTCAACGATCGCCGTTAAATAGTTGTTGTCTTTGGCATCTAGTCCTTTACTGGTCATGACCGTTCCAGGTGTAATCAGCTGAACGACTTCGCGTTTAACCATTCCTTTAGTGGTCTTAGGATCTTCTACTTGTTCACAAATAGCTACTTTATAGCCTTTTTCAATCAATGTGTCGATATAGCCTTGTGCTGCATGATGAGGAATTCCACACATTGGAATCGGGTCATCTGCATTGCGGTTGCGGCTAGTTAAAGTTAATTCCAATACCTGCGACGCATTGATCGCATCTTCATAAAACATTTCATAAAAGTCACCTAATCGGTAAAATAGAAACGCATCTTGGTATTGGTCTTTGATTGCTAAGTATTGTTCCATCATGGGTGTGTTTTTCGTTTTTTGAGGCATTGTTACCCTTCCTTCTCTAGTTCTTCGTTAATTCTATATTGGATCATGTCTGTGACGTGTTGTAAAAGGTCGTTTGCTTCCATCAGTTGTTCTCGATATGCTACAACTAAAGGATGCTCATCAAATTCTTTCGTCAATTCATCCGCTCGTTTGATGGCAGCTTTTTCTGCTTCTGGTTTGTCATAATGTGCAAATTGAACCGCATCTTTTTGAGCGGCTTTGATTTGTTCCACCAACCCAGTGAGTTTTTCGTTATTTTGGACTTTTTCTTCTAGCTCTTTATATCGTTGAATCAATTCGTCCTCACCAAGTAAGGCCAATAATTTCATTAATTCTTCGTTGATTCTTTTATCTGTAATGGATAACTCCATGATTTCACACCTTTATTCTGGGTAAGATTTTGTTGCAAGACAAGTCTACTTATTTTAACATAATTCCAGCAAAATCAACAGTTTACGGAAAATAAAACAACAACTTCCCCCGTTTCAAAGTTCTCTTACATACCCGCCTGCAAAGTAGAAAAATAAGTAATTCAGACACAGACAAATGAGCGCCTGGTTGCTTGCACTTGTTGATGCAATAAATCAATAGGTTGGATCTCTCCCTTTTGATTGCCTACTCTGAGTTTTTGTTTATTGTATACCATACATTTACAATTATAAACCATAGAAAAAAGGCGTGAAGCAAAAGGAAAAATCACTTTTGTTTCACACCTTAACACGTATATCTTGCCTATTGCTTGTGCCCTCACTCTTTTTTCAATGCTGCGACTTGTTCTTCTAGTGCTTTGATTTTTTGTTGTCTTTTTCTGTATAAAATAAATAACAGGATCAATAACAACAAAATCACGATTACAATGATATAGAGCAGATAATTATGTTTATCATGATGGATATAGGCTTGTTCGTTTAACTTTTTAGCTTCTTTTCCCTTGATTTCAAATCCTTCTTCAAAATCCCAGATTTTTCCTTTTGATTCTGCATGGACTGCTAAAAGATATTTCCCTGGTTTAAATTCCGTTTCCTGCAAGCTTACGGGATAGTTAAATACGGAATTCGGTGCCATTTGCAGATCACTCTTTTTCGTTTCATAAAGTGTTTTGTCAGTATTTTCCTTTCGAATCTTGACTGTGACGTTTAAACGATTCAAATAGGCTGCTTTTGGGTTGGCTAACTGAGCAAAAACCGTATTTCTATTATTGATTTGACCTAAGCTTACCTTGGATAATTGTAAATCAGGTGCAACCTCTTTTTTTCCATGTAAAACTAGTGCGATCACATAACCAAATTGGTTATTTATAGCAACATCAGCAGTTGTTTCTTGTGCTTTGGCTTTATTCTCGCTTGTAAAAATAATACCGCCAGATAAAACCCCAGAAAAATCGTCTTTAGGCATTGTGATCTCATAGTCAACGTTTTTTGATTCATGAGGAGCTAAGATAATTTTTGAGGCGTTTGTTTTAACGAGTTTACTCAGATTATACGGTAAGTCGATGGATTGATTTTGATCACTCTTAAGGTACTCAACTACTCCATTGGTATTGGTTGTAGCTGTTTTGACTTTCGTATTGATGGTTCGTTCTTGATCTGATTGGTTCGTTACAGTGACGGTTATCACATGCTTTTCCTCTGGATCAAGTCTTAAATCAAAATAGGTTTTCGTTTTGTCTACTTGCTTTGTCGAAGGAATAGCTTTGACCTCATAATCTGCCTCTTGAGCCCAAACATTCAGCGTTCCTACCAAGCACCCGAATACAAAAACTGTCAGCGGCAATAAACCTTTAAGCGTTCGTTTTAACATGTAAATTCCTCCATTTTTTTGTTTCTATGTATGTACATAGAGCGTGGTCAGACGCATTATTTCCTCTGTACCACGCTCTCATGTGTATTAGCTATTTGTTGGTTGATCTAATAATGTCCAAGTTAGGGTTGTTTCGTATTGTTTTGCTACTTTAACTGTTTCACCTGGTACTTCTAATGTAGCAGCATCTTTATCAAAGTTTTCGATCGTCACACCATTTCCCAATCCTTTTCCAGCTTCTAAAATTGTTGCAGCAGAGCCATCTGTATTTAAGACAACCTCTGTTTTAGCCGTAGCAGAGCCAGTTGATTTTTCTGAAATAGTTGGTGTTTTCAACGTGATCTGAGCATTCGTCAATTGTTTTTCGCCTGCTTTTAATTGTCCTTCTTGTGCAACTTGGACGATCCAGCCAGCTTCTGTCCCACGAATATCTTGAACTGTTGTCGCTGTTTCTGTTTTATTTGTATACACTTCATCTTTTGCTGAAATCGGATTTGAACCAAAATCAAGATCAGCGACATTCAATAGCGTCAATGCACCGTCTGTTGGTGAAGTAAAACCGATATCACTCGTTGATTCTTGGTTTTCAATTTCTTCCGCACTAACGATGATGCTTCCGCTAAAAATCATTGATATTGCTGCAATTCCTACTAAAATTTTGTTTGCTTTCATTTAAATTCTCTCCCGTTCATTAAAATTCTATATGATATCATTTCAGTTATAAATAACAGAATGGATATGCCACTTATTCGTAAAATCCGGTCAGTTGGACGTTCGCCTGTACTCGGCAAAGCATCTGTCTCTCGTTGTTCTTTTTTCTTTATTTCATAAAAACCTACAGTTGCTTTGGCATTTTCTGCCGCATAACTTTCATTCATTCCAATTAAATAGACAAAATAACAACTGATGATCAATAATTGAACCCATTTTCTTTTTTTGCTTTTCACCGTTGAACACCTTTCAATCATTGGATACAACATCGTATAAATCCCAGCTAATTTCGCCAGAATATTGATCTGCTAATGCGTCTCCTGATTTCACCGCTATTTCCAATCCATCACCTGACGTATTCCAATCATGCGTCACATTGTAATCATCATGGGTTGCCGTTACTGCTGATTCAATCGTTGCTGATGAATCGGAACGGATCGGAACAGATTGCCCAGCTTTTACATAAAATAGTGCATCTGTTAAAACATGTTTGGTCTTACTTCCTGTCAAAGGTTTACTCAAGGTTGCCCTTAATTGCCAACTAGAGCCTAAGACACGCGTATCTTTCACGATGATATCTCGATCTTTTGATTCGATTTTATATTCTTCATCCTTGGCAGACAAGGCATGCGTCCCAAAGCTGATCTGCGTAGGCACACCCGAAAAGGTTAGATGGCCTTGATACTTATAAACAACTGTCTGTTCTTCATCCGAAAAGGTTCCAGATTCATTTTCTGGTGTTGCTTTTAGCGTATAGCCTGAAATGTCCTTCGCCTTGCTTTGATACGCCTGACTGATTTTTCCTGTCAACGTTTCGGTGGGCGCAATCTCTTGCCCATCTTCATTTAAATATTTCACAAAAACTGGTTTTCCTTGAACGAAATCTGCTTCTAGAATAGCTTGATTACTGACTTTTTCTTCCTCGTTTGCAGTAACAACGGCTGTATTTGGGATCTTGATTTGATCTGCCGCTGCACTTGCCAGCTCTTCTTGACTAAGCTCTAAACTACCGTTTAGTTCAAATGTATAGGTTTTCCCATAAAAGGCTTCATTCTTCAAGCTCTCCGCTTTCGCTTCGATCATCAATTGATTTTCAGTATTTTCACTGACTGTAAAATAATCAGCCGCGTCAGCCCCTGTTTCATCAATGATCCCCACATCAGAAGCTGCGATCCTCAATGAATCTGCCAATGTATCAGTTATGTTTAGCGACTGGATCAAAAATCGTGAGGAGTATGCTGGTACTTTTTGAGAAATTGTATATAGTTTTCTTTTTTCAGTTCCAACGTAATTAAACTGTTCTCCAACTTTGACTGGTGCTTCAAGCTCTTCACCGCCAACGATATCTCCTAATCCTGGAAAATCACCGTAATCAAACATTGCAGTGCTCTCTTCAGTGTCGATCGGCATATTCGTGTGAATATCATATCCAGAAATAACACTTCCCAACACTCGACCTTGTGTATCATCGAGCGTGACAGAAGCTCGCGGTGCCAATACTGTTCCTATAAACAATGAGGCATTGCTTCTAAATTGGATTTCTTGTTCCTCATCATTAAAATTATGAACGAGATGGGTCGCGATTTTGTACGTTTTATCTTTCAATTCTTCAGAAACCGTATGACTATCCGATTTGATCAAAGGCACTGCCTTATCGGCATATTTTCGTTCAAAAAAGACGCCTTTATTTCCCTCAAAATCATATTCTTCAGTTCCTGGCAAACTAGGATAGGCTGTCGCATGGAAAAAGGTACTTCCGCTAAAATTAAACGATGGGAAGTGTTTGTAATTAATAAATACATAAGGTGGCAACATCGTATCTGGATCATAATTTGTATAGTTGATTGAAATATCCTGAGCGTTTTTGAAATGCTCGATTTGACCATCTACATCAACGATGACCACAGCCTGTTCTGTCACCCCTTTTTTCAAAGCAATATTGAGCTGAATCGAAGACTGTCCGCCCCAGTCGTTGGGATTTACTACTTTTTGCTCTGTATTTACCTCTGCTATTTGAACCGCCGAATTATAGGCTACAGCTTGATCAGTATCGATCAAGGATGCATAGTAATCACTAACTGTTTGAATATTAGCCGTTAGTTGAGAAAAATTAGAAATACCATTCTCAGTAAACGATGGAAATGTTTCAAGCGAGCCATTGTATATTCTATCCGCAAAATTAGCCCGCAAGCTTGGATAATACTGAAATGCCGCATTCATTTCCTCATCTGTAGGCAGATTCCCTAAATAGTAATGTAAGTTTTCGCCATCTACGTATTTAAAGCTTGTTTCATTTGCATACCAGCGAATCATATCACTCCCTGTGATCGATTCAGACACGACAGCCGGATCAAGTTGTTCTAGCTCCCAATTCCCAGTCGCACCTTGATAATTTTGGAAACCACCTTTAGACAAGCCAGATGAGCCGTTAGAGGTTATATTTTTTGCCATAAACTGGCCGACAAGTTGTTTGTCCTGCAGTTGATCGGTATTAAAGTACAGCGTACCGCCAGCTGTTAAATTTGTTTTTGTGGAAACACCTAATGGATAACCTAACGGCGGAGAAATAGTCTCTGCAAAGGTCACATCCATTTTTAAAATGGTATATAATAGACAGAAAAACAAAATGAGTAAACTAAATATGTTTTTTTTCATCGATTCTCCGATCCGCTTATTTCATTCTATAGCGCTAGCATAAGCTACTTTTTTCATTACTATGAAATAATACAATTTTTTTCAGAAAAAATTTGTATATTTTTGAAACAATCTGTTTCAAAACAAAAAAACAACAGTTCTTTATTTCAAAACCCAGTATTCATCGAACAAAAAAGGTCGAAACAAAACACATACATGCTTTGCTTCAACCCTATAAAAGATAATTAATAATGATAATACAGTGATAAAAAAAGTATATTCCTGACAATTGGTTCTGTTTTATTTAAAAAATCGTTCTATAGAAAATTTGATTGATCACATCTAACATCTGTTTCCACTGCTCTGGATTCAGCTGCTCATCAAAATAGAAGTGCTCCGTTTCTGGTTCAACGGCCTCGTAAGAGTCTGATATAACTAAGTCTGCTGCCATGACATCATTCGTAAAATGGATCCGTTCCTGATTGTATACATCCAAAATCGCTTTTTTTATATTGTCTGCCAAAATCAGACTATTGTTAAAGATGACACAAATCTGGATACAACCGATTTTTTATTTAAATAAATACCTGAGTAAATCGTCAATGATAAAATTGCCATGACCCCTGGCAATGATTGCTTATTTATCTTCGAGTAAAAGTCTTGCCGCGCAACGATCTCAGCAATTCTTTGAAGGATATTCTCGTTTACTTCATTGTAATCGATCATTGGCAGAAAGGAGAGCCCATTTTTATAATAACCAGAGATATCCATATTGATATGTTTGATATAGATCAATAAAATGATTAGATAAAAATAAAAGTTTGTAAATCCTTCTTCCGTATAATCTAAGTCAAATTCTTGTTGTACCTCTGATATCAGCTTTGTTGTGTAAGCTGCGATTTCTAGCGAAGACTGCTGATACGCTTGCACGATTTTCTTTTTTGTTTCAAGCGAATCAAGATTATAAATCAACCCTCTTGTTGCGTAGACTAATAGTGCACGTTCCTTTTGATATTGTTCATCTGTCAACAGACTTTTAAGTAAGGGCAATAACTCTGTATCCTTCGTATCAAAATAGGCTATATCTGCTAAAAAAGCTTTAGAAGGCTCAATATAGTTCTTTTGCCAAAGCGCTCTTCTTAACGTAATCAGCTGTATAAACCGTAATTTCGCCTTTTGAGATTCTGAAAGAGAAGAGGCATGGTCAAAATAACCTTCGATTTCTTTTAAATCTAGCCATGATTCAGGATAATTTTTATTGTCAAACTCCGTTGATTTAAACACTGACCAATAGGAAAAAAAGCTGAACAAACGAACCCCAATCTCATTGCCTGTCAAAGGGCTAGTCAGTTGATTAAATGAAATCTTCCCTCCAAATGGTGCCACCATCTGTTTCAATGCTCGTAATTGTTTGTATACCGATGAACTACTCATATGCAAATCTAACGCCATAGCTTCAATTGAGATATAACGTTTTTTTAGCAACACATCTAAGATGAAAAAAACACCACTTCTTTCCACATAGAATAAATGAAGGTAATCGATCAAATAGCCGATGCTGTATGCCTCTTGTGTTTCAAGTTGATACAGTCCTGTCTGCACATTTTGGCTTAAATGGACTTTTTCCTCAAAAGCTTCTTCTACTTCCTGCGACAAATCATGAAGATATCTACTGAGTGTACTTTTTGTAAGACCATACTTTAGTAGTAAATCATTAAAACTCAACCCATTTTTTGAGAAAACAATCGACTTAAACAATTCAAACTTTGTCCGTTCTTTTTTTCCCATAAAAGAATTTTGCATAAATACCTCCCTGCACTCTGCTGTTTTAACTGTCGCACGCTGATTCTTTTTTCATTATAAATCAATTTACTTTTCTCTTGTTCAAAAATGCTCAATCACTTTTACAACCAAAAGAAAAAATGACTGAGACATAACTCTATGAGTTACGTCCCAGCCATCGGAAATAGACACTTCTGTCCCTTTTAATATCTAATTCAGTTGGTCTATTCCTCAAATGGACGATCTTCACTGATTTGGATCGGTTCGATTTTTTTGGCCTGTCCTGTCTGATCATCAATATCGATCACACAAGCTGACAATAAGCTCCGACCTTCTTCGACGACTTCAAAGCGTTTGGGCAAAGCCGTTCTGAACTTCTCAATAATCGGTCCTCGCTTCATCCCTAAAATACCATCATATGGTCCTGTCATTCCAACATCACTCAGAAAAGCCGTCCCTGCTGGTAAAATTCTGGCATCATTCGTCTGGACATGTGTATGTGTGCCAACAACTGCACTGACTTGTCCATCTAAAAACCAGCCCATTGCTTGCTTCTCACTAGTGGTTTCTCCATGGAAATCAACAAAAATCAACGGCGTCCGCTTACGTGCTTCTGCTACTAATTCCTCTGCTTTACGAAACGGATCATCGATATCTGCCATAAACACGCGGGCCTGCATATTGATCACAGCAAGTTCCAGTTGATTGACTTTGACAAAAACCATGCCTTGTCCAGGTGTTCCTTGCGGAAAGTTAGCTGGACGAAGCATTTTTTTAGCATCATCGATAAATTCGAAAATCTCTTTATTATCCCATGTGTGGTTACCTAACGTGACCACATCGACCCCATCTTGTAAAAATTTCTTATAGATCTTGCCAGTAATTCCTCTACCAGCTGCAGCATTCTCACCATTCAAAATCGTTACTTGCGGACGATATTTTTTCTTCAGCTTAGGTAAATAAGTGGTAATCGTATCTCGTCCTAGTGAACCTACTACGTCTCCTATAAATAATATACGCAAAAAACTTCCTCTTCTCTTTTGATTTACTGTTTTTATTATAGAGGTTTTTGGGGTGGAAGGGAAGGGTTCACTTTCTAAGCCTAATAGCACTAATACTCCAAGTACTGGCGAACCAAGCCTGCAATCATTTTTTATTGCTATTAATTTATAAATAGCTATGAAATAACCTGAAAAACTAACTATGAGATGGTTTAAATTATAGTTGCAGTGAATCTATTTTGCCAAAAGTGTAATCAACTTATTTTTATCCATCTCTTCTGTAATGTTATTGAGGACAGCTTTAACTTCCGCTTTGATCTGTTCAGCAGTAAAAGTATCACCTATGTCTTTAAGTATATGAATGTATTCTTGAATACGTTCCATGTATTGATAATCTCCTATTGTTATATAATCTAATAAATTTTCTAGATATTTCAGGTTAATCCAATAGTTAAGATTTTTTCGCCCCTTGTCTTGCATTTTTGCTAGATGGATATATCGTCTTGCTTCGTCATAATCTTTTTCACAAATTCTAGTAGAAATAGCATTTATAAGAATGTAGTACAATGAATCGTTTACGGATGGTCCTTCTAACTGTTCTTGATCAGCTGGAAAAAATCTTGTTATGATTAAATCAGCTTTATCCTTATCAAGAAATCTAATAATATTTCGAATCAATACGAAATCATAATGCTGGTGATAAATTTTATTCATTATAAGTGAATAGATATATTCTAATTCTTCTGTAGTAATCGCATCGATTTCATCCCAGAATCGAACAAAATAACTTTTAATAGCAATATAGTTGGATAATTCTCGGAGATTTTTATTTTTAGAGGATATATTGTGATAGTAACTGATCAAGAGTTGTTTTTCATTTTGATCAGTTAAATTCTGGACACAGAAATAGAAAAGTGTTTTGAAATTTTGTTGATCTTCGTCCAATGCCGTAATTGAAAATATTTCTTCTGGTGAAAGAGACATGGTGTTCAATATTTTCTTTAAGTCATTGATTTTAAGTTCCTGTTTTCCACTCTCTAATCTAGAGTAAACAGACGGGTCTACATCAGGTAAAATTTCTTTTTGTGTATAACCTAATTTCTTTCTAAAAAATCTTAATATTTCATATATTTCCATTATCTGCTCTCCTATCAAATGACATATCCGCATGAAAAGTTACATTTAGCATACATAAAAACCATATTTATGCTTTTTTAACAATTTGTTTAATAATGTATTTATTATACAAAAAATATTTGTTATGATTATCCTATGAAGGTCAATTTTTTTGTGCCTTTAATATAGTAAAACATAATGGCGGGAGGGAAAATAATGTTTTTTGTAACAGTTATTAGTGTAATCACTACTTTTGCTAACCTAGTAGGACCATAACATCAAACAAACTCCTAGCAATCATAAAACTTGGGGAAGTTATTCATGCTAGAAGTCGTTGATAAAAGGAATGTACATCCTTTATCTTGTAGTTTGCCACTACGTATTAAATATAACACACGAAGGTCGAATTAGTATATATATTTTTTACTGATTTTGCCAGAAACTACCTTGTGCGTTATTTTCTTATCACTATACACAACGGAGAAAGAGGCGATCAGCTATGAAAAAAACAAACAAAAACAATTTACAAGAAATCCGGATCAACACCAACCTGACACAAGAAGACCTTGCCAAGCAAGTCGATGTTTCAATCCAAACCATCCAAAGTATTGAAAAAGGGAAATACAAACCTTCTGACTCTTTAGCTTTTAACATCGCTCGTTCACTAAATAAAGATGTTACTGATATTTTTTCTTAGATCGCTAAGATTTAAAAATTTTGTAAACTAAATTGACTGAACATTCAAAAAAAAGTCCGTGACAAAACTAAAAATCAGTTTTGTTTCGGGCTCTAAATCCGAATAAACGGTGGGATCAGAAGCAACCCCTTCGGAAATAAGCTGAGATTCACAAAAATTTGAAGAGCAATTTTCGTGAATCTCAGCTTATTTCTCGGGGTTAAACACTTCTGACCCAACCTCTAGCTTTAATTTAGTTTTTTTAAATCTATCTTTACACCCTTTTCCCCTTACTCCTAATAACTTCTTGATACCAATAAAAACTATCTTTTTTATACCTAGTCAATTCCCT
The DNA here is from genome assembly GCF_000633635.1 of Enterococcus crotali. Taxonomy (GTDB): domain Bacteria; phylum Bacillota; class Bacilli; order Lactobacillales; family Enterococcaceae; genus Enterococcus_L; species Enterococcus_L crotali. Next base: position 159,262 of record NZ_AYPQ01000004.1, on the reverse strand, counting down.
GACCTCTGTATCTGTACGATCCACGTAAACAAACCCATACCGTTTTCTAAACCCACTAGTCGTACTGATTAAATCAATAAATGACCACGGGCAAAAGCCAAAAACGTCTACCTCATCCTGAACAATTGCGAGTCGGATTTGTTCAAGATGCTTTTTCAAGTAGTCAATACGGTAACTATCGTGAACCTGATTATTTTCAGTCAAGGTATCGACTCCACCTAAACCATTTTCAGTAATGATCAGAGGGATTTGATAGCGTTGATATATTCGGTTTAGCGTGATCCGCAGCCCTTCTGGATCGATTTCCCAATCCCATGCGTTTCTCTCTAAATAAGGATTACTACAGCCTTTATAGATTCCTTCCACAACTTCTTTTTCAGTTGAATCAGCTTCCCCTGATTTGTTGATCACTAATTCCTTGCCCCGCTCAAATGCTGTTACATGTTCTACCGTTTTACTATCGTAATAATTCAAGCCGATAAAATCACATTTGCCTTCTTTGATCAACGCCATATCTAAAGCTTCAATAGTTGGCAGACAGTCCTGTTGCTTCATATAAGCTTGCATAGATGGTAAATACTGACCGTTACAATACAGTTCTAAAAAGAACGTATTCCGCAGCTCTTCTGCTTTTTCGGCTGCCAAAATATCTTTAGGATCGCATGTTTTAGGATAAATCGGTGAAACACCTAGAGCTGGACCGATTTTTGCGTCCGGCAAAAGTTCATGGCATAATTTCACAGCACTGGCATGTGCTAAGGTCATGATGTGATTCATCTCATACTTTTGTTTTAACAGCGATTGCTCACTTCCTTCGACGAAGGAGATCAGATAAGGGAGTAAAAACATATTGCTTTGTTCATTGATCGTCAGCCAGTAATTGACTCGATCACCAAACTGTTCAAACAATACGCGACAATACTGGATAAAGTCTGGAAGGATCTTCCTTGAACCAAAACCACCATATTCATTTTGAAGAACCACCGGCAAGTCAAAATGATAGATTGTTACGATCGGTTCGATCTCATTTTTTAGCAGTTCATCGATCAACTGATTATAAAAATCAAGCCCCGCCTGATTGATTTCTCCTCGACCATTCGGTAAAATCCGCGTCCAAGCAATGCTAAATCGATACGCTGTCAACCCCAGTTCCTTCATCAAGCGAATGTCTTCTTTAAATCGATGGTAATGATCACTGGCAATACTAGTATCCGCATATTCTGGAGCAATGCTTTCATCCACAACAGATAACGTTTTGCCATCTTCTAAATAGGCACCTTCTACTTGATATGCTGCTGTGGCTGCTCCCCATAAAAATGTTTCTGGAAAAGAAGACATTTGATCAGCCCCCGATTTTACTGATTTTGTAATACAATTTGAATAATTGTTTGGCAATATTATATTCGCTCAAAATCGTCATCAACGTATCTTGGGCATGGGTAAATAATAAATTGATTTCTACTGGGTTTTCCATGCTGTACTGAACGACTTTTGTTTGAGCATTATGTGCTAGATTCAATTCTTTTTTCGCCTCTTTTAATTGTTCTTCCCCTTCTGCAAAATAATCCTCATCCATTTTTTCTAGCGCTTCTTTGATCAAATTCCGACCATTGCCCGCGTGTAAAATCATCTGCATTGCTACTTCATTTATTTCATCTTGTGTCATCTTAGGCTTCCTCCGCTTTCAACAATTCTTCTTTATAAATTTGGTTGTCATAGACTTTCAAGAATGGGTAGTAAATAAATCCTGTTAACACTAAGGATACTGCTAACAACATCAACCCATTTAAATCGCCATTGATCAGCCATGTTTGAATCCCGACTGGCAAATACCATAACGCAAATGGTTTTGTTGGAATACTGACCCAGCCCAATTGGAACGACAGATAGGTGATCGCCGGCACTACAATACCAGAAATCCACATCGGCACCATCAACATTGGATTAAAGACAACAGGCGCTCCATACACCAATGGTTCATTGATATTACATAAAGATGGCACAATAGAAGACTTGCCAATCGCTCTTAAACGTTTTGACCTTGTAAACAGCATGAACACTGAAAGCATCAATGTCGAGCCTGCTCCCCCGATCCAGACCCAACCTTGTAATGTTTCATTCGTTAAAATCAATGACGGATCTACGCCACGTGCTAAATCAGCTGCATTTTGACCAACTGCCTGCAAACCAATCGGCACATATAAAGGCTCCAAGACCCAACTACTGATACCAAACGAATAAAGAAAGGCTTGAATAAACATGATCAGTACAAATCCCCAGAAACTTTGTGACACATTCACTAACGGTGATAAAATCCAGTAGATTCCATCATACAGATTAATATTAAAGATAAACATTGCTACCCAGCCAATAGCCAAAATCAAAAATGTCGGCGCAATACTGTCGAATCCTTCGACTAAAAATGGCGGCATCATCGTATCTTCTTTAAATAAACTAAATTTAGAAAACTTATCCATTACAAATGCCACAAACAAACCACCAACGATCGCAGCAAACATTCCACCAGAACCCAACTTAGCAAATTCGATGATAATATCTCCATCGTCATTAAAGGTCGGAAAAACCAACATCAAGAAAAATGCGATCCCGATCATTCCAGCTTGTTTCTTTAATTTGTGTTTCTTCTTTTTCTCCAAAAGTAGATAAGGAATAAAGAAGGCCACAAAGACTGATGCCAGTCCAAAACTAAAACTGCTAATTGGTGAAATATCAGGAAAATTGGGAATATATTCTTCAAAAATGGCAAAAATCGTTACCAGCGAGCCGACTAAAATCATCGGCATCACTGTTGTCATCGCTTCTTGAATTGCACCGATCCAAGGATTTTTCGTGATTTTATTTGCTTTCGGTGCAAAAACATTTGTCATCCAATCAATAATCTTTTTCATTTTTCTCCCCCTATTTTTTAATCTATTTCGCAATCAAAGCTAAGGCAAAGTTCAACGTCTCTTCCCCATTGATTGCTCCGTAGTATTCATCTGGAATAAAATCATACGGAATCCCATCGAATTCGCTCATTGTTTCTTTTAATTCAGCTTCCATATAACGTAAATGCGGACCAAACAACACCACATCTTTTTCATCGATATAATCTTCAATTTCTGAATCGCCAACTGCTTCTACAGTTACCGTTAATCCTTGTGTTTTAGCACTTTTTTTCATGCTTTGAGCTAAAAATCCGCTGGACGCTCCGCCGCCACATACTAATAAAATATTTTTCTTTGTCATCTTTTTTTCCTCCTTTTGTTTTTCACACCCTTATTATCACCATTTCAAATAAAGAAGACAAACCAATCTTTTGCACTAGCAAACGCTTACGGTGTAATTATGTGATTTGTTCGTTTTAATCAAAGACTATATAATGAAGCCAAGAATAATCGAAGAGGAACTATCAAAAATGGACTGTGGGGGAAATAGCATGAACAAGTTATCGGAAGAACAATTAATAAAGTATCTCCAAATAAATGGTCTCACGTCCTCTAGCCAACTCGCTCAAGTCTTTTCTGTTTCCACTAGAACAATTAAAAATTATGTCAAAAGAATTAATGAACACAGCACAGAAAAAATCATTCATGCTACATCAAAAGGCTACTATATTGCTCAAAGTGAAACTCCTGATATTTTTTCAAAAGAAATAAGCAGAGAAAAAGTACTGACAGAAAAGCTGATTTATCTTTTAACACCGATCAATAAATATGATTTAGCAGAAGAGCTTTTTATCAGTTTATCTACATTGGAGCGAACCATTACTAAAGCCAATGCAGAATTAAATAAATTTCACTTAAAAATCGTCAATCAAGAAAATGCCATTCAACTCGTAGGACCAGAAGAAAAGAAACGGGCTTGGATCAGAGAACAATTTTACCATGAGACAAGTGCAGAATTTCTACATCGAGCTACGATCCAAGCTGCTTTTTATGGTTATGATTTAGAGGAGTTAAAAGCCACGATCACTCAAATTCTGAAAGAAAATAACTTGTATATCAATGGTTACACCTTAAATAGCATCATCTTACACATAGTAGTCGCAATGGAACGAATCTATGATAGCAATCAAAGTATCACTAATGATTCCGCTGAAATCGATGAACGTTTGGCAGCAGAACATCGCTCAGCCATCGCCATTGCTGCCTACATTCAGCATACTTACGCTATTCAATTAAAAGAGAGCGAAATTTCTTATATGACGATTCTGTTAAAAAGTAAGACAACCTTACTAAATTATGCCGAAATCAAAGAAGATTTGAAGGACTATATCGCCGATGAAAGTATTCAACTCTCAAATCGGATTTTACAAAAAATCAATGAGGAATTTTTATTATCGTTGGATGATGAAGACTTTTTCATCAAATTTTCTTTGCATCTCCAAAACCTATTGAGCCGCAATCGGGAAAAACAAGTTGCTTTAAATCCTATGACCAAAGAAATCAAAGAGAATTATCCATTGGTGTATGATTTAGCTGTTTTTGTTTCCAATGAATTAGAAGAATATTTAGGGTCAAAAATTGCCGAAGATGAAATCACTTATTTAGCTTTTCATATTGGTGCTTATTTTGAGCATGCTAAAATCAATCAAAGCAAACTCTTCGCTACCTTGATTTGTCCTAGTTATTACGATATGCACATTGATCTTTCTGAAAAAATCTTGGCGGCTTTTGATTATGAATTAGATATCAAAAAAGTGATTACGGAGGTCGATGCGCCGATTTCCAATCTGAATCAAGAGTTGATTATTTCAACGATCGTATTGCCTAGTAATGTAGATTATGTAAAAATCACGCCTTTTTTCAATGAAAAAGACAAAGAAATTATCACCAAAGCGATCAAGAAACTTAATTTAGAGCAACAGCAACTAAAAATGAAAAAAGTCATCGAACAATATTTTTCTAAAGAATTATTTGAAAAAAATCAGCGTTCTGAAACGAAATATCAGTTGATTCATCATATGTCCAACCATTTGGCCGATTTGAACCGAGTGAATTCGAGCTTTGAAGAAGAGATTCTTAGGCGGGAAGATATGTCGTCTACAAGTTTCGGCAATGGTTTAGCTATGCCTCATTCAATGGAAATGAATGCACTGAAAACCTCGCTTTATTTTGTAATCAATGAAGAACCAATGCTCTGGGATCAGGAATATGTACAAATCGTTGTAATGATTGCGATGAATCGATCAGAACGAAAAGAATTTAGGAAGATTTTTAACCTGGTCATTGAATCATTGGATAATAAAGAGACGATCGCAGCTTTGTTAAAAGCCGATTCCTATGAGGAATTTGTTAGCTGTTTGGTGGATTCGTTTAGGTTTTGAGTATTAAGCAGTACTCCGCTTATCGACCACAGTATGTAAATAACAAAACCATGAATGAAAAAGAACATGAAATTTTTATAATTAAGGATTTTAAAAACAACTGAGAAGTGCCTGGGGCATAACTCTAGGAGTCACATTCTAGTTTCTTATTGCTTACCAGAATAGATCTCGTTTTCAACATGCCATGAAAAGTGTAGTTCTTTCGTATGAAATGACAGATGTACATATGACAACACTTCATCTTGATATCTCTAAATTTTTCATGTTGGTTTTTTTAAATTTTTGTGACCAAGTAGTTATTGTGCAACAATGTTTAGCTGCAACGAGTCTTTTGCGAGAAAGCATCAACTCATTGCATTCACTGTGATTTACAACAATTTCAGCTTATTTCCGAAGCCTTCAAATCTTAGTGGTTTAGCTCTTAGAATTTGATGTGATCGAAGCGTAGACCTTTAACTCTAGCATGTTCCATGCGTAGAAGTTAATGAGATTGAAAAGAAGTCTAGTGATTCTTCTGATTCCACCGTTTATTCCGTTTCATTTCTCCGTATTTTATCAGCCAAAGATTCTATGTACGATTTACATCCTATTTTTTAGATTAGATGTCTTATCACAATACCTCAAAATAATGTAAACAGCCTGCATTAATCAAGCTGTTTACATTATTTTCTTTTCTTTTTTCTCTTTTTACCTTTTTTATTTTTTTGTTTCTTTTTATTTGCTCTCTTTCGTTTAATCAAAATAATTACAACGGCAATAACTACCAATAAAATACCCGCAATAATCATATACAACTGTTTATTATCTTTTTTCTCTATATAAACAGCCTGATCGTTGAGTTCATTCGCTTGCTTGCGGCTGATTGTAAAATCTTTTGAAAATTTATATTCTTTACCATCTGCATCCGCAGTCATTTTAAGCGTATAGTCTCCTGGTATCAATTCTGTGTTTTGTAAATCTAAACCAAAATTAAAGGTCGAATTCGGTGCCATTCTAAGAGAAGTTTTATTGGCTTGATATGCTGCCTTTGAAGAATTTTTTTCGAATATTTCAGACTTGATTGATAAGTTTTTGATCATGGTCGGCGCAGCATTTTGAATCCTTGCTTCAATAAAGTTTCGATAATTTCTTTGATCTGCATAGACATCGATCAGTTTTAATTGATTCTCCACTTGTTGCTTATTTTCTGTTAAAAGGACAGCTATACTATATGAGAATGTATTATACACGGCGTTTTTCTTTTCATTTTTTTCTTTTTCATCTGGTTTTTGAGAAAAATGAATCCCACCTAAGACTTGACCTACAAATGATTCATCTGGCATTTGGAGTGTGATTTTAATTGTCTTTTTTTCTTTAGCTTTTAATGCGACTTCTTGTTCTTCTAAGTGCACCAATGACTCAAAATCTACTTTTAGAGTATCATCTTTTTCGTTCTTACTTTTTTTGTAACTTGTTATTCCCGCGTCACTTGTTGTCGCACGATTTGCCTCTATGTCTATCGTTATTGTTTTTTCCGAATAGTTTTGCAGTTCAATCTGCAAAACTTGGTTTTGTTTTGGCGCTACATTTAGTTCAAAATAGCCATTTTTTCCATTCACTTGATTGTCTGGATAAATCGGCAATACGCTAAACGCAGCACCAGTCCCCTTATTTGCCTCTTCTTTCGTTTCATCCGCAAAAGCCGTTACGAAAAATAATGTGGCTAAAAAAAACGTACTTAGTATGTATATCAGCCATTTTTTATTCATTTATTGTCACCTTCCTAAAAGAAGAACCGTTAAGATTCGTATAATTAACAGAATCTCAACGATCTCCTACTTGTTAAATTATTCGTCTGTTATTCTATAACTATTATGGTGCAACGGTTGGATCTGCTTTTAATTCCCAATCAAAGGTTGCTTTATAGGTGTCATTTTCTTTCAAGGAGTTTTGAGGAATGTTTAATTCAACCCCTTCAACAGCTTTTTCATCTGTCGATAATGCACCCATGCCTAATGACCATGAACCAATACCACTGTTATCACCTGCTGTTGCAACCGTTGTTTCTATTGCAGGTGTTAAAACTTTATTACCTGTAGCAGCGGTTGGTGCAGTACCAATCGGATTCGTTGGTGTATTATACGTTAAATCTTTAAGTGTAACTTCTGCTCCTTTTAATTCAGTACCTTTAGTAGATGTAAATTTAGAAGCTGTTACTGTTAATTCCCAACCGGTTCTTTCTGCGCGGACATCTTTTGTTGAAACAAATGATGGAACGGCATATAAATCTCCTGTACGGTCCCCTTGTGCATCTAGTGCAAAAGCATAATCTGGTTTCGCATTTGCTTTTAATGCTTTAAGACTATTTGAATGTGTCCCGAAATCAAAATCTGATACATATTGAATCATTAAATCCGCTTTACCAGGATTTATTGGTTTTGTTGGATTCGTCGGATCAGTTGGGTCAACTGGTACGATTGGGATATCAGGATCAGTTGGATCAACAATTTCAGGTCCACCTTCTGTAAAAGTGACTTTCCCTTCACTTTTAGCTTCCGTTGCAGATGGATATTCAGCCGCTTGTACTGTTTGAGTACCTAATCCTCCTAAAATAGTTGCTGCTAATGTACTACCGATGATCACTTTTTTTAATTTCATTTTTTTCTTCCTCTCTAGTTTGTCAATTTATATAAAGTAAATGTATTACGATATATCTAATATTAATTAAATCAGTTATTCCTTAACTGCTTTTTCCTCGCTAAACCAATTAGTAGGCAAAGAATCAATAGTCCAACACCTAAATAAGTGTTAAAGTGACTACTATCTGTATTTGTTTTAGGGAAGATGCCTTTACTTTGGTTAGACTCTTTGACTCCTGAGTCCAATTTTGTTTCTGTCGTTACATCTGATTTTTGTTGTTCACTTTCACTACTCTCTGTCTGCTCTTGTGAAGCAGGTGTAAAATTGATCCCCCCATTTGAGGTTATGCCGCTAGCTAGACTAACAGCAGGTCCACCGACTAACAAGAAACAGAACAAACTAAAGCAGATACTATAAAATAATTTTTTCATGTCTCTCCTCTTTCTTTATTCCCTTAAGGCTCGACTACTAACTCCCAATCAATAGAAGTTGAATACTCCGCCTGTTTCTTGCCATATCCCTGCGCAATGTCTAGCGTCACACCTGTTGAGCGTTGATTGGCATCTAGCGTTCCAAACGCCAAAGACCATGTCCCATTACCAATTTTTTTACCTGAAGTATTCGTTATCGGAACATAGTCTCCCGATAAATCAACAACATCCTTTGTTACTTCTGGTCTCGCTTTTCCCGTATAGGCATAATTCAAATCTGAAAGAAGTAATCTTGCTCCTTTTAATGGCTCTCCTGTTTCATCTTTAAAAGCAGATGCTTTAGCCTGCAGCTCCCAACTATTCGTGTTACTACTCGTTCGATCATCAATAATCGAGATGAACGATGGTACAATTTTATTCGTATCATCAGCTGTTTTACCATAATCCCCTGCTGATTTTAATGCCAATTTTTCGGCAGTATTTTGATGACTCCCAAAATCAAAGTCTGATACATATTCAATTCGCAAATCTTGTCTAGTTGGATTTATCGGTTTTTCAGTATCATCGTTAGGCTCAAGTGGTGTTAATGGATCAATACCATCTTCTGGATCAACTATCTTACTACGCCATTTTGCATAAAGTATGATATCTTGTGTCACTGGCGTATCAAAATCCCATTGTTTTGTTAAATTCTGATCTTCATACCAATCTATGAACACTTTATTCGTATAGATTGGATCAGCTGGTCGTTTTGCCAGTTCCCCATCTTTCACACGTTGCTCAGAAACAGCACTCCCACCATTTGTTTCAAAGGTAACTTTCCATGGGTTAAAAATAGTTACTGTCGCTTGCCCTTGTGGCTTTTGATCTGTGTTTTCACCTGTCAGAGTAGCAGTATTCACCTTTTTCTCACCTGATACTCCTGAAACAATCTCGGTTTCATATGTCAGTATTTTCTTTTCCTGTTCTAAGATGGATCCTGCAAAAATACTTAATTCATGTGTCGTGTTATTCCATGTAAAATATTGTCCTTCAGCATTCGCTGTTCCTTCTAGCAATGATTTCCCATTTAAGATGATCGCATTAGGTTTTGATAATCCTTCTGGCAGCTTATCTGTTATTTTTGACTTCAATAAAGCCTCATCCCCAGTATTTTCCATTGTCAATGTATAGGTCAATTTATCTCCTATCATGACAGATGACTGATCCACGTTCTTATCTAATGTGATCACAGGTGCTTTCTTTTTATACCAAAAGATAATGCCTTTTTGCTGTTTATCGACCGTTGTTGTCCAGCTAGTATCTGTGGTTGGCTCTTTGATCGAAGTTGTTTTTTCATCATAGTAAAAAGAACTTGGTTCTCGAACCCCTGCGCCAAAACCAGTTGAATTGATTGTTGGTCCTAGCACTACTTGTGAGGAAACAAAATTATACCCCGTTAGTTCTTTATTCTTTAAAACAACAGAATCAGCCATCTCCCCACCATACCCTAAGACTTCATCCGCTGAGAGCGTCGGTCCGTCTGGATCATCAATATCTTTGAATATCCCTTTTACTAATTGTGGAATTTCAATGTTCCAGCCCAATCCCCAAAGCCATGAAACCTGAGGTGCTACAGGTTTTTCATAGGAGTCATCGACATTTACTTGTGTAGAAGTCCCCATGGTTACATTATTTGGAACATCATCTGAAAATGTGTAGGAAATCCAATCGTTTGTAGTTGCGCCTTTAGGATAAACTACATAAGCAGTTGTTTTTACACTCCCATTCGGCCAGCCACTCCAATGAGCTACATTTGGCCAATTACTTTTTGTCGATGTAAATTTTCCATCAACATTAGCAGGAATCCCTTTCCAATATGAAGGATTGCTATACTCATAATAAACAGTTGGATCTACTGAATTAAATACTGGCCACTCTAAAGCTGTAACTGGTGTAATCAGTCCAAATGTGTAGGCAGACGAGTTTAACACAGGCCGTGTATCTCCTTCTAAAAGATCAAAGCTAAAATAATTAGCAATTGCTCGATTATACATTGTAGGAGGATTGATGGCTTTATTTTCATTTCTAAATGATGTTACTTTCACTGCATTATTCTTTTGCCAATCATGTTTCCAGCTAAAATACGAACTAACTGGATTGGATGATGCTCCTTTTGTAAGTTCTTCAGCTGAAATTTTTTTATCAGCGGAATGAAAAAAAGTCAAAATAAGCGCTAGAAAAAAAATCAGAGAACCAAGTACAACAATCGTTTTCTTCCTCTTTCTCATCTTTTCCTTTTCACCTCCTTTCACAATCGTTCCTTATATTCAGCATGTATCCTTTAGAGCGAATTGTTACCAAATAATGATCAGCACCTTCAATTTGTTTCAACTTATCCCGTAAATTAAAAACAATATTAGCAATATTGGCTACTTGAGTATCGTTTTTTTTATTCCAAAGATACTCATTGATCTCACGATAACTTATTGTGATGTTGGGCGTTTTATTTAACAGTCTTAGGAGACGAAATTCATTTTTTGTTAAGAAAACTTCTTCACCTTCAATAGCAACACTTAAATTGTAGTCATTTAAAACAAGTTGATTATTTTTTGTCAACATTGGTTTTTCATATACTTTTTGCCGACCTAAATTTAACATCATATATTTCAAAATCTCCCAAGTCTCATCAATTTTCACTACAATATCTGCTCCTATTTTCAAATAGAATAGTTTTTGTTGTTCATGTTCTGGCTCAACTAACAAAAAAATAAGTCCCTGTTCGTATTTTCTAATGGAGGTAATGATTTCAAACACCTCCATTAAACTCAGATGATCTTCAATAATAATAAAAAAATCGATGTGTTTTTTGATTGGATTTTTTGTATTATTTATATAGGAATGAGCATATCTTATAGAAATACCTGAATTATTTAGATCATTTAATTTTTCTTTATCAAAATCTTCTGGAACATTGATTATTTCTGCAATAAGTTTAGGGTCCATCCAATCCCTCCCTTTTCTCAAAACTAACTTAGTGCTACTCCATCGCTCGTTGGTACTCCTATATATTCAAACAATTTGCCTCCTAAAACAACCAAGTAAATTCGGAATTTTTTTTTAATTATTGTAATAGTTCATCATATTTACGGAAAAAAGAAAAAAAACGGAAAAACAAACGGAATCCATATAGAATCAAACAATGTTAAATAGTACTATATTTAGTAATTACTTCTCTATTTTCTTATAAATTAGATTGATTTATCTCAAAAAAAAAGAAAAAAATTATAAAATTTGAAAAACGACGGTTTTTTAATAAAAAATACGTTATACTTTTAAGGGTTTTTAAACAGATGTTTCTTTTCTTCTATTTAAATACACGCTACTGCAACTATGTTATGAGGTGAAAAAATGAACGCTTTTAAAAAAATCGGAGTTCTATTACTCTGTACTAGTGCTTTATCCTATACAAACTTATTTACTACAGATAAAACATTTGCGGACGAAATCAACCACTTTCCGCCATTATCTACTCAAGCTTCAAAGAACAGTGACAAGATGGATAATTTCGACATCATAGAACAAATAGATTCCACTTTAAAAACATTCATTTTATCCAGTTTAGGCAAACCGATTGGAGACCAATTAACTTATAATGATTTGGCTCAGCTGACCTCTTTATATCTCTCTGGCGAATCTGCAGCACAAATCACTAGTTTTTCTGGGTTAGAGTATGCAGTCAACTTGGATAGTCTCAATATGATGACCACAACACGTGTCACCGATTTCAGCCCATTAGAAAAACTGACAAAATTGACTTATGTACGACTTCAAGGTGAAAATGTTACCAATGAGAATTTTCCTGATCTGAGTAATAACAGGTCTATCAATTTGATTTCTTTGACGGGTGCTGACGTCGATGATCAAGTTTTAGATAAATTGACTCCGCTGAAATCTTTAGAAAAACTTTTTATCGAATATAACGAAAATATCACAACCATCACTCCCCTAAAGTCCTTGCCTAACTTAAAAACGCTATATATCCAATACGATGGTGTTGCTGACTTTACGGTGCTTAATGTATTCCCAGCCCTAACAATTTTAGGAGCCTATGGACAAAATATAGGAAAACAACAAAGTTCAAGTACGATCCACCCAACAGACTTCGTTTATCAGTCTGAGGTTCAAACTCTTTTTATTCCGTTTTCAATTATGCCTAACAGGCTAACAAATTTTGATGGTTATCTACCACCATTTACAACATCTAATGCTGTAAACAATACGGTTCTCGCATTTAATAATAGTCAAATAGCCCCTGAACGGATTCAAATCACAGGGGAAGGTCTTTTAGTGTCAAATGTTTCTCAAGAAGAATATGATCAATTATCTAGCATGAGCTACAGTGCGCGTATCGATAATCCTGCTGGCTCTTATCTGCAGCCTGCTTCATACTCTTTTTATTCTATCTCTAACGGTATATATAACCACAAATTTAATATTGTAAATACCCCAGAACCTGGCGCTCCTGTCACCGTACATTATTTAGACAAAACGGGTAGTGAACTAGCCTCGCCAGAACGATTAAAAGGAAATATCGGTGAACGTTACAGTACGTCTGCTAAAGAAATTCCAGGTTGGATTTTGATTCATACTCCTGAAAATCAAACAGGTATCTTCACTGAGCAGTCACACGAAATCACATATACTTATACTAAAGCAGATGGTGCACCTGTTATAGTTGACTATGTAGATGTTCAAGGAAAAAAATAACAGAATCAGAAATTTTAACTGGAAAGTTAAATGATTCCTATGAAACAAGCAGTAAACGTTTGAACAATTGGCAACTAAGAGACTTACCGCAAAATAGTAAGGGACTATTTACAGCACAAGAGCAAATTGTAACCTATGTCTACGAAGCAGAAAAAAATGAGGTACCAACAAACTCAAACAACTTCCCTACAGTATCTGAAAGCACACTAAACCAAGAACCATTAGGACTTTACTATCCTGACACTCTGATGCCAATATCAGAAACAAGAACAGTCAACGATTCTTTGTTACCTCCTACTAAACTCCCAACTATTTTGAAGAAAGAGGAAGGGACATTTGTAATTGAGCCAAAAATCGTAAAAGAAAAGAAAGAATTGAAAAAAAAGAAGAAAACGGGAACTGTTACAATAAAATATGTCGATGAAAATGGACACGAAATATCTTCGTCAAGCACCTTACATGGTGAAGTTGGAGATTCATTTTCAGCAACTGCTAAAGATATATCGCACTAGCAGCTTATCCACTCATACAAGCTGTCTTACGAACAAATTTTGGGGTGAAATAATGAAATACTTAGATTTTTTAGATGATGATGACAAAGAAAAAGCTCAACTACTAACTACATTACAACTATACAATGAACAATTTTTGAGTAAAAAAAAGTTACTTGAATTGACTGGCCTATCAAAATTTTTATTAGAACGGTACCTAACTGAGTTAAACAAAGAATATCCTCAACTTCGTATATCAGAAGAATATTATGATGAAATCGCCTTTCAACCAATCTCCAATGAAATCATTCAAGAGTTGCAATACCGCTATGCAGAGCGTTCACCTAAATTTCGCTTTTTTATTGAAGTTTTAGTAGAAGAAAAATCAATTAAAAATTTCAGGCAGAACAGCATATAGCAAAAACTACACTTTATCAGATTCGTACCAAGGTGATATCCAGTTTAAAAAAAGTAGGTCTGTCTATACAAAAAAATAAACTAATTGGACCTGAAGCACGAGTCCGTTCCGTTATTTTTGATATTATTTCCTATTTTTATTTTGGTGAGCGCTATCCATTTACTCATTCTGAACAAAAAATACAGCAACTCCTACAACAGTTAGTCAGTTACTTTAACCTGGATCTAACCTTTCTACAAAAAAGAAAGCTTGCTTTATTTCTTCAGATCATGCAAAGTCGAAGGCTAAATCACCATGATTTACAAGAGAATTTTTGTACAGTAGGAGCAAAAACACAACAGCAATTTGCTTCACAACTAGCGATGCTAAAAAAAGTATTGCAATCTTCTATACCGACTTCTGTGGAAGAGGAAAGTCATTATATCTTATTATTCTTATTTGTCTCTGATATGTTTGATTGTGATTTATCCTTCAATGATGACCTATTGGCAGAAACAAAAAATACTGCGAAGCAATTAGTAACACAATTATCAGATGCTTTCCAACTAACCCAAAAACAGGAAAAATACTTATATCATTCATTTTTAAAAAAAATACTAGGCTTGTCTATTTTTAGGCAAAACTATACGACTTTTGTAGATATTTCCGCTTATAGCTACTTTTCAGAAGTTTACAATCCTTTACACAGGCTTGTTTTAAGATTCATTCGGAAAAATCATTATTGTTTGTCTTTGAACCTTTCTAAAAATGAACAAGCTAAACTTTATTATGATTTTATGTTTTCTATTTTAGCATTCTTAGAACCTTCTCAGTTCGGTAATCCCATAACTATTTATATTGATTTTTCACATGGTAATGCCTATACCGAATACATTAGCCAAAGCTTACAACGTTTTCGAGATTTGAATATCGTTATTCAAAAGAGATTTAATAACACGACTCAGCTCTCTATCTCCGATTACAAAATAACAGAGCTTACATGCCCGCAAATTATCTGGAAGCAGCCTCCTAGCCCATCAGATTGGGCAAAATTTGCTGATCTTGTCGTTGAATTAAGGGAGGTTGAAAATGAAAAATTTGAAATGTTTTAGTTTGTATTTCGTCATCTTATTTTCCATATTATTATTAGCTGTTCAACCAACTTCTATTATTTATTACATAAGAAAAGACACCTCTCAACCTTGGGAGCTACTTAGTAATACGTCGATCCAAGAGGGACATTTTACTGACGATCCACAAGAGATCACTTTTGTCTACCGAAGAAAAAAAGCTATGGTGCCCATTCAATTTATGACCTTTGAGAGTAAACCACGATTAATGCCTCAAAAAAAGAACCACTCAACTCAGTATGGTCAACTATTACTTATTCTATCTGGAATTTTCTTATTCGGTTCTCCACGCCCTTAAATAATCTCAAGTAAATATCCACCCGTGTGAACGGGTGGATATTTAATGCCTCTATAAGGGGTCACTACACGCCAAGAGAGTGGGACAATAGTCCACTCTCTGTTTTTAGCCTTTGAGACTGAGTCTGGGACAAAACTAAAAATTAGTTTTGTCCCAGACTCTAAACCCGAATAAACGGTGGGATCAGAAGCAACCTCTAATCATCTATCATCACTTAATTATCTTTTCTTTACCTATACCCACCCTTTTTCCTTTGCAATACTCACTGCTTCGATCCGATTTTTCGCGTCCAGTTTATTCAAAATTTCCGACATATAATTCCGTACCGTTCCACTAGTTAAAAATAGTTTTGCAGCAATTTCTTTAGAAGACAACCCTTCGCCAACTGCCAGTAAAACTTCTTGTTCCCGTTCAGTCAAAGGATTTTCTTGTTGTGAGAACAATCCTGTTACAAGCTCTGGTGAATAAAATTTTTTCCCTTTCATGACCTCACGAATATTGCTGATCAACTCATCTGTCGGCGTGTCTTTCAACAAGTAGCCCGATACATTTGCTTTCACTGCACGTTCAAAATAGCCTTCTCTAGCAAACGTAGTTAAAATTATCACCTGTTGCTTCCGTTGCTGTAATTCTTCTGCTATATCCAAACCTGTTTTCAATGGCATTTCGATATCAGTCAAACAAATATCCGGTTGATGCTTTTCGATCAACTCCAGCGCTTCCACACCATTTTTCGCAATACCTACAACTTCCAGATCATCTTCCAAACCCAAAATCGTCGCCAAAGCAGAAGACAGTAAGCCTTGGTCTTCTGCGATAATTAATTTAATCATTGATCGTCTCCTCTTTTTTATCCACAGGTATTGTGAATATAACCTTCATTCCATTTTTTTGTGTAAATTCAAGTTTTCCACAGATACTTTCGATCCGCTCTCTTAATCCAGTTAATCCATTGCCAGGCACAGAATCTTTCATTCCGTTGCCATCATCTTCAACTGTGAACAGGTAATGAGTAGCATTTTTTTCTATAACGATCCTACAATGACTTGCCTTGCTATGGCGAATCACATTTGTGACACTTTCTCGTAGACAATAACTTAGTGTATTTTGAATATCTGTGGCAAGCTCTCCCGTTAATTCCTCACCTTCTGTGGACAAGATGATTTTCGCAGCTCGTAAACTTTTTTCGATCGTGATCATTTCTTCCGCAATCAACACGTGACGCATACTTGAAACAATTTCCCGCACGGTTTGTAGAGTACCTCTTGATGTTTCAGCTACTTCTGCGATTTCTTTTTTAGCTAACTCACGATCTTTATCTAGCAACTTTCCTGCTAACTCTGTTTTGATCGTCATAATCGATAAAGACTGCCCCAGTGTATCATGTAAATCTCTAGCGATTCGGTAACGTTCTTCTTGCTTGATCACATATTCCATCCGCTGCGTAGACTGATACATTTGTTTACGCAATTCTGCTTGCTTACGAATCGAACGCCCTGCAAATGGCGCAGCACAGATAAAAAAGCCATAAACAAAAATCGTGATTTTTAAATCTTGAGCCATGTATTCCGGCAAGCGGCTTAAACTAAATGGCACAGGAGCCAACGTAAATAGTAATGCAATATAATAATACTTAAACACGTTTTTTTTCATCGGGACAAAACCGATCATCCACGCTGGATAGATGAACAAGTAAATATATCCAAAGTACAGTGTATAAAACAGCGATATTCCATACATCAACGCCATCCAAAACGGAAACCATTTTCCATTAAATAAACAATTTCGATAGGTTACAACAAAAATACCCAAAGTAAACAAGGCTAACTGCTTATCAAAATTATCATAGGGAAACATCGCGATAATCGGAATCAAAATAAAAATCAACCATATAAATGAAACAAATCCATCCTCTTTCGGATATAACCTAAACTTACCAATCATAACTTTCCCCTAACGTTTTACTTCTTCTTTACGACCATTCAGATATATTGATAATACCATAATTCCTACAAAATAAATGAAAATGATCAAGATTCCTTTGCCATCTGGTAATTGTCCTGCTGCTAATTGTTTTGCACCTTGTGCTGCATAAAAGGTTGGTAGTCCTACTGCAATTTTTTGAACGACTTCCGGGAACATATCGATCGGCCACCATAATCCGCTTATGATCGCAAGCGGTATCAAGATCATATTGTTCAGTACACTCGCTGTATTGGGATCTTTCGCAAGACTTACGATCGTAGCTAATGCGACAATTGGTAAACAACCATATAAAATCCATAAAGCACTAGTAAGCCACGCAATTAAATCCATTTGAACACCATTCACAAAATGACCTACGAGAAAAATAACGAGTAATAATAAACAATTGATCAAAAATTGCGTTAAGATCTTACTCGCATAATAAATACTTTCCGGCATTGGCGAAAGACGCAAAAACTGTTTCACTCCTTGTTTGCGATCTTCGATCAAGGTCATCGAAAAGGAAAACAATGAACTGATCATCACGCTATAGGTGGCCATTTGAATCATACTATCTTTATAAAAAATCGCCATATGTTCTGCTGGAACCCCCATATTAAATACTTTAGTAAATAGTAGATAAAAACCAACTGGCATGCCTAAAGAAAAAAAGATAAATGGTTTACTTCTGAATAATGAGCGATTTAAATCTGTTTTGGTTTGTACAACTAATGCGTTCATTTGTTTTCCTCCTCGACTAATGTGTTGAAAACTGTTTCCAAGTTTCCTGGAATAATCAGCAAATCCTTAAACTTGATTCCTGCTGTGAATAACTCTATAAGCGTTTCATCACTGTTTGACGTGTAGAGTGTTATATTGTTTTCTGTTTTTTCGATTGTTGATACATAAGGTAAATCAGTTAGTTTGGCTTCATCATGAGTGTCTAGTAATTGAAAGCTCAATTTATTTTTCAGCATTTCAGACTGAATACTTTCTAGTGTGCCGTCATGAACGATCCCGCCTTGTTTCATCAATAAAATGCGCGTAGCAACTTTTTCAATTTCCTCTAGATAATGAGTAGTCAAGATAATGGTTTTGCCTTGTTCTTTTAGCGTATTGATTTTTTCCCAGAAAATTTTGCGGCTGGTGACATCCATTCCTGTTGTCGGCTCATCTAGGAAAAGCAGTTCTGGATTGCCGATAATCGATAGTCCAAATGTTAGCCGACGTTTTTGTCCGCCAGATAACTTAGTTGTATAGGTATTTTGATGTTCCCTCAGCCCAGTTATGTCCAATAACTCATCGAGAGAAAGTGGATTAGTATAAAAACTGCGGAAAAGTGTCAGCAACTCTTTGACTTTAACATTTTCTAACGTTGTACTTTCTTGCTGCATCACACCGATTTTCATTTTATTTTTTTTATTCAGCGGCTTTGCACCAAAGAGGTTTATTTTGCCCGCTGTCGGTCGAATCAATCCTGTTAAACAATTGATCAGAGTGGTTTTTCCTGCGCCATTTGGACCAACTAAAGCAATGATTTCACCTTTATTTACGGTTAAAGATACTTGGTTTAAAATTGTTTTTTTGTTGATTGTTTTTGTAAGTTTATTGACTGTGATCATTTTTTTCTCCCCTTTACTTATGTCCTTATCTTATCTGAATAAAGGGAATCTCGTTAGATGATCTTGTCATGGATCTATATGACATTTGTCATGTAGTCATGTTTTATCAGCAAATAAAGCGAGACTATGACATCACTCAAAGAGTCGTATCATAGTCTCGCTTTATTTAATCATTATTCAATCGAAATCAATCCATATATTTCTTTTATGCGCTTGTTCTCATCGAATGAAATAGTTAGCAGGCGGCTAACGCCCTGTTGTTTTTTTGCTGTTTCACGATCGTTATAAATTTCAATCAATTGGTTAGGACTCTCGTCTTTTACTTGTGAAATTCTCTTCTCTGCTCGCTTCATCACCTGATCCAACTCTGGCAATTCTAGCAATTCACCTAATCTTCTTACTAGTAAATCAAGTGATTCTCCTTGAAGTGTATTGTCTGATGCTGTATTTTGAATCAGTATCGATTGCTTCGTTAAATATACGTGTTGTTTTTGTTGGTTCACTTGAAACTGGGCTTCTGCTGATCCAATATAGTTGGAAGAGCTCGCCTCTTTTCCTGTAATAACACCTTGAATCGTCAGATTCTCTGCCTCACTTTTTATTGCGTATTGTGCTTGATTTTCTATCTTTAACACTTTTTGCGTTAACGTCAAGGACTGCTCAAAAAAGGACGGCATCATTAAATCGAACTTTTCTTCCATTAACTTTTCTGCTTCTGTTTTAGAGAGTTCTGGATAATCTAACGAACTAAATAACTTGGTGCGTGATTTCGACCATTTTGCTTCATCATTCTTTGGTTCAGCAGTACTTTTTCCGTTGCTGTTAGCACATCCTGAAAGGAATAATAAGCAAAAAACGATTATTATTTTGGCTTTCTTCATCCGTTATCCTCCCTTTAGCTGTGATTCAACACAGTTTCATTTACTATACAGTCCACTATATTTACAAAGACTATTTTTGTTCTATTGTTTGTTTATAAAATACGTCTTTGCTACGACGAATGATCACATATTGATACATACTAAAAATAACTAGACAGAGAATAGACACAGAACTTCCCAAGAGCAAACCGGGCGGTCTGTAAATAAATTCTACCTGATGCTTTCCAGTTGGAATTGAGATACTTAAAAGACCATCATTGATCGTTCGGATTCCTACCTTTTTCCCATCTATTTTCGCCTGCCAACCTTTATCCGCCGGAATCGTCGTAAATAGAACCTGCTCTTTTTCCGTTGTAACCGAAGCTGTAGCTTTACGTCCACTCACTTGAAATGCGACTCCCTTTTCTTGGGCCTTTTGTGCAGCTTCTGCAAATTTAACCGTATTTAGCATCATGACTGTCGGATCAAATAGCTCTAATTGATCCGTAGAATAAAAGGTTGCTTCCACCGTAATTTCTTGTGCTTTGTTGTATTCACCTAAGGAATAAAATTGTCCTGTCTTGGCTAATTGCGTCTGGGTTTGCTGTTTGTCTGACACAACATGGACTTCAGTGCGACCTTGTCCAGTAAAATCAGCTGGAAATAGGTCTAGGTACACTTGTGAGTTAGGTTTGACAGCCATTTTCCATTTGACTTTCAGCGGCTTATCTTTTTCCGTTGCTTTTAGAATCAACGTATTTTTATCATATTTAACGCCTTCACTCAAGGTCGTATTCTCTGTTTCGATTCGTTCTGGAAAGGCCGTTGTATACAGCGCCTCTTTCTCACCAGAAAGTGCCAACAAGAGACTCGCAGGATCATTTGCTGTTTCTTCATCATAGATCCCTTCATCGGTCAAAACACCCATCGGTAGTGCATAACGATTTTTATACAATTGATAATCACCACTCGTAGCTACCTTTTCGAAGCCCGTTTTAGACAAGTCAGCGTTTGATAAATTGTATTTAACCCCCATCAATGCGTCCATTAAAACGGTATTGTTTTGATATCGGATAGACAAATTCGTATCATAGGAGCGAAAACCTAATGTATTCATATAAAAAGAAGAATGGCGATTTCTGATTGACGAAAACATTCCGATGCCGCTATAGCCATAACGAAAGCTTTCATTAGGCGAACTGGCTGTGTTATTTTCCATCCGATAAAAGGACTTATTTTCGTCCTTGGTTTGTTTGACAAGTGTTTGAATCGCTTTGAAATCCTTAGTAAAACCTGAACGCTGTGCATATCCCCAATCGTCTTTGATTCCTTGCACTAGTAGTTGTGTATTCACCCCTAATTCTAAGAAAAAAATCCCCATAAAAAGATACACCAGCATTTTCGTTTGACCTTTATCTTTATGATTGAAAAAGAAAAACACTAAATAAATCGCTAGAAAAACCAAGGTTAGGATAAACGAAGTGTACGTTAAATAATCGTAATGATGACTTTTAGCTGTCAGGACTCTAACACCTGTAAAAAGTACCAACAAACCAATAAAAATATTGACTAACTGCTCAAAATCCTCTTTTCGATACACTGACCAGCCATATCCAGCCAATAGTAAAATCGTAAAAGAAAATAAAAAACTAAAACGAAAGAGAAACATATTGGGCGCATGAAGTCCATGCCAAAATAAATTTAGTGGCTCTATATAAAAGCTGGCGACTAGTACAAGCAGTAACAGTCCGTAACAAATTTTATCACGCCATCGTATTTTTTGCTCAAAAAGAAAAACAAGCAAAAAACGAGCGGCAACAAGCCCACATAAATAAACGGAATCGAACCATAACGAGTGGTATCATAAACCCCGATCATATTTTTAATCACTAAATCCCAAGGTCCTGTGGCTGCGGTCTTAAAACTTTTTACCGTAGTCAACGCTTCCCCATTTGTTCGTAAATCGATCAATGCTGGTAACAGTAAAATCATCGAAGCGCCCCCTGCTAGTATCGATGTAAACAAATAACCTGGCAAAGAGCTTCTATACCGCTTTTGATTTGTAAATAGTCGTGCGATAAAATAAAGAAACGAATAAACACCGATCATAAAACCGATATAAAAATTGGATATAAACAACAGAAAATAACTGATAAATAAAAGCCAAGGCTGGCGTTGATCCATAATAAGATGAATCCCTAAAATAACTAAAGGAAAATAAATCAAACCGTCCAGCCACATAATCATTTCTGAGTTTGCGATCGTAAATCCCATCAACGCATAACTAACACTCAACAACAGATTTCCCCATTTAGGCAGTTGAAAGGTTTTGTGAGAGAAAAACCAAAATGCTAGTCCAGCAAATCCAACTTTTATCAACGTTAAATAGTAAATAAAGTCAGGGATATTCTGGTTATCAAAAAAATAAACAAAAGGGGTAAAGATACCGCCTAAATAATAACTGATCAATGATACATAATTTAATCCTAGAGAGCCAAACCAAGTGTAAAAAAGGCTCTGATCACTTTTCATCATATTGTTGAAACTAGCAAAAAAATTCGCGTACTGACCAAATCCATCACTAGCTAAGATACTCGTTTTACTACCGGGATAAATACCGATAGTAAAATAGACACCTGCTAATAGAACGATCGGTAATATGAAACTAGCTAAGGCATACCTGATGTTCCCTTGAAAAAAATGCGCTCGTTGTTTTTTCATAATTGTCCTTTCTATTCCTATACAATTTTTAATGTAGCTGCCCTAAACGAGTGAAGGGATAATAGCGATAGCTGGCCACACCTTCAATTTGTTTCGCAGAAACTAAGCCAAAGGCACGACTGTCATTTGAATGATTACGATTATCTCCTAATACAAAATAACTGTCTTTAGGAATTTGTTTCATTTCTTTCATTCGTTGTGCGACCTCTTTGTTTACTGTGATTTTTATCGTTCCATCAGGAAGTTGACTAGCTTTGCTGCTACGCTCCTCAATAGAAATAGTTGATTTCTCTTGATTTAAAAATAAGCTTGTTCCTTCGATCCAAATACAATCTCCCGGCAACCCGATTACTCTCTTAACGTAAGATTCTTTCTTTTTTTTCAATGGGTCTAGCGTCACGATTGAGTATCGTTTGGGCATTTCTCCTTTATTCACAAAAATTCGATCGCCGTTTTCCAAGGTTGGAAACATCGACGAACCATCCACAACATGAGGTGTAACTTTGATCAAGAAGAGAATGCCTAGAAAGAGACACAAGAAAAAAATACTATTGGATACTACATTTATTATCTGTCTACGTCGCTTTTTTAGTGTTTTTCGTTTTCTTTGCGATTGTTTGATTTTCTTATTCATCTTTCTATCCTTTGATTTTAGTAACTAGTCAACTTATGCAGCGGCCAAATCCGCATTTCTACAGTTCCAATGATCTCTTTTTCATCAACTAAGCCATAATAGCGCGAATCTGATGAATAGGGTCGATTGTCTCCCAACACTAAATACTTACCTTTGGGGATTCGATCATATTTATTATTGGGGATTTGTTGCAGCCGAAAATCAGTTGTCAGCAGTTCTTCGTTTTGTCCTGCTCGTTTCAATTGGTTTTGTAAAAAGCGCTCTACGCTTTCTTGTTGATCGATAAAAAGATGATCATTCTTGTATTGGATACTTTCACCCGGTAGTCCGATTACACGACGAATCGATTTCTCTTTGCTATCAGGCACTTTAAAATAAATCAGCTTAAAACGTCGAATGGCTCCAAACCGATTGACAAAAACGCGTTCACCATCATTGACTGTTGGTGCCATCCCGTATCCCTCACTCTTAGGCAAAGAAAAAAGAGTTACCGACAAAACAATAAAAAGAAAGAGCACGATAAAAATAGTCACTCCTATTTCTTGCCACAGCTCTTTCGTTGATTTTATATTTTTTCTATCTACTCTTTTTTTCTTTTTGAAAGAAACTGGTTTTGGTCTTTTGCTCGTTGGGGAAGACGTGCGACTTTTGGACTTTGGCTGTCTTTTTCTGTGGCTAGCTTGGTTGTTTCTCTTTTGTTTTGTAGTCATTGATTTCATCTACTTACTTTTTTTGTTCCAAGGCACTTTCATTGATTTTAAAATAGGTAATGATCTTACTTTGAGTCTTTTGCGCTTTTTGTAGATCCTGAAGATAGGTCTCTCGTATTTCTTGATTATCCAATATTTCAACACTTTGATTATTCAAATTTAGTCCCAACTCTTTGACCTGATTATAATAGCGAGTCAATAATCGTTGCCCTTCTTCAGTCAGACGCCCATCCGCTCCACGCATGCCGAAACTGGAAAGCTTGGCGGCTAATTCTCTTAAATTGTTTTCAGATTTTTCTGTGCTGCTACTTTCACTCAACGTATCGATTTGATTTTTGGTTTCATTGAGTAAATAATAGCCTTGGACAATCCCTTCTGAATCTCTTTCGCCTAAATTCGTCGCTTGGTAATACCGAGCATAAAAAGCTGTGCTACTTAAAATACCAACGAGAAGCACACAAACTACTAAGCTCCAACGCTGTTTCTTCCGCTTTGCTTTGGCCTTTTTCAATGTTCGCTTGATTTTTTTACGCTTCCGTGCATTTTTTGTTCTGATTTTTGTAAGTTGCTGAATTTGTTTTCCCGTACTGAAAAGGAAAATAATACTAAATAAAGAAAATAACCCAAAGAGGATAGCACTTGATAGTGTTCCGATAAATACCCAATCTAGTAATGACATACTTCTATCCTCCTAAATTTAAAAGTGAAACAAATCGGTGAATCCTGTAGAAAATTAGGAAATTGGCATTGAAACGTTCTTTGTTTCATTGACACTTTATCTATTTTCCTAAGGATTGATTTGTGCAGCTAGATAATATAAAAGCTGAAAGAGCTCGCCCAGCCTTGTCAGGAAAATAGAAAAATAGGGTTGTGACGCTTTTGGTCACAGGCAAATTTTATCTTTTTCCCGAAAGGCTAGCTCTTGAAGCTAGATAATATAAAAGCTGAAAGAGCTYGTCCAGCCTTGTCAGGAAAATAGAAAAATAGGGTTGTGACGCTTTTGGTCACAGGCAAATTTTATCTTTTTCCCGAAAGGCTAGCTCTTGAAGCTAGATAACTTACGGTAACAATGTCTCAAAATCAGCGTTTTTTACGCTTTGCTGCTGCTTTTCTTCTCTGATTAGTTTTCTTTTTATTTATGACTCGAACAATAATAAATATGATCAAAATCACTACAAGAACAGCTACAATGATCATAATGATCAATTGCCAGTTGATTCGATTTTCTTGTAATAGGCTGACATCTTCTTGGTTGAACTTATCGGCTTCTTCATCTGTAATAGTAAAATTTTGTTCCCATTCCCATTTTCCGCCTGTCTTAGCGGTTACTAAAATATGTGCACGATAGTCTCCCGGCACCATTTTTTCACCATTCATCGACACTGGAAAATTGATTTTAGAGTTCGGCGCCATCCGCATTTTTGTTTGCTTTGTTTCATACAAAACTTCGTCCGATTTTTCTCCCATAATTTGAACATCCACCGCCATATTATCTAAATAAGCAGGTTGGATATTGGAAAAATCGATGATAATTGTATTTCGGTAGTTTTTTAGATCTGCATAAACTTTATTTAATTCTAGATCTGGTTTGATTTTTTTATCAGTTTCAGTCAGTAACATTCCAACTAAATAAGCATATTTATTCTTGATCATACCAGCTTGCTTTTCAGAGGCTTGATCTCTTTGAATCATGTAAATACCGCCTGAAATAACACCGTCAAAGGTTGTTTCCGGCATCGTTATTTCTAATGGATAATCGATTGTTTGTTTAGGTGGAATCACAACCGACTCTTTTCCTTTTACGATGTCAGAAAAATCATATTTTAAAGATGGGTCTTTTTCTAAGCTTGAAGGACCATTTTCTAAGACACCATTACTATTTGTTTTAGTCCCGTTCAAACTGACGTCAACTGTAATTTCTTTATCAGAGTTGTTACTCATTTGAATAATAGCCGTTTGTTTTTGGGCTGGTTTCATTCTTAAATCAAAATAACTCACTTCTTTATGTTGATTCTCTGGGTAGATTACTTTATACGTAAAGCCACCACTAGCAGCTTGATCACTTGCTTTATCTGCCAATACACTATTCGGCAGTATCAAGAGTGCTGTTGCTATGTACATGATGCTTATTAACCATTTGATTGCGTTTTTCTTCATTTTCTTGCCTTCTTTCAAAGAGAACAGGGCTCATCACAAAGATAAGACTGATGAGCCTCTGTTCAAAACATACTTTTATTCTCTACGACTTAGCTTATTCTCCAGTTTCAGGTTCTTCTGGCGCACGTGTATCTGCAATCGTCCACGTAATTGTTGATGTGTATTCGCTTGCTGTTGATAATTTATTATTTGCTGCTGGAATCCAAAGTTTTACTGATTTATCAGCATTGTCATCCGCAATTTTACCAAAGACTAAATCAAAACGACCAAAACCTTTATCATCTGCATCTTGATTCACAAATTCAGAAGGCGTTGTTCCATCTGTTGCTAGTACTTTTGTTGTTGGCGCTGCTGCAGAATTGATTTGCCCCGCATCACCTGTTGTTGTTAAACGGATATTATCATAGGTGATTGTGGCAGCTTTTAATTCTTTGCCCGCTGTATTGGTAAATGTTGTTGCCTTAGCAGTCAATGTGTATTTGTTTGGTTTATCATCGGCACGTTCATCTTTAAAAGTGACAAAGTTAGGCATTTCAATTTCATTTGCCGTATTGTCTTTTTCTGTTGTTTTAAAGATTTTTGCGTAGTATTCCCAACCGCCAGCAGTTGCTGAAGTGATTTCATTTGTACCGAAATCAAGTGGAGAAATAGCAATGACTTTTAATGGTCCGTTATCCGTATTTCCAGTTGGTTCTGTGATTTCAGGACCGTCTGTTTCTGGTGGTGTTACGGTATCTGTTCCAGTACCTTCTTGAGTAAATTTGACTTTACCTGTTGAGGAGTGAACTTTTTCATCTCCACCGTCCGCTTTTGTTGCTGATGGTAAAGCAAGTCCGATTCCGACTGCTGTTAATAGCGCTGCTCCGCACAATTTGTGTGTTAATTTCATTTTTGTTTCCTCCTAAAATGTTTTTTTATTTATGGCAACTCAGATAATATCCAAGTTAACATCGTTTGATAGTGGACTGGATCCTTTTTTGTTTTACCTGGTATGTTTAAAGAGACGGCACTATTTTGGTAAATTGGCTGATTATTGAAGTCCGGATCTACAAATGGCTGTCCCTGTTGGTCGATTCTGGGGCTTAGAGTATCTTTTCGCCCCTGACCATTATCGATTGAAGCGCCAAAGATGATCGACCATGTTCCTTCGCCTGTACCAGGCCTTGCTTGCGCTAAGTCATAGGTCTCACCGATATTATTGATATGGATCACTTCTTTGGAGACACTTGGGGCGTATGCTGGACTATTGACCGAATTCGTCCATGATTGGTCAAAAGATATCACCGCTCCTTTTAATTCTTTATTCGGTGTAGATTCATTGCTTAGTTGTCCTTCTTGGCGAACTTGCAAGGTCCACCCACTCCCTTTTTCTCGATAATCTGAGAGTTGAACAAAATTTCCTCTTGCACCTGTTCCATCTAAAAATAATTGTGCATTGGCGTAGTACACTTGATCTTTTTCCGAGATTTCGTTCGTCCAAAAATTTAACTGAGGAACAAATTCAAACCTTAAGGGACCGTCAGTTGTAGGACTTGGACCAGGATCAACTCCTTTGTTAGGATGTTCCGGATCCACCACGCCTTTAGGGTATTCTCCAGTAAATTGGATCCTTCCGTCCTCTGAATGACTAAGCGGCTCCGCATTCACACTTATTGGCTGCATGAAGAATAAGGTTATGACCGCAGCTGATAGTTGGCATATTGCACTAWTTTTTTTCAACATAGTCATTCTTCCTTCCCATTTCTCGTTTGCTGATTTTTTTTACGTTTCCATAAAATAAGCAAGATAGCCAAAAGAATAAGAATGATTCCACTGATAGTTATACTTTGTTTCACTAATTCCCCGGTTGAAGGGTATCTCCCTTTCGGTTTTGTGACACTGTCTGGATTTTTCGTCGTTGACGTCTTTGTCGTCGATTGTGTTGTGCTACTATCTGTACTAGATTCATAGAAACCAACACCAGCATTCGTTTGAACCTGACCTATTTCTTCAGCACTAACTAACGAGGAATAACTGAACCCAATTCCAAAACAGATGACAGAGATCAATAGGAAATACGCGGTTTTTGTTTTCATTGATTTTCCCTCCATCATCTAATACGCCTCTTCTACACGCCAAATCAGCGTTGTTTCATACTCACCTATCAATTTAACCGCCCCAGGAGGAACGTCCAAACGAAGTCCTTGTTTATCTGGTCCCCAGGTTTTGGTCGAAATGTTGTATTGACCTGAAGCTTCATGTTTTGTACGCAGCACTTCCTGAGCCTCAACAGAGAGTGTTTTTTTGTCTGTTGCTGTTTGATAACTCAAAACACCATTCAATACGTGGGTAGAACTGTTAGGAATACTTAGCTCATCTTCCAATTTGACAGAAAGCTTCCAGTTATCTAGATTTTTCCGATTATCCCAGATGACCAGTGGCTGATCATAGGAAGGATCGGCATCTTTTGTCCCCTTCCAACTAACTTCATGACTACCAAAATCGATTTCTGTTGGTCCTGAATATATCGATAGCGTCCCTTGGAATGTGTAGGTTACTTGTGTGCCTTCTGCGTTGATCATTATTGCTGTCTCATTTTCTGGACGGCCTGATGCTTCTAGCAAATATCGTTTAGCTAGCACTTCTGCAATGGCATCTTTTGCTTCTTGATCTTTGGTTAGATCGACTTTTTCACCGATCGTTTTTTCTTTTACAATCGCTTCATGGAGTTTGCCGCCTGCTTCATCTACAAATTGAATCGTTAGATTAGCCTTCGCTTTTTTATAGTAGAAGTACACATCTTGTGGGGCTTCCTGAACGGTGCCTGATGCGTTTCCTTCCGTTCGATCATACAGATAATCAGCAATCGTGATCGGTGTTTCAGTATAAGCTGTTCCAACTTTTTGATTGATTATTTTAGGTATTGCTAAGTCTGCTTTATTCTCATCAACATAATGAATCGTTACCGTTCCTTTCATCAAAGGAATGCTCGCGATGACTGGATTCGATGAAGACACAACTTCATTTGCCGAAGAGAGATAGTCAAATGTGGATTTTAGCTGAACATCATTTTGACTACTTGTCACGGTTGCTTCCAAGCTTAGTTCATAAGGAAAATCAGCACGTGAAAACGATAGATTTGAAATGATCAGCTGATTATTTACCTGCTGGATCGACGTTTCTGGTATTTGTACACCATCTAAAGCTAATGTACCTGCTTTGTACGTTAATCCTTCAGCTAAATTTACTCTCATTTTTGTGCCGTCTGTGCTCATGATGCTATTTCCATCAAATATGATCGTATCTTTAAGTTTCAACGTATCATTTTTTTTAGCATCTACCGTTTCTTTTAAGCCACTATTTTGAGTAAGGTTTTCGATCTGTGCTGATTGCTCGATATCTCCCGGCAATTGTGTGATCGCTATGGCATTTTCTGCATAAGCGCCACCAGTTGAACCAGTAAAGCCCCAGTAAACATCTGTTCCGCCAAAACTTGTATTTAAATCAGGAATTTTGTAGGAATCAGATCCTACTCCTGAAAGGCTATAAGATAATGTTTGCGTAGCAGAATTCCAGATAACATCTAAGGTTCTCCAAGTATCATTGGATAAAAACTCTGGTGCTAAAATCCAGCTGTGATGTTGCCCTGTGTAATTATTGTTTTGCAAACTTGGCGTAACAAAAGCCACATGACCCTTTTTACCATTTTCACCGACTTCTCGATCCATCCGATTGTTTGATCCGTTATTAAAATACGTATCAAATTCGATCGACAATGCTTTTTGTACATAAGGATTTCCTGAGCGTCCGCCATAATAAGCACCTAATCCCATACCAGCTGAACCAATCACCGCAGTAGGTGACGTTGCCATTCGAGGATCATTTTGCAGGGTGAATGTAATCCCATCACCTGCACTTCCGTTTCGATTTCCAAGGTATAAGTACGATTTTAGATGAAAGTCTTTTTTTAGATTTAATTTTTGTTTTGACCAAATTGCACCGATTTGGCTTCCTGTATTTTTCGTGACCCGTAGGACTTTGCCATTATTGATCAGTTCAGGCCCTGTTCCAATCGGTTCTCGAAAAACATCTAGCAGCGGCAAACTATCCACTGGCGGTGTTGTTGCATCTCTTGTCAGTGCTCTCGAAGATGCTTTTAACGTTTCAGGTTCTGGCGATGGATTCGCTACTGTCACTTTTTCAAAATCAATACTTTTTTCAGCTAGTATTTCTTGGTCGTTGCTTAGTACACGAACTTTTCCTTGTTTGGACACAGCTTCTTTTTTTACAGTGAAAGACAAATCCAGCGGTTTCGTGCCATTTTCAATCAGTAATTTTTTACTATTTTGAACATCCATTGCTTCAATCGTTATTTTCCCATCAAAGCTTTCATCAATTCCGCTGTTTAGTGTTTTTTCATCAAGATTTTCAATGCCCTCTGTTTGGAGTATGACACTTTGTTTTTCAGTATTCTCGATTGTTAGCCTGACAGTTGCTTGATTGAAATCTAGGTCATCGAGCACATCGATTTTGATTTGGCTTTTTGGTTGATCTGCAGCTTTGATCGGTGAAAATGATTTCGTCATGAATAACATACTAACGACTGAAAGAGCAGCTATGATCCACGTGATCACCAAAATTTTTCTCTTTTTCATTTTTTTGTTGTCCCCTTTCAAAAAATGAAGTTAAACGTTGCAAAGTAAATAACCCCTTGACCTCACCGTTTTTATGTAAATAGGATTTGAGGTGTCTTTTTCTATTTTTTCTCTAATATGAAACATAATATTAGCAATCCTATATTTTTCGTTATTGTACTTTTGATGCCAAACGGCTTCATAGATTTCTTCATAAGTTACAGTATTTCCTAGGTTATCAATCAGTACTTGTAATGTCCTATATTCTAAATTTGTTAGAGGCGCTGATGGTCCTCCTTCGATTTGCATTACTTGATTTCTCCTATCTAAGAAAAATGAATTAGGACCTTCCTCTAATTTCATCGTTTTTTCAGGTTGCTTTATTCTTTTCAAGGCGTTTACTATAGTTAATCGAAAAATATCTACAGACTCCTCATCCTCAAAGCTTCCATCCGCACCTAGCTGAAGAAAAACAACTTTGCTTATAGTATTCAGTTTTTGTGCAATGATCCAAATAAGTACATCGGATTGTTCTCTTATTTTTAAAATTTTTTCACTTGCTTGACAAATTATGTCATCATTTTTTCCAAAAAGAATGATGGTATCCATCGCTTTTAATTGTTGTGCGGTCATATTTGGATCGATTTCTTCTACCGAACATTCCTTTTCGATTGAATGTATGTATTTTTCTGTGTTAAACTCTGACAATTTCAGATAACCTATGTGATACATTTCTTTCCTCCTATTCCAAATCACTGCTTCCTTACTATATATTTACGATTCTCCATTTTTATCCATTGAGTCTTCAATATATTGTTAAACTGTGTAGTGTCTATAATCCAATTTCTTTATCTTTATTGTTTGACAATAAAGAACATCTTTAAAACTGTCTGAAAACACTTAGTTTATCGAGCAACTGACGATTTTGGTGACGGCTAATACAACAAAAAAAGTCGCAGGACTTATCCTACGACTTTTTGTAAATTTTTATTCTCGATAAAATTTTGAGAAGACGATAATAACAAGTAATCAACTGCAGAAATAGCTGCTCTTCTATTTTCTAACATGGAATCTGTGTATGTATCCAACGTCATTTTTACTGAGGTATGACCAAGTAACCGACTTAAACTTGTTATGTCCGCACCATTCTCCAAGCAACGAGTGGCAAATGTATGACGCAATGAATGGAAATGTATATTTTCTAAGCCAGCTATGTGAAGCATACGTTTAAATCGATAATTGATCAGTCTTGGTTCAATCAGTTTTCCATTATCAGCCACAACATAATCACAATTCTTCTCTTTTTTCTTATCTAACAAATATTTTTTTAAATTTTGAGAGAGGGGAATTATCCTCCTTGAGCTTTCTGTTTTCGGTGACCCTTCAATTAATTGTGTTTTCTTGTTTTCATTTCCTACGGTTGGCTTACTTATTCTGTAAACTGTCCGCTGAACGTGGATCGTTTCTTCATCAAAATCAATATCATTCCATTTTAATCCGCTGATTTCGCCGATTCTCATTCCAGAATATAAGGCCAAGATCACAGGCGAGCAGCTTTTTGATTGAAATGCGGCTAACTCCAATTTGCGTTGCTCTTTGATTGTTAATGCTTGGACAGGTTTTGCTTTTATTTTTGGTAATGTAGTTCCGATACAAGGATTTTGATTGATGAATCCTTTTTTCTCAGCCTCACATAAACAGGTTTTTAAAATATGAAATACATTCCTGATATAACCAGCAGATAATGCCAAGCTCTCCAAATACTCGATGAATTCTTGGATATTAATAGAATCTATTTTAGTTAATCTTTTTTTATTAAAATATGGTAGTAAATAATTATTTATAATACCTGAATAAATAGAAAAAGTGGTCGGTTTAACTATTTTTTTTAAATATACCTCTTTCCAGTGTAGCACCCAATCTGAAAAGTCACCATAATAGGTTTGTTTGCATGTTTGTTTACCAGCATATTTTGCTTTTAATACTACCAATCGTTCTTTAACTTCAGCATATTTTTTACCATAAATATAACCGTATTGGATTTTTCCGTCGGGAGTACGATTCTTAATATAGCGTCCTTCCCAACGACTGTCTTTTCGTTTATAAATATTTTCTCCTTTTTTTGACATACTGATTTCCTCCAAGTTTTTGACGGTATTTTTGACGGCTTATTCACAGAATCCTCTCTAAATCCCATCCTAGCAATGTTTCTCTTATAAAACACAAAACTATTTTTTAATAATTATCTAATTTTTTACATTTAAAAACAAAAAATGAAAATAATAATTTTTATCACCCCATTGACTTACGTGCGTTTTAACATTAGAATCTTAATAGTAATAGAAATAATTACCTTCTATTTACACTCCATTCTATATTGTCAAACAATAAAGAAATCCTAAGGATATCACAAATACATATATTATTGAAACCGATTTTTTACCCTACGTCTTATTTTAACTCATATAAATTACAAAACGATTTATTTTTTTGATTTTCTTGAAAATTTTATGTTTTTTAAATCAAAAAATAACAAGTGGAACAGAAACCTCCAAAAGGGTTTGTTCCACTTGTTATTTTTTGCCCCTATACTTCTAGTGTCAATAAAAAAAGATGAGACAACAACTATACCAGTTGTGCTCATCTTTTTTTCAGCAAATTAATTTGATTTATTTATGCTTAATTAATCTTCGATATATGTCCACTTAAAGTCGTATTTCGCACCAGTTGAATGATACACAACGTCTTTTACTTTATCAGAACGAAGATGCGCTTCAGCTTTTTGATACAATGGGATGACGCCCATGTCATTCATAATAACTTTTTCTGCATCCAACATATCTTTCCAACGTGCTTCTGTATTATTAGCGTTCGTTGTAGCAGCACTTTCCACTAATTTGTCATATTCAGCATTTGAATAGTGACCTCTATTATAAGAATTTCCTGTCGTAAATAAGTCTAAGAAGCTACTTGGATCTGCATAGTCTGCTCCCCAAGCACTTACTGCGATTTGGAAGTCTCCTTTATTTGAACGGTCTAAACGAACAGAAAATGGTACTGGACTAACAGATACTTTTAGTCCATCCAATGTATCAGACAATGACCCTTGAAGGTATTCAGCCATTTTCTTCGCATTATCAGTATCGTCAATCAACAAATCTACTGATAATGTAGAAATTCCTAGCTCATCCTTCGCTTTTTTCCATGATTCTTTCGCTTTATCAACATCGTAAACGACTTCGTTACCAGATTCTTTAGCGAAATCTTCATCTGTTTTTGGATCTGCAGCTAAACCTTCTGGAACTAATCCCATTGGAACAGCAGAACCATTCGCTAAGATTTGATCAACTAATGCTTTGCGGTCAATCGCATAAGATAATGCTTTACGCAAGTTTACATTTCTGTAAGGTGAATTTTCTTCTATTTGATTTGGTTCAAGATAGAAAGTTGATGCACCTTTTAAGGTAATATAGTCAGGTTCATTTTTCATTTGTTGTGCTAGCTCGCCTGATAATGGTACTTCATCCGCTTGACCGTCTTGGAACAAGTTCAATGATGTTGGTGCTTCTTTAACAACATCGATGGCTACTTTATCTAATTTTACTGTATCTTTGTCCCAGTATTTATCATTTTTTGAGTAAGACCAGCTCGTATCAGTTCCTGGTCCGTCAAAATCAGTTAACGTGAATGGTCCGT
The DNA here is from genome assembly GCF_000633635.1 of Enterococcus crotali. Taxonomy (GTDB): domain Bacteria; phylum Bacillota; class Bacilli; order Lactobacillales; family Enterococcaceae; genus Enterococcus_L; species Enterococcus_L crotali. Next base: position 124,840 of record NZ_AYPQ01000004.1, on the reverse strand, counting down.
TGTAGACCGCTTTATCGCTTGCTGTTGTGTAATCTTTACCATATTTTTCAGCTATATCTTGTCTTTGCGGCAAGAATGAAGGGAACGCTAACAGGTAATCAAAGTAAGGTGTTGCTTTTTCTAATGTGATTTCTAATTCATAATCACCAACAGCTTTAATTCCAAGCTCATCTTTTTTCATTTCGCCTTTAGAAATCTTCTCAGCATTTTTTACAGAGTTGAACATATAAGCATATTCTGAACCAGTTGCAGGATCAACTGTTCTTTGCCAGCCATAAACATAATCGGCTGCCGTTACAGGTTTATCATCCGTCCACTTGGCATCTTCTCTTAATTTAATTTTATACGTTAAGCCATCTTCACTAACTTCTGCTTTTTCAGCAGCTCCTGCTGGCTGAGGTTTGCTGTCTTTATCCAAACGGTAAATTCCTTCATAAACATTATTTAATGCAATGAAACTTACTTCATCGGTTGCTAACGAAGGATCGGCACTTGGCATTTCTTGTCTTTCAATGAATCTAAATACTTTTTCATCGCTACCAGATCCACTGTCAGCGTTTTTAGAATTTCCGCCACATGCTACTAGAGCAATACTTGATACGGCAACTAATCCGAGTAAGGCACTTTTCTTTAATTTCATGTAAAAACCCCCAATTTTAATAAAATCTATAAAGAATATAACAAAGTTATAGGTTTATCGCAATTAAAACACTAGTTTAGATTTAGTAAAAATATTCTGAATTTTTTCTAATTTTAGACAAAAAAAAGGAAGCAATGCTTTTCAGCATATTGCTTCCTTTTTTGTTTATTTCATTTATTTCGCATAGTCTACTGCACGAGTTTCCCGGATAACCGTCACTTTGATGTGACCTGGGTAATCTAGGTCATCTTCGATCTTCTTGCGAATATCTCTAACTAAACGAACTGCTTCTAAATCTGTAATTTCATCTGGTTTAACCATGACACGAACTTCACGTCCAGCTTGTACAGCGAAACTAGATTCCACTCCTTCGAATCCATTAGAAATATTTTCTAAGTTTTCTAAGCGGCGAATGTAATTTTCCATTGACTCGCTACGAGCTCCTGGTCTAGCAGCTGATAACGCATCTGCTGCTGCAACTAATACAGAAATAACTGACGTTGCTTCCACATCACCATGATGGGATGCAATCGCATTGATCACAGTTGAATTTTCTTTGTATTTAGCAGCCAGTTCAGCGCCAATCTCAACGTGAGAGCCTTCGATTTCATGATCTAGTGCTTTTCCGATATCATGTAATAACCCGGCACGTTTTGCTAATTGAATATCTTCGCCGATTTCAGCGGCTAGGACACCTGTTAATTTCGCAACTTCGATCGAGTGGTTCAATACGTTTTGACCATAACTTGTACGGAAACGTAAACGACCTAAAATCTTGATCAAATCAGGATGTAACGTGTGCGCACCGACTTCAAAAGCAGCTTGCTCACCATATTCACGGATACGTTCATCCATTTCTTTACGAGATTTTTCAACCATTTCTTCAATACGGGCTGGATGAATCCGACCGTCTTGAATCAATTTTTCAAGAGTCATTCGAGCGATTTCTCTACGAATTGGATCAAATCCTGAAAGTACCACAGCTTCCGGCGTATCATCAATAATCAAGTCGATTCCTGTTAAGGTCTCTAATGTACGAATGTTACGTCCTTCACGGCCGATGATTCTTCCTTTCATCTCATCGTTTGGTAAACTAACAACCGAAACAGTTGTTTCGGATACTGAATCAGCTGCACAGCGTTGAATCGCCAGAGAGAGCAAGTTTTTGGCCTTCCGATCTGACTCTTCTTTCGCACGTTGTTCAGATTCTTTAACCATTACTGTTAATTCATGACTTAATTCTTCTTCTGTTGATTTCATGATGATATCTTTTGCTTCATCTTTAGATAGTGAAGCAATACGTTCTATTTCTTGATGTTGCTTTTCAACTAGTTCTTCTACATCTTTTTCTCGCTCATCAATTAATTGCTGTCTAGCACCAAGTTTCTCTTCTTTTTCTTCCAGTGAGTTTTCACGTTTTTCAAGAGAGTCATCTTTACGATCTAATGTTTGTTCTCTTTGTAATAAACGATTTTCTTGAGATTTAAGTTCTACTTTGCTTTCTTTCAACTCACTTTCAATTTCTGACCGATACTTCTGGTTTTCTTCCATAGCTTTTAATAAAGCTTCTTTTTTCAGAGTCTCTGCTTCTTTGTTGGCACTTTCGATTATGCCTTCTGCTGAGGACTTTGCACCATCTATAGCCTTTTCATGACGTGATTTTGCAACGACTAACCCTAAACCAAGACCGACAACTAAACCGATGATAGCGAGGAGAATTCCTAAAACCATTGTTTCCACCTCCGTACTATCTTCAAATTTTCAATATTCATGTAGTTTTCTGATAAACTATAATCAATTATCAATATGCCTACTTGCATACGTGTTTTGCACACAACTTTATTCTAATGTTTGTACACCAGTGTGTCAACTCAAAAAAAGCCCTTTCCAGATGAAAGAGCTATATGAGGCGAAAGAAAATAATTCTATAAAAAAACAAACCAATCAAAAGCGTTAAATCGCTTTGATTGGTTTACTTTCTAACGCTATATTACTCTTCGTCAAGCGGAAGCTCTTCTTGTGCTTGTTCTTCTTCCACGATCGCTGTGCCATCGCCAATACCAAAGGCATCACGAACTCGTTTAGAGACTTCTTCTACCATTTCTGGGTGCTCAGTCATATACACTTTGACATTTTCACGACCTTGGCCGATTCGCTCTTCTTTATAGCTGTACCATGCACCACTCTTGTCGACAATATCTTTTTCGACAGCCATATCAAGTAATTCTCCTTCTTGAGAAATCCCTTGACCGTACATAATATCTACTTCAGCAACTTTAAATGGCGGAGCAACTTTATTTTTAACAACTTTGATTTTTGTGCGGTTACCAATGATGTCTGTTCCTTGTTTTAATTGTTCTGCACGTCTTACTTCTAAACGAACAGTGGCATAAAATTTCAAGGCACGTCCACCTGGTGTTGTTTCAGGGTTACCAAACATCACGCCGACTTTTTCACGAATTTGGTTGATGAAGATCGCAATCGTCTTCGTCTTATTGATTGAACCTGAAAGCTTACGTAAGGCCTGTGACATCAAACGTGCTTGCAAACCAACGTGACTTGCCCCCATCTCACCATCGATCTCTGCACGGGGTACTAGGGCTGCTACAGAGTCAATAACAACGATATCGATCGCACCACTGGAAACTAACGCGTCTGCAATTTCTAATCCTTGTTCACCAGTATCTGGTTGTGAAAGAAGTAGTTCATCGATATTTACACCTAATGCTTGTGCATATTGAGGATCTAAAGCGTGCTCTGCATCGATAAAGGCAGCTGTTCCGCCTTGTTGTTGCACCGATGCGATTGCATGCAGGGCAACAGTCGTTTTACCAGAACTTTCTGGTCCATACACTTCAACGATCCGTCCACGAGGATAACCGCCAACGCCTAAAGCCACATCCAATGCTAGCGAGCCACTAGGAATAGTCGAAATTTGTTGATCGATCTTTTCCCCTAATTTCATTACTGAACCTTTACCAAAGTTCTTTTCGATTTTTTTTAATGCGGCATCTAAGGCCACTTTACGATCATCTGCCAATCGATAATCCTCCTTATATATAAACGATTTAAATTCCTTTTCAATAAATATATCATAACTGGTTTATTTAAAAAAAGCAAGAGAAAAACGAACAAACATTCGCCTTTTTAATTTTCCTTATCAACTGCTCTTCGAATCAGGTCCAAGCCTTTCATCACAGCGCTTTGACGAATATACTTTCGATCACGATTAAAATGTTGGAGCACAGCAATAGTTGGTTGCCCCTTTTCTGCTAGAGCGATCCAAACAGTTCCTGCTGGTTGTCCCTCTAACTCATCAGGACCTGCTACTCCTGTAAAAGACACAGCAAAATCTGCATTTGCTAATTGTCTTGCTTGTTCTGCCATCGCGATTGCACAAGCTTCACTTACCGTCCCTTCTTTTTCAAGCATTTTAGGATCGATGCCTAAAAATCTGCTTTTATCTCAGCAGAATAAGTGACAAAGCCTCCCTTAAATACTTCTGAAACACCAGAGATGTCTCCTAAAGTACTTTGAAAAAGTCCAGCTGTTAAACTTTCTGCCGCTGTTACCGTTTTTCCATATTTCTTTAGGGCATCGACTGTAACTTTTACTAAACTGTTTTCGTCACCATATCCATAGAAATACTCACCGACTTTAGCCATGACCTCAGCTTCCAACTGATCCAATAGCTGCTGACCTGTTCGCTCATCAGCTATCTTGGCTGTTAAACGTAATGTCACTTCGTTTGGTTTAGCGTAAGGCGCGATCGTAGGATTGGTTTGCGTATCGATCAGCTCTTTTAGTTCTGTCACTAATTGCGATTCGCCGATCCCATAAAACCTCAAAACTCTGGAAATCAACTGCTCCGCTTGTGGGAAAAGCTCTTCTAGTAACGGACGGGCGTTTTGCTGAAACATCGGTTTTAACTCATTGGGAGGTCCTGGTAATAGCAGATAAGTCGTTTCATTTTCGGTGATCAATGTCCCCACAGCCAACCCTGTAGGATTTTGAACAGCGATCCCTCCATCAATCATCAACGTCTGTCTTAAATTATTTTCGGTCATTTTATTTTTTGAAAACTTGAAAAATTCATGAAGACGAGTAAGCGCCTGTTGATCTTGAACTAAAGAACGATCAATATGCTCCGCTACAGTATCCTTAGTTAAATCATCATCTGTCGGTCCTAATCCACCACATAAAACGATCAAGTCGCTACGATTCTCAGCCTCAACTAACAACTGTTCCAAGCGCTGCGGATTGTCTCCTACAACGGTATGATAATACACCTCAATTCCTAAATCTGCTAATTCTTCTGATAGAAAAGTCGCATTCGTATTAACGACTTGCCCTAATAACAACTCTGTACCAACTGCAATGATCTCTGCTTTCATTTTTCTCCTCTTCTCTAATAAGATACGTAAACGATTCTTATTTCATTTTATCACAGGAAATTTTTTTGTTGCTATCAAACGGCTCCATCCGCTTTATAATTTAAAACAGTGATATATTTATCATTTACATAATAATATGATACAATTTGTTTATACACAAAAAAAGGAGGAATAATGAAAATATGTTTGCATTTATTGGTTTATTAAGTTTCTTAGGATTAGCTGCAGGTTGTATTTTATTCGCAAAAGCACTTGTAAAAAAACAAGATCGGAGAAGACCGTCGATTCTAGCTGGCATCAGCTTAGTATTGCTGATCGGAGCATTTACTTTAGATTCTCCAAAACCAAAAATAGAACTGACTGAGTCATCTATAGAAACAGACATTCAAGGAACCGCAATAATCGAAGGAAAAACAAATAAGCAAAGCCAGATCAGTATCGATGGGGAAAAAATCAAAACAAAAGATGGAAAATTTTCATATAAAACAACTCTAAAAGACGATCAACCGCAAAAACTAACTTTTGTCGCTTCCATCGGTGATACGGATAAAGCCGCAACGATCGAAGTCAAACCATCAAAAGAGTTCGTCGCTTTTTTAAATGAAGAAAAACAAGACCAAGAAATAGTAGAAAAAGCTGAAACTGCCTTAGTTTTGGCCGAAAGTAAACCCACACAAAAAAATTATGATGAAGCTGTAACTCGTATTACCTCTCTAACTAAAGAGCGAGACGACTTCACCAAGCGTTTAGCAATCATAAAAGAAAATGTACCGATTTACGAAGCTGTTGAACTGGCGGAAACAAAACAAACAAAAGAACAGGTCGATTCAGCAACTGCTTTAGTAGCGAAAGCAACCTTAAATAAAGACTCTTTATTAAAACGTTTAACAACTGTTCAACAAAAAATCACTGAAAAAGAGAAGACAGAAAAACAAATCGCCTCAGCTCGTGAAGCCGTAGAAAAAGCTGAACAGGAACCAACGGATGATCATTACAACCAAGCAATTGCTAAAATCAAAGAACTGCCAAATGGCAATGCTGACTTAACAAGCCGAGCAAACAACGTAAAACAAACACTTACAGCACAAAAAGAAGAAGCAAAAAAAGTAGCTGAAGCACAAAAGAAAGCCGAGCAAGACGCCCAAAAAGCAGCTGCCGAACAACAAGCGCAAGCCGCAGCTGCCGCTCAAACACCTGAAACTCCTGCACCAGATACACAAGGAACCGGAGAAATGGTTCTAGTTACTCGGACAGGCGAAAAATACCATAATCGAAAATGTGGAAATGGAACCTACACTCCAGCAACATTAGAAGAGGCACAAGCCAGAGGGCTAACACCTTGCTCTAAATGCTATTAGAATTATATAGATAAAAAATAGGCACTTCCAATCGGAGGAAGGCCTATTTTTTACCAATAAATCAATGCATAAATATATATGCTGAGATCAAATACAAAATCCAAATATGCAATGGATAGAAGAAATAAAAGAAGTTCTTCATTCCTTTTCCTTTTTCACCATTAAATAATAGAATAGGAATCACAGCAAAAATCATCATCCATTGTGTTGATCCTTGGAAAAAGAACAACACTGCAACCAGAGTAATCATCAAACATTGCAGCCAACGTTGGTTTTTAGCTAGATACATCAATGGAATCAACAAGACCATTACACTATTTTCAGCGAATAATAATGCTGGAATAAAATTCGCTCCCCAAACCGCTACCATGATTGTGCTTGGATCGGACATGAGCATCATTAAAACCCCAGAAGACACGATTGGAAGTACCATAATAACGATTCCCATGATTACCTTACTAAACTTTTTAGTTGAACGACCTTCAGCGATTTTATCGATACCGTACATCATCAGCGTTCCTACTAAAAGATCACGAAAAATATTATTCATCAACTGTACTTCTTCATACCCAACGATTTTTTGTAAAAAGAAACTTCCCAGCGTCATAAGTACCATGCCTAAATACAGGCGCATCATATATTTTTCTTTACTTCTCGTATGACTAAAACCAACCACACTAACAAAGAAAAAAAGTGTCGCAACAGGTCTACCAAACCAATCCAACCAATTCGGTGCGCCCATCGAAACAAACATTTGATGAATATGATCGATAAACATCAAAACGATCCCCATTAGTTTTAAGTCAAATGTCGTAAACCCTTTAAACTTACTTGTTGCTAAATTATCCATTATTATACACTCCTCACTAACCTAACGTATTATATAATAAAGGACCCTTTTTCACCTTAGAATATCCTTTCAATCATCTATCATTTTTGTCACGCTATATAATTAGGCAAAAAAATGGAGTCCGGGACAAAACTAAAAATCAGTTTTGTTCCGGGCTCTAAATCCGAATAAACGGTGGAATCAGAAGCAATCCCTTCGGAAATAAGCTGACATTCACAAAAATTTGAAGAGCAATTTTCGTGAATTCCTTCTTATTTCTCGGGATTAAACACTTCTGACCCAACCTCCATTCACATTTTCTATTTATTGATGAACGCTAAAACGTTGGTTTGGATGCGCATTTTTCTCGATCTCATCTACCATCGCAATCGCATAATCTGCATAAGAGATATAGCTCTTACCATCTTTATCTGTTTCTAACTCTTCACCAGCAGCAACATATTTACCTGTTGCTGGGCCTTCAGTATCAAATTCTGCAGCTGGGCTGATGTACGTCCAGTTCAGATTTTTGGCCCCTTTAATCAAGTCTAATCCTTTACCCATAGCAGTTGCTAGTGGTTTAAAGGCTTCTGGGAAATCTGGTGTTTCACTTAAATGTAGCGTGTGTTCCGGATTTACAAATAGGCTTCCAGCGCCACCGACTACTAGTAAACGTGTTTTTTGATTTGTTAAAATATCAATCAAATGTTGCGTTGATCCAGTAAATTCACTGACATCGCCCCAGAACCCTAAAGCACTGACTAAAACATCAAAATCTTTTACATCTTCTGTGGTTAATTTGTATACATCTTTTTCGATAACCGGTGTCCCATCAGTGATTTTTGCTGCATCACGAACGATTGCTGTCACATCTAACCCGCGTTTTTTTGCTTCTTTCAAAATTGCTGAACCTGCTTTACCGTTTGCTCCTAAAATTGCTACTTTCATGTTTATCTTCCTTTCTTCTAATGAAACTTTTTTTGTTACATTTAAATTTAAAAAGAGAAGAGACACATCTAAGTCTCTTGCTGCTTGATTTGATGAATCACATCAGATAAGGCAATCTCTTTTAATTCTGTTTCCATACTTTGCTGTACTTTACTATACTGTTCTTCTAAAACAGACTGGATATTTGCTCCAACAAGGCAGTTCGGATTAGGATTTTGATGAATGTTGAACACTTCATGATCTAACTCGACCGCTTCATAAACATCATAAAGAGAAATATCTTCTGGTTTTTTCAACAAATAGGTTTGAGTTGCGCCTCTGCTTGTATGAATGAGTCCAGCTTTTTTTAGCTTGCTCATCAATCGTCTGACAACAACTGGATTGGTATTTACACTTGATGCGATCAATTCAGAATTGACACGATCGGGTGGTCCGATTTCGATCAAACTGAGAATATGGATCGCCACACTTAATTTCGTCGACATGGCCATGTCTATCACTCCAACTCTTAGTAACATTCTAAGTTACATTTAAATATTACTGCGATTGATTGTAATTGTCAATAGATAAGATTCAATTATTTAGCTCGTGTACGCAACTAATGACTGAACGAATGATTCATAGCCTAACTCAAGCAGTAAATCCGTAAGATCAGAATAGGAACGATTTCGATAGCGCTCCCCTTTTCCATGCAAAATTTTTTCAATAAATATATCACTGATCAATTCTTGGTAAACTTTATTTTTTTGTTGAGAATATTGTTTTGCTTTTCTTAAATAAAAAATAGCCTTTTCTGGTAATTCAGCATCTAGCAATAATTGACCCATATTTAAAGAGAGATGAATTTTTATATTGTTCTCTTTAGTGAATCCTTCATACTTCGCAAATTCTTTTATCGCTCGATCATATAGAAATATCGCTTCCTCTACATCAAATAAGCGTAAAAAATTATTCAAACGGCGAAAATCAAAAAATAACCAGTTTTCCAAATTAAATAATATCGGACGCATGTAGGTAGTGATTTCCTCTAGTGTTAAAACTGCCGTTAAATTATTGTCGATCAAAGCCAATTGCGACAGTAAAAACAGTTCATAAAACTCTGTACTTTCCTCTTTGTTTTCTGCAATTTGTTTAGAAACTACCTGAAGCTCTTTTTTATTCTGATAATTTTCCGCTTTCACTAGCTTCTGGTAGTAATGATCATAACGACTTGGTAGAAAATTTCTATCAATGTAAATAAATTCGTCTAATGTAACGGTCAATCGGTCTAATAATTTTAAAACCTTATCGAAACTTGGAATATATAGCTGATTCTCAAATCTAGATAGGTTGGAACGACTCATAACTCCTCTGCATAATTCTTCTTGGCTGATCGCTCTAGAAATTCGAATACTTTTGATTGTTTTACCAAAATGTGGCATGCTCATCCCTCCGTTTGTGAGTATACGCAACAAAAAAGTGATTTGTTTTTATCATGGTACCATACCCTAGAACTTAATAGGAGGATATTATGATAAAGAAATTGACTATCGAGGTAAAAGTATTGCTTTTAGGAATTTTATTTACTAGGACGGCCTTATTTATGAGCACTCCATTTTTAGCGATCTATCTTTCAAATCGTCTTCACTTTTCTGCACTTGAGATTGGTTACATCATTGGAATTGCTCCTTTGATCAATGTTTTAGGAAGTCCTTTAGGTGGAATCTTATCTGACCGACTAAACACTCGTACGATTCTCACTTATATTCCTATCTTGTGGGGCTTAGTTTTTAGCGGCTTCTTTTTCGCAAAACCTTTTCTTGTGTTTTTACTGTTAAATGCCCTTAACGGATTGTGTTATGTTATTTTTGAGCCAACTTCTAAAAAAATGTTATCCCTACTTTCAACACCCGATCAACGCATCTTTGTTTATAATTTCAGATATGCTGCGATCAATATCGGGGCATTTTTAGGTCCTTTACTTAGCTTGTTGCTGAATACTAAATATTCTCTTCATTCCTACTTATTACTAGGAATTTTATACATTTTTTGTGGTATTCTGAATGGCTTAGTTCTAAAGTCTGTGCCGAGCGAAAAAAAGAACAGTGCTCCTTCTGTCGCAGCTAAAATGAAAGCCAACAAAATTCGCTTGCTTCCTTATCTGCTTTTGTTAGTAGGTATCGCCTTTTCTTATTTTGGATACGCCCAGTTCAATTCAACTGTTCCACAATTTTTTGCTAATAGTAAGCTTTTTGATTCTGGTGTCATGTTGTATAGTTTTCTTCTGTCGCTAAATGCTGCGATGATTTTACTTTTACAGCTGCCAGTTTTGAAATTTACTAAATCACTGTCTTCTTATTCAGTTATAATCCTTAGCAATGCTCTTTTTTGCATCAGTTTATGGTTACTCCCACAAGCAACTCATTTGTTCGGTCTTTTATGTATTGTATTAGCCTATAGTTTAGGGGAATTATTACTAGGTTCACGGTTCGATTATTTGATTGATTCACTTGCACCAAGCAAGCAAAAAGGGCTTTATTTTGGACTAGCAGAATTAACAAAATTAGGTAACTCCCTAGGTCCTGTAGTTGGTGCTTACTTGATCGATTGGTTGTCTATGGATCATTATCAGACAATCTTTTTAATACTTGGTATGATCACATTAAGTGGACTTCCTTTGATTCGACTGAGCTCCTATTTTTCAAAATAAAAAAACACCTTTCAGCTATTTAACTTCTCATGATTAAAGAAGAATAAGTTGAAAGGCGTTTATTGAATGGTTATTCTACAACAATTTGTTTACTGCTACCTGCTGAATTTTCAAAATGAATAGTAAATGTTTCGGTAGCTTCATCATAGGTGATTCCATCACTTAGTGTCAAAATCTGTTTGAAATCTTTCGGTAATTTAACACTCATCACAGCATTTGACTGCGTTGGATCTGCTAATACATAGGTTTTCTTTCCTGCATTCGTTTTTCTTAGCAAAGAAATGGCCTTGTTGGAAGTGATACCAGCAACACTTCCACCCGTCTCTTTCCAGATATTCACACCTAGATAATTCGCTTTTTTCAATTCAACCGCTTGGATATCTGCTGAATTAGCTAAGATCGTCACAGGTTTTTCTGCTGCATAATTTTTTAGTCCTACTTCATCGATTCCTGGTAGTGTTACATATGCGTATTGCTCATTCGTTGGATTTTTTCCGTGATCTAGTACAAATTTGCGATAGTTTCCAGTGTATTGATCATTACTCGGAAAAGCTTCATTGATTTCTGTGTACGTCCCTTTACGAATTTCGCTGATTACATCTACTGTTGGATTTTCAGGGAAATAGTAGCCGATATTCGCATTTTCGTGATCTGACTTTAACAATAGCCATTCTTTAGCACTGCGTTCTTTTTCTTGTTGGATCACGCCATTATTTGATAATACTTCATAGGTGTAATTGTCATTTAATAAACGATTATCCACGATTGTTTCGATTGAAGCCGTCGTATCTCCTTTAATTCCCGCACCTAATGCGACGATTTGCCCATCTACCATAAACCACGATTTTTTCCCTTGAAGGTTCATTGGTAAAACAGCGCCATTATTTTTTGTGCCTGCTTTGTTCAGCGCCATTCCTATAACCGCTTGATCCTCTATGGCTACGCCACCAACCCATTTTTCTTTTGAGGTAACGGTCGTAAAGGCCGAGACTTCATCTTTTAACGGTACAGTGTCGACTGTTGTGCCAGGTAATCGATAGGGATCGACTGTTGGCCAGTACGCTGAATTAAATTGCACTTCGTCATCATTATATAAATACAACATACCATCAGCTGTATGCCAGCCGCGTTTATTTTCTTTATTGCCTGCTTCAAATGAAGAAATCCTGCTAGAATATAAGCTTAAGCCCACCATATAATTCTGCGTTCTTTGTACAAAACGGTCCATAGAGGCATACATTTTTGTCCCAATAAACGGTAATGTATCTCCAACAATCGCCGAATCATCTAATACAGACATTGTCATTTGCAAATCATTGTAATCTCTTGCATTCGTTAAATAATATGTTGGATTTTCTTTCATCCAATATTTAGCCGCTTCTTTAAATTTTGTTTGGTATTCTGTTGGAGCAAATTTTGAGACAATCAATAAATTGTACAGTGTTGTAGAGCCATAGCCTACTTTAGTTTTAGCAGGTGCTCTGGAGATCGAACGACCGTTGACAGTAGGTAACATTTCGCCTTGATAAATCAAAGGAATAAACGCTCGATCAACATTTTCCACGAAGGATTGGACGATTTCCGGTTCCATCTCAAATTTAGAGTCTTTAGTAATCGCTAAAATTTGGCCGACTCCTTTCATCAATACGTTTCCATATGAACCTGTATAGGGAATATTGTTATGCTGAATAAACGAGCCATCTTGATAAAAACCATCGCCTTTTGTCACTAATTTAAATACATCGACAATACTGCTTGAGGCTTGGCTGATTTTCCCATCATTTCCTTGTAGAATCCCTAAGGCTAAAACGGTTTGAGCTAAATCAGTTCGGTTAGCGCCCGATGTCACAAAATTAGGAATAAATGCTAAATCGACAAATGTTCCTTGCGCTTTTGTGTACAGCTGTTTAAATGGATCAGGTACATAACCACTCATTGCAGCAGTGTATTGCCGTTGTTTTGCCTGTGGTATTTCGTCTCCAAGAATCATTAAAATACCGATAAATTTTTGAGGTACACCGATCTGCCAATCCCACCAATTACCGTGGTATTTTTTCCCATCGTAGCCTTTTTTTGTCACCATAAAATCTAGCCCGTCATTGATTGCGGCAGCTATTTGCGGATCATGATAAAATGCACTGCCTTTCGTTCCATACGCTAACGCTAGTTTCTGTAATTTCGTAAATTGCGTAGTCAAATCAGCCGATGCGGTATTGCCTTGCTCAATTGGCCAGAGATATGTTCGATTTGGCTCTTTATTCAATGTTTGATACAATTGCTCAGCTTCTTCTGAAAGCTTTTTAACGTAGTCACAACAGTTGTGTTGGTTTCGTCATATTGATCAGAAACTAATTGATTTTTCCATTTTTCTTTTAGTTTAGTATAATCGCTGGCATTATCTTCAACAGGAATACTTCCAACGGCACCGCTACGCATGGAGAGAACATTCAATTTTGACAGATTCCCAAAAAGACGAAGTCCCACATAGCCTTCCCAATCGCCATCGATGGTTGCAGAAGTATTTGGATAAACCACTTCATTGTTTTCATACAAGAGCTGATCATTTAAAAAGGCTTTGATGCTTTTTCCTTCATAACGAATCATTAATTTGTACCGCTGACCTGAAATCAGTTTTGCTCCTGTGATATTCGTGATCCATTTACCTCCAGGTTGCCCTAGCTGCCATTGACCATCACGGTATAAGCGAAAGACTGCCATTTTTTGAATCCTGTAGATCACCACGGAATACCAAACCAAAATTCGTTTGCCCTTCATATAAAAACGTATATTCCAGATCACCTGCGCTTTTTACACCAGCACTTTTATTTAATGAGACCGATTCTAGATTTGCTCCTTGTTTGGTATTCCCTATCGTCAGACCAGAGCTTCCGATCGTTTTGTCAGCCTTTCCCACAACATCCTGCCACTCTCCAAGTTGTTTTGTAAAATCTGATTCGTAAATAGCGGCGTCTGTTTGGGTTATTTCTGTTTCCCCCTCAGCAAAGCTTTCACTACTCAGCCCATAAGAAAAACTACCAATCAAAAACGAACAACCCATTACATACATCATTTTTTTGTGCACATTCATTCTGTTATATCCTCCTTGTCTAAATAAGCAAGCGTTTTCATTCTGATTCAAAATAGAGAACCCACAATACGACTTTACGATCATGGGTTGCTCTTTCTACTATTATAAGCTGATTATGGTTGTTTGCCAATATAGGCTAAAATCCCACCATCTACATATAAAATATGACCATTAACAAAATCTGAAGCACTTGAAGCCAAGAAGACTGCTGGACCACTTAGATCAACTGGTTCTCCCCAACGAGCGGCTGGTGTTCGTCCAACGATAAATTGATCAAATGGGTGACGTTCCCCATTGTCTTGTTTTTCTCTTAGTGGTGCTGTTTGTGGTGTAGCAATATAGCCTGGCCCAATTCCATTACACTGAATATTATATTGACCATATTCAGAAGCGATATTTTTTGTCAGCATTTTTAAGCCGCCTTTTGCAGCTGCATAGGCACTAACTGTTTCACGTCCTAATTCACTCATCATTGAGCAGATATTGATGATTTTGCCGCCGCCTTTTTCGATCATATCTGGAATGACCGCTTTAGCCATGATAAATGGTGCATTCAAATCCACGTCTACCACTTGTCTAAATTCAGCTGCCGACATTTCGATCATCGGGATACGCTTAATAATCCCCGCATTATTCACTAAAATATCGATTGAGCCAACATCTTCTTTGATTTGTTTGACTGTTGCTTGGACTGCTTCTTCATCGGTCACATCACAAGCATACCCGCGCGCCTCAATCCCTGCTTCTTGGTAAAGCGCGAGTCCTTTATCTACAGATTCCTGAGATAAATTATTAAAAACGATCGTTGCTCCCGCAGTAGCTAATGACTTCGCAATCTCTAAGCCGATACCATGAACGGCTCCTGTTACCAACGCTACTTTACCATCTAAACGAAACATATCCATATTGAATGCCATTTTTATCCCTCTTTTCTATTTTAGTTGATCCATCGGTACCATATCCATGTCTGTATAGGTTATGTTTTCACCGCACATTGACCAGATAAACGTGTAATCCCCAGTTCCCACACCAGAGTGGATCGACCAACTTGGCGAGATAATTGCTTGTTCGTTAGCGACAACTAAATGCTTGGTTTCATCTGGTTTGCCCATCATATGGAATACACGAGTATCTTCACTAGCGTAATCAAAATAAAGATAGGCTTCCATTCGGCGTTCGTGCGTATGACAAGGCATTGTATTCCATGAACTGCCTGGTTCTAAAACGGTATACCCCATTTGAAGCTGACAACTTTCGCAAACATTTGGATGAATGTATTGATAGATTCTGCGCTTATTCAATGACAATGCTTCGCCCGTTTCCATCGGTTTGATTTGGTCAATGCTAATTTTCACATTTGGGTATTTATGATGTGCAGGAACACTATTTACATAAAATTTTGCTGGATTTTTGGGATCATCTGACTGAAAAATCACCTGTTTGGTTTCTTTCCCAATATAATAACCATCTTGCTTTTTCATGGCTTCCGTTTGACCATCGATTGTGATCGCGCCTGGGCCACCGATATTGATTACGCCTAATTCTCGACGTTCTAAGAAATAGTCAACGCCTAATTCTTTCGTTAAAATAATTTCTAATGGTTCTGTTGTTGGTGTTACCCCACCAAAGATCATTCGATCATTGTGTGTATAAGTCAAACTGATTTCACCTGGTGCAAAAACTTTTTCGACTAAAAACTCTCTACGTAATTCTTCCGTTGAATAGTGACGGATGTCTTCTGGGCTATGTGTGTATCTATTGTCCATATTTTGCATGATTCATACTCCTCTATCGAATTATTTTTCCTGAGCCGCACGTTAAAAAATCAGCGACTTCTTCTTTACTAAATTGATTACAATCTCCATAAACTGTATGCTTCAATGCCGCTGCTGCTGTAGCAAAATCTACCATTGCTTGAGGGTTCATTTTTTCCAGCACACCATGTAAAATTCCACCAGCGAAAGCATCACCTGCTCCAACTCGGTCGATGATCGGACTGATTTCATGGATTTCCGATTCATAATAGTGATCATCCTGCCAAATCGTCCCGATCAATTGATTATTGCTAGCTGAATAGACTATTCGTTTCGTTGAGTAAAATAGCTGGATATTTGGAAATTGGTTCTGCATTTGTTCATAATAAAATGCTAACTCCCGCTCTTCATCTCCTGAGCCCTTTGTAATCTCCAATAAATTGACCGCATCCAATTTCCCAGCCGAACAATAGTCAACATAAGGTAACAGCTGTCTGATCGTTTCTCCTGCTTCTTTTTGAGTCCATAATTTACTACGGTAATTGATATCAAAGCTAACTTTACAGCCAAATTTCCGAGCTTGTTTGATCAGTTCCAAAGTCATTGTCTGCCAAGCTTTTGATAACGCTGGCGTAATACCTGAAATATGGAATATATCTACATCATTGAATAAAGTCGCTAAATCCCATTCGAGTCCTTCCATTTCAGCAAAGCTAGAACCCGCTCGATCATAAATAACAGAAGCTGCTCGCTCGCCGATACCTGTTTCCAGATAGTAAGTACCTAATCGTTTACCACCCGTAAGCAGATAACGTGTATCTACTTGATAGCTTCGTAAATGCTTACGAACCGCTTCACCTAAAGCCGTATCCGGGACTTTACTCGCAAAAATAACCTCATGTCCATAGTTTGCCAAAGAAATACCTACGTTGGCCTCACCACCGCCATAATGAGCTTGTAAAGAGTCACTTTGAACTAACCGGTTGCCTGACTGCGTTGAAAAACGCAGCATGATTTCACCTAAAGTAACGACTTTTCCCATTTACTCATCCCTTAATTTCTTTTAATTTTGCTGTGTATTGACGGGCTGTTTCTGTAACCTTTTGAAAATCACCAACTGCCGCCGGTGCTAAAAGATCCCCACCAACGCCAACCGTTACTGCGCCTGCCTTAAACCAGTCAGCCATATTGTCTAAATTGACACCGCCTGTAGGCATAATGCTCGCTTGTGGCATCGGCGCCATAAAAGCAGAAATGATACTGGGACCATACACACTTCCTGGAAATAATTTCACGATATCGGCCCCGCTTTTCATGGCTTCTTGTACTTCAGTGATCGTCATGCAGCCTGGTAAATACGGAACTTGATACAAATTACAAAGCTCCGCCGTTTCTTGATTGAAACTTGGGCTAACGACATATTCAGCACCTGCCATAATTGCTAGGCGAGCTGTTACCGCATCTAGTACCGTTCCTGCACCAATCACAATATCAGAACGATCCCTGTAAACAGCCACTAGTTCCTTGATCACTTCATCTGCTTGCGGCACAGTGAAAGTCAGTTCAATGCCAGTCATTCCACCTTCAATGATCGCGTGGCTAGCCTTTAACGCTTCTTCTTTCGTCCCACCACGTACAACCGCAACCACACCTGTTTTCTCTAAACGAGATAAAATTTCGACTCGTTTCATTTAATCACCTATTCCTTCGTTTTTTTAACCTAAAATTCCAAAGGCACTTAATGCGATCGAAAGGATCAAAATGATCCAAATCACTCGTGTTGAGTTTAATTTCTTTTGTCCTAACATCCAGTAGGTCAAAAGAACCAAAAGAATCGGTACCAATGATGGTAAAATGGCATCTAAGGTATCTTGAATGACTAACTCAACGCCATCTTTTTTATACACAAACGGCACTGTGGCTTTGATCACAGAAGGAATCAGTGCGCCAATTACGGTAACACCTAAGACTGTGGCTGCATTCGTAAACGCAGATAGTTTATCTTTTAAGGTTGTTACTAATTTAACCCCTTGTTTGTATCCAAGTGGCAATAACGCCGCCCGGCCAAACAACAATGCGATATTGGCAATGATCCAAATCACGCAGCCTACAACAGAACCATTTTGCGCAAGTGTTCCGGCAACTGAGCCAAAAATCGTTCCCCAAATCACATGGAATAACGAATCTCCAACACCAGCTAATGAACCCATCAGCGCTGTTTTTAATGCTACGATCGTGTCTTTCGCTTTATACCCATCTTGTTCTTCGATCGCAACATCGATCCCCATGATCAAGTTTCCAAAGATAGCATTTGTATTAAAAAATTGATTATGTGTGCGCATCATATCTTGGAATTGCTTCTCATCATGTCCATAGAATTTTTTTAGCACAGGCAAAATACCATATAGATAACCCGAACTCATCATACGTTCATAGTTCCAGTTCAATTGACTCCCTACAATATAGCGCCAGCTAATGGCATTTAATTCTTGTTTTGTTAGTTTTTGATTACTCATCCCCATCAAATCCCC
The DNA here is from genome assembly GCF_000633635.1 of Enterococcus crotali. Classification (GTDB taxonomy): domain Bacteria; phylum Bacillota; class Bacilli; order Lactobacillales; family Enterococcaceae; genus Enterococcus_L; species Enterococcus_L crotali. The sequence continues at coordinate 106,609 of NZ_AYPQ01000004.1, read as the reverse complement.
CTTCAAAGTTGCTTGTACTAGACGCTGTTTGAGTAACTGATTTGTCACTATCTCGTTTAAATACTAGCATTGACGCAACCATCCCAATGATCGAAACACCCAACATCGGCACTTGTAGATAAGCAGCTAAGAAAAAGCCTAAAAGTAAATATGGAATATATTGTTTAGTTGGCAAGTAACGGAGTAAAATCGCTACCCCAACAACTGGCAAAACGCCACCCGCTGTTTTCAAACCAGTCATCAACCACTCTGGTGTGTTTTCAGTAATCGTAGTAACCGCAGCATCTCCGACTAACAACATCAATAAAATCGGAATCGCGCGAGATAACCCCCATAAAAAAGAGCCTGAAAGAACTAAGCGTGGAATCCGTTTGACCTGCATGTTATCGATTGCTTTATCGACACGGTGCAAAAGAAACACATTACAAAACCGAGCAACAACGTCTAATTGAAGCATCAATAAAGATACGGGAACTGCTAAACCGATCCCATATTCTGCTCCTTTTCCAGAAATCACCGCAAAAGCTGTTCCCAGCACTGCCCCCGTAAAATAATCCGGAACAGAAGCACCACCAAACGCCGCAATCCCCAGACGCATAAGCTGTAAAGTCCCTCCGACCATCAACCCTGTTTTAAGATCGCCCATGATCATTCCCGAAATCATTCCGGCAATGGCTGGCTGTGTCAATGTATTTGAAATAAGTGAATCATTGATTGCAATAAAAGCATAAACCGTGATAAGAATAATTTGATACGCCGCTAAATGCATGAATTTTCCTCCTAATTTTAAAAGCGGAACAAATCGGTTCATCCTGTAGAAAATTAGGAAATTGACATTGAAACGTTCCTTGTTTCACTGACCATTTCTCTATTTTCCGAAGGATTGATTTGTGCAGCTAGATAATTTTAAAGCGTAACTGGCTCGTTCATTTCTGACTGAAAAATAGGAAAATATGTTTGTGACGCTTTTAGTCACAGGCAGATTTTATCTTTTTTCCGAAGAACTAGCCCGTGCAGCTAGATATAGTAACAACGTTCCGCCCTGCTCTGACTGAAAAATAGGAAAAATTGACTGTGGCGCTTTTTGCCTCATTCCATTTTTATCTTTTTTCCGAAGAGCTAGCCCGTGCAGCTAGATATGGTAACAACCTTCTCCTCCGCTTCACCTTATATTTTTCAACTTCTTAATTTCTTCATAAAGTCGATCGCTGGATCGTTTGGTACCAATTGTGCTGTGACATTTACTCCTTTTGAAGCAATGGTCTCAAAAATCGCTTCCTCAGCTTCTAAGACCTGAATACTTTTCGTTACTTCACGAGCCCCCTCTTTATAGCTCATATTGCCAACATTGACAGTCTCAATTGATCCGCCGGCATCCAGATACCTCAAAACATCTGTTGGATTTTTGAATAATAGGAAGAGACGTTGTTTCCCGTACTTCCCTGCACAAATATTTTCCGCCGCCTCAGCAACAGGTAACACGGATAGACGCATAGAAGTAGGCGCTGCCATTCTAAGAGAAGACTTTTGCAATGGATCTAAAGCAGCTTCATCATTTGCTACAATAATTCGTTGTGTATCCAAGCTGGTCGACCAAATCCCAGCAACTTGTCCATGAATCAACCGTTCATCGATCCGAGTATTAACAATATTCGCTTGACCAGCATATTCGCTAAAATTACTAAGCTCCGTTTCCAAACTAGCTTCTGTAATATCTTTTTCTGCCTTATTCATACCTGCTTTAACATCGACAATATTTTCTTTAGCTAAACAGACCAGCTCTTTTATGGAAACTTGCTGATTCACGACTGCTTCAATTACAATAGAAAGGGTCATACCGGCAATGATTTCAACGCCTTCTGTATTTAAATAGTTCTTCACAGCAACGTTACAAGGTGTCCCACCTAATAAATCTGCAATAATCAGCGTTGATCCGTTAAGGGCTTTCATTTTTTCATTTAACTCATTTTCAAACTGGATATTATCCCCGTCAGGTCGTAAAGACACGGTATGAATATTTTGCTGTTGTCCGACGATCATCTCGAGACTGACTTTGACTCCTTCAGCCATCCCGCCATGGCTGATCAATACAATATTTTCCACTCGATTCCCTCCTAAAATGCAGGTCCCCCTACTTAACATGTTATGTCTCTTACGAATATACTATAACACATGCTAACTCATCCGTAAACCTAATATCTTAATATGTTGAGTTTTTTATTAAGACTTGACTTATTGTTCGTATTTACTAACAACAAAGAGAATAAAGCAATTGCTAAAGTAAAATTAACATGTTATCCTTAACTAACTATGTCAAGAGAATGGAGGTAAGCACTCGTGCTCCCAAAATATGAACAGATCAAACAAGATCTCTTAAGTGAAATAAAGAATCATACATTCATCCCGGGCGATAAATTCTATTCAGAAGCAGATATCAAACGAAGATATTCAGTCAGCTCCATCACAGCTGTCAAAGCGTTGAATGAATTGACCAGCGCAGGCTATCTTTATCGTATTCAAGGTAAAGGAACCTTTGTCTCAAAATCAAAGGTTTCTCAAAGCGTTAAATTTTCCGATATAGAACTTCATTCTTTAGATACTGAAAAGATTCAAGTGATTTCAGTTGAGGAAGAAAAACAGCCTGAGATTTTAAGAGAACTTGGCTTATCAGCTAATAGCTCCTACTATAAAATCATCCGTGTCCGCTCTTTCGGCGATATTCCTTTTTTAGTTCATATCACTCACTTACCAAAAAAATTGGTTAAAGAACCGATTTCAAACAATCTAGCTGTCTATGCTAGTGTTTATGAACGCGTCCGCAAAGATTTTGATATTGATCTTTTTTCACTAGCTTCTGTAGAAACCAATGAGATCGTCTTCCCTGACGATGCAGAGTTGTTAAATCTATTACAGTTAAGTTTTCGTGAACCAGCAGTTAAACAAATCAAGCATTCCTACTTGCCAGACGGCAGCGTTGCTGAGTACATCGTTAGTTACAAACATTGGAAATATTTCAAAACGAAAATCGAAGTAGAAGCTGAATAAGATGAAAACAAAAGCACCGCCTTATTATTTCTGAAGGTAGTGCTTTTGTTTTATTATTCAAGTGGCTGCTTCGATTTTCCAATCGATTAATTCTTATAAATGGGTCGCTCTGAAAATGTAATTTCTTTGATTTCTTTGCCTTCTGTTTCAAAAATCACGACTTCATTAAGACCTTTTTTCAAAAACTCTTTCGGACAATATAACGAGTGGTTCGGTCCTATGTCCCAATATCGGCCGAGATTGTTGCCATTGACTACAATCACACCTTTCCCATAGTGAGAACAATCGATAAACGTATCCCCTATATCGTTCAACTCCATCTTCACTTGATAAAATGAAGGCTGTTGAGGATTTTTCCCCGCCTGATAATCAATGGCCTGCAATTGTTTTTCTGATAAGGTCAACGGATATTGCTGGTACCCTTGATGAAAATGGATATCTTGCATGATTCCACCACGAATGCCTTTAGACTGCGTTGGGCTATTTAATTTGAAGCCATAATTTACACGGCCGAGATTTTCGACTAAGACATCTAATCTAATTTCCTTTTGATCTACTTGCCCACTTATTACTAGCTCTTCTCCAACTGTTTCTTGGTATTGTGTGGCTTTATATTCACCGTCAACATAGAGTTGAACACGATCGCCGGCTTCTATAATTTTTACTTTATTCTCATGAAAATAGTTTTTTAGATTTGCTGAATAGAGCATATAGCCATACCCGTCACCCGCTTCTTCCATACTTAGCGGATACATTGTCTGCTGAGCCTTGATCATTTTATCTTTCGTTGCAAATAGGGAAACGCTAGCCTTCACAGGATGTGTTCCCAAATGAGTGAATACTTTTTTTCGAGGTTCTGCTTGCCAAACCTCTGGGCAAACTTCTTTGATTGCTTGTTGGACGTGATAATATTTTTCTGTTGGTTCACCCGCTTCAGTCAACAATGCGTCATAATCATAGCTCGTCACCTGCGGCAGATCAAGCAAGCCGCGTGCAGAACAGCCATTGTAAAAACCAAAATTCGTTCCGCCATGAAACATGTATAAATTCAGTGATCCGACTTCCAGCATAGCTTTGACTTCCATAGCTAGATCTTGCCCATCCCGCTTGATGATCGGCTCATTCCAACGGTTAAACCAGCCATCCCAATATTCCATACACATGATTGGCCATTTTTTCCCATGTCGTTCCATAAACTTTCTCATCACTGCGGCGTTTTCCTTTGACTGACTGCCAAAATTCCCTGTCACAAATACATCATCTTCAATCAAAGTGCCTGCATCTAACACTTCTTCCCAGGCTCCATCTGATGTGAACAAAGGTACATCTACCCCAAATTCCTCCATTAATTGTTTTGTTTGACGCAAATATTCCTTTTCCATACCATAAGATCCATATTCATTTTCAACCTGCATCATGATAACAGGACCACCATGAGTTACCTGTAACGGTACTAACTTGGGAATCAAAACGCTAAAATACTGACGAACTTTTTCCATAAAACGAGGATCGGTCGAACGCAGCCGAACTCCTTTTTCTTTCAATAACCAAGCTGGTAAGCCGCCAAATTCCCACTCTGCACAAATATAAACAGAGGGACGTAAAATGACCATTAAACCGATTTGTTGAGCAAGTGTCACAAAGGCTTCAATATTTTTTAAGCCCTCAAAATCATACGTACCTTCGATTGGTTCATGAATGTTCCACGGAATGTAGGTTTCCACCGTATTCGCGCCAAGTGCTTTTAAATTATATAAACTATCTTCCCATTGGGCAGGTGTCATCCGAAAATAATGAATTGCACCACTGATCAATTTGATTGGTTTGCCATCTAGTAAAAAATCTTCTTTTATCTCAAACGTTTGCATTGTCATTCCCCTTTACCAGTATCTTTGCCACTTTGTATTTGCTAATCTGATCAACGCCTCTAAGTAAAAATAATCGCCCCACAAGTTCGGCTCATCGATGCCTTTTCCTTCTGCATGCGCATAAACACCGTGTAGCAACAAGCCTTCATTCTCTGGATCGCTCTTAGCTGAGTAGTGTTCACCCAGTTGATAAATCATACCTTTGGCAATTTCTTCTGCATCTGGGTAAGCATTTAGTTTTTGAGCTTCCAATAATCCGCAGGCAGCGATCGCTAATGAAGAACTATCTTTATCAGAAGGATGTTGATCGTCAAAATCAAAATCCCAATAAGGCACCAGATCTTCTGGTAAGTTTTCCAAAAAGACAGAGACAATATCTGAATAGTTTTCTGGAAACGGGACCGAATGGAGATAACTTTCATTTAACGGAATCCCTAACACTGCCCAGCTTTGTCCTCTTGCCCAGATTGATTCATCACTATTCCCTTGATGCGTCGCGCCATGAGTCGGTTCTCCCGTTTTTGGATCAAAGTAGTAGGTATGAAAAGTCGTTGCATTCTTTCGGATCACGGTCTTCAGCAACGTATTGTAGTGCTTTGCTCCCACAATTGAGTAACGCGGATCACCAGAAATTTCTGTAGCTTGGAATAATAGGGGTAAGTTGATCAACGAATCAATGATCAAACGGTATTCTTTAGGATCGCCATATTGTCCCCATGCTTGGATAAAGTTGCCTTGCTCTTGAAAGCGAGCTAGCAAAACATCTGCTGCTTGCAACAATTCCTTTTTACAACTCTGACTGCCAGTGATTCGATATCCAGCTCCCGCTGACAAGCTGTATAAGAAACCGATATCATGATGATCCAGCACAAAATGGTTGTCTAAACGTTTTTGAAAACTAGCAACATTTGCCATAGCTCGTTCTAAAAATTCTTTGCTCCCTGTCCATTCATAGGCTAACCACAGCATCCCTGTCCAAAAACCATTCGTCCAATCATCATTAGGTTTGATGCGGTATTTGCCATTAGTAGCGCAAGCTGAAGGAAATTGTTCTCCAAAGCGTTCCATGTTTTTCTCAATTTTAGCAATACAGCTATCAATTTGATTCACCAGCCATTGTTGAGATATATTATCCCCTAAACAGATTAGCTTTATTTTATTTTGTTGAAGCTTCATCTTACTCACCTCTCTTAACTTGTTAACATATTAACTAAAAACAGTATAACGTATATAAAAGTAAAAAGCGAACTTTTCTAAAAAATATTCTTTCACAAAAAAAATTCTGAAACAAAACGAGAGATCCGTTTTGTCTCAGAATTGAAATCCTAATAAACAGTGAGAAAAAATCAGCTACTACTCTTCGCTTCGGTCACACCTATTTTTAAGTGCGAAAGCCCTAAGATTTGAAGGCTTCAGAAATAAGAAGCTGAAGTCTTTTGTCTTGACTTCCCCTTGCTCTATTTATTTTTTCCAAAAACTTCGATTTGGGTCAGTGCTGGAAATGGAGAAGTATCCTCAGCTTTTATAAGGTTTTTAATCGTCAAATGACTCGTTTCCTTTAGTGGGAACCTAATTTCTTGAAACGTGGTTGTCTTCGTTGTTGAAAGAACTAATTCTTCACCATCAGAAAATTCCAACGTCACTTCTGTCCAATAACTATCATGTGGATAATCGCCACGAAATAACAAACGAACCCAATCAATCTCTACTTTCCGGCCAAAATCGATCGTTAATGCAGCATCGGCTTGTTGATTGATCCCCCAAGAAGCAAACGGGTACGAGCCGTGAGACAAATGACCATACTTTCCATCAATTGCATTTTTAGCAAAAAAGACAGCATCATCTCTTGTTTCTACATTTGCTACTGCATGAGGATAGGCACCTGTTGAATCCTTTTGGTCATGAGGATTCAAGGAAAGATTTTGATAATTTGTGATTTCATGGTCGAAGGCTTTTCGTACCATGATATGATGACGCTTTGAATGAAAGGCGCTTTCTACTGAGGCTTTTCTAAGTGAGTCAGTCAACGGGATTTGATAGATCCACGTTCTTTGAGTCAAATAAATCAAGGTTGGTGCCAATGTCTCATCCAGTTGGACTACAAAATATCCATTGCCCTCATCTGTTGTTACAACAATCTTATCTCCTAGCACGTAAGAGTAGTCCTTAATCGCCAGAACAGCCGTAGCTTCCCCTTCCGCTGTAAATGGTTGCTCTTGTTTCTCATGATCAATCCGCCCGATGATAGATTGGTTCTCTTTATTTTTCAATTCAATTTTTATCATTTTGTTTTGTCCTTTCATTCTTCACAATCATTCCGCCAACAAGGCACATCAAACGGTGACTCCCTGCAGGTAATATTTTTTTTAAGCACGGTAGACTCGTTCGAGGAAAAAATAAAGACGTATTCGCTTCTGGTTGAACAATACACGCTTCTTCATACCCCTCGATTGCAACGATTTGAGAAACTTTTACACCATCCTTTACAACGCTCCAGCCCACACCAGTCTCCCCTTGGCTCTTTCTTCCTGACAATGATAGGCTAAAACCACCTTCGCAGATTTCTATGGGAATCTTTGTATCTATGTCATGGACACGCACATGCCATTGACCAAAAGGATAAAGCTCGGTCTTGATCACCACGTCTTTAAAAGGGGACCAACGATATGAAACACACTCTTCTGTCAGCTGAAAATCAAGCGTTTCTCTTTTTGTTCGAAAATAGCGCCCACCATCGCAAGATACAGCCAACGTATTGTCAAACGCACCTTCCTCATAAAGGACGCCTGCTTTTGGCACACTAAATCCAAATTTTGTAGAATAAACAAATTTACTATATTTCGCTTCTGCATGCGCTTGTCCTTCAACCAACATCCCCGCTGGAAAGCCTAATACATGCCCTCCATCCATTTCCTGTAGTAAAAGAATGTTTCCATGTTGAATCAGACGCTTCGCCTTTTTCTTGACCTGGACTGCCTCAACTTGCCAAAATGGATGATCCGCTCGAACCGCTAAAAGTAAAAATGTCTTTAGCGCCCAATAAGGTGAGCCAGGTGCATTGTAGCCTTCTGCCATAACTAAGTTTTCATAATGATAGCCAATTGAAAGACGACCGTCAAAAGTAAAAATATCATGGGTCATCCAAGTCCTCAAATGCGTTGCCAAAAGCATTTTCAGTTCTCCCCATGGAATAGCTTCAACATCAGCAAAAACTAGCGCTGAAAAAAAAGCTCCTTGCGCAAATCGATACGTCAAACTCCGCCCATACGGCAATGCTTCACCATCGCTATCAAAATAATAGACAAAATCTTGGGCAAATAATGTGGCTCTTTCAATAAAACGCGCTGACCACTCAGGGTCTTCTTCTTTCATAAAAGTTGCATAGATCAAACCATAATAATGAAAAGCAAATGGAACGTAATAATCTCTTTGTGTCGTTTTTCCGTCCATATACCAGCCTTGTCCAACATACATTGAATCAATCAGCTGAAGCTCCTCTGTCAAACATTTACGCTCTATTTTTTCACCACAGTAAAATAACGCTACGCGAATCAATACCTTGAAAAAGATCCAATTATTTTTAGGAACTTTCCGTTCTAATCCTTGCGCTAGCCAATTGATAACATTGCTCTGAGCCTGCTCTGATAATAACGCCCAAAAATAATCCTTATGAAGCAGCAGCGTTAAAGACAAAGCAGCCGTTTCGACCATATATTGATCATAATCTTGGATTTCTCCCCAATAATCAGCGTTTTGCGGGTCTGTTCCCTTCGTTAATTTATCCAAATATACGTCTCTTAGCGTATCATCCTCCTGAAACTTCCAAGAAGAAGCGATGCCCCACAACGGACGAACAAGCGCTTCCATATCTGCCCGTTGCTGATCATAAACAGCTCCACTGCTGCCTAAATGAAGCCCAGAAACATCGGTCACAAGCAGACTCTTTCTTAATGGCTCGATGATTTTTGCCAGAGCAACTTGATAATCTTCTTGAGTTAAAAACTTATTGTTTCTTAACACGTCCATCAAAGAACCTCCTGTCTCATTTTACTGAACAGAATAACAAGACGAAGCAGTTTTTTCAACTATGATTTTATAATCAAACGAAAGAAAAATGAGTTTTTTCTCATTTCGAATCACTAGCTTAACCTGATATTTTAATCAAAAAAATACTTGTATCCGTATAAAATCACACCTTATTTTTCATGACTTAACTTACTGAAAATGTGAATAGAAAGAAATGTACACAAAGAAAAATGAGACTATTTCTCATAAAACACCTTAACTACTCAAACAATCTATACAGCATTTTTACAAGATCAATCAGTAAAAGGAACATCCTTTTCCCCTACACATGATAAGCGCTTAGTTATAAGACTTATTGCTATTTTCATGATAAACTCTACTTACTACATAAAAGACAGCATCCCAATCGACAACCGTAAAAGGAGCCTAACATGGAAATCAAACTCGAAGTATTTATTACAGAAAACAAAACAAACATCAGCTTAAACAACAAACAAGGAAATATTGATATATATGAATATACAGACAACGAAATCAGTTTAAACCAGCCTGTTGTCTACATCTTATTAAATAACAACACACTTGTTTCAATAGGAAAAACTGAAGCTGGGATTTTTCAAGATACCACAGATTTCACTAAACTGATCACAATCACTCCACCCTGGGACATTGAACTAGACTACTTAGAACAGGCTTTTCTTACAGAAGCCACAAACAATGGATTAACATTCGCTCATACCTCACAAACAGAAACTAACATTCCAACAAGCGCTACAAAAGCCGTTACAAACTATAAAGAAGAAATCCTATTAGTTCTAAAAAAATTTGGCTATTATTTAAAACAACAGGAAGAACCTAAAAAAACCAAAGCAAAACCAGCCAAAGCGCGACATAAATGGACCAAAGAAGTCAGCCAGATCGAATTTTTTATCAATACAAGAGAGAGCAAAGCAACTGCTCTTTGGCACAAACGAAATGAAATGCTTTTAAAAGCTGGAGCAACTATGATGGCAGAACCACCGCTCAATAAGGATGGTTCACTAGGATTTTCTGCAAAAATGGGGCAGAGGATCAGAGAAGATCATAAAGATAAAATAAAGAATTTTATAACAACGGAAGATATTATTTTAAAAAGCGTCAATGAAGTTGGCTTGTTTTTATACTTCGGTGGAACAAATAGTTGGCTAGAATTGATTGATGCCGATGGAAAAACACTTAATGAATGGACTGTCATTCAATAAATAAGCATACCCACTAGAAAGTAAGTAATTTTCAAATTCATTCTTTTCCCTTATGATTGATTTACAAAATAAAGCAGTAAAGGATGATATTAAGATTAGGTCCTACTCGTTTATCCAAACTCCACAAAGATATCGAAAATATCACTGAAAAAATGCCGTTACAACAACTTTCAGAGCTAACTGACTGCGGCCTAGTGATAAAAAACAGTCATCTAGGCTACCCTTTAAAAGTCGAATATTGTTTAAGTGATTCTGGATTAGAGTTACTAGAAGCGTTGAAAATCATGCAGGAGCTTGGTTCAAAAATCCTTGATGATTCAAGTTGCACAGCAGCAGAAAATACGGTCACTATTTCACCTGTATAAATAGATCAAGCTCTTTAGCTCTTAACGTAGCTAAAGGGCTTTTTCATTTCCACTCCTATCCATTATCCATACAAAAACGCTCAACTGTCTAATTTTAAAAGGCTATCTTTTGTTTGCCATACCTCCTCTTGTTACAATGACCTTGTAACAGATCAAAAATCAGGAGGGATCTTTATGAAGTACGTAAGTGGAAACTATGAAGCATTTGCAAGAAGCAGAAAACCCGTTGGCGTGGATGAGAAAAACGCTTATATCGTAGGCGCAGGCTTAGCCGGTTTAGCAGCAGCAGTCTTTTTGATTCGTGACGGACACATGAAAGGTGAACATATCCATATTTTTGAAGAATTATCTTTATCAGGTGGCTCTTTGGATGGAAAATTCATTCCCCATGATGGTTTTGTTACACGCGGTGGACGCGAAATGGAAAATCATTTTGAATGTTTATGGGACCTGTTTCGTTCGGTGCCTTCACTAGAAGTCGAAGATGCCTCAGTCTTAGATGAATTTTACTGGCTGGATCATGACGATCCTAACTCTTCAAACTGTCGCATCATTTATAATCGAGGAGAACGTGCCTCAGATGATGGTGAATTTACGTTATCTAAAAAGGCCCAAAAAGAACTCGTCGATTTATTTATGACGTCAGAAGATAAATTGATTGGTAAACGAATCGAAGATGTTTTCACTGAAGAATTCTTTGAATCTAATTTTTGGTTATATTGGTGCACGATGTTCGCTTTTGAAAAATGGCATTCAGCTATTGAAATGAGACGCTACGTCATGCGTTTTATCCATCATATCAAAGGGTTACCAGATTTTACTGCATTGAAATTTACACGCTATAATCAATTTGAATCTTTAGTTAAACCATTGTTGAGCTTTTTAAAAGATAATGGCGTAGACTTCCAATATGAAACAAAAATCAATGATATCAAAGTCGATATCACTGAGGAAACAAAAGTGGCTAAAAGTATTTTATTAACAAGAGCAGGGAAAACGGAGGAAATTCATTTAACAGAAAATGATCTAGTCTTTGTCACAAATGGCTCGATCACTGAAAGCTCAACTGAAGGCGACCATCAAACACCCGCACCGATCACACATGATTTAGGCGGTAGCTGGAACCTTTGGAAGAACTTAGCAAAACAATCACCCGAATTTGGTAATCCTGATGTTTTTTGCGAGAACTTACCAGAAGAAAGTTGGTTTGTTTCCGCTACTGTAACATGGGAAAATTTTGATATCGAGCCTTATATTTCCAGATTGACGCATCGTAAATTAAGAACAGGGAAAATCGTAACTGGTGGGATCATCACGATCAAAGACTCAAACTGGTTGATGAGTTTTGCGATGCACCGTCAACCTCATTTTAAAGAACAAAATGAACAACAATCAATCACTTGGGTATACGGCTTATTATCAAATACTCCAGGAAATTACATCAAAAAACCAATCGAACAATGTTCAGGTTCAGAGATTGCTCAAGAATTGATGTATCACTTAGGTGTTCCTGAAGAAGATATCTCTAAATTCGCCGAAAACTCATGTACAGCGATTCCAGTTTATATGCCATTTATCACCTCTTACTTCATGTTACGTGAACCTGGAGACCGTCCATTAGTGATTCCGGCAGGTTCTAAAAACTTAGCCTTTATCGGTAACTTCGCTGAAACAGAACGAGACACAGTATTCACGACTGAATATTCTGTTCGAACGGCCATGGAAGCTGTTTATCAGTTATTGGATGTTGAACGTGGTGTGCCAGAGGTCTTTGCTTCCGCTTATGACTTACGGACATTAGCTAATTCTGTTTATTATTTATCTGATAAGAAGAAGCTGACTGAAATGGAATTACCTTTTGTAGAACGTAAAATCGTTGAGAAATTTGTTGAGAAAACGAAAGATACCTACATTGGAGATATTTTGAAAGATGCTGATTTATTGTAAAGCAAATTGAAACTATCGTAATTATATAAAAACCAACTTGCCTCTTTTAACAAAAGAGAGCCAAGTTGGTTTTTTCGTTATATTTTTCTAAAAATAAAAGCTAAACAGCGGTTAACTGCTTTTTCAATTTCACATGCGCTTCATTCAACCACGGATGGATCACCTGAATATCATGATTTAATAAATACTCAATATAATAATAAGCGGCCTCTTCTAACGAATTATCCAAAGCGGCCATCAGACCTGCAATATAAGGCGGTTTTCCTTCTTGATCCCATTTTATTTTATCTGCTATAAAGACAACTAAATCTAAATCAGAATAGTCCCCTTTTAAAGTGGTATGACATTCGATAGCCGACAGAATCGCCGGATCAGTCACCTTGAATTCATTTAAGGCTATCGCCTTCGATATTTTTTGGTGAATGATCATCGGGAGTGCTATTTCTTCTTTATATAAATCGATTCCCATCCTCTTAGCTACATCGATTCTTTGATCGTTTGGATAAATTGCTGAAATATCATGCAAATAGCCTGCAATTCGAGCTTTATCCGGCTCATCCAAATAATCCTTACCTAACTCATAAGCGTAGTCTCCTACTGAAATACAGTGATCATACGTTTTGAAACAATTTTGATCCGTTAGAAATTCCTTTACCCAGTTTTTTAAATTGTTTTGGTCGCATGTCTCCATATTATGAGCCTCCTGAAATATAATTTTATTTTTTAGTCGATACGTTACTCTTATGATACCATTTTATACACGTGCTAACTGGTACATTTTAGTATAAAAAAATGAGGCCGAGACAAAAGTGTTTAGCTCCGAGAACCAAGTAGGTACTGTGCAACATCAACTCGTACCTCGTTGTGTTTTACAGCAATAAGAGGGAATGTACGAAAATTGCCAAGAATCACAGTGATTTTACGAACTGATGATGATTGGTACCTACTTGGTGCTCTTCAAATTTTTGTGACCAAGTAGGTACTGTTTTACATCAGCTCATGCTTCGCTGTGTTTCATAGCAATTCCAGCTTATTTCCGAAGGAGCTGCTTTTTTCTCGCCGTTTATTCGGTTTTAGAGCCCGGGATAAAACTAAAAATTAGTTTTGTCCCGGGCTCGTTTTATTTATATATATTAATCAAAACGTGCCCAAAAGTTTTTTTGATAGTGACGGATCCACAGAATAGTCACAAGGACGATAAGCATTAAAACGCCTATATTTAACGGCCAAAATGGTAGATACACAGCAGCAAAGCCATAAAGTGTTAGAACAATTAAACTACCAAGAATCGATCCGAACATTGTCAAAACTAACCCTGTACTTCCAGATCCGCGATTAAACAATTGACTGATACTTGTCCATTCCAATAAGATAAATCGATGATCTCTTGCAAAAAAACGCAGACAAAGCAGATAACTACCTAATAAGGAACCAGTTACTAAACTAATCCCAAAAATAATCGGTAGCTGAAAGAGAAGACTAGCAATCAACGCAACTCCACCCGTTAAAATGAGCTGTACAACCAGCCCAACTAAAAATTTTTTCTGCATATAGCGAGTCATTGAAATAGGTAAAGAGCGGATAAAATGAAAATTTTCTTGATCAAGAGAAATCAGATTACTAATAAAAGATGTCTGATTGATCGTCATCCAAGCCAAGGCAATTCCAGCTAAAAAAACGACCCCAATAAAACGTACCTCTAAATGGCTTAAATTCAGTGAGCCGCCAAACGCAAATGTAAAGATAAAGATCATTGGCATCAATAAAGAATTTGATAATACTTGCATAATTAGGTTGGGTTCTTTCAATAACTGGGTATTATAACCTATCAGTAGTTGGTTTAAGCTTTGATTTACTTTATGTGTTCGACGGTGAGCACCTTTGGCAGTGGACACGTCAGTCAGTTGTTCATAGAGTTTTGGTAAAATCAATCCTTTGATGGCCAACAACAATAATAACAATATAGCGATCAATCCTGCTAAACTGAGCAGCCCTGATGTCGAAAATGGGTTAGATACAATCTGAAATAGTGGCAATAAAATGGCAATTGGCTGACGATCCATTTGACCAGTTTCAGAATAAGAACTTTGCCCATTCATAAAAATAATTCCCACGATCGCAATCGTCATCGAAATCCCCAACAACAAGCTAGTCACAACTTTTTTATGCTCTTTGAAAAATTTCGTTCGAGTTAAGCCAAACACGATCAAACAGCAAATTGCAAAAACTGTCGCTAAAACCAATAAAAAAAGCAAAATCGCCAAAACAATAGTCACTGGCAAGAAAATCCCTGCTCGCCAGCCAGTCAGTAAGAAGACGACTAGCATCGGAAAAACAAAAGGCGTGACAGTTAAAGCAACAACCAAGATCTTTGCTGTAAAAATCATACTCTGTTTAAAGGGCAGTGGTAAATAGGCCGGTAAGTCCTGACTTTCAAAAAAAACATTATAAATAACTGAAATGCCTTGTGAAAAAGCTAAGATACTAAACAAGGCTACATAATAAGTGAAGAAGCCCGGCATCTGGCTAAAATCGATCAGAAACATCGTTACGCCGTAAATAAATAAAAATAAAACACCAGAAAGCAAATATTGATTGATCAAGGCACGCGTCAAGGCTTTTCCACTTTTCCCCTTTTTTCGAGCTCGATCCGTTATTTGAGGATTAGCGTAGCGTAAGTTGACTCGTGTTAATTCAAGCAATTGCGGTTTATTCATTTATATCACCTTCAATACGTTCTATTAATTCAGTATCTGATTGACGGCCAGCCATCTTCAAATAAATGCCCTCTAAAGATTCATTAGGTGATTGTGCTAATAAATCATCGACAGAACCATTGTAAATGAGTTCACCTTTCTTAAGAATAGCCAACTGATCACATAATTGTTGTGCTGTATCTAAGGCGTGCGTTGAAAAAATAACCGTTTTCCCTTTCGCAGCATGGGCTTTCATCATTTGTTTCAAATCAAACGCCGCCTGAGGATCTAAACCTTGCAGCGGTTCATCCAAAATCCAAATATCAGGATCGGGCAATAACGCACCGATGATAATCGTTTTTTGCCGCATACCGTGAGAAAAACTAGCTAACGTTTCATCTTGATGACTTAACATGTCGAATAAAGTAGCCAATTCGTTCAAGCGGTTCTGCTTTTGCGTCTCGTCAAGTTCATAAGCGGCACTAATCAAATCCCAATATTCGCCTGCTGTTAATTGTAAAAAGATATCAGGCGTGTCAGGAACATAAGCAATTTTCTGCTTGATTGCTTGTCGATTTTCTGCTAACTCCAAACCATCAACTTTAATAGAACCACTGGATGGTTGGATGATACTTACCAAACTTTTGATCGTTGTTGATTTACCAGCACCATTGTGCCCAAGAAATCCAAAAATTTCGCCTTGTTTGATTGTTAGATTTAGTTCCTTCAACGCTTGCTTGGTGCCATAGTTTTTACTAACTCCTGCCAATTCGATCACATTGTTCCCCACCTTTTCTTATTTAGCAACTTGTTTTTATTGTACCCCAGTCTTTTCGGGATGAGAATGCTTTCTTTAAAAAAACACAGAAAAACACCAAATGAGGGTCTTCTGTGTTTCATATTGTTGATTATTCGTCAAAAAACGTTTTATATAAGGCTTGGATCGCTTTTTCTTCCTGATCTTCTTGAATGCCAAACATTATACTGACCTCAGAAGAACCTTGGTTGATCATTTCTAAGTTGATCTTATTGAAAGCTAAAGCCGCAGTACTATCAGCCATGACCCCGATGCGTTGACGCATCCCTTCACCAACCACCATCAACATAGATAAACCATGGGTGATCCGCAGTTCATCAGGTTCAAGTTCAAGTTCTAACCGTTTCATCAATTCTTCTTCGATGTCGATCGTTAATTGGCGTTCTCTTAAAATGATCGAAATATCATCGATCCCAGAAGGCATATGTTCATAACTCAGACCTAATTCTTCCAAAATCTGAAGTAGACGGCGACCGAATCCTAACTCTCTATTCATTAGATACTTACTAATATAGATACTGGCAAAGCCTTGATCACTAGCGATTCCGACAACTGGATCATGTTTAACCGTTCTTGAAGTTGTAATCAAGGTACCTGGATGTTCAGGGTTATTCGTATTTTTAATAACTACTGGAATGTTCGCTCGATAAGCAGGCATCAAGGCTTCATCATGTAATACAGCAAATCCGGCATAAGCTAATTCCCGCATTTCCCGATAGGTCAGTTCTTTAATTGTCCTTGGTTCATGAATGATTCCAGGATGAGCGACAAAAATACCATTGACATCTGTAAAGTTCTCATAAATATCAGCTTTCACACCAGCTGCAACAATCGACCCTGTGATATCTGATCCGCCTCTGGAAAACGTACAAATATCTCCTGTTTCCGTAAAACCAAAAAAGCCTGGAATGACTAAAATTTCTTCTGTTGCTTTAAATTGATTGATTTTATGGGCGGAAGACGGCAAGATCCGTGCATTTCCAGGTTCATCTGACACAATGATACCAAGATCCTTTGGATTAGTATAACGTGCATTCAACCCTCGTTGTTGGAAAAATGCCGCGACCAATTTCGCATTATTATCCTCACCACTGGCTAAAAAAGCATCAAAGAGGTGCGGATTATCATCCTTAGATAAGGTAGATAGGTGTTGAATGGCTTGTTGGATATCAGTCAAAATTTCTTTTGTTAGACCAAGCTCATCCAAAATCGCTTCATAGCGATGCACGATTTTTCCAATGATATCAGTTGTATTTTCATTATTTAAATAAGCATTATAGTAAGCGATCAGTAAATCGGTTACCTTAATATCTTCTGAAGAACGCTTACCAGGAGCTGAAACAACCACAAACTTTCGTGAAGTGTCTTCTTTTACGATTTGTAAAACTTTTTCTAATTGTGTAGCGGATGCCAGCGAACTGCCGCCGAATTTTATGACTTTCACTTTTTTCACTCCTAATTTTAATTGATTTTTCATTATAATAGTAAAAGAATACCGAAATATGCGCGGAAAAGCAACTGCAAAAATGACAATTGTTTCTACTTTTCAGGTATTTTTCAACAAATTTCTTCATTTTTTTTCAAACTTTTGTTAGACTGGTAGAGCTGAATAAGAATAGTCAAAAAAAGGAGTACCAAAATGACCCAAAGATACGAAGGAATCATTTTTGATATGGACGGCGTGTTGGTCGATAGTGAAGAGTTCTATTATCAACGCAGAAAAGCATTTTTAAAAGAATATGATTTATCGATTGAACAGATTCCAATCCCATTATTTATCGGAGCTGATATGCGTAGCTTGTGGGAATTGATACTTAAAGTGAATGATACGACCTATGATGAAGCGTTCTTAAATGAAAAATATCTTCAATATAAGAACGAGCATCCGATTGATTACAGTGAATTGATCGACCCAGATGCAAAACGAGTCCTGCAGTTTCTTAAAAGAAAAGGAGCTAAAATCGGTTTGGCTTCATCATCGACCATGGATATGATCCAAGAAGTATTAAAAGTAGGGCAATTAACGAGTTATTTTGATGCAGTCATAAGTGGTACACAATTTAAAAAAAGCAAGCCAGCGCCAGAAATTTATACTTATACAGTCCAAGAATTAGGACTTACGCCTAAGCAATGCTTAGCAATAGAAGACTCTGAAAAAGGGATCCGTTCAGCCCACGATGCAGGTATTACAGTCTGGGCTTTGAAAGATGCTCGTTTTGGAATGAATCAACAATTAGCAGAGGTTCAACTTGATACTTTGAGCGATGTGTGCAAAAAGTTGCAAAAAACAGAGGAAATCGGTTAAACTAACTATTGATCGACAATGATTTGTTACAATATTACAAAGTCAAAACATTTCTTAAAAAATTACAAATTGTTAGTGCTTGATTGAGTGGTTTGTGATATAATTTTCTGTAGGTGTTTTTAAGGGAATTTAAGTAAATAAGAGAATATTGTGGTTGCAGATAAAGGCATTCTTGTTATTTATCAGCAATTGCATATCATATATGGACTAATAAACGGAGGAACCATGGATGAAGAATAATCTGATCATTATCGTAGTTTTAGCTATAATAATCATCGCAGCAGTTTTGTATTTAGTTGGTTATTTTATGAGAAAGAAAAATCAAATGAAACTCGATGATCTGGAAAAGAGGAAAGAAGCACTGTTCGACTTACCCGTGATTGAAGAGGTCGATGATGTCAAAAAGATGCACATGGTCGGGCAAAGTCAGAACACGTTTAGAGAATGGAATCAGCGTTGGACCGAGATTTCTACTCGTTCTTTTGCAGAGTTAGAAAGTCAGATTTTTGAAGTCGAAAATTTAAATGAAACCTTCCGTTTTATGAAAGCGAAAAAAGCAGTTGCTGAAGCCGATGAGACAATGACTGAGATGGAATCAGAAGTTGAGATCATTCGAAATGGCTTAAAAGAACTGCGTGAAAGTGAAGAACGCAATTCACTTGAGGTTCAAAAGGCTTTAGACGTATACGAAGAAATCAGCAAATTACTTCATGACGAAAAATCAGAATTTGGTTCAGCCTATCCAGAATTACAAAAACAAATTAAAAATATTGAAATTGAATTTACTCAGTTTGTCACATTGAATACATCGGGAGATCCGATCGAAGCACGGGAAGTATTAGAAAATGCTGAACGTCACACGTATGAATTAGACGATGTGATGAAACGCATTCCGCCGCTTTATGATGAATTGAACAGAACCTTCCCAGATCAGTTAAAAGAAATCGAAGAAGGCTATAAACGTCTCTTAGCAGACCACTATGTGTTCCCAGAAAAGAATTTTGAAGATGAACTAAGACGCGTTCAAAAACGTGTGAAAAATTCAACCGTTGATCTTGAGAAGACAGAAGTCGATGCAGTTGAAGTGGCCAATCGTGATACTGCAAATGCAATCGATGCATTATACGAAATCATGGAACGTGAAATCAACGCTAAGAAATATGTACTGACAAATCATAAAGTTGTCGGCGACTATATTGCACACGCATTGAAAAACAATCGTCAGTTGATGATCGAACTTGATCATACCTCTCAAAGCTACACGTTGAATCATAATGAATTAGGTCGTTCAAGAGGATTCCAAACTGAGATCGAAGAACTGATTCGTCGTTATGAAGATTTCGAACCAAAATTAAAAGAGCATACGATTCCTTTTTCAGAAGTTCAAGCATTCTTTAAAGATTGTTATAAAATTTTAGATGACATTGAAAATCAACAAGTTGAAATCGATGATTCATTGAAAGATTTACGTAAAGGTGAAAAAGCCGCTCAAGAAAAAGTGGATCAATATGATTTCCGACTGCGCAACATCAAACGTTATGTTGAGAAACAACGTTTACCAGGATTGCCAGCTGACTACTTGGAATTTTTCTTTGTAGCGACTGATCGTATTGAAGAATTAAGCAAAGCTTTAAATCGAATCCGAATCAATATGGAAGAAATCAAAAAATTGTCAGATCTTTGTAATGAAGATTTAGAATTACTTGATAAAAAGACCAAAGATTTGGTCAACTCAGCAGCATTAACAGAACAAATGATGCAATATGCGAACCGTTACCGTCATACACATGAAGCCATTCGTGTAGCGATGGAAAATAGTTTAGAGCTATTCTCAAAAGAATACAGATATCAAGATGCGCTAGATGAGATTGGTACAGCACTTGAACGAGTGGAACCAGGCGCGTTTAGAAGAATCGAAGATTTTTACTTTAATAATCTTGATGCGATTTAACTTATTGAGGGTGAGACAAGTGTCTCACCTTTTTATTTTGCTTGATTAGTTGAACTACAAAATTAGAAAGTATATAATAGGAAAGAATTTCAAAAGAAGAGGGTTTTTAGATGATCTATTTCGATAACAGTGCAACAACACCAATTTATCCCCAAGCATTAGATACATATATAAAAGTCAGTCAACGAATTATTGGGAATCCTTCTAGTTTGCATGACTTAGGGAACCAAGCAAATCGTTTATTGGAGCAAGCTCGTAAGCAAATTGCTGACTTGATCCAAGTGAAGTCAAACGAGGTTTACTTTACAAGTGGAGGAACAGAAGGGGATAATTGGGTTTTAAAAGGAACAGCTTTAGAAAAGAAATCCTTTGGTCGCCATATAATTATTTCAAATATTGAACATCCTGCTGTCTATGAAACTGCAAGACAACTTTCAGAAAATGGCTTTGAACTTTCGATCGCCCCGGTTGATGAGCGAGGTTTTGTGAAAGTGGATGAATTAGCTAAATTGATTCGTAAAGACACGATTCTTGTTTCAGTTATGGCTGTAAATAATGAAATTGGTTCGATTCAGCCGATCCAAGCAATCAGTGACTGTTTAGCAGCTTATCCAACGATTCATTTTCATGTGGATGCTGTTCAAGCGATTGGGAAAGTGAGTCTGGAACAGTGGTTGACACCTAGAGTAGATTTTGCGACTTTTTCAGCTCATAAGTTTCATGGGCCCAGAGGTGTAGGATTTATTTATTGGAAGCATGGTCGAAAATTAGCACCATTACTAAATGGTGGGGGACAAGAAAGTGATCAAAGAAGCAGCACTGAAAATGTTGCGGGAATCGTTTCAATGGCTAAAGCCTTACGTTTGTTTACGGATAAAAAAGCAGAAAAGCCAGAACACACGGCAACTATTCGCCGCTATTTGATTGAGGCCTTACAAGAATATCCGAATGTGACTGTCTTTTCGAAAGAGACCGTAGACTTTGCTCCGCATATTTTATGTTTTGCCTTAAAAGGAATCAGGGGAGAAGTACTTGTGCACGCATTAGAAGAAAAACAAATTTATACATCAACGACAAGCGCTTGCTCTAGTCGGAAGAAAATGGCAAGTAGTACGCTTCATGCGATGAAAGTTCCTGATACATTAGCTACATCGGCGATTCGTGTCAGTTTAGATGAGAGTAACACGATTGCAGAAGCAGAACAGTTTATGATTATTTTTAATCAATTGTATAAAAAATTTTTGGTATTAAATGGCTAAGGTTTAAAAAGTAGTCGACAAAAAATAATGGAGAAAATGTATGGTAGGATTGGATAAGTTGGTTACAAATAAGGTGTTTTCATGGCAAGTAAACAAAGATCATAAGCTATTCGTTTTTTACCATGGGAAACAAGTAATGATCGTCAAAGGAATAGACGCTCAAAATCTAGCAGAAGATTTACAAAGCGCAAGTGAAAAAGAGCAGCAGTCAATACTTGCAAGAATCACTGGTAATTTTAAACGGGGAAATGAACGGCTTGCTAAACGAAGTTCAAAAAATCAAGCTTTATAGAAAAGGATTGAAAAATTGTGAATTATACTGAAATAATGGTTCGTTACGGCGAGCTTTCAACGAAAGGGAAAAATAGAAAATTATTTATTTCCCAATTAGCACAAAACGTCAAAAGAGTACTTGGCGATTTTCCGGCTGTCAAAATACATGCTGATAGAGATCGGATGCATCTATTACTAAATGGAGAGGATAGCACTCAAATTTTACCTAAGTTAGAAAAGGTTTTTGGTATTCAAAGCTTTTCTCCAAGTGTTCGTGTAGAAAAAACAATGCCGGCGATTCGTGAAATGGTTCAAACAATCATCAAATCTGCTTATCAGTCAGGACAAACGTTTAAAATTACTTCTAAACGTTCTGATCATAGCTTTGAATTAGATACGAATGAATTGAACAGAGAACTTGGCGGTGCTGTATTTGAGGTTTTTCCAGAAATAGCTGTACAAATGAAAAAGCCGGATATCGAAATTCGTGTAGAAATCCGCAAAGAAGGCGCCTATCTTTCCTATGAAACGATCCGTGGTGCCGGAGGATTGCCTGTTGGAACTAGTGGTCGTGGTATGTTGATGCTTTCAGGCGGAATCGATTCACCTGTAGCAGGCTATTTGTCAATGAAACGAGGAGTAGAAGTGGAAGCTGTTCACTTTGCCAGCCCACCGTATACTAGCGAGCAAGCCTTACAAAAAGCTAAGGATTTGGCTGCAAAAATCGCGCCTTATGCAGGCAGTATCCAGTTTATTGAAGTTCCATTCACTGAGATCCAAGAAGAAATCAAACGAGTGGTGCCAGAAGGCTATCTTATGACGGTGACGCGCCGAATGATGTTGCGTCTGACAGATGCCATCCGTGAATTAAGAAAGGGCTTAGTGATCATCAATGGTGAATCATTGGGACAAGTGGCATCGCAAACCTTACAAAGTATGGTAGCCATCAATGAAGTAACCACAACGCCGATCATTCGACCAGTTGTTTCGATGGACAAAGGTGAAATCATTGAAATCGCTGAAAAGATCGATACATTTGAACTAGCAATTCAACCTTTTGAAGATTGCTGTACAATTTTCGCTCCACCTCAACCAAAAACGAGACCAAAACTAGATAAAGCCCAAGCCTATGAAGCACGTTTAGATATCGAAGGTTTGATGATACGATCAATGGCTGGTTTGAAAGTTAGTGAAATAACTGAAGTGAGCGAACAAAACGAAGAATTTTCTGATTTCCTATAAAAGTTGAAAGAACAGACTTGATAACGCTATCGAATCTGTTCTTTTTTTTTATTAGGTTTTTCTAATATCAGTTATATTTTTCACAAACAAGTTGCTCCTAGTCGTGAAGCATGCTAAACTAGATATGTGAAATAAGTAACAAGGAGAGTTGAAAAATGAAAGAATTACATAAAGAAAAAGCAATGCCTAAGGCTACCGCAAGGCGCTTGCCATTGTACTTACGTTATTTGAAAATGCTAGGAGACTCTGGTGTGACTCGAATCAAATCAAAAGAATTTAGCGATGTCATTCAAGTACCTCCTGCAACGATTCGTCGTGATTTTTCTCACTTAGGTGAATTGGGACGCAGCGGATATGGATATGATGTGCCTTATTTAATTGAAGTCTTTAGCCATATCTTAAACACTCAAGAAGAAAAACGAATTGCGTTGATCGGTTGTGGCAATTTAGGTAAGGCGTTGGTTAAAAATAATTTCCGCAGAAATGAAAACTTGAATATTGTTTGCGCGTTTGATACGGAAGAAGCACTTGTTGGCTTATCGATCGATGACATTACTATTCAGCCTATGGAAAAGTTGGCAGAAGAAGTCAAACGCACTGGTGTAACAGTTGCAATTTCTACAGTGCCTAGCCAATTTGCCCAAGAAGCAATCGATAAAATCGTAGCTGCCGGAATTACGGCGATTTTGAATTTTGCACCTGATCGGGTGACAGTTCCGCATGATGTGAATGTACAATACATTGACTTAACAACGGAATTACAGACATTGATCTATTTTGATGAAACGTTTTCAAAAACTAAGCTGTAAAAGCAAGAACTTTGTCATCTGACGCGCCTTCCTCTATACTAAATAAAGAGAGTATTTTAACTTGCTGAGCTTTTGTAGCTCAAATATCTAGCTTAGTGAACCAGCATCTCGGAAAAAAGATAAAATAGGAATAGGTCAAAGAATACCACAGCCATATTTTCCATTTTTCGTCGATGCTAAACCATTTACTCAGCTATTAAATTAGGGGAGGAAAAGAAGAATGAAAGTAACAAGAAAAGGCGAAGAAGTAGAGATTATCGGTATGCAACCAGAGATAGGAACCAAAGCGCCAGATTTTTCATTAAAAAATCTAAACGATGAAGTAGTCAATCTAGCAGATTTCGTAGGTACTCCGGTTTTGATCAGCGTTGTACCTGATATCGATACTAGAATCTGTTCATTGCAAACAAAGCGTTTCAATGAGGAAGCAGCAAAAGTTGCTGGTGTAAAATTTATCACGATATCAAACAACACGAAAGAGGAGCAAGCCAATTGGTGTGCAGCTGAAGGTGTTGATATGGAAATTTTACATGATACTGAAGGAACCTTTGGTGAAGCATATGGGTTATTTATTCCAGCAATGGGTCGTTTAGCTCGCGGCATTTTTGTGATCGATAAAGATGGAAAGATTGTTTATGAAGCAATTTCTCAAGAAATTGCGGAAGAGCCGGATTATGCTGCTGCGTTAGAACAAGCAAAAACTGCTCATTAAACTTTTTCAAATTGACTTATCTTCAACTTCAATGTTAAAATAAATCAAAGACTGTGAACAAGAGGAGTACTACTGGCATCGTTCTAGAGAGAAAATCATTTGGTGGAAGATTTTCACATAACCAGTAAGAAGGTAGCTTGGGAGTCAATGATTTGAATTCAGTAGAATGATTCGAGTAGTGATCGTTACCTCACGAATGAAGTGGTGTTTGAATTTGCCAAACACAATTTAGGTGGTACCACGTATAATGTTTATACGCCCTAAAATACGAAAGTATTTTAGGGCTTTTTTACATGTTCATCACAGATTGTGACGCAATCTGTTGTTGAACAGTACAAGGCGACTGATAAGAAGCGTTATCACCTTAGAGTGTCGTGTCGCTTCAGCATTCATTTGAATTAAAAACAGAAAGAAGGAACTTGTATGACAGAAGAAAAAAATCTGCCAACCAAATACCAACCAACAGAAGTAGAACAAGGCCGTTATCAAAAATGGCTAGACCAAGATTTATTCAAACCAAACGGCAATAAAGAAGCAAAACCTTATTCGATCGTGATCCCACCGCCAAATGTTACAGGTAAACTACATTTGGGTCATGCTTGGGATACAACATTACAAGATATAATCATCCGCCAAAAAAGAATGCAAGGCTTTGACACATTGTGGTTGCCAGGAATGGATCATGCAGGTATTGCAACACAAGCAAAAGTGGAAGAGAAATTAGCTGAACAAGATATTTCTCGTTATGATTTAGGACGTGAAAAGTTTGTTGAGCAAGTGTGGGATTGGAAAGAGGAATATGCTTCTCATATCCGTGAACAATGGGCAAAAATGGGTCTCTCGTTAGATTATAGCCGGGAACGTTTCACCTTAGATGAAGGCTTGTCTGAAGCTGTTCGCAAAGTCTTTGTCTCTTTATACGAAAAAGATCTAATTTATCGTGGCGAATACATCATCAACTGGGACCCAAAAGCGAAAACTGCTTTATCTGATATCGAAGTTATCCACAAAGATATCGAAGGTGCATTTTACCATATGAGTTATCCACTGACTGATGGTACTGGAGTTGTGGAAATCGCAACGACTCGTCCTGAAACAATGTTAGGTGATACAGCGATCGCGGTTCATCCTGACGATGAGCGTTACCAAGCGTTGATTGGCAAAACAGTTACATTACCTTTAGTGGACAAAGAAATCCCGATCATTGCGGATGAATACGTGGATATGGAATTTGGAACAGGTGTGGTAAAAATCACGCCAGCTCATGATCCCAATGACTTTGAAGTCGGTAACCGTCACGATTTACCTCGCGTAAATGTCATGAATGAAGATGGTTCTATGAACGATTTAGCTGGAAAATATGCAGGTATGGATCGTTTTGCGGCACGTAAATTGATTGTTTCTGATCTAAAAGAAATGGGTCGCTTGATTAAAATTGAAACAATGAATCATAGCGTTGGACATTCAGAACGTACGGGTGTAGTTGTTGAACCGCGTTTATCCACACAATGGTTTGTTAAAATGGCCCCGCTTGCTGAAAAAGCCATCAAAAACCAAGATACCGATGACGCAGTAGAATTTTATCCACCACGCTTTAACCAAACCTTCTTACGTTGGATGGAAAATGTTCATGATTGGGTAATCTCACGTCAATTATGGTGGGGACATCAAATTCCTGCTTGGTATCATAAAGAAACGGGCGAAATGTACGTTGGTATGGAAGCACCAGCTGATGTAGAAAATTGGACCCAAGATTCAGATGTATTAGATACTTGGTTTAGTTCTGCTTTATGGCCGTTTTCAACAATGGGTTGGCCTGATGAGGAAGCAGCTGATTATCAACGTTATTTCCCAACAAGTACATTAGTGACAGGTTACGATATCATCTTCTTCTGGGTTAGCCGTATGATGTTCCAAAGCCTGGAATTTACTGAAAAAGCGCCGTTTAAAAATGTTTTGATGCATGGTTTGATCAGAGCAGAAGACGGACGTAAAATGAGTAAATCACTAGGTAACGGGATCGATCCAATGGAAGTCATCGATAAATATGGGGCAGATGCGTTGCGCTGGTTTATGTCAAATGGCTCAACACCAGGGCAAGATATGCGTTTCAGCTATGAAAAAATGGATGCCTCTTGGAACTTTATCAATAAAATCTGGAATGCTAGTCGTTTTGTGATCATGAATGTTGAAGGAATGACTTATGAAGAGATCGACTTTAGTGGTGAGAAAACTGTAGCAGATCGTTGGATTTTAACGCGTCTAAACGAAACCGTTGCACGCGTTACTGATTTATTTGACCGTTTTGAATTTGGTGAAGCGGGTCGTCAGTTATACAATTTCATCTGGGATGATTTCTGTGACTGGTATATCGAAATGAGTAAAGAAATTCTTTACGGAGAAAATGAATCTGCAAAACAAACAACACGCAGCATTTTAGTGTATACATTAGACCAAATTTTACGTCTATTACATCCAATCATGCCGTTTGTGACAGAGGAAATCTGGGAAAACATTCCACATGAAGGTGTATCTCTTGTCGTTGCGGATTACCCAGTTGTCCACGAAGAATTTTCAGATGAAACAGCCGCTCGTGGGATGGAAGTCTTAAAAGAAGTGATTCGTGCAGTGCGTAATATTCGTGCAGAAGTGAATACACCATTATCTAAACCTATCACATTATTGATCAAAACAAGTGATGAAGCGGTAGACAAATTCTTGATCGAAAATACAAATTATATCGAACGTTTCTGTAATCCAGAAGAGTTGACGATCGCAAGTGATATTACCGCACCAGAGTTAGCGATGTCAGCGGTTCTAACAGGAGCAGAGCTATACTTGCCATTAGCAGGTTTGATCAACATAGAAGAAGAAATAGCTCGTTTAGAGAAAGAATTAGAGAAATGGAATCAGGAAGTCAAACGCGTGCAAGGCAAATTAGCCAATGAACGCTTTGTTTCAAACGCACCAGATGATGTTGTCGCTGCTGAAAAAGCAAAAGAGAAAGATTATTTAGAAAAACAAGTCGTTGTAAAAGAACGGATTGCACAACTGCGTACAGTGAATTAATGAATAACAAAAAGACAGAATTGACGTGTTTAGGTCAATTCTGTCTTTTTATTTTTTAACTGATCAAAAAACGATTAAACAAGAACAATAACGCATACCCATATGTCCCAACGGACCAAAGTTTAAATAGCAGTAATACTTTCATATATTCTTTAAACGGCAATTCAGCCAGACCTGCGACTAAACAGGTTAAATCATCCGGCGCAAAAGGGATCAACAATGTAACGATCATCAACTTCTTAATGCCCTTTTCAGGACGGTCCAACATTTTTTCAAACTTTAAATACCGTTTTTTAGAAAGGATCAGTTGAGCAAATGGTTTTCCATAATAACGTGCTAGCCAATAGACGATAACATCACCGATCATCAAACCGATGTAACTGTAGATCAACCCTTGAATACTACCAAACATCAGCATCCCCACAAGCGTTGAAATTCCACCTGGAAGGATTGGTACAATCACTTGGACCATCTGTAAAAAGATAAAGATCAATACCGCATATTCTCCAAACTGTTTCATGAAATCCTGTAAAGACTGAACAGAATGAAAAATCCCTTTATAATAACCGTAAATGACCAAACCAGTAAAACAGATAACGCCTAGAATAGGCAGTGCATAGATAATTCGTTTCAGAATCTTTTTCCCCATGGCTGCAGTTTCCTCTCGCTGTTAGGTTGATTTTCGTCGTGTAAAATAGTTTATTAGTTGATAAAATAATACGCCCAAAACAACAGAAATGCTAATCAAAACGCCGACAATAAAGTTTCGTTGTTGATAGTGCATCTTGATTTGATGCTTCCCAGAAGTTAATTCAATTCCTGTAAAATTACCTAAAACCGACTTAGCTTTGACTTTTTGACCATCGACTGTGATCTGCCAATTTTTATCATATGGAATTGCTAAGTAAAGTAAGGGATTTTCTGGGTCTGTGACGGTGATTTCTCCAGTCAATGTGCCAGAGACTTCTTCTTTAAGCTGAATTGCTTGAGATTTTTGTTTGGTAATAAAGGAATCAAAGTTTTCTTGTTGCAGAGTTTTTAATTCAATCGTTTTTTCCTCAAGCTCTTTTTCAGATTCAAGTTGTAACTGAACGACATCGTCTTTTTTGAAGTAGCCAAGATTAAATAATTGGTTTGTTGCAATATAAATTGCAGGCTGGATTTTCTCTCCATTTACTTTAAATGAAGTAATCTTTTTCCAGTCAACTTCTGGTGCATAAAGATAAAGTTCACCATTTGCTGTTGGTTTCGTAGTGAGCGTGTAGTGATTATCAGCTTGAGCTGTCCACGCTATTTTTTGTGTTTCTTGAAAATAATTTTGTTTATTTTCTTGAATCTGTTGTAAAATCATTTCCTGATTTTTTAGCGGCTGATTTTTAGCTAATTTAAGATTGCCAAATTCTTCTGGTACCAAAAAGCCCATGCCGATTGCTTCTTCATTTTCATAAACATTTGTAGAAGGATCGTTTGAAATATTTTTCTGGTAAAGTTTAAGCTCAGGAGT
Organism: Enterococcus crotali; assembly: GCF_000633635.1. Classification (GTDB taxonomy): domain Bacteria; phylum Bacillota; class Bacilli; order Lactobacillales; family Enterococcaceae; genus Enterococcus_L; species Enterococcus_L crotali. The sequence goes on along the minus strand of NZ_AYPQ01000004.1, from coordinate 77,480 downwards.
CAATTGATCGTTCACGTTTAATAGTAAGTTGATCACTTTAGATTCATCAACATAAGCGATTCTACGATCATTTTTTTGATATAAGCCTAACGCATGCAATGTATCTTGCGTTTTAGCATCCAATGTAGAGGTGTAGCTTGAAACGCCGGCATATCCATATAGAATCGGATTATTGTAACCATTATTTTTTTCATTATACCCTGCAGCATCAGAGTCGATTGTTTGTTTGATCCGGAATAGATAAGGTTGCGCCTTTTGTAAATCTGAGATGATTTCATCTTGAATTTTATAAGTTTGGGCAAATTTCTCTTGATTTCCAAAAGGAATATCCTTAAAGCTGATCCAAAAATTAAAGACTAATTCAGAGCAAACAACTAAGAACAAGAGCAGATAGAGACCATTTCTTTTTGCTCCGTGCATTTTTTGAATCAAGACCACCAAACCAAAGATCAACCAGATACTCACTAGACTGATAACAACATAATGATCGGACAGTAAATAGATGCTTTCTTTTGAAAATTTTAAAGCAACATAACCAATAAGCAACAATCCAGAAAAAATACTAGGAACAATGAACGTTAATTTTGCTCCACCCTTTAATTTCAGAAACGCTTCATACGCAAATTTTATCATCAAAAAACTAAAAATAAACGTATTTCTATACGGAAATCCCGCAGGACTTTGAAACATATGCCAAATCGTATTGACTAGTTCCAACCAGAAACTTAAGAAAATAAACCCAACTAAAAATGCAGCACCCATTTTTTCCTTCTTAGAAATAGCTGATAGCTGAAAATAAGCGATAAAAAGCAAGGCCATCAAGATTCCAGAAAAAATCGTCGGTAGATGTTCTAACCGCCATTCAAAATTAACACTACCAAGACCTAATTGGGAAAGAAAATTAAAGCCAAAATTAGGCGTAGGTAAGAACGTTTGCCACTCAAAATTTGTTTTCTTTGTTGCTAACATTCCTTCCACAGCAGGAATCAAAATAAAACTCGTACTGATTCCAGTTAGAAAAGAAGTAACAAAAAACAAACGACCTTCTTTAATAAACAGCCAAATTGATTTCTTCTCAGCTGGTTTTGTCTTTTGATAATACCAATAAAGACTGTAGCACACCGCAAAAATACAGAGCATATAGCCCATATAATAATTTGTTACAATGGCCAAAAACAAGGCTGCCGAATAAAGGACATATTTCTTATGCTCCCATAAACGCTGAATGCCCAATACTAGCAAAGGAAGTAAAATCAACGCATCTAGCCACATAAAATTTAAACAATAGACGGTCACAAAACCACATAAGCTATAAGACGTTGAAAAAAGTAAGGTTGAAATGGTTGATTGTCGATATGTTTTTTGAAGATAATAAAACATCGAACTGCCCATAAGAGAAATTTTTAACGTAATGATCAATAATATAGCGATCGGTAACTGTTCATAAGAGAACAGTAAGACTATAAGATTGAACGGACTCAATAAATAATAAGCGCTCAAAGGTAAGATAGTTCCACCAAGTGCATCAGAAAATGAATATAGTGAGTAAGTCTCTCCTTGGAAAAACTGCTTAAAGGCACTTAAAAACGGCATATACTGCGTACCTAGATCACTTACCAAGAGATTGTTATTTCCTAACGGTGCTAAGCCTAAAATCGACCAGAGTATGACTAATAATAGGAACGGTAAGAAGAAACTCCCACCGACCAACAAATATTTTTTGACTTTTAACATATTTTATACTGCTCCTTTATTCTAATGATTAGTAACTGCTTTAGGATAAAGGTCCAATCAATCGTGTGAAATCAAACGAACTACCTGCAACAATAATTATTTTAATCAAGATCATTTAACGATCTGTCTAAGATTCTAGTCTATCATGTGACTTGGTAAAGATGCAAAAAAATCAGTGTTCACTTTAGATGGATACCTCGTTTATTTTATCACAATCGTTTTTATTTAAAAGTACTGAGCTATTTGTTTACTCTTTTTTATAGAATTAAAGTCGTTAATTAGTGAAAAGCATCTCAGCTTTCGATATAATAGATAACGAGGAGTTGATAAGATGTCACTAACAATAGAAGAAGCAATTAATTGGATTCATAGCAGATTGCCATTTGGTACCAGACCAGGTCTTGACCGAGTGGAAGCATTATTAGACAGAATTGGTAATCCTGAAGAAAAAGTACCGACGATACATATTGCTGGTACAAATGGAAAAGGCTCTACTGTAACGTATTTACGATGTATGTTAGAAGAATTGGGCTTAAAGGTAGGAACGTTTACTTCTCCTTATATCGAGCACTTCAATGAACGAATTGCGATTAATGGAACGGGGATTTCTGACAATCATATCATCCAGTATGTAGAAAAATATCAAGAGCTGATTAAAGAGATGGATCAACAGCCAACAAGTGCGGGAATCACTGAATTTGAAACATTGACTGTTATGACACTTGACTATTTTTTAGATCAAAAAGTCGATATCGCCATAGTTGAAGTTGGACTTGGTGGTTTATTAGATAGTACGAATGTAGTAAAACCGATGCTAACAGCAATTACCACCATCGGAAAAGATCATACAGAAATTTTAGGCGATACGCTTGAAGAGATTGCCTTTCAAAAAGCCGGAATCATTAAAGAGGGCATACCAGTTGTGACTGGGAATATTGGAGAAGAAGCCTTTGTAGTGATTGAGGACGTCGCTGAAAAAAACACAGTAAAGTGTACCGTTATGAAAAAGACTATAAGGCGCATTACCGACACCCAGATAAAAATTGGGGTGAAATTTTTGATTTCTATGGTGAAGCAGGCAAACTGCCTAAAATTAAAGTTCCTTTATTAGGCCGTCATCAAGTCGAAAATGCGGCTGTTGCGATTCAACTGTTTTATCTCTATTGTGAAACACAGCAAATCAACTTTACGGATAGAGATGTTTATCAAGGGTTGGCCCAAGCGCAGTGGCCTGCTCGAATGGAAAAAATCAGCGATGAGCCATTGATCATTTTAGATGGTGCGCACAATGATCATGCAATGCATCGTCTAGCTGAAAATCTGAAAAAGGAATTTCCAACTCGAGATATCCACATCTTATTCTCAGCGTTGACATCAAAAAATATCGATCAAATGATTGCTATACTAAGAAAAGTCCCTAATGTTCATTTATATTTGACCACTTTTGATTATCCGAGAGCAATCGAATTAACAAAAATGGAACATTTTGAAGATGATCAGACTGAGATTGTTTCATTATGGCAATTTGGTTTGGGCGAGATTTTAGAAAAAATGTCAGCTGATGATTTAATGTTAGTGACAGGTTCGCTCTATTTTGTGTCACAAGTGAGAGAATTATTATTGAGTATAGGATCGGGCAATGTGGATTAATTTATCGAGAAAAGACCGAAATTAATCTCAGTTGAGACTTGATGAGGTATATGGTACTGTATGTTAGCTACGCGAGCTAGTCTCTCGGAAAAAAGATGAAAATGGAATGAGGTAAAAAGCACCTCAGTCAATTTTCCCTATTTTTCAGTCAAGACTGAATGAGCTTGCTACGCTTTTAATGTTATCTAGCTACGCGAGCTAAACTCTAGGAAAAAAGATAAAAGCTGTCTGCGACTAAATACGTCACATACATCTTTTCCTATTTTTCTACGAGTTTGAACGAGCCCGCTACGCTTTTAAATTTAGGAGGAAGTTATGAAAAAAATTGATGGCGTAATTTTTGATATGGATGGTTTGTTATTTGATACCGAGCTGATTTATTATCAGTCAACGCAAAAAATAGCAGATGCGATGGACTTTCCTTACAGCAAAGAACTTTATTTAGAATTTTTAGGTGTGTCAGATGAAGAGGTGCAAGAAAATTATCATCGAATCTTTAAGGATTTTGGGAAAGAAAAAGTAGATGAGTTTATCCAACGTTCCTACGATGACACCTATCAAGTATTTGAATCAGGTGAAGTTCCATTAAAAGAAGGGGTTCTGGAATTGCTTGATTTTCTTGATCAACAAGAGATACCTAGAATCGTCGCTTCAAGTAATGTCCGTCCGGCAATTGAATTATTATTAGATGGTGCTGGGATCAAGGAACGTTTTTCAGGAATTGTTTCAGCAGAAGATGTGACCCGAGCAAAACCAGATCCAGAAATATTCCAAAAAGCCTTAGCCAACCTTGGAACGAAAGCAGATAGCACCTTGATTTTTGAGGACTCATTTCATGGAGTAACAGCAGCAGACGCAGCTGGAATTCCTGTGATCATGGTACCAGACCTATTGGCGCCAACTGATGAGATCAAAGAAAAAACCTTGGAAATTTTTGAGAGTTTGGATCAAGTTCCAGCTTATCTAAAAAAATAAAAATGTCACTCCTTTGCGTATCTTTTAATAGAAGCGTATAGAGGAGTGATTTTTTGATCAAAGAGGAGAAATTATTTATTAGAGAAATGCCGGAAGATTGTTTACCTCGTGAACGATTAGAAGTTGTAGGTGAAAAAGCTTTATCAAACCAAGAACTCTTAGCGATTTTATTAAGAACTGGTTCAAAGAATATGAATGTGATGGAGGTAGCATCTAAGTTTTTGAATTATTTCAATCATTTATATGAATTGAAAAATGCTACACTTACTGAAATGATGGAGATCAAAGGTATCGGTAGGATCAAAGCAATTGAGCTAAGGGCAGCAATCGAGTTTGGGTATCGAATTCAGCAAAGTACCCAGCTGAAGCTAGGAAAGGTGTCGTCCAGTTACCAAATTGCTCAGAATTTAATCTATGAATTACAAGATTTTCAGCAAGAGCATTTAGTGTGTTTATACTTAAATACTAAAAATGAAGTGATCAAGCAAGAGACTGTCTTTAAAGGATCATTGAATCAAAGTGTCGCACATCCAAGAGAAATTTTCCGCAGTGCAGTGAAATGTTCTGCGGCACGTTTAATCCTCGCTCATAATCATCCAAGCGGTAATCCAACTCCATCAGAAAGTGACATTCATTTTACGCAAAGAATGCAGGAATGTGGAAAGATGATGGGAATCGAAGTTTTGGATCATATCATCATTGGAGAACAAGTTTACATCAGTATGAGAGAAGAAAAATTTTTGCTGCAGACTAGCTAGAATTCTTGCAAAAATAAGGGTTCACATGTACAATGTAGGTGTAATCTTGTTTGGGACAATATAGAAGTTTTAATTTTAAAACCCTCTATCGTACACGGGCAATGTTACAATATTTAGTGCTTAAGCACGAGGAGGAACAAAGAATGGAACAAGGAACAGTAAAATGGTTTAACGCAGAAAAAGGATTTGGATTTATCTCTCGCGAAGATGGTAGCGATGTATTCGTACATTTCTCAGCTATCCAAGGTGAAGGATTCAAAACAATCGAAGAAGGCCAATCAGTAAGCTTCGACGTTGAAGATTCAGATCGTGGACCTCAAGCAGTTAACGTTGTAAAAAACTAATTCATCCATTCCAAAACATCTGACATCTGTCAGATGTTTTTTTGTTTAAACCTCTAAAGATTAATAATTCTAACGTCACAAAAACTAGACTAAAGTCTGATTACCTAAGTTATGAAAAAATGGTGGGCAGTAAATGTTGTTTGGTTGGTAATATTTATCGGTGGACTTATTCATCTCTTAAATAGAGCAGTAGATGGCAGTGGTGAGGAGCAGACACTCGGATTGAGGATGATTTCAATTGCAATTTTAGCAGTTCTCTTTTTCTTTGTACTATTTATTCAAATGAGCTGGAGACACTCTATCAAGAAAAAAACATGGAGAAAATTAAATCATAAATAAGCAAACAAAAAAGGCATCTGTGATCTAACGTTCACTGGATGCCTTTAAATCGTATTAGAACTTGAATGGCTCATTTAGGTTGATAACTCCTTAAATAGATTTTTTCAATTCTTTTACTGCTTGTGTAATCGTGATACCATAAGCAATATTTGCTTGGTTATTTGCATCGATAGCCATAAACAAATTTCTCTTTGTATCAAGTGCTACACGGTATTTTAATACTTTATTACCAAATGTCATAATAATTCTCCTCTCTTGATTCTTATGAAAGGCAACGATATCTGATAACGAAATTCCATGATTACTATAACATGGCTTTTTAGTTGTGTAAAGTAGAAAGTTTTCTCATTCGGTAGTATTTTTTGGTGAAAGCTCTTTTAAGTAGTATAATAGAACTATCAAAGAAGGAGGTTTTTATCATGGGAGAATCATACAAGAATATCTTAGTCGCAGTAGATGGCTCTGATCAGTCAGAAAATGCTTTTCAAGAAGCAATAAAAATTGCTAAACGAAACGGTGCTACTTTGCATATATTATCTGTCATTGAAGAGATGGGCAATTACTTTGGTGAACTGACGATGTCGATGGGAACATTGATGGAAGATCTTCGTTCAAGAGAAGAAGAAGAAATGAAAAAACGTGAAACAAAGGCATTGGAACAAGGAATAGCTAATGTATTTACTTATGTTATGTACGGCTATCCTAAAACACTGATTTCAGATTTCACAGAATCAAAAGAACCAATTGATTTAATCGTAATCGGTAGAACAGGCTTGAATGGCTTTGAGCGATTAATGGTAGGATCAACGACCTCTTATGTTGTTAACCATACAAAAGCGAATGTTTTGGTAGTTAATAATGTAGTGTAGAGCGACAGTATATTTCCGAAAGGATTGCTTTTGCTCCCACCGTTTATCCGGAGTCCACGTGAGTGGGACATGACTTGAAGAGTCACGTCCCACTCATTTTTGGTTTAATTACTCAAGCCTAAACTACTTTTCTCACAACTTCTTTTTCATATTGACATGAAAGTTAGGTTTCATGTTATAGTACAACAAAAGAAACTGGAGGAATACAATGACAGGAAAAACGGTCCAACAAGCAGCTGCAATTCTTAATATTCCAAAATCAACCTTAAGATATTACGATAAAGTTGATTTGCTAAAACCAACCAGAAAAGAAAATGGCTACCGCATTTACAAAGAGCTGGATCTTATAATGATCAAGTACATAGTAGTCATGAAATATGGTGAGTTTAATCTTGAAGAAACGCAGTTGGTTTTAAAGATGATAGGAACAGAAACCACAGCTAGCTGTAGAGAAAAGACGGAGCTCCTCATAGAGTCTAAGAAAAAGGTCTTTCAAGCTAAAATCGACTACTACAAGCAAATGTTATCATTGTTTGAAAAAATTCCAGAAATCAACGATCTCAATCTTGAAAAAGAAAATGAAATCGATCGGTATATTGAAGAGATCTATCATATGATTTCAGAGAATGGAACGATCAACGAATGAAGACATTATTATTTGCGCCAGAAACCTTTAATTTGGCAGAAACAACTAGAATGATTGAAGTGGCGAAAGCTTGTCAGTCTCAAGCAACCTGTATTTTTATGGGATATAGCCGAAAATTTGCTTCTTTTATTGAAAAAGAAGGGTTTGAATTTAACTATTTAACCCCTCATTTAACAGAAATAGATATCCAAAATATTATGAAATTTGATCAAATGAGAACCGTTAAAATACCATTTACTTATGATATGTTGAAGCAGAGAATCGAAAATGAATTACAATTGATCGAAAAACTTGCTCCTGATGGAATCATTATCGGCTCTACGATCAGTTTACTGATCAGTGCTCGTGTAAAGAAAATTCCGCTGATTTATGTTAAACCTTATGCTTATAGCCGAGCCCATATAGAAGGCCCACTCTTTATGGAAGAATCAAATCCATATGTAAAAAAGCTAGTGAAATTTCTTTTGTTAAATTTAAAATGGCTCCCAAAAGACATCAAAAAGCTGATAAAAGAGTTTGGAGTGAAGAATCAATTTGAATGTACGATCGATGCGATGGCGGCTGATTTAAATTGCATTACAACTCCGGAACGATTAACAAAAAATCCCGTTTTACCAAAGGATAGTGCTTATGTAGGCCCCATTTTTGCAAATTTGAATGAAGAAATACCTCAGGCCTTACAGCACTTACTAGAAACAAGTACAAAACCACTTATTTATTGCAGTATGGGCAGTTCAGCCAATCGCCAGCTCATTTTTGATTTATTACAAAATTTTGATGGATTAGCGGTTGACGTAATCACCCCAATGAAAAGTTACTTAACCGAAGAACAAATAAAACAACTTCCAAAGAACATTTATCTCTTTGATTGGTTGCCTGCAACAGAAGTTCAGAATAAAGTGACGGCCTGTGTTCTTCATGGTGGCGAAGGTACTATTCAAACGGCGTGTCTTGCTGGAAAACCATTTATTGGTATCGGCTTGCAAAAAGAACAAGAATATAATATCAACTGCTGTGTTAAATATGGAACTGCGATCCAAATAAAGAAAAATAAGCTGAAAAATCGTCTCTTATTTAGAATTAAGCTACAAGAGCTTTTAGAAGAGTCAACGTATGAGCAACAAGCTAAAAAGCTGCAGCAAGAGCTTCAACCTATTGAAGGAAGTTTATTAGCTGCCAAAGAGCTGATGCATTTTATCGATGATTTTAGTAAAAAAAGAAGCAAGGAGACTAGGAAATAACTCGCAGAGTTAAGTTCTAGTTTCTTTGCTTCTTTCGCTTTGAAATTATGAAGTCATGATCATTGGTAAAATCATCGGATGACGTTCTGTCTTTTCAAATAAGAATGGTTGTAACGCAGCAGAAATCGCATCGCACAATTTAGCTTCTGTACAGTTTTCATCACGGAGTGCTTCACGGATCGCATTAAACAATACGCGCTGTCCTTCATGGATCATTTCACCTGATTCTCTCATGTAGACAAAACCTCGAGATAAAATATCTGGGCCAGCTAAAATTTCTTTATTTTTAATATCGACTGTTGCAACAGCTAAAACTAAGCCTTCTTCTGAAAGAATACGGCGGTCGCGTAACACGACATTACCGATATCACCGACACCGTTACCATCTACGTAAACATCATTGGCATTGAAATGTCCAGCGATTCGAGCTTCATTAGCTGTTAAAGCTAAAACATCCCCATTTTCCATGATGAAACAATTATCTGCAGGAACACCAACATCCTGAGCTAACGATGCATGGATTTTTAACATTCTAAATTCGCCATGTACAGGGACAAAATACTTAGGTTTCATTAAACTTAGCATTAATTTTTGTTCTTCTTGACCACCATGACCTGAAGTATGGATATTATTGATCTTTCCATGAATAACTTCAGCTCCAGCTTCAGAAAGCAAGTTGATCAGACGATTGACACTTGTTGTATTTCCAGGAATCGGTGAACTTGAAAAGATCACTGTATCACCAGGTTGTACTGAAATCTGACGGTGAGTACCATTAGCAATCCGGCTTAAGGCTGCCATTGGTTCACCTTGGGATCCTGTACATAAAATCATTGTTTCCCCAGCAGGTAGTTGATTCAGCTCACTGGCATCCACAAATGTTCCTTTTGGCACATTGATATAGCCTAAGTGTTCGCCATTAACAATCGCATTCTCCATACTACGACCAAATACTGCTATTTTACGTCCTGTTGCAACTGCAGCATCCGCAGCTTGTTGGAGACGGAAAATATTTGAAGCAAAACTGGCAAAGATGATTCTTCCTTCGATTTTTTCAAAAATCTTTAGAATGGAAGAGCCAATTGTTTTTTCTGATTTAGTAAAGGTTGGGATTTCCGCATTTGTACTATCAGAAAGGAGACATAACACGCCTTCTTCTCCCAATTTTGCCATGCGGTGTAAGTTTGCAGGTTCACCAACTGGGGTAAAGTCAAACTTGAAATCCCCTGTTGCAACGATATTTCCTGACGGTGTTTTAACAACGACACCCAAAGCGTCAGGAATACTATGAGTCGTTCTGAAAAAGCTAATAGCTGTTTTACGGAAACGAATCACTGTATCTTCATTGATCTCATGCAACTCAGCGTCACGTAATAAACCATGTTCATCCAATTTATTCGTAATCAAGGCTAAAGCTAAGGGACCAGCGTAGATCGGTATATTTGCTTGACGCAATAAATACGGGACACCACCGATGTGATCTTCGTGTCCGTGAGTGATAACTAACGCTTTGACTTTGTGTAGATTTTGAACGATGTAGCTATAATCTGGAATAACGTAGTCGATTCCAAGCAAATCATCTTCTGGAAACTTGATTCCAGCATCAATAATAATGATCTCATCTTGGAATTGAACCCCATAAGTGTTTTTCCCGATCTCACCCAAACCACCTATCGCAAAAACGCCGGTTTCATTATTTTTAATATTTACTTTCATATTAAAACTCCGTTAAAGAGAATTCCGCATGCTCTTGTTCATAAGCCAAATGATTTTCATCAAGTGCTTGGATGTATTCAATGTTGTATGGGGTATTTTCTTCTACTTGTTGGCGCACGATAACATCGTCTTCAGCCTCAACGTAAATAGATTTTGTATCTTCTCTTTTTGGGTTTCTTGTTTTTGTTTCTTGATAATAAACTTTATAAATCATAGTCTTTTCTCCTTTATCTGCCTGAGCAGTTAATTATTTATTTTATAGATTGTTTTACTGTAAATTTGAACACAACAAAATGAGGTGGTTGCCCACCTTAAAAACAATTGGCATCAAAAACATCAGTTGATGATGACATGAAGCCTAGACTTTGCTTCATTTTACTGGTTTTATGGAAACTGTACTTTTTTCAACCGTCCCTCGTGTTGTGTTGTACAACAATTAATCGTATTTTATCACAAAAAGGCAAATAAGTATAGAAACAGACTTAAGGCTTTAAAGAAAAACTTACGATTCATCGGGGTCTTTTAAGGGGGGAATATTCTTTTTATTGAAATACAAATTTAAGGCAACTAAATGAACTAAGTAAACAATGGTCAAAGTAGTTGTCATGAATGGATTTCGGACAATCACACAGGGGATGGCAAAAACGATAAATAGCGTTGTAAATAATTTTATGCGGCCAAACGGCGTGATCTTTTTTTCTATGATCGATGCTTGAATGTATCTTTGATAATAAGTAGAGCCAATAAATTTTGTATATAGATAATCAGAGCTACGCATCCAGAAAAATGCCGTTAAAATATAAAAAATCGTTGTGGGCAAAATCGGCAGGAAAATCCCCAAAGTTCCCAACACAAACGTAAGACAACCCAAAGAAATATAGAGTATTTTTTTCATTGATTAAATCCCATCACCTTCATTTTATTTTAGTAAAAAAATTAAAGTAGCTACTATTATAACATAGTCAAAATGGTCCCGTTTATTATTCAATAAAAAAGACTGGGCTTTTCATTCAAATATAATTTACCTGACTATTAGTTTTATGCTATAGTGGAAGCACTGGATCAAAATTGGAATAGGAGATGATTGATTGAAATTGATGTGGCGTTACACAATGAGATATAAGAAATTATTGTTTTTAGATTTCATTTGTGTTTTTGGATTTATATTGATAGAACTAGGATTACCAACAATTTTAGCACGAATGATCGATGTGGGGATCAAAAATAATGACTATGCTTATGTTAAACAGCAAGGCTTGTTGATGATCGGAATCACAGTTGTTGGTGTGGCGATGAATATTATGTTGGGGTATTTTGGCGCACGAATGACAACAAATATTGTCCGTGATATTCGAGATGATCTATTTGAAAAAGTACAGACTTTTTCCCATCGTGAATATGAAACAATAGGTGTATCTTCGCTGATTACTAGAACGACAAATGATGCGTATCAAATCATGTTGTTTATGGGGAATATTTTGCGTATCGGTTTTATGACACCAATGATGTTTTTTGTTAGTTTGTACATGGTGATGCGAACAAGTCCATCTTTAGGCTGGTTCGTATTGGGAGCCTTGCCGTTTCTACTAGCAGCCGTGGTATTGATTGCGAAAATATCCGAACCTTTATCGAATAAACAACAAAAAAACTTAGACGGAATTAATGGTATTCTAAGAGAAAATCTTTCAGGACTGCGAGTGATCCGGGCCTTTGTTAATGAAAAATTTGAGGAAAGCCGTTTTAGCAAAGTCAATGAAGACTATACGAAAAGCTCTAAGAGCCTCTTTCGTTTGATGGCAGCAGCACAACCGGGATTCTTCTTTTTATTTAATATCGTAATGGTGTTGATTATTTGGAATGGTGCACTTCAGATCGATCAAGGCAGTTTATTAGTTGGTGACTTGATTGCATTTATTGAATATATTTTCCATGCACTATTTTCATTTATGCTATTTGCAAGTGTCTTTATGATGTATCCTCGTGCAGCAGTTTCTGCTCGCCGAATCCAAGAAGCTTTTGATATGGAGCCTGTGATTCGTGAAAATGAAACAGGTATCACTGAGACTAAAACAAAAGGCTACTTAGAATTTAAAAACGTAACATTTGCTTATCCAGGACATTCTGAAAGTCCAGTGATTCGTAATGTTAGCTTTACAGCTTCACCAGGCGAAACCGTTGCATTTATCGGTAGTACTGGAAGTGGAAAATCAACGTTGATCCAATTGATTCCACGTTTTTATGATGTTTCAGAAGGCGAAGTATTGCTTGATGGGGTCGATGTGCGTGAGTATAAATTAAGTGCGTTACGTAATAAAATCGGCTATATTCCGCAAAAAGCCTTGTTATTTACTGGAACGATCGCAGAAAATATGCGGTACGGTAAAGAAGATGCAACGATCGAAGAAATGGAATTAGCCGCAGATATTGCCCAAGCGACAGAGTTTATCTCGCAAAAGCCTGACGGATACGATGAACTTCTTTCAGAAGGCGGAGCAAACTTCTCAGGAGGGCAAAAACAACGCTTGGCGATTGCAAGAGCAGTCATTCGCCGTCCAGAAGTTTATATCTTTGATGATAGTTTCTCAGCACTAGATTATCAAACGGATGCGAATTTAAGAGCTCGTTTGAAAAAAGAAACAACGGAATCAACTGTTTTGATCGTCGCACAACGAGTTGGAACGATCATGCATGCAGATAAGATCGTTGTTTTAAATGAAGGGGATGTCGTTGGCATCGGTACCCATCGTGAATTACTTGAGAATTGCCCTATCTATTATGATATTGCTGCTTCTCAATTGTCAGAGGAGGAATTAGCATGAAAAACGCACTCTCTTCTATTAGACGTTTAGGCAGATATATCAATCCTTATAAAGGGACGTTTATTTTAGTGATCATTTTTACTATTTTGACTGTAGCTTTTAATGCAGCGATGCCGTATGTATCAGGGTTGCCAATCACTGAAATCAGTAAAAATATTGCTGAAGGAACAGGCTTGAACTATTCATACATCATTCAATGCCTCATTTGGATTTTGATAGTTGGACTAGGTTATTGTGGCGCACAATTTTTGTCAGGCTATCTAATGGCAGGTGTTGTTCAACATTCAATGCGTGATTTACGTCGTGATATCGATGAAAAAATCAATCGTCTGCCCGTTTCTTATTTTGATAAAAATCAACAAGGAAATATTTTATCACGTGTGACGAATGATGTGGACGCTGTGAGCAATGCGATGCAGCAAAGTTTCATCAATATCGTTTCAGCTATTTTAGGAATCGTGATGGCGGTCGTAATGATGTTTTATATCAATTGGTTGATGGCCTTGATTTCGATCATAATGATTCCTTTATCCTTGTTTATTTCAAAAACGATTGTGGGTATTTCACAAAAATACTTCCAAGGGATGCAAAATGCATTAGGAAATTTAAATGGCTATGTCCAAGAAAATATGACTGGTTTTAGTGTGTTGAAACTGTATGGTCGTGAATCAGAGACCTTACAAGGCTTTAAAAAAGTCAATCATAACTTGAATAGCTTTGGTTTTAAAGCGACTTTTATTTCAGGTTTGATGTTGCCGCTTGTGCAAATGACGGCTTATGGAACATATATTGGCATGGCAGTTTTAGGTAGTTATTATGTGATTACTGGTGCGATCGTAGTTGGACAATTGCAGGCATTTATTCAATACATTTGGCAAATCAGTCAGCCGATGGGGAATATCACACAATTGTCGGCGGCATTACAAAGTGCTTCCGCTGCGACTACACGTGTCTTTGAAATCTTAGATGAGCCTGAAGAAGAGCTAAATGAACAGAATATTCCGTTACCTGATACTATTCAAGGGTCAGTTCAGTTCGATAATGTCAGCTTTAGCTATGATCCAGCAAAACCATTGATCAGAAACTTGAATTTTTCTGTAGAAGCAGGACAAACAGTGGCTATCGTTGGTCCAACTGGAGCTGGTAAAACGACACTGATCAATTTACTGATGCGCTTTTATGATGTTAATGAAGGGGCAATCAAAATCGATGGCATTGAAACGAAGAAAATGGATCGCAGTGATGTACGCTCAGTTTTTGGCATGGTCTTGCAAGATGCTTGGCTGTACGAAGGAACGATTGCCGATAATATCCGTTTTGGTAAATTAGATGCCACGGATTACGAAGTGGTAGATGCGGCTAAGACTGCCAATGTGGATCATTTTATCCGTACGATGCCCGGCGGTTATGAGATGGAAATCAATTCAGAAGGGGACAATGTTTCCCTTGGGCAAAAGCAATTATTGACGATTGCCAGAGCTGTGATTTCTGATCCGAAAATCTTGATTTTAGATGAAGCGACAAGCTCGGTCGATACTCGTTTAGAAGCATTGATCCAAAAAGCAATGGAGCGAGTAATGGAAGGGCGCACCAGTTTTGTGATTGCTCACCGTCTGTCAACGATACGTGAAGCAGATTTGATTCTGGTTATGAATCAAGGTGAAATCATTGAAAAGGGAACCCATAATGAACTTTTAGAGCAAGGTGGCTTTTATGAAAAATTATATAATAGCCAATTTGCTGAAGATGGCGATTATGAGTAACTAAAAATTGAATAAGGTTGGGACAGGAGCGTTTAACTCTGAGAAATAAGAGAGAGCTGCTGTTGATCCCACGGTTTATCTGAATTCCATGTGAGTGGGATATGACTCGAAGAGTTATATCCCACTCGCTTTTTCATTTTTACGAGATGAGTTTGGCGAGGACTCATTCAGACAGATATCACTTTAGGTTAACTTTGCAGAAAGATACTGCAAAACTGCTTCTGTTCTATCTGAATGAACTCGAATAAAATAGAGCTAAGGAGGGAGACAATGAAACAGAACAAGCGATTATTGAAGATGTTTCAGGAGTCTAAAATTGTGACTTTATCAGAAATAAAAACCAAAGAGAGGGTATCAGAAAGAAGAGCCAGAGAACAAATAAAGGAGCTAAAAGAAATTGGCGAAAAACATGGATTCGAAATTAAAACGCTTTATGGTCGAGGCTATCGTCTACTAGTTACAGATAGCGCCTGCTTTCAGCAATTTCTATTAGACCAGTCAAATGAATTAGATGAAAGAATCAATCATCAACAGTTTCGTGTCGGAATTATTTTATTTTTATTGTTTCAACAACACGGCTATATAACGATTAAAGAATTAGCCAAATATATTAATGTAAGCGAGTCCACTATCAAAAGAGATCTTCAGCTTGTTCATAAAAAACTACAAGAAGCATCACTTCAATTAGAGTCAAAATCTCATTATGGCGTCAAAATCAACGGGACAGAAATAGCATATAGGAAAGCCTTTATTCACCATTTAAATGAAATAAATAAGTATTATCCAACCCAAGATGACTTTTTTTATTTTCGATCATCTATGGATCTATATGGATTAAAGCCCATGGTCTCAGAACTGTTTCGCCAAAAGAAGATTAGTATTTCGAATGTGGGTTTTTCATCCTTGATCGTTCACTTAGAAATTCTGATTTATCGATTGGAAAATAAAAATTGGATTTCAGATTTTCAAATGGAAAATCCTATTCACGATAGCTACCTTGAGTTGGCGGATACTTTAGCAAATCGTCTTGAAGACTACTATAAAATACCTATTCCAGCGTTAGAAAGAAAGTATTTAGCAGCGCAGCTGATCGGTAAAACTTCTATCGCTAATGGAACAATTGAAAACACAATCAAGATCAGGCAGCAGATAGCTGTAATTTTAAAGCAGTTGGATCAGCAATTTTTAACAGCGTTTTCGGAGGATAAAAAGCTGATCGAAGCCTTGTTATTGCATATTTACCCGATGATGAAGCGAATTGCTTTTTCACTGACATTGACAAATCCACTGATCGACCTTGTATCAACTAAGTATGCCAATGCATTTTTGATTGCATTAAAGTTTACCCAATTATGGGAAACGCATACGTTAGATACTATCGTTTTGCAATTGTCTAGAGATGAAATTGGTTATTTAGCGCTGCATTTTGCCGCAAGTTTAGAAAAGGCACAGGAAGTTTTTTTTCAGCAATTTAAGCGAGTTGTACTATTGTCTAATCATGGACGTGCAGCAGACTATTTACTGAATTCGAAAATAACCAAGCTTTTTCCAAAAGCTTCAATTCTACACTATCCATATTTTGATGTCACAAATCCAGTTTTCGAAGAAGCAGATATTATTTTAAACGCAACTCAGATAGAACCAGAAATTGAAAAAAACTATTCTATGCTGGCGATTCCAGTGATTCCGTCAGAAGCTGAATTGAATTATATGAAGAAAACACTATTGCTGAAAAAAGAAATGAACAGCGTTGAAAAACATCAAATAACTGAGTTATTTTCAGAGCAATTTTTCTATTTGAAGAAACATTCAGTAGATAGCTATCTGCAAGTAATAGAAAAGATGGCAGAGGACATGGTCCAGAAAAAGTACGCCTATGAAAGATTTCCAGCGTTAGTATTACAACGGGAGCAACGTTTTACAACGATTTATGAAAATGGTGTAGCAGGACCACATAGTATGTTGATGGAAGCCGAGCACAATTGCATTGGTGTTTGTATTCTAGAAAAGCCGCTGATTTATCAAGGCAAAGAGGTCCAACTAATTTTTTTGTTGAACTTAAAAAAAGGAAATAATTTCTTATATAAAGAAATTAGTAATCTATTATTAGCGATAATGGAAAATTACCATTTAAGGAAGCAGTTACTGCAGGTGACCTCCTTTGAAGAGCTTTATGAGATTCTCTTCTCAATATGTAATCAGGAGGGATTTGAATGAACGAAGAAATGATTATTATGACATTGATTTCAGAGGGCGGTGGTGCGAGAGCCAAAAGCTTACAAGCCATTCGTGCTGCTAGAGTAGGTGATTTTACTAAGAGTGCACAGCTCATGAAAGAGGCGAAGCAAGCACTAAAAAAAGCCCATAATTACCAAACTAAGCTTATTCAATCTGAAATAGCGAATCAATCGTTCCAAATTTCGCTACTGCTCATCCATGCGCAAGACCATTTAATGAATGCGTTGACTGTCAATGAATTATCTGAAGAAATCATTGAAAATTTAAAGGAGAGAAGGGATTAATCGTATGTGCAGCATTTTGTTAGTTTGTGCAGGGGGTTTTTCAACAAGTATGTTACTCCAGAAAATGCAGAAAGCTGCAGATGAACAAGGGATTTGTGTGAAAATCGAGGCCTGTGGTACAGGAGATGTGTCTTATTTTAAGCACTACGACATTTTATTATTAGCACCACAAACCGCTCATTTGGAAGAAGCGTTAAGGGAACAGTATCACATGCCGGTTCTACTGATTGATGGACTAGATTATGGCAGTCTAGCAGGTGCTGCAATTTTAAAAAAAGCTTTGGAAAAATACAGCGAATGAAGTGAGCTACTTGGCATAGGTGAGTCTATCACAAGAAGCGAAATGAAGTTAACAGTTGATGTTGTTTGATATGAGGAGACTGAAAGAAATGTTGCTATCTAGGTTATACAAGGAGGAATAAAAATGACAAAAAAGGGAAATTTTAACGCAAAACTACAGCAATTTGTTGTAAAATTTACGAACTTATTGGTCATTCGAACAATTGCCAATGGAATGGTTCGAATTTTGCCAGTGACGATGGTTGGATCGATCGCCGCTATTTTATTAAACGGTATTCAATTTCAATGGTATCTTGAATTTTTGGAGAGTAGCGGATTGGGGCGCTTGTTACAATTAGGTTCTTCAATGACGACAGATTTGATTACAGTTTATGTGATTTTATCTTTGTCAGCAGCCATGGCTAAAAATTTGGAGCGAAGCCAGTATGAAGGAATAATGTCAGCCTTTTTGGTTTATTTTATCATTACCCCAACGGCAACAGTCAAAGTTGGAGAAAAAACGATTCAGGCATTTGATTTTAGTGTGCTAGGCTCAAAAGGAATGTTCGTAGGGATGATTGTGGCGATTTTGATTCCTTATTTGTACTCAAAAATCTTGGATCGAAATTGGCGGATCAAATTACCGGATGCTGTTCCACCAATGGTCGCAAATTCATTCTCTGCATTGATCCCTGTGTTTTTGTTAGCAACGGGTGCCATTATTTTTAACGGCATATTTGCGGCAACGCCTTTTGGTGATATCCATACTGCAATCTATACAGTGCTACAGACGCCATTAAAACATATGAGTGATTCAGTAATAACTATGCTGGTCATCGTAGGTTTCGGAGAGATTTTATGGTGGTTTGGTATTCATGGTAGTTCAGCAATTGGGGCTATTACAGCAACGTTATACTTACCACCTTTAATTGAGAATATAACTGCTTATGCGAATGGACAAGCGTTACCTAGTATTTTAAATGAAGGCTTATTGAATGTTTACAAAGGTCCGAGGCATTTAGCACTAGCGCTATTACTTGTGTTTGCTTGTCGGAGTATTCAATTGAAATCTGTCGGTAAAATCGCGATCATTCCTAGCTTTTTTGGTATTAGTGAACCAATGAAATTTGGGATTCCAATGGTTTTAAATCCTTCTCTATTTTTCCCTATGTTTTTAGCACCGATCATTTCGATCGCAATGGCTTATTTCGCAATCAGCTGGGGCTGGGTACCAAGAGTAGGTGTACAACTTCCATGGGCACTACCACCAGTTATCAGTGGTTTTATCGCGGGCGGTTGGCGTGGAGCGACATTGCAAATCCTTCAATTTACCGCGACTATTTTATTATATTTACCATTCATCAAAAGTTTAGATAAGCAAAAACGGATAGAAGAAGTGAACATCGAAGGAGAAGACTAACAATATGGAATTGATCAGAAAAAACAAGCAAATGATCGTAAAGGATCAAAACATAAAAGCAATTAAAGAAATAGTATTTAGTACGCATCCTTATAAGGGACATTGGCAAGCTATCGGTAAGAGTACGCAAAATAATAAGGAACTGATTTTTGACGATCCACTGCCGGAACAACGTCTTTATTACCAAGTGATCACACACGATTCCAAGCAAATTGTTGCAGAGAGACGGGTAAATTTAGTTCATAGTTTTAATATGCGAGATTTAGGCGGATATTTGGGCGCAGATGATCGTCCAGTAAAATGGGGCCTGTTTTTTCGATCGGATGATCTATCAAGCTTGGATGCACGCGACCGCCATTATTTAGAAGCGATGGGGATTCGATCAATTGTGGATTATCGTAGTGAATGGGAAAAGAAGAAACACCCTAATCAATATATTTCTAATACACAGACGTATGATTTCTCTCCAAACGCTAAAGTGGCGGCTCTAGCCTCGTCAACATTAAAAGATGATCAGGAAAAAGTCGCGCAATTAGTTTCACTAGCGGCATCTAATAACGGACGGAAAGAATTGGTGGCACGTCTAGATGAAATGGCACAGCAAATGGAAGAATTAGTAGCTGAACCCTATGCAATTACAGCGTACCGAGAAATGTTGCAATTGCTAGAAGTCCCAGAAAAATTACCAATGATCCAGCATTGTCGCGGTGGTAAAGACCGGACTGGTTGGGGAGCCGCGTTGATTTTGTTTATTTTAGGCGTATCAGAAGATACGATCATGGAGGATTATCTTTACACCAAAAAGGTAAATACTCTTAGAAATCAAAAGAGAATGGCAGAATATCAGCAATATACAGACAATGCCTTTGTTTTAGATTATCTATATAGCTTAATGGATACAAAAGAAAGCTATTTTATAAGAGCGTTAGATAAAGTAAAAGAGCTATCTGGGGATATAGATACTTATTTAGCAGAATATTTAGGAATATCAGCAAAGAAAAAACAAATGTATCAAAAGTTATATTTAGAAAGTGAGGGGAAAAAATAGTGGTTGGATTTCCAAAAGATTTTTTATGGGGCGGCGCGATAGCTGCCAACCAAGCAGAAGGTGGGTTTGGTCTAGGCGGTAAAGGGTTGAGTTTGGCAGATGTGCATTTATATGATCCAAAGCAGGATATCCAAGCAGCTAGTCTGGATTCAGATTTGACTCTCGCTCAAGTAGAGCAACGAATCATAGACCAAGATGGTTACTACCCTAAACGAGTTGGGATTGATTTTTATCATACGTATCCAGCAGACTTAGCCTTGCTAAAAGAAATGGGGTTTCAAACGTTTCGCACATCAATTGATTGGAGCAGAATTTTTCCACACGGGGATGAATTAGAGCCAAATGAGGAAGGCTTAGCTTTTTATGATCGTTTGATCGACTCAATTATTGCTAATGGAATGGAGCCGATCATTACCATGCTTCATTATGAAACACCTTTGTATTTAACTACAAAATACGGTGGGTGGCAAAATAGAAAACTAGTCGATTTTTTCGTGAGGTATGGCAAAATTTTATTGGAAAGATATCAAGGAAAAGTCAAGTATTGGATCGTGATCAATCAAATCAACTTGGTTCAATTTGAATCCTTTAATTCAACTGGAATTTGTAAGGACCAAACTGATCACTTTGAACAAGCAAAATTTCAAGCAATTCATCATCAATTTGTCGCTAGTGCTAAAATTGTTGAATTAGCTAAACAAATCGATCCTGATACAAAAGTCGGTACGATGGTAGCCGATTGCACCGCATATCCTTATTCTTGTGATCCAGACGATGTTTTATTAGCATTAAAACGTAATCGAATGCAGTATTTTTATACAGATGTTCAATTGCGGGGAAGTTATCCACAATATGCATTGAATTATTTTAGTGATCAAAAAATAACGATCAAAAAAGAAGCAGAAGACGATGCACTTTTAAGTCGAGCAACGATGCAGTTTTTAGCATTGTCTTACTATTATTCACAAACAGTTTCCGCTAAACAGGATACAATGGATCCTACGACAACAACTAAAAATCCTCATTTAAAGGCAAATCCATGGGGCTGGGCTGTTGATCCACAAGGGTTTTACAATAGCCTGAGTCAATATTATGACCGGTATCAAGTACCGCTGATGGTTGCTGAGAATGGCTTTGGTATGTATGACCAAGTAGAACAGGGTCGAATACATGATGAGTATCGTATTGATTACTTACGTGAACATATTTTACAAATGCAACAGGTGCTGCAAGATGGCGCTGAAATTTTTGCCTATTGCGCGTGGGGACCGATCGATATTATCAGTTGCTCCTCAGCTGAAATGGAAAAACGCTATGGCTTCATCTATGTTGATCAAGATAATACTGGTAATGGCAGTAAGCAGCGCCTAAAAAAAGATTCATTTTGGTGGTATCAAAAGGTGATAGAATCAAATGGGTGTATTCTATAAATCACCATATATAGATAAAAGTCGAGGCAAAGCATCTTGTTCGAGGCAATAACTCCTTACGGTTTTTTGATTTTTTAAGACTTAAAAATTGATGTGATCGAAGCGTAGGCCTTTAACTCTAGCATGTTCCATGCGTAGAAGTTAATGAGATCGAAACGAAGTGTAGTGTAATGATTGCTTCTGCTCCCACCGTTTATCCGAATTCTAAGTGAGTGGGATATGACTCAAAGAGTTATGTCCCACTCACCTTAGGTCTTTTTTCAATGAAAGGATGCAGTTAAGTAGTGGCAAGAATAAATTATTTGTTATACTTAACTCATTAGGAGAGGTGACGTTATGACAATGGAGTATTTTATTGCAGCAAGTGCAGATGTGTATGGCAAGGTAATATTAGCTAAGGATACGAGTATCTGGTTTCAAACTGTGATACGAGGAGACAATAACTCAATCACAATTAATGCAGGAAGTAATGTGCAAGATGGTACGGTGATTCATGTGGATCATAATGCGCCGGTCGTCATTGGTGAAAATGTAACAATCGGCCATCATAGTATGCTTCATGGCTGTACGATAGAGGATGGCGCCTTGATAGGGATGGGCTCGACGATTTTAAATCATGCAATAATTGGGCAAAATAGTATGATCGGTGCAGGTTCCTTAGTCACTGAAGGAACTGAAATACCGCCGAATGTTTTGGCGTTCGGGCGACCTGCGAAAGTGATTCGTCCTTTGACTCGAGAAGAGCTTCGCAAAAACAAAGAAAATGCACAGCACTACGTTAAGCTGTCAAAAGAATTCGCTGCTGAAAAATATCCACGATTAACATAGGCGGAGAAAGTAGAAAAAAATGACGCTCGTCTATAATGAATGTACGATGACGATTGAAAAGAAAAAACATTTATTAATAGAAGGATTCTTTTGGTCAACACATCTATGTGATTGGAAATCTGTCCCCGTTTTTGAATGGTGAAAAAACGCATAACTTTCGAAAAAATCATGCTCAAGTGTTATGCTTGGTGTATGAAGCAAGAAGGAAGTGAGGAATAAATGTTTTTAAAAGTGAGTGATGAAGCGCAGGTCAAATTGACTCCTTATATTAACGATGAGGCAGTGATTATTTTGGATCTAGATGATGGTGTTGGCAAGTATTCGAAAATGGGTGTTTGCTCGCTTGATACAAGCTTTCGCTTAGTGATATTGGAACAAATGCAGGATAAATCAGATTTTCAGTTAACATTGGATTCAGACATTGGGGCAGTTTATATCAAGGATTATTCTAAAAGATATTTGGATGAGGAAATGACCTTGGAAGTGGATCCTAGATTGCAGGTTTTCAAGTTGAAAAGCCCAAGCGGTATTTTGGATGGGAATGTTCCTATTGTAGATTTACGACCGGAGCATGAGGACTAGGTAAAAACGAATAAAAAGAGTGTGACTGGGGCGTAACTCAATGAGTTACACCCCAGTCACTTCTGTTCTAACCTCATTCAAAATAGACTAACAGGTAATCACTACAACTGTTTAACTTCGCGCCAATTTTGGACTCAACTTTTTTAGTTGGGTCTTTTTAGATCGAATAAATGATCGATATGAGCGTAAGTGTTACCTGCTAATCTTGCTACAGGTTGAAACGCTTCAGGTAAGATGTATTCATGTTCATGATCAAAAATCTGTTCATCAAAATAAAAATCCGTTATTTCCACTATAAATAAATCGGTAATGACCTGCTCTTCATGATTTTTTACAGGGATGTATTGATGAAGGCGCGCCTCCATTCGAATGGGAGCCGCTTTGATTCCAGGAACAGTAACGGATTTACTAGTAATTGTTTCAATTTCATTAATAGTGATCTCGCTTTGGTCAGGCTGTAAAGATGCTGCTGTTTGATTCATTAATTCAACAACTGAATCGTTGACTAGATGGATTACGAGTTCATTTGTTTCTAAAATATTTCTAGCAGTGTCTTTGATTTCACCATTTCGTCGAAGAATCGATAACGTCACCAAAGGAATATCTGATGCCGCAGCATTGAAAAAGCTGAATGGTGCGGCATTGATCGTATCGAGTTCTTTATTTAACGTTGTTACCCAGGCAATTGGCCGTGGGATAATGCTGCCGGATAAAAACTTATAAGCCTG
Source organism: Enterococcus crotali (assembly GCF_000633635.1). Lineage (GTDB taxonomy): Bacteria > Bacillota > Bacilli > Lactobacillales > Enterococcaceae > Enterococcus_L > Enterococcus_L crotali. The sequence goes on along the minus strand of NZ_AYPQ01000004.1, from coordinate 53,789 downwards.
TTTTGCTGATAAATCGCTTGTAGGATAATGCCGCATAGCTTCTCTCCAATTCTGTTTTCATTAACGTGGTTTATTTGCATCAGACGTATCAAACGGTCGCACAAATTCTTCGATTTCTGTTCGTTTACTTTCCAAAAATGGTGGTAAAGATAATTTTTCTCCTGCGGCTTCATAGGTTTCATCTTGTAAAAAACCAGGCCCATCAGTTGCTAATTCAAACAAAATCTGAGGAGCCGCTCTGAAATAATCAGATTTGAAATAAAAACGCTCAACAAAACCAGAATTTGGGAATTGTAATTGATTGATTTTATTGATCCAAAAACGTAAAGCTTCTTGATCAGTTACACGAAGAGCTAAGTGATGCACATTGCCGAACCCTTCTTGTGCTTCTGGAAGATCATTTCGATGTTCAACAATGATACTTGCTCCATTTCCGCCTTCACCTACTTCAAATAAATGAAAACTTCCCTCAGCATCAATGAGTTTGAAGCCTAATACCTCCACTAAAACTCGTTGCATGTGTTCAAAGTCTGCCACCGTTACAAAAACAGGACCTAGTCCAGTTAAAGCATGCTCAGCCGGCACATCTGATTTCTTCCAAGGGGTTCCACTTGCTACACCTTGATTATTTTCATCAGAAATCAATTGATAGTGCTGCTTGTCAAAATCCTCAAATTCCAAATACTTTTTACCAAAACGTTCTTTGATTTCTCCATGAGCGATTTCCTGTTCGTTAAAGCGATCGATCCAATAAGTCAATGATGCGTCGCTTTTAACGCGAAATGAAGTACGAGAGATAGAGTTGGTTCCTTTACTACCTTTAGGAATACCTGGAAAATCAAAAAATGTCATGTCTGTACCGGCCGATCCAAGATCATCCGCAAAAAATAGATGGTATGTTTCAATATCGTCTTGATTGACCGTTTTTTTGATCAGGCGTAGACCTAATGTATCTGTGAAGAAGCGATAAATTTTTTCTGCACTAGATGTCATTGCCGTAACGTGATGAATGCCGTGAATTTGTGTATCCATAATAGAAAACCTCCAAATTGATAATTGATTTTTACTTACTAAAAGTAAGTTTACATCTAAACTAATAAATAAGCAAATTTTTTTACTTTTCAGAACTATTGATAGAAAGAATAAAGAGGAGTACTATAGGACTAATACGTGAGAAAAGAAAGTAGGGGAAAAGAATGGAAGAGAAAAAAACATTTCATGTCAACGGATATATTGCTCTAGTGGTCTTGATTATTTTGACTGTTATCGGAGGCTATTGTGTTTATTTAGGTGTAGCAGATGAACGTGTTGGAATGTTGATAGTTGGTTTGGTCCTATGGGTGATTTCTGCTTTATTTTTAAGCTCATTGACCATTGTTAGTCCGAATCAAGCTAAAGCAATCCTATTTTTTGGGCAATATTTAGGAACGATCAAAGATAATGGATTATTTGTTACTACTCCATTAACTCAAAAAATCAATGTTTCACTAAAAGTACGTAACTTCAATAGCTCGTTATTAAAAGTGAACGATTCTGATGGTAATCCGGTGGAAATATCTGCAGTTGTAGTGTTTAAAGTAGTCGATACAGCCAAGGCCTTATTTGATGTGGATCGTTACCAAGATTTTGTAGAGATCCAAAGTGAAACGGCGATTCGTCATATTGCGACACAATACCCTTATGATACCTTTAACGAAGACGATCTTACCTTACGAGGAAATACAAATGAAGTTTCTGAGGAAATGGCTAAAGAATTACAAGAGCGTTTATCCGCTGCTGGGGTTGAAGTCATCGAAACACGGTTGAACCACTTAGCTTATGCGACTGAAATTGCCAGTGCGATGTTACAAAGACAGCAAGCTAAAGCCATTCTTTCTGCACGTCAGATTATTGTTGAAGGTGCAGTATCAATGACGCAAATGGCTTTGGAGCAAATCGAAGATGGACAAAAAATCAACTTTACAGATGATCGTAAAGTGCAATTGATCAATAACTTGCTAGTATCGATCATCACTGATAAAGGAACTCAGCCAGTCATCAATACTGGAGATGTTCACGAAAGATAGAATTAAAGCAAGGGAGTCTGTTATGCAGTATAAAACAATTTTATTTGATCTAGATGGGACGATCACAAATTCTGGTGAAGGCATCATTCAATCTGTGTGCTACGCGTTAAATAAGCTGAAATTACCAATTCCTGATCAAGAAGAACTATATTCATTTATTGGACCGCCGTTAAACGATACCTTTAAGGATATGTATCATTTAGATAAACAAGCAACAGAACAGGCAGTGGGATATTATCGTGAATATTACCAAGATAAAGGAATGTATGAAAATCATTTATATGAGGGTATTCTTGAATTATTGACTGATTTAAACCAAGCTGGATGTAGCTTGTATATCGCAACATCTAAACCAGAAATCTATGCCAAACAGATAATTACTCATTTTAATTTAGATAGGTATTTTGTTGGAATCTATGGGGCTAGTTTAGATGGTAAGCGTTCGAAAAAGAGCGAGGTCATTCGTTATGCATTAAGTGAGGCGAAAATCACTCAATTAGAAGAGACAATTATGATCGGTGACCGTAGTCACGATATATTAGGAGCAAAGGAAAATCATTTAGCTAGTCTAGGTGTTTTGTATGGTTTTGGTGATTTAGCGGAACTAGAAACAGCTGGCGCTGATTTTATTGCTGCAACCCCGAAAGAGATAGAAAAAATAATCATAAAATAAGCAACAAAAAAAGAGCTTTTTACCTGTCGAGGGATGTAGTGACCCCAAAAAGTTAGACTTTTTGGGGTCGGCTCACCTGTCGAGGGATAGAAAGCACTTTTTTTGTTACTCAGGTAATCGATCATAAGCTAACTGTTCAATAATATTCTGGTGCGCTGGATAAAGTACATTCAATTGTTTTTTAGTGAATAACTCAAAATCTTGATAATCAAATCCAGGTGAAACCATACAGCTTACTAAAGCAAATTCGCCATTTCCTTCAATGCTTGAACCAAAAATCACATTTTTAGGAACAACTGCCTGAAGTACTTCACCTTTTTCTAAATCCATTCCTAACTGAATCTGCTCGTATTGACCATTTGGGTACAATAGATGAATACTCAAGGCGGAGCCAGCATGATAATACCAAATTTCATCAGAAGCTAAACGATGAAAATGAGAAGGATTTCCTTTGGTTAACAAAAAATAAATACTTGTGTAATAAGGTCTGATTGTATTATCTGAAGTTTGCAGAGTTTGTTCACAGCGCAAAACTTGTCTAAAATAACCACCTTCAGGATGTGGTTCTAACTCAAGCTGTTTAATCCAGTAATCTTGTTTTCTTTCCATGTCCATTCCTCCAAAATGAAAATAATTTTCCACAGGTTTATAAAATAAATCAGAAGTGATTATAGGGCAGTCGTTTCCTCAAACGCTTTATTTAAGCGGATCATTTGGTCTTCTGTAAAATACAAGGGACCGTTTTCTCGGATTTTCTCAATCATTGAGAGCTCAACAAGAGGCGGAAATTCTTCCACATATCTAACGAAAGCTTCCAAGCCTTCTTCATTGTTTTCAAAATGATTATCTGTGTCAGGAATAGTTTTTTCGAAAATCTCAGCTAGCTCTTTTGGAGAATGAGAAGTCATTTTCTCAGCTGTACTTGAGGTACTGGTTTTTGACTCTTTGACTTCCGTTTTCGTTTCAGGTGTGCAGGCAGTAAAAAAGCAAAGAATAGACCCAGCTATTAGACTCACCAATATTTTTTTTAATGTCATAATCATACCCCTTTCAGTAAGTTTATTTTACCTGTTATTATGTTAAAAATGAATCTTTATTTTTGTAAAAGGCAGGATAATTATGATGATTTAGTGAAAAAAATGAGAGTTTCTCAAATATTTTAACGAAAGACTGATAAATTGATAAAAGAAAGCCCTTTCTTGCGGTATAATTAAGTTCAATAAATCACATGAAGGAGAGTTTTATGAACAGAACAAAAACAGTCATTGTCGGTGCCAATCACGCAGGAATCGCTGCAGCAAACACATTGTTGGATACCTATCCAGATCAAGAAGTAGTCATGATCGATCGCAATACAAATCTTAGCTATTTAGGGTGCGGGACAGCGCTATGGGTAGGTCGTCAAATCGAATCTTACGAAAACTTATTTTATACGAACAAAGAGGCCTTTGAAGCAAAAGGTGCTAAAATCTATATGGAAACAACTGTAGAAAGTGTTGATTTTGAACAAAAACTCGTTCATTGCAAAACACATAATGGTGAAGTATTTACAGAAAACTATGACAAATTGATTTTAGCTACAGGTTCAGCACCAATCAACCCAGATATTCCAGGTAGAGATTTAAAAAATGTTGAATTCTTAAAACTATTCCAAGATGGACAAACAGTTGATGCTGCTATGGCTAAAGAAGAAGTGAAAACAGTTGCAGTTATTGGGGCTGGATATATTGGAGTCGAAATCGCTGAAGCGGCTAAACGTCGAGGCAAAAATGTCCTCCTTTTTGATGCAGCGAAAAGATGTCTACCAAATTATTATGATAAATGGTTTACAGATGATATGGACAAAGTCTTAGCTGATAACGGGATTGAACTTCATTATGGTGAACTGGCTAAAGAATACAAAGGGACTGAAAAAGTTGAAGCCATCGTGACTGACAAAGGAGAATACGCTGTAGATCTAGTTATCAACGCTATTGGGTTTAGACCAAATAATGGTTTAGGCAAAGACCACTTAGAATTATTTGCTAATGGTGCATATCTTGTTGATCTTCATCAGCAAACAAGTGATCCTAGCGTATATGCGGTCGGTGATTGTGCAACCATTTTCTCAAATGCTGTACAGCAAACGACTTATATTGCCCTAGCAACAAATGCGGTTCGTTCAGGAATCGTTGCAGCTCATAACATTGGAGGAACCCCTTTAGAGTCGATTGGCGTGCAAGGATCAAATGGTATTTCGATTTTTGGCTATCATATGGTTTCTACAGGTTTAACAGTTCAAGAATCTGAAAAACAAGGATTGAAAATAAAATACACTGAATTTGAAGATTTGCAAAAACCAGGTTTCATGAAAGAAAACAACACTGTGAAGATCAGAATTGTTTATGAAGAAGATTCTCGCCGAATTGTTGGCGCACAGATGGCTTCTTATGAAGATATTTCTATGGGAATCCATATGTTTTCATTGGCAATCGAAGAAAAAGTAACGATCGATAAGCTTAAATTACTTGATATTTTCTTCTTGCCGCACTTCAACCAACCATATAACTATATTACAATGGCAGCACTTAGCGCAGAATAATTTAATAATGGAGTTGTCTTGGCTTCTACCATTTATCTGAATTTCATGTGATTGAAATATGACTCTTAGAGTTATGTTTCAATCACGCTTTTTAATTTTATTAGAGAAAACAAATCTTACAAGTTAGTGACTTTTCTCTAAAAAAGTTTAAATTTAAAAAGCTTTCATGTATAATGGTAAAAGTTAAAGAAGATACATAGAAAGTAAGGAGGATTTGTTTTGGCAGAAGATAACCAAAATAATCAAGATCATTCCAAGTCTTCGTTTAAAGATCAGGTCTTGCGTTCTTTGCGGGGAGAAGAAATAGGAAATGATGATTCAGCTTCTTCTGAACACAATGCTCAGAACGTATCACAGCCGAATGAAGCAGAATATAATAGAACATATCAATCTCAGCCGAATGATCAAACAGAACCGATCGCACAAGATGAGATGGAACCAGTTGGCTCACGCAGTGTAGAACATCATTCAAAGCGGGCTGAGCAATCTGATGAGCAGTTTGAATCTAATCATAGACAAACCACTAAAGAAGAGAGTCCAAATAAGCGTACCAGAAAAAAAGAAGATCGCATTGTTAGTCGGATCGTGTTGATTGTCGCTTCAGTTTTGATACTAGTGATTGCTATTTTTGGATTCACTTTCTACAATTACGTGAATCAAGGGCTGCAACCACTTGATAAAAAAGACAATAAACTAGTTCAAGTACACGTTCCGGAAGATTCGTCGAATAAAAAAATCGCGAATATTTTAGAAGACAGTAAAGTCATTAAAAGTGGGTTAGTTTTCAATTACTATGCAAAATTTAAAAATCTAACTGATTTTCAGGCTGGTTATTATCAAATGTCGCCAGATATGACGCTTGATGAGATTGGGGCACTGCTACGAGAAGGCGGAACAGCTGAGCCAACCCAGCTTGCAGATGGGAAAGTAACGATTCCAGAAGGCTTTGATATCGATAAAATTGGTGATGCGATTGAAAAAAATACTAATTTCAAGAAAAAAGAATTTATCGATTTGATGAAGGATCAAGCATTTTTTGATACAATGAAGCAAAAATACCCAGAACTATTGGCAAGTGCAGCTGAAGCAACTGATGTTCGTTATCGTTTGGAAGGGTATCTGTTCCCTGCAACATATGATTATTATAAAGAGGCTAAACTAGCGGATTTTGTTGATCAAATGGTTGCAAAAACAAACAGTGTGATCGAACCCTTTATTCCAATGGTACATGCTAAAGGTATGACGATTCAGCAAGTATTGACTTTGGCTTCATTGGTCGAAAAAGAAGGTATCAAAGAAGATGATCGTAAGAAGATCGCCCAAGTCTTCTTTAATCGAATTACAGCTAATATGCCGTTACAATCGGATATTTCTATTCTGTATGCTTTAGGAGAACACAAAGAGTTAGTTACTTTTAAAGATTTAGAAGTGGATTCACCATATAACCTCTATAAAAATACTGGGTACGGTCCTGGACCTTTTGACAGTCCTAGTGAACAAGCAATCAATGCAGTGTTAAATCCAACGCCTAATAATTATCTTTATTTCGTTGCTGATATTTCAACTGGGAATGTCTATTTTTCAGAAACATACGAACAACATCAAGAATATGTTGAGAAGTATGTAAATAACACTGAAACCGAAAAAAGTGAATAGCCTTTAAGTTTGCGTATTATATTACGAGCCAACCTATAATTTAGGCGGCTCGTTTCGCTTTACCTTGACTTCATAATTGTCTAACAAAAGAAATGCTGATTGATTATCGAATTAGAAACTTTCTAGCAGATTTATAAAAATTAAGAGAATATTATTTACAATTTGCTTAAAGCGTGGTACTCTTTTGTGGATTGAAAGCGGAATTTTTCAATGAAAATAAAAATAAAACATTGTAGTAAGTTAAGAAGGAGAAATTAACATGGTAGAAAAAGTATTTCCGATGACACTTGAAGGAAAAGAAAAATTAGAACAAGAATTAGAAGAATTAAAGACTGTTAAACGAAAAGAAATCGTTGAACGTATAAAAATTGCAAGAAGTTTTGGTGATTTATCAGAGAACTCTGAGTACGAATCAGCTAAAGATGAGCAAGCTTTTGTAGAAGGTCGCATTACAACTTTGGAAAATATGATTCGATTTGCACAAATCATCGATAATGGTGGCGTAGATTCAGATGAAGTTTCAATTGGGAAAACAGTGACATTCATTGAATTGCCTGATGGTGATGAAGAAGAATACACGATTGTGGGAAGTGCAGAAGCAGATCCTTTCTCTGGTAAAATTTCAAATGACTCGCCAATTGCACAAGCGTTGATCGGTAAACGTTTGAATGATCAAGTTGCAATTGCAACGCCAGGTGGAGATATGCAAGTTAGAATCATAAAAGTTGGCTAATAAAACAATGAATAAGAATAAAGGGCGGGCCAAAGCTATAAGTAGCTTTGACTGGCCCTTTAAACCTGAATAAGTTGCGGTACGATCATAACTATTGTTGAAAATTAGGGCTAAAGTCCTATAGTAAAATGGGCCTTTAGCAACTAACATTAATAGAAGAATCAAGGTATACTGATTTCATAGGAAGGGGGATTATCATGAACAACCCATGGCGTTTTTTTATCGTAGTAGAAGCTTTACTTTTTATTTTGGCATTATGGCAAATTTTACATAATCCAGGTCTGATTATTTTATTGGTACTGGGTATCTTAAGTGTTACTTATGCAATGAAAAAGGTTCATCGTAGCAATTTTAATAACTTTCAATTAGTGTTGGGGGTCATCCTGATTTTAATTGGAGTCATGAATAGCCCAGCGTTTTGGTTGATGTTAGTATTTGGCGTTTTATTTATCGGTTTAAAGGGTGTAGAGATAGCAGGTGTTGATATTACTCAGCGCGCTCCATGGCGGAAAAAACAAATGATCATGGTGGAAACAACCAATGTTGAACCTAAAAATGGTCGTCGCTTCAAACGTTCGTGGTTTGCCAATGAACGTATCGGAAATAATGTTTACGAATGGAATGATATCAATATAGATGTTCTTTCAGGCGACACTATCGTTGATTTAGGGAATACATTGCTGCCCAAAGATGATAGTATTATTATTATTCGTAAAGGCTTTGGCCGCACCAGAATTTTAGTTCCGTTAGGAGTAGCAGTGATGTTAGAACATTCTACATTCTACGGAAATGTTAACTTTGAAGAAGAAAAATATCATCTGAAAAATGAATCATTGAAAATTTACAGCAATGATTTTGATACAAATAATCGACGCTTAAAAATCATTACTAATACGTTGGTTGGAGACCTAGAGGTGATCCGCGTATGATGGGTAAAATTTCTCGACAGATGCTTTCTTTATATGCTGCCTGTAGCACATTTATCGTTGTTTTACTCACATTATTTTCATACTTCCACTCAATCAAACAGAAAAATTGGATGTTGGAATTACTTCAAAGGAAAGTATTTTACATTCCTTTGATTTTCCATATGGTCTTGATTTCTCTTTTGGTTGGTTTATCGACCTTTTTACTCGTATCTATTGTACAAAAAGCCCAATATGGTAGAATTGAAGAAAAACTTCGTCTATTAGCAAGAGGTAGCTATGAAAATCCTACGATTGCCAAAAGTGTTCCTCACGCAAGTAATGATCAATATATTGGCGAAGTCGACCAAGATATTTTGAAAATCAGAAAGAAATTATTAGAAATGTCCAAAGAATTGCAATTATTGAATAGCCGTCCGCAATTGATGGATGGCGAGACAAAAGAGGAAATTTTAGAAGCTGAGCGCCACAGACTGGCAAGAGAACTGCATGATTCTGTCAGTCAACAGCTTTTTGCGGCGATGATGATGCTCTCTGCATTAAATGAACAAGCCCAGCGAAGCGAGACACCAGAAATGTTCCGCAAACAGTTAGTGACTGTAACGGATATCATCAATGCATCGCAATCTGAGATGCGGGCGTTATTACTTCATCTACGTCCAGTAAGTTTAGAAGGAAAAAGCTTGCGAAAAGGAATCGAGCAACTATTAAAAGAATTGCAAACGAAGATCAAGATCGAGTAACGTGGGATGTCGAAGATGTCCATTTGAATAATAGTATTGAAGATCATCTATTTAGAATCGTTCAGGAACTACTTTCTAACACGCTACGTCATGCCAAAGCAAAAGAGCTCGAAGTGTACCTTCATCAAGTAGATAAAAATGTTTTATTACGTCTAGTAGATGACGGAGTTGGTTTCGATATGAGCGAAAATGATAATAAAGCGGGTAGTTACGGACTAAAAAATATTCGTGAGCGTGTAGCTGGTATGGGCGGTATTGTTAAGATAATCAGCTTTAAAGGTCAAGGAACAAGTGTTGAGATCAAAGTCCCTGTAATAAAGGAGGAAACAACAAGTGATCAAAGTAATGTTAGTAGATGACCATGAGATGGTGCGACTAGGAGTATCTTCTTATTTGTCTATTCAAGAAGATATCGAGGTGATCGGAGAAGCTGAAAACGGTCAGATCGGGTATGAAAAAGCATTGGAATTACGTCCAGACGTTATTCTAATGGACTTAGTCATGGACGTGATGGATGGCATCGAGTCAACCAAAGCGATTTTAAAAGATTGGCCGCAAGCACGGATTATTATTGTTACTAGTTTTATTGACGATGAAAAGGTCTATCCAGCAATTGAAGCTGGAGCGGCAGGCTACCTATTGAAAACCTCGACTGCTCACGAAATTGCCAACGCAATTCGTGCGATTTCTAGAGGAGAACGTGTTTTAGAGCCGGAAGTAACAACTAAAATGATGGAACGTTTGACCAAAAAACAAGAACCTATTTTGCATGAAGACTTGACGAATCGCGAACATGAAATTCTAATGTTGATAGCAAAAGGCCGCAGTAATCAAGAAATCGCAGACGAGTTGTTCATTACTCTTAAAACAGTTAAGACGCATGTATCCAATATTCTAGCAAAATTAGATGTCGAAGACCGTACACAAGCGGCTATTTATGCGTTTCAGCATGGATTAGCTAAATAAAAACAAAGTTAAACGAGCTACTTTAAATAAATACACAGCGAGAATGCAACTCCTTTGAAAATAAGCTGACGTTCACTAGATTTTCGTGAAGATTAGCCTATTTTTAAAGGTGTAGCCTTTTTTTATATGGAAAAAGATTCTGTATAGATCAAAGCACCACTAAGAAATTCATTCTCCCAACGGATAGAGCAAGGATTGACTGCTGTTTCTGTTCAATTGCCTATTGGTTTGTTATACTTAAATTAAATTTGATGCTAGGAGAAATAAACATGAAGCAAAATTTTGCAATTATCGGCCTGGGAAGATTTGGCGGCAGTATCTGTCAGACTTTGGTCGAGTCGGGCCAAGAGGTTTTGGCTATTGATAGTAATGAAGATCGAGTAAATGAATACATGAATATCGCAACGCATGCTGTTGTGGCAAACGCTCAGGATGAAGCAACCTTACGTTCTTTAGGTATTCGCAACTTTGATCATGTAGTTGTTGCAATCGGTGAGGATATCCAAGCTAGTATTTTAGTTACATTAATGGTAAAAGAAATGGGTGTGCCGAACGTTTTAGCAAAAGCAGTCAATGAATACCATGCAAGAGTATTAGAAAAAATCGGTGCAGACCTAGTTGTCCATCCAGAACGAGATATGGGAATTCGAGTCGCTCATAAGTTAGTTTCCAGAAATATTTTAGACTATATTGAATTATCAAATGAAGTGTCTTTAGCAGAAGTGCGCGTGTCAAATCCGAAATTTTATGGTAAAACATTAGGTGAATTGAACTTTCGTCAGCGCTTTGGCTTGACAGTCGTTGCTATTCGCCGTTCAAAATCAGAGGTGATTGCGTCTCCTGCAGCAGAAGAGATGGTTAGAGAAAATGATAACTTATTAGTTGTCGGAGAAACAGATGATGTGGATCGTTTAGATGATAAGATGAATGAGTGAGATCAAGCACTTTATTCTTTGAAAATCAAAGTCTATGCTAAAATGACAAGTGTGGTATCGTAAGTTAGGAGGAAATTGAGAATGAAATTAACAATTACACCGCGTGCACAAGAATGGTTCAAAAACGAAGTAGGTGTTACCTCAGATAGTGGTATTCGTTTTTACGGTAAAATTTATGGTAAAACTGATGTACATGATGGCTTTTCTATCGCAATGTCTGTAGAAGCACCAGATCAACCTTTAGTAAAAGAAGTGATCGATGGCATTACTTATTTTATCGAAGAGACAGATGACTGGTTTTTTAAAGGATATGATTTATTAGTGGATTACGATGAAGAAAAAGATGAGCCAAAATATAAATTCGCTGAAAATAAAGAAGATTTGAAGCAATAAGCACAACAAAATGAACAATGATGTAAAGAAAAAAGTAACACAGCCTAACTTTACAATATGATCAACATCATCATAAATACGAAGAAGGATAGTACAGAAGTAGTGTTGAACTGCTGTACTATCCTTCCTATTTTATTTCATAGTGAAATCATAAAAAATTGCCGATATTATAAGTGAAACAATTCAATATCAACCAACAAAAGAAGCAGATTTTTCTGTGTATTTTCTATGTAAAACATCAATAAGAGCAACTTGATAATCTAATGCAGGAGACAGTGGGATGATTTGGAAATTATCATTTTGCTTGATTTTATCTGGCAGTAAGAGTTTTGATGTCGCTATGTAAAAATCATAGTTATCCATGGATGTTGAAGAAACAAATGAGACAGAAATAAATGAAATTTGCTCTAAAAAATCAAAAAGTGATTGTAAAAAAATCGCATTTGGGGATAAAATAATACCCACATTCAATTGATATTTTGGATTACTTCGTTCATAAAAAGGTAACATTAAAAATGAACAAATGTAGACCAAATCATCCAAACAGTTTTTGATCCAATCAAATTCAGGAATTAAAATAATCTCTTTCAAGAATGTTCTAACTTTTGCAGAAAGAGGACTGTATAACGGATTTTGCTCTTTGATACATGATTCCATGAAGTTGATAGCTAATGGAAGGGAATCCTTTAATACAGAATGATTGAGGCAAGTCGTGAAAATATTGATATTCAGTAAAACCTTCTCATCATTAGATAAACTTTTTTCTGAAAATAGAGGTAAGTAAAAATCTTCAAAACGCTCGATCAAGTTACCTAATGGTTGCTGTTTACTGTTCATGTATTCTTGTACGAAAGGAATTCGAGGATCGTCGGCATAAAAATATATACTCCAATAAAACATCATGAATGAAAGAAACGTAACTTCTCGTTCTATAAATGGTTGAGGCAACCTTGATTGTTCCAATTCTTTGACAAAAGACATACTTATTTTTGGAAAGGTCAGTTGTTTAAATGGAGGCTCGATAATGTAATGCTTTTTTTTGATGCGCAGACGAGAAATCGTGGTCAGTAAATACCACTCTCTAGGTTCAGTGTAAGTCATCCATTGATGGTCCTCTGGGTCAAATAGATCAAAGCCTCTTTTTGATTCACCTAATGCTAAAAATAGATCTTCGCCATACGATGCGATCCAAAAGAAGTTTAAATAAACGATCCGAATCAAGTTCTCCTTTCCAGTCAGTTGAAGTTTAGAGCAATTGAGTTGAATATCGAATTTTTTTAAATAATTGATCAGTGGCTGCAGTCTTCTGATGATCGATGCTCGGCTAATAAAGTGATCCCTACAAAAATTTTCTATAGTATAATTTTTTTCTAAAATTGTTGCAAGTAAAAACCTATAAGGTAAACTTTTTCGAAACAAAAATTGAGAATATGGAATATCACGTAGTTTTGATAGCTCGATATGTACTTTTCCTTGATCGTTCAATAGCTCAAGTTCTTGCTTTTCCATGAGATCTTCATGTATTTCAGCAAATAGTGAGTTCAAGCGAGCATAGGAAAAATCTGTGAATTGTTCAAAATAATGAATGCTATATGTACCGTCTTTGGTGTTCAGTAACTGATTAAAAACGCTGATTTTGCGTTGAGCGACATCATCTAACAAAATATCTTCTAACATATTTAATCTCCTTTTTCTAAAAATAGTATGTTTTTTCGTTATTAAAAGAATATATATATCGTGAAGTACAGATATTCTAGATGAAAAAACACTCATTCTCTTTATAATAACCATTAATTCAAGAGATTTCAATTGGAAACCAAACTAAAAACAAAAATGTAATAATTATTTAAAGTTACATTAATATATTTTTTTAGAGATGCAAAAACTCATGGAATATAGGTTTTATGGTTTTTTTGTTTTTGTTTAATTAAAAAATATGTGTTATTTATACTTTAAAAATTTATTTTAAAGACTGTTCTGTTTTGTTAATACTGTTCTGATAGTTGATTTGAAGCCTTACTTGTTTTTTTGTTATTCGATTATAGATATGTGTTATAATCAAAGAGAATACTTTTTTGGAGGAAATTTCATGCTATCTATTATTGTTCCTTGCTACAATGAAGAGGAGTCAATCCCCTTGTTTTTTGAAGAAGTGGAGAAAGTAAGTTCACAAATTCAACATGACATAGAATATATATTTATTAACGATGGATCAAAAGATCAAACGTTAAATACACTGAGGAAGTTATATAAAGAGCATCCTGAAAAGGTTCGTTTTCTTTCGTTTTCTAGAAATTTTGGAAAAGAAGCAGGATTATATGCTGGGCTTAAAGAAGCGAAGGGCAGCTTGATTACCGTAATGGATGTTGATCTACAAGATCCACCAGAACTACTACCGAAAATGATTCAGATGTTAGAAGCAAATCAAGAATTGGATTGTATTGGTACAAGAAGAGGAGACCGAGAAGGGGAACCGCCTATTCGTAGTTTTTTTGCTAAGAGATTTTATCAACTGGTCAATAAAATCGGTGAAACAGAAATGGTGGATGGTGCCAGAGATTTTCGTTTGATGACTCGTCAAATGGTGGATGGCATTTTAGAACTGACCGAATATAACCGTTTTTCAAAAGGTATTTTCAGTTGGGTAGGATTTAATACAGAATATCTATCTTATGAGAATCGTGAACGGGTAGCAGGCTCTACTTCGTGGTCTTTTTGGAGTCTGTTAAGCTATTCGATCGATGGTATTGTCAACTTTTCGGAGGCACCATTAAATCTAGCTTCTTATGTTGGCGCATTTTCATGTGTGGGATCTGTTATTGCGATGTTTATTATCTTCTTTAGAACTATTATTCAAGGAGATCCTACTAGCGGATGGCCTTCTATGGTTTGTATTATTCTATTTGTCGGTGGTTTGCAGCTGCTTTGTCTTGGAATCATTGGTAAATATATCGGTAAAATTTTCTTAGAAACAAAAAAACGTCCGATTTATCTAGTTAAAGAAACAGAGAAAGATCAAAAACAATAAAAATACCGACTCGAAGGGACTTACTAGTCGCTCGGGTCGGCATTTTTATTACTAATAACCTTGGTGTAAAGCTATTTCGTTTTTGGCTAAAGTTTTATCTTTCAAGAACTGTCTAAGATTTTGTGTAAATATTCTCAGCAGTTTTGTCTTAAATTCAGGTGTTAGGCCGGAAATGTGAGGCGTAATCAAGACATTCTCCATTTGCCATAGCGGACTGTCATCAGGCAATGGTTCTTCTTCAAATACATCCAATGCAGCAAAACTTAGCTGTTCTGTGTTCAAAGCATGGATTAAATCGTTTGTATTGACAGATGGTCCGCGACCAACATTAACGAAAACAGTGCCAGCTTTCATTGCAAGAAACATTTGCTTGTTGTACATTTGATAGGTTTCATCGGTCAGTGGAAGAATGTTGATGACGATATCCATTTCATTGACGATGCGGCTCATATTTTTATGTGAATAACACTCGATAAAACCATTAGTCACATGACCGGAAGTGTTCACTCCATATGTTTGGATACCTAAACCTTGTGCGAAAACAGCGAGTTGTTGTCCAATGTGTCCAGTGCCGACAATCAGCATTTTCTGCATAGATAACTGCCGATAGGTAATGTTTTTTCTAGTCCATTCTTTTTTTTCTTGATTGACAATACTAGTACGAATGCCGCGAAATTCGGTTAATAAAACACCTAACACATGCTCTGAAATTGAGATGCTGTGAATACCACTTGCATTAGAGAGTAAAATTCCTTTTTCAGCAAAACGCTTCAAATCATATGAGTCTACCCCAGCAGAAACTGATTGGACCCATTTTAAACGGCTAGATTCAGAAGCTAATAAACGTTGCCCTAATGTATCATCCCAGCCGAGCATGATTTCAATATCATCTTCAATTATTTGAGCAGTTTCTCTTTTAGCATCAATAATGATATGATCAGGAGCCATTTGTCTGATTGATTCAACTTGTTCTTCTTTCATTTGTTCATAAAGATAGATTAGCGGTTGTCCCATGTCGATTCCTCCTTGCTAGTCTATTGTAACAAAAAAGCCTCTCAAACCAAAAAAGATTGAACTATTGACAGTTCAATCTTTTTTATTCAGCATTTTTTACTATATTTTTTCACCGCGAGCAAATGCAGCTGCAAGAAGATCGACTTCTTTTTTTAACTCATCAACCATGATCTCTTCAGGAACTGTGCGGATGATCTTCCCTTTTTTGAAAAGCATTCCTTTGCCATTCCCACCAGCAATACCAATATCTGCCTCCCGTGCTTCTCCAGGACCGTTAACGGCACAACCTAGAACAGCGACTTTGATAGGTGCTTTGATTTGTTCAATGTATTCTTCGATCTCGTTAGCAATCGGGATCAAATCAATTTCAATACGTCCGCAGGTTGGACAAGAGATCAATGTGGCAGCATTGCTTGCTAAACCAAATGCTTTTAAAACTTCCTTAGCGACTTTGATCTCTTCTACAGGATCAGCAGATAAGGAAACGCGACAAGTATTTCCGATACCGCGTGAAAGTAATGCACCAAGTCCAGCAGCAGATTTCATACCGCCGGAAAACTTAGTACCAGCTTCTGTGATACCTAGATGTAACGGATAATCAAACGTTTGTGCAGCCAGAGTGTAGGCTTCGATTGCAAGCGTAACATCACTTGCTTTTAGTGAAACGATGATATCGTAAAACTCTAGATCTTCAAGTATTTTAATATGTTCAACGGCGCTTGCGACCATTGCTTCTGCAGTAGGATAGCCATATTGCTGCAAGAATTTCTTTTCTAAAGAACCAGCATTTACACCAATTCGGATGGGGATGCCTTTGGCTTTGCAGGCAGTGACTACTTTTTCTACGCGATCTTTACGGCCGATATTTCCCGGGTTGATCCGGATTTTATCTACACCTTGTTCGATTGCTTTTAGCGCCAGTCGATAATCAAAGTGAATATCAGCAACTAAAGGAATCGAAATTTGACTTTTAATAGCACCTAAAGCGTCAGCAGCGGCCTCATCAGGAACCGCGACGCGAACGATTTGACAACCAGCTTCTTCTAAACGTTTAATCTGAGCGACAGTGCCTTCGATGTCGTGTGTTTTTGTTGTACACATACTTTGAATAAATAATTCATCGCTTCCGCCGATTGTTAAATCACCAACTTTGACTTGACGTGTGTTTTTACGGTGGGTCAATTCTCCCATAATGAGTTCGCTCCTTATTTACCATAGATATTATTTTATAAACTATTTCTCAATCAGTATAATTCATGGTCTATCTTATCACATAATTAGGAAACTGAGAATGTAAGAAAAGTTTAAGAATTAGTCAAGCAATTAAAGCAGTTCCATTGTTACAGGATTAAACTAAAGGCGGCTCTCGTCGTTCTTCTTTACGGATGGCAAAGAAGAAAATCAATAAAGAAATAAAAACGATCAAAAAGCTGTCATCGAAAGATCGATTGAAAAAATGAAGAAAACTGCTGATGATCACAGGTAATGTTGCGCAATAAGTTGTGATCTTTAGGCAATCTAAAAAGCGCAATTTATATAAACGAATCTTACTATAGAGATTGGCGCCAATCGCGATCAAGAGTAAATTGATCACTAAATTAATAAAGGTCGGGTACAAAGTAAAGACGAAAACAATTAGTTTTATCCAAAAAGGAACGCTAGCTTCATCTAGAGCTTGTTTCAAATTTTTGCTGCTTAAACCATCTAATGTGCCATTAGCATAGGGTACTTCAAATTGATTAGAGCCGAGCAAGGAGTCAGCTGTACCAGAATTTGGCAAAGACACAACGAATTCATCTTGCAAGAAGCCTAACCCGACCGCGTTTCCGATTGAATCAGCAGTGACATCACTTAGAGATCGTTTTCCTTCTGGATCGAATGTGAAAATGATCGAATTTGTTTGGTAAATAAACCCCTCAGCATTTTTCGCTGTTTGAAGCTTGCCATCCTTAATTTCGAAATTCGGCAATTTTTTTGCAATTTCTTGCCCATCACTTTTTATGTCCTGCATAATAGAAAATATTTGTTTAGTTATTGGCAAGGCAAGAATAATGCTTAGGAAAAAAACATAGAAAATGACTTTCCAAAACGGCATTTTCTTCGCTTGATTGAGATTCGTAAACTGAAATAGTGAGTGTTTAAAAAGCTTAAATGAGTTCATAAATTTTCTCCTGACTTCAAATTGAGTACACACGTCATTTTAAAGGAGTTAGCAAGGAAAAACAAGTTTGGCTAAAATTTTGTAAGCAATTACTTTGAAGGTTACCATAAAATCTGTTATCCTATAATTGTATGAAAATTTGTACTTAAATAATGGAGGGATTTTTTATGACTTACACTTTACCAGATTTACCTTATGCTTATGATGCATTAGAACCTTATATTGATGTAGAAACTATGCATCTACACCATGACAAACACCATAACACTTATGTGACAAACTTAAATGCAGCAATCGACAAACACCCTGAACTTGGAACAAAATCAGTAGAAGAATTAATTGCTGATATGGACAGTATTCCTGAAGATATTCGTACAGCAGTACGTAATAATGGTGGCGGACATGCTAACCACTCATTCTTCTGGGAAATCATGGCACCTAATGCAGGCGGCGCGCCAACAGGCGAGATCAAAGACGCAATCGATGCGGCTTTTGGTAGCTTTGATAAATTAAAAGAAAAATTTAAAACAGCAGCAACTGGCCGCTTCGGTTCAGGTTGGGCATGGTTAGTTTTAAACAATGGTAAGTTAGAAGTGACATCAACACCTAACCAAGATTCACCTTTAATGGATGGTAAAACACCTGTTTTAGGTTTAGATGTATGGGAACATGCTTACTACTTAAATTACAAAAATGTACGCCCAGAATATATCGATGCTTTTTGGAATGTTGTAAATTGGGATAAGGTTAACGAACATTTTACAGCAGCTAAATAAGCTGAAAATTGATTAAATTTTATAACTTTTTGAGGAAAACAGTAAATTACACTGTTTTCCTCTTTTTGTTTGTGGCATACTAATAGTTAGGGATAGAAAAAAATTAGAAAAGAATAGGGAGTTTGAGCATGAATATAATGATGCAGAAGGTCCATGGATCAGAAAATGATTTTTTTTTAATAGATGAAACACAATTAGAACGTCCCTTTACAGATAAGGAAATCGATGATTTACGAACGCGTTTATGTGATAGAAGCTCCGGCTTACTTGGCGGGGCAGATGGTCTTTTGCTGGTGGAAGAAGTAGTAAAAGGTGAGTCACTTGCGAAGATGCGTGTGATCAACAGTGAAGGTAGTGAAGCAAGTATGTGTGGCAATGGCTTGCGCACAGTTGCTAGATACTTAGCTGAAAAATCTGGTGAGGAATCCTTTACTGTAGAAACGATGTTTGCTGATCTTAAGGTACGACGGGCGCTCAAATTAGCCGATAAGGTAGAAACCTATCAAGTGGAAATTTCCCCTGTTCGCTTTGAAGCAGCGGCAATCCCGATGAATACTAAGCATGACAGGATCATCGATGAGATAATCCCAGAGTTATCAAGCAAGTTGAAGTTTTCAGTCGTAGCGGTTCCTAATCCGCACCTGATTACATTTGTGGATCATCAAACACTTTTTGGCGATGAATTTGAACGAATTGCAACTGATGTAAATGGTGATAATTCACTGTTTCCTGACGGGGTCAACGTCAGCTTCGTAGAAGTATTGGAAAAAAACCAAATATTTGTGCGAACTTTTGAACGTGGTGTTGGATTTACCAGTGCTTGCGGAACAGCTATGTGTGCAAGTAGTTTAATGCATGTGTTGTTGAACGAGGGTGAATTTAATGAAACTATTACTGTTAAAAATACAGGCGGTATGGTAAAAACAGTCGTGCATGAAGAAGATTCAGATGGATATTGGATGGAACTGATAGGCAATGCAACGATTACACATGAGTTATCAGGCACACTTTCTGACTTAGTTGTAGGTGATTTTGAAAAAATAAGTATCAGGGAAACCACAGAACAAGCAGATTATAGAACATTTATGGAATCTATGAAATAACTATCAGAAGACTCAAGGTGGTGGTATATCTAAGAGTTTCAAGTGTGAAAGCAAGGTAATTTTAAAAGGAGTGTAAAAAAGGAGTGTAAAAGTGGTAAAAAGTGATTGGTTTGGTAGTAATGGAATAAAAAAGGTGATTTACATAATTGTTATCTGCGGCTCAGTTGGTATTTGTTTTTTAGGATTACAAACTAAAGCTAGCCAGGAGCAACAACGAAAAATTGAGTACGCAGCAGCGACAATAAAGAATGAGGCTATAAAGATCAAACGGCTGAATAAACAAATACTTGAATTATATCAAAATGATCAAGAAGAGTTTCTGATAGAGCCTTTAGAAGTAGAAAAATTAAATAATCTCGAAAGGGATAGCATTACATTAAGAACAGAGGCAGCAGATTTTGGTTTGGAAAATAAAGATCTTTCTACAGATACCTCAGAAGTAACTGAAGGAAAACAACTATTACTGACCAAAATAGATGATATCAAAAATAAAAGAGACATCCAAAAACAAGTAACTGCATTACTTGTCCAAGCCCCGACTGACTGGGCTGCGGAGCCTGTAGATATTGTCATAAATGAAAAAGCAACGGTTGAGGGTATTTCACAGATACGCAATAAAATTACTGAGACTGAAAGTGCATGGAGTAAAGCTATACTAGCGCTTTTAGATGAAATGACTACGCAAGCGAAAGAATATACAGAGTTAAAACAAACAATCAATGGGATGGCTGAAGGAGAAACATTGACAGGTGAGGCAACACTAGAAAATATTATTCTTGTTTTCAATCAATTAGATCAAATCAAAAATGAGACGTTGAAAAAAGAGTTGTCTGATCGTTTGGATGTTATTGATAAGCTTTTGGAAAAGCAATTATTCGGTAATGAAGTCGTAAATAATCAAGAAGAAATTCTGCCAAATGAATAATATAGATTACAAACTGTTTTTAATAGTCAGAACATATTCTATCAATTATTTCAGTAATTGTTTAAATAATTGAGAGAGTATTCTTCATAAATAGCCTTGTACTTGGTTCATCAAGAACCTATAATTATTTGTGTGTAGTTAAAATGGAGGAAAAAATGGAAGAGACAATCAGTTTACAGGAATTAATCGGAGTATTAAAAAAACGTGTGGGTTTAATTATTGTTAGTATGTTTTTAGGTATAGGTGTTGCAGGGATATTAACTTACTTTGTGATTACTCCTAAATACAGTTCTCAAGCACAATTAATCGTTCGATTACCGCAAAATGAAACAACGAACGTTAATGATATTAACGGAAATCTGCAAATGATCAATACCTATAAAGATTTGATCAAAAGTGATACGGTAATGACTGAAGTACAACAACGGATGAAAACAGAGCATGACAATGATTTATCTGTTGAATCTTTAGGAGCAAGTATTTCAGTGAATCAATCACAAAATTCACAAATGTTTTCGATCGTTTCAAAAGTAACAGATCCAGTTGTGGCACAAAATGTAGCCAATCAGACGGCATTAGTCTTTCAGGAACAAGCTAAAGACATGCTGAATGTAGACAAGATCACAATTATATCGGCAGCTACTGCAAATGTGAATCCAGTCTCGCCAAATGATAAATTGAATTTAATGATTGGTTTGGCTTTAGGTGTGATGTTCGGTATAGCTGTAGCCTTTATTTTAGAGTTATTCGACAAAACAATCAAAGATGACAGCTTTGTGGAAGAAGAGCTTGGTTTTACAATACTAGGGGTTGTCCCTAACATGACAGCGAAGGAATTGAATGCCAAAGTGATTCATACGCCCTCGATGCCATCAGCGTCTCCTGCTCATTCACAAAATCATAATAAAGAAATATCAAGAGCGACACCAAAAGAGAATACTCAGTCAGATGCTTCTACACCAGCGCGTAGAAGTCGACCACGAGTTTAAAGGAGCATAGAATGACAAATAAAGGAAGAGTTCAAAAAAAACAAAAAACAAAAGCAGTTAGTTTGATTACACTGGCTGATAAATCTTCACCTATCTCAGAACAATATCGAACGATTCGGACAAATATTCAATATGCAATGGTAGATAGAGATTTAAAAACATTAGTAATTACGTCTTCTGGTCCAAGTGAAGGGAAATCGACTACTTCTGCAAATTTAGCCATTGTATTTGCAAATTCAGGCAAGCGAGTATTGCTCGTCGATGCAGACATGCGTAAACCTACAGTCGCCAAAACGTTTGCATTGGATAATATCCGTGGGCTAAGTACTTTGTTAGGAAGTCGTGAGACAATGTTGCATCAGGTTGTTCAGTCTTCTGGTGTTGATAATTTATTCGTGATGACAAGTGGACCTAAACCACCCAATCCGTCAGAGTTGCTGGATTCTAGAAGAATGAAAGAATTGATCTTAGAATTAAAGCAGCAATATGACTTAGTGATCTTTGATATGCCGCCAGTTGTAGCAGTGACGGATGCACAAATCGTATCATCAAAAACAGATGGGGCGATTTTAGTTGTTCGCGAAAATGTTTCAAAAAGAGACTCTCTATTGAAAGCAAAAAGTCTATTGGAGATGGTCGACGCAAATATCTTAGGAGTTGTCTATAACGGCTCGAAAAATATATCGGACCAAGGGTATTACTACGGTTCATAATAACAACTAGGAAGGAAAATAGCCAATGATTGACCTACATTGCCATATATTACCAGGGATTGATGATGGAGCTAAAACGATTGATGATTCACTTGATATGGCTAGAATGGCTGTTAAGCAAGGAATTACTCATATTCTCTGTACACCTCATCATAATAATGGTAAATATGATAATCCTGCCAGTCAGGTAATTACTCATGTGGCTGCCTTACAGAAAGAATTAGATTCCCGAAGCATACCGCTTACCTTGTTTGAAGGTCAAGAGGTGAGGATCAGTGGTGATTTAATAGAGCAGATTCAACAAGAGTCTATTTTATTTACGGATCTGGATAATCGTTATATTTTGATTGAATTTCCAACCAATGATATTCCGGCGTATACAGAGCACCTATTTTTTGAACTATTAAAAGCAGGGCATACGCCGGTAATCGTTCACCCGGAAAGAAACAGTAAGTTTATTGAAGATCCGAACAAACTATTACCGTTTTTAGATATGGGGGTTTTGACTCAATTAACAGCTCCAAGCTATGTTGGTGTCTTTGGGCGACAAATTGAGCGAACTGCAAAGCAAATGGTTGCCAACAACATGATATATATGATGGCTTCAGATGCTCATAATATTGAGAAGCGTGGTTTTTTTATGAAAAAAGCTTATGATGCTATTGCTAAAGATATGGGAACAGAGCATGTTTTAGCGATGCAGCAAATGGCTAAAGATATTTTAAATGGGGATGATGTGCGAATACCTGAATACAAGGAGATTAAAATGAAAAGATTTGGTTTTTTATAAGAAAGAGTGGGTTGTAAAAATGTCAAGAAAGACAAAAGTGTTGGTTTTACTGTTGGTAGATTCATTAATAATTATATTAGCAAATGCATTTTCTTATTCATACTTATTACCATATGTTGAAATTACATATTCTTTTTTAATTAAAGCAATTATTATGCAGCTGGGATTGTATATCCTGATCGGGTTTGCATTGAAAGTATTTACTCGTATTAATCGCTATACAAACATCAGCGAGATGAGTGCTATTTTTGGAGCAACCAGCATGGCAGCTATAATTGAGTTTATTATTTTATCGATAACAGATGCTTTTTACGGTCGGCGGTTTATTTTACTGTCGTATTTAGTCACAACTTTTTTCATTATTTCGAGCCGTTTAAGTTGGCGGTTGATTATTGAATACCGGAATAAAAAAGGTTCATCAAGTTCTGCTGCAAAGAAAACCTTGATTATTGGAGCTGGTGAAGCTGGCAGGATATTATTAAATAGTTTAGTTAACTCTACAACGAATGGCGATATTGACGTTGTTGGTTTTATTGATGATGCCCAAGATAAGTTTCATACATACCTTGGGGGTGTTCGCGTATTAGGGACAGTTGATGAAATTTCAAATATTGTTAAGAGTCATAAAATTGAAATGATAACAGTTGCGATTCCATCCCTCCAGCCAAAAGAGTTACAACGAATTTTGGAGATAATTACCCCATTAGGAATACCTATAAATTCCATGCCTGCATTAGAAGAGGTTGCTTCAGGAAACATTACAATTTCAAGATTGAAAAAATAGATGTTGTTGATTTGTTAGGGCGTGAAGAAGTTCAATTGGACATGATTCAATTAACGGATCAATTAACAGAAAAGATAATTTTAGTTACTGGTGCAGGAGGTTCTATTGGTTCAGAAATTTGCCGTCAGATAATGAAGTTTTCCCCAAAACAGTTATTGATATTAGGCCATGGCGAAAACTCTATTTATCTTATTGAAAGAGAGCTAAGACGTATTTTTTGTGCACAAGATACTGAGATCATACCTATTATTGCAGACATCCAAGATAGAAAAAAAATGTTTCAGGTTATCGAAAAATATCGACCAGAAACGATTTATCATGCTGCTGCGCATAAACATGTTCCTTTGATGGAAGAAAACCCTGCAGAAGCGGTTAAAAATAATGTTTTTGGTACTAAGAACGTTGCTGAAGCGGCTAAAGAATATGGTGTGAAAAATTTTGTAATGATTTCTACAGATAAAGCTGTGAATCCACCAAATGTGATGGGAGCAACCAAACGAATAGCTGAAATGATTGTAACAGGTCTTAATGATGGCGGACATACAAAATTTTGTGCAGTAAGGTTCGGCAATGTCTTAGGAAGCCGAGGGAGCGTAATACCTGTTTTTGAAGAACAAATCAGAGCAGGTGGTCCTATTACTGTGACAGATTTTCGAATGACTCGCTACTTTATGACAATACCAGAAGCTAGTCGCTTAGTGATTCAAGCTGGCGCATTAGCTCGAGGTGGCGAAATGTTTATCTTGGATATGGGTGAGCCTGTAAAAATCTATGACTTAGCAAAGAACATGATTAAGCTAAGTGGTTTTAGGGAAGATCAAATCGACATTATAGAAACGGGCATTCGTCCAGGTGAAAAATTGTATGAAGAGTTGTTGGTAAGTAAGGAAAAAAATTCTGAACAGGTATTTGATAAGATATTTCTTGGAAATGTTAAAGGGTTTGAATTTGAAAAGGTAGTATCATTTGTTAATAGTTTGTCACTGGATGAACAGCTTACAGCAAAAGAAGTGATAAAGTTTGCGAATGAATCAAGTAAATAAAAGGAGATATTATGAGAAATATACCATTTTCACCACCGGATATTACTGATAGAGAAATAAAAAGTGTTGTGGAAGTTCTTAAATCTGGATGGATTACAACAGGACCTAAAACAAAAGAATTTGAAAAAAAAATTTCTGAGTATTGTGGGACTGAAAAAACTATCTGTATGAATTCAGCTACTGCTTGTATGGAGATGTGTTTGAGGTTGTTAGGCGTTGGACCAGGCGATGAGGTGATAACTTCTTCATACACCTACACAGCATCAGCAAGTGTGATTGCTCATGTAGGGGCAAAAATAGTTTTGGTTGATACTGAAAATGACAGCTATCATCTATCTATAGATGCTCTGGAAAAAGCTATTACTCCAAGAACAAAAGTAATTATACCAGTTGATATAGCTGGAGTAATGTGCGACTATGATAGATTATTTAAATTAGTTGAAGATAAGAAAAAATTATTTTCGTCTAATAATGATATTCAAGCTATGTATGATCGGATAATTATTCTTGCTGATGGAGCACATTCTTTCGGAGCAACATACAAAGGGAGACAATCAGGTACTATTGCTGATTTTACTAGCTTTTCTTTTCATGCAGTAAAAAATCTGACAACTGCTGAAGGTGGTGCTTTGACTTGGAAATCTCTTGACCAAAAAGCAGATGAGTTGATTTACCGAACGATGAATACATTATCGCTACATGGACAAACAAAAGATGCTCTTGCTAAAAATAAGTTAGGTTCATGGGAATATGATATCGTAGAGCCTGCTTTTAAATGTAATATGACGGATATACAAGCGGCTTTGGGCTTAATTCAATTGGAAAGATATCCTAAATTATTATCTAAAAGGAAAACGTTGATTGAGTTATATGAATCATCTTTAAAAGAAGTAAATCAGGTAACTATGTTATCACATTACACTGAAAAATATACATCAAGTGGTCATTTATTTTTAATCGGTATAAGGGATTCGGACGAACAAAAAAGAAATCAAATTATCATGGAGATGGCTGAAAAAGGAATCGCCACAAATGTTCACTATAAGCCGTTACCTTTGTTAACAGCATATAAGAAAATGGGTTTCAAAATGACTGATTATCCTAATGCTTACAACATGTATCGAACGGAGATTACCTTACCGCTGAATACGAAAATGACGGAGAATGATATTGTTTATGTAGCTGAAAAACTAATTAGTAGTATTGGAGGGAGCTAAAGTAATGATGAAAGTGTTAGTATTAGGCGTTGCCGCTGTTCAATATGATGCAATTAAATTCATAAAAGAAACCTATCAAGACGTAGAAGTTCATGCTATTGCCATGAAAAATGACGGCATTGGTAGTATGGAAGCTGATGTTTTTACAGAGATTAATATTATCAATATAGATGAGGTCATTCACTATGTAAAGGAGAATAACATCAATCTTATCTATTCAGTTGGTTCAGATATTGCTATGCCAGTAGTTTCTAAAGTGAGTGAACTAACAGGGTTACCACATTTTATTTCAAGTGAGGTTGCTCAAAGATGTAATAAAAAGGATTTGATGAGATCATTTCTAGGTGAGGGTTTTAAAGGAAATATTAAATTTCAAGCTTTGAGTAATGTTGAAGATTTTGAATTTCAGATATTTGGTGAATATCCAATATTTTTAAAACCAGCTGACTCTCAAGGTCAAAGAGGTGTAATTAAGATAAACAGCCATCAACAGCTGTTACAAGAATTTGAAAATACCAAAAGCTATTCTAGATCTAATTTAGTGATAATTGAAAAATATGTTGATGGACCAGAAATATCAGTTAATGGTTACCTAGTCAATGGCGTTTTAAAGGTATGTGAGGTTTCTGACAGAGTAACGTGGCAAAAGTTTGAAGGCTTGATCCATAAACATATTTTACCAGCACATTTCTCAGATGAGATTTTTGAAAAAACAGCCAGACTACTTCAAATGTCAGCTAGCAAAATGGGTATAATCAATGGACCAGTGTACGCTCAGATGAAAGTTGAGCAAGAAGAACCTTACATTATAGAAATTACTCCTAGACTAGATGGTTGTCATATGTGGAATTTAATTTATCAGACTAAAAACTTTAATTTATTAAAATTAACCTTTGATCATCTATTATTTAATGATCTAAGTGAGCTAGAAAATTATCATCTAAGTTATGAAAAACAAATGACTTTGGAATTTTTATGTCAAGAACCGAATACTAAAGCAAAATATTTAGAAGATTTCGCGGATAATAATAAATCGTTTAGATACTATGAAGAAGGAGATATTATTCGTCCAATCAATAATAGATTTGAAAAAATTGCATACAGAATATTTTAATAAAAAGTGTGGTGGAGAGAAAAATGAAAGTGGTTGTTACTGGTGCATCGGGTTTTTTGGGAAAACAAGTAGTAAAAGATTTGAAAAAAATAAGTTCGATTGAACTTATATCTCTAACTAGAAATAAAAATGCCGATTTTTATACGGACTATTCATTAAACTCTTTAAATAGATGGTTTGAAAATGCTGACGTAGTTGTACACTTAGCAGCTAAAAGAGGCAGTGGAGTAACCTTTGAAGACTATAATGAAAATGTTCTTTTGACTGAAAAGGTAGTAATAGCAAGTAAAGAGAACAGTATCGGTAAATTTATCTATATTTCTTCTATCTCAGCATATTCTGATAGTAACTTGCTACCTTGGAGAGAAAATGATTCGCCTTCTCCTTGTAGTTTTTATGGATTAAGTAAGGTCGTGGGTGAAGAAATTTGTCGTCTTCATTTGAATTCTACTGAAACTTCTTTGTATATACTTCGCTTGGCACATGTATTTGGACCAAATGAAAAGAATAATTATATGATAAATCTGTTTATTCGCCAAGCCCTAAATAAGCAAGAGCTGTTTTTAACAAATCTAACAGAGGATAAGCGTGAATTTATCTATATTAAAGATGTGGTAAAAGCAATAAGAATGACTATATTGCATGATGATGGAGACGAGGGCTATTATTTGTTGAATATAGGAGCAGAAAATATATTAACTAATTTGGAAGTTGGTAAGCTAGTTAATAAAGTTTTTGATAATGAAAAATTGTTAGTTTTAGGTGATATTTCAAAGAACTCATCTAATAGTTCGTTTATGAATCATTCATTAGCTAAAAGTACAATTGATTATTCTGCAAGTTACAGTATGGAAAAAGCATTAGAAGAAATTAAACAAGAGATGGAAGGGATGGAAAAAAATGTACCAATTTTTTATTAAACGAATATTTGATATATTGATTTCTGTCATCCTGTTACCATTTATATGTTTGATATGCTTTATATTTGCTATAGCCATTAAGTTAGAAGATGGTGGTTCAATTTTTTATAATGCTGAGCGATTGGGTAAAAATATGAAGAGATTCAAAATGTTTAAGCTGAGAACAATGAAAGAAAATGCTCCTGATATACGTAATGTTGATGGAAGTACTTTTAATTCTAGTGATGATTATAGAGTAACAAAAATAGGTTTAATCTTGAGAAAGACGAGTATAGATGAGTTGCCTCAATTAGTGAATGTTTTACTAGGAGATATGAGCCTTGTAGGTCCTCGTCCTAGCCCACTAGGGAATGAACATAGATATTCGAAAGAATTTAAAATGAAATTTGAAGTTCAACCAGGAATTACAGGATTGAATCAAGCCTTGTTAAGAAATGCAGCATCTATGGATGAAAGAATGAAAAATGATGTTTATTATGTAGAAAATATGTCGTTTTTCTTAGATTTTAAAATTATTCTTTTAACAATTTTTTCCGTTATAAAAAGAAAAAATATCACTAGGGATGATGTATTAAAATGAAAAATAATAAGACTTTAATACTTTTAACAAATTATTTTCCCTTTTGGAAAGGTGAAGAATATCTTGAATCTGAGATTAATTATCTTTCTGAGACATTTGAGAAGGTTATTATTATACCTGTAATGATTAATGAAAATATGAAACAAACAAGGGCTGTGTCATCCAATGTTTCTATACTTAACGTATCAACAGATCATTCATTAAAAGGAAAAATTCAGATGCTGATCTACAATTGGAACGGGTCAATTAAGAATGAAATAAAGAAAATGCCAATAAGTTTTTCAAAGAAATTGTTTGAATATTATTTTCAAATAAGAAGTTTAGCTACATGGAAAATTGTTAAGGATGAATTTGAAAAAGAAATCGATTTACCAATCAACACCTCTATTTATATATACTCTTATTGGTTCTATCTCACTTCAATGGTGGGGATTGAACTTAAGAAACATTTAGTAGATAAAGATTATGAAGTTAAAAAAATTATTTCTAGAGCACATGGCTATGATGTAAATGAAAATGCTAATTTTTTGAATTATTTACCAAGCCGCGAGTATTTGTTAAGCAATATGGATTTTGTTTACCCGGTATCAACTTTTGGGGAAAATATGTTGAAAATGAGAGTCCCTAATTTAAAAGAAAAAGTAGCTGTGAGAAAATTAGGAGTTAAATCAATTAGTAATAAATTTTTCCAACATGAGAATAAAAAAATATATTTAGTTAGTTGCTCAACTATAAGACCATTAAAAAATATTGAAAAAATTATTGACACACTAAGTCTTTGTGAAAAAAGAGGTATAGATTATAGATGGATTCATCTCGGTTCTGGAAAAATGTCTTATGAAAAAAAAATCCATAAATATGCGAAAAAGAAGTTAACAGAAGGTAAGTATGAGTTTTATGGATATGTTAAGAACAAGGATGTAATGAATGTTTATAAAGATAAAGAAGTATCTTTATTTATAAATGTATCTGAATCGGAAGGAACTCCTGTATCTGTAATGGAGGCTTTTAGTATGTCCTTACCTGTTATTGCATCTGATGTTGGAGGAACTTCAGACATTGTAAAAGATGGATATAATGGAATTTTAGTCGATTTTCAAATAAGTCCTCAAGATCTTTTAGAAAAAATAATTGATTTGAACAATTTTTCAGAAGAAAAATATAATGAGATGTCACGAAATGCTTTTCTGACTTGGCAGACAATGTTGAGTGAAGAGAAAAATTACCAAAAATTTTGTCAAGAGTTATTAGAGGGGGATATATGAGAAAAAATTTGTTGTTTAACATAATTCAGATAATATTTTTCCCACTTTTGATAATTTGTTTTGCCTATTATTATCAAATAATGAATTATGAAGCTATGGCAGTTGTTTTGCTAATTTTAATTGTTTCGTTCTTCATTACTTCTTTTACAAAGTATCCAGATAATATACCTTTTTCGCTTTTTTTGATAACATTTTTTACATTTTTACTCGGGCGAATAGTTGTCACGGGAATCTTGGGATATAAAAAGGATATGGTCGGTTTATTTGGTACTGCCTTTTATGATACACAAATCATTATAGAGGTTTTATTATTACTTTTTATTAGTCTGTTATTTCTTTTTTTGGGAAGTTTTATAAAAATACAATTAAATCACAATTTAGTTCAAAGTAATTATGAGGAAATTAAGTTAGTAAGTAAATATATATTTTTATTATCGTTTATTCTTAGGGTGTTCGTACTGATTGAAATGATACAAGGAACAAATTCACAAGGGTATTATGAAGCATTTTCTTCTTTTCGCTCTTCATTACCTGGTGGTATAGTGTTTCTTAGTGAAATGTACGATATCAGTTTTTTTATTTTTTTAGGATGTATGCCGTATAAAAAAGAAGCTTTACCGTTTATTTATCTATATTTAGTTGAAGGTGTATTATGTTTATGGTCAGGAAGAAGATCAGATTTTCTCCTAAATGTTATTATACTGGTATTGTATGTATTCTATAGAGAATATTTCTCAAATAAAAGTGAAAAATGGATTAGCAAAAAGCAAATATTATTAGGTATTTGCATCCTTCCAATATTTTTCATAATACTTAATATAGTCGGAAATTTGAGAAGAGGTGATTCTCTAGCGACAAACCGAGTTTCTGAATCTGTGCTTGATTTTTTCTTCTCACAAGGAATTAGTGTAAATGTTTTGGGTTACACAATTAATTTTAGAGATTCTTTGCCTAATAAAAATTACTCGTTTGGTCCAATTATTGAGTTTTTCAAAACAAGAATTTTTATGAGTTTAACTAAAACTGAAAATTTTTATGTTGGACAGAACGTGAGCAGAGCTTTGGAGGGAAATCTTTTTTCACATACGATATCTTATTATATAATGCCTGACTTATATCTGAGAGGAATAGGATATGGTAGTAGCTATATAGCTGAACTGTTTAAAGATTTCTCTTATATCGGTTTAATATTAGGAAATTTATTTTATGGTTTTTTCCTAAGAAATTTTTACCGGTTTATAACACGTTTGAATCCATATTTTAAAGGTATTTTTTTTCTAATGGCTAGACAGCTTATGTTTGCACCAAGAAGCAGCTTTACAAATTTTTTAGTAGCCTCGTTATCTTTACCTAAGATTTTTAGTGTCATAGTTATTTTTTAATGGCTTATACATTAAAAAAAATTGGTAATAATAGTAAAGTGAAGGTTTAATAAAATGAGAAAGAGAATTTTGACAAGTTTATCTTATACATTTACATCAAATATGGTTAATTTGTTTACATCGTTTTTTTTAATCATTTTTGTGCCTAAATTTATTGGTGTCGAGCTATATGGTTATTGGCAACTTTATATATTTTATACTACATACCTTCAATACGTGACTTTTGGTATACCAGAAGGAATATATTTAGAATTTGGCGGTAGTCATTACAATGAGTTGCCCAAAAAAAGGTTAAGAAATCAATTTTTGAATTTATTTGTTGTTTCTTTGTTCTTTATGCTATTGCTAATTTTTGTTGGAATCTATGGAATTTCAACTGATTCCCAGAAAAGTACGGTACTTATATTTTCAGCAATAGCTTTACTATTGATAGTACCCAGATCTGTTTTAACCTATGAGTTACAGGCCACTGATGAACTTAAATTATTTTCTGTAGCTATGATTTTGGAAAAAATGTTATTAATAATTGGAATAATAAGTCTGGTTATTTTAAGAGTGACAAAGTTTGAATATTTTATTATTGTGGATCTTTTTTCTAAACTTATTACGAATATATTATTAGTATATGTATCACGATCTTTGGTTTTTGGAAAAATCAAGTCTCTCAGTATAGGAATTAAAGATTCAGTTTATTTTTGTAAAATTGGAATCAACATTACCTTATCTAATCTTAGTAGTATATTAGTTATGGGGATCATAAGAATGAGCATTGAGTTAAAATGGTCTATTCAAGTTTTTGGAAAAATATCTTTAATTATCAGTATGACAAATATGATAATGGTATTTATCAATTCCATTTCGATTGTGTTTTTTCCGATTTTAAAAAGAATGGAAAGTAATAAATTGAAAGAGGCTTTTAAATACATTGATAAACTATTATCTAGTCTATTACTGAATATTCTATTTTTATATTTTCCAATTTATCTTTTTCTCCAACTATTCCTTCCTGCATATTCTTCAGGACTAAAATATTTAGCATTTATATTTCCAATGACAATTTTTGAAAGTAAAATTGCTGTGCTATATAATACATATCTCAAAGTTTTGCGAATGGAAAGAAAGTTGTTACAAGTAAATATCTTAATGGTTTTAATGACAATAGTTGTTATTTATCCAGTTATTTGGATATTTGAATCCCTTGATGGTGCAGTATTTATGATAACAATAGTTTCTATTTTGAAAAGTTATTTTTTTAGAAAAATATTGAATGCCAAATTAGAAATTAATCAGTCAGCTTCGATTCCATGGGACAGTATTATTGTGTTAACATTCGTTTGTTGTAGTATCTTTTTTAGTTTATATCAAGTATTTCTTATTATGTTAATTATAGTTGGCGTATTTAATGTTTATAATTTCTCTAAAAATAGAAATGCATGGAGACATTTGAAAGAAAACATAAATTCCAATAGTTAGAATTTAGTTAGGTATAATGAACATTTGTAACGATGAGAGTACCTGAAGCTACTGTATCACTATTTTACAAATATATTAAGATATCATGCCAATTTCCCAAAAAAGTTGCGACATGATTCAAATTGTGAGAAAATAGGTTTCATGAATTATTCTTGCAAAAATGAGGAAGTGTCTTATGAACCTATGGAAAAAAGTAATATTAACTGCTTTAGGAGTAGTTCTTGTTTCAGTTGCGGGGTTTTGTGCATACGGGATTAAAATGTATTCTGATACAACGGGTACAGTTAAAGGTGTGTTTGAACCGATCGATCGGATTTCTAAAAGAAGAGAGACGGCCGTCAATATTGATGCGCAAGAACCTTTTTCAGTGTTACTAATGGGAATCGATACTGGAGATTTAGGACGAACAGAACAAGGTCGTTCTGATACTACGATGGTGGTCACTATTAATCCTAAAGAAAAAAAATCTACAATGATTAGTTTGGATCGGGATATTTTAACTAATATTGTTGGATATGGTACTGAAGATAAGCTGAATCATGCTTATGCATTTGGTGGTGCCAAGATGGCGATTGATACTGTCGAAAATCTATTGGATATTCCAATTGATAACTACGTGTCGATCAACATGAAAGGGATGAAAGATTTAATTGATGCTGTAGGCGGTATTGAAGTAGATAATCCATTTGAGTTTACATTAGATGGTATTACCGTTCCAAAAGGTCATATCAAGCTAGATAGTGAGACTGGTTTAGCCTATGCGCGTATGCGTGAAGAAGATCCAGAAGGCGATATTGGACGGCAACGTCGCCAAAGAGAAGTTGTTGAGAAAATTGTTAATAAAATCATCAGTTTGGATGGACTTACTAAATATAGAAAAGTATTAGATGCAGTAAAAGATAATGTGAAAACGGATTTAACATGGGATAATATGGTAGATATTCAGAAGAAATATATGCCTGCTTTCAAAGATATCGATTCCTTACAATTAGAAGGGGAAGGTCAAGAGATTGGCGGTATCTATTATCAAATTTTAGATCCAACTAAATTATATGAGGTACAGACAAATTTACGAGCACAATTAGGTTTGGCTGAAAACAAAGATATGCAGGCGAAAGATAACAGTAACTATAGTAATTATACGAATGGTACTGACGCTGGCACATATGAATATGGTGATGCAGCTGAAACAACGAATAATTATAGTTATGATCAGGGTGTCACAAATGCTGATGGTGCTAGTTATACAGATCAAAATGGTACAGATGAGGTATATTCAGACGGTTATTAATCAGGAAACTTCTATTCTTAAAAAAGAATGGAAGTTTTTTTTATATTCTGTCCAGTTTAGACTAGAAATCTCTTTTATAGGGTGGTATAATTGGACTATACCAAATCTGAACATAAGGGAGCAATTTTCTAATGGAAATTATTAAAGTAGCGAACGCTGAAGAAGGCGGAAAAAAAGCATTTGAAATGATCAAAGAAGGCATGAACAATGGCGCAAAAGTTTTAGGTCTGGCTACAGGAAGCACACCAGAAACTTTATATAAAGAAATGACAGCAAGTGATTTAGATTTTACAGCGATGACTTCTGTGAACTTGGATGAATATGTTGGACTAGGCGGAGACGATGATCAAAGTTATCGTTATTTCATGAATGATCAATTATTCAATAAAAAACCATTTAAAGACACTTACGTACCAAATGGCAAGGCAGAAGATCTAGCGGCAGAATGCAAACACTATGAAAGTATTATCGATAGCAATCCAATCGATATTCAAATCTTAGGTATTGGACAAAATGGCCACATTGGTTTTAATGAACCTGGAACACCTTTGAATAGTTTAACTCACGTTGTTGAGTTAACAGAATCTACAATCAATGCCAATAAACGTAATTTTGAAAAGGTAGAAGACGTGCCAACTAGAGCGGTTTCTATGGGAATCGGTTCAATCATGAAAGGCAAAAAAATGATTTTAATGGCCTATGGTGAAGCGAAGGCTGATGCAATCAAAGGGATGATCGATGGACCTGTTTCTGTTGATTTACCTGCAAGTGCGCTACAAAATCATTCAGATGTTGTTGTGATCGTGGATGAGGCTGCAGCAAGTAAGTTATAAGAAAACAAAGGTAGACATGTTCAAAGCGTAGGAATTGCTTTGAACATGTCTATTTTTTTCAAATTTTACGTGGTTCGGATATGGCTTACAGAGTGTTATCCCGACCATGTTCTTTTTATAAAATGAACGTTATTCTCTTAAATAAAATTAGTGCTATAATGAAATAGTAGAGCAAGAGGAGGAATAAGCGTAATGGATTTAAATTTAACAGTTCCTGAAATCATTATAAGGCTTTGTTTAGCGATGTTGATTGGCGGAACCATTGGGTTTGAAAGACAGTATAAAAATCGTCCAGCAGGTATGCGGACGCATATTTTAGTTTGTATGGGAGCAACGATCATTGCTTTGATTCAGGTGGAGATAGCGGCTAATGCATTGCAAGATGCGGTAAATCATCCTGAGTTGGTCGGTGTGATTCGTTCAGACCAAGCACGCTTGATAGCACAAGTAGTTAGTGGGATCGGTTTTTTAGGAGCAGGGACGATTATTGTGACGAAGCAATCAGTAACTGGTTTGACAACAGCTGCCTCATTATGGGCTATTGCAGGATTAGGAATTGCGATCGGCATGGGTTACTATGCAATTGCGATCACTAGTTTTATTGGTGTTTTTATTGCTCTGACCGTAGTAAGAAGAGTAATCCATGTACCAACCACAAAAAAGCTGGAAATTCGCTATATACATAAGCAAGAGACCAAGGAATTTATCAATCAATATTTTGAAGATCATAAAATTGAAATTGAAGATGTAAACTTTAATGTGGTTTTAGTAGATGATAATCAAATTTACACGAATATTTATACGATTGATTTGCCAAAAGGAATGACGTACGCTGAAGTTATAGAAGATTTATCCATTTATAAAAATATAACGAAACTTCGTCTAGTCAGTATCTAAGCTATTTTAATAGTATGACAAAAGAAGATGCCCTACAAATGAGTTAGAGCAGCTTCTTTGTTGTCCACTAATTTAGGTGAAAAAGGAGATACCAGCTTAACAGAACTGTGAAACAACTACTAAAAAAATTGACCCAATCATTTGATATCCAGGAGATACCGCCAATTTGTTTGGTTTGTTGTAGATGATGATAGCGTTGTTCAGTAAGTTTTCCACAGATCCTACAGCGATAGGTTACTTGCAATGTTGCTCCTAGCACACTATCCACAATAGAATGAACAATACCGCAAATCAAGGGCACGCTGATCATTAAACTTACTGGAAGTAGAGAAACATGATGCCAGCTGTAAAACAGCCAAAATGTAAGTGAGATCAATAAGCTACCCAAAAGTGAAGCCATACTACCAAGCATGGAAATACCACCAGAAAGCCCTGGCTCGATCGGTTTAAATGAGACGATTGAGCGTGGAATTTTTTTACTCAAAATCCCGATTTCAGAACCAAAGGTATCGGCTGTTGCACCCGCGATTGCACTAACATAGCCAATCAAAAATAATGGTTTTTTTGTATAATAGTATAGAACCAAAGAAATAATTGCGGGGAGACTATTCGCGAAGACTTGCCATGCATCCCTCGTATGTCCTTTTGCAGCAAGGTCTTCTATTTTAGCTGTTTTCATCCTTTTTTTGCTAAATGGATGCAACCCGAACTAACAAAAAATAAGACTAACACCCCCCAAGTCGGCCATGGCCCAAATCCACAAACGAGTGTGGCTACAAAAATCAAGGCCGAAGCACCAGACTTCGTAACTAAATGCGTGATATAAGAAAACAGACTGATTACGCTACCGACAATAAAGCCTAAAAATAATTTGTAGAATAAAATAGTCATACTGCACCTCTTGAAATAATTGATAAAAATAGATATACAAAGTAAGTATATCATGGAATGATCAATAAAATTAAAGAGATAAATTCTTTTATAAGATAACAGCTCAAGACAAAAATTTCCTTTTTATACTAGAAAAGAATGGTAAAATAAATGTATCATTTATTGGAGGTTATGTATGGGTTCTCTCTTTAAACAATCGAAGTTATTATTTTGGACAGTAGAAATTGTGCTAACGATCATTGGGGTCTTCTTTTTGTTGAAGATGCCAAATGTCTTTAGTCCAATTTTGGGAATGGTCTCAGCTGTTTTTATGCCGTTATTAATCGCGGGTTTTCTATATTATATGTTTGATCCAATCGTCGTATTTTTAGAGAAACGAGGTTTTCCAAGAATTGCCGGGTTTTTACTTTCCTTTGCCTGTTTGCTGATATTGATTGCAATTGTGGTCATGAATGTTGTTCCCCAGTTAGTAAATCAGTCAGTGGAATTAAGCCAGTCACTTCCTAGTTATGCGGAAGAGATGAATCAATGGTTAAATGATTTAGGTGATTTGGAAGGAATAAAAGAGTTTAACATTCAGGATCAACTAGATAAGGCAAATATTACGGTCAGTAACATTTTAAATTTTGCGATAGTAGGAGTTACTAGTAGTTTGTCTAAAATAGTGGGTGTTTTGATGAGATTCTTTATTTTACTTTTTACTGTACCATTCATCTTATTTTTTATGTTTAAAGATGGTCATAAATTTTTGGATGCAATGTCTCATTTTTTTCCAAAAAGCATTCGCAGTGAATTACGTCAGACAGTCAAAGAAATGAATCAAACACTCTCAGCATATATTAGCAGTACAGTTTTAGACGCCTTGATCATTGGAATATTGAGTTTTATCGCTATGACGATTTTTAAACAGCCGTATAGTTTGCTGTTAGCTGTTTTTTGTGGAATGACCAATATTATTCCTTATGTAGGTCCTTTTATTGGTGCAGTTCCAGCAATTTTAGTCGGGCTGTTCATTTCACCATGGCAAGCACTTTATATGGCAATATCGATTTTAGTTATCCAACAATTAGATGGTAATTTGATCAAACCTTTATTAATGGGAAAATCGTTGAATATTCATCCTTTAACGATCATATTAGTACTGATTGCATCTGGAAGTGTAGGTGGGATTATTGGTATGTTGATTTGTATTCCTGTATATGCAGTGATCAAAACATTAGTTATCAATATTTCTAAAATTTACCGTATAAAAAAAGCAGAGAAAGAATCTGTAGCAAACGATAGAGTTACTGAGTAAAATTAGTATCTTCATAAAAATAAGGCTGAATACAAACTCAAAGCAGTTTGCATTTAGCCTTATTTTTAGGTATTAATCCATGCCAATCAGATAATCGTCATCTTTCATTGCTTCAACAGTTCCTAATAAGTAACCATTTCCGACTTGTGAGAAGAAATCGTGATTGCTTGTACCAGTAGAGATACCATTCATAACGATGGGGTTGACATCATTCGCTGTATCAGCAAATAATGGATCCATTCCAAGGTTCATCAATGCTTTATTGGCATTGTAACGTAAGAAAGTTTTCACTTCTTCCGTCCAACCTAGCTCATCATATAATTGTTCTGTATAACGTTCTTCATTTTCATATAGTTCATAAAGCAGATTGTACATCCAGTCTTTCATGTCATTTTGTTCTGCTTCTGTCAATTCGTTGAAACCTAATTGGAATTTATAACCAATGTACGTTCCATGAACAGATTCATCACGAATGATCAGTTTGATGATCTCAGCAACGTTAGCTAACTTGTTGTTTCCTAAGTAGTAAAGAGGAGTGTAAAACCCAGAATAGAATAAGAATGTTTCTAAAAATACACTAGCGACTTTCTTTTCTAAAGGAGTACCATTTTTATAAATTTCATTGATTTTTTCTGCTTTTGTTTGTAAATAAACATTTGTATTTGTCCATTCGAAGATTTCATCAATTTCTTTTTTAGTATTTAACGTACTAAAATGGATGAATAGCTTTTAGCATGAACAGATTCCATAAACTGGATATTATTTAAGACCGCTTCTTCATGTGGTGTGCGGACATCATTTCTGAGTTGTTCCATACCACTTTCAGATTGAACGGTATCTAGTAGTGTCAAGCCACCAAAAACGTATCCTACAGTGGTTTTCTCTAAATCTGAAAGTGTTCTCCAATCATCTAAATCGTTAGATAAAGGAATACGAGTATCTAACCAAAATTGCTCAGTTAATTTTTCCCAAGTAGATTTATCAATCACATCTTCAATGGCGTTCCAGTTGATTGCTTCATAATATGTTGCCATGTATTTTCCTCCTTATTACCTTTACGTTAAAGTAGAGTAAATCATAGAACAAGGCGACCAGAGGGCGCCTTGTTTGGTTTTTACGAGTTTGTTGGTCTTAATTTTTAGATAACACAACTTTCACATTGGTTACTACCGATTTCTTCCGCATCATCCGTAAATGTTCGTACATAATAAATCGATTTAACACCTTTATGGAAAGCATAGTGACGTAAAATATTTAAATCACGTGTTGTTTGTTTTGGTGAATCTTTCCATTCGTATAAACCTTCTGGAATTTCAGAACGCATAAACAGAGTTAAACTCATGCCTTGATCCACATGTTGTTGTGCTGTCGCATAAACATCGATGACTTTACGCATGTCCATATCATAAGCAGATGTGTAATAAGGAATCGTATCATTAGCCAAGTAAGGAGCAGGGTAATAAATTTTACCGATTTTCTTTTCTTGACGCTCTTCGATCATACGAGTGATCGGGTGGATACTAGCACTTGTATCATTGATATAAGAGATAGAACCATTCGGTGCTACAGCTAAACGATTTTGGTGATACAAGCCGTCTTTTTTCACTGCATCACGTAAGTTTGCCCAGTCTTCAGAAGTTGGAACAAAAATATCTTTAAAGATTTCTTTGACTTTATCTGATTGAGGCGTGAAGTCTCCTTCAATATATTTATCAAAGTAGGAACCATTCGCATAATCTGATTTGTCAAAATTATGGAAGGTTTCGTTGTATTGTTTTGCAATGTTATTACTTTCTACTAGAGTCCAGTAGTTCAATAAAGTAAAGTACACATTGGTAAAATCTAATGAATCCTTAGAACCATATTCCATATGGTTTTTAGCAAAGAAAGTATGCAAACCCATTGCGCCAAGTCCAATCGTATGACTTAGTTTATTGCCGTTTTGAATAGAAGGAACGACATCGATATCAGAGGCATCAGTCACAAAAGTTAACGCACGTGTCATTGCACGAACAGATTTACCAAAATCAGGACTGTCCATCAAGTTGACGATATTTGTTGAACCTAAGTTACAGCTAATGTCTGTACCAAGTGTTTCATATTCTTGTTTGC
Organism: Enterococcus crotali; assembly: GCF_000633635.1. Classification (GTDB taxonomy): domain Bacteria; phylum Bacillota; class Bacilli; order Lactobacillales; family Enterococcaceae; genus Enterococcus_L; species Enterococcus_L crotali. The sequence continues at coordinate 13,519 of NZ_AYPQ01000004.1, read as the reverse complement.
CATTTAAAACAGAAGGTGTTTGAACTTGTAAAATTTCTGAACATAAGTTACTCATGATGATTTTGCCATAAGCTGGATTGCTTCTATTGGCTGTATCGATATTGATGATATATGGGTAACCAGATTCTTGTTGCAATTTAGAAATTTCATTTTCTAAATCACGCGCTTTGATTTTACGTTTGCGAATTTTAGGGTTAGCCACTAGATTATCGTATTCTTTTGTAATATCAACATAAGAGAAAGGCACGCCATATTCACGTTCTACACTGTATGGGCTGAATAAATACATATCTTCATTATTACGAGCTAACTCATAAAACTTATCAGGAACAACGACACCTAAAGATAAAGTCTTCACACGAACTTTTTCATCCGCATTTTCTTTTTTCGTTGAAAGGAACATTTCGATATCTGGATGGAAAACGTTAAGGTAAACAACTCCAGCACCTTGACGTTGACCTAATTGATTAGAATAGCTAAAGCTATCTTCGAATAATTTCATAACAGGAACCACGCCACTAGCAGCGCCTTCGTATCCTTTGATCGGTGCGCCTGCCTCACGTAAGTTTGCTAATGTGATACCCACACCGCCGCCGATACGTGATAATTGTAAAGCCGAGTTGATCGAACGACCAATGCTGTTCATATCATCTGTCACTTGGATCAAGAAACAAGAAACAAGCTCACCACGACGTTTACGTCCAGCGTTTAAGAAAGATGGTGTCGCAGGTTGGTAACGTTGGTGAATCATTTCATCGGCTAAAACCAAAGCCAATTCTTCATTGCCATCAGCAAAATACAGTGCATTGAAAGCCACACGATCTTCATAGCTTTCTAAGTATTCAGTTCCTTCATTATTTTTAAGCGCATATTGTGAATAAAACTTGTAAGCTGCCATAAATGATTTAAATTCAAAATTCTGTTCATCAAGAAATGTGTATAATTGTTCAATAAAAGCCATAGAATATTTTTCGATAAATGCAGTTTCTAAATAATCATTTTCAATCAAGTAATTGATTTTCTCTTCTATAGTATTGAAGGTTCTTGTATTGGGAAGGACATTTTCTTTGAAGAAAGCTTCCAATGCTTCTTTATCCTTGTGTAAAGGAATTTGTCCATCAACAGGACGGTTGATCTCATTATTCAGCTTAAAATAGCTAACATCTTTAATTTCTTTTAGACTCAAGTTCATTCACTACTTTCTTAAAGGATTCTACGTCTTCGTTCGTGCCGCTAAATTCAAAAGCAAAAAGCATTGGAACGTTGTAATCACGTGCTATGTCTTTGGCTGTATATACGTATAATTCTGCGAAATTGAGGTTGCCGCCTCCAGCTACGCCTTGCAAGTATTCTCGATTGCTTTTGTAATCAAGAAAATCGTTCACTACTTCAGTGATTTCTTGGTCATAAGTAGGAACGACTAAGACAAAAGGCTCATTTATCTCAAAAAAAGGATTCGCAGGCTCAATTTCGCAAGCTGCTAAATCCAATTTTTTAATGAAGCGTCTCGTTTGTCCAGTGACTGAAAAATAAACAATTTTCATTTTAGCTAGCCAATTGTTTTAATTGATCAGGACGGAATCCTACAACTGTTGTAGCATCAGAAGTGATAACCGGAACACTTTGGAATCCTTGTTCTTTTAACCAGTCGATTGCGTCTGGTTGGATATCGATATTTACTTCTTCAAATGCTATATTATTCTCGCTCAAAAAGCGTTTTGCCATTTTACATTGGATACAATTATTTTTAGAAAAGATTTTTACGTTCATTTTTAATTCCCCCTCAATTAGTTTACTTCACTAGTATAAATCTCTCACGAAAAAAGTCAACACTTAGGCACTACATATTGTGGTCAATTTTTGATTGAATACCATGTTTTGTGTTTTTGAAAGAAATATGAAAGCACGTAATCTCTAGATTTGAGCGGTTATTATCGTCATTTTTATGCTTAAAAAAGAAATTTATTAAATTTTAGATTGGAAATCTTAATGTGAGAGGCACAAGATATAGTGGGGCACTAGCAAGAGACACACTAATGAAAACGAGGCGATTTTGTTTGGCAAAAAGTTTCTTACTATAGGTAGAAAGAAGATTGATTTAAGTCTCACAAACAGGTATACTTAATGAGAACGATTATCAGTATCATTGAGGATGTTAATGAAATTTTTTCACAAGTATTGAATATGGTTAGCTTTACAAGTTACTCATCATCTGTAGTTTCAAACTCAACCACTCATCAAGACTAAGGATGTAAGAATTGAAGCTCTCTGGAAAAGATAAAACCTGATTGTGTTCAAAGACGACACGCTCATGTGTTTCTATTCTGGATAAGATGATGTGAGTTCGTTTAGCTTTTAAATTTAGGAGGTAATGCAATGTTAACACTGGCACAGGCAACATTAAATAAGGTTTATGCGATTGATGAAATCCAAGCAGAGGGTTTTGCGAAGAAACACCTGAATAATCTTGGTCTTGTGCCAGGTGGGAAGGTTGTCTTAGTGAATTACTCTGGTGACAACGGCATTGTTCTTCTACATAATAGCCGAATTGCAATCAATCAATCTGTATTAAAACAAATTATAATAGTAGAAAAAAGTGTCAGCGAAGAAAGTTGGCAGTCTTTAGATCAATTAACAGTCGGAGAAAAAGCACGAGTCATTGGAATTCATGGACAAGGCGCAGTTAAAAGGCGTTTGATGGACATGGGACTGACAAAAGGGGTAGAGCTTCTTGTTAGGAAAATGGCGCCGTTGGGTGATCCAATTGAAATCAACCTTCGTGGCTATGAATTGACGTTGAGGAAAAATGAAGCAGAACTGGTTTTAGTACAGAAAGAGGGATAAGAGAATGAAAGAACAGCATATTGCATTGACGGGAAACCCAAATAGCGGCAAGACAACAGCCTTCAATGCATTAACAGGAGCAAATCAATATGTAGGAAATTGGCCAGGCGTTACGGTGGAGCGAAAAGAAGGCAAGCTGAAAAAAAATAAAGCACTGACGATTCAAGATCTACCAGGTATTTATTCACTTTCACCTTATACCCCAGAAGAAGTCGTTGCCAGAGATTACTTACTTAGCGGCAGTCCAGACATCATTGTCAACATTGTTGATGCAACGAACTTAGAGCGAAATTTATACCTGACAACTCAATTGATGGAAACAGGGATTCCAGTGGTTGTCGGATTGAATATGATGGATATCTTAGATAAGACTGGCAGAAAAATCAATATTGAAAAACTTTCTTACGGCTTAGGTGTAGATGTAGTCGGTATAAGTGCTTTAAAAAATCGTGGACTAGATGAACTGATGAAAAGAACCGTTAAAACAACGGAAGTTTTCCCACAAGAGCTTAACTATCCAACCTATGACAATCGCCTAGAGGCCGCATTAAATGAAATTATGGATGTTTTAGGAAATAGCGTGATAGAAAAGCAAGCCCGTTGGTACAGCATTAAATTATTTGAAAGAGATGCTAGAGTTCAGAACGAATTAGAATTGAGCACTCTTCAGCAAAAAGAAATAGAAGAAATCATTAAGATTACAGAGCAAATTTTTGGGGATGATAGTGAATCGATCGTAATTAATGAGCGATATGAATTTATTACTCGTTTAACAGCTCTTTGTGCGATTGAAAAAAATGAAGTCACATTTAGTACAAGTGATAAAATTGATCGGATCGTAACGAACCGTTGGCTGGCCTTGCCGATTTTTGCTTTGATCATGTGGTTTGTTTATTATTTAGCAATTCAAACTGTGGGGACGATGGGAACTGATTGGATCAATGACGAATTGTTCGGAAACCTCGTGCCAAATTATGTCGAGGGACTGTTAGTCAGTTGGCAAGTAGCACCTTGGATGCAAAGCTTGATTCTGGATGGTATTATTGCTGGAGTAGGAGCTGTTTTGGGATTTTTACCTCAGTTAGCTGTTTTGTTTTTATGTTTGGGATTCTTAGAAGATTGTGGCTATATGTCGAGGATTGCTTTTGTGATGGATCGTTTGTTTAGAAAATTCGGTTTATCAGGTAAATCTTTTATTCCTATGTTGATTGCGACAGGCTGTGGCGTTCCTGGCGTGATGGCAAGTCGGACCATTGAAAATGAAAAGGATCGTAAAATGACGATCATGGTTACAACTTTTATGCCTTGTTCTGCAAAATTGCCGATCATCGCGTTGATTGCGGGTGCTTTCTTTCCTAAGAGTAGTTGGGTTTCTCCGTCGGCTTATTTTATTGGGATTGCTGCCATCGTATTATCAGGCATTGCCTTGAAGAAAACTCGTTCATTTTCAGGTGACCCAGCACCGTTTATTATGGAATTACCAGCGTATCATATGCCGCAATTGCGTGGTGTTCTCCGTCATGCGTATGACCGTAGTAAATCATTTGTGAAAAAAGCTGGAACGATCATTTTTGTAATGAGTATTATTATCTGGTTTACTTCTACGTATACATTTACGTTGCAAGAAGCCGCTGAAGATCAAAGTATTCTAGCAAACTTAGGCAAAGTTATCGCACCATTATTTACACCTCTCGGATGGGGAACTTGGCAAGGTGCTGTTGCAACGATTACAGGTTTGGTTGCCAAGGAAAATGTGATTGGGACGTTCGGTATTTTATTTGGTCATCTAGGCGAGGTTTCTGAAGATGGTGTAGAGGTTTGGTCTGCGCTACAAGGAGCTTTTACTCCAGTTGCAGCTTACTCATTCTTGGTGTTCAATTTGTTGTGTGCACCATGTTTTGCAGCAATTGGTGCGATTCGTAGAGAAATGGGCGATTGGAAATGGACATGGGGAGCGATCGGCTATCAATGTGGTTTAGCTTATGTAGTAAGTTTTATCATTTACCAATTCGGACATGTTATCTTTGAAAATGGTCAAGTAGGTGCCGGGGTATTTGTTGCAGGTCTCCTAGTTGTTATTATGGGCTATTATTTAGTTAGAAAACCTAAAACAGCTGAAGAAGCAGTTGTCACGATGGCAACGTTAGAAAGAGGGTAAGGATATGGCAACTTTGATTTTAGCAGTATTGATTTTTGGCGGCGCTGGATACGTTGTCTATTCTCGTTTTAAAAAAGGTAAGAGTTGTGATGACTGTCATACAACTTGTCCTGTAAAGAAAGAACAAGGGGAGTAAAAAAGGTCAGATGCAATGAGATAAAACGCTCGTAATTTATTTCGTTGTGTCTGACGTTTCCTCTTGAATAAACACTCTTCAAGTGCTACAATATTTAAGTACTAATTATTTGGGTCGTTAGCTCAGTTGGTAGAGCAGCTGACTCTTAATCAGCGGGTCATGGGTTCGAGCCCCTTACGACCCATTGGGTGCCAAACCCACGAGAATGGTATTCTATCGGCGTCTTCGGACGTTTCGAAGATGGAATATGCGTTCTCTTTTTTTGTGTTCTTAAGTAACTGTAGTTGGTTAGAGGTCTTAAGAGACATTGGATGTTATTTCACAAGAATAATATTCTATCAGCATCTTTAGAAGTGATAGATATTTACTCTAACTAAAAAAATCATATGAAGTGAGTATTCTGTTATTTGATGATAAACTAAAGAAAAGAATAAACAGGAGGGAAAAAGATGAAGAAGAAACTTATTTATTCATTTATATTAGTGGCAGGATTATCGCTAGCTGCTTGTGGAGGAAAAGGCAAGACTGCTGAAAGTTCAACTACAGCTAAAAGTACCGAAAAAACAAGCCAAACAACCACATCAACTAATAGTAGTACAACAAAATCCAGTACCAGCCAAAGTTCAACAAAATCTTCAACTACATCCGAAACAAAAACAAGTGAAAGCCAATCTGCTGTAAAATCAGAAAATAACACACCTGCAAAACAAGCAGAGACTGTTCTGAGTCAGCTAAGTAAAGATTTTCCAAACAATCGTTTACCGCAAGCGATATTAACAAGCAAAACACCTGAATATTTAACGGCTGCAACAACAAGAGCTGCTGATCAAGAAAATTTCAGAATTTTATATTATGCTGAAGATCATGGGATCACAGTCAATGATACTGTAGTCAATGACTTACAACCGATTGCTTCATTTGAAAAAAAATCTTATACTTCTAATGATGAAGCGGCCAATGCAGTTAATCAAATCATCGATAATGGGGGAAGACAGATTGATTTAGGCTATGGGATCACAGGTTATCAACAAGGCGCTGCAGGTTCCAGTTATTTATCTTGGCAAGAAGGAAATTGGAGTTTAGTTGTTCGAGCTTCCAATATTGGTGGGGAGGTAGCTGAGCCATTAGCTAAAGAAGCTGTTGCCTATTTGGAAACAGCGATGTTACCAGCTCCCCAATCTAGAGGCAGATTTCTTTAACAGCCGGCACAAGTGATAGTTATCAAAATAATTCAGTGGTTTGGCAAGAAGGAACGATTGTTTATACTATTCAACATTTTGATGCACTACAAGCACTTAAGATGACGGTGTCAACCAATCAATAATCAAAGTAGCTCGTTCAAAAACGAAACTAATTATTAGTTAACTAATAATATAAAATCATTGAGAAAAGGCTTCCGCTGCCTATTTGTTCGAGGAAAAGTCGATTTTTCACAAAAAAATAAAGCAGAATCAGCATTGACGAAACATTCACTCATCTTGTACAATGGGTACATGATAGAAGCGAAAATAATAAAATAAAAAAGGCACTTCACAGTTTGGTGGCCGCCAAACTACGAAGCCTGATGAGTCAAGACACTGACCAATCAAGTTGCCCTCGTCAATGCAAAAGCACTGACATGATTTATTGTACTCAATTTTTAGGAAAATATCTACCCCTAAAAATACACGAGATAATGAACATGCCAGCGTTTACTTATTGAACGATACAGCGGTGTTGGAAGGAATTCTGATACCGTTTTTTTATTTTTTGCTTCTATCTCTTGTTTAAGTATCCTGGTTGATCGTACTTGTATAGGGAGATGAGTATGATTGAATGAAGTGGGATATATTGGATAAAGCTTACCACTATAGGCATTTGATTTATCTTTGGGGAAGAAAATCAACGACTGAAAAATGTGCTCATCAAAATCAGAAGTAACTCTTGTTACCTATAGTGGTAGCTTTAAACATAAGTATAAGAGGATGTCATATACTTTAAACTTATTATAATAGAAGGATTACTCATGAAGCAATTGAAACGCTGTTAAAAATATAAAAAGAGCAGGATCTTGAACCTTGCTACCATGTCAACTGATGGTAGATGGCTGATCTGCTCTTATTTTTTAGTTTAAATACTTATTGTGTGATGCTACTCTTATCCGGTTGAGAGTGGGCTAAACGACTAGCCGCCGCAGCAGCAATCGCACCAACGATATCATCTAAAAAAGTATGAACTTGCGGACCTTCATGAGAATTTAATTTAGCTAAGATCCCAGGTTTTACTTTGTCGATGTAACCGTAATTCGTAAAGCCAATTGATCCATAAACATTAACGATCGAAAGTGCTAAAATTTCATCAATACCATAAAGTCCCTCATCTTCTTCTAGAATTTCTTGTAAAGGATGAAGTAATTTTTTTTCTTCAGCCAGAATATCTAACTGAATACCAGTGATGATCGCGTTGTGTACTTCACGTTTAGACAAAACACCGTCAATATTTTCAATACAGGTCGCTAAATCAAGATTTTCGATATAAGGTTTCTGTAAAAATAAAACCAATTCTGCTAAATCTTCTATCTCAACTCCACGGTCTTTCAATAGCTGCCGTGCTTTTTTCTCTAATGTTTCTCCTTTTATCACCAAAATAAAAAACCTCCAATGCATCATTTTTAAACTTAGATTACATCAATGGTATACTATTTAAAGAGAAAAATGCAAGGAGAAGATTAATGAACCCACTTATAGAATGTTGTGAACAAAACTTAGCTAAGGGCGCAGAACTGTTAATGAATGATCCGTTTATTGAAGAAAACGGCGATATTGTCTCCTATTCTTGTATGAACGAATGTGTTCTTTGTGCCCAAACGTTCTTTGTCTTATTTGAAGGGGAGCGGATTGTTGGGCGCACACCTGAAGAGTTAGTTGAGAATGTAAAAAAAGCCATTTTACTTTGGCAAGAAGATATGAATAGTTAAAAAAGAGGTCGAGACAAAAGTGTTTAGCTCCGAGAAATAAGAGGGAATTTACGAAAATTGCTCTTCAAATTTTTGTGAATTCCAGCTTATTTCCGAAGGAGCTGCTTTTTTCTCGCCGTTTATTCGGTTTTAGAGTGCACACCAAAACTGATGTTTAGTTTTGTTCCACACTCCTTTTTTTTAAAGCATCTTAGCTTCTTTTCCTTCAAATAAACTAGTACTGTGCATAGGTTGTGCTCTAGTATCAGGTTTAATAAAATGTAATGCATTATTCACAGCTGTTGGCGCTTCACCAAAGCCCGTTGCAATCAATTTTACTTTGCCATCGTAGTTACAAATATCGCCAACAGCGTAGACACCTGGAATATTTGTTGACATATCAGAGTTTACTTCTATCGCATTTCGGCTAACATCTAAGCCCCATTCTTTTAGATGGCTCAAAGAGGACGTAAATCCATAATTAATGATCAAAGAATCTAGCTCTAATTTTTCAAAATTATCAGCTTTTGTTTCTTTTAGTTGAATTCCCTTGAATGAATCATCTTCAACTAATAGCTGATCGATGACATATGGAGTATAGATAGCAACTTCTGAGTTTTTTAAATTATCTACACTGTGTTCATGACCACGAAACTCAGGTCGACGATGGATGATCGAAACCTTTTCGGCAATGGGCTCCAACATTAAAGCCCAGTCGATAGCGGAATCACCACCACCAGCAATAGCCACTTTTTTGCCAGAAAATTTATTCATATCTGTTACATAATAATGGACATGGTTGCCTTCCAATTCGGCTGCACCATCAATAGTTAAACGTCTAGGTTGAAATGAGCCGTTTCCAATGGCAAAAATCACCGCTTTGGAATAGTGAATACCCTTTGACGTTTCGATACGTAGGTAGCCATCTTCTTGAACTAAATTTTTCACTTCTTCTTCCAAAAAAATATCATGAGCAAAAGGAGTGATTTGTCTTTCTAGATTTTCGATCAACTCACTTGCTTTGATTGCTGGAAACCCCGGGACATCATAAATATATTTTTCGGGGTAAAGGGTAGACAATTGTCCACCAAGCTGAGGCAAACTATCAATAATTTTAGTTTTTGCCTTACGGATTCCTGCGTAAAAAGCGGCAAACAGACCAACGGGACCTGCGCCGACGATTGTTAGATCATATATATTTTTTGATTCAGACATCAAATTTCCCTCCAGATTCTATAATAAAAAAGTTTTCATCTATGAAGATAAAATCAAAAATGATTGTATATCGTTTTCACAAAATATCACTTGTAAGCGAAAAAAGCAAGTAGGAGTTTGTGAAAAAAGGCTTCTCTTAAAGATTATCAAAGATAATAGAATTTTCAAGTGAAGTTGTTTATGATATCATAAGGAAGTAAAAATTAATGAGGAGGAAATAACGATGTCAGAATTTCCACAATTAGATTTAGCAAATGTTAAAGGCCCGAAAGCCGTGATAAAAACGAACCGAGGGGATATCACAGTTCAACTTTTCCCAGAGCATGCACCAAAAACAGTTGAAAATTTTGTTCAATTGGCAAAAAAAGGTTATTACGATGGAGTGATTTTTCACCGTGTTATCCCTGATTTCATGATTCAAGGTGGCGATCCTACTGGAACAGGTATGGGTGGCGAAAGCATTTATGGTGAGAAGTTTGAAGATGAGTTTTCTAAAGATGTGTTTAACCTACGCGGTGCGCTATCAATGGCAAATGCCGGACCGAACACTAATGGAAGCCAATTCTTTATCGTCAACAATCAAAATGTACCAGCGAATATGTTTGGTCAATTGGAAGGCGCAGGCTTTCCAACAGAAGTGATCGAAGCCTATAAAAAAGGTGGAACACCATGGTTAGACTTCCGTCATACTGTTTTTGGTCATGTTGTAGAAGGCATGGACGTAGTGGATGAAATCGGTGGAGTTCAAAGAGACTCTCAAGATCGCCCAACGTTTGACGTAGTCATCGAAAAAGTAGAAATCAGCGAATAAGAAGCATACAATAGACAAAAAAGTAAAGCCTAAACGATTACAGTTTAGGCTTCGCTTTTTTTACTCAAAGGAATGTTTGATTCTACGTAAGCCTTCCAATAAAGTTTCTTTTGGACAAGCGACATTCAAGCGCATATGCTGTGTTCCCTGCGGACCAAAAGTAATTCCTGCATTCAGCACAACTTTTCCTTTATGGATTAGTTGATTTTGTAACTGAGCATCTGTCAGGTCGAAAGCTGAAAAATCTAGCCACATCAAATATGTTCCTTCTGGTTGCATGATCTTGACTTTGGGCAGTTCATTTTCGATAAAATTTGATACGGTATCGATATTTTCTTTTAGATAAATCAATAGCTCTTCTAACCAAGCGTCACCATTGTGATAAGCAGCTTCAGTTCCAACATATCCAAATATATTGATTTCATTTTGAAAGTTACGTTCTTGCACTTCAATGAATTTTTTTCGTAAATTAGAATTCTCTATAAAAATCATTGAGTTTTTGATGCCGGCAAGGTTAAATGTTTTTGTTGCGGCTGTTAGAGTAATCGAGAAATCTTTGAATGTTGGATGAACATTTGTAAAAGTCGTGAATACGTGAGGCGCAAAAATCAAATCCTGATGGATCTCATCACTAATAACAAGTACATCATATTTTGCACATAATTTACCAAAAGCTTCAAGCTCACTTTTTGTCCAAACACGTCCTCCTGGGTTGTGAGGATTACATAAAATAAAAAGTCGGACATCTTCGGCAATAATTTGTTTTTCTAGCTCTTCAAGATCCATAATAAAGCGACCTTGTTCAATCATTAAGGGGCTGCGGACAAGCTTTCGATTATTTTGCTCAACAACTTTTGCAAATGGAGGATAGACTGGATCATGGATTAAGACAGCATCACCTGGTTTGGTGTAGGCTTGAATTGCTATTGAAAGACTTGGAACGACGCCACTATTAAAAAGAATCGCTTCTTTACTGACTGAAAGATCATGACGACGTTTTTGCCACTCTTGAATTGCTTCATACAAAGAGTCGGGGGCAGGTGAATAGCCCAAAAGACCTTGTTCAACTGTTTTCTTCAGTGCGTCTAGAACAGGTGGGTTTGCTTTGAAGTCCATATCAGCTATCCACAAAGGCAACAAGTCACTTTCTCCATAAGTATCTTCAATCGAATCCCATTTAATGCAATTCGTGTTGAGGCGGTTATAGACTGTATCAAATTCTACCATTCAATTCTTCCTTTCTATTAAAAACATTTCTCGATAATTAAGTTGTAACTATAGTATAATGGACTTTCAATAAAATATGAACAAAAAGAATCAATAATGTAGTAGCAGAAATAAATTCATGCACTTTTTAACGGAAACATGATATCATTTTAAATGAGAAAATCATTTTGACGGGAATAACGAAAAGAGGATAAATAAGATGGAATACAAGATAGGAATGATTCTTAATGGAACAGTCACAGGATTACAACCTTATGGTGCTTTTGTTTCATTAAGTGATACAACGCAAGGGCTAATCCATGTCTCAGAGGTGCAAGCAGGATATACAAAAAATATTCATAGTTTATTAACAGTTGGCCAAAAAGTCAAAGTACAAGTTATCGACATCGATGAGTACTCAAAAAAAATCAGTTTATCTTTGAGAACATTAGAAGCACAAACCCAGCAACCCAACCATCGACGAAAAAAATACTTTACCAATAAAAATAAAAAAATCGGCTTTGATACATTAGAAAAAGAGCTTCAAGTATGGACTGATGAAGCAATGGATAAATTGCTTGAGAAATAATTCTGTTTTTTTTCAGAAAATATGGTACAATTTTCCTAGTTTCTGAAAACAAAAATTAATTGAGGTGGATGTTTTGTCTAACAAAAAAGTCGCTGGTACTATTATACTGAACCTAAATGACGGTTCGAAAAAGTTTCTTGTTCATCCAGTGGGTGAGTCAATGGCATTTGTTACAGCAAAAGTTTCTGAAGATATGACGGGATTAGCTAGTATGTTGCAGCTTTTTAAAGAAGAAATTCAACTAGATGTTACTTCAATTAGTTTAGTCGAGCTAACAAATGCACATACAGATGCTGAAAATATGCCTTTATTTGTATTTGAAATGAACGAAGATCATGTGACTCCTGCAATCAGTAACAGATACGTGTGGGAAAAACCATCTGAGTTAAAGAATCTATTAGCTAATTATGATATTCAGGGAGTACCGATGTTTTAAACTTAGGCAAGCTATATAAATAAGTAAGAGGCTTAGTTTCTACAATCCTTTTATTTTAAAAATTAAAAGTCGGAACAAAGCTATCCTTTAGTTTTGTTCTATTTTTTACAAAGTATTAGTTAGGAGGAAAATCTTATGTCATTAAAGCAAGCAACAATAATGGATACAACTACGGCTATGACTCTATTGAAAGAAAGTGCTGAGTGGTTAAAAGAAACAGGAAGTGATCAGTGGTCAGATGTATTACAAGGAGAGGATAAGCACGGATTAACGGAAGCAGTAGAAAAGGGAGAAGTATTTTTCTTCTATAATAGAAAGAAAGAATTGGCAGGAATGGCAGCAGCTTGGAAAATCCCAACAGAATGGGACAGATTACTTTGGGGGGAAATTGGTATCGATCAAGCAGCTTGCTATCTTCATCGAGTGATCATCCGCCCAAACTATAGAGGAAAAGCATATGGGAAAGAATTACTGACTGAATTAAAACAAAAATTTAGAGGCCAAGTAATTGAGTTGCGATTAGATTGTTTAGGGAGTAATAAGAAGTTGATTGACTTTTACCAACAGAATGGGTTCATTAATGTAGGAAGTGCAAAAGATTTTAACGGAACTAAATTCGAACTATTTTCATTTTCTCTGGCTTAACAATCGCTATTGGTGCCTTATATTGTACAAATGTTGTTATTTGATCATCAATTTCCCCTAAAAACGAATCTATAGTTAATGGTAAGAAAACTGAATGAAAACTTTTTCCTTTTTTTTCAAAAAAATGGTTGACCAATAACAAAAAACTTGTTATATTATATCTTGTCGCAAGGCACTGAGGTAACACGCCAAACGACAAAAATAATATAACAATCCAAAGACGAAAAAACTTTGGAAATCAGAAAATTAGTTGTTGACAAACAATGGCTAACCTGATAAACTAGTGAAGTTGTCGCAAGAAACACTGACGACAGAACGAGAATAGAATAACAAATCAAGTTCAAAAAAACTTGAAAAATCAGGAAGAAAGTTGTTGACAAATAACAAACAACCTGATAAACTAATGAAGTTGTCGCGAAACATTCGATAACATCAAGCAGAAAAACTTGAAACTTTTTTWWAAAAAAGTGTTGAACATCAAATCGAAGATTTGRTATGATATAAAAGTTGCTGCGAGGTAACACAGTAGACCTTTGAAAACTGA